>JAXLXP010000016.1:0-77079 GCA_046327955.1 Binatia bacterium | reverse complement strand
ATCCAGAGCGCGACGACCCCCGAGACCACGAGGTCCCACGCTCCGCGCAGGCGCCAGTCGGCCTGGGAGAGGACAGGCCAGACGAGCGCGATCCCGTAGCCGAGGAGCGCGGTCGGTAGCAGGAGCAGGCTGAGTGCCCAGACGGTGTCGGTGGGCTCGCTCGTGGTCGTTTGGAGCAGGCGTGCGAGCCACGCCGGCGTAGGCTCGGCTGCCTGAGGCGAGCGCAGGACGCGGGCGACGGACGGGAGCCGCGCCATCACGCGGGCGGACATCCCATTCGACGTGTCGGCCGGGCCATTGGCGATCAGTCGTAAGGCGGACAGTCCCAGTGCGCCGACGCCGCCGGCGGCGAGGACGAGCCAGAACACCCCCGCGCGCAGCGGCCGGTCGAGGTCGGAAGGTCCGCGATCGCGCAGCGGCGGATGACCCTGAAATTGATCGACATCGCTGTTCTGCCGGTCAGCCGCGACGAAGGCCACGGGCCAGAAGGCCCCGCGCCCGACGGCGCTGATCCAGAGCCCGCCCGCTGGGTGGGCGTGGCTGTGGCGTCCGAGGGCCATCCTCACGGCACGCTGGAATCCCGCCGCGGCGAAGCTGGTGTTCGCCTCCATTGCTGCGGTCGCTGGAGCGGTTGCGGGATCGGTGGGGTCGGTCGATCCTACCCACATCCCGAGGAGGTCGGAGGTGTAGCTCGGGTGGAGATAGAGGACGTCGCTGCCGATCATGAAGAGCTGGGCATCGGGGACGTGACGGCGCACCATGCGGGCGACGAAGATGCGGTCGTAGGCATCGGTCCCGACGATGCCCACGAACTTGCAGTGCTGCGCGCGCAGCAGGTCGAGCTTCTGCGCCAACAGGCGCTCGGCGACGATGGCGGCGTTCTCGGGCAGGAAACTCGGAGGCGTTTCCGCGTCCCGGACGAACTCGAGTGGCAGCTCGAGGGCGTTGCGGGCTTCGATGCTGCGGATGCGCGTGCCGCCGTCCCGGCCCTGCGCTTTCTCGAAAGCGCTGCGGATGTGGGCGATGTGCAGCGGATACGAGAGGTACTCCACTTCTTGTTCTTGGCCTTTCCCGGGTTGCCGCGAAGCGGCGCCGAAGGCGGTGCCCAGCTCGACCAGCATCGCGATGCCTCCGTCCCCGTGCTGGCGCACGAAACGGTGCATCGTGGCGAGTGCCCACTTCACCGGCAGATCGAGGGCGGTGAACGTGATGTGACCGGCCGAAGCATGGGCAAGCGTACGAAGCTCCTTCGCCGCTGTAATGGAGGTGAGCGTTCCGGAGATGATCCGGACGTGGGTCGTTACCCGCGCAGCGGCGGACCTCCATTTCTCCACCACGGTCGCGACGGAGTGCGCGCCGCCGGAGAACATGGGTCCGACGATCGTGAGCCGCACGGCACCATCGGCCGGGGCGAGGTCCCGGGCGAGGTCGAGGGCGGTGGTAAGGGCCTGCACCTGCACCCCGCGGGTCGGCGTCTCGCCGACGACGAGCACGAGCAGGGGATTCTCATCGGGCCGGGGCCGCGGCTTCGTACCGCGAAAGAGGATCGCTCCCGGCTGCGTGTGCCCGCGCGAGCGGGGGCTCTCCCACGTGGCGCGCGTCGCCGTGTCGTTTGGGCCCCCGGCCGACGCCGTCCACCGCTGTTCGGGGGACTCCCCGCCGACACGCCACGGCAGCCGGAAGCCGTTGAGGACGTAGCCCCTGGCGGCGGCGGCCGATTCGAGGGCTTCGACCTGTTGGTCGAACGTGTAGCCCACCTTCGATTCCGCCGGGTCGGGTAGGGTGGCGATGAGGACCGCGCCTCCGCGTTCGCGCCACGTGCCTCGCGCGCGATCGAAACGCGCCTGCGGATCGTCCTCGGAGGGCGGCAGCGCGAAGAACTCCTCGAGCAGATCGGTGACCCGTCCCCGGGCGGCGCTTGCGTCGCGGTTTCCCGACGCGTGGCTCTCCGGTTCCGTGGTCGGTCGCGGGCCGTGGGCCTGCGCCCCGGGCGAGGAGCTTCCCGCGGGCCGGTCGCTCGCCAGGACGGCGCTCAGGAAGAGCGCGGCGACCGCCGCGCCGATCCCGTAGGGCGTCGCGTCGCCGCCGCGCCTCCCGATCGTGGGATTGTCCGCCATGTCGCCCCCTTGTTGCGAAAGGTTGGCAAGAGACGTGCCGTCGGTGTCGACACGACGGATCGGTGGATGGCTCTCCGAGGCGTCCGCCAGGGCAGACCGATGCCCATTGCACCGGACATCCCGGGCCGCGATGATGCGCGCCGGCATCGGAAGGGGAGGCAACGTGGAGACGTTCGACGTGGCAGTGATCGGGGCGGGTTTCGGCGGCGTGACCGCCGCCGCGCTGCTCGCCCGTTCGGGGCGCAGGGTGGCGCTCGTCGAGAAGATGCCGCGCGCCGGCGGCAAAGCGCAGACGCTCTCGTGGCAGGGCTATCGCTACGAGATGTTCGGTGCGGTCGGCATTCCCGCGGTCCACTCGCGTTTCCACGAACTGGTCGACGTGCTCGACGTCGGCGCGCGGACGCCGTTCATCGTCCCCGACGGCGACATCGCGGGCGTCCGCTACAAGGCGGCGAGCGGCGAGTGGCGCGCCATGCGCGGGCCGGCGCAGCAGACCGGCAGCCCCGCGGAGATCGAGAACCTTCGCCGCGTGTTCGGCGCGACGGACGCCGACCTCGCCGCGCTCGGTGCCATGTTCGGCGCCGTGATGACGCTCGAGGGGGACGCCCTCGATGCCCTCGACGACGTCGGCATGCTCGGCTGGATGCGCGGCTTCGGCCTGTCTGCGGGCCTGCTGAGCCAGTGGTGCGGGATCCTCAACATGCTGTTCGTCGTACCGGTGAACCGCCTGGCGGCATCGGAGGCGATCCTCACCATGCGGCAGCTCGCGCTCGGCGGCACGGGTCGCTACCACGCCGGGGGCTTCGCGCGCGTCGCGGAGGTCTGCGCCGAGTACGTGGTCGAGCACGGCGGGGTCTACCGCCCGTCCGAACGGGTGCGCCACATCGTGGTCGAGGGTGGTCGTGCGGTCGGGCTGTCGACGGCCGGCGGCGAGCTGCGCGCCCGTGCCGTGGTGTCGAACGCGGGCATCCAGCCGACCGTGCTGCGGCTCGCCGGCATCGAGCACTTCCCGGGCAACTACGTCGCGCGCGTGCGCGCGCTCGAGCCGAGCTGGGCGATCGCCGGGGTGCGCTACATCCTCGACGCGCCGGTGATCGAGGCCGCGCTCGTCCCCGTGTTCTCCGACCAGAGCTGGCTCGACGACGAGCGCTTCGCGCGGATGTGCGCGGGGCAGTGGCCGGACGTGCCGATGATGGCGATCGACGTGCCGACCGCGTTCGATCCGTCGCTCGTCCCGGTCCCCGGACACCAGATCGCGATCACGCAGGTGTTCACGTCGCCCGACCCGGAGACGCCGATGACCGACGAGGCGATCCGCCGCTCCGAGGTCGTGCTCGACGAGCTGTGGCCGGACTTTCGCCGGCACGTGATCCGTGCGGAGCCGTACGGCGCGCGATCGATCTCGCGCGTGAGCCGCGACGCGGTGGTGCCGGGGCAGGGTGGCGAGGCCGTCGGGCTCGCGCAGGTGGTCGGTCAGTGCGGGCGGTCGAAGCCCGATCCGCGCACGCCGCTTCCCGGCCTCTACCTCGTCGGCTGCGACGCCGGCGGGCGTGGCGCCGGCACGCACCAGGCCGTCGATTCGGGGTTCAACGTCGCGGCGATGGTCGACGCCGACCTCGGCTGAACCCCTCAGACGACCCCGGCGCAGGCGAGGTGTCCGAGCGACCGGACTGTGTAGCCGTCGGTGCGGGCCGCGAACCAGCGGCGGTGGATCTCGGCGCGGTCCAGTTGCTCGATCAGCGTCCACCCGGTGGCGGCCAGGTCGGCCGGGAGCGCGCACGGGTCGATGCCGGTGATCATCGCCTCGCCGACCGCGCTGGCGCGCTCCCGCATCTTCTTGAGACCGGGCGAGGCCGTCTCGGACAGGGCGTCGGGGTGGAGGAAGTCGAACACGAGCTCGCTCCCGGGTGCGGCCACGCTGCGGATCGCCCGCCAGGTGGTCTCGATCGCGGCGCGCGTGAGGTACATGGTCACGCCGAGCCAGCCGAAGACCGCCGGTCGATCGGGGCGAAACGGCAGGCGCTCGAGTGCCGCCGCGACGCTCTCGTGCTCGAAGTCGACGGGGCCGAAGTGCAGGTTCGTCGGTGTCGCGAGGTCCGCGGCCGCGAGCCGCTCCCGCTTGGCGGCCTGGCTGTGGGGATGATCCAGCTCGAAGACGCGAACGCGGTCGCGCAGATCGACGCGACGGAAGGCGAACGTGTCGAGTCCGGCACCGACCAGCACGTACTGATCGACGCCGCGCGCGATGGCCATCTCCAGGCGCTCCTCGGTGTAGCGCGCGCGGGCCAACACGAAGGCCGCGGGTGTGGCCGTCTGCAGGGTGCGGGCGAGCACCGCCTGCGGATCCGCGGCCGTGCCCCAGCGCTCCAGTCCGTCGCGCACGTACCGTTCCGTGATCGCGGTGCGCTCGACCGGGCTCAGCAGCCGATGGGCATACGGGTCGTCGATGAGCTTCGACGCGTCGTGCAGATGGTGCTGCGCACGGTAGAACGCGGCGACCAGGGCCGTGCGGCTGTACTGGTCCGCGCGCATGCGGACGAGCGCTAGCACGTCGGGTGAGGTCCGAACAGCGGCACGACGCGCATCGGCCCCGGCCCCGCTATCGGCCCGCGGTCCGTCCCGGCGCGGTCGCCTGCGTGAACGGGGTGAGGAGCGGGCCGCTCGTGTCGGCGGTGTCGATCGTCGCCTCCACCGACAGCCCGACGCGCAGCGGCCGGTCGGCCGGCGGGGGCGGATCGAGGCGGATGCGAATCGGCAACCGCTGCACGACCTTCACCCAGTTGCCGGTGGCGTTCTCCGGCGGCAGGAGCGCGAACGCCGCGCCCGTGCCCGGCGCGATCCCATCGACGCGACCCTCGTAGCGAACGCCGGGATAGAGGTCGGCGACGACCGTGGCGTGCTGCCCGACGCGCACGTCGGTGAGCTGCGTCTCCTTGAAGTTGGCCTCGATCCAGGCGTCGGCGACCGGCACGATCGCCATGAGGGCCTGGCCGGGCTGCACGCGCTGGCCGACCTCGACGCTGCGTCGGGCGACGACCCCGGAGACCGAGGCACGGAGCCGCGTCCAGGAGAGCATGAGGGCGGCCTCGTCGCGTGCGGCCTGCGCCTCGCGGACGGCAGCGGCCTCGCTGGCGGGCGCGTCGACGGTGATGCCGAGCGTGGCGCGTGCGCGGTCGCCTTCGCGCTGCGCGGTGGCGAGCCGGCCTTCGGCGGCGCGCAGCGCCGTCCGCGCGTGGTCGAGCCGGTCGGTGGTGATCACGCCGCGCGCCGCGAGCTGGACGGCTCGGTCGTGGTCGAGGCGCGCCTGGGCGAGGTCGGTCTCGGCGAGTGTCACCTCGCCGTCGGCGGTGCGGACGGCCGCGCGCGCCTGCTCGACGCCCGTGGCGGCCCGTGCGAGCGCCGCGTCCGCGCGGCGGAGGCGGACGCGATATTCCGCCGGGTCGAGGCGCGCCAGGAGATCGCCCTGTCGCACCTGCCAGTTCTCGTCGACGACGAGCGCCGAGACGGTGCCGGCGATGCGCGGCGTGACCAGCGCGATGGCGGCGTGGACGTACGCGTCGTCGGTCTGGACGTGGGTGCGGTAGAATTCCCACCACCGCCCGCCGATGACCACGGCCACGACCAGGGCGGGGACGAGAGCGAAGAGGGCCAGCCGCCGGGTTCCCGTCATCGGTCCGCCCCCGCCGGCTCGCCGAGCGTTCCGACCAGGCGATCGAGCTGAACCAACGCCGTGGCGTGCGCGTAGCGCACGGCGGCCAGATTGGCGCGGGCGCCGTCGAGGGCGGTGAGCGCGCTCAGCACGTCGAGATTGGTGGCGACGCCGGCCGCGTACTGGTCCGACAGCATCTGATGGCTCTCCGTGGCGAGGGTCACTTCCTGCTCGGTGGCAGTGCGCTGCGCCTCGAGCGTGCGCGCCGTGATCCAGGCGCGGCGCACGCTCACCTCGAGATCGCGGCGGAAGCCGGCGACCTGCGCCTCCAGCCGCGCCACGACGGCGCGCTGCTCGGCGACGTCGAGCCAGCGTGTGCCACCCGCCTCGAGCAGGGGCACCTGCGCGCGCAGCGTGAGGGTCCAGAAGTCGTCGCGGTCGGCGAACGCCTCGTGGTTCAGGTTCTGGTAGTCGAACTGGACGCCGAGCGTGGGGTAGAGGGCCCCGACGCGTCGGCGCACCTCGCCGCGGGCCGCCGCCAGTGCGGCCTCGCGTTCCTGGAGGTCGGGGCTGTGGCCGAGGGCCGTTCCGATCAGCGGCTCGACGGCGGCGAGCGCGACCCGCCGGGGCGGGGGATCGGTGACCGTGATCGCGCCGGTGCGCCCCGTGAGCCGTCGCAGGACATCGAGCGACGTCTCCACCTGGCCCGTCGTTTCGGCGACGCGCTGGTCCGCGCGCGCGCGTTCGCTCTGCGCCCGGAGCACGTCGCTGCGCACGGCCTGGCCGGCACGGACGCGGGCCTCGGCGTGCGCGATCTGGGTGTCGGCGAGCTGCTGTGTCTCGTGCGCCACGGTCGAGAGGGTCGCGGCGCGCAGCGCCTCGTAGTAGGCGGCGGCGACCGCGAGCAGTACGTCCTGGCGGGCGGCGCGGTAGCCGTCGGCGCTGCGCCGGACCTCGGCGCGGCCGATGTCCCGCAGGCCCCAGAACTGGTGCGTGTACACGGGCTGGCCGACCTCGAGCGTGCTGCGGAGCACGTCCTGCGCGAGGACCACCGGGTTGAAGCCGGCGAGCGATTGGCCGCCGGTCGGGAAGGCGAGCGACTCCGTCTCGCGCGTGTAGCTGCCGACCTCGCGGATCGTCGGGCCGAGGGCGCTGAGCGCCCGCCACGGCGCGACGGCGGCGCGGTCGCGCTCCGCGTCGGCGGCGCGAATCTGCTCGTGCGTGGCGAGCGCGCGGGCCGAGGCCTCCTCGAGGGTGAGCACCGCCTGGGCCCCGACCGTCCGCGCGGCAAGGAGCGCCAGTGCGACGAGGCCCGCCGCGCGCCGACGTGGAGACGCGGTCACGGCACGAGCCTCCCCACCACGGCCCACGCTTCGTCCGCGACCGCCGCGCTGCTGCGCCGCCGCGGGTGCTCGATCCAGTCGCCGAGGACGGCGTTCAGCGTGCCGACGGCGGCGAGCGCCGTGGCGCGGGCGGTGTGCCGGCTGCGGGCGGGGAGGGCGAGCCGGCAGATGCCCTCGACCTCCGCGACCAGCTCGCGGTAGTGCGCGGCGGCACTCTCACCGAGACGGGACTGGAGCTGCCAGGGGAAGCCGTGGGTGGCGGCCAGGTACATGCGGAAGAGGTCCCCGCGGTGGACGAAGTAGGCGAAGGTGCCGCGCACGAGCCGTTCGAGGCGAACGCGGGGTGATCCCTCGGCGCTCGCCGCACGGACGTGGCCGAGGAAGCCGTCCATGCGGCGCTCGACCACGCCCGCGAGCAGCTCGTCCTTGCTCGGGAAGAGCTTGTAGAGCGTACCGAGCGCGACCTCGCCCCGGCGGGCGATCTCCGCGACGCCGGCACCCACGAAGCCCCGCTCCATGAAGACCGCCTCCGCCGCGCCGAGGATCCAGTCGAGGCGAAGGGCCTGCTCCCGCTCGCGCCGGGTCGTGGAACGCGACTGCACGATGTGAAATGCGATTTCACGCCGCGATCGCCGATGCAACCGCCGGCCCGCGTGCACCGGTCGAACCGATCGCGTAGGGTCGGCCCGCATGGCGGCGCGAGCGGGCACGCGGAAGTGGCTCATCGCGGTCTCCGTGATGCTGGGCACGATCCTCGAGGTCCTCGACACGAGCATCGTGAACGTCTCCCTGCCGCACATGCAGGGGGCGTTCTCGGCCAGCATCGACGAGATCACCTGGGTGCTCACGTCGTACCTCGTCGCCAACGGGATCGTCATCCCGATGAGCGGCTGGCTCGCGGGTCGCTTCGGGCGCAAGCGCTACTTCGTCACCAGCATCGGGATCTTCACCGCCGCCTCGATGCTGTGCGGCGCGGCGCCCGACCTGCGCTCGATGGTGGTGTTCCGCGTGCTGCAGGGGCTCGCCGGGGCGGCGATGCTGCCGTCGTCGCAGGCGATCCTCATGGAGACCTTCCCACCGGCGGAGCGCGCGACGGCGATGGCGGTGTGGGGCGTCGGGCTCATGCTCGCGCCCGTGATCGGCCCGACGCTGGGGGGCTGGCTCACGGACACGTACAGCTGGCGCTGGTGTTTCTACGTCAATCTGCCGTTCGGGGTGATCGCGGCGCTCATGTGCCTGCGTTTCCTGGAGGACCCCCCGACCGCCGCGCGCGCGCGCGTGCGCGCGGACTGGCTCGGCATGGGGCTGCTCGTCGTCGGTGTCGGCGCCGCGCAGATCGTCCTCGACCGGGGCGAGCGCGCCGACTGGTTCGAGGCGGGCTGGGTCTGGGTGCTCACCGCCGCGTCGATCGTCGCGCTCGCGACCTTCGTGGTGTGGGAGCTCCGCGTCCCCGACCCCGTCCTCCAGCTGCGGCTCCTGCGCGACCGGGCGCTCGCGCTCGGCTGTGGCCTGATCGCCTGCCTCGCGTTCATCCTCTTCGGCAGCCTGGCCCTCTGGCCGCTCTACCTGCAGACGCTGATGGGCTACAGCGCCGCGCAGGCGGGGTGGGCGAGCGCTCCGCGCGGCATCGCGACGGGTGCGGCCATGTTCCTCGTCGGGCGGTTCTCGCGCCGGATCGATCCGCGCCTCCTGATCGGGTTCGGCGTCGTGCTGTTGTTCACGGGGCAGTTCTGGATGTCTCGGTTCAACCTCCAGCTCGGGTGGTGGCAGATCGTCGTCCCGAGTCTCGTCCAGGGTGCGGGGCTCGGGTTCATCTTCACGCTGCTCTCGACCACCGCGCTCGGGAGCATTCCGCACGCGCAGCTGGGACACGCCACGAGCCTCTACAACCTCATGCGCAACACGGGGGCGAGCTGCGGCATCGCGATCCTGGGCACGCTCCTCGTGCGGCGCGAGCAGTTTCACCAGGCGGTTCTCTCGACCTGGTCGTCGCCGCTCCATCCACCGTTCGCGCGTGCGCTCGAGGCGATTCCCGGCGCGCTCGCGGGGCGCGGCGCCGTGGTGAGCGCCACGCAGGCGGCGGCGATGCTCTACGGGCAGCTCCGGCGGGAGGCGACGATGCTCGCGTTCGCGGACACCTTCCTCGTCGCGGGGAGCATCGCGGCCGCGATCCTCGCCGGGATCGTGTTCATGCCGTCCCGCGGCCTCAGGCGCGCGTGATCTCGACGGGCGCCCCGCGCGGGACGTGCATCGGACCGCTGAAGAACACCCGTGGGCGCAGGTGCCCGTAGCCGCCCGCGAGGTGCAGCGGTTTGTACGGCGACGAGACCACCTCCATGTTGCCGCGCCAGCCCGGGAACTGGAACGGTTCCCACGCGTGCTCGAGGATCGCCTCGCCGGGCGCCACCGCCGCCGACACGCGCGCGTGCACTTCGAACGTGCCGTGGTCGTTCAAGACGCGGACCAGGTCGTGGTCGCGGACGCCGCGCGCGCGCGTCCGCGACCGCCATGAGCAGCGACGGCCCGCCGCGCTGCAACCGCAGCAGCGTCGGGTTGGCGCGCCAGGTCGCGTGGATGCTCCAGCGCGCGTGGAATCCGGTGAGTCGGATCGGGTATGCGCCGCCCGGCTGCCGATGGCTTCCAGCGGCAGTGCCTCGTCCGCCTCCATGAACCAGGGGTGGTCGAGGAAGAACTGCTGCCGGCCGGTGAGCGTCGGCCAGGCCTGCTTGCCCTCGACGTGAACGCGTGACGGCGTGAGGGTCCCGCCCGGCTCCACGTCGCTCCCGATCCCGCTGGTCGGGCCCCAGCCGCCGACCGACGTGACCGGCAGCGCCCCGCGCCGGCGCGCCTCCTCCCAGCCCACGCCGCGCGTCGGCGACGACTCGCGCAGGATGACGTCGAGCAGCGCCGCGTCATCCCCGGGCCCGAAGCGCCCGCCGAGCGTGAACCGATCGTAGACGTCCGCTACCGATCCGGGCATCGCGCGCGACCTCGCCCGCTCCTGGATGCGGCGCGCGAGCAGCGCCATGATCTCCCACTCGCCTTTGGCCTCGCCGAGCGGTGGAACGGCCTGGTCGCCGATGGCGACGTACGGCGACAGCGCGACCGCGTACTTGATGCCGCGCTTCTCGTAATACCCCGCGGCCGGCAGCACGAGATCGGCCTTGCACCCGGTCGTCGACAGACGGAAGTCGACCGCGACGACGAGCTTCAGCTTCGGCCAGAGCACTTCCTCCACCACCTGCGGCAGTGGCCAGCGCCGCAGCGGGTTCACACCCGAGGTCACGAGGACCCGCGGCGGGCGACCGGGTGCCGGTCGCACGTGGATCCAGCCGCGCGCCAGCGCCTCGTCCAGATACGCCCGCGCCGGGCGCGCCAGCGTCTCGCCGCGCGCGTCGGCATCCTGCACGCGATCGAGCCCGCCGTGGACGTGGAGGAAGAGGTGGGACGGCGTCCAGGTGAGGTCGGTTTCTGTGGCCGCCGCGATCGCGTTCTCCATCATGCGCGGCGGCGGCGTGTAGACCTTGAGGAGGAGCCGCTGCCACCACGGCAGCTCGTGCGCCTGGATCAGGCGATCGCCGCCCTCGAACGGGAGCCAGGCCGCAAAGCGCACGCCGCCGCCCGCCCGGCCGTGGTGGCCGCCGAGCGCCGAGAGGAGGATCAGGGCGCGCTGGAGCAGGTCGGCGTGGTAGGCCTTGTTCGAGCCCCACGACGCGTAGATGAGCGTTCGCCGTGAACCGGCGAGCAGCTCCTCGAGCCGCGCCTGGGTGGCGGTGCCCACGCCCGTGATCTCCGCCACGCGCTCGGGCGTGTACGCCGCCAGGCGATCGCGCAGCAGCTCCAGCACCGGTCGGACGCCGACCGGGCCGACGGTCGTCGCGGCCGTGTATCGCCCGCCGAGGGCGGGAATCACCGACCCGAGCGCGAGCGAGCCACCGCGCCCCACCCCGCCCGGCGCGGCGACGATCGTCCCGGTCGCCTCGTCGTGCACGAAGAACACGTCGTCGCGTCCGCCCGCCGTGAGGTCCGCGGCGCGCAGGAAGCGTCCGGTGTCGTCGCGCACGAGCAGTGGCAGGTCGGTCTGTTCACGGACGTAGGCTGCGTCGATGGCGCCGCGGGCGAGGAGCCCGCGCGCGAGCCCGAGCGCCAGCGCCGCGTCCGTACCCGGCTGCGGGTTGACCCAGAGCGAGGCGTGGATCGCGGACGGCGAGAGATCGGGCGCCACGGTGACGACGGTCGCCCCGCGGTAGCGCGCCTCGGTGGCGAAGTGGGCGTCGGGGATGCGGGTCACGGCCGGGTTGCAGTGCCAGAAGAACAGCGTGTCGGCGCGGCACCAGTCGTCGGAGCTGCCGTCGACGAACGAAGTCCCCCACGTCTGGACGGCGCCCATCGCGAGGTCGCCCGTGCCGCCGAAGCCGTCGAGCATCGTGGCACCGAGGAGCGCGAAGAGGCGCATCTCGCCGAGCGTCGCCGGCCCGGAGTCGACGTTGGACGTGCCGTTGTCGTAGACGACCGTCTCCGGCCCACCCTCTGCGGTCGCGTCGAGGATGGCGTCGGCGACGCGGTCGAGCGCCGCGTCCCAGGAGACACGGCGCCACTGGCCGGTGCCGCGCGGCCCGACGCGTTCGAGCGGGTGCGTGACGCGGCCGGGCCCGAGCATCAGCTCGCTGTAGCAGGCGCCCTTCTGACAGCCGCGCGGCGCGAAGTCGGGAAGATCGGGAACGTCGCGCGCATAGGCGCCGGTCGCCTGCTCCTCGCGCCACACGACGCCGTCCTTCACGTAGAGGTCGAAGGCGCACGCGCTGAAGCAGTTGGCGCGCAGGTGGGTCCCCCGCACGACGCGGTCCCAGCGCCAGGCCGCGCGGTAGACGTCGGCGAAGCCGGTGTACGCGGCCGCCGCGGGGGCGGCGCTCCCCGGCGCGGCGTGCGCCAGCGGGCGCAGCCCGCGGAGCACGAGGGCTGCCGCCGACGCGGCACCGGCCGTGACGAGCAGCTCGCGGCGGGTGACGCCCGGCATCGTCGCCTCCGACGTCAGGACGGCTTGCGCACGTCGACGTGCACGGCGCGGTCGATCGGAATCGGCTGCCAGTGGAGCCCACGGTACTGGAGGTGGCCGTAGCCGCCCGCGAGGTGGAGCCACTTCACCATCCCCGGCTCGACGTTCTCCGGGCCGTACCAGCCCGCGAACTGGAAGGGCTCGTAGCCGTTGTAGATGACGACCTGGCCGGGCCGGGTCCCGGGCGAGCGGCGCACGCGGATGCGGATCGTCGCGCAGTCGTTGAACACCTCGACCTCGTCGTCGTTGGCGACGCCGCGCGCGGCCATGTCGTCGGGGTTCATGTACATCACCGGGTAGCCACGGTGCGTGCCGAGGATCACCCGACTCGTGTGGTTCATCGAGTGGATGCTCCAGCGCGGGTGCCCGCTGGTGAGGCGCAGGGGGAAGTCGCCGCCCTGCCGGGGGTTGTCCTTGTGGACGGGGAACTGCTCGCCGGCCTCGAGGTACCAGTCGTGGTCGATGTAGAACTGGGCGCGGCGGGTGAGCGTCGGGTAGGGCTTGAGCCCCTCGACGTGGTTGCGCCACGGCGTGTGCGTGCGGTGGGGCTCGAGCGGTGACTGCTGGCAGACCATCATCGCCGAGCTGCCCCAGCCGACGGCGCGCACCGCACCCTTCTCCTGCATGGTTTTGAGCGTCGTGCCCTCGGGCAGCGTGCCGAGAAAGACGCTGTCGCGAATGATCTCGTCGACGAGCCGCTCGTCGTCGGCGAGGGCGCCGTTCTTCGTCACGCGGGCCCAGAGGCCGTCGAGGTCGACCAGCTCGCCGTTCGGCCGCACCCAGGGCTGAACGCCTCGCGCCTTGGCGCGCTCGCCGAGCGCGCGCGCGAGGCCCTGGATGATCTGCCACTCGCTCCGTGCTTCGCCGTGGGGCTTCGCCGCCTCCTCGATCAGGAGCACGTGCAGGTGCATCGGGCTCGAGTACGGCATGTTGGTCTTCTCGTAGTGCTGGGCGGCGGGCAGGATGTAGTCCGCCCAGAGCCCGGTCGTGTTGATGCGCCAGTCGACCGACACGATCGTGCGGAGCTTGGGCCACAGGTGCTCGAGGAGCTGGCGCGCTCCGCCGCGCTGGCGGCGGAGCAGGTTGCCGCCGACCTCGATCAGGAAGCGCGGCTCGGACTGCGTGGCACGGTCGGCGATCTGCCACCAACCGCGCTCGCAGGCCTCCTGGAAGTACTCGTCGAACGAGCGCTTCATGGCCGGGTCGCCGTAGCCACGGCGATTCCACACCTCGCGGTAGCCGCAGTGGTGGTACCAGAAGAACGCCGGTGGCACGAAGAGCCCGAGCATGTTCACGAGCATGCGCTCGGTCTCGTACGAGGCCATCTCGTCGGTCATGCCCTGGGCGAGGAACGACTGGTGGAACATCTCGCGCATCGCGCGCGTCTCGGCCGTCGCTTCGGTGCCGAGGCCCTCTTTGAAGAGCACCGCGAACATGCCGTCGTTCAAGCCGACGGCCCAGCTCCGCAGGCCCGTGCCGTCCTTCCCCCAGTTGCCGGTGAGGCCGAGGAGCAGGCTCATTGCCCGCTCCATGAGGTCGCCGTGGTAGTACTTGCCCGAGTTCCAGCCCATGAGGATGCGCGTGCGCTTGGCCGCGATCCGGCGCGCGAGCATGCGGGTCGTGTCGGGGTGGATGCCGGTGACCGCCTGGACCTTCTCGGGCGTGTAGTCGCGGTCGAGCAGAGTCTCGAGGAGCGTCATCGCCGGCCGCACCTCGACGTCGCGGCCGTCGGCGAGTCGCACGGTGGCGGACCCGTCGAGCGCGGGGTCGACGTCGCCCGGCTCGAGCGTCATGCGCGGCGCCTCGACGATGCGGCCCGCGCGCGCGTCGAGCCAGTAGAACTGGTCGTCGGCGCCACCCGCGGCGACGTCGGCCGCGCGCAGGAAGCGGTGGGTGTCCATGCGGACGAGGAGCGGCAGGTCGGTCTGCCGCTTCACGAAGTCGAGGTCGGCGAGGCCCTCCTCGAGGACGACCTGCGACATCGCATTGGCGAACGCGGCGTCGGTGCCGATCGCGATCGGCACGTGGTAGTCGGCGTGCGTCGCCGACGGGCTCACGTCGGGTGCGATCGAGACGACCTGGCCGCCGTTGTACCGCATCTCCGCGACGTAGTGGTACCACGTGATGTTCGTGTAGATCGGGTTGGCGTGCCAGATGAGGACCAGCTCCGACTTGAAGAAGTCGTCCGCCCCCGGCGCCGGGTCGAACTTCCCGAACGTGGTGTAGATGCCGGGGCTGAAGTCGTTGATCTCCGCCTGCAGGTCCGTCACCTGGAAGCCGAGGCCAGCGGAGAACGTGTTCCAGAGGATCTGCTGCAGCCCGCCCTCGCCGGGCGTGCCGATGTGGTAGAGCGAGCCAGGGCCTTGGTCGACCACCGCGTCGAGCATCGCGTCGGCGATCTCGCGGTACGCCTGCTCCCAGGAGATGCGCTGCCATTTCCCCTCGCCCCGCTTGCCGGCGCGCTTGAGGGGGTAGAGGACGCGCTCCTCGTTGTAGTGCTGCTGGCTCCAGTTGGCGCCTTTCTGGCAACCCATCGGGTTCATGTCGGGGATGCCGGGCTCGATCGTGGGGAAGATACCGGCCTGCTCCTCGCGCAGGATCTTCCCGTCCTTCGAGTAGACGCGCCACGGGCAGCCGCCCGGGTAGCAGTCGACGGCGTGGCAGCCCCACGTCACCTTGTCCCACGTCCAGCGCGCGCGATAGCGGGCGGTGGCGTCGTTGCCGGTCGCGGCGGTCGTCATCGTCGCTCCTCCGTCAGCGCCAGCTGATCTCGGCCGGGTCGCGCGTGAAGGGACCCAGCAGCTCGTGCCATCGATGGGCGATGAGCAGGTCCATCACCTCGGACCGCTCGCCGCGCTGGCGGCGCGCCATCTCGGTCTCGAGGGTCGCGAGCGCATCGCCGACGCGCGGGCCGAACTGTGCCTCGAGGTGGGCGAGCGGGATGCGCCGCTGGCCCTCCTCGATCGTGCCGTCGGGTCGCACCCGGAATGGCGAGAGCGGCGGCACGTAGAACACGTTCGGCTCGACGTTGAACTCCGGGTGGTGCGGCAGCGCCACGCCGTAGGTGTCGACGAGCTTGTGCACGGCGGAGTCCGGGTCGTCGCGCCAGCCGACGAAGACCGCACGCCCCGGGCATTGCCGCACGCACGCCGGCGCGACGCCCTGCTCCAGGCGGGGCAGGCAGCCCATGCAGTGCTCGCTGATCTTGAGCACCTGGTTGAAGTAGACCTTCTTGTACGGGCACGCCTGCGCGCACTGTTGGACGCCGCGGCAGCGCCCCTCGTCGCGCACGACGACGCCGAAGGCCTCGGTCTTGGCGAGCGCGCCGTTCGGGCACGCATCGACGCACGCGGGCTTCGAGCAGTGATTGCAGATGCGGGGCAGGTAGTAGAAGTACGCGTTCGGGTACTCGCCGCTGCCCTCGTCCTCGTCCCAGTTCATCGCCCACGCCGGCTTGCCGTCGCGTGGCTGGAGCGGCACGGAGCCCGCGGGCGCGGCGTGGACCTCGGCCCAGTTGTAGTCGCTGCGCGCGCCGAACTCCTCGGGCGAAGGCAGCTCGCCGAACACGAGCTGGCCCTTGGCGTCGTAGCCGCCGCCCATCGTCTCCCAGTCGCGCGGGACGCCGCGGCCCGGGAGCGTGTTGACCGAGCACCACCACTGCCCCTGCGTCCCCGGCTCGTCGCCGAGCCAGAGCACCTTGCAGGCCACCGAGCACGTCTGGCAGCCCATGCACTTGTTCAGGTCGAAGACGAACGCGATCTGGCGTCCCATGGTGTCTCCCTACGCGCGCGGCGGTATGGGCGCGACGTCTACGCGCGTGTCGCGGTCGCACTGGTTGGGCTCGTAGTGGGCATACGCCCAGTGGAGATGGCCGTAGTCGCCCACGAGCTGCGTCACCTTGAAGGGGCTGGGAGCGACGAACTGGTGGCTGGTGCCCGAACGGAACTGGTACGGCTCCCAGGCGTGGAAGATGTGCGCCTGGCCGGGGCGGATGCCGGGTGCCACCTTGGCGCGCGCCTCGAAGCTGGCGACGTCGTTCCAGACGCGGACGTAGGCGTGGTCGGCGATGCCGCGCTGGCGGGCGTCGTCCGTGTTGAGGTAGACGACCGGCTCGCCGCGCTGCAGCCGCAGCATGAGCGCGTGGTCGCGCCACATCGCGTGGATGCTCCAGCGCGTGTGGCCGCCGGTGAGGGTGAAGGGATGATGGCCGCCGGCGGCGGGCGGATCCTTGTGCGTCGGCAGCTCCTCACCCAGCTCGAGGAACCACGGGTGATCGACGTAGAACTGCTGCCGGCCGGTGAGCGTCGGATAGGGCTGCTTGCGTTCGACGAAGTCGCGCAGGGGCACCACGGGCTCGTCGAGCCGGTAGTCCGAGAAGAACCCGGCCGTGCCGCCCTGCTGGCCGAGCGTCTTGATGCGCACCGCGCCGCCGTCGCGGCGCAGCTCGTCCACGCCGATGCCGCGCGTGGCGCCCGACACCTTGAGGATGAAACGCGTGACGTCTTCTTCGGCCCCGGGTCCGAAGCGCCCGCCGTCGGTGAAGCGCTCGCCGAGGCCGGCGAGGTCGCACGCCTGGCCGCGGAAGCCGGGCACCGTGGTCACGCCGCGGCGCTTCGCCGCAGCGCCGATGCGCGCGGCGAGCAGCGCGAAGATCTCCCACTCCGGCTTCGCTTCGCCGAGCGGCGCGACGGCGCGGTCGCCGAGCGTGACGTAGGGGACGACGGACGCGATGTACTTGATGCCGACCTTCTCGTACCAGCCGGCCGACGGCAGGATGATGTCGGCGTGCCGGCCCGTCTCGCTCGTCTTCCAGTTGACGTCGACGACGAGCTTCGCGCCGGCGAACAGCGTGTCGCGGATGCGCTGGCCCTGGCGGCTGTGGCGCAACACGTTGCCGCAGAACGAGAACAGCACCTCCGGTGGGTGGTCGCCCGGCGCGGGCGCCATCGGGAAGTGCTTCTTGGCCAGTGCCTCGGCGACGTAGGGCGCCGCCCCGTGCGGCAGCCGCGGGTCGCCGTGCTCGGCTGCGCCCGCGGTGACGGCGAGCCCGCCGTGCACGTAGTGGAAGAGCGTGCTCGGGATGAACATCGCCTCGAACTCGTGGCGGACCGCGGCGGCGTCGAGGAATGCGCGCGCCGCGGTCATGCCGAGGTGCACGAGGTCGAGCGAGTCCTGCATCGCGACCAGCCCCATCCCGTCGAGCGCGACGAAGGCGCCGGAGCGCCACCCGCCGCCCGCCCGGCCGAGGTTGCCGGTGAGCGAGGCGAGGAGGATCTGTGAGCGCTGGATCAGGTCGGAGTGGTAGTTCTTGCAGATGCCGTACTGGGAGAGGATGAGTGCCGCGCGCGCGGTGGCGAAGTCGTGCGCGAACCGGCGGATCGTGGCGGGCGAGAGTCCCGTGACCTTGGCGGCGATCTCCGGCGTGTGGTCCCGATCGAGCCGCTCGCGGAGCGTTGCCAGCACCGGCTGCACCATCACGCGCTGGCCCGACGCCAGCGTGACCTCATGGGTGCCGTCGAGTGCCGGCCGCATCCCCGCCGGGAGGCGCAGCGTCCGGTCCGTGCTCCCCGCCGAGCCCGGCGCCCAGGCGAGCGCGGCGCGGTCCTCGTCCCAGACCGCGAAGCGATCGTCGTGGCCGCCGGCCTTCACGTCGGACTCGCGCAGGAACCGGCGGGTGTCGCTGCGGACGAGGAACGGCAGGTCCGTCTGCTCGCGGAGGTAGTCGGCCTGGTGGAGGCCTTCGGCGAGAACGACCTGGCAGGCCGCGAGCGCGAGCGCCGCGTCGGTGCCGGGGCGGACCGAGAGCCAGAGGTCGGAGTGGACCGCGGTCTGGTTGTAGTCGGGTGCGACGACGACGACGCGCGTGCCGTGGTAGCGCGCCTCGTGCACGAAGTGGGCATCGGGGATGCGGGTCGCCGCGGGGTTGAAGGCCCAGAGCACGAGGTAGTCGGAGCGGAACCAGTCGTCGGACGTGCCGTCGGTGTGTGGCGTGCCGAGGGTGATCGTTCCGCCGACCGGCACGTCGCCGATCTGGGCCATCGCGTCGGTCATCGGGGCGCCGAGCTGGCGGAAGAAGCGCAGGCCGGCGGTGGTGTTGCCGCCGAAGTCGATGTTCGGGCCGAGCTCGCAGAGCACGCCCTGGCCCCCGCGCCGCGCCAGCACCTCGACCATCGTCTCGGCGACCTCGTCGAGCGCCTGCTCCCAGCTCACCCGCCTCCACTTGCCGCCGCCGCGCCGGCCGACGCGGCGGAGCGGATGGACGATGCGCGAGGGCCCGGTGGACAGGTGTGTGTAGCAGGCGCCCTTCTGGCAGCCGCGCGGGTTCCAATCGGGGACGGTGTCGTTCGAAGCCACGTACGGCGCCGCTTGCTCCTCGCGCCAGACGACGCCGTTGCGGACGTAGAGGTTCCACGCGCACGACGACACGCAGTTGGCGTTCGTGTGCGTTCCGCGCGCGACGCGGTCCCAGCGCCAGCGCGCGCGGTAGACGTCGCGCCAGTCGCGGTAGGGAGGAATTGGCACCGCGGTGGCGGCCGCCGACGGTGCGGCGGCCAGCCGCAGCGGACCGAAGCCGGCCACGAGCGCCGCGGTCAGACCCGCCCGCAGGATGTCCCGACGGGAGAGCGTGGAGAGGGGACCCTCCGCCATCGTCGCGGAGGGTAGGGGATTCACATACGAGGCGGTATGACCGATGTCATAGCGCCCGGCGCGTCACTCGTCGGCCTCGCCGGCGAGGCGGCGGAGGGCCGGCCCGTCGAGCACGCTCACGCTGCCGACGGCGCCGCGGATCACGCCATCCTGCTCGAAACGACGGAGCACGCGGATCGCGGTCTCGACCGTCGTCCCGGCCGCCTCCGCGAGGGCCCGCCGCGTGACCTCGGCATGGCCGTTGTGCGTCGCCTTGAGCAGGGCGCGGGCAAGGCGGGTGGGGGCCGGGTCGTGGGCCAGTGAGCGCAGGCGTTCGTGCGCGTCGCGCAGGCGCCGGGAGACGATCTGCAGGATCTCGACGCCGAGCCGGGGCTCCTCCGACAGCAGCCGGAGGAACAGCTTGCGGGGCAGGCACCAGGCACTCCCGGCGGAGAGCGTCTCGGCGCTGGCCGGTGCGGCATCGTCCTCCACGGCGGAGAGCGCGCCGAAGATCTCGCCGGGGCCGACCGTGTCGAGCGTCGTCACGCGACCGTCGGCGGAGAAGGTGCACAGGCGGACCGTCCCGCTGCGGATCACCCAGATGAACTCTGCGGGCTGTGCCTCGAAGAAGAGCACGTCCTGGCGCTGGAACTTCCGCTCGCGCAGGTGCGGCTGCACCTGCGCGAGCCGCTGTGGGCTCAGGACGCGGAAGAACTCCGCCTGTTCGAGTGTGGCTGCGGGTTTCGTGTTCGAATCCGTCGGCACGCCGTATGATTCGCATCATACCCGGGGCCTGCGCAAAAGTGGAGTCTTCGGGGGCCATGGACACGCGCGGTCGGGCGAAGGACGCTTCCGTGCGGAGTCGGGTGGCCGTGGCTCACCGCGGCCTCTCGGTGCTCCTCGAGGCGACGCATGCCGCACTGCGGTGCGAGGAGGATGGCGCACGCCGGGCGATCGCGGCGCTGCGCGCCGACCTCGAGGTCCACTTCGCGCAGGAGGAGCACCTCTACTATCCGCCGATCTGGACCCTGCGCCCGGAGC
Organism: Binatia bacterium; assembly: GCA_046327955.1. Taxonomy (GTDB): domain Bacteria; phylum Desulfobacterota; class Binatia; order DP-6; family DP-6; genus JAXLXP01. The sequence continues at coordinate 57,246 of JAXLXP010000016.1, read as the reverse complement.
AGAAGGGGGCCCTCGTCGAGTTCATGCGGGCCCACGAGGGGTTCCGTGCGCTCGTCGCGGACGTCGCGGAGCAGGTGGCGCGCGGCCAGCTCGCCGAAGCGGTGCGGCTCTTCGATGCCTTCGAGGACGCCTTCCGGCACCACGAAGAGGCCGAGGAGACCATGCTGCACCTCATCGAACAGCAGTGTGCGGCCGCACGATGACCGGGCGGGTGTTTTCCCGTCCGTGAGAGAGACGAGGGCGATCTGTTGTCACTCATGCGTCTGGATGGCGGGTCGAACCCGGGACGGTCGTCGGGGCCGTCGCTTGCATATGGACCAATGGCACGTGACCGCTTCGGCCGGGTCATCGACTACCTGCGCATCTCGGTCGTCGATCACTGCAACTTCCGCTGTATCTACTGCATGCCGAGTACGGCGGTGCCGCGGCTGCCGAAGGCGGAGCTGCTCACCGCCGCCGAGATCGAGGCCGTGGTCCGGGCGGCGGTGCGCGTCGGCTTTCGGAAGTTCCGCCTGACGGGCGGGGAGCCGACGCTGCGCGCCGACCTCGTCGAGGTGGTCGAGCGGATCACCAGCGTGCCCGGCGTCGCCGACCTCTCGATGACCACGAACGGGGTGTTGCTCCGCGGCCTGGCCCGCCCGCTGGCGGCCGCCGGACTCCGGCGCGTCAACGTCCACCTCGACAGCGTCACGCAGTCGCGCCTGGCCGCCATCTCGCGCCATGGGCGCGTCGACCAGATCTGGGCCGGCATCGTCGCGGCGGAAGAGGCCGGCCTCACCCCGATCAAGCTGAATGCGGTGGTCGTGCGCGGGGGCAACGAGGACGACGTCGTCCCGCTGGCCGCCCTCACCCTCGACCGGCCGTGGCACGTGCGCTTCATCGAGACCATGCCGGTCGGGGCCGGGGAGCCGGCCGAGGTCGCCCGGCAGCGCTTCGTTCCGAGCGCCGAGACCCACGCCGCGATCGAAGCGGCGCTCGGCTCGCTCACCCAGCTGCCGAAGTCGCACCCCTCGGAGGAGTCGCTCAACTATGCGCTGCCGGGCGCGGCGGGGGTGGTCGGGTTCGTGAGCCCGGTGAGCAAACCGTACTGCCACGCGTGCAACCGGATGCGGCTCACCGCCGACGGGCGGCTGCGTCTCTGTCTCCTCCACGACGACGAGATCGACCTGCGCGGCGTCCTGCGTGCCGGCGGGGGCGAGGCCGAGGTGAGCGCCCTCGTGCTTGCGGCCGTGGCGCGCAAGCCCATGGGGCACGACCTCGATGCCGGGCGGGCGCCGGCCGGTCGCTCGATGTTGCAGATCGGCGGCTGAGTTCGGGGCGCGTCGGAGCCGCGCGGATGACGGGCTTCACAGCGCTCGCGTGACCGGTCTCGAGCGATACGCGCGGGGGCTCACGCGATGGGCGTGGCCCGTCCTGCTCGCCGTCGGCGCGGTGACGGGGTGGCTGGTGCTCGGCATTCCCCGCCTGCACACGGACTTCGCGTTCGAGAAGAGCCTGCCGGCGAACCATCCGTTCGTCACGATCGACCGTCAGATCCGCCAGGCGTTCGGCGGCCGCCACCTGATCATCGTGGCGATCGTGCCGCGCGAGGGCGACGTCTGGCGGCCGGAGGTCCTCACCGTCGTTCGCGACGTCACGGTGGCCGCGCTGCGGCTGCCCGACGTGATGGCGCACGCCGTCGTGAGCCTGGCGGCGCCGAGCGTCCGGCACGTCGAGGACGCGGGCGGTGCCCTCACCGTCGATTACCTCATGCCGCGCGTGCCCGAGACCCCCGAGGAGATCGTCCGTCTTCGGGCATGGGTCGACGACGATCCGCAGCTCCGTGGCATGCTGGTGACGCCGGACCAGCGCGCGGCGCTCGTGCTGGTCGATTTCTGGGACGGCCCCTCGGCCGAGGCACTGACCGAGCGCGTGATGGGCCTGGCGACACCCTTCCGCGACCGCCCGCTCGACTTCTACTTCGCGGGCGAGCCGATCTACGCGCTCATGCACCTCGAGCAGTCGGCCGAGGTGTCGCGCCGCATCCCGATCACCTTCCTGGTGATCGCGCTCATGCTCCTGCTCTCGTTCCGAAACCTCCAGGGCATGCTCATCCCGATGCTGACGGCGACGCTGAGCACGCTCTGGGGGCTCGGCATCATGGGGTGGGTGGGGATTCCGATCGACAACTGGAACGTGGTCGCCCCGATCCTGCTGATCGCGGTGGCGGCCGGGCATTCGGCGCAGATGCTCAAGCGCTACACCGAGGAGGTCGATCGTCTCGGCGACAACCGGGCGGCGGTGATCGAGTCGACCGCGCGGGTCGGGCCGGTGATGCTGGCCGCCGGTGCGGTCGCGGCGCTCGGCTTCGCATCGCTCGCGCTCTTCGGCGTACCCGCGATCGCCAACTTCGGCCTGGCCTGTGCGTTCGGGATCGGCAGCGCCGTGGTGCTCGAGATGACGTTCATCCCGGCGCTGCGCGCCCTGCTGCCGGCGCCGCGGCGGATGCCGCCCCACGGCGGCCTGACCGACCGGCTGCTCGCCCGCATCCACCACGGCATCGTGCGCGGCCGCGGGCGGTCGGTGATCGTCGGAACGGCGATCGCGCTCCTGCTCGCGGCGGCGGGCGCGGCCCAGATCCGTACCTTCGGCTCGACCAAGGAGTACCTCGCGCGCGACAGCGTGGTGCGGGTGCACCTGGAGGAGATCCAACGCCACTTCTCCGGCACCACCACGATGACGATCCTCTACGAGGGGCCGCCCGGGACGACGAAGACGGTCGGCGTCCTGCAGCACATGGACGCTCTCCAGCGCCAGATGGCCGAGGATCCGCTGGTCTCGCGGACCGCGTCGTTCGCCGACCTCGTCAAGATGCTCCATCGGGCCTTCGTCGCCGACGACCCGCAGCCGTACCGCATCCCCGCCGACCAGGAGCTGGTCTCGCAGCTCGTGTTCCTCGGGGACTCGCCGGCGTTCGAGCGTTTCACCGACCGCGAGCAGGCGCACGGCCTGGTCATCGCCTACCTCACGGACGACGACTCGGCGGCCGTCGGCCGCCTGCTGCGCCGCACGCAGGCGTGGATCGCCGCACACCCCGCGCCGGCGGGTGTGCGCGTGCTGGTCGCGGGCGGCACGGGACCGACCGTGCTCGCCGTGAACGAGCACACGACCTACGGCAAGCTCCTCAACATGCTCGCGGTGCTCGCGACGATCTTCGTCGTCTCGGCGATCGTGATGCGCTCGATGGCCGGTGGGCTCTACGTGATCACCCCGATCGTGGTCACGGTGGCGCTGCTCTTCGGCCTTCTCGGCTGGGCCGGCATTCGGCTCGACATCGGCTCCACGACGGTCATCGCGATGGCGACCGGGGTCGGCGCGGACTATGCGATCTACTTCCTCTACCGCCTGCGCGAGGAGCGGCAGCGTACGGCCGACGACGAGCAGGCGCTCGAGCGCGCGCTCAAGACGTCGGGGCGGGCGGTCGTGTTCGTGGCGGCGAGCATCGGTGCCGGTTTCTCCGTGATCGGGGCGTCGCGCTTCCTCGGCTTGCGGCTCTTCGGGACGCTCATGCCCGCGGCGATGGTCATCTCCTGTCTGGCGGCGCTGTCGCTCATCCCGGTGATGGTCCTGCGCATGCGGCCGCGGTTCATCTTCGGGGGGCAGACCCCCGGGCACCTGGTGCGGACACCGCCGCCTTCTGTATGATGCGACCCTGTCGGCCGGCTGCCCGAGCCGACAAGGGAGAGGGTCGCGATGTCTGTGCAGCAAAGGGACGGCAGGAGCACGAGGCACCGGGTCGCGGCGTCGCACCGCCGGCTCGACGCGCTCTTCGCGAAGACGCGCACCGCGTTCGAGCGCGACCTCGACACGGCCCGGCGGGCGTTCGGGCAGCTCCACGATGCGCTCGCCGTCCACTTCGCACAGGAGGCACAACTCTACTACCCGCCGATCTGGACGCTGCGGCCCGAGCGTAAGGAGAGCCTCGCGGCGTTCCTCGGCCAGCACGAGACCTTCTGCGCGCAGCTCGTCGAGATCCGCCAGCACCTCGATCGCGGCCTCCTGTCCCCGGCCCGGCACACGCTCGCGACCCTTGTCGACACGTTCCGGATGCACGAGGCCGGCGAGGAGGGCGTCCTGCGGTTGGTCGAAGAGGAGGTCGCGGCCGCCAAGGCCGACTGACCTCACGCTCCCGGCGCGGTGCCCAGCTCGTCCGGGATGCGGACGATCCGCGCCTGCCCGTCGACGCGCTCCACCTCCCAGACCCCCGAGCCGCGCACCTCGCGTGGGGCGCCGTCGCGCTCGCGAAATCGCAGGGCGAACGGGGCGCGCACGGCGACGCGCGTCCCGCTCGGCTCGACCCGGGTGGTTGGCTGCAGCCAGACGACCTCGTCGACCCGGGTGAAGAGGGCGGTCCAACCTGCGACGAAGGCGTCGGCGCCGTGACGGCTGCCCACCGCCACCTCGGGAGCGAGCACCCGCCGCAGCCGCTCGACGCTGCGGGCCTCCCAGGCGAGCCGGAACTCGTCGACGACCGCTACGGCCTCGGCGGCCGAGGGGCCGTTGCCGGAAGCGGCGACGTCCTCGGCGCGCGTGCGGTGCACGGTGGCGATGTCCTCCGGCCGCACCGGCCGCCAAGGGGTGAGCGCGGCCGCCGGCGGATGCGACGAGACGGGCGGCGGCGGGCCGCCGGTGTCGGGCGCGCGCCACAGGATCGCCACGCCGACCCCGGCGACGATGAGAATCCCCGCCGCCGCGGCGGCCACACGTCGCGCGGTGGAAGGCGCGTCGGCTGCATGCTCCCTGACGTGCCGCGTGGGCGGCGCCAGCACGGTCCCCGAGGGACGCACCGGCGGCGTGGGCCGCGCGGCGGGTGGCGGTGTGGGCGGGCCCGGCGCGACGGGGGCCGGTCGCGGGCGATTGGTTGGGCGCACCTCTTGCGCCGGTGCGGGCGGCGCCAGGCGGTCGGGCGGGACGGGTGGCCATGCCACCAGATCCGCGCGCTGGTATTCGTCCCAGAATCGCCGCACGGCGTCGGAGCCGACGTCGTGCGCCTGCGCGCGGAACGCCGTCGTCAGGCTGCCGTCGCAGAGCACGTTGACGAGACGCGGGACCCCATGCTGAGCCGCGTGATGCGGGCGAGGGCGCGCGGTGTGAAGAGCGTGCGGTCCGGCGCGCCCGCGAGCGCGAGCCGGCCTCGCACGTACTCGCCGACCTCCTCCGCAGCGAGCGGACCCAGCGCGACGGCCACGGTGCCGGTCGGCGGGATGCCCGCGGTGCGCAGCATCGTCGCGAGCTGCGGCTGGCCGGCCAGCACCAGCTGGAGGAGGCAGGCGCCCCCGCGGGGCGAGCTCGGCCGTGAAGGCGCCGAGCGCCCGCAGGGTCTCCACGGGCAGCGCCTGGGCTTCGTCGATCAGGAGGGCGACGTTGCGACCCGCGTCGCCCTCCGCGACCAGTGCCGCCCGCACCGACCGCCGCCGCTCGGCCGTCGCGCCGGCGCGCGGCGGGACGCCGAGCGCGGCGCCGACGAACTCGAGCAGCTCGTCGAAGCTCACGCCGGGATGGGGGAGCACGACGACCCGCAGCCGCGGCGAGGCGAGCGTGGCGGCGAGGTGGCGCAGCAGGAGCGTCTTGCCCGTCCCCGCGGGCGCCACCAGCGTGAGTATCCCCCGCCGCTCGGCGATGCCGTGCGCGAGCGCGTCGGCCGCCGCCCGGAACGCGGGCGACGCGACGAGGAAGCGCGGATCGGGAATGTCGCGAAACGGAAGGTCGCGGAGGCCGAAGAACGCCTCGTACATCCCGACCCGGATCCTAGAACGTCCCCTCGACCCCGACCGTCGGGATGATCGTGTCGTTGCGCAGGCCCTCGTCGTTGAGGGCGTAGATGCCGTTCAGGAACAGCATCACCTCCCGCCAGACGACGGCGCGCAGCCCGAAGGAGAAGTCGAAGAAGTCCTTGCGGCCGAAGTCGAGCCCGAGCAGCGGGCGCGACGTCGGCACGCCGTTCACGAGGTGGAGAAAGCTGGTATCGCCCCGCGACGCGCTCTCCGAGAACTCGCTGCGCCCGAGGAACGCGAACGCGAGGCCGAGCCGCGGCAGCACGTCGACGTCGGCGCCCAGGCCGTAACGCGCCTCGCTGCGTGCGACGTCGTCCGCGCGCAGGTCGACGGCCACGTTGGCATACGGGGAGACGCGCTTCCACAGCACGGTCGACGCGTAGAGCGCGGGCGACACCTCGAACGTGTCGGCGCCCTGAAAGGCCGCCTGGTTGCCCGAGGGCATCCGCATCTGGAGCCCGGCGGCCCAGCGCAGCCAGTCGGCGCGCGGGAGCTGGTACTTGAGCCGCAGCAGGACGTCGCCCACGCCGAACGCGCCGCCGTCGGTGGAGCCGCGCACCGGCGCCTGCAGGGCGGGCACGAAGTTGCCGTCGACCCCGGCGATGAAGCGCTGCTGCGACGTGACGCCGACGTCGAGGTCGGTCTGAATGAGCGGGACCATCAGGTTCACGTCGAGGTCGTCGAGGATGCCGTACGTGAAGCTGAAGGCGGTGACGTAGTCGCGCAGGCCGATGTCGTAGCGCAGGCGGTTGGCGGTGAAGCCGAGGAGGTTGCCGCTGCCGTCGACCACGCGCGTGACGATCGGGTCGGCCGCCTCGAGCCGGCCGAGGTCCTGGCCGTCGAACGCGTCGAATTGGACGTATTGGAAGCTCACGTTGACGTTGAACTTCGAGCGGCCGAGCGTGTCGGGGCGCTCGAGGAAGACCGGTCCCAGGGTCTCCGACGAGCGCTCGAAGATCTCCAGCTCGCGATTGAACCGGTACGTGAACCCGGCCGAGGCCGAGACCGCCGGGAGCGCGCGGGCCGCCGTGTCCGCGATCACGTCGGCGAGGGCGTCGAACGCGGTGCCGCCCGTGAGCCCGACCGTCTGCGAGGCCGAGCCGAGCCGGTCGCGCAACGAGCTCGCGGCCGCGGGAGTGCTCCCCGCAGCGAGACAGAACGCCATGACCACCCACCCGAGAATCCGCGTCACCTGTCACCCCCCTCGGCGGCCCTCGGCGCCCGCCGCCCCGTCACGGGCGGGCCAGTGAGCCCTGGGACCGCTTGAGCCGCTGGAGCTCTCGTTTGAGCGATATCGTGCCGCGGAGCAAGTCGCGTCCCCGCCGGCGCAGGTCGCTCCGGATCGCCGGGGCCAGGCCGGCGCGGACCTGCGCCGTGCCGAGCTCGGCGAGGAAGCCGCGCACGCTGGCCGGGGTCGAGCGGACCTGCACGAACGCGATCCGGGCGCGCTCCTGGGACGGGGTGAGCGAAACGGCGACCGCCCGCGCACCCGCGGCGCGTCTGGACGCGGCGGCCGCGCTCGTGCGGCCGCCCAGTGTCGCGGCCGCGGCGTCGAGCGCTGCGGCGAGGTCGTCGAGCGTGCCGGTGAGCGTCGCCCCGTCCGGCAGGCCCGGCGTCCCGGCGGCGAGCAGCTCGGTGACCGTGCCGCGCAGGCCGCGGGCGCGCCCGGCGAGGGTGCGGGCGCGGTCGTACGCGGGGCGCACCGGGTCGCAGGTGAGGCGCGATGCCACTGCCTCGTGCGCGCACGCGCCCTCGCGGCAGACGTCGTTCGTGCAGGGGTCGCCGTCCTCGACGCAGGCGCGCCCGTTGGCGAGCTGCGGGACACGCACGCAGCCGCTGGCCTCGTGGCCGTCCGCGTTGGGGTTGCAGACGCCGGCGTCGCACTCGTCGGCCGGGAGGCATCGTGCATCGACCGCCGGATGCGTGCATCGCCCCGTCGTGCAGACGTCGGATGTGCAGGCGAAACCGTCGTCGGTGCACGTGTCGCCCTCCGTCACCGGCGTGGCGACGCAGCCGTCGGCATCGGCGTCGGGGTCGTCCGGGCTGCAGACGGCGAGGACGCACTCGCCGCGGTCGCAGCGCGCGTCGGTGGGCACGTGCTCGCACGCGCCGTCGACGCAGCGATCGGTGGTGCAGGCGACGGTGTCATCGCACGACACGGGCTCCCCGCGACACTCGCCGGTCACGCAATGGTCGTCGGTGGTACAGGCGTTGCCGTCGTCACAGGTGGTGCCGGAGAGCGGAGGGTTCGAGCAGAGACCCGTCGTCGGATCGCACAGGCCGACGGCGTGGCATTGGTCGAGCGACGTGCAGGCGACATGGCCGGCGCCGACGCACCGCCCGCTCTGACACGTGTCGGTCTGCGTGCAGGCGTCGGCGTCGCTGCACGGCGTCCCGTCCTGCTGCGGGTAGTCGGCCGGGCAGGTCGGTCCGTTCCCCGGGCAGCGCTCTGCGGCGTCGCAGGTGCCGGTCGCGGAGCGGCAGATCGTGCCGGCCGTGACGAAGATGTCGGTGGGACAGGCGGCGGCGCTGCCGGTGCACGTCTCGGCGACGTCGCAGTCGCCGGCCACCGGACGGCAGACGAGGGTCGCCGGCGCGAACGCATTGGCCGGGCAGGCGGCGCTGCTGCCGGTGCAGCTCTCGGCGACGTCGCATGGGCCGGCCGCGGCGCGGCAGACCCGGGTGGCGGGGTAGAAGGCGTTGGCTGGGCAGGCGGCGCTCGTGCCGGGGCAGTTCTCGGCGGCGTCGCATGTTCCCGCGGCGGCGCGGCATACGGTGGACGTCGGGGCGAAGCCGTCGATCGGGCAGGTGGCGCTCGTCCCCGTGCAGGTCTCGGCGACGTCGCACTGGCCGGCCGTTGCACGGCAGACGGTCCCGGCGTTGCCGGCGGGGTGTGCGCAGGTGCCGCTCCCGTCGCAGGCGTCGAGCGTGCAGACGTTGCCGTCGTCGGTGCAGGCGGTGCCCGCGGGGTCGAAGCAAGTGTCCTTGGCCTCGTCGCAGGTCCTCGCGCACTCGGCGCCGCCGACGCAGGGGTCGCCGGCATGGCCGACGCAGCTCCCGCTGGCGCAGACGTCGGCCCCGTTGCAGAAGACGCCGTCGTTGCAGGGCGTGTTGTCCGGCTGTTGGGCGTCGGCGGGACAGGTTGGCCCGTTGCCCGGGCAGCGCTCGGCGACGTCGCAGATGCCCGTGGCGGGCCGGCAGATCGTGCTGGCCGCGAGGAACGCGTCGGTGGGGCAGGCGGCGGCGCTGCCGGTGCAGTTCTCGGCCGCGTCGCATGGACCGGCCGCCGCGCGGCAGACCCGGCTGACGGGGGAGAAGGCGTTGGCCGGGCAGGCGGTGCTGGTGCCGGTGCAGGTCTCGGCGACGTCGCACGGCCCTGCGGCCGCGCGACACACGGTGCCGGCGTGACCGGCGGGGTGCGTGCAGGTGCCGCTCCCATCGCACATGTCGAGCGTGCAGACGTTGCCGTCGTCGGTGCAGGCGGTGCCGGCGGGGTCGGAGCAGCTACCGGTGGCCTCGTCGCAGGTCGTCTTGCACTCGGCGCCGGCGACGCAGGGATCGCCCGCATGCGTGGTGCAGCTCCCGTTGGTGCAGGCGTCGGCTCCGTTGCAGAAGATGCCGTCGCTGCAGGGTGCGTTGTCCGGCGCCACGGGGTTGGAGCAGACGCCCGTCGCCGGGTCGCAGGTACCGACGTCGTGGCACTGATCCTGCGCGGTGCAGGTGACGGGATCGGCGCCGGTGCAGATCCCGTTCTGACAGGTGTCGGTTTGCGTGCAGGCGTTGGCGTCGTCGCAGAACGTGCCGTCGCGGGCCGCGGGATTCGAGCAGATGCCGGTCGCCGGGTCGCAGGTGCCGGCGTCGTGACACACGTCTTGGGCGACGCAGGTGACGACGGTGCCCGCGACGCACGTGCGCGTCTCGGTGTCGCAGGTCTCCTTGCCATTGCACGCGTCGCCGTCGTCGCAGTCGACGTCGGCCTGGCAGCAGTCGGGCTGCCCGACCGCGCACGGCGCGGCAGTCTGGGCTCGCACGGGTGCGGCGAGCACGAGCAGCAGGAGGGCGGGCACGAGTGGGGCCAGGGGGTGCTTCCGAATCACGGCCGGCGACTATACTTGACCCGGGGAGATTCGATAAGGTGCAAACTCACCGGGGTGGCGGAGAGGAGACGCGGGGCCGCGCGGGATGCGGCGAGTGCCGTGCTGAGGCGTGTGTGGGTCCTCGCGCTCTGGGCCGTGCTCGCCCCCGGCGCGGCCGAGACGCCCGCGCAGGTGCCCGGCGCGCCGCGCCGCCGTACCGAGAAGCTGCGCTTGCGGGTCGGCGAGCAGGCCGAATTCAGCGCCACGCCGGTCGGGGACGGTGTCACGTACCGCTGGGTGCTCGACGGGCGCGGGGTCGCGACCGCACGCAGCTGGCGGTTCGCGCCCGACGCGGCGCAGGTTGGGACGCACGCGGTGACGGTGCGCGTCGGCACGCCGGCGGGACCGCAGCAGCGGACGTGGTCGGTTCGCGTGCGACCGCCGGCAGCGCCGCGCCTGATCGCGCAGGTGCCCGACGTGCCGGCGCTCAAGGTCGGGATCGACGAGCCGGTCGAGCTGCGGGTGCAGGCGGACGCGTCGGACCCCGCGGCGCGCGTCCACGTCGCGTGGTCGGTCGACGGCGTGGCCGCGGGCGAGGGCGACGTCTTGCGCCTCCATCCCACGCGGCCCGGCGTCGTTCGGGTGCGGGCGCTGGTGACCACGGCCGCCGGCGCCGCCGTGGCGCGCGAGTGGCGGGTCGTCGTGCGCGTGCCGAGCACGTCGACGTCGCTGCCGCCCACGACGTCGAGCACGCGGCTGCCGCCCACGACATCGAGCACGTTGCCCCGCCCGACGACCTCGACGACCCCGAGCACGTGGGTCCCCACGACGACGTCGAGCTTCTCACCGCGGCCGACCACCACTACCGCGCCGCAGGGGGTGACGGTCCAGGACGCGCGCGCGTTCCTCGAGCAGTACGCGGCGGCCTGGCGGCGCCGGGACGTCGACGCTCTCCGGCGGCTGGGACAGGTGACGAGCGACGAGCAGGGCCGGGCGCTGCGCGAGTACTTCGCCGGCGTGCGCGACTTCGACGTGCAGGTCGAGGTGCTCGACGTCCACGCGAGCGGGGACCGCGCCGTCGTCCGCTTCATCCGGCGCGACACGTTCCGCGATCCGAGCGGCCGTCTGGTGTCGAAAGAGACTCCGCCGCTCGAGAAGCAGGTTGCCCGCACGCCCCAGGGCCTGCGCTTCGTCGCGGCCGATCGCTGAGGCGGGTCGGCCGAATGTGGCACCGCCCGGCGCCGGGGGGTTCCCGACGTCGGGCGGTGCGCGTGGGGGCGTGCGGCGGGTCCGCTAGAACTCGCGGCAGTTGAGGCCGGAGCTCGCCGCCTTGCAGTCGGAGATCGAGTCGGTCCGGTCGATGCCGACGCCGTACGAGATCGTGGCCGCCACCGGACCCTGGAACGGCCCGGTCCAGGCCTGATGCTTGAGCTTGACCTGAACGCGCCAGAGGTTCGGGCTCCCGAGCTGCTTGAACTTCGCCTGCGCGTTGCGGTCGGCGCTCTTGCAGGTGATGCGCGTCCCGCTGTTCACGCAGTCGGACGGAGCCCAGGTGAACGTGGTGCTGTTGGCGAGGTTGTCGATCGCGTGTGCGGTGATCGCCGCCGACGCGTCGAGGACGTCGCCGTGCGCGGAATCAGTGAGGAGGTCGGCCCGCAGCTGCGCGACCCCGTTGCCGACCACGAGGCTCTTGCTCTTGCGGAGCTTCGCCTGCGTGAGGTTGATGATGCCGTCGCTCGGGTCGCAGACGTTGCCGAGCCCGTCGCCGTCGAGGTCCGCCTGGCCGGGATTGGCGACGGTCGGGCAGTTGTCGTCGGCGCTGCAGAGGCCGTCGGCATCCGGATCGCCGCCGCCGCCGTCGGTGCAGATGCCGGCCTGGCAGGTGTCGGGCAGCGAGCAGGTGTCGGGCGTGCCGGCGCACGGCGTGCCGTTCGGCTTCGGCGTCATGTTGCAGATGCCCGGCTCGACGCAGGCCGCGGTGTTGCACTGATTGCCCGAGCACGGGAGCGGGGTCCCGGACTGGCAGGTGTGGGTCCCGAGGTTGCAGGTCTCGGTGCCGTTGCAGCCGAGGCCGTCCGAGCAGTCCGCGTTGGTGCTGCACGTGACGCAGGACGGGACGCCCGCCGCCACCGGCGTGAAGTCGACGTTGGCGGAGGCGGTGTCGCAGCCCACGTTGCCCGGACCGGCGACGCAGCCCCACCAATTGGTCTCGAAGTCCATGAGCGCCGGCGTCGTGTTGACGACGCCGGCCGTGTTGCCCGCGATGGCGTTGTTGTGCGCCACCAGGACCGGGATCACCGCATCCACGCCGGTCTCGTCGATCAGCGTGACGCCCGTGCCGGCGCCGGTGATCCGGTTGCAGGAGAGCGTGCCGGCCGAGTTCGCCGTGTTGCCGTTGTAGGAGACCGCGGCCACGCCGATGTTGCCGCCCTGGATCTGGTTGAGCGACACGGTGGCGTTGCCCGCGTCGAGGAAGATGCCCTCGTATCGGTTGCCGGTGAGCTGGTTGCCACTGATCGCGGTGGTGCCAGCCGAGGCGTTGTAGACGCCGATGTCGTTGGTGGCGATCTGGTTGCCCGATACCGTCGTGCCGGTCGGCACGTCGATGAGGAGCACGCCGCATGACTGCGTGTCGGCGATCGGGTCAGGGCCGCACGACGCGTGGTTGCACTCGTTGCCGGCGATCGCGTTGCCGGTGATGGTCGCGGTGGCGCTCACCACGACCACGCCGTTCTGCGCGATCGCCGCCGTCGGCCCGACGCCGCTCACGGTGTTCGCGTAGGCATTGACGGTGCTCGCCGCGTCGCGGACGTCGATGCCGTTCTTCTGGTAGCCCTGGATCGTGCAGTCGTGGATCACCGCGCTGGCGGGGAGCCCCGTGTCGCCGACCCGGATGCCGCGGCCGTTCTGGCAGCCGCTGAGCGGCTGGTCGCGGACGTCGGCCACCGTGACGTGGTGGATCGTGCCCTGGGCGCCGTTCTTGACGTGGATGCCGGCGTTGATGCTGCCGCAGCCCGAGGGCCCGGGCCCGGCAACCGTGACGTGGCTGATGTCCACGGCCGTGGCCGGCCCCTGGATGGCGACGATGTCACCGGCCGGCGGCAGGCTGCCGGGCGCCCGGATGAAGCTCCCGCCCGCGCTGTCGCCGATGACGGTGAGCGACTTGGGGATCGTCACCTGCTCGACGTAGCTGCCGGCGCCGAGCCGCACCGTGTCGCCGGGGCAGGCGAGGTCGACGGTCCGCTGCACGGTCTGGCACGGCTGGCCGATGTTGCGGCACGTGTTGGGAGTGGGGCCCGGGAGGACGTCACTGCCCGTGTCGTCGACGTAGCGCGTGCCGCAGATCACCTCGGCGGCGACGGTGATCGTGCCGGCGTAGAAGTCGATCAGGTTGGTCGAGGTGTCGGTGCTGCTGTCGTAGACCAGCGTGCCCTGGAACAGGAGCTTGCCCGTGAGCTCGAAGTTCGAGACCGGGCTGTCCAGTGTCAGCGGGTTGTACCAGTGGATCAGCCCGTCGCTCTGGGCCTCGCCCGCGACCGTGAGGGTGAACAGGGTGCCCACGTGGGTGACCGACTGGCTCGTGATGGTGAACGTGGCACCGCTGCCGTTGCCGCCCCGGAAGAGGCTGTTGACGATCGCGTCGGCCGGGTTGCCGGGGCCGGTGCCGGGTCCGGTGTAGCCGCTGATCGCCCAGTCGACCTGGCCCCCGGACGTCGAGTTCAGCGGGTTGCCGTCCAAGTTCTCGCGCGCGGTCAGAACCGGCGGCGGGTTGGAGTTGTCGTTGGTGGGCGCGGGCACGACGGCGTCGAGGCCGAACTGGTTCGGGACCGCCTGGAAGAGACCGTACCAGCTCACCAAGCCACCGGTGCCGGGCAGCGGCGTCGAGTCGAAGTCGTACTGGGACCCGTTGGCGTTCGCGACGCTGAACTGGGCCTGGACCCACGCGACGTTGGCGGGGTTCTCGCCGCCCCCGTTGTCGTTGTAGTGGATGGCGATTCCCCCGACGGCGGTGCCGAACGGCACCGTCGTTGCCGATGCCCGACCTCCGGTGACGGCGAGCAGCGCCGCCATCCCCAGGACGTAACAGGCCGTCTGTCGAGCATTGCGCGTGACCATCATGCGGACCCCCCTCGGAAGCGGACGTCAACCTAGAGCACTAGTTGCAGTGTGATGGCGAGTTACGTGGATCCCGCTGCCCTGTCAATGCCATTTTGGCATTTTTCGAGCCAGTCAGTCGCCGTCCGGCTCCGAGCGCGGCGTCGCGCCGCAACCGGCGCGCGGTCGAGGCGACGCGGGCCGAGGTGGTTGTTCCTCCCCGGGGTGCGTGGTAGCCGCGAGGACGATGAACGCAGCGTGCGTGAGGTCCGGTCTCTCCGCGTCCCGGGCCGCGTGATTCTCGCGGGCGACATCGGCGGGACCAAGACCCGGCTCGCGCTTTTCCGCGACGAGGCGGGTGTCCTCGAGCCGGTCGCGGACGCGACGTTCGCGAGCCGCGCGTATCCGACGTTCGACGCGCTGCTGACCGAATTCGTCGTCACGCAGACGGCGCGCGTGACGGCGGCGTGCCTCGGCGTGGCGGGTCCCGTGCGCGCCGGACACGTACGGACCACGAACCTGCCGTGGGTCCTGGACGCGGTGGCGCTCGGGCGGCAACTCGGTCTCCCCCGGGTCTGGGTCGTGAACGACCTCGAGGCGGCCGGTTGGGGTGTCGGCGTGCTGCCGCCGGAGGCGTTCTGCGTGCTCAACACGGGGACGCCGGATCCGCAGGGGAACGGCGCCGTGATCGCCGCGGGCACCGGCCTCGGCGAGGCCGGCCTGCACTGGAACGGCCATCGGCACGAGCCCTTCGCCTCCGAGGGCGGGCACGTGTCCTTCGCGCCGCGCGACGAGCGCGAGATAGCGCTCCTGCGGTGGCTCGCGGGCCGATTCGCGCACGTGAGCTGGGAACGCGTGGTCTCGGGGCCGGGGCTCGTCAACGTCTACGAGTTCCTGCGCGACACGCGGGCGGGCGAGGAGCCCGTGGGCCTCGCGGACGAGCTGCGCGCGGGCGACCCGGCGGCCGCGATCACGCGCGCGGCCGCGCGCGGCGTGCCGCTCTGCGTGGCGGCGCTCGACCTGTTCGTCGTGCTCTACGGCGCGGCGGCGGGGAACCTCGCGCTCACGACGATGGCGACGGCCGGCGTGTACGTCGGCGGTGGGATGGCGCCGCGGATACTCGAGCGGCTGCGAGCCGGCGGGTTCATGCGCGGGTTCACCGCCAAGGGCCGGATGCAGCCGTTGCTCGAAGCGATGCCGGTCCGGGTCGTGCTCGACGACCGCGCCGCGCTCCTCGGCGCCGCGCGCTGCGCCCAGGTGCGCGGCGCGGTCGCGTGATCACGCCGGTGCGGCGGCCAGGAATGCGACGAGCACGCGCGCGAGCACCTCGGGCTCTTCGAGGTGCGGGTGGTGATTCGAGCCCGCGAGCGTGATCCGCTGCGCGCGCAGGTCTGCCAGGCGGGTGGCGACCTCGGCCTCGTCGTGGCGGATCGGGCTCTGCCCGCCGTCGACGTAGAGGACGGGGCAGGCGATGCGGCGCCAGAACGCCTGCGCCTGGGCGCGGTAGTAGGGCTGCGGCGACGTCGTCTGGTGGAGCGGGTCGAACTTCCACGCGCGCAGGTCGCCGTCGGGGCGCGTGCCGTGCTCGGCCATGTGACGGCAGACCGCGTCGGAGAAGTGCGGGAACCGTTCGCGCAGTCGCTGCTCGGCCTCGGCGCGGGAGAGGCGCTTCGGCTCCCGGCCGGCGACCCGCTCGAGATCCGCGAGCCACGTCCGGAAGCGGTCGGGTGCGACGGCCGGCGAGCTGTCCGGTGGCCCGAGCGCGTCGACGCACACGAGCGCCCGTACCCGCTCGGGCTCGGTCCCGGCGTAGACGAGCACCGCGTTTGCGCCCATCGAATGCCCGACCAGCGCCGCCCGTCCGCCGAGCGCGCGCACCAGAGAGGCGAGGTCGGCCGTATAGTCGGCGAAGTGGTAGTAGCCGCCCCGCCCGATCCATTCCGAGTCGCCGTGCCCGCGCCAGTCGAGCGCAAAGACGTGGTGGCCCGCGGCGGCGAGCAATGGGGCCACCAGATCCCAGGCATGCCCGTGCTCGAGGAACCCGTGCGTGAGCAGTACGACCGGGCCTGCCTCGCCCCACTCGAGCAGGTGATGCCGCAGTCGGTTGGCCTCGATCACGCGGTCGCGGGGCGTCACTCGAGCACCCCCGCCGCCACCAGCGCCGTCACGCGCGCGTCGTCGTAGCCGAGCAGCTCGCGCAGGACGACGTCGTTGTCGGCGCCGAAGGTCGGGGCGACCGCCGGGGGAACGGCGGGCGTGCGCTCGAGCCGGAAGCGCGAGCCCTCGAGCGTGACCTCGCCGTGCTCGGGGTGGCTCACCTCGACGAAGTGGCCCCGGTGCAGGAGCTGTGGATCGCGGACGCAGTCGCCGCTGTTCTGCACGGCGTAGGCGGCGATCCCGCGCGCCTGGAGCAGCGCCGCGAGCGCATGGCGGTCGTGCGGCGCGGTCCACGCGGCGACGAGCGCGTCGAGCGTCTCGGCGTGCGCCACGCGCGCGGCGGCGGTCGCGAAGCGCGGATCGTGCGCGAGCGCGGGCTGCCCCATCGCCTCGGCGAGCGCGGTCCACTGGGCGTCGTCCGCCACCGCGATCGCCACCCAGCGGTCGTCGCCCGCGGTCGGATAGGTCCCGTGCGGCGCGGAATCGGGGTCGCGATTGCCGACCCGCTCGTGCAGGCGCCCGTTCACCGTGTAGTCGAGGACCCAGGGGCCGAGGAAGTGGAGCGACGCCTCGGCCTGCGACAGGTCGAGGTGCTGCCCCTCGCCGGTGCGCCGGCGGTGGTCGAGCGCCGCGAGGATCGCGGCGGCCGTGAAGCGCGGCGAAACGTAGTCGGTGTAGGCGCTGAAGGGGCCGGCGGGCGGGCGGTCCGGCCAGCCGCCGAGGTTCGAGAAGCCTGCGATCGCGGACGCGAGGTTGCCGTATCCCGCGAAGCGCGCGAGCGGCCCGGTCTGACCCATGAGGCACGAGCTCACCATGACGATGTCGGGCTTCACGCGCCGCAGCGTCGCGTAGTCGAGGCCGAGCGCCTGCATGCGGCCGGGCGAGAACGACTCGCACACGACGTCTGCCCACCGCACGAGGTCGAGCGCGACGGCGCGGCCCTCCGGGTGCGCGATGTCGAGGGTGAGCATGCGCTTGCCGGCGTTCAGGTTCTGGAAGCAGCCCGAGTTCTCGGGGCCGAGCTGCTGGCGAAAGAACGGGGCGAGCGTGCGCGCGGTGTCGATCCGGCGCGTCGACTCGACGCGAACCACGGTGGCACCGTAGTCGGCGAGCACGCGCGTCGCCGCCGGGCCGGCCATCACCCAGAAGAAGTCGACGACCTTCACGCCGGCGAGCGGCTGCATCGTCAGAGCACCCCCCGCGCCGTCAGGCGGGCGAGCTCGTCGGCCGAGAGCCCGAGCTCGTCGCCGAGGATCTCCCGGGTGTGCTCGCCCACCGTCGGCGGGCGGCGGCGATAGCGGATGGGCGTGGCGCTGCACTGCGCAAACGGCCCGGGGTACCGATAGGTGGCGTCGCGCTCGGGGTGTGCGAGCGGCTGCCAGTAGCCGCGCGCCGCGAGCTGTTCACTCGCCACCACTTCGTCGAGCGTCGCCACGGGGGCGATGAGGAGCCCGCGCGCGACGGCGGCGCGCAGCAGCGCGGCCTTGGTGCGCCGGCGCGTGAACGCCTCGACCACGGCTTTCACGCGCTCGAACTCCGTGAGCGGCTCCGCGCCGGTGAGGAGAAGCTGCGTGTACCCGATCCAGTCTTTGTCGCGCAGGGCGGCCTCGCATTCGCCCTCCTCGTGGATCCACTCCATCAGCCGGCGGCTGAACGGTCCGATCGACGAGCCGAACAGGAAGGTGATCGCGACGTACCCGTCGGCGGCGGGGAAGAGCAGACGCAGCGTGAGCGGCCCGTTGCGCAGCCCGCCCGCGGTGCGGCCGACCTCGGGCGCGTGCCACGGCACGGACAGGATGTAGGACTGCGTCGCGAGCGCCACCGCCTGCTGCGCCGAGACGTCGACGTGCTGCCCGCGCCCGGACCGCTCGCGCTCGTGGTGGGCGATGAGCGCCGCCACCGCGGCCTCGGCGGCGGCGTGCAGGTAGGCCTGCGGCACCGGCAGGCGTGTCGGCGGCCGGTCGGCGTCACCCATCAGGATGAGCGGCCCCCCGGCGGCGAGGATCACGAGGTCGCTGTCGATCCACGCGGCGCGCGGGCCGTCCTGGCCCCACGGCGTGATCGAGACGTAGACCAGCCGCGGGTTGACGGCCGCGAGCTCGGCGGCGCCGAGGCCGAGCGCGGCGAGCGTACCGGGGTCGCCCGACTCGATCAGGAAGTCCGCGCCGGCGGCGAGTCGCCGCAGCAGGGCCTGCCCGTCGGGCGTCGCGACGTCGAGCGTGATGCTCCGCTTGTTGCGACTGTACGCCCACCAGTAGAGCGAGCGGTCGGGGTCGTGGACGTCGCCGGCGAAGGGGCCGAGCCGGCGCGCGGGGCTGCCGCCCGGGGGCTCGACCGCGATCACGTCGGCACCGAGGTCACCGAGCATCTGGCCGCAGAGCAGTCCGCGCGCGTCCGTCAGGTCGAGGACGCGGTAGGGACGCAGCACGGTGCCAGTCTACATGCGGCGTCCGGCTCCGCCAACGGCGCGGCGGCGTGCGGCAGGCGTCGGGACGTCCCTGTCGCGACGCGGGAGCCGCGTGCTACGGGAGGGCGATGTCGGCCGTCGGGACGCCGCGCGCCGTTGCGCATCCTTTGCACCTGCATCCGCTCCGAACGCTCTTCACGGCGACCGGCGCACGGAGTCGGCGCGCGTCGTCGTGGGATCGCGGGGGCGGCAACATGGACTTCCTCGTCGTCGGCCCGGGCGAGACCGCCGTCCTGCTCGAGCAGGACGGCCCGGGGTGCGTCACGCACGTCTACTGCGCGCTCGCCTTCCCGGAAGTGACCGACTACCGCGACGCGGTCCTGCGCTGCTACTGGGACGGCGAGCCGACGCCGTCGGTCGAGGTCCCGCTCGGCGACTTCTTCACCGTCGCGCACGCGCGCGTGCGCCTGATGCGCAGCGCGCTCACCGCCGTCAATCCCGGCTTTGGCGCGTCGCACGGGCTGCACGCCTACTTCCCGATGCCGTTCGCGACCGGGGCGCGGATCACGCTCGAGCATCGCGGCGAGCGCCCGCTCGGCGGGGCGCTGCCGGCGTTCTGGTACCACGTGGACTACGAGACGTACGACGCGCCGCTGCCCGACGACGCGCTGCGCTTCCACGCGCAGTGGCGGCAGGAGACGCCGACCGTCCCGGTCGGGTCCCAGCCGAACGTCCAACTGCACGGCGGCGTCAACCTCGACGGGGCCGACAACTACGTCGCGCTCGACGCCGTCGGTGCCGGCCAGATGGTCGGGCTGCTGCTCGAGGTCAACAACGTCGCCGGCGGCTGGTACGGCGAGGGCGACGACATGGTCTTCGTCGATGGGCAGTCCTGGCCTCCGGCGATCCACGGGACGGGGACGGAGGAGATCTTCGGCGCGGGGGCCTGTCCGACGCGCGAGTTCGCGGGCCCGTATCACGGCTTCCACCTGATCGAGTCCCCGGACTACGCCGGCCTCGTCGGGGCGTATCGCTGGTTCGTGCCCGATCCCATCCGGTTCACCCGCACGCTGCGGTGGACCGTCGAGCACGGCCACGCGAACAACTTCGCCAACGAGTACGCGTCGGTCGCCTACTGGTATCAGGGCGAGCCGCACGCGCCTTTTCCGCCGCTTCCCGCGCGGGATGCGCTGCGTCCGCCGCTGCCGGCGGGGTACGAGGAGGCGCGGGCCGCCTTCTTCGCTGCGGTCGCCGACGCCGTGCGGACGTTGCCGAGTCTGACGGCGCTGCATCGGGTGGCCGGCATCGGCGAGCTCTTCTACGCCGGGCGCTTCCACGACGCCGTGGCGCGCCTGCGCGCCGGCTGACGAGCACGGCGCGGAGCCGAAGTTCGTTCGACACGGCCCCGCGGTTCGCGCTAGGAAGCCCGCCCATGCGCATCGACCTCACCCCGGAGCAGCGCCGGCTCCGCGACGAGCTGCGCGAGTACTTCGCCGGTCTCGTCACGCCCGCGTACCAGGCCGAGACGGCGACCAGCGAGGGGGGCGGACCGGAGTACTTCCGGGTGCTGCGCCAGATGGGCCGCGACGGCTGGCTCGGCATCGGCTGGCCGCGGGAGTACGGCGGCCAGGGGCGCTCGGCGATCGAGCAGTTCCTCTTCTTCGACGAGGCGATGTACGCCGGCGTCAACGTCCCGACGCTCACGATCAACGCCGTCGCGCCGACGGTCATGCAGCGCGCGACGGAGGAGCAGAAGCAGACGATCCTCCCCCGCATCCTGCGCGGCGAGATGCACTTCGCGATCGGCTACTCCGAGCCGAGCGCCGGCACCGACCTGGCCGCGCTCACGACGAAGGCCGTGCGCGACGGCGATCAGTGGGTGATCAACGGCAGCAAGATCTTCACGAGTCAGGCGGAGTACGCCGACTACATCTGGCTCGCCGCGCGCACCAATCCCTCCGCGGCGAAGCACAAGGGGCTCTCGATCTTCATGGTTCCGACCTCGAGCCCCGGCTACAAGTGCACGCCGATCATCACGATGGGCGGCTTCCGCACGAACGCGACGTACTACGAAGACGTGCGCGTGCCGCTCGACCACCTGATCGGCACCCAGGACGAGGGCTGGTGGCTGATCGTCACGCAGCTCAACCACGAGCGGGTCTCGCTCATGACGTGCGGCCTCGTGCAGCGCCTCCTCGAGGACACGGTGCGCTGGGCCAAGGAGACCGTGCGCGCCGACGGGACGCGCGTGATCGACCAGCCGTGGGTGCAGCAGAACCTCGCCCGCCTGCGTGCCCGGATCGAGGTGCTCCGGCTCGTCAACTGGAAGCAGGCGTGGGCGCTCGGGCAGGGCGGGCTCAACTACGCCGACGCCTCGGTCGTGAAGGTCTTCGGCAGCGAGTTCTACGTCGAGGCGTACCGCCTGCTGCTCGAGGTGCTGGGTGCGGCGGGCGCCATCCGCGACGGCAGTCCCGACGCCGTCCTGCGTGGTCGGGCCGAGCGGCTCTATCGCGGCCACGCCCCGATCCTCACCTTCGGCGGCGGCACGAACGAGGTGCAGCGCGACATCATCGCCATGGCGGGCCTCGCCATGCCGCGGAGCAAGTACTGAGGGTCAGGGTCATGGATTTTGCCTTCTCGCAGGAACAGGAAGCGCTCCGGGAGCTCGCGCGATCGATCTTCCAGGACCACGTCACGCACGATCGCCTGAAGGCGCTCGAAGCCCGCGACGAATGGTTCGACGCGGTCGTCTGGAGCGAGCTCGGCAAGGCGAGCCTGCTCGGCGTGGCGGTGCCCGAGGCCTTCGGCGGCAGCGGCCTCGGCTTCACCGAGCTCTGCCTCGTGCTCGAGGAGGTCGGCCGCGCCGTCGCGCCGGTGCCGGTGCTCGCCTCGCTCGCGCTCGGCGGCCTGCCACTGGCGCAGCTCGGCACGCCGGCGCAGCAACGCCGCTGGCTGCCCGCTATCGCCAGCGGCGAGGCGATCCTCTCGGCGGCGCTGGTCGAGCTCGGCGCGCCGGATCCCGAGCAACCCGCCGCGACGGCGCGTCGCGACGGTGGCGGGTGGCGCCTCGACGGCGTGAAGACGTGCGTGCCCGCGGCCGAGCAGGCGGCCTGCCTCGTCGTCCCGGCGCGGACGGGAGAGGGAACGGCCGCGCTCTTCCTCGTCGACCCGCGCGGCAGCGGCGTCCGTGTGGAGCGCCAGATCCTCACCAACCGGGAGCCCCACGGCCGCGTGACGCTCTCGGGCGCGATGGGCGAGGCACTCGGCGATCCTGCCGCGGGGGCGGCGGCGGTGCGCTGGCTGCACGAGCGCGCGGTCGTGGCCTACTGCGCGACGCAAGTGGGCGTCTGCGACCGGGCGCTGCGGATGATGGCCGAGTACACCGCCGGGCGCGAGCAGTTCGACCGGCCGATCGCGAGCTTCCAGGCGGTGCACCAGCGTGCTGCCGATGCCTACATCGACCTCGAGGCGACGCGGCTCGCGACCTGGGAGGCGGTCTACCGCCTGAGCGAGGATCTGCCCGCGACCGACGCGGTCACGATCGCGAAGTTCTGGGCGGCCGAGGGCGGACAGCGCGCGGTCGTCGCCGCGCAGCACCTCCACGGCGGGATCGGCGTCGACGTCGACTACCCGCTGCACCGATACTTCCTCTGGTCGAAGCACATCGAGCTCGCGCTCGGGTCCGCGCCCGAGCAGCTGGCGCGGCTCGGCGCCGCGCTCGCGGCGACGCCGGCAGCCTGGGTGCGGTGAAACGATGGCGGTCGCGATCCGGTTGGCGAAGGACGACGACGCGGAGGCCGTGCGCGAGGTCTACGCGCCGTTCTGCCGCGAGTCCCCGATCACGTTCGAGGTCGAGCCGCCCGCGGTCGAAGAGATGCGGCTGCGCATCGGCACGGCCTACGTGCAGGCCAAGCCCTGGCTCGTGGCCGAGGAGGACGGCCGACTGATGGGCTTTGCCCACGCGACACGCTATCGCGAGCGAGCCGCGTACCGCTGGTCGGTCGAGACGTCGGTCTACGTGGCCGCGGGGTGGCGGCGCTGCGGGGTGGGGCGGGGCCTCTACACGTCGCTGCTCGCGATCCTCACCCTGCAGGGCTACGTGAATGCCTACGCGGCGATCACGCTGCCCAACGACCCGAGCGTCGGCCTCCACGAGGCGATGGGCTTTCGCCTGGTCGGGACGTTTCGCCACGTGGGCTACAAGGCCGGTGCCTGGCACGACGTGGGCGTCTGGCACCTGATGCTCGCGGCGCCCGAGGCGGAGCCCCGGGAGCCGAGACCCCTGGCCGAGGCGCAGGACATCCTCACGTGGGACTCCGCGCTCCTGGCCGGGGCCCGCCTGATCCGGCCGTAGCCGGCTCAAGTCTCGCGTCGAATCGGTCGATCCTGGGAATGGACCCGTCCGAGGGTGCGTGCGCCGGGGTCCGCCGGAACGATGGCGATCGAGGAGAGTGGCCCGACACCGGGCGTGTCCGCGACGGATTCTGCCGCCCTCGCGCGGAATTACCGCGATGAGACGGACCGTCTCGTGCGGGCGCGCCTGCCGCTGGCCGCCGCCATCTTCCTGCTCTTCATGGGGGTCGGGTCCGTCGTCGACGCCGTGACGCACCCGAGCCACGGCGGGCCGCTGCTGTGGACGTACGCGGGGTTCGCAGCCACGTGCGGGCTGGCCTTGGTTGCCGCCAGTCTGGCGCGGATGCGCGGATACCGGGGCACCATCGCCGCGGTATGGGGCGCCACGCTCGCGGCGATCCTGGCCGCCTATCACGGGGCGGTCGCCATGCCGCCGGAGCGGCTCGTGGTGATCGAGTCGGCCATGCTGAACGGGTTCTTCGTGCTGCTCCCCTGGGGCCCGCTGGCGCAGGCCGTGCCGGCGCTGGCGGCGGTCGCCGGGTTCGCGATCGTGAGCCCTGCGCTCGCGGCGGCAGATCCGTCGCGGTTCGCGGATCTCGCGCTCCTCACCGCCGCGACGACCACCGTCCTCGGCGCGTACCTCCTGGACCGCTACCGCTTCGACGCCTTCCGGCGCACGGCGCTCGAGGCCGAGGAGGCGGCGATCGCGGCCGGGCTGATGCACGTGAGCGAGGTGCTCCACGAGCACCTCGACCATCCGGACATGCTGGAGGAGGTGAACCGGCTCGCCTGCTCGCTCCTCGACTGCGACTGGAGCGCGACGTTCCTGTGGGACGCCGACCGGTGCGAGTTCCGGCTCGTCGCGCACGTCGGTGTGAGCCCCGCCGTGGCCGCGGTGGCCGAGGAGCTCACGCCGTTCTGGGCGAGCCTCCCGCTCATGGCCGCGCTCCGGCCGGGCAAGCTCCTGGAGATCACCGACGTGCACAGCCAGACGCTGATCCCTCCGGGGCTGTTCGCCAAGCTGGAGGTGTCGTCGTCCCTGCACACGCCGATCCTGCGCGGCGGGCGGATGATCGGGGCGCTCGTGCACGGATACCGCACGCGCACGGGGCCGTTCTCGGCACGCCAGCACCGCTTCGCGCTGGGGATGGCGCACGCGACCGCGGTGGCGGTCGAGAACGCCCGGCTGATCGCCGATCTCCAGGCGGCGAGCCGGCTCAAGTCGGAGTTCGTGGCGACCATGTCCCACGAGCTGCGCACGCCGCTCAACGTCATCACCGGCTATGCGGAGCTGCTCGCCGAGGGGGCGTTCGGCCCGCTCGCCCAGGCGCAGCAGGAGACGATCGCGCGAGTACGACGGAGCGCGCTCGAGCTGCTGGACCTCATCGCGGCGACGCTCGACCTCGGTCGGCTCGAAGCAGGGCGCGAGGCCATCCAGCTCGCGCCGGTGGACCTGGCGGCGCTCTGTAGCGAGCTCTCCGTCGAGATCGACCCATTGGTGACGCCGGGCGTGACCGTGGCCTGGCGCGTACAGGGCGGGACCGAGGTCGTGACCGATCGGGTGAAGGTGAAGACGATCCTCAAGAACCTCGTCGGCAACGCCGTGAAGTTCACCCCCGCGGGCAGCGTGGACGTGACCGCCGCCTGCGACGCGGGCCACTTCACGTTGATCGTGGCCGACACCGGCGTCGGCATCGCCGGCGATCACCTCCCGGTCATCTTCGACATGTTCCGGCAGGTGGACGCCTCGTCGACGCGCCGCTTCGGCGGCGTCGGACTCGGGCTCTACATCGTCCGCCGTCTGGTCGACCTCCTCGGCGGCGAGGTGAGCGTCGACAGCGTCCCGGGAACGGGCTCCACGTTCACCGTCCGCCTTCCCCGCGGCGACGCCCAGGTCGCGCGCGCGGCGAGCTGAGCCGCGCCGTCGGCGCGGCGGGTCGGTGGCTCAGGCCCGTGCGCTCGGGCGTTCGCGGAAGGCCTTCAGCCATCGGCCGACGTGACGGAACGCGGGGTCGAGCGGAATGCCGGCGAACTCGGCGAAGTCGAGCGTGGCCAGCAGCGTGCAGTCCGCGATCGTCGGGCGCTCGCCCGCCACGAACGGGCGGTCGCCGATGCGCCCGTCGATCACGCCGAGCGCGGCGGCGAGCCGGGTGCGCGCGGTGTCGGCCGCGTCGGCCGACTGCTTGAGCCGTCCCGCCATGAACGGGTGCGTGTTCTGGAAGATCGCGCCCACGTTGTTCAGCACGCCGAGCTCGCAGATGCGCTCGGCTTCGCGCACGCGCGCCCGCTCGAGCGGCGTCGTGCCGATCATCGGCGGCGTCGGGTGCAGTTCCTCGAGGTACTCGATGATGGTGAGCGATTCGGTGAGGTACGTGCCGTCGTCGAGCTCGAGCACCGGGAGCCCGCCGAGGGGGTTCTTGGCGAGGAACTCCGGTGTGCGCGTCTGGCCGCTCATGAGATTCACGGGTTCGAGCGGGATCGTGAGGCCCTTTTCTGCGAGGTAGACGCGCACCTTCTTGGGGTTCGGCGCGCCGGAGAAGTCGAAGAGTTTCATGCGGTCGCACGTACCGCGTTGCGGATCGACGCGTCAACCGCCCGAGCGGATGCGGTGGCACCTGCGGCGTGCATCGGTGACGCCGAGGCGCCGGTGCGACGCTCTTTGCCCCGCGCGCCGCACGGATGTGGGCCTGCGCCATGGCCTGCCGTTTGCTGTGACGGCTTCCCATGCCGATCACCGTGAATCCCGACAGTACGACGCGTGCCGCACAGCGAGCGCTCGAGCAGGCGCTGGACCGTGCGGAACAGGCGCGCGCGCGCTTGGCGTCCGTGCAGCAGGCCCGCGCGTCGGCCGCGGTGGTGCCCGGGACCACGGCGCAACCCGAGCCGCCGGTTCGCGATGCCGGGGTCGCTGCGGAGGACGCCGAACGGGTGCGTGACGCGATCACCGCCCGCGCTGGTGCGGCCATCGCCGCCCAGGCGAATCAGTCGACGCGCCGGGCGCTCGCGCTCCTGCAGTGACGCGGTCGCGGGTCGGCGCGGGTCCGTCAGCCGGAGCGCGTCGGCTGGGCCCGTGCCGCGAGCTGCGTGACGCTCTCCCGGTCACCGATCACGAGCAGGAGGTCGCCGGGCGCGAGCGCCGTGTCGGGGTCGGGGATGAGGCGCAGCGCCTCCTCGCCGCGCTTGAGGCCCACCACCCGCAATCGCCCGCCCTCCTGCTCGACCGCGCGTACGGTACACGACACGAACGGGCACGCCGGCGGGATCGTCAGCTCCTCGATCGCGACCTCTTCGCCGCGCGTCGGTGAGGCGAGCTCGAGGAAGTCGACGACGTTCGGTCGCAGAATCGACGCAGCGAGGCGTGTGCCGCCCATGTGATAGGCCGAGATCACGTGGTCGGCGCCCGCGAGCTTGAGGCGCCGAAGACCGCTGTCGGACTCGCCGCGCGCGTGGATGCGGATGCGCGGGTTCTTCTCCCGTGCCGAGAGCGTGACGAAGACGTTGTCCGGGTCGGCCGCCGTGCCGGCGACGAGGGCGCGTGCGCGCCGGACGCCGGCCCGCTCCAGGACGTCGTCGGCGAGCGCGGAGCCGATGAGGTACGGGAGATCCGCCCGCACCAGGTCGGCCTCCTTGGCGGGATCGTGGTCGATGATCACGACGGGGACGTCGCGCCGTGTGAGCTCGTCGGCGACCACCCGTCCGAAGCGACCGTAGCCGCAGACGACGACGTGGTCCTCGAGCTGATCGATCCGTCGTTGCATCGTGTTCCTCCCGAGGAAGGCGCGCAGCCGTCCCTCGACCAGGTCCTCCGCGAGCGTCGACAGCAGGTAGAGCGCGGTGCCGACCCCGGTCAGGATGAGGACCATCGTGAAGATGCGGCCGCCGCGCGACAGCGGGAAGATCTCGCCGTAGCCGACCGTCGTGAGGGTCGTGATCGTCATGTAGAGGGCGTCGACCGGGTCGGCGTCCTCGATCAGGACGTAGCCCACCGTGCCCGTGGCGACGATGAGGGCCAGGATCAGGACGCCCAGCCGCTGCGGCAGCCTCATTCGTCCGCCCCCCACCGCTCGCGCGACCCCACTTCGCGTGTCTAGGATGCGAGGACGGCCCGGGCAAGTGGGTCACCCGAGGCCGTCCATAATCCCTCACGCCGGCGAGGCGTGCACCCGCGGCTTCCGTCGCGGCGCGCGGGTGGTGTAAGTCGAGCGGCACGTGGCGCCGCCCGATCTCCCCGACTCCCCGACGCTCACGCGCCGTGCCGGGCTCGTGCGCGATCAGGTCGCGCATCCTCCACTCGGAGCTCGCCGGGCGTCGGGAACCGACGCGCCGGTCCGTGTCGGCGTCACGGGTACGGGCACCGAGCTGCTCGTGCTGGCGTGGTCGGCCGCCGAGCTCGCCGCCGAGCGTGCCGCGGGTGCGCGGCTCCTCGCGGCCCTCGGCGTGCATCCGGGCATGCCGGTGGCGAACGCGTTGCCGGGCGCGCTCGCCACACCCGGGGCGCTGCTCCTCGGGGACGTGGTCGAGGCGCTGGGAGCGCTCGACGTCCCGCTCGGCGTGATCGAGAGCACGGCCGCAGCGGGCCCGGCGTGGGAGCTCTTCGACCGCGTGCGTCCTCGGGTCCTCGTTCTCGACGCGACGTCGGCCGCCGCGCTTCTCGCCGCGGTCCCGCCGCTCCCTCGCCCGTGGTGGCAGGGGATCGTCTGGCTGCGTCGTGGCACGGCGCCGGCGGCCGCGCACCTGTTCGTGCCCGAGGCGGCGGGGTTTCGCGGCTGGCAGCGCTCCTGGCTCGCGGTGCCCGAGGTGACCAGTTTCGTCGCGTGGTCGTGTCACGCCGGCGCCCACCACCTCGATCCCGGCGTCGCTGCGGAGGTCGTCGACGGGACGCTCGTGCTCACCGCGCTCGCGAGCGCGGTGTCGCCCCGTCGCTATGTGAGCGACGTGGGCGCGCGCGGCCTCGCGACGACGTGTCGCTGCGGGCAGCCAGGCCCGGTCGTGGAGCTGACGTAGGACGGAAGAGGAGATCCCATGGACGATCGCATGGCGACACGGCTGGTCTTTCACGGTGCGCTCGTGTTCCTGCTCGGGCTCGTTGCGGGCTTCCCGTACGCCTTCGTCCTCCTCGGGACGATGGCCGGCGAGGCGCGTGCATGGCACATGGCGCACCTGGAAGGCGTGTTGAACGGCCTCGTCTGCATCGCGGTGGCGGCCGTCGCGCCGCGCCTGCGACTCGGCCCGCGCCAGGGCGCGCTCGCCGGATGGGGGTTGATCGTCACGGCCTATGGCAATCTCGTGGCATCGGTGCTGGGCGCGAGCGCCGGTGTGCGTGGGCTCGATCTCGGAGGGACCGCGGCGAACACGACGGTCTACCTGCTGTTCGTGGGCGCGGTCGTGACGGTCCTCGTGGCGATGGCCCTGGTAGCGGTGGGGGCGCGCGGCCGCCGTCCGTGAGTGCAGGGAGCGAGTTCATGCCACGGACGAATCCCTCCACCGAACCGTTCTCGCTCGGCGAGCTGCTCGGCTACTTCCTGCGTCTCGGCTCGCTCGGCTTCGGCGGCCCGATCGCACTCGTCGGTGCCATGCAGCGCGACCTGGTCGATCGACGGCGCTGGTTCTCGCCGCGGGACTATGCCGAAGGCTTGGCCCTCGCGCAGCTCGCGCCCGGACCGCTCGCGGCGCAGCTCGCGATATACCTCGGTTGGATCAAAGGCGGGACGCCCGGTGCGACGCTGGTCGCGGCGGCGTTCATCCTGCCGTCGTGTCTGATGGTGCTCGCGCTCTCGGCCGTCTACGTGCAGTACGGCGGGCTCGCCTGGATGCAGGGGGCGTTCTACGGGATCGGCGCGGCCGTGATCGCGATCATCGGACGGAGCGCGTGGAAGCTCACGCGCACGACGCTCGGGAAGGACCCGCTACGGTGGGTGATCTTCGCGCTCAGCGCGGGCATCACCGCCTGGACGGAGTCGGAGATCGTGTGGGTCTTCCTGCTCTGCGGCGTGGCGGTGCTCGTCGTGCGCGGGCTCCCGAGCCGTGGCGCGACGGCGGTGGCGCTCGTCCCCTGGCCGTTGCTCGTGGTCGGTCTGCACGGGCCGGCGCCGGATGGCACACTGGCGAC
Source organism: Binatia bacterium (assembly GCA_046327955.1). Classification (GTDB taxonomy): domain Bacteria; phylum Desulfobacterota; class Binatia; order DP-6; family DP-6; genus JAXLXP01. Next base: position 28,236 of record JAXLXP010000016.1, on the reverse strand, counting down.
GATCACCTGGTACTTCGCGGAGGCCGGCGCGTTCGTCTTCGGGAGCGGGCTCGCGATCGTCCCGTTCCTGCACGGCGGCGTGGTGAACCAGTTCCACTGGCTCACCGAGCGGCAGTTTCTCGATGCGGTCGCGGTCGCGATGATCACCCCGGGCCCGGTGGTGATCACGGTGGCGTTCATCGGCTACCTGGTCGCCGGACCGCTCGGCGCCACGCTCGCCGCGTTCGGGGTGTTCGTGCCCTGCTACCTGTTCGTGATCATTCCGGCGACGTACTTCCGGCGCTCGGTGAGCCATCCGAGCGTCCGGGCGTTCGTCGACGGGGTCACCGCCGCCGCGACCGGGGCGATTGCCGGGGCGGCGTTCGTGCTCGCGCGCCGCGCGATCGTCGACGTCCCGACGGCCCTGCTGGCGGCGGCGACGCTGGCAATCCTCACGCGGGTGCGGGGCATTCCCGAGCCGCTCGTCATCGGTGCGGCCGGCGCGCTCGGCGTCTGCACGACCGCCGCCGGGTGGTGAACGGCGGGCGCGCGACGGCGTCGCCGCCTCGCCCCCGTCGCCACGGGCTGCTATGAGCCGCCGGGATGCGCACCGTGCGGCTCCCGGGCGACGACCGCCTCGAGGTCGTGCGCGACGCGCACGGCGTGCGACACGTGCGCGCGCGCGCCGAGGCGGACCTCTACCGCGGGCTCGGCTGGTGCCACGCGCGCGACCGCGGGCTGCAGATGCTCCTCGTCCGGCTCTTCGGCCAGGGCCGCGCGAGCGAGGTGCTCGACGGCTCCGACGACCTGCTCCGGCTCGACCTGTTCTTCCGGCGCCTCGACCCGGGTGCCGGCGCCGACGCCGCGATCGCCGCGCTCGCACCCGACGTGCGCCGACTGGTGGAGGCGTACGCCGACGGGGTGAACCAGGCGCTGCGCCGGCGCACCCCATGGGAGCTCCGGCTCGTCGGCTGGCGTCCGGAGCCGTGGACCGCGGCCGACTGCGTGCTCGTGGCGCGCGTGAGCGGGTTCGTCTCGCTCGCGCAGAGCCAGGGCGACATGGAGCGGCTCGTCGTCGAGCTGGTGCAGGCGGGCGTGCCGCGCCCGCACTTGGAGGAGCTGTTCCCGGGCCTGCTCGACGACGTCGACTTCGCGTTGCTGCGCCGGGTGCGCCTCGGCGAGCGGCTCGTCCCGCCAGCGGTGCGCTGGAACGCGGCGCTGCCGCGCATGATCGCGTCGAACAACTGGGTCGTGGCACCGCGCAAGACGGGTAGCGGACACGCGCTGCTCGCCAACGATCCGCACCTCGAGGCCAATCGGCTGCCCGCCGTCTGGTGCGAGGTCGTCCTCGAGCTCGGCCCGCGGTGGTGCATCGGCGCCACCATGCCCGGCTTTCCCGCCACGCTCCTCGGGCGCACGAACGACCTCGCTTGGGGCGCCACGTACACGTTCATGGACGCGACCGACTCCTGGATCGAGGACTGCCGCGACGGCTGCCACCGCCGTGTCGGGCCGACGGGCGACTCCTGGCTTCCATTTCGCGTCCGCCGGGAGGTGGTCCGTCGCAAGCGGAAGCCGCCGGTCGAGGTCGTCTTCTACGAGAACGGCCACGGCGTGCTCGACGGGGACCCGCACGAACCGGGGCTCCGGCTGGCCACGCGTTGGGCGCCGAGCACCTCCGGCACGGCGTCGCTCGCGGCGGTCTTCGCGCTGCTGCGCGCTCCCGACGTCGCCACGGGCATGCAGGTCGTCGGGCGCGTCGAGACGGCGTGGAACTGGGTTCTCGCCGACCGCCAGGGGAACATCGGCTACCAGATGTCCGGCCTCCTGCCGCGGCGCCGCCCGGGCTGGAGCGGGGTGGTGCCGCAGCCCGGGTGGGATCCCGCGAACGACTGGGCCGGCTTCGTCGACCCGGAGGAGCTGCCGCGGGCGTACAATCCGCCAGAGGGCTTCCTCGCCACCGCCAACCACGATCTCAACCACCTCGGTCGCGTGCGCGCGATCACGCTGCCCATGGGGCCGTACCGCGCCGAGCGGATCGCCGCGCTGCTCGCCGCGCGTGACGACTGGGACGTAGCCGCGACGCAGGCCATGCACCTCGACGTGCTCTCGCCGCACGCCGAGCGCTTCATGGCGGTGCTCCGCCCGCTGCTGCCCGACACGCCCGAGGGCCGCCTGCTGCGCGACTGGGACTGCCGGTACGATCTCGACTCGCGCGGCGCCGTCGTCTTCGAGCGCGTCTACCGCGCGCTCGTCGTCGCGGTGTTCGGCCGCGTGTGCGGCACCGACGTGCTCCAGTTCGTCGCCGGGGAGACCGGGGTGCTCACCGACTTCTACCTGGTCTTCGACCGCGTGCTGCTCGCGCCCACGAGCGCGTGGTTCGGGGACGAGGGGCGTGATGCACTGTTCGGCCGCGTGGCGGCCGGCGCGCTCGCGGGCCCGGCCGTGACCTGGGGCGAGACGCAGCAGCTCGAGATGCGCCATCTGCTGCTGGGGGGGCGGCTCCCGCGCTGGCTCGGGCTCGACCATGGGCCGGTGCCGCTGCGCGGCGGTCGCGCCACGATCCACCAGGGACAGCTCTATCGCGCCGGCGGCCGGGCGACGAGCTTCGCGCCGTCCTACCGCCTCGTCACCGACCTGGGCGAGGCCGCGGCGCACACCGCGCTCGCGGGTGGTCCCTCCGATCGGCCGTTCTCGCGCTGGTATCGCTCCGGCATCGACGACTGGGTCGCGGGGCGTTCGAAGCGCCTCGCGCCGAGCGGCGGCTGACAAGCGCGCCCGCCTTCTGGTAGGGCAGGGCCCCGGATGGCCCGCCGCGCGACGCCGACGTTGCTGCTCCCGACCTCCGCGCGTTTCCTCGCTTTGCAGGACCGGCGGCGGGGCGCGACGGGTGGGCTCGTGTTCGCCGAGCGTCGCGTGCCGTTCGGGGAGCTGTCGGCCGCCGTCGACGGGCTCGTCGCCTGGCTCGCCCGGCGCGGGATCGGCGCGGGCGCGAACGTCGGCGTGCTGGCGGCGAACACGCCGGCCATGGTCGCGGCGCTCTGGGCAGTGTGGGAGCTGGGCGCGGTGGCCGTGCCGGTGAGCGTGCGGTCGACCGCGGAGGAGGTCGCGCGTCTCCTGGCGCATGCCCGCGCGACGGGGTTGCTCTGCGACGCGCCACGCGCCGACGTCGCTCGCGCCGCGGCGCGAGCGACCCGCGTCGCCGCGTGGGTGTGCGCGTCCGACCTGCCGCTGGCGCCGCGGCTGCTCCATCGCGGTGCGCGGACGCCGCCGCGCACGCCACGGTCGCCGCGGCCCGAGACGCTCGCGGCCATCGCGTACACCTCGGGCTCGACCGGCTCGCCCAAGGGCGTGATGCTCACGCACGGCAACCTGCTCTGGGCGACGCTCGCCTGCGCGCAGGCCCGCGGGGACCGCCCGGAGGGCGTCGGGGCGTGCCTCTCCGCGCTGACGCACGTGCCGGTGCTGGTCTCGCATCTTCTCTGCCGCATCCTGCTCGGTGCCACCGCCGTGCTGTTCGAGCGCTTCGACACCGGGGCCCTGATCGAGGCGGTCGAGCGCTGGGGATCACCGACGTGCCACTCATCGGCGGCATGGTGCACGACGTCGTCGCGATGGGGGCGGTGCCGGCCGCCGTGCGCACCGTGGTGGAGAAGGTCTCCGTGGGTGGTGCGCCGACGCCGATGGAGGCCAAGCGTGTGCTCGCGCGCGTGTTCGACCGTGCCGAGCTGATCGAGGCGTACGGCCAGACGGAGTCGACCGACGGGGTCGTCATGGCGCGGGGCCGGAGCGTGCTCGAGCGCGAGGGAACGATCGGGCGCATGAACCCGCACGTCCACGTCGCCGTCCGGCGTTCGGACGGGACGCTCGCCGGGCCGGGCGAGGAAGGCGAGATCGTGGTCGCGGGACCGACGACGATGCAGGGCTACTACCGCGACCCCGAGGCCACGGCCGCGGCGCTGCGCGACGGGTGGCTGCACACGGGCGACCTTGGCCGCACGGACGCCGACGGATGGTTCTACCTCACCGGGCGCGCCAAGGACGTCATCATCTCGGGCGGCGAGAACGTATCGCCGCTCGAGGTCGAAGCGGTGCTGCGCGCGCACCCCGACGTGGCGGACGTCGCCGTGATCGGGACGCCGCACCCGCGCTGGGGCGAGCAGGTGACCGCGGTCGTGGTGCGGCGGCCGGGCGCTGCGGTCGATGGCGATGGACTGGCGGCGTTCGCGGGCACGCGGCTTGCGGGCTTCAAGCGACCGCGCCGCGTCGAGTTCGTCGCCGCGCTGCCGCGCAACGCGCACAACAAGGTGCAGACCCGGGTGCTGAAGGAGCGATTCGGCGCATGACGTACGAGCACATTCTCTTCGCGGTCGAGGACGGCGTGGCGACGATCACGCTCAACCGCCCCGAGCGCATGAACGCGTACACGACGCAGATGGGCGCCGAGCTCCGCGACGCGCTCGGTGCGTGCGACGTTCGCGACGACGTCCGCGCCGTGATCGTCACCGGCGCCGGCCCGCGCGCGTTCTGTGCCGGCGCGGACTTGGAGGGTGGCGGGAGGATCTTCGAGCGCACCGACGCGGAGGGGCCCGCCGACGCCACCCCCGAGGGGTGGCAGGTGCGCAAGCCCATCATCGCGGCGATCAACGGCGTCGCCGTCGGCGTCGGCGCGAGTCTGCCGATGCAGTGGGACATTCGCCTCGCGGCCGAGAGCGCGCGCATCGGCTTCGTGTTCGTCCGGCGCGGCATCGTGCCCGAGGCGATCAGCACCTGGACGCTGCCGCGCGTCGTCGGCTTGAGCCGCGCTGCCGAGCTGCTGCTGACGGGCCGCATCCTCACGGCGCGCGAGGCGTTCGAGTACGGGGTCGTGAGCCGGGTGGTGCCGGACGCGGAGCTGCTGCCGGCGGCGCGGGCGCTCGCGCGCGACATCGCCGACCACACCGGCCCCGGGGCGGTGGCGCTCACCAAGCGGCTCCTCTGGCACATGCAAGGCGTCGCCGACGCCGAGACCGCGCACGCGATCGACCTGCCGCTCTTCCGCTGGTCGACGCAGACCCCCGACGCCCGCGAGGGGATTCGCGCTTTTCTCGAGAAGCGCCCCCCTCGTTGGAGCATGCGGCCGAGCACGGACCTGCCGGCGATGCCGCCCCGCGATCGAAAGCCGTGATCGACGTACGCGGCGGTTTGCTCGTGCTGCGACGCGGATGTTAGTCAGACGCCCGGGAGGGATCATGGCCGCCTACGAGACGCTCCGCTTCGAGGTGAAGGACCGCATTGCCACCATCACGCTCGACCGCCCGGAGCGGAAGAACGCGATGAACCAGGCGCTCAAGGACGAGCTGTGCCAGGCGTGGCGGCGCGTGAAGCAGGACGGCGACGTCTGGGTGGCGATCATCACCGGTGCGGGCGACGCCTTCTCGAGCGGTGCCGACGTGGAAGGGCTCGCCTCGGGCGGGTTCGCGCGTGCCGACCGCTGGAACGAGTTGGCGCTGATCGAGGGCATCAAGGACCTCCCGACGCCGCGGCGCCAGCGCGTGCACAAGCCCGTGATCGCAGCGGTGAACGGCGTCGTGGCCGGCTTCTCGCTCGACCTGGTCACCGAGAGCGACATCCCGATCGCCTCGGAGAAGGCGTACTTCGTCGATCCGCACGTTTCGATCGGCCTGGTGTCCTCGCACGAGATGGTCAACATGGCGCGCCGGGTGCCGCTCGCGGTCTGCATGCGGATGGCGCTGCTCGGATCGCGAGAGCGGATGAGCGCGCAGCGCGCCTACGAAGTCGGGCTCGTCACCGAGGTCGTGCCGCACGAACGGCTCCTGCCGCGCGCGCGCGAGCTGGCCGAGATGATCCTCACCAACGCGCCGCTCGCGGTCTGGGGCACGAAGATGGGCATTCTCATGGGGCTCGACCTCCCGGTCGAGAAGGCGGAGGAGATCGCCGCCGGCTACCTCGAGGTGAACGAACAGTCCGATGACTACCGGGAGGGCCCGCGCTCGTTCGTCGAGAAGCGCAAGCCCGAGTGGAAGGCGCGGTAGGCACCGCGCCTCGGCGCATGCCATGCGCTCGCCTCTCGCGCGGCGGGCCGTATCCTGAGTCCCATGATCGCCCGCGCGGGAGTGCAGCTCTATCGCGACGCGGACGCGCTCCTGGCGCGTAGTGCTGCGACCTTCCAGCGTGCGGCGGCCGAGCCGCTCGATCCGTCCGCCGTGGTACCATCCGATCCGACCGACCTCGTGGGGGCGGCCGTCGACGTGGTCACGGCCGGGACCCTCGGGCGCCTCGGGGCGATGCTCGTCGGCCAGGACCAGCGGCTCACCGCCAGCCTGATCGACGTCCTGGCCTGAGGCGCGAGGGGCCGTGGAACCGTCTGCTCGACACTCGGAAAGCCGGCCGGCACAGTGGTCGAGTGCGTCCGGACGGGTCGAATGGGGTGGTCGTCGGCATCGAGCCGCAGATCCGGCAGGTGGTGGCGGATCAGCTCGGGCTCCGAACGGACGAGCTCTCCGAGCACGTGTCGCTCACCGATGACCTGGCGGCCGACTCGCTCGACCTGGTCGAGCTCACCATCGCGATCGAGGAGCACCTGAACGTGGCGATCTCGGAGAATGCACTGGCTCGTGTGCGGACCTACGGCGATCTCGTCGACACGATCCTGCGCAACATTCGACGTGGACGTGCGGCGGGCCTGCACAAAGAGCCGCCCCAGGTGCGGGCGCGCGTGATGTCCGACGGTGGGCGCGAGCCGCTCGTCCAGACGGGCCAGCTCACGCCCTACACCGTCGAGAGCATCGGCGACGCGGCCCGGCGCGCCGGGCGCGGCGCGGCTCTCGAGGTGACCGCTCAGGCGGGTGCCTCCGACGTCGAGCTCGCCTGGATCGCGACCCAGTTCGGGTGGCTCGAGGAGCGCGGCATCGCGGTCACCGTGCGTCGCGACGCGCAGACCTCGACCACCGGCACGCCGCCCTCCCGCTCCGCGCCCTGAGTGGGTTGAGCGAGCCGGCGGGCGGTGATACCGCCCGCGCATGGCCAGCACGCCCACGCACGAGGACTGGAAGGCGCGCGCCGCCGCGCTGCGGTTTCGGACACAGGCGTTCGTCGACGGGCAGTATGTCGACGCGGTCTCGGGGGCGACGTTCGACTGTGTCACGCCGACGACCGGGGCGGTACTCACCCGGGTGGCGGCGTGCGACGCGGCCGACGTCGACCGCGCCGTGGCCGGCGCGCGGCGCGCGTTCGAGGCGGGGACGTGGTCGCGGCTGGCTCCCGGGCGCCGCAAGCGCGTCCTGCTGCGCTTCGCCGACCTCGTCCTCCAGCACCGCGAGGAGCTGGCCCTGCTCGAGACGCTCGACATGGGCAAGCCGATTCGCGACAGCTTCGGAATCGACGTCCCTGCGGCGGCGCGCGCGCTCGCCTGGTTCGGAGAGGCGATCGACAAGCTCTACGACCAGATCGCGCCGACCGATCCGAGCGCGCTCGCGCTGATCACGCGCGAGCCGGTCGGCGTGGTGGCGGCGGTCGTGCCGTGGAACTTCCCGCTCCTCATGGCGTGCTGGAAGCTCGGGCCGGCGCTGGCCACCGGCAACAGCGTCGTGCTCAAGCCCGCCGAGCAGTCGCCGCTCTCGGCGCTGCGCGTTGCCGAGCTGGCGGTCGAGGCGGGCCTCCCGCCCGGAGTTCTCAACGTCGTGCCGGGGTTCGGCGAGACGGCTGGGCAGGCGCTCGGGCTGCACATGGACGTCGACGCGGTCACCTTCACCGGCTCGACGCAGGTCGGGAAGCTGTTTCTCCAGTACGCTGGGCGATCGAACATGAAGCAGGTCTCGCTCGAGTGCGGCGGGAAGACGCCGAACATCATCCTGCCCGACTGCCCCGACCTCGACGCGGCGGCCCGCGCTGCGGCCTCCGGGATCTTCTTCAACCAGGGCGAGGTCTGCAACGCGGGCTCTCGCTTGCTGGTGCACGCGTCGCTGCGCGAGGCGGTGCTCGAGAAGATCGCCGCGGCCGCGGCCCGCATGCAGCCCGGCGACCCGCTCGACCCGGCCACGCCGATGGGGGCGATCGTCGACCAGACGCAGCTCGACCGCGTGCTCGGCTACATCGACACCGGACGGCGCGAGGGCGCTCGCCTGCGCCTCGGGGGCCGGCGCGTGCGCGCCGAGTCGGGCGGCTACTACGTCGAGCCCACGGTCTTCGACGAGGTGGACAACCGCATGACGATCGCGCGCGAGGAGATCTTCGGCCCCGTGCTGTCGACGATCACCTTCGGCGACGTCGACGAGGCGATCCGGATCGCCAACGACTCGACGTACGGCTTGGCCGCGGCGATCTGGACGCGCGACGTGACCACCGCGCACCGCGCCGCGCGGGCGCTGCGTGCGGGGGTCGTGTGGGTCAACTGCTTCGACGCCGGCGACATCACGACTCCCTTCGGCGGCTACAAACAGTCGGGGTTCGGGCGCGACAAGTCGCTGCATGCCCTCGAGAAGTACACCCAGATCAAGACGACCTGGATCGATCTCGGCACGTGAGCCACCAGGCGCCGCAGGGGGCCGGTCGTCGTCCTGAGCCGCTCCGCGGTGGCTGACGGGACGACCGAGGCGATGAAGGCCGCGTTCGTCGCTCGGCCCCACCTGGACGGCGACGTGCCCGGGGGCAATCGGGCCCGCGCCGGACGTGGTGCGGCTGCCCGGGCACGAGTCCGTAGCGAGCTCGTGACGATGCAGCGCGAGGTCGTGCGGAAGAGCCGCGAGCGCATGAACGCGGACAAGAACCTGTTCCTCGGATTGGTCGTGCACGACCCGCGCGATTCGCTCGGCGTGATCTGAGGGCTCTGCGAGCTGGCGCTCCTGCGTCCGGCGCGTGGTCGAGGCCCATGGTGAGACGGACGACGTCCCCACCGCGTGAGCCGTGGCGCCGCCTGTGGCGCTTGCGGGGTGCGCCCCACCGACGCTCCGGCGCCGCGCGTCACGGTCGCGTCGCGGGGGGGCCGCGGCGCGCGCCCAGGCGCGGGGCGCAAGACTGAACGCCCGCGTACAGGGCTGTGCCTGGCACGCTTCCCGCACCGCTCGCCATCGATCCGGCCCCGCGGGGGGCGAGGGAGGCGTCATGACGCAGAACTCCAAGCGCTGTCGCATCGTCCTGGCAGGGGCCCTGGTGGCCGCAACGCTCGGCATCGTGCCGGGGACGTACGCCATGTCGCGCATGTCGTCGGATGGGCGCATGCTCGTTCGCTGCCAGCGCACGATCTCGCGTGAGGGCCTGTTGTACGCGCACTACACGTCGATGCGCGTCGAGCGCTGTCTGCGCGCGATGGACGAATGCCGGATCGCCGAGACGTCCGGCGGCGCGACCTGTCGGGTTGCCGGCGTCGCGTGCGGGTCGGTCGACAAGGACCTGGCCGACCTCGAGAGCCGCTTCCGCCGGGATGCCATGGCGGCATGCCAGAACGTACCAGTGGCGCAGATCACCGACGGGCTCGGGTTCAGCCTGCCGCTCGGGGACTGTACGATCGTATCGGCCGGCGACGTCGTCGCGTGCCTGGCAGGGAAGATGCGGATGATCGAGGGCGTGCTCTTCTCGCACCTCGAGCCCCTGGCGTGTGCGGCGGTGCTCAAGGACGCAACGGCAGGCAAGGCGCTGGCCGAGTGCTGCACCACGGAGAGCTCGGGCGGGGGAAATGACGGCGGCGGGACGTGTGAGGGCACGCTCTTCTGCGGCGGAGCCGAGGCCGTCGCCTGCCCCGAGGGCATGGTCTGCGACCGACAGGATGCGCTCTGCGGGAGCGCCCCGGCGTCGGGCGTCTGCGTGCCGGCACCTGCGTCGTGCGCCGCGGGGAGCGCGGTGTGCGGCTGCGACGGGACGACGTATGCGTCCGACTGTGATCGACTCATGGCAGGCGCGACGAAGGCCATGGACGGCTCGTGCGCTCCGGCGCCGCAGGCGTGCGGCCCGGGATCGGGCACCCCGGACTGCCCTTCGGGCATGTTCTGCGAGTACCCGGCAGGAGACTGCGGCGAGGGCGGCGTCGGAACCTGCCGGCCTCAAGGCTCGGCCGGATGCGACATGTGCTCGGCGTATGCGGGCGGTACGCAGTGTGGCTGCGACGGGACGACGTACGCCAACGACTGCGCGCGCGAAAGGGCCGGAACGTCGAGGTACTTCAACGGGCCGTGCTGGTGAGGCGCCGCCCGCCGCCGACGGTTTGACCCTGACGGTTCGTGTCTGTTAGCGCGGTCGGGAGCAGAAAGTGCTCCCGACCGCTTCGTTGCGGCCGGCGCCGGATCGGCCGTACTACGACGCCGCGATCCAGACGCTGCCGCCCGAGCCGCTCCGTGCGCTGCGGGCCGAGCGGCTGCAGCGCCAGATCGACCACGTCTGGACGGTGCCGGTGCCCTTCTTCCGGCGCAAGCTCGAGGCGGTAGGGCTCCGCCGCGGTGATCGCGTCGGGCTCGACGAGCTGTCCCGCATCCCGACGACCGTCAAGGCGGAGCTGCGGCGGAGCGAGGACGAGCACCCGCCGTTCGGCGACTATCGCGGCGCGCCGCCGAGCGCTGCCGTGCGCCTCGGCGCGTCGACGGGTACGAGCGGCCGCTCGACGCTGGTCCTCTGGACGCAGAAGGACATTGCGGTTGACTACACCGCCTCGGCGCGCGCCCGCTGGCGCTTCGGGCTGCGGCCGGGCATGTCGTTCGCCCACGCGCACCCGTTCGGAATGAACGCGGGCGGTTGGCACGTGAGCCGGGACATCGAGGCGCTGGGCGTGCTGAACGTCCCGTCGGGGCCGCCGGTCGGCGAACGGCACGTTCGCGACGTGCTCGAGGTGTGGCGGCGGCTGCGGCCCGACATGTATCGGCTGTCCGGCAACGTGGCGCGCACGTATGCGGATGCGGCGAGGGCGGCGGGCCTCGATCCCGTCCGCGATCTGAACCTCCGTGTCGCGGGCGGCCATCCGTCCGACCAGTACCTGATGGTGAGCGCGGGGGTCGAGGCGTTCCCGCTGCTCGGCAGCGCGTGCCAGGAGCGCGACGGTGCACACCTCGCCGAGGACCTCGCGATCGTCGAGGTGATCGAGCCGCGCACGGGGCGCGCCTGTACGCACGGCGAGCGCGGGAGCCTCGTCGTCACCGTGCTCGAGAAGGACAACTTCCTCCTCCGCTACGACCTCGGGGACGTCGGGCGTTGGAACTGGAGGACGTGCCCGTGCGGCGAGACGCACCGGCGGCTCTTCTACGAGGGGCGGCAGCGCGACGTGGTGCAGGCGGGCGCGGTCGCCGTCCTGCCGATCGACGTCGCGCTCGTGCTCGCCGAGTTTCCCGAGGCGTCGACGCCGTCGGCCGAGTACCGGATCGTGCGCTCGGCGACGCCGTCGGACGTGCTGCACGTCCGGCTCGAGCACGCGCCGGGCGTCGAGGCGACGGACCTCGCGCGCCGGCTGGCGGAGCGCTTCCGCGAGCGGCTGGGCGTGGCCGCGCGCCTCGAGCTGTTCCCGGCGGGCGGGCTGCCGCGGTTCGCTTACACGGCCGCGCGGGTGGTCGACGCGTAGCGACCGTCAGGCGCCGAAGTCCTTCAGCCGCTCCGCGTGTGCCGCCAGGGCGCGTTCGACCGCCGCGTTCACCGTGCCGTCGGCATACGTGCCGTCGAGCCGACGCTCGCCCGCGGGTAGGCCCGTGAGCAGCTGCAACCCCTCGTCGACGCTCGCAACCGCCCAGACGTGGAAGCGGTCCTCGCGCACCGCCTGCACGACGTCCTCGCGCAGCATGAGATGGCGCACGTTGGCGGCCGGGATGAGCACGCCCTGCCGTCCGGTGAGCCCGGCGGTGCGGCACACGTCGAAGAAGCCCTCGATCTTCTCGTTCACGCCGCCGACCGCCTGGATCTCGCCCTGCTGGTTCACCGAGCCGGTGACGGCCAGGTGCTGCGCGATCGGGATGCCGGCGAGGCTCGACAGCAGCGCGTAGAGCTCGGCCGACGACGCACTGTCGCCCTCGACCTCGTCGTACTGCTGCTCGAAGGCGAGCGTGGCCGCGAGCGCCAGGGGCCGCTCGCGCGCGTAGCGGCCGGCGAGAAAGCCCTGGAGGATGAGCACGCCCTTCGAGTGGATGCGCCCGCCGAGCTTGGCTTCGCGTTCGATGTCGATCACGCCGGGCTCGCCCGTGAACGTGCGCGCGGTGATGCGTGCGGGGCGGCCGAACGTGTGGTCTCCGAGGCCGAGGACCGCGATGCCGTTCACCTGCCCGACCGCCGTCCCCTCGGTGGCGAGCAGGACCGTGCCCTCCTGGAACATCCGGTGGACGTGCTCCTCGACCAGATTGGCGCGGTAGATCTTCTCGGTCACCGCGCGGCGCACGTCGGTCGCCTCGACCTGCCCGCGCTGCTCCCGGCCCGCCCAGAAGGACGCCTCGCGGATGAGGTCGCGGAGCTCTCCGAGGCGAGCGGTGAGGCGGCCCTGGTGGGCGACGAGCCGGGCGCAGTGCTCGAGCACGACGGCGACCGCGCCCGCCGTGAAGTGGCGCAGGCCCTCCTCGCGGCAGATCGTGCCGATGAAGCGCGCGTACTCGAGCTGGACGTCGGTCGTTCGCGGCAGCGAGTCGTCGAAGTCGACCTTCACCTTGAAGAGCTCGCCGAAGTCCTCGTCGAGCGCGTGGAGCAGGTAGTAGAGATACGGGCTGCCGATGAGCACGACCTTGGCGTCGAAGGGGATCGGCTCGGGCGCGAGGCTCACCGTGGACATGCGAAAATCCTCGAGCGGCTCCTCGATGCGGATGCAGCGGCCCTTGAGCGCCTTCTTGAGCGCCGTCCACGCGAACGCGTTCGAGAGCACGTCCTTCGCCTCGAGCAGCAGGTAGCCGCCGTTGGCGCGGTGGAGCGCGCCGGGCTTGATGAGCGTGAAGTCGGTGACCAGGGTGCCGAAGTGCGGGCGGTGCTCGACCTTGCCGAGCAGGTTGCCGTGGCCGGGACTCTGCTCGAACACCACCGGTGCGCCGCGGTCGCCGCTGCGGTCGACGAGGACGTTGACCCGGTATCCCTCGAGGAACGCCCCGGGCGCCGGGAGGAAGGGCAGGGGCGGCTTGTCGCCGAAGTGCTGGAACTCCTCGGCGTGCTCGATGAGGTCGGCCTGCACCTGGTCGAGGTAGCGCTGGACCGCGGCGAGGCCCTCGAACTGCTCGCGCAGGTCGAGGACGAGGTGGCGCGTCACCGACTCGGCGACGTCGCGCACGAGCTTCTGGTGGCGTGTGCGGGCCTCGCGTTCGTTCTCGCGCAGGCGGCGGAGCGTGGCTTCGAGATCGTCGTGCAGCGCCTCGCTGCGTTGCTCGTACGTTTCGCGGACCTCGAGGGCGAGCGCCTGGAAGTCGTCGGGCGAGAGCGGCTTGCCCTGCGGCGCCGGCACGATCCCCATGCCTGCGGGCGTGCGCACGAGGGCGAAGCCGGCCTCGCGGCAGCGGCCCTCGAGCCCCTCGACCTGTTGCTGTTGGCGGTGCGCGAGCTCTTCGAGCATGTCGTTCTTCTGCCGCTCGAATTCCTCGCTCTCGAACGCGCGTGGGACGCGCGTGCGGCACTCTTCGACCAGGCGCGCCATGGCGTCCCGCAGCTCGTGGCCGCGCCCGGCGGGGAGCTCGAGGGCGGTCGGCCGATAGGGGTCGACGAAGTTGTGGACGTAGCACCAGTCGGACGGCGTCGGCTCCCCGGCGGCGGTGGCCGTGAGGACGCGACGCATCGTCGTCGCCTTGCCGGTCGCGACGGGGCCGAGCGCGAAGAGGTTGTACCCCGAGCCGCGCATGCCGATGCCGAACGTGGTGGCGCTCAGCGCACGGTCCTGGCCGATCATACCGTCGAGCGGGGCCAACTCCTCGGTCGACCGAAAGGGCAGGGTCGCGGGGTCGATGGCGCCGCGGAGAGATTCCGCAGGAAGGGCGCGGGCGGTCACCTTGCTCGCATGCCAGAGATGGCGGCGCAGGCGCAAGGCGGGTCCGCAGCCCAGTGCGCTTCCCAGGCGTGGGAATGGCGCCCCCGGCAGCGGGGGCGTCGTGCTGGCAGCATCCTTGCTGAACGGTGCATGGAGCACGTACAGAACGACTGGCCGGAGCCGACGAGTGAGGCGCCCACGGAAGAGACGCTCGCGGCGTGGACGGACGAGAACCGGTGCCAGACGACCGACGGCTGCTGGGTGGAGCGGGGGGTTCTCACCTGCCCGCACGGCCACCCGAGCTGGCTCGTTGCGCTCGGCCGGATGCCCGACGAGACCGGCGATTGACGCGCGATGGGCTCGGGAAGGCTCTCGATCTGCACCCCGCTCATGCGGCAGACTGAGAGCATGGAACGCGCCCGCGACAGCCTGGCGACCCCGGGGAGGCCCGCGCGTCGTCCCTTCTCGATGATTCGGTCGCTGCACGCGGCCGACCTGCTGACGCTCGCCAACGGCTGCTGCGGCGTGGCCGCCATCTTCCACGTCCTGCGCTTCATGCAAGGGCGGGAGCCGGCGGCCCTCGTGACCGCCGCCGCGCTGGTGCCCCTGGCGGCGGTGTTCGATGTCCTCGACGGCCGGGTTGCGCGCTGGCGTCACGAGAGCTCGTCCCTCGGTCGCGAGATGGACTCCCTGGCCGACGTCGTCTCCTTCGGCGTGGCGCCGGCGACGATCGCGTACGGGCTCGGGCTCGATCGGGTCGCCGACCAGGTGATCCTGATCGCCTTCGCCGTCTGCGGGCTCGCGCGGCTCGCACGCTACAACGTCACGGCGGAGCAGCTCTCCGGCGGCACCGGCAAGGTGGCGTATTTCGAGGGCACGCCGATCCCGACGAGCGTCGTGCCGCTCGGCCTGGCGGTGCTCGCCTGGCGGACCGGGTGGCTGCTGCCCGTGGCGCCGCTCGGCGTCCCGCTGCACCTGTCGACGTTGCTGTTCGCGGTGTCCGGGGCGCTCATGATCAGCACGATCCGGATCCCGAAGCCGTAGCGCTGGACCATGCGCCGCCGGTGCGGTGCCGCTCCACCGCCTTGCGCCCCTCCTCCGCCGCGAGCATGACGGCGGGAAACGCGAGCAGCGGCCACCAGAGGGTGAACGGCAGCGGGGCCACCTGGAACAGCGCGCGCAGAGGCGGGACCGCGAGCAGCACGAGCAGCACGCCGACCGCCGCCGAGCAGCCGCCCAGCAGCCGGCGGTTGCGCAGCAGGCCGGCGCGCAGGACCGACTCGCGCTCCGTCCGACACGCGAAGGCGTTGCCCACCTGTGCGGCGACGATCGCGGCGACCGTCATCGTGGTCGCACACCGGTAGAGGGGCCCCTCGGTTGCCATCGCCTGCCCCGGACGCCAGCCGGCGTGCCAGTAGGTCCAGAAGAAGGCCCCGAGCGCGAGTGTGGCCTCCAGCAGCCCGAGGAAGCCGTAGGCGTGGGCGAAGCGGCGCAGGTCGAGGAGCCGTTGCGTGCGCGGGCGCGGCGGCCGGTCCATGACGCCGGGCTCGGGAGGCTCCGCGCCCAGCGCGAGCGCCGGGGCCAGCTCGGTGCCGAGGTCGACGGCCAGCACCTGCATCACCGTGAGCGGCAGCGGGATGCGGGCGAGGATGAAGGCCAGGAACGCCACCAGCTCGGCGAAGTTGTGCGTGAGGATGTAGGTGATGAACTTGCCGATGTTGGCGTAGGTCGCGCGCCCCAGCGCCACCGCGGTGACGATCGACGCGAAGTTGTCGTCGGTGATGACCATCACCGCGGCCTCCTTGGCGACGTCGGTGCCGCGCCGGCCCATCGCCACGCCGATGTCGGCCGCCTTGAGGGCGGGGGCGTCGTTCACGCCGTCGCCCGTGACCGCCACCACCTCGCCCGCGGCGCGCAGCGCGGTGACGACCGCGAGCTTGTGCGCCGGCGAGACGCGCGCGAACAGGACCGCGGGCTCCGCGACCAGCGCGGCGAGCGCGCCCGGCGCCAGGCGGTCGAGGTCTTCGCCCGTCACGATGCGCGCGGCCGGGATGCCGACCCGGCTGGCGATCGCGCGGGCGGTGAGGCCGTGGTCGCCGGTGATCATCACGATGCGGATGCCCGCGCGCCGGCAGAGGGCGACCGCGTCGGGAACCTCGGCCCGCGGCGGGTCCCAGAGCGCCGCCAGCCCGAGGAACGTGAGCCCACGCTCGACCTCGGCGGTCGGGGCGTCGGCGTGGCTCGCGGGCAGGGTGCGGCGGGCCATCGCGAGCAGACGGAGGCCGCCGGCGGCGAGGCGATCGTGCTCGCCGAGGATCGCGGCGCGCAGCGCAGGCGTGAGCGGGACGGTGCCGCCGTGCCAGCGGACCGTGTCGCAGAGCGCGAGCGTCTCCTTGGGCGCCCCCTTCACGTAGGCGACGGGGCCGGCGGGCGTGGCGCGCACGAGCGTCATCCGCTTGCGGAACGAGTCGAACGGGTGGGGCGTGCGCAGCGGGTGGGTGTGCCGCACGGTTTCCGGGTCGATGCCCGCGCGTGCCCCGGGACCGAGCAGCGCGCGCTCGGTCGGGTCGCCCTGCGTGAGCGTCGCCTGCGAAGCCAGGGCGGCGGTCTCGAGCAGCTCGTGCACCTCCGGCGGGGCATCGGGGCCGATCGCCTCGGCGGCCCACGTGCGGCCCGCGGCCCACACGACGCGTGCCTCCATGCGGTTCTCGGTGAGCGTGCCGGTCTTGTCGGTGCAGATGACGGTCGTCGCGCCGAGGGTCTCCACGGCCGAGAGCCGCTTCATCAGCGTGCGCTCGCGGGCCATGCGTTGCACGCCGAGCGCGAGCGCGAGCGTGAGCGTCGGCAGCAGGCCCTCGGGGACGTTCGAGACGATCACGCCGAGCGCGAACAGGAGGCCGTCCCGGACCGACAACAGGTGGGTCGCCACGCCGAGCAGGAACGCGGCGCCGCCCAAGCCGACGGCGAGGGCGGCGATGAGGCGGGTGACGTGCACGAGCTCGCGTTCGAGCGGGCTCGGCGTCTCTTGCACCTCCTGGGTGAGGGCCGCCACCGCGCCGATCTCCGTCGTCATCCCCGTCGCGCGCACGACGGCCGTTGCGCTGCCGGCCACCACCTGCGTGCCGGCGAACACCAGCTCGTGCCGTTCCGTGAACGGAACGCTCTCGCGGCGGTTGACGAGGGCCGGGAGCTTGAAGATCGGGCGCGACTCGCCGGTGAGCGCCGCCTCGTCGATGCGCAGTCCCTCGGCGGCCAGGAGCTGCGCGTCGGCGGGGATCTGGTCGCCCTCCTGCAGCAGGGTCACGTCGCCGGGGACGAGGTCCTCGGTGCGGACACGGGTCGGGCGGCCGTCACGCAGGGCGAGGATCGTGCGTGGCAGCAGCGCGGCCAGCGCTTCGACGGCGCGCTCGGCGCGATACTCCTGTGCGAATCCGAACAGGCCATTGACGACGATCACGACCACGATCGTGCCGGCGATCTCCGGCGTCCCCGTGACGAGCGCGATCGCCGCGCCGGCCCACAGCAACACCGCGAGCAGCCCCGTGAGCTGCGCGAGGAGACGTGCCGCGAGCGAGCGCCGGCGGGCGCGCTCGAGCTGGTTGGGACCGGCAGCGCCGAGACGGCGGGCGGCCTCGCTGCCGGCGAGGCCGCCCCGAGCCGTCCCCAGCAACGCGAGCACGCGCTCGTCCGCGATCGGCGCTTCGCCCGCGGACTCGGGGATCGCGCCGAGGCCTTCCGCGAGCGCGGCGCGGCTCGTGGCCGTGGCCAGGCGGTCGACCAGCGGCGGGCTCCGGAGCGCTGCCTCGAGGCGCGCGATCACCCGGAGCGCGGAGCCGATGGCGCGCAGGGCCCCGTGACGACCACCACGAGGGCCATCGGGGCGGTACTTCACGAGCACCGGCTGGTGCGGAAGCTGGACGATGCGCAGACCCAGGCCGGCGGTGTCGGCGTCGAGCGCGTGCACGAGCCCCACGCCGGGTGTGAGCGGGAGGAACGCCGCCCGCGGCGGTACCGTGGCCGCGAGAATGTCGAGGATATCCGTGGGCGCGGCGATCGGTGCGTCGACCCGGACGGGGTCGCCGACGAGCAACGGGGCGAGGGCGATCCGGTCGGTCGATGCCGGCATGACCTCACCGACCACCATGCAAGCCTGCGGCCGGGAGCCGTGGATCGCCCCGCGTGCTCCGCGGCCCGCGGCCAGCCGCCAGGCGTGCGAAGACCGGCCGCGATCGTTCCGGTGAACGGGAACGATCGCGGTTGCCGTCATGCGGTTCCCGCACGCACGTCCCGGACTCGAATGGACCCACGAGCTCCCCTCACTGCGGCTTGACAGTCAGCGTCGCCGCAGGGCAATCCGGGGCGCGAGACATCACCCCGTGTCCCGCTCCACCGACCTCAGCGATGCGCTCCACACGCTCGGCCTCGCGGCCGCGCGCTGGAGGGCGGTCGTCGACAGCGCGCTCGACGCGATCGTCTGCATCAACGGGGCGGGCGACATCACGCTCTTCAGCCATGCCGCGGTGCGTGTCTTCGGCTATCGGGCGGAGGAGGTGCTCGGGCGGAACGTCAGTATCCTGATGCCGTCGCCGTACCGCGAGGCGCACGACCGCTACCTCAGCGACTATCGGGCGACCGGCGTGGCCAAGGCCATCGGCCGCGTGCGCGAGGTGTACGGCCGGCGCAAGAGCGGCGAGGTCTTCCCGATCGAGCTGTCGGTCGCCGAGGCGAGCGTCGACGGCGAGCCGTCGTACACCGCGGTGCTCCGCGACGTGAGCGCGCAGCGGGCCGCCGAAGGGGCGGTGCGCGATGGCGAAGCCCGCTTCGCGGCGTTCATGGACCACTCCCCGGCCGTCGCGTTCATGAAGGACCACGAGGGGCGCTACGTGTACGTGAACCGGACCTACGAGCAGGTCTTCGCCACGCCGCTCGTGGAGATCCAGGGCAAGAGCGACTTCGAGCTCCGCGGACCGGGCGTCGCCGTGGACCTCCGTGCGAACGACCGGGCCACGTTGGCGGCCGACAGCGCGCTCGAGTTCACCGAGATGCTCCCGGACGCGGCGGGGCGGCCGCGCGAGTGGCTGGTGCTCAAGTTCCCGGTGCCGGCGGACCAGGGGCGCTCCTTCGTCGGCGGCATGGCCGTCGAGATCACCGAGCGCCGCCGGGCGGAGCGCCGTCTCTCGATGCAGTACGCGGTGTCGCGCGCGCTGGCGAACGCCGGGACGTTCGGGGAGGCGGTGCCGGAGCTGCTCGCCAGCATCGGCGAGGGGCTCGGCCTGCAGATGGTCGAGCTCTGGATGGTGGACGGGGCGGGCGCCGTGCTCGAGTGGGGTGGGTCCTGGCGCGTTCCGGGCAGCCTCGCCGACCTCGAGCGGACGGGACGCGGCGCCACGTTCGCGCGCGGGGAGGGGTTTCCCGGGCGGGTCTGGGCGAGCGAGGCGCCGACTTCGATCGAGGACGTCATGGAGGACCCCGATTTCAAGCGCATGGAGGCCGCGCGCGGGTCGCGGCTGCGCGGGTTCGTCGGGTTCCCGATCCGGCACGGCAGCACGACGCTCGGCGTGATCGGCGGCTTCGGCCGCGCGCGGTTGTTCGCCGACGGAGACCTCCCGCAGCTGCTCGAATCGCTCGGACGGCAGCTCGGCGACTTCCTCCAGCGCGAGCATGCGGAGGAACGGCTGCGCGAGCTGCAACGCCAGGCGGAGGAACGCGCGCGCCTCGGCGACATCGGGGCCATCGCCGCGCGCATCGTGCACGACGTCGGCAACCCGCTCGCCGGCCTGCAGATGCAGGCGCAGCTCATCCTGCGCCGCGTGCAGCGCGAGGGTGCTGCGGGCGCCAACCTGCAGAAGCCCGCCGAGCTCATCGTCTCGACCGTCGGGCACCTGCAGAGCCTGGTCGCCAACTTCAAGGGGTTCGCGCGCCAGCAGCGGCTCGACCTCGAGAGCGTCGAGCTCCCCGCCTTGCTGGGGGACATCATGGAGCTGTGGCAGCCGATCGCCGACGATCGCCGCATCGTGCTGCGGCTCGAGATGCCGGCGGAGCTGCCCACGCTGCGTGCGGACTCCGGCAAGCTGCGGCGCGTGGTCGACAACCTCGTCAAGAACGCGGTCGAGGCGGTCGACCACGGACCGGGAGACGTCGTCGTTCGGGTCGTGCCGGCGGCCGACACGGTGCGCATCTCGGTGCGCGACTCGGGCCCCGGCGTTCCCGAAGGCGTGGAGATCTTCCGCCTGTTCGAAACCACCAAGCCGACGGGGTCGGGGCTCGGGCTCTCGATCGCGCGTGAGGTCGCGCTCGCCCATCGCGGGAGCATCGGCTACGAGCGGCTCGCGCCGCATGGTGCGGCCTTCCACCTGGACCTCCCCTGGCACGGGCCCGATGCCTGAGCGCCGTGCCGTGCTGCTCGTCGACGACGACGAAGCCTTCCGCTTCGCGCTCGCCGAGAACCTGCGCGACGACGGGCATGCCGTGCGTGCCGTGGCGAGCCCGCGGGAGATCGGCTCGCTCGACGGTAGTCTCGACGGGGTGGGGATCGTGATCACGGACTACCGCATGGCGCCCGAGGATCCGGACGGGCTCGCCTTGGCCGACGCTGTGCACGCGCTCCACCCCGATCTGCCGGTCGTGATCGTGACCGCGTACGCCACGCCGGAGCTGGCGGCCCAGGTGGCCAAGCGCGGCCATACCCACCTCAGCGCCAAGCCGATCGGGTACGAGGAGCTGCACGAGCTGGTCCTCCGCCTCACCGCGTGAGGCGCCCCTGTTGCCGGGCTCCCTGCGGGTGCGATGACCCGGGGAGGTCGTTCCGGAACGCGGGAAGGGATCGACGCGTCCTGGCGTCGGGATCATGGCCGCCTTCATGGCTGCGGGCTCGGCGTCTCGGTGGCACGGTGTTCGCAAGTTCCCCTCTCCAAGTATGGGGATGGGCGGGAACGTGCGGATTCTTCTCCTCGATGACGACGATGGATTTCGGTACGGGGTGGCCGAGAATCTCCGTGACGATGGCCACGAGGTCACCGAGTTCGCGGGTCCTCGCGACGTTCCGCCGCTGTCGGCCCTGGGGCGGGTCGACGTGGTGATCACGGACTACGAGATGTCCCCGGAGGACATGGACGGGCTCAGCTTCGCGGACGCCGTCGCGAGGGAACAGCCGGGCGCGCCGGTGGTGCTCGTCACCGCGTTCGTGACCCCGAACCTGGAGGCCGAGGTCGCGCGGCGTCCGTGGGTCCACCTCTGCGCGAAACCCTGCCGCTACGACGAGCTGCACGACCTCGTCCTCCAGCTCGGTCGGGCCGCCGCCTGAGGCCGTCCCCCCTGGCAGCGCGCCGGGCGAGAGGGCAGGATGACATGGGGGATGCAAAAGGATCCACGACGCTTCGCCCTGTGGTACGCCCTGCTGCTCGTCTGGGTGCTATTCTTGCTGCGGAGCGCGCTGCACCCGGGCCTTGCGCCCGCGGAGTTCTCGTACTCCGAGTTCAAGGCGGCGGTCGCTGCGGGCCAGGTCGTCGACGTCGCGATCGGGCCTACCGTCGTACGGGGTCATCTCCACGCCGAGTCGGTGGCACCGTCCCCGGGCGCCGAGGGATCGTCCACCGCGCCGGCGCCGCCCGCGTTCACGGCCGTCCGCGTCGAGGACCCCGATCTCCTGCGTGACCTCGAAGCCCACGGCGTCGCGGTCCGCGGCGAGATCGAGAGCACCCTCTGGCGGGACGTGCTGTCGTGGGTCCTGCCGATCATCCCGCTCGTCGTGCTCTGGATGTTTCTCGCACGACGGATGGGCGGTGGCGCCGGTGGCATCATGGCCGTCGGCCGGAGCCGTGCGAAGATCTACATGGAGCAGGAGGTGAAGGTCACCTTCGCCGACGCCGCCGGCGTCGACGAAGCGAAGGACGAGCTGCGCGAGGTCATCGAGTTCCTCAAGACGCCGGAGAAGTTCCGCCGCCTCGGCGGCAGGATCCCGAAAGGCGTCCTCCTCGTGGGGCCACCCGGTACCGGCAAGACGCTGCTCGCGCGCGCGGTCGCGGGCGAGGCGGGGGTGCCGTTCTTTTCGATCAGCGGCTCGGAGTTCGTCGAGATGTTCGTCGGCGTCGGGGCCGCGCGGGTGCGGGACCTGTTCACGCAGGCGAAAGAGAAGGCCCCGTGCATCATCTTCATCGACGAGCTCGACGCGCTCGGCAAGGCGCGCGGCGTGGGCCCGTTCGCGCACGAGGAGCGCGAACAGACCCTCAACCAGCTCCTGGTCGAGATGGACGGCTTCGACCCGCACGCGGGCGTGATCCTCATGGCGGCGACCAACCGCCCCGAGATCCTCGACGTTGCGCTGCTGCGCGCCGGCCGCTTCGACCGCCACATCCTGGTCGACCGGCCCGACAAGGTCGGGCGGCTCGCCATCCTCCGGCTCCACGCGCGCGGCGTCGTGCTCGCGCCGGACACCGACCTCGACACGGTGGCGGCCATGACGCCCGGCTTCGTGGGGGCCGATCTGGCGAACGTCGTGAACGAGGCTGCGCTGCTGGCGGTGCGGCGTGGCAAGGACGCGGTCGGCCGGCCGGACCTCGAGGAGGCGGTGGAGCGGGTCGTGGCGGGGCTGGAGAAGAAGAACCGCGTGCTCAACCCGATGGAACGCGAGCGCGTCGCCTACCACGAGGTGGGGCACGCGCTGGTCGCGCTGTCGATCCCGGGCAGCGACGCCGTGCAGAAGATCTCGATCATCCCGCGGGGCATCGCCGCGCTCGGCTATACGATCCAGCTCCCGACCGAGGATCGCTTCCTCATGACCCGGTCGGAGCTCGAGAACAAGATCGCGATCGCGCTCGGCGGCCGCGTCGCCGAGGAGATCATCTGGGGCGAAGCCTCGACCGGCGCGCAGGACGACCTGCGCAAGGCGACCGAGATCGCCAAGAGCATGGTCAAGTCCTACGGCATGACGGACGCGCTCGGGCAGGTGAGCCTCTCGCCGGACCACCAGCCACTGTTCCTGCCGGTCGAACAGCCGGCGCGGCTCGGCGATTACAGTGAGACCACGGCGCGCGAGATCGACTGCGAGGTCCGCCGCATCATCGACGGGCAGCACGCGCGGGTGCGGTCGATCCTCGGTGCGCAGGAGGCCGTGCTGCGCCGGGCGGCCGCGGTCCTGCAGAGCCGGGAGACGATCACCGGCGAGGAGCTGAAGGCGCTCGTCGCGGCGCCGGCGCCGACGCGAGCTGCCGGAGCGTGACCGGGCCAGGCACCTTCCCGGGCCTGGACGAGGCGGAAGCCCAGGCCCGCCTCGCGCGCGTCGGCCCGAACGAGCTCGCCGCCCGCGGTCGACAGGGCCTCCTCACGGTCGTCGCCGAGGTGGCCACCGAGCCCATGCTGCTGCTCCTGCTCGCCGCGGGCGCGATCTACCTCGCGCTCGGTGCGGCGCGCGACGCGCTCCTCCTCCTGCTCGCGGTCCTGGTGGTGATCGCAATCGAGCTGTCCCAGCGGCGCAAGAGCGACCGCGCCCTCGCGGCGCTGCGCGACCTGTCGAGCCCGCGCGCGCTCGTGATCCGCGCGGGGCAGGAGCGGCGGGTCGCGGCGCGCGAGCTGGTGCCCGGCGACGTGGTCGTGGTGTCGGAAGGCGACCGGGTGCCTGCGGACTGCGTCCTTCTCGATACCCTGCACCTCGCGGTCGACGAGTCGCTCCTCACCGGCGAGTCGCTCGCCGTCCGCAAGGTGCCGTGGCGCGCCGGACCGGTGTGGGGGCCACCGGCGGGGGAGGCGACCCCATTCCTGTTCGCTGGGACGCTGGTCACGCGCGGCACGGGGGTGGCGCGCGTCGAACGTACCGGCATGGGCACCGAGATGGGCCGCATCGGGACGCGCCTCGAGACGATCGAGACCGAGGAGACGCCGCTGCGCCGGGAGACGCGGCGGGTCGTGCGCATCTTCGCCGCGCTCGGCGTGGGGGTGTGCACCGCCGTGGCCGTCCTCTACGCCGCTGCGGTCGGCGACTGGCTGCGCGGCGTGCTGGCCGGCATCTCGCTCGCGATCGCGCTCACGCCGGAGGAGTTCCCGGTCGTGTTGGCGGTGTTCCTGGCCCTCGGCGCGTTGCGGATGTCGCGCAAGCAGGTGCTCACGCGGCAAGCGCAGGCGATCGAGACCCTCGGGGCTGCCACCGTGCTGTGCGTCGACAAGACGGGCACGCTGACGCTCAACGACATGGCGGTCGCCCGTCTGGTCGCGAACGGCCTCTCGCACGCGGTGGCACCCGAGGGCGGTGCGCCGCTGGCCGAGCCGTTCCACGAGCTCACGGAATTCCTCCTGCTCGCGAGCCAGCGTGATCCGTTCGACCCGATGGAGCTGGCGATCACGCGCTACGCGCACCGGGAGCTGGCCGGAACGGAGCACCTCCATGCGAGCTGGCTGCCCGTGCGCGAATACCCGCTGTCCGAGCGCCTGCTCGCGGTCTGTCACGTCTGGCGGGCGCCGGACGCGCCCGACTACGTGGTCGCGGCCAAGGGCGCTCCGGAGGCGATCGCCGACCTCTGCCATCTCGATGCGCCCGTCACGACGGCCCTCGCGACGCAGGTCGCGCGGCTCGCCGACGACGGGCTGCGCGTGCTCGCCGTGGCGCGGGCGCGGTTCAGCGCGCCCGCGCTCCTGGTCGAGCAGCATCGACTTCGCATTCGAGCCTCGGCCTCGTGGGGCCTGCCGATCTGCTCCGCCCGCGGGGTGCCCGGCGCGGTGCGGAGCCGCGGCCGCCGTGATCCGGGTCGTGATGATCACCGGGGATTACGCGGGGATTCGCCACGTCGCCCAAGCCGTGGGGCTGGCCGAGCCGGCGCGCGTGGTCACTGGGCCCGAGCTCGTCGCGATGGACGAGCTCGCGCTGCGCGCCTGCGTGCGAGGCTAACGTGTTCGCGCGCATTCTGCCCGGAACAGAAGCCCGGTTCGTCGAGACCCTGATCGCGGGCGGGGACATCGTCGCCATGACCGGCGACGGGGTGAACGACGCGCCGGCGCTCAAGGCGGCCCACATCGGGATCGCGATGGGGAAGCGCGGCACCGACGTGGCGCGCGAGGCGGCGTCGCTCGTCCTGCTCGACGACGAGTTCCTCTCGATCGTCGAGGCGGTGCGCATGGGCCGGCGCATCTACGGCAACCTCGAGCGGGCGATGGCGTACCTCCTCGCGGTCCACGTGCCCGTGGCGGGCGTGGCGCTCGTGCCGCTTCTGCTCGGCTGGCCATTGCTCCTGCTGCCGGTCCACATCGCGTTCCTCGAGCTCATCATCGACCCGGCGTGCTCGGTGGCCTTCGAGGCCGAGCCGGCCGAGTCCGACGTGATGTCGCGGCCACCGCGAGACGTCCGGCGACCCCTGTTCACGCGCCGGCTCGTGCTGGTCGCGCTGCTGACGGGCGCCAGCGTTCTCGGCGTCGTCCTCACCGTCTTCGCGGTCGCCTGGCTGCGCGGCCAGGGGGCCACCGAGGCGCGCACCCTCGGGTTTGCGACGCTGGTGATCGCGAACGTCGCGCTCATCCTCGTGCACCGCTCCTCGTCGAGCGTCGTCGTCGCGACGCTGCGGCGCCCGAATCGCGCGCTGTGGTGGGTGTGCGGCGGGGCGCTGGCGGTCCTCGCGCTGCTCCTCTACGTTCCCACGTTGCGCGATCTCTTCCAGTTCTCGCTGCTGCATGCGGACGACGTCGCGCTCTGCCTCGTCGCCGGGTGCATGAGCGTGATCGGGGTCGAGCTGTCGAAGCTCGGCGCGCGCGCGCGGGCCTGACCCGGGCCTGCGCCGGCGGTGGCCCTGTCAGGGGTGGGAATCTCGCGCGGTGGCCCGACCCAGGCGCGCCAACGGGGGCGGGACCGGCCCGTCGCCCGCGGTCGCTCGGTCCTGGCGTTCGTCTTGCTTCTTCGCCGACAGGGGGCGCACTGGATGTACTGCCGGGTCCTGGCGTGCGACTTCGACGGCACCGGCGCCAGCGCGGGCAGTCTCGCGCCCGAGGTGGCCGGCGTGCTCGAGCTGGCACGGGCAGCGGGGATCGTGTCGCTGCTGGTGACGGGACGCGTCCTCGAGGACCTGCAGGTCGCGGCCGTGGAGTTCTCCGCCTTCGACGCGGTCGTGGCGGAGAACGGGGCGGTCGTCTGGTTCCCGGAATCGGGTCGACGGATCCAGCTCGGCGCGCCCCCGCCCGAGTCGCTGCTGGGCGAGCTCCGCCAGCGCGGCGTCCCCTTTCACGCCGGCGCGGTGGTGGTCGGGACGTGGGACCGCCACACGGCCGACCTCCTCGGGCTGGTCCGCAAGCTCGGCATCGACGGGCAGCTCGTGTTCAACCGCGAGGCGCTGATGCTCCTGCCGAGCTGGGTGAACAAGGCCGTCGGCGTTCGGCGCGCGCTCGAGGAGATCGGGCGGTCCGAACGCAACATGATCGCCTTCGGCGACGCCGAGAACGACACCCCGCTCCTCGCGGCAGCCGAGATCGGCGTCACCCCGCGCGGCGCCGTGCCGACCGTGATCGCCGACGATCGGCTCACGCAGCCGGGTCCCGCGGGCGTGGCAGAGTACGTCGCGCGCCTGCTGAAGCTGGGATGCGTCCTGCCGACGCCGGCCCGTCACGTCGTCGTCCTCGGTGAGACGGCAGACGGCGCGCCGGCGGCGCTGCCGGCCTCCGGGACGAGCGTGCTGATCAGCGGCGATCCCCGGATGGGGAAATCCTGGCTCGGGGGTCTCCTCGCCGAACGTCTCCTCGAGCTCGGCTACCGCCTCTGCGTCGTCGATCCCGAGGGCGATCACTTCTCGCTCGCGCAGCGGCCGTCGGTTCTGGCGTTGGGGCAGTCGGTTCCGCTGCCGGCGGCGGGGGAGGTCGCGGGACTCCTCGCCGGGAAGCCCCTGAGCGTCGTCGTGAGCCTGGCCGCGTTCGACCACGATGCGAAGGTGCGCTACGTCGCCGAGCTCCTGCGCGAACTGGCTCGCGTCCGTGCGGCGACCGGCATCCCGCAGTGGACGATCGTCGACGAGGCGCACTACTTCTTTCACGAGACCGCGCCCTCGCGTCACGACTTCGCGGTCGGCACCGGCAACCTCGTCCTCGTCACCTACCGGCCGAGCCTGATCGCGCCGTCGCTATACGCGAGCATCGATGCCCACCTCGTCACCCGGACGACGATCGAGGAGGAGCGCTACTTCGTCTCGAGCCTGCTGCGGAGCCGCGGCCCCGAGGGCCTCGGGGCGCACGACGCCCTCGCCGGCATCGCGCCGCGCCAGGCGGGACTGCTCTCGCAGACGTCGGACGGGCCCCGCTGGCAGGTGTTCACGCCCGGAGACCGCGTGACCCTGCACGCCCACCACCAGCGCAAGTACGCCGACAACCCCTTGCCAGAGGAGTTGGCCTTCCGGTTCCTGCGCGTCGACGGTGGTCCGCCGCTCGTGGCTCGCAACGTGACCGACTTCTACAGCGCCGTCGCCCAGGTGCCGATCGCGTCGCTGCGCCATCATCTCCTGGGCGGCGACTTCTCGCGCTGGGCATCGGGCGTTCTCGGCGATGCGGAGCTGGCGCGTGGTCTCGCCAAGCTCGAGCAGACGGCGCGCAGCGGCGCCACCCCGAGCCGCGACGAGATCCTCGAGCACGTCCGCGACCGGTATCTCGTCTGAGGTGCGTCGCGACAGCCACCGCCGGCAGCGCCGCGGAACGCGAACCGCCCCGAACGGGGCCGTGGGTTCGCCCTCCGCGAGGTAGGGCGCGTGCCCCCCGCATGGATGTTCCCGCGTGCAGGACGACCGGGGCCGCGGGGCCCCTGCTCGCGGAGGGCGGACCCACGGCCCCCCCGCGCGTCACGCCGCTCCCGTTCCGCGGCGCTGCCGGCGGTGGCTGTCGCGGCGCACCTCGACGCACGCGGCGAGGAGCGCACCGGCGAGCGCGCAGGCCATGTCCTTCTCGGCGTCCCACACGTCGCCCTGCGTGCCGAGGTAGGCAGTGCCCGCGGCGGGATCGGCGACCTGCGCCACGATCCATTCGAGGATCTCGTAGGCGCCGCTCCACCAGGACACGCCCGCCACGGTGAGGTACAGCTCCGCGAACCGGCCCGGGTGACCGCGGCGGAAGGCGAGCTCGCGCACCGGCCGCAGCATGAGGAGCCCGAACGTGAAGTGGACGATCCGGTCGTAGTGGTTGCGGCCGAGTCCAAGCAGGTCGCGTACCCAGAGCCCCGCCGGCACCTCCGAGTACGTGTAGTGGCTGCCGATCGTGTGGAGGACGAGGAACAGCGTCGCCTGCACGTAGGCGGTGTCCGAGAAGTGGAAGCGCCGGTAGCCAATCACCGCCGCCGGGACGCCGACGAGGGTGGGCAGGTTCTCGAGCAGCCAGTCGGCGCGCGATGCGGGGGTGATCCCGAGCGC
>JAXLXP010000015.1:0-110356 GCA_046327955.1 Binatia bacterium | reverse complement strand
CCAGCGCCGCGCAGCAGTACGGGGCGGCCGCGATCAGCGGCTACGCGGCGGCGCGAGAGACGGTGCGCGAGATCGAGGCGCTCGGCCGCCGCGCGACCGCGATCGAGGCGGACGTGACGCAGTGGCCGCAGGTCGAGCGGCTGGTGCGCGAGACGGTCGCGCAGCTCGGGGGCCTCGACGTCCTCGTGTGCAACGCCGGCGTCGTCCACATCTCCCCGGTCGAGGCGATGCCGGAGGAGGAGTGGGACCTCACGATGGCGGTCAACGCCAAGGGCGTCTTCCTCTGCTGCAAGGCCGCACTCCCGGTTCTGCGCGGCCGCCCGGGCGCGAACATCATCACGGTCGCGTCGGTCGCCGGCAAGAACGGCGCGCCGGGGATGGCGCACTACTGCGCCTCCAAGTTCGCGGTGGTCGGGTTCACCAATGCGCTCGCCAAGGAGGTGGCGCCGGCCGGCGTGCGCGTGAACGCGATCTGCCCGGGCATCCTGCGGACCCAGATGTGGGAGTACCTGGCCGAGCGCCTGCGGCAGAAGGGCGAGACCAAGGAGGCGTCGTGGGAGCGCTTCCTGCGTACGCTCATCCCACTCGGCCGGCCGCAGACGCCCGAGGACATCGGCGCGCTCGCGGTCTACCTCGCCACCGCCGAGAACGTCACCGGGCAGGCGATGAACGTCGATGGCGGAATGGAGCTGCACTGATGGCGCACGCCGTGCGCCCGCCGTTCGACGACATCGACCTCACCGACCTGGACCGCTTCGCCGCCGGCTTCCCGCACGACGTCTTCACGCGCCTGCGGCGCGACGCGCCGGTGTGGTTCCACCCGCCGACCGCCCACACGCCCGGCGGCGAGGGCTTCTGGGTGCTCACCCGCCACGCAGACGTCGTGGCGGCGGCGCGGGACGCGGCGACGTTCTCGTCCGAATCCGGCGGAAGTCGCACGGGGGGCGGGACGTTGCTCGAGGACCTACCGCGCGGCTTTGGCGCCGGTGTGCTGCTCAACATGATGGACGACCCGCGCCATCGCCGCATCCGCCGCCTCGTCACCCCGAGCGTGACGCCGCGGGCGCTGGCGGCGATGGAGCCGGAGCTGCGGGAGCGGACGGCCGCGATCCTCGACGTGGTCGCCGCGCGCGGCGCGTGCGATTTCTTGGTCGACGTCGCGGCCGAGCTGCCGCTCCAGGCGATCGCTCGCCTGCTGGGCATCCCGCAGGACGATCGGCACCGGCTGTTCGCGTGGGCCAATGCCGTCCTCGACTACGACGGGCGCGAGCTCGGCCAGCACGACGCGCGCACGCAGGCGGCGTCGGCGGCGATGTTCGCATACGGGACCGAGCTGATCGCGGAGAAGCGCCGGCAACCCGGTGACGACATCCTCTCCGCGGTCGTGCACGGGCGGGTCGCCGGTGCGGACGGGACGCCGGAGCCGCTCACCGACCTCGAGCTGCAGATGTTCTTCAACCTGCTGATCGCCGCGGGCAGCGAGACCACGCGCAATTCGATCGCGATCGGTGTGCAGGCGCTCGTCGAGCACCCGGACGCGTGGCGCGCGCTGCAGGCCGACCGGGCGCTGCTGCCGTCGGCGGTCGAGGAGGTCCTGCGCTGGGCATCGACGACGACGTACAACCGCCGCACGGCGGCGCGCGACGTCGTGCTGCGCGATCAGACGATCCGGGCCGGCGACAAGGTCGTGCTCTGGTGGGCGTCGGCGAATCGCGACGAGGCGGTGTTCGCCGAGCCGTACCGGTTCGACGTGCGCCGCAGCCCGAATCCACACGTCGCGTTCGGCGAGGGCCCGCACTTCTGTCTCGGCGCCGGCCTCGCCCGGCTCGAGATTCGCGTCGTGCTCGAGGCATTGCTCGAGCGGTTCGAGGCGATCGCGCTCGCCGGCCCGGTCGAGTGGGTCCGCAGCAACAAGCACACTGGCCTGCGGCACATGCCGGTCACGCTGCGGCCGCGCTGAAGACCGCGGCGGTGAAGTGCCCTCGGTGTCGCGGACGCCAACGGGGTGGCGATGGTTCGGCAGGATCGAGGCATGTCGCATGGGCTACGGCACGGCGCAGTCCCGCGGGCGCGCTCAAGGGCCGCACCGCGGCCGAGCCTTGTCTGTGAAGAAGGTGGCGCACGGCGAGCTTACGCGATGCGACAGGCCTGACATCGAAAATCGCCGCCGTTGGAGGTATGCTCGCTCCATCCACCGCCCGGGAGACGGTGAATGAAGCAGATCCTCTACCGAGCAATCCTTCTCACCGTACTGCTCCAGCTCGCCGGCACGGCCCACGGGCAGGCACCGCCTCCCTCCTCGCCCGGCTATGACGTCACCGACCTGGGTACGTTGGGGGGACCCATGAGCCAGGGCATGGGCGCGAACGACGATGGGCAGGTGGTCGGGGCGTCGCAGTCGGGTTCGTATGCCTACGGCTTCCTGTGGGATGGCGCGACCATGACCAACCTGGGCGCGCTCGGTGCGTATGGAAGCTGGGCACACGATATCAACGACGCCGGTCAGGTGGTTGGGGCATCGGTCGTCGGTGAGGAGTTTCATAGCCACGCCTTCCGGTGGCAGCAGAACGGCGGGATGCAAGACCTGGGCACGCTCGGAGGTCCGATCAGCTACGCGTTCGAGATCAATGACGCCGGAGAAGCGGTCGGGGTGGCAGAGAGAGCGGATGACGGAATACGTCACGCCGTCCTGTGGGGAGCCGGCGGGATTGTGGATTTGGGCGACCTGGGCATCTTGTGGGACACACAGAGCGCTGCATATGGCATCAACGACCTCAGGCAGGTGGTGGGCTTCTCACACACCGACGCGGGATACGTTCGCCCCTTCTTGTGGCAGAACGGCGCGATGCAGGATCTGGGCACGTTAGGGGGGGATTTCGGCAACGCAGAGGCGATCAACGAGGCGGGCCAGGTGGTTGGCTCGTCCAAGCTGGCCGACAATACGACGCACCGCGCCTTCTTGTGGGACGGCGGGATGCAGGATCTCGGCGCGATGACCTTCACCCACAGCTTTGCCAACGACATCAATGACGAGGGGCAGGTGGTCGGTACGCTGCAGACGGGACAAACGCAGCACGCCTTCCGGTGGGCGAATGGCCAGATGCAGGACCTCAACACCCTCATCCCGTCGGGCTCCGGGTGGGTGTTGCACGAGGCCCGCGCCATCAACAACAAGGGCAAGATCGTCGGCCATGGGGCCATCAACGGCCAGACGCACGCCTTCCTGCTTTCGCCGTCGTACCACTGGATCAACCCGGCCGGCGGGTCGTGGCACGTGGCGGCCAACTGGCAGCCGCAGGGCGATCCGGGCAGCGGCGACACCGTCGTCTTCGACCTGAGCGGGCAGTACGGCGTGGACGCGACCCCCACGAGCGGGCCCTCGGGGGACCTCGGGCGGATGGTTGTCTCCCGCACGAACACCGTCGAGTTCAGCAACCTCTCCTTGAATCTCCTGGACGACTCGGTGACGGCTCCTGCCTTGACGGTCCACGACGAGGCGACGGTGAAGATGACGTCGGGCGTGGGCACGTACATCCATGCCCTCGTCGGCGGGAGCGCTCCCACGACCCCTCCGACTCCCCCGGCGAGTCCCCCCGCGGCCCACCTGCACGTGTTCAACAGCGGCACCGTCCTGACCGGCACGGGTCGCCTGACGATCGGCGACGCCGGCGCGGGCGAGCTGTTCGTGGCCAACGGCGCCGAGCTGAGCAGCGCCGAGGCGCGCCTCGGCGGTTGGCTTCCCGGCACCGCGGTCGTGGGCGGAGACGGCTCGACCTGGCGGACGGGCAACATCGCCGTGGGCTACGGGGTCGAGGGCACCCTTACCATCGAGAACGGCGCCCGGGTGGAGTCGAACGCCGCGTTCGTCGCCTACGGCGGCACCCAGTGGGACCCCGCCGCCTACTCCGAGGTCACCGTCGACGGGGTGGGCCTGGGCTCGGGCACGGCGTCGTTCTGGGGGGTCCAGGGCGATCTGAAGATCGGGAACAGCCTGTTCGGCGACGTCGACGTGCTGAACGGCGGCAATCTGCACGTCACCCAGAACGTCCACGTCAGCAACGGCGACCTCAACATAGAGGGACGTGTCGCGAGCGGCCCTTCGGAGATGACCGTCCTGGGCGACGTGTTCGTCGGCGGCCCGGGCAACGCCAATCTTCTCTCCATCCGCGACGCTGCCCTGGGCGGGATCGAAGGTAACCTGATCATCGGAAAGGACGGCGTCGGCGCCGCGATTCTCTGGGGCAGTGCGATCACTGCGCATGCGACGCAGTTGGACGTGGTCGACCCGCAGACGGGACTCTGCGCCATCGGCCGCGAGCACGACGGCGCCGTGTCCCTCGACGACGGCGGGCTGTTCCGCTGCCGGAACATCGAGGTGGGCGGTCGGGCCGGCACGAGCGGAGTGGGTTCTCTCGACGTGGACGGCGGCTTCGTCCGTGCGTTCGACGTCCTGCGGGTCGGTCAAGACGGCGGGGGCCGCGGTGTGCTGACCTTGGGGCACGACGCCCTCGTCACGGCGACCGGGAACGGCGGAGTGTACGTCGCTCCGAACGGTGCGATCGTCGCACAAACCACGTGGGGTCCGAGCGGCCAGCTCGTCAGCATGACGGGGGGCACCATTCACGTGGGGTCCCTCGGACTCGTGGTCGATGGGTTCATCGAGACGTCGGTGATCAATGTCGTCCAGCATAGCCACCCGAGGCGCACTCCTCGGGACAGCGCCCGCGCGACGGAGGCGGCGGCGACGCTGGTGGTCGACGGCGCCCTGACCTTGGGTCCCACCGGCGGGCTGGTCATCCCGGTTGCCGGCACTGGCGCAGGCCAGTACGGCAGTCTGGCGGTGACCGGCGCGGCCGTGCTCGATGGCACGCTGGCGCTCGACTTCTCCCACGGCTACGCCCCGAAGCGAGGAGACACCTTCGCGGTGCTCACGGTGGCGGGAGGCGTTCGCGGGGCGTTCGCCCGTGTGGAGATCAAAGGCCTTCGGCCGGGGTTCGCCTACCAGCTTGCGACGGTCGACGGGCGGCTCACCGTCGAGGCGCTGAACAACGGCGTGATCGAGGGCGACACGACGTGCTCGGGGCGGCCCGCCGCGCCGAGCCTCGTCGCCCCGAAGAACCGCACGACCGTGCGGACGGCGACCGTGCCGCTCGACTGGGAGGACGCGGAGTGCGCCGATTCGTACGACGTTGTCGTGCGGATGAAGAGCAAGCGGGGGAAGCAGGCCGACAGCGCGACGAG
Source organism: Binatia bacterium (assembly GCA_046327955.1). Lineage (GTDB taxonomy): Bacteria > Desulfobacterota > Binatia > DP-6 > DP-6 > JAXLXP01. The sequence goes on along the minus strand of JAXLXP010000015.1, from coordinate 105,115 downwards.
CCTGCACGAGTCGCAGTACACCACGAAGGCGCTCAAGAAGAAGGCCTACTGGTGGCGCGTGAGCGCGTGCAACACCGTCGGGTGCACCGACTCGGCCTGGCAGCGGTTCCGGACGAAGCGGGCGTCCCGTTCCGTGCGATAGGGAATTCCCTACGAGGAGACGAGGCGTCGGGCGTCACGGGGTCCCGTCGCTTGGCGCGAAAGGCCCTGTTCAGCCGCGCCGGCGGCATGCTAGGCCCCCTGGCAGCCACGGGAGGACCCTATGACGCGTCTCAGCGCGGTCGCCTGCATGATCGTCGCCTTCTCGACCGCTGCACACGCGGTCGACCGCCCGATCGCCGGCCACCAGCTCCTGCTGAAGCGCTCCAGGTCGGGGAAGGAGAAGCTCCTCTTCGTGTCGAAGGATCCGGGGTTCCTGTTTCCGGCGATCGGCAGCCCGACGGACGACCCGATCACCGGCAGCCCCGGGGGCGCGCAGCTCGACCTGATCGCCGTGAGCGGAACGGCCCGGGCGTTTCTGAGCCTCCCGAATGTCGCCGGCAAGCCCGGCTGGACTGCGAAGCCAGGCACCGTCGATCAGTACAAGTTCGTGAACCCGCTTGCGCCGGCTGGTATCTCGCCGATCAAGACGGCCGTCCTGAAGGAGGGCAAGCTCTTGAAGATCGTCGCCGCCGTCACCGGCCTCGACCTCGCGAGCCCGCTCGGCGGCGTCGCCGTGCGGTTCGTGACAGGTACGCTCCGGAGCTGCGCCTTCTTCGAGCCCGAGACCGTCGTGAAGGACGAGCCCGGCCTCTTCGTCGCCAGGTACAGCGCCGCGTCCGCCCTGGCGGACTGCGACCTCGACCTCGGGGCCGCGACCCTCGCCCGACCCGACGATCCCGTGGTGTTCACCGGGGCCGTGGTGCCCACCCTCGTCGGTGTCCCGCCCAGCGACGTGGTTGCCTTCCGGCGCATCGGCCTTAGCTGGGAGCAGGTTCCGGTCCAGGTCGACGAGCGCGATCTCGTCCTGTTCGACGACGTGTACGGGCCCGCGGGCGGGTTCGGCGGCGGATTCGAGAGCCTCGACTACAGCGACGCAGGCACCTTCACCGGCCCGGACACGAACCCCACCCTCGACGGCGACGACGAGATCGTGCTGATGGCGGCGGACACCGGTGGCCGCGCGGTCGGCACCTCTGCGCCGAGCGGGGTCGTGGCCGGCTCGGGGGTGGAGATCACGGTCACCTCCCCGTCGAACGGCGATCGTGGATGGGTCTATCTCTTCCAGCGCGCCAGCGGCGGCCTCGACCCGAGCGCGGGCCGCCAGTACGTCGACTACCAGTTCGACCTCCTCTCGGGCCCCTACCTCACCACCTACTCCGTCGCCTCCGGGCCGAACCCGGAGGATTCCACCGTCACGACCGACACCTATGCCCGCCACTTCTCCGATCGCTGGGTGTCGGACGGGCTGCGTATCGCCGCTGGCACCGGCGCCGACATCCTCGACCGCCACAAGAACCTCTTCGACCCCTCGAATTGTGGCCGGAGCGAGGACACGTTCTCGTCGGGCGAGGGCGCATTCGTCGTCAACACGAGCGGCCCGGTGCGTGCGATCCGCTCCTACGTCGGCGCCAACAGCGGTCCGCTCACCCAGCGCCAGCATTACTTCTATCGGCGGCGCGAGGACCTGACGACCCGCCTGCGCGTCCATCCCATCCCCGCGATGATGGACGTCTTCGATTACAGTCCTGCAGCGGCGGGCATGACGTACCGCAACCCGCTCAACCTCCTCGGCCTCGCGATCGATGGCGCCCCCGAGTCGGCGTCCCTCGGCAGCCTCGCCTGGGAGATGGTCACGGGCGTGCAAGGCTCGCTCGTCATCGCGCACCTGATCGCGACCGACATCCCCGGCTTCGCCGCGACGTCGTACTGGCTCGACGACAGCACGCCGCCCGTGCCGATGTGCACCGGCGACGCCTTCGCCTACGGCGCGAGCGGCCCGCGCATCACCACGGCGATCCCCAACACCGACCCCACCGTCACGCCGTTCCGCTCGCTCGCCGTCACGCGCGTCATGTACTACGGCGCACCGGGGCTCAGTGCCGTGGACGCCGGTGTGCGGGAGGTCTGGGCGCGATACCCGCTCGTCGCAACCGGGCAGCCGTGGCCTTGAGCCACCCCCTCGAGACGCCACGAACGCGCCCGGGGGGCCGTTCGCTCGCATCCCGGCCGGCGACGCCGTGTCCTCGCGCCCGCGGTAGGCGGCGAGGCTAGGCCGAGTCCGCAGCGAGCAGCGATTTGATCGCCCGGGAGAACTCCTGCCCCGCCGATCGGTGAGGATGCGGAAGTGCGCCTTGAGCGAGTCCGGGAGTCCCCACTGCCGTCCCGAGATGAGGTGCGCCGCCGGGGCGGCTGCCACGGCGCGATTGTAGCGCACGCTCGGCAAGCCGGGCGTACCGTTGCTTGGAACTCGACGGGCAGTGTTCCATGATCGCCAGGGCAATGCGGTTCGCTTTTCGCATGACGTGGATCGGCCGGGTGCTGTTGGCTCCGTTCGGCGCGGCACGCGACAGTTACGTCGACCTCGGCGCTCACGGCTTCCGCGTTCGCCTCGGACGGCTCTTCGACCAGGAGCTTCCCTACTCGGCAGTCGAATCCGTGACGCCTGATCGCTGGCCGTTGTGGGGCGGCATCGGCGTCCGGGTCGGGGCCGGTGAGGAGGCCGGCGTCATCAGCTCCACCGGCCGCGTGGTGCGGATCCGCCTGCGCGCGCCCATCGCCTTGCCGATCGCCTTCGGGCTCAGAAAGAGCGTACGCGCGCTGGTGCTGTCGGTCGCCGAGCCGGACCAGTTGCTCGCGGCGCTCGCTCGCGGCGCCTCCGCGACGTCGGCGTGATCGCCGCCCCCCGCGGCCATCGCGTCGCCCGCGCGTACGGGGAGGACGCGCCCGATCAGGCCGTCGTCGCGGCGCGCGCGATCCGGCCTTCCGGGTCGGGCGAAGACTCGGCAGTCCGCGCTCAGTCCGCGAGTACACGCCGCGCGGTGCCGTCGCGCAGCACGCGATCGGCAGCCTGGACGCCGGAGAGCATCGCGCCCACGATGCCGTGCCCGGAGCGCGTCGACGCCCCGGCCAGCACGAGCCCCGCGATCGGGGTCGACGCGCCCGGGCGCTTCTGGAGGAACTGCGCCGGGGTGGCGGCGATGCCGTAGGACGTGCCGCCGGTGGATTCGGTGAAGCGCGTGTGGGTGAGCGGCGTTGCGGCCTCGCGGAAGACGATGTGCTGCGCGATGCCGGGGATCGCCCGCTCGGCCTGCGCGAGCACACGCGCGGTCACCTGCTCCTTCACGTAGCGATACCCTTCGCTCGCGACATAGGTGCCGTCGCGGAGCTGCGCCTCGCTCACGCCCCAGAAGGTCGGGTCCGCCGGGACGATCGTCATCACCTGCAGGTTCGTGTGGCCGGGCGGCGCGATGCGCCGGTTCTCGGGGTCCTTCCGCGACGCGGTGGCGATGTAGACGAAGGGCCGCTCGGGGACGTCGCCGCGGCCGACGCGCGCGTACTCGGCGTCGAAGTCGTAGTCGTCGAACAGCCAGCGGTTGACGTTGCCGTAGGGGAGCCACGAAGGCGGGACGTCGAGCCCCAGGTAGAGCACGAACAGCGGCAGCGCCATCTCGAACCCGCGCACGCGCTCGACCCAGGCCGGCGGAAAGTGCTCGGGGCCGACGAGCTCGAGCACCGTGCGTTTCAGGTCCGCGTTGCTGACGACGACCGGGGCCTCGACCGCGAGGCTCCCCAGATGGCGGCTGTCGACGGTGACCCCGGTGACGCGACCGTCGCGCACGGTGATGCGAGTCGTCCGGGTGCGGAGCCGGACGTGGCCGCCCGCCTCCTCGATGGCGTCGACGAGCCGGTCCGCCATCACCTGGCCGCCGCCCTCGGGGTACCAGCCGCCGTCGATGAAGTAGTGGTTCTGGAGCCCGGCATGGAGGATGGAGGAGACCCGCCCCGGCGCGACCGCGTAGGTCCCGTTCTGCGCCACCAGGATGGCGCGGAGCTGCGCGTTGCGCGTGCACGAATCGAGGAACTCGCCGAAGGAGCGGTTCGCGTAGCGCACGACGAGCGGACAGCGCACCAGCACGAGCAGCTGCTGCCAGCGCGATCCCGAGAGGCTCGCGCGCTGTGCGACGTCGACCTGCGCGAGAAAGCGGAAGTAGCGGTCGATGCCGCGTCGCTCGGACGGAAAGCGGGCGACCAGGCGGGCGCGGAACGCCGCCTTGTCGCGCGGGATCACGAAGTCGAAGTCCGGGAAGGTGAGGTGCTCGAGCTCCGGATCGAGCGGCCGGAACCGGACGCCGCGGGCACCGCAGGCGCGCAGGATGCGGGGGATCGTCCCCTGCGGCCCGCAGTCGCCGAGGTAGTGGACGCCGACGTCGAACTCCCAGCGCCGACGCCGGAACACGGTCGCGTTGCCGCCGGCGACGTAGTGGCCGTCGACCACCAGGACGCGCCGGCCGGCGCGGGCGAGGAGCGCGGCCGCGACGAGCCCACCCATGCCGGCGCCGACGACGACCGCGTCGTAGGTGGTGGCGATCGGGTCGCGGAAGCGATCGGGACGGCGGGTGGCGGGCGAGTTGGCGGTCATGCGTGGGCGCCGCCGTAGCGCCACGGGGCAGGGCCCGTCAAGGGGGGCGCTGCTGGCGCTGCCGGGGCCGTGGGGCTCAGGCGAGGAGCTCCTTCGCCTCCTTGACCAGCACCGCAGTCCTGCGCGAAGGGGATCAGCGCGTCCGGTCGGCCAGATCGAGAACGAGCGTTGCGGCGGCTCCGGCGCCCGCTCGCAGCTCGGCCGTCGCCTCGCCCCCGTGCTTTGCTGCCTTCGCGAGGCCGTGCAGACGGCGGTGCGCGGCGAGGAGGTGCTTGCGCTTGGCCCGCACGTTCTGCGCGCGATCGGCCGCGGTGAGCTGGGCGCGTATGCTCTTCACACGCGCCGCGAGGCGGGCGCCGAGCTTTCGCGGCAGCCCTGCGATCCGGGCGTCGAGACGATCGAGCCAGCAGGAGAGCTGGCTGCGGGCGCTCCCGGCGGCCGCGGCGCAATCGGGCTGCGCGGTCGCGAGAAGGCCGCGCAGGTAGCGCGCCTTTGGATCGGTGCTGCCGGCGTTCGGAGAGCGCAGGTCGGGGTAGCCGGAGGGAAGCGCCGCGGGATCGAGGCCGGCGGCGGTGAGCAGTGCGTGCAGGTCGGGATCGGTGGTCGGATAACCATCCGTGATCGCCCACACCGCGGGTTGCGCGGCGAGGCCGGCGAAGCGGCCGTTGGCGGCGAGCACCGTGACCAGGGCGCGGAGCGCCGCGACGGCGGGAAGGCCCGGGGCGGCGGCGAGATTCTCGGTCACGTCGAAGAGGTGAGTCTCCCCGGGGGGATGGCGGTCGAGCTCGGTGCAGGCGGTCCAGAGTCCGTTGAGCGTGACGGTCTGGCCGGGCGGCACCCAGATGTGCCGCGTGCGCGTGGCGACGAGGTCCTGCTCCTCCTCGGTGCGGCTCACCAGCAGGTCGCCGGCCGACACGGTCACGATGAGCCCGCGCGCCGGCGGCGCCGTGACGGTGATCGCCACGCAGTCGCCGAAGTAGCAGCCCTTGCCGGACAGCTCGACCTCGCCGTCGTCGGCCGCCTCCTGGACCGTCTTTTCGTCCTTCTCCTCGTCGTCGTCGCAGGGATCGCCGATGCCGTCGCCGTCGGAGTCGGTCTGGTCGGGGTTGACGACGTCGTCGCAGTTGTCCTGCGGGCAGCTCTCGAAGGGGCGCGCGGCGAGCGGGCCGTCGCCGAAGCCGTCGAGGTCGGAGTCGGTGCAGTCGTCGCGGCAGTCGGGGACGCCGTCGTCGTCGGCGTCCTCCTGATCGGGCCCCTCGAAGCAGATCTGCAGCGCGAGGTTGCCGCCGATGCCCGGGCCGTACCCGCCGACCTGCACGAGGTACGTCTGCTCGCCGCTGACCGGGGTCTCGGCCTGGGCCTGTCGGCCGCACGCGAAGGAATCGTCGTTGCAGACGACGGAGTCTCCGGGCGCCTCGCAGGTGCCCCCATACACGTTCACGACCGAGTCGAAGTCGCTCCCGCAGGTGGAGACGTAGAGCCGGCCGTCGTTCGGCGCGGTCCATTGATACCAGACGGTGTTGCCGGGCGCGCTGACGCACGAGCCGCTGGGCTCGCCGACCGTGCTCGTCGCGGTCGAGGTGTCGCCGACGGCGCGGAAGGTCTTCGCCTCCGCGTCGGACAGGACGGTCGCGTTCGCGCAGACGTCGTTCGCCGGAGCCGCCGTGGCAGTCCGGGCCGCCAGCAGCGCGAGCACGAGCAGGGCAGGCACGGGACCCATGGCCCGGGGTCCTAGCCGCGGTGCGGGGGCGGCGTCAATCCGACATGTCGGCCACGCCGACGGCCTGGTCAATAGGGTGAGGCGTCGTCTGCAGGGGGCTTGCTCAGCGCGAAGATCGACCGCGCTCCGCGCAATCCCTTGAGCTCGTGTACACCGCGCGGCTGGAAGCCCAGGCCCGAACCTTCGAGGAGATCGTGGGTCGTGCCCGAGACCAGCACCTCGCCCGCACCGGCCAGAGCGGCGACTCTCGCCGCAGCGTGAACCGCCAGTCCGCGTGCCTGCCCCCCGATGATCTCCACCTCGCCGGTGTGGATTCCGAGGCGGAGGCAGAGCCCGAGCTCGGCGACCGACGACGACATCAACATGGCAGCATTGGCGGCCTTCGCGGCACCGTCGAAAAGCGCGAGAAACCCGTCGCCGGTCGTGCCCATCTCGCGACCGCGATACCGGTCGATCGCCGCTCGGATCCTCACGTTGTGCTCGTGGAGGAGAATTGCCCACGCATGGTCACCCAGCCGCTCCAGGGCTGCCGTCGAGTCGACGATGTCGCTGAAGACGATCGTGGCGAGCACCCGCTCTCCGAGCTCGTCGGCGGGTGCCGCGAACGTGTGGGCGCTCGTGAACTCGACGGATGTCCACGGCTCGTCGCCGAGCACCCAGGCATCGTGTCCGGGAGGAATCTCATAGGCCTCGCCGGGTCCGATGACGAGCTCGGTCCCGTCGTCCATGCGCACGACGAGCGTGCCGGAGACCGTGTAGCCGACGTGTCGATGCTGACACGATCGCGTGCCGGTGATCGGCGCGACGTCTCGCGACCAACGCCAGCCCGGTTGGAACACGAACCGCCCAACGGGAATCTCGTCGAGGCGCACGACGTCGATGCGGCCGTTCGGAAACCTGCGCACCTGGTCGGGAGCCGAGAAGCTCTTCCGTTGGAGACGCGGCACGACCACTGCATCGTGCGCGCCTCACCTGAGCCACGCAACCGGGCGGAACACGGCAGGACGGTCGACCGACCGGGCCTCCCGGGCAAGAGGGAGGCCTGCGAATTTCCAAGCCCGAACAGGGAACGATGTGCTGTCGGCCCTGCCGAAGTGCCCTGACCAGCCCACGGTGGAGGCCGCCGGCCATGGCCCGGTGCTGACGCCCGCGGCGCTCGTCGCTGCGCGACTGGATGGGTGCGGCCGTGGCGAATCCCGTCGGGGTCGTCGACAAGACGCAGGTGGGGACGCTCGAGCAGGACGTCGCGGGTGCTCCCAGCCGTGTCCGTCGCCGCGGGCGACCGTGCGTGGCTCGACGGTGATCGCTCCTGCAGGCAAGTGATCTGGAAGCTTGTATCGATGCGGTGACCATGATTATGGCCCGAAACATGTCTTGGACGACCCGAACGGTCCCCTACGTCCTCACCGTGGTCATCGCCCTCTCGGCTGCGCCTGCATGGGGAAGGAGACTGGGCACCCTGTGGGCGGACGGCACGCGCAGGGCGACGCGAGGACTCGTCGAGTCTGCCCCCAACAAGGAGCCGGGCGGCGAGACCTCGAACGAGCCGGTCACCTGTGCCGGACCTGCCTGTCCGGCTCGGCGGGGAAGGTGGATCGTGCCAGAATCCAACGCCGCCGTCAGAATCGAGTTCAGGGGGGACATCGTGTGCGATGTCATCGACATCCAGCTTCCCTCGGGCGCGCGGGGCAATTTTCTCCATTCCTATGCCTGCCACCGGGCGGGATCGACGGAGGTCCTCTCCGAGGGCCTCTTGGTTCGCTGAAGCGGGCAGAGTGGTCGTAGCGGCGCAGGACACGGAGCACGACCGAGATCGGATCGTGCCGAGGCCGTGCATGTTTGCGCCACCGGACCGGAGGCAGCCCATCATCGATGTCCGCCGCTGATCTTCCCGCGTCGAGCGGGCGTTACGCGGAGCTCTACCGACCGCGCTATCACTTCTCGCCGGAGACCGGCTGGCTGAACGATCCGAACGGCCTCGTGTACCTCGCGGGCGAGTGGCACCTGTTCTATCAGTGCAACCCGGCCGCCTCGACCTGGGGCAACGTCTCCTGGGGCCACGCCGTCAGTGCCGACCTCGTGAGCTGGCAGCATCTGCCGGTCGCCCTGCGGCCGAGCGAGCAGCTCGGCATGGTGTTCTCGGGCTCGGTGGTAGTCGATCGCAACAACACCAGCGGACTGTGCGCAGAGGGTCCTTGCCTCGTAGCCGTCTACACGCACGCGTTCGGGAAGGATGGCAAGCAGAAGCAGAGCATCGCCGTCAGCCGGGACCGCGGGCGAACCTTCGTAGAGTACGCTGGCAACCCGGTGCTGCCGAACCCCGGCATCGCGGAGTTCCGCGACCCGAAAGTGCTGTGGCATGCGCCGTCGGGACGCTGGGTGATGGTGCTCGCTGCCGGTGATCGGGCGCACCTCTACACGTCGCCCGACCTGAAGGCCTGGACCAAGACGAGCGAGCTCGGCCCCTTTGCGGGTCTCGAGGGCGCGTGGGAGTGCCCCGATCTGTTTCCGCTCCCGCTCGGCGGCGTGGAGAAGTGGGTGTTCAAGCTCGATCACAACGTCGGCCTCGGCGAGCCCGACAACGAAGGCTACGCGATGGTCGGCGCCTTCGACGGAGAGCGCTTCGTGCCCGAGACCGTACCGTTCGGCCGTCGCCTGGACTTCGGGCCCGACTTCTACGCCGCGCAGTCGTTCTCTTCTGATGTGCCCGATGGCCGTCGCATCTGGATCGCGTGGCGCGACAGTTGGCAGTACGCGCTGGGCACGCCGACGGACCCCTGGCGCGGCTCCATGACCATCCCGCGCGAGCTGTCCCTCGTCGACGACGGCGCCGGGCCCATCCTCGTGCAGCGCCCCGTTCGCGAGCTGCGCGCCTTGCGTGGCGCCTGCCCCATCGCATCGCTCGCGTCTCTCGATGTGCCGGCCGGGAGCAGCGACGCGCTCGCTGGGGTCGAGGGAGACGCGCTCGAGATATCCGTCGTCGTTGAACCGGCCGGCGCCCAGCGGGCCGGCCTGGCGGTCCGCCAGGGCGAGGGCGAGGAGACGCGCATCGGCTACGATCACGTGCACGACGTGGTCTACGTGGATCGCTCCTGCTCGGGGGACGTGCTGTTCGCACCCGGCTTCGGCGCGCGCTACCAGGCGCCGCTCGCGCTGCGCGACGGGGGAATGGCCCTGACCGTTTTCGTCGATCGCTCCTCGGTCGAGGTGTTCGCCGACGACGGGCGCGTGGTGCTGAGCGTGAACATCTTCCCGTCGCCCAGCTCCGTGGGGCTCGCTCCCTTCGCCGAGGGCGGACCTGCCCGTCTTCGACAGCTCGAGGTCCATCGCCTGGGGGACGCGGCCTTCACCCCCGTTCGCTGAGCTCCGGGACTGCGTCCGAGCGGGACCTCCGGTGGGACGGGAGCGCCAAGGGCCACTCGCGCGACCTGTCCGCGAGGCCGAGGGCTTGCGTCGTCACGCAGACATCGACCGGGGGGCCAGTCGGCGTCTGCCGTTACTGGCCGTGGTCGTGCGGGATCGATCGGGTGCTCGCGCACCTCTGCGTGCGGGTCGCGCCCGGCGTCCACCGCCTGCTGACGGGTGACCGAACTCCGGCCGGGGTGATGTGCCGCAAAGCGCCCCGTCTTGCTGGCCACGGAACCGCCGCATACCATCGCGCGCCACGCCATGGATGACACCCCGACGCCCAACGATGGTCGACGCGACGGCGAGCTGGCGATCCGCGAGCTCGCCGATCGGCTGCCCGATTCGCTGGCCCCGCTCGCGCGGCTCGCGTTCAACTATCGCTGGACGTGGATGCCCGGCGGCGCCGCGGTCTTCCGCGCGATGGACCCGGCGCTCTGGCGCCGTAGCGCCTGCAATCCGCGCTGGCTGATCGAGGCGGTGCCGCCGCTGCGGTTGCGCGCGCTGGCGCGCGATCGGGCGTACGTCGCCGAGGTGCGCGCGCTGGCGGCGCGGCTCGAGGCGGATCTCGCGCGGCCACCACTGCCCGGCAGGGCGCCGGAACGCCCGGTCGCGTACTTCTGCTCGGAGTTCGGCATCCACTGCTCCCTGCCGCTCTACGGCGGTGGGCTCGGCATCCTCGCCGGAGACCTGCTCAAGGCTGCGTCGGACCTTGCGCTGCCGATGGTCGGCGTCGGCCTGCTCTATCGACAGGGGTACTTCCACCAGCGCCTCGATCTCGGCGGCTGGCAGCACGAATGGTGGACGAGCGCCGACTTCGAGCGCCTCCCCGTCGTGCTGGTGACCGACCGGGGCCGGCCGCTCACCGTCGACGTCAACATCCGTGGTCGTACCGTGCGCGTCCAGGTGTGGCGCGTCGACGTCGGGCGCGTGCCGCTCTTCCTGCTCGACGCGGATCGCGAGGACAACGATCCGGTCGATCGCTGGATCACGGCGCGCCTGTACGTCGGCGACCGCCAGACACGGCTCGCGCAGTACGCGGTGCTCGGCGTGGGCGGCGTCCGGGCGCTCGCGGCGCTCGGCATCCGGCCGGGCCTCGTCCACCTCAACGAGGGGCACGCGGCGCTCGGCGGGATCGAGCGGCTGCGCGTCGAGATGGCGGGCGGCCGGCCCGCGGCGGAGGCGCTCGCGGTGGTGCGGGGCGAAACCCTCTTCACCACCCACACCCCGGTGGCGGCGGGCAACGAGTGGTACGGCCGCGACGAGATCGAGCCCGCGCTCGGGGTGTTCGCCGACAAGCTGGGGTCGGCCCGGCCGCTGTTCTACGAGCTCGGGCGGATCGACCCCGCGCGGGGGGACGAGCCGGTCTCGATCACGCCGCTCGCGCTGCGGACGAGCCGCGCGGCCAATGGCGTGTCGCAGCGGCACGGCGAGGTCGCCCGTGCGATGTGGCAGCCGCTCTGGCCGGGGCGGCCCGTCGCCGAGGTGCCGATCGGGCACGTGACCAACGGCGTTCACACCACGACGTGGATGCCCGGGGCCATGCAGGAGCTCCTCGACCGGCACCTCGGGACCGAGTGGCGCGAGCACCTGCTCGATCCGGCGGTGTGGGGGCGCCTCGCGGAGATTCCCGACGCCGAGCTGTGGGCGGTGCGACGGACGCTGCGGGCGACGCTGGTGGCCTATGCGCGCGAGCGATCCGTGCACGACCGGCTCGCGCGCGGCGAATCGCCCGAGTACGTCGCGGCCGCGGCACGCGTGTTCGATCCCGACGTGCTCACGCTCGGGTTCGCGCGGCGCGTGGCGACGTACAAGCGTCTTCACCTCCTCACGCGGCAGCTCGAGCGCGGGCTGCGGCTGCTCGCCAACGAGCGCACGCCGGTGCAGATCGTGATCGCCGGCAAGGCGCACCCGCAGGACGAGGAGGCTCGCCGTTCGCTGCGGGACGTGCTCGCCGTTCGCCATGCGCCGAACATCGGCAGCCGCATCGTCTTCCTCGAGGACTACGACCTGCACATGGCGCCCCGAGTCATCGGAGGTGCCGACGTGTGGGTGAACCTGCCGCGCCCGCCGCTCGAGGCGAGCGGGACGAGCGGTATGAAGGCGGTGCTGAGCGGCGGGCTCAACCTGAGCGTGCTCGACGGCTGGTGGCCGGAGGGATACGACGGCACGAACGGGTGGGCGATCGCGACACCCGCGGCCGAGCCGAACGAGCAGGACGACCACGACACCTCGGCGCTCTTCGACCTGCTCGAGCGCGAGGTCCTCCCGCTGTTCTACGACCGCGGTCCCGACGGCATCCCGCACGGCTGGGTCGCGCGCGTGAAGGCGTCGCTCGTCGGGCTGGCGCCGCGGTTCTCGGCCGAGCGGATGCTGCGGGAGTACGTGGGGACGATGTACGCGGACGGCGCGGCGTAGCGCGGCGGCGCCGCCGCGCTCCCGGGCACGCGACACGCTCGCGCTCCTAGCGGCGGTAGGTGGCAGCTTCGGCGACGCGCGTGCGGGCGAGCTCGACCGCGGCGGCGCGCGGGAGGATGGCGGCGTCGCGGGCGCGGGTGAGCACGGCGCGGGTGTTGGCGCGGAGCTTCTCGTCGATCACCGCGAAGGCCTGCGCCTGGGTGCCGCCGTGGTACTCGACCGCGGCGCAGATCACGCCGCCGGCGTTGGCGATGAAGTCGGGGACGGAGAGGACGCCGCGCGCGTGCAGGATCGCCTCGGCGTCGAGCGTGGCGGGGATGTTCGCCCCCTGCAGCACCAGCCGGGCGCGCAGCCGCGGCGCGTTGCTGGCGTCGATCACGTCGGGGCGGGCGGCGGGAATCCAGATGTCGCAGTCGACGCCGATCAGCTCCTCGCCGGCGAGCGCGCGGCCATCCGGGAAGTCGCGCAGGCCGCCGCGCTCGGCCTTGAACGCGGCCAGCCGCTCGACGTCGAGGCCATCGGGGTTCACGATCGCGCCGCCCAGGTCGCTCGCCGCGACCAGCACCGCCCCGCGTGCGGCCAGAAAGCGCGCCGCGTGCCGGCCGACCGCGCCGAAGCCCTGCACCGCGACGCGAGCGCCGCGGAGCGGGATGCCGGCGAACTCCTGTGCGACCTCGGCGCACGCGGCGAGACCGAAGCCGGTGGCGCCGATCGTGTCGAGTGGGATGCCGCCGAGGACCGGCGGGAGGCCGACGGCGCGGCCGATCTCGTCCTGGAGCCAGGCCATGCAGGTCTCGTCGGTGCCCATGTCGGGACCCGGGATGTAGTCGACGAGGTTGCGGATGGCGCGACCGAACGCGCGGATCACGCGCTCCTTCTCGGTTCGCGGCATGCGCGGGTCGGCGACGATGCCGCCCTTGCCGCCGCCGTGCGCGAGGCCGGCGGCGGCGTTCTTGAAGGTCATGGCGCGGGCGAGTCGGGCCACCTCGGCGACGGTCACGTCGGACGCCATGCGGATGCCGCCGATCGCCGGGCCGCAGGCGACGTTGTCGACCACGACGACGCCCTCGAGCGCCGCCGCGGGGTCGCGGACGACCACGATCTTCGCCGGGCCGATGTCATCGGCCATCCGCCGCCAATCGGATTCCATGCGCCGAGCGAGCAGGGCGCGTGCCACGAAGACCACGACCAGCGCGCGCCGCGGCGTCGCAGGCACGATGCGCCGCGGCGGGGGCGATTCCGAGAAAGGGGAATCGCCGACCCGCTCGGCGCGCGGGTCGGCGGCACTGGCGTTGCATGGCGGAAGACAGCGTGACGCGGCACATCCGCTTCCACGGGCGCGGCGGGACTGGTGTCCGGCTCGCGAGCCGGATCCTGAGCCGGGCGGCCTTTCTGGCAGGCCTCGAGGCCCAGGACTCTCCCGTGTACGGCGCCGAGCGCCGGGGCGCGCCGGTGGTGGCGTTCACGCGGTTCGGTCCCGACCCGATCCGGGAGCGCGGCTACGTCCAGAGCCCGGACGCGCTCGTGGTGCTGGACGACACGCTGCTCGCGCGTCCCGACGCGGCCGTGCTCGACGGTGTCGATGCGGCGTGTCTGGTGCTGGTCAACAGCCGCGTGGAGGGCAGTGCGCTGGCCGCGCGCCATGCCGTCCCGGGGCCGGTCGTCGCGCTCGACGTCTCGGGCATCGCGCTCGCGATCCTCGGCCAGCACGTGTTGAGCGCGCCGACGTCGGGGTTCGTCGCGCGCGCGATCACGGTCGCGCCGTGGGAGATCGTCGCGTGTGCCGTGCGCGGCGAGCTCGCGGCGGAGGGCCTGGACGCGGCGGCCCTCGCCGCCAACGTCGAGGCGGCGCGCCAGGCGTTCGAGGCGGCGCCGGCGGTCGGCCTCCCGGAGCGCCCGGACCGCCCGCCGCCCGCATCCGCGCGGCCGATCGTCGTGCCGCACCTGCCGGCGCGTCTTGCTGCACCCGCGATCACGGCGGCGGCCACGTCGGCGCTGCGCACGACCGAGGGCTGGCGCGTCCATCGCCCGGTGATCGACCTCGCCCGCTGCACGCGCTGCCTCGTGTGCTTCGCGCTCTGTCCGGAGGGCGCCGTCCGCCTCGATGCCGAGAACTGGCCCGCCGTCGACTACGCGCACTGCAAGGGCTGCCTGGTGTGCGTGACCGAGTGTCCAGTGGACGCGATCGCGGCGGTGCGGGAGGACGCGGCGTGACCCGCGAGCTGCTCACCGGCAACGCGGCCGCCGCCTGGGGTGCGCGCCTTGCCGACGTCGACTACGTGCCTGCGTACCCGATCACGCCACAGACCGAGATCGTCGAGACGCTCGCCGCGTGGATCGCCCGCGGCGAGCTGGCGGCGCGCCTGGTCACGATGGACTCCGAGCACTCGATGGTCACGGCCGCGGGCGCGGCGGCGACGACCGGTGCGCGCGTCTTCACCGCAACGTCGAGCCAGGGGCTCCTCTACGCGCTCGAGATGCTCTACACGGTCGCGGGCTGGCGCGTGCCGCTCGTGCTCGTGAACGTGTCGCGCGGGATTGCCGCGCCGATCACGCTCGAGCCCGATCACGACGACGTGCTCGCCGCCCGCGACACGGGGTTTCTCCAGATCCACGCCGAGACCTGTCAGGAGGTGCTCGACTCGGTGCTGATGGCCTTCCGTCTGGCCGAGCACCCCGACGTGCTCCTGCCCGCGCTCGTGAATCTCGACGGCTTCCACCTCTCGTTCACGCGCGAGCCGGTCGAGCTGCCGGCCCCGGACGTGGTCCGCGAGTTCCTGCCGGCGTTCGAACCCGGCCACGCGCGGCTCGCGGCATCGCACGTCCTGGCGCAGGGCACGGCCGTGCTCGGCGGCAGCGCGTACGCGTTCTTCCGCTACCAGATGCAGCGCGCCGCGGAGGCGGCGCTCGGGTTGCACGTTGCCGTCGCGGAGGAGTTCGCGACCCGCTTCGGCCGCCGCTGGGGGACGGTCGACGGCTACATGCTCGACGACGCGGAGCACGTGCTCGTGATGTCGAATTCGTTCAGCACGGTCGGCAAGGCGGAGGTCGACCGCCTGCGCGCGGCCGGCGTGCGGATCGGCCTGCTGCGCCTGCGCGTCATCCGCCCGTTCCCGCACGCGGAGATCGCGCGCCTTCTCGCCGGGCGGCGCGCGGTCGCGGTGATCGATCAGAACCTCTCGATCGGCAAGGGCGGGATACTCTTCGCCGAGGTCGCGAGCGCGCTCGCGGGTCGCCCCGCGCTGCCGCTGCTGTCGTTCGTGGGCGGGCTCGGCGGGCGCCGGTTCCGCAGCGAGGAGTTCGATCGCATCGCGGCGGCGCTGTGCGAGGCCGAGGGGACGGGCGGCAGTCCGCAGCCGCAGCTCCTCTTCACCGAGGGCGAGTACCGTCAGGTGCTCGACCTGCTGCGCATCGCCGGCCGCGGCGGGGAGGCGTGAGGTGCGGCGCGAGATCTACCGCGGCATCCGCGACATTCCCCACGAGGAGTACGTCGCCGGTGGCACGGGTCTCTGCGGCGGCTGCGGCGGGCTCCTCGCCTTGCGCCTGCTGCACAAGGCGCTCGGCCCGAACGTGGTGTTCGTGAACGCCGCCGGCTGCCTCACCCTGCTCGCGGTCTTTCCGTTCACGCCGTTTCGGTCGTCGTGGCTCTACACCGCCATGGCGTCGGCGCCCGCGGGCGCGCAGGGCATCCGCGACGCCCTCGACGTGCTGATCGCGAAGGGACGGCTCGCGCCGGAGCAGGACCTCACGGTCGTCGTGGTGACCGGGGACGGTGCGGCCAACGGCATCGGGCTGCAGGCGACGCTGGCCGCGATCCACCGCGGCCTCGACTTCTTCTACCTGTGCTACGACAACGAGGCGTTCGCGAACACGGGCTTCCAGACGTCGCCCGCCTCGCCGCACGCGTCGGCGACCTCGACCGCGCCGCCGGGTGGCACGCGGGGCCGCAAACAGGACCTGTTCGAGCTCTGGCGCGTGCAACGGCCGGCCTTCGTCGCAACGGTGTCGCCCGCGCATCCGCTGGACCTGATGGACAAGGTCGCGCGGGCGCGGCGGCTGGTCGGGCCGAAACTCCTCGTGAGCTTCGCGTCGTGTCCGCCGGGGTGGGGCATCGACCCGGCGGCATCGGTCGACGTGGCGCGGCTGGCAGTCGACACGGGCGTGTGGCCGCTCAAGGAGGCGCGCGACGGGCAGGTGCTCCACACCGTCGTGCCGCACGCGCGGCGCCCGGTCGAGGACTACCTGCGCCCGCAGGCGCGCTACCGTCACCTCTTCGAGCCGGTGCGCCAAGAGGCCGCGCTCGCCGGGCTCCAGGCCGAGGTCGACCGCTGTGGGCTCGCGCGGCGTCGTGGAGATAGCGTGATGGCCGTGCAGCCGATCCGGAAGGCGCGGGGCGGGTGGCGAGTCGCCCCGAACCTGATCGACTACGAGCGGACGTGCGCCGAGTTCTCGTGGGCGCAGGCGCGCGCGGCGCTGACCGGGCTGCCGGGCGGCCGCGGGCTCAACATCGCGTACGAAGCCGTGGACCGCCACGCGGCCGGCGCGCGGCGCGACCACGTCGCGTTGCGCTGGCTCGGGCGCCAAGGCGCGGTGCGTGACGTCACCTACGGCGAGCTCGCGCGGCTCAGCAGCCGTTTCGCGCACGTGCTGCGGGAGCTCGGCGTGGGAAAGGGCGACCGCGTCTTCGCGCTCTGCGGGCGCATCCCGGAGCTCTACGCCGCCGCGCTCGGCACGTGGAAGAACGGCAGCGTGTTCTGCCCGCTGTTCGCGGCGTTCGGGCCGGAGCCGATCCGCCAGCGGCTCGCGATCGGCGAGGCGAAGGCGCTGCTCACCACCGCCGCGCTGTACGCGCGACGCAAGATCGCCGACCTGCGCGGCACGCTGCCGCACCTCGCGCACGTGCTCGTCGTCGACGGCGCCGCCCCCGCCGGGACGCTCGATCTGGCTGCGCGCATGGCCGCGGCGGACGACGCGTTCGAGATTCCGCCGACCGACCCCGAGGACATGGCCCTGCTGCACTTCACGAGCGGCACGACCGGTACGCCGAAGGGCGCGATTCACGTCCACGAGGCGGTGGTCGCGCACCACGCGACCGGCCGCTGGGCGCTCGACCTGCACCCCGACGACGTGTTCTGGTGCACGGCCGACCCGGGCTGGGTCACGGGCACGTCCTACGGGATCGTCTCGCCGCTCACGCACGGGATCACCAGCATCGTCGACGAGGGCGATTTCGACGCCGAGCGCTGGTACGGCATCCTGGCGGCGCAGCGCGTGAGCGTCTGGTACACGGCGCCGACGGCGATCCGCATGTTGATGAAGGTCGGGACCGAGGTGATCCGGAACCACGACCTTGGCGCCCTGCGCTTCGTCTCGAGCGTCGGCGAGCCGCTCAACCCGGAAGGAGTCGTGTGGGGGCAGGAGACCTTCGGGCTCCCGATCCACGACAACTGGTGGCAGACGGAGACCGGCGGCATCATGATCGCGAACTACCCGGCGATGGACATTCGCCCCGGCTCGATGGGGAAGCCGCTGCCCGGCATCGCAGCGGCGATCGTGCGCCGTGACGCTGCGGGCGACGTCGTGGTGGTCGAGACCCCGGACGAGCAGGGTGAGCTCGCGCTGCGTGCGGGCTGGCCGTCGATGTTCCGCGGCTATCTCGGGCAGGAGGAGCGGTACCACAGGTCGTTCGCCGGCGGCTGGTACCTGACCGGCGACCTCGCTCGCCGCGACCGTGACGGCTACTACTGGTTCGTCGGGCGCGCCGACGATGTCATCAAGTCGGCCGGCCATCTCATCGGGCCGTTCGAGGTGGAGAGCGCGCTCATGGAGCATCCCGCCGTCGCCGAGGTGGGTGTCATCGGCAAGCCCGACCCGGTGATCGGCGAGGTCGTGAAGGCGTTCGTCTCCCTCAAGGCCGGCCATGCGCCGACCGAGGCGCTGCGCCGCGAGCTGCTCGGCTTCGCGCGCGCGCGGCTCGGGCCGGCGGTCGCGCCACGCGAGATCGCCTTCCACGACGTCCTGCCGCGGACGCGCAGCGGCAAGATCATGCGCCGGCTGCTGAAGGCGCGCGAGCTGGGGCTGCCGGAGGGCGACCTCTCGACGCTGGAGAGCGGCGCGTGAGCCGGGAGCACGCCCACGCGTTGCTGCGCGAGATGCTGCGCATCCGCCGCTTCGAGGAACAGTGCGCCGAGCTGTACAGCGCCGGGAAGATCCGCGGCTTCCTCCACCTCTACATCGGCGAAGAGGCGGTGGCGGCGGGCGTCATGCAGGCGCTCGAGCCCGACGACGCCGTCGTCGCGACGTACCGCGAGCACGGCCACGCGCTCGCGCGCGGGGTCGGCGCGGGGCCGATCATGGCGGAGATGTACGGCAAGGTGGAGGGTTGCAGCCGGGGCCGCGGCGGTTCGATGCACCTCTTCGACGCTGCGACGCGCTTCTACGGCGGCAACGCGATCGTCGGCGGCGGACTGCCGCTCGCAGTCGGGCTTGCGCTCGCGGACGCGATGGCGGGCCGGCCGCGGGTCACGGCCTGCTTCTTCGGCGAAGGCGCGGTCGCGGAGGGAGAGTTCCACGAGTCGATGAACCTGGCGGCCCTCTGGCGGCTGCCGGTGCTCTTCTGCTGCGAGAACAACCTCTACGCGATGGGCACGGCGCTGCGGCGCTCGGAGTCCGAGCCCGACCTCTGCCTCAAGGCCGCGAGCTTCGAGATGCCCGCCTGGCCGGTCGACGGCATGGATGTCGTTGCGGTCGAGGAGGCGGCGCGCCGGGCGGCGCTCGCCGTCCGCGGCGGTGGGGGTCCCTGCTTCCTCGAGCTGCGGACGTACCGCTTCCGACCGCACTCGATGTTCGACCCGGAGCTGTATCGGGAGAAGCAGGAGGTCGACGAGTGGAAGCGCCGCGACCCGATCGCGACCTTCGCCGCGCGGCTGCGGGCCGACGGGCTGCTCGCGGACGAGGACCTGGCGCGGCTCGAGGCGTCGGTCGCGACCGAGATCGCCGAGGCCGTCGCGTTTGCCGAGGCCGGCACCTGGGAGCCGGTCGAGGACCTGACCCGCTTCGTCACCTCGCCGGAGCGGCGGTCGTGAGCGCCGCGACCGTGCGGACGACGTACCGCGAGGCACTGCGCGCTGCGCTGCGCGACGCGCTCACACGGGACCCGCGCGTCTTCCTGATGGGCGAGGACGTCGGGCGGTACGGCGGCTGCTTCGCGGTCAGTAAGGGCCTGCTCGACGAGTTCGGCCCCGCCCGTGTGCGCGACACGCCGCTCTCGGAGTCGGCGTTCGTCGGCGCTGGCGTCGGTGCGGCGCTGGGTGGCGCGCGGCCGATCGTCGAGATCATGACCGTGAACTTCAGCCTGCTCGCCCTCGATCAGATCGTGAACAACGCCGCCACCATCCTGCACATGTCGGGCGGGCAGTTTCCCGTTCCGCTCGTGATCCGCATGACGACCGGCGCCGGCCGGCAGCTCGCGGCGCAGCACTCGCACAGCCTCGAGGGCTGGTACGCACACATCCCCGGCATTCGGGTGCTGACGCCGGCCACGCTCGAGGACGCGCGCGGCATGCTCTGGTCGGCGCTCGAGGACCCGGACCCCGTGCTGATCTTCGAGCACGGCTCGCTCTACAACGTGGCGGGCGAGCTCGCGGCCGACGCGGGCGCGGTGGACATCCGCTGCGCGGCCGTGCGGCGGCCGGGGACCGACGTGAGCCTGCTCACGTACGGCGGCACGCTCGCGAAGACGCTCGAGGCCGCCGAGGTGCTCGGCCGCGACGGCCTCGCGGGCGAGGTGATCGACCTGCGCACGCTGCGGCCACTCGACGACGCGACGATCCTCGCGTCGGTGCGCCGCACGCGGCGGGCCGTCCTCGTCGACGAGGGGTGGCGCAGCGGCAGCATCGCCGCCGAGATCATGGCGCGGATCATGGAGAACGCGTTCTACGACCTCGACGCCCCGGGGGCGCGCGTGTGCTCCGCCGAGGTGCCGATGCCGTACGCGAAGCACCTCGAGGACGCCGCGCTGCCGCAGGTGCCGCGCATCGTCGCCACCGCGCGGCGGCTGGTGACCGGGCATGAGTGAGTTCCGCATGCCGTCGCTCGGCGCCGACATGGAGGCCGGCACCGTCGTCGAGTGGAAGGTCCGGCCCGGCGACGCGGTCCGGCGCGGCGACATCGTCGTGCTGGTCGAGACCGACAAGGGGCTGGTCGAGGTCGAGATCTTCGAAAGCGGTGTCGTCGAGTCGATCCTGGTCGGGCCGGGGACGAAGGTGCCGTGCGGGACGGTGCTGGCGACGGTGCGGGGCGAGGGGCGTGCCCCGGTGGCGCCGGCTCCCCCGCGCGCGCCTGGCCTGCGCGCGTCGCCCGCCGCCCGCGCCTTGGCGCAGGAGCGCGGTGTCGACCTCGCGAGCGTGCGCGGAACGGGTGAGGACGGCGCGACTACGCGCGGCGACGTCGAGCGCGCCGCCGCGACAAGTCCGCCGCCCGAGCCACCGTCCGACCGCGCGGCGGCGATGCGGCGGGCGATCGCCGCCGCGATGGCGCGCCTGAAACGCGAGATCCCGCACTACTATCTCGGCACCACGATCGACGTGGGTCGGGCCGTGGCGTGGTTCGCGGCAGAGAATGCGCGGCGGCCGGTGACCACGCGCCTGCTCGCGCCGGTGCTGCTGCTGCGCGCGGTCGCGCTCGCGGCCCGCGAGGTCCCGGAGGTGAACGGGACCTGGGTCGACGGCGAGTTCCGGCCGGCGGCGCACGTCCACGTCGGGCTCGCGATCTCGCTCCGGCAGGGCGGGCTCGTGGCGCCCGCGATCCACGACGTCGACCGCCGGGGCTGGACGACGTCATGCGCGACATGCTCGACCTGGTGCGGCGCGTGCGGGCCGGGGTCGTGCGCGGCTCGGAGCTCGCGGACGCGACGATCACGGTGACCAACCTCGGCGACCAGGGCGTGGAGCTGGTCTACGGCGTCATTTATCCGCCGCAGGTGGCACCTCGTCGGGTTCGGTCGCATCGTCGAGCGCCCTGGGCGGCGGGCGGCACCGTCACCCCGCGTCCTGTCCTCTCTGCCACGCTGGCCGCCGATCACCGCGCCAGCGATGGGCACCGCGGCGGGCGCTTCCTCGCCGCGATCGACCGCGTCCTGCAGGAGCCGGAGCGACTGTGACCCACGACGAGATCCGCGACACGGTCCTCCGCGTGGTGGGCGAGATCGCCCCCGAGGCCGACCTTGCCGGGCTCGACCCGCGCGCCGATCTGCGCACCGCGCTCGACCTCGACTCGGTGGACTTCCTGAACGTCGTCCTCGGGCTGCACGCGGCCCTCGGCATCGACGTTCCCGAGGCCGACTACCCGAAGCTGGCCACGCTGGCCGGCGCGGTGGCGTACCTCGCCGGGCGGCTCGGTCGGACGGCCGGCTGACCGTGGGTCATCGCGCCTGCCGCAGGTACTCGACGATGCGGCGGGCCTGCTCGGTCGTGAGCCGGGTGCGGAAGTGCGGCATGATCGGCCGCTGCTCGGCGAACATGTGTCCGGCGGCGTCGCGGACGGCTTTGGGCGTCCGCGTGCGGAAGTAACGGCGGTCGAAGCGGACCTTCGGCGCACCGCGCTGCCCGACGATCGTGCTGCCGAGGCCGTCGGTGCCGTGGCAGCCCTCGCAGAACGTCTCGTAGAGCTCGAAACCGGGCGAGAGCACGCGGATGAAGGCGACCACCGCCCGCAGGTCGGCGTCTCGCCACGGCCCGGGGATCGCCGGCATGCGGCCCTTGCCACGGCGGATCGCGGTGCGGATGTCGTCGTCGCGCATGGCGTGCTGGACGGCGCCGTCCGAGAGGTCGGGGGGGCGGCCGATCACGTCGGGGAGCGACGGCGACGGGTGGCCGGCCGGCTCGTGGCAGGCCGTGCAGCGGACGATGTAGAAGACGGCGCCGCGATCGACCAGCTCCCAGTCGGTGGTGGGCAGCCGCGCGAGGTGCGTGGCGAGCGCCTCGACGTCGCGGGCGCGGGCCGCGCGTCCCTCCGGGTCGAGGTCGAGCGAGAGCGGGGTGCCCTCGCGGATGCGCCGGACCAGGTCCTCCGTGTCGTAGCGGTCGAGGAACCCGGACTTGAGATCCCGTGGCCGGGGGTCGAACAGGTCGGCCCACCGGCCGTCACCCCGGCCGGTCGGGCCGTGACAGGGGGCGCAATAGGCCCCGTAGCCGCCGTCGGCGGGCTCCTCGGCCGCGGCGTGGCCGGGGAGGAGGGCGAGTGCCAGGACCGCGAGGACCGTGACGCGCCGGCCGCAGCTCGTGGCGTCGCTACGGCGCTGGCGCACCGAGGTCTCGTCCCGCTGCCGCTGGGAGGCCGAAGCGGTGGTGGTAGGCGTCGAGGATCACCCGGCCGGCAGTCTGCTGGTCGAAGTGCTCGAGGTTGATCACGAGGTCGTAGAGGCGCGGGTCGGTCACGTCCTGACGGAACTGGTGGCGGATGAAGTGCGCCCGGCCCGCATCGGTGTCCCGCACCCAGGTCTCGGCCGCGGCGCGATCGAGCCCGCGGCGCGTCATCGTGGCAACGATGCGGCGTTCGACGGGCGCGATGACCCGCACGAGGAGCCCTTTGTCGCGCGGGAGGACGAACTGGGCGCCGCGCCCGACGAACACGGCAGGTGCATGGCGTGCCGCCATCAGCATGACCTCGCCGAGCCGCATGACGAACTCGTCCGCCGTGAGCACCCGCGGGTCGAGCCAGCGGCGGAAGACCTCGCGGATCAAGGTGGAGGTCGTCTCGTCGACGAACTCCACGAGGACCGTCGGCACATGACAGCGCTCGGCCAGGAACCCGAGCAGCTTCTGGTCGAGGCACTCGCAGCCGAGCGCGGCGGCGACGACCTGCCCGACCTCCTCGCCCCCGGCGCCGGCCTCGCGCGAGATGGCGACGAACGGGTGGACCTCCTCCGGCAGGCGGGCGAGGGCCCGCTCCGGGAGGTGCTCCTGGACGGTCAGGTCCATCGCCCAGCGTCGGAGCTGGCGCTCGGCGAGTGGCGCGATCGCTCGGGATTCAGCCGACGAGAGCTTGGACATGCCTCCCCCCTCCGGTAACACGGCGCGCGCGATGCGAGAAGCCGGGCGCCTTCGCCGGGCTGACAACCGGACCCGCATGCGCCTCCCAGGGCTGGCAATCGCGGCTCGAACGGGCGCGGTGCGTCTCTGGCACGGGGCCTGCTGGTCTCCTTGGGGCGACGATGGGCCACTACGAGCGACTGTCCGCACTCGACGCATCGTTCCTCGAGATCGAGGACGAGAACAGCCACATGCACGTGGCCGCGACGCTGCTCCTCGACGCGGCGCCGCTGCTCCTTCCGCACGGCGGGCTCGATGTGGAGCGCGTGCGCGCCTACGTCGAGTCGCGGCTCCACCTGATGCCGCGGTACCGCCAGCGCCTGGCGTGGATCCCCCTCGAGCGCCACCCGGTCTGGGTCGACGACGCGCGCTTCAACCTCTTCTACCACGTGCGCCACGCGGCGCTGCCGCGTCCGGGCGAGGAGCGCCAGCTCAAGCGGCTGTGCGGTCGGATCCTGTCGCAGAAGCTCGACGTGACGAAGCCGCTCTGGGAGATCTGGGTCGTCGAGGGGCTGGCCGACAACCGCTTCGCGCTCATCATCAAGGCGCACCACAGCATGGTCGACGGGGTCTCCGGCATGGACCTGCTGACGATCCTGCTGGCGCCGACGCCCGAGCGCCGCTTCGAGCCGGCGCCGCCGTGGCACCCGCGACCGGCCGCGTCGATGGCGGAGTTGGTCGGGGGCGAGCTGTGGCGCCGGGGTACGGCGCCGATCCGGCTGGCGCAAGCCGCGGGCGGTGCCCTCGCCCGTCCATGGCAGGCGATCGCGTCCGCGCGAGACGTCGTCGAGGGCCTCGTGGAGGCGGTCGCCACGGCGCGCGAGCCGGCGTCCGAGACGCCCCTCAACCCGTCGATCGGGCCGCACCGCCGGTTCGACTGGCTGCGTCTGGGTGTCGACGACGTGAAGGCGGTGAAGAGCCGATGGGGCGGGACGCTGAACGACGTCGTCCTGGCGACGGTCGCCGGCGGCGTGCGGCGCTTCCTGATCAAGCGGGGCGTCCGGACCGACGGCCTCGATTTCCGCGCGCTCGTGCCGGTGAGCGTGCGGTCCGCGGCCGAGAGGGGTCGACTCGGCAACCGCGTGGCGCAGATGCTCGCGTCCCTGCCGATCGCCGAGCGTGACCCGCTGCGGCGCTACCGGGCCGTGGTGGAGACGACGGGGCAGCTCAAACGCTCGCACGTGGTCGAGGGCACCGAGCTCATCGAGGAGGTCAGCAACTGGACGGCGACCGCGCTGCTCACCGAGATCATGCGGCTGTCGGTGCAGCGGCGCGTGTACAACGTCATCGTGACCAACGTGCCGGGCCCGGCGATTCCGCTTTATTTCCTCGGCGCGCCGGTGCTGGCGGCGTATCCCATGGTGCCGCTGTTCGGGAACCAGGCGGTGGGCGTCGCGCTCTTCAGCTACGCGGGCGGGCTCTTCTGGGGGATCAACGCGGATTGGGACGCGATGCCGGACCTGCACGACCTGGTGTGGGCGCTGCGGGACGAATTCGCCGACCTGCAGCAGCGCGCCTTGTCGGATGCGTCGGCGGCCTAGCGGCCCGCGCGGTGGATCAGGTCCAGCTGCCGAGGTTGGCGTGGCGCAGCGTGGCGCCACAGCGCGGGCAGGGGACGGTCGCGGCGATGCCCTCGAGCAGCGTGAGCGGGCCGTTGCACTGCGTGCAGCGGCGGTCGCGGCGCTCGCTGCGCGGCTGCGCGAGGTCGACCACGCCGAGGTCGCGGCATGCCGGGCACGAGGCGAGGCCACCCCAGAAGGCGCCCCGTCCGGCCTTCCCCCATCCCAGGGTGAGCTTGCCGGTGGTGAAGTCGCAGGCGGTGCAGCGGTATTCGACGAGAGAGCCCATTCGAGATGGCTACCCCGGATTGCGTCGCGTCGCCACTCGTCGCCCCTGCTTGGGGGGGACAGCCGGCTTCTTGACCTTTGCCGCGGTCGTCTTTGCGGCGGTCTTTGCGGTGGTCGCCATGAGGGTGGCGGGCTTGACGGTGGGTGCCTTGGCGGCGCTCGGTTTGACGGTCGTGCTGGCGGTCTTGGCGGCGGTCTTCGGGTGCGACGGCAGGCACCGCGACCCGAGGGCGAGGGGCGGGTCCACGGCCCGCAGGCTGCCCGCGCCGATCCATCCCTCGACGCCGTCACCCACGGCGCGCACGCGATAGCGGGGCCCGCCGACGCCGCGCGGTTGCCACGCCTGGATCTCGACTTCGGTGCCGTCGCCGAGGCTCCCGAGCGGGGTGATTCCCTTCTCGTCGGTGAGCGTCGCGCGGCGCTGGCCGTCGCTCGAACAGGCGACGAGCACCCGGCGCCCCACTCCCAGTACCGGGTTAGAACCCTGGCCTTTCCCCGGGGGCAGCCGGGCCGAGCGGGGAAACAGGGGGCGCTGCGGAAACGGCATCGTGATCCTCCTCCTGGGTCGTGGCCTCGCCAGGCGCCGACGGTACGGCACCAACGTCCGCGAGCCCGGTCGGATCGCTCCGCCCGCGCTGCTCCGGGACCGGAGGAGCGAAGTTCTCGCGGGGCGACCTACCACTGGTACTCCCCCGCAGAGCCTCCTGTCAATGCGGAGTGGGTCAGGGCCGCGTCAGGCCGGACCGTGACCCCGCCAGTCCGTCATGCTGGTGCTGACGCCGAGTCGGGCCGCCATGGCGTAGAAGACGCGAAAGGGCAGCAGGCCCTTCAGCAGCGGCGTCGCTTTCACGAGCCAGGGCGTGCGGACGAAGGGACGGTTGGCGAGGATCGCGTGCACGACGAGGTCGGCGAGCCGGTCTGCGGTCAGCAGCCGGGTGGTGAGCGGCGCCCGGACGCCCGCGAACATGCCGGTCGCGACGTAGCTCGGACACACCGCCGTGACGTGCACGTGGCGATGGCCGAGCAGCGCCAGCTCGAGCGCGAGCGACTCCGAGAAGCCGATCACCGCCCACTTGCTCGAGGCATAGGTCGCGCCGAACGGGAGCCCGATGTAGCCGGAAGCGCTCGCCACGTTGACGACGTGGGCGTCGGGACGGCCGATCAGGTCGGGCAGGAAGGCGTGGGTCACGGCCACCAGGCCGAGCGTGTTCACGCGGTAGGTCGCCAGGTGCCGTTCGAGGGGGACGTCGAGGAACGCGCCGCCGAAGACGAGCCCGGCGTTGTTGACCAGCAGGTCGACTGGCCCGCCGTCGGCATGGACCCCCTTTCGCAGCGCTTCGATCCCCGCCGCGTCCGTGACGTCGAGGCGGTAGGGCCGCACGCGGGCGCCGGTGGCGGCGAGATCGTTCGCGGTGCGCTCGGCCAGGGACGCGTCCAGGTCGGTGAGCAGGATATCGGCGCCTCGCCGGGCGAGCTGGTGGGCGATGGCACGGCCGATGCCCGAGGCCCCGCCGGTGACGAGTGCCCGTTTGCCTTCCAGGGTCTGCACGCTTCCTCCCTCCCAAACTCACGCGCCGGCGCGCGTGCCGGGCTTCGGGGACGGCACACTAGCACGCCGCCCGCGGTCGCCCGAGCCGGGTTGCCCGCCGAGGGTGTTACCTGGCTTGACCCTCGTCCCGAGGCTATGAGACTAGCGCAGGCTTGCTGCGCGCGGAGGAAGCTCGGGTGGTGACGCGACGGGTCCGGTTCATCGTGGGAATGTGCATCGTGGCGGCGCTCGCGCTCGTGGGGCGTCCCGCGCGTGCCGCTGGCGGTGGGTTCGATCTGGGCGACGTCGCCGAGAAGGCGCGCCGGCTCGCGGAGGCGCCGTTCCGGGAGCCGAAGGGCCAGGTGCCCGACTGGCTCCTCAAGATGAGCTACGATCAGTGGCGCGACATTCGCTTTCGGCCCGAAGCGGCGCTGTGGCACGACAAGAAGCTGCCGTTCCAGGTGCAGTTCTTCCACCCGGGCCTCTACTACAACCGGGTCGTGAAGATCCACCTCGTCGAGGGCGGGCAGGTTCGCCCGCTCGACTTCTCGCCCAGCCAGTTCGACTACGGCAAGAACGATTTCGCCAGCAAGGTGCCGCAGGATCTCGGCTACGCCGGCTTCCGCGTCCACTACCCGATCAAGACGCGCGACTACTACGACGAGGTCATCGTCTTCCTCGGCGCGAGCTACTTCCGCGCGCTCGGCCGCGACCAGGTCTTCGGGCTCTCCGCGCGCGGCCTCGCCGTCGACACGGCGGAGTCGTGGGGTGAGGAGTTCCCGTACTTCCGCGAGTTCTGGCTCGTCACGCCGTCGCCGAACGCGACCGAGCTGACGCTCTACGCGCTCCTCGACAGCCCCCGCGTCACGGGGGCCTACCGCTTCGTCGTCGACCCGGGCGAGCAGACGCGCGTGAAGGTCGACTGCCGGATCTTCGTTCGCGAGGAGATCAAGAAGCTCGGCATCGCGCCGCTCACCAGCATGTTCTTCCACGGCGAGAACGCGACGCGGTGGTTCTCCGACTTCCGCCCCGAGGTGCACGACTCCGACGGGCTGCTGCTCAACTTCAAGAGCGGCGAGTGGCTCTGGCGTCCGCTCGACAACCCGAAGGCGCTCAGCATCAGTAGCTTTCAGACGGAGAGCCCCAAGGGATTCGGGCTCGTGCAGCGTGATCGGGATTTCGAGCACTACCAGGACCTCGAGACGCGTGCCGAGGACCGGCCGAGCGTCTGGATCGCGCCGCGCGACGACTGGGGGCCGGGACGCATCGAGGTCGTGGAGATCCCGACCAACGCCGACATCAACGACAACCTCGTCGCGTACTGGGTGCCGCAGAAGGGCCCGAAGCCCGGCGAGCCGGTCGCGTTCGCCTATACGATGTTCTGGTACGGTGACGACGTCATGCGCCCGCCGGGCGGCCGGGTGATCGCGACGCGACGAGACGGCGGAACGAACCGCGACGCGCAACGGGTGGTGGTCGACTTCGCGGGCAAGAAGCTCTCGGCGATCTCCCCGGATCGGGTGCTCCGGGGCGTCGTGACGGTGGTCGGCGGCGAGGCGTCGGCCGAGCTGGTCGAGCAGCACGTGGCGAAGAACCCGGTGACGGGCGGCTGGCGGCTGACGCTGCAGGTGCGCCCGAAGAAGCGCGAGCCGGTCGAGCTGCGCGCCTTCCTCGACCAGGGCGGCGAGGTGCTCACCGAGACCTGGTCGTACGCGATCTTGCCGTGAGCGAGGACGCGCCCGCCCACGCTGCCCCGGGGACGGGCGGCGATGCGGTCCCGCGGGCCGGCGGGGCACGCCGGCTCGAAGTCGCCGCCGAACGACTGATCCAGGACTGGCGGGCGGCGCGCGCGCGGGCAGTCGCCTACATGGAGGCGCTCGGCCTCGCGCCGGCGGAACGCGAGGCGCTGGCCACCGCTGCCGTCGCGCGCGCCGTCGAGCGGCCATGGGAGCCCGGCAGCGACGCGATCGCGGAGACGCTGCGTGCCGTGCGCGAGCTCGTGTGCGAGGCGCACCCGGTGGCGCCCGGGGGCCGCGGGTCCGGCGACGAGTTCTTGGCCTGGCGGCTCGAGCGGGCGCTCGGGGGTAGTGCCGCCGCGCGCCGCGGCGGGCTGCGCTCCATGCCCGACCTCGATCGGCGGGGGATGGTGTCGGAGCCGATCGAGCGCCGTTTCCTGCGGCGCTTCTTCGGTCGCCGCCGCGAGACGGGCGCCGAGGCGGGCCCCGTGGACCACACCCTCTGGGGGAGCCCGCTGCGCCAGCTCCGGCGCCGGATGTCCTGGACCCGCGTCGCGCATCGCCGTCGCCTGCTGCTCGCGCTGCTGGTCCTCATCCCCACCACGATCGCGAGCGGATTCATGCTCAACGTGCTGCCGTACAAGGGGCGCACCGGGATGGAGGTCGCCATCACGATCTTCTTCGGTGCGCTCTTCGGCTGGATCTCGATCGGCTTCTGGACGGCGACGCTCGGCTTCTTCCTCCTCGTCCGGCGCCGCGATCGATTCGCGATCACGAACCTCGAGGCGGCGGCGCCCGCGGCGGGCTACCCGGGCCAGGGCACCGGTGTCCCGACCGCGATCATCATGCCGATCTGCGAGGAGCCCGTGGACCGTGTCTTTGCGGGGCTGCGGGCGATCCACCGTTCGCTCGAGCGCGCCGGTGCGCTCGACCGCTTCCACTTCTTCGTGCTGAGCGACACGGCGGATCCGAGTGTCGCGATGCAGGAGGAGGAAGCCTGGCTCGCGTGGTGCCGCGCCGTCGACGGCTTCGATCGGATCTTCTACCGGCGCCGCAAGGTACGGCTCGAGCGCAAGAGCGGCAACGTCGCCGACTTCTGCCGGCGCTGGGGGAAGCGGTACCGCTACATGATCGCCCTCGACGCCGACAGCGTGATGGCGGGCGAGACGATCGTGCGGCTGGTCGAGCTCATGGACCACCACGACGACGTCGGGATGATCCAGACGGTGCCGACCGCGGTGAACCGCCGCTCGCTGTTCGCGCGCGTGCAGCAGTTCGCGAGTCGCGTCTACGGGCCGATGTTCGCGGCGGGCCTCCACTACTGGCAGCTCGGCGATGGCCAGTACTGGGGCCACAACACGATCGTCCGCCTGAAGGCCTTCATGGACCACTGCGGCCTGCCCCGGCTGCCGGGCCGCGAGCCGCTCGGCGGGGAGATCCTGAGCCACGACTTCGTCGAGGCGGCGCTCATGGGCCGCGCGGGGTGGACGCTGTGGCTCGCCTACACCCTCGGCGGCAGCTACGAGGAGGTGCCGTCGACGCTGCTGGAGGAGATGAAGCGCGACCGGCGCTGGTGCCAGGGCAACCTGCAGCACCTGCGCCTGCTCTTCACCGAGGGACTCTTCGGGGCACATCGCACGCTCTTCCTGAACGGGGCGCTGTCCTACGTGTCGGCGCTGCTGTGGTTCGCGTTCCTCACGCTCAGCACCGTCGAGGCGATCCAGAACGCGTTGCGCGAGCCCGACTACTTTCCGCACGGGCCGAGCCTCTTTCCGGAGTGGCCGGTCTGGCGACCCGACTGGGCGCTGGCGTTGGTCGGGGTGATCGCGATGATCCTCTTCTTCCCGAAGGCGCTCAGCATCCTGCTCATCTGGCTCAAGCGACGCGACGCGCGCGCGTTCGGCGGGGTCGTACGCCTCACGGCGAGCGTCGTGCTCGAGATCGTCGGGTCGAGCCTGCTCGCCCCGATCCGCATGGTGTTCCACAGCCGGTTCGTGCTGACGAATCTCCTCGGGCGGACGGTGAGCTGGCGCTCGCAGGGCCGCGAGGACGCGGAGACGAGCTGGCGCGAGGCGGTCCGTCACCACGGTGTCGACTCGCTGCTCGCGAGCGCGTGGGGCGCGAGCCTGTTCTGGCTCAACCCGGGCTATTTCTGGTGGGTCACCCCGATCATCGGCGCGCTCATCCTGTCGGTGCCGGTGTCGGTGCTCGCCAGCCGCGTGAGTCTGGGTGCCCGAGCGCGGCGCTGGGGACTCTTCCTGATCCCCGAGGAGAGCCAGCCGCCGCCGGAGCTGTGCGACCTGTACGACGACCTCGGCGCGGCCCAGCGCCAGGCCGCGGCACGGCCGCCGGCCGAGCGGGACGGCTTCGTGCGCGCGGCCGTCGACCCGCACCTGAACGCGGTGCACCGGGCGCTGCTCGGCCGGCCCCGGTCGTTGCGGGCCGGGATCCGTGCGCAGCGGCGCGCGCTCCTCGAGCGGGTGCTCGCGGAGGGGCCGGGAAGCCTCGGCGCGCGCGAGCGGCGCGAGCTCCTGCGCGATCCCGAGCTGACCGACGAGCTGCACGTGCGGGTCTGGGCGCTGCACGACCACGAGCGGGCGGCGTGCTGGGGCCGCCCCGGTGCCGTCGCCGCGCCGTCGCCGTCCGCGCCGTGATGCGGCCCAGGCTGCGCACCTGGCTGGTGGCGGCCGTCGTGCTCCCGGGCGCGGTCGCGTGTGGCGGACGGCCGCCCGCGGACACGGTGGTCGAGCTCTGGGCGATGGGGCGCGAGGGCGAGGTCGTGCAGCAGATGCTGCCGGATTTCGAGCGCGAGCACCCCGGCGTCCGCGTGCGGGTGCAGCAGATCCCGTGGAGCGCGGCGCACGAGAAGTTGCTCACCGCCTACGTCGGTGGCGCGATGCCCGACGTCTTCCAGGCCGGCAACACCTGGCTCCCTGAGCTGGTCGCGCTCGACGCCGTGGAGCCGCTCGATGCGCGCGTCGCGGCCTCGGCGGTGGTCCGGCTGGACGACTACTTCCCCGGCATCCTCGACGCCAGCGTGATCGGCGGGCGCACGTGGGCCGTGCCGTGGTACGCCGACACGCGCCTGCTCTTCTACCGGCGCGACCTGCTCGCCGCCGCCGGCGTCGGCGACCCGCCACGCACGTGGGACGCCTGGGTCGACGCGATGACGCGGGTGAAGGCGCAGGTCGGCCCGGAGCGCTGGGCGATCCTGCTCCCGCTGCGCGAGTGGGAGCCGCCGGTGATCCTGGCGCAGCAGCTCGGCGCCGAGCTGCTGCGCGACGACGCGCGCTTCGGCAACTTCCGCAGCCCCGCGTTTCGCCGGGCTTTCGGGTTCTACCTCGACCTGTTCCGGCGCGGCCTCGCGCCGCAGGCCGGCGCGGCGCAGCTCGCCAACGTCTATCAGGAGTTCGCGCGCGGCTGGTTCGCGCTCTACCTCTCGGGGCCGTGGAACCTGGGCGAGTTCGCGCGTCGGCTGCCGGCCGACGTGCAGGAACGCTGGGCGACCGCGCCGCTGCCGTCGCCCACGGCGAGCTGGCCGGGGGTGTCGCTGGCGGGCGGAGCCAGCCTGGCGGTGTTCCGCGGATCGCCGCGCCGGGACGCCGCCTGGCGCCTGGTCGAGTTCCTGTCGGAGCCGGCCCGCCAGATCGCGTTCCACCGGCTGACCGGCGACCTGCCCGCGCGCCGGAGCGCCTGGGCCGCGGGCGGGCTCGCGCGCGACCCGCGGGTCGCGCCCTTCTGGACGCAGTTGCAGGCCGTCCGCGCGACGCCCAAGATCCCCGAGTGGGAGCGGATCGCGGCGCGCATCGCCGAGTACGCGGAGGCCGCGGTCCGGGGGGACATGACGGTGGACGAGGCGCTTGCGGCGCTCGACCACGACGTCGATGCGCTGCTCGAGAAGCGGCGCTGGCTCCTCGATCGGGCGGGATGAGATGACGGCGCGCGTGAACCCGGCCTGGTGGCTCGTCGGCCCCGCGCTGCTCGTGATCGCGGTGTTCTTCTTCCTCCCGGTCGGCGCGTCGGCGCTGCTGAGCCTCACCGACTTCGACATCTATGCGGTGGCCCATCCCCGGGACCTGCGGCTCGTCGGCCTCGCCAACTACGCTCGCCTGCTCCACGATCCGCGCTTCTGGGTGGCGCTCCGCAACACGCTCTACTTCGTGCTGGCCGGCGGCCCGCTCTCGGTCGGCGTCTCGCTCGGCGCGGCGCTGCTCGTGAACGCCCGGCTCGTGCGCTGGAAGGGATTCTTCCGGACCGTCTTCTTCCTGCCGGTCGTGACGACGCTGGTCGCCGTCGCAGTCGTGTGGCGCTACCTCTACCACCGCGCCACGGGCTGGTTGAACTGTGATGCTCGGGCTGTTCGGCATCGCGCCGGTCGACTGGCTCGGCGACCCGGCGTGGGCGATGCCGGCGATCATTCTGCTCGCCGTGTGGAAGAACTTCGGCTTCAACATGATCATTTTCGTCGCCGGCCTGCAGAACGTGCCCGAGCGCCTCTACGAGGCCGCCCGGCTGGACGGTGCGGGCGTGGCAGGCGTTCCGCCATCACGCCGCCGATGCTGGCCCCGACGTTCGTGTTCGTCGCCGTCACCACGATCGGCTACTTCAGCTTCGCCGAGCCCGCGTGATGACGTGGCGGGCCGGCGAACAGCACGCTCAGCGTCGCCTCATGTACGAGGAGGGCTTCCGCTGGTGGAACATGGGCTACGGCGCGGCGATCGCGTTCGTGCTGTTCGCTACATCAACCTCGCGGCCACGCTGGTCCAGCCTGCCGTGCGCCGGCTCGAAATGGGCGGCGGCGCGAGGAGGCGGGCGGTCGCGGCGGTCGCCCTGCACGTGGGCTCGGGGTCGCGACCGTGCTCACGCTGCTGCTGTTGCTGTGGATGGTGTCGGCTCCTTGCCATGCCGGCGGGCGAGGCCACCGCCGTGCCGCCGCGGCTCTTCCCGAGCACCATCACCTTCGAGCACTATCGTGCGCTGCTCACCCGGCTCACCCTGGCGCGGTCCCTGGCGAACAGCGCCGGCCTCGCGCTGGTCGTGACCCTGATCGCCCTCTGGCTGAACGCGATGGCGGGCTATGCGTTCGCCAAGCTGCGCTTTCCCGGGCGCGACCGGATCTTCCGCCTGCTGCTCGCGGCGCTCGTCGTCCCGGGCCAGGTGACGATGCTGCCGCTCTTTCTCCTGCTGAAGCGGCTCGGGCTGGTGAACACCTACGCCGGCGTGGTCGTGCCCGGCATGGCGAGCATCTTCGGCATCTTCCTGGTGCGGCAGTACGCGATGGCCATCCCCGACAGCGTCCTCGACGCCGCGCGCGTGGATGGGGCGGGCGAGCTGCGCATCTGGCGGTCGATCGGCCTCTGGCTCTGCGGCCCGATCCTGGTGACGCTCGCCGTCTTCACCTTCATGGGGACGTGGAACGACTTCATGTGGCCGCTCATCGTGCTCGCCGACCAGGATCGCTACACCCTGCCGGTCGCGCTCGCGAACCTCGCCGGGGAGCACGTCCAGGACGTGGAGCTCATGATGGCCGGGGCGGTGCTCACTGTGCTCCCCGTCATGGTGCTGTTCGTAATTTTGCAGAAGTACTACCTCGCCGGTATCATGGCTGGCGGGGTGAAGGAGTAGCGGCGAGCACCTGCTGCAGAGAGGTCCCTGCGCGTCGCCGTCGACCTGCGACGAGAACCGGGTGCCCATCGACGACGCGAGTGTCGGGAATGCGAAGCGCAACGACTGGGGCCTGGCTCGTCGCCCTCCTGCTGATCGGGATGATCGCCGGACGGCCCGCCACCGTGGTGGCCAGCGTGCTGCTGGACGACTTCGAGTCGCTCGACGGCTGGACCACGACGGCCTCCGAGGGTGCTCGGGTGTGGATCCTCCCAGAGGCCGGCCGCACGGGCAGCGCGATGCGCGTCGGCTTCGACTTCGACACCGGCGGCGGTTACGTCATCGTGCGCAAGGCGTTCAGCGTCGCGCTGCCGGAGAACTTCGCCTTCACGTTCCAGCTCCGCGGCGAGGGCCGCCGCAACAACCTCGAGTTCAAGCTCGTCGATCCGTCGGGCAAGAACGTGTGGTGGCGGAACCTGCGGGACTTCGTCCTGCCGGTCGACTGGCAGCGGATGACGATCCGGAAGTCGCGTCTCGACTTTGCCTGGGGTCCGGCGGGCGGCGGGACCCCGACCAAGGTCGGCACGATCGAGATCGCGATCTCGGCGGGCGAGGGGGGGGGCGGCTGGTTCGTGCTCGACGACCTCGCCTTCGAGGAGCGCGACCGCGCCACGCGTGACGGCGTGACGCCCGATGTCCGTGCGTCGTCGTTTACGCCGGGGCACGAGCCGCTGCGCATGATGGACGACGACCCCACCACCAGCTGGCAGAGCGAGCCGGGCGCCGACGAGCAGTGGGTGATCGTCGACCTCGTCCGCAACTGGGAGTATGGCGGCCTCGTGATCGACTGGGACCCGGTCGACTACGCCACCGCCTACGAGGTGCAGGTCTCCAATGACCGGGTGCAGTGGACCACCGTCTACGCGACCGCGAGCGGGAAGGGGGGCCGCGACTACGTCTACATGCCGGACGCGGAGTCGCGCTTCATCCGACTCCGGATGCCGCAGAGCAGCCGTGGTCGAGGCGTCGCGATCCTCGACCTCGCGATCCAGCCGGTCGACTTCTCGGCCTCGCCGAACCACTTCTTCCAGGCCGTCGCGCGCGATGCGCCGATCGGGATGTACCCGAAGTATCTCTACGGCCGGCAGACGTACTGGACCGTCGTGGGCGTCGACGGCGACGGGAAGGAGGCGCTCCTCAACGAGGAGGGCATGCTCGAGGTCGACAAGGGGTCGTTCTCGATCGAGCCCTTTCTGTACGTCGACGACACGCTGGTCACCTGGAGCGCGGTCGAGCCCGCGCAGGAGCTGGAGGACGGTTACCTGCCGATCCCGACGGTCACCTGGCGTGCCGGTGACCTGGTGCTGCGGGTGAGCCCGTTCGCCGGCGGGCGCGCCGGGGCATCCATGCTCTACGCGCGCTATCGCCTCGAGAACCGCGGCGATCGCGCCGTGCCGGTGCGCCTGTTCCTCGCCGTGCGGCCGTTCCAGGTGAATCCGCCCTGGCAGTCGCTCACGATGAACGGCGGTACGACGACGATCCAGGAGCTGCGCTTCGACGGCCGCGTGGTCACCGTGAACCGCGAGAAGATGGTGGTGGCGCTGACACCCCCGGATCGCTTCGGCGCGGTGAGCTTCCAGGAGGGGGCCATCACCGAGTTCCTCGCGGCCGGCAACGTGCCCGGGCAGACGCACGTGTACGATCCGTTCGGCTTCGCGTCGGGCGCGCTCCAGTACAGTTTCCACCTCGAGCCGCACGGCCAGAAGGAGGTCGACCTCGCGATTCCGTTCCGCGAAGCTTCCGTCGCGCCGGTGCAGGGGCTCGGCGCCGATGACGCGCGCGCGCTCGTCGCGGCGGAACACGAGCTCGCGCGGCGGCTCTGGCAGAAAGCCCTCGGGCGCGTCGAGATCGACCTGCCGCCCGAGGCCGAGCCCCTCGCGCACATCGTGAAGACCACGCTCGCGTACATCCTGATCAACCGCGACGGCCCGGCGCTGCGGCCCGGGTCGCGGAACTACCAGCGCTCGTGGATCCGCGACGGCGCGATCACGTCGAGCGCGCTCCTCGAGATGGGCTTCACCGACGAGGTGCGGGACTTCCTGCGCTGGTACGCGCGTTACCAGGGCGCCGACGGCAAGGTGCCCTGCTGCGTCGACCGGCGCGGCGCCGACCCGGTGTCGGAGAACGACAGCGCCGGCCAGTTCGTCTACGCGATCATGGAGTACTACCGGCACACGCACGACGCCGGGTTCTTGGCCGACATGTGGCCCAACGTCACGCGGGCCGTCGAGTACATGACGGCGCTGCGCGCCAAGCGGATGACGGACGAGTATCGCACCCCCGAGAAGGAGGCCTTCTTCGGGCTGCTGCCGGAGTCGATCAGCCACGAAGGCTACTCGGCGCACCCCGTCCACTCGTATTGGGACGACTTCTTCGCGCTGCGCGGCTTCAAGGACGCGGCCGACATGGCGCTGGTGGTCGGCGACGAGGCGCGCGCGGTGCGCTTCGCCGCTCTGCGCGACCAGTTCGGCGAGACGCTCTTCGCGTCGATCGCGCGCACGCTCGCGAAGCACGCGATCGACTACATCCCGGGATCGGTGGAGCTCGGCGACTTCGACCCGACCTCGACCAGCATCGCCGTGGCGCCGGCGGGCGAGCACGAGCGCCTGCCGGCCGCGGCGCTCGCGCGGACGTTCGACCGCTACTGGCAGGAGTTCGCGGGCCGGCGCAGCGGTGGGGTCGCGTGGGACGCATACTCGCCCTACGAGATCCGCAACGCCGAGGCCTTGCTCCGGCTCGGGCAGAAGGAGCGTGCGCTCACCGTGCTCGACGACATCGTCGCCGACCGGCGTCCCCTCGGGTGGAACGAGTGGGCGGAGATCTCCTGGCGTGACGCGCGCGCGCCGCGGTTCATCGGCGACATGCCGCACACCTGGGTCGGCGCGGGGTTCATCCGCACGGTTCGAGCCCTGTTCGCCTACGAGCGCGAATCGGACCATGCGCTCGTCGTCGGTGCCGGCGTGCGTGCGGCATGGGTGACGGGCGAGCACGGCGTCACGGTCCGGCGCCTGCCCACGCACTACGGCGTGCTCCACCTCTCGGTGCGCGCCGAGGGGAGCGATGCGGTGCGGGTGCGGCTCTCGGGCGACATCGTCGTGCCGCCGGGCGGCATCGTCGTCGAGTCGCCGCTCGCGGACCGCGTGACGGCCGCGACCGTCAACGGCCGGCGCGTCGAGGAGCTCGGCCCCGACCACGCGACGATCCGCGAGTTCCCGGCCGACGTGTTGTTGCGCCACGAGGGTGCTGGGCTCGACGCGGTCGGTCGACCGAAGTCCAACCGGCCGGGCTGAGCGTGACGGCGTCGCTCCCGCGCCTCGATCGGCTGTTCGACCCGGTGCCGCATTCGCGCGTGCTCTCGAACGGGCGGTACACGGTGCTCCTCACGGGCGCCGGCACCGGGTGGTCGGCGTGGGACGGACTCGGGCTCACGGCGTGGAGCGGCGACCGGACCGAGGACCGCGACGGGCTCTTCGTCTACCTGCGTGACCGCGACCGCGGCACGGTGTGGTCGGCTGGGCACCAACCGGTCGGGCGTGCTGCGGAGCGGTACGCCGTCGACTACGAACCCGGGGTGCTGCGGATCGCGCGCGTCGACGACGAGATCGCGACATCGGTCGGAGTCTGTGTCGCGCCCGATGCCGACGTCGAGCTGCGGCGGATCCGCCTGCGCAACCTCGGCCGCGGCCCGCGCCGGATCGAGGTCACGACGTGGGTCGAGGTCGTGCTCGCCGACCCGGCCGCGCACGCGGCGCACCCGGCCTTCTCGAAGCTGTTCGTCCAGACCGAGTGGGCGGAGGGCGCAGAGGCCCTGCTCGCGCGGCGGCGACCGCGCAGCGCCGCCGATCCGTCGCCGTGGATGGTCCACGCGCTGCTCGGCGTGGGGGCGGCCGAGTTCGACACGGATCGCGCGCGGGTGCTCGGGCGCGGGGGATCGCGCGTTCGGCCGGCGGCGCTCGTCTCGCCCGCGCCCCTGGCGGCGACGGTCGGGAGCGTGCTCGACCCGGTGCTCTGCCTGCGGCGCACGGTCGAGCTGCGGGCGGGCGCGGAGGAGGAGCTCATCCTGCTGCTCGGCGCGGCGGCGACGCGCGAGTCCGTGCTGGCTCTGGTCGGACCGTACCGCGCGCCGGCGGCGGGCGCGGCGGCGTTCGCCGGCGCGACCGCGAGCGAGCGCGCACTGCTCGGCCGCGTCGGGCTCTCCGAGGCGGATGCCGAGCTGCTGCAGGAGTCGGCGGGCGCGGCACTGTCCGGGCTGCCGGGGGCGGGTGGTGGTGCGGCGCGCGACGCCGCAACGGCGGGTGCGTACTGGACAGCGAAGCGTATTCCCGTGGCGTGGATGGCGCCCGAGCGCCTGCAGGCGCTCGCGGCTGCGGTGGCTGCGCCGGCGCCGGAGCCACCGCCGCGCCGATTCCGCCCGGCGCTGGAGCTGCCGGACTTGGCGCCGCGGGTGGCGCTGCCGCGCAACGAGCTGCTCCGCTTCGACGACGGATACGGTGGCTTCGCGCTCGACGGCACGGAGTACGTCATGCGGCTCGACCCGGGGGCTCCGGTCGCGCTGCGCCGCCCGCCGATGCCGTGGGGAAACGTCATCGCCAATGAGACGGTCGGCTGCCTCGTGAGCGAGGGCGGCGCCGGCCACACCTGGAGTCGCAACAGCCGCGAGCACCGCCTCACCCCGTGGTCGAACGACCCCGTCGCCGACCCGTACGGCGAGGCGCTCTGGATCCGCGACGAGCAGGCGGGCGTGTTCTGGTCGCCGCTGCCGGGGCCGACGCCACCCGACGCGGCGGTCGAGGTACGGCACGGCTTCGGCTACTCGCGCTGGCGGCACACGAGCCGCGAGCTCGTGCAGGAGGTCTGCGTCTTCGTGCCGCCGGTGGACCCGGTGCGGGTGGTGCAGCTCCGGCTGACGAACGCCGGCGCGGGGGAGCGCCGGCTGTCGGCGTTCTCGTACGCGCGGCTCGTGCTCGGCGTGCTGCCGTCGGCGGGCGCGATCGTGACCGAGCGCAGCGCCGACGTGCTGCTCGCGCGCAACCCGACGGGCGACGAGTTCGCGGACGGCGTCACGTTCGCCGCCGCGGTGCCGCCCGCGGGAGCTGGACCGATCACGTGCACCGCCGATCGGACGGGGTTTCTCGGCCGCAACGGCAGCCCCGCCGACCCGGCGGCCGTGCGGGGGGCCGTTGCGCTCGACGGTCGGACCGGCGCGGGGCTCGACCCGTGCGCCGCGCTGCAGGTGCCGTTGACGCTGCGTCCCGGGGAGACGGTCGAGTGCGCGTTCCTGCTCGGCGAGACGATCGGTGCCGACGCGGCGCTGGCACTGGTGGCGCGCTATCGGGCATCCGGCGCGGTCGCCCGTGCGCTCGACGACACGCGCGCGGCCTGGCGGCACACGCTCGGCGCCGTGCAGGTCGAGACGCCCTCGCCGGCCATCGACCTCATGCTGAACGGCTGGCTCGGCTATCAGAACCTGAGCTGCCGGATCCGGGGCCGCGCGGCGTTCTTCCAGTCGGGCGGCGCGTTCGGCTTTCGCGATCAGCTCCAGGACGCGGCCGCGCTCGTCTACGCGCGCCCCGATCTCACGCGCGCCCAGATCCTGCTGCACGCCGCGCACCAGTTCGTCGACGGCGACGTGCTCCACTGGTGGCATCCGCCGGCGGGGCGCGGCACGCGCACGCGGTTCTCGGACGATCTGCTCTGGCTTCCCTACGTGACCGCCTTCTACGTGCGCACGACCGGCGACTGGGGCGTGCTCGACGAGTCCGTGGGCTTCGTGACCGCACGCGCGCTCGAGTCCGGCGAGGACGAGACGTACCTCCTCCCGGCGCGGGCGAGCGAAACCGCCGACGTCTACGCGCACTGCTGCCGCGCGCTCGACCGCGCGCTCACCGTCGGCGCCCATGGCCTGCCGCTCATGGGCACCGGCGACTGGAACGACGGCATGAACCGCGTCGGGCGCGAGGGGCGCGGCGAGAGCGTGTGGCTCGGCTTCTTTCTCTACCGGATCCTCGGCGACGTCCTGCCGCTGTGCGCGCGCCGCCGCGACCGGGCGCGGATCCGGCGCTACCGCGCCCACCGCACCCGGCTGCGCCGCGCGCTCGAGCATGCCGGCTGGGACGGCGCCTGGTACCGGCGCGCGTACTACGACGACGGCACGCCGCTCGGCACGGCACGCGACCGCGAGTGTCGCATCGATGCGATCGCGCAGGCGTGGGCGGTGCTCTCGGGAGCCGCACCGCGCGCGCGCGCCGAGCGTGCGATGGACGCGGTCGAGCGGGAGCTGGTCGACGCGGACGCCGGGATCGTCCGGCTGCTCGCGCCGCCTTTCGACCGCACGCCGCACGACCCGGGCTACATCAAGGGGTACGTGCCGGGGATCCGCGAGAACGGCGGCCAGTATACGCACGCGGCCCTGTGGGTCGTGCGCGCGCTGGCCGAGCTGGGGCGACGCGATCGCGCGGCGGCGGTGCTCGAGATGCTGACGCCCGTCCACCACGCGCGCACGCGCGCCGGGGTGGCGACGTACCAGGTGGAGCCGTACGTGGTGGCGGCGGACGTGTACGGCGTCGCGCCGCATCGCGGGCGCGGCGGGTGGACGTGGTACACGGGGTCGGCGGGATGGATGTACCGCGTGGCGCTGGAGTCGGTGCTCGGCCTTACGCTCGAGGGTGGCCGGACGCTGCGGATCGCGCCGTGCATCCCGGACGACTGGCCGGGGTTCCGCGTCGAGTACCGGCTGGTGGACGGGCGGACGCGCTACGTCATCGGAGTGGAGAACCCGCATCGGTGTACGGCGGGCGTGGTCGGGGCCAGCGTCGATGGCCGGGCGGTGCCGGTGCAGGGTGGGGCAGCGCGAATTTCGCTGCGTGCCGACGGCGGCGTACACGTCGTCCGCGTGACGCTCGGCGCCGGTCCCGCGCCGGCGCTCAGCGCCCGGCGAGCAGGTGGCGTGCCGCGCGCTCGGTGAGGTTCGCGATGAAGTCCCCGCGATACGGCGGGTTCCCCTGCGTCAGCGCGACGAGCACGAGCTGCCGGCCCGACGCGACCTGGCGCACGATCCCCGCGTCGGCGTAGATCGGCCCCCAGGTGCCGCTCTTGGCGTAGACCTCGAGGCCCCCGACACGGGCCGCCCCACCCGCGATGCGGTGGACGAGGTGCGGCTGCTCGACGGGGTCGCGCCGCATTCGCCGGCGCACGGTCGCGGCGTCCGTCGCCGCGAGCGCCTGGTCGGTGGCCAGGAGCGCCAGCAGCTCCGCGGTGCCGACCGCGGTCATGCCGTTGCGGTTCGGGTACTCGCCGTCGTCGCTCGGGAGGCCGCCCTCGACCGTGCGGTCGCGCAGGAACTGCCGGTCGCGACCGGCGAGGTCGCCGCCGCCGTCGTACGTCGGGTTCACGCAGTGGAGGCCGGTGACGCCGAGCGAGCGCACCCAGCGCTCGACGGCGAGGCGGCGCTCGCGGAAGTCGCGGTAGGCGTCGGGCGGCAGCTCGGGGCCGGGCACGGTGCCGGTGATCCGTCCGACCACCCGCTGCGTCGCCTGGTTGCTGCTGTCGTGGATCATCTCCGTGAGCTGGCGGTCGAGCTCCGGATCGATCCGCAGCCGGCCCTCGGCCTGCCAGGCGTAGGCCGCCATCAGGTAGACGAACTTGATGACGCTGGCGGGGTAGATGGGGCTGCGGCCGCGCCGCTCGGCGAGCCGCGGCGGCGCGCCGCCGTCGCCGAGGTCGAGGAGGGCGACGCGGGCGTCGGTGCGGGCGAGCGCGGGGTCGCTGGCCGTGAGCGCATCGACCGTGCGGTCGAGGAACGCCTGCAGCTCGGGCGACGGCTGGATGGTGGCGAGAAACGCGCGCGGTGAGAGCGGCGGCGGCTCGGCGGCGGCCCCCCGCGTCGCGAGCGCCGCGGTCACCAACAGAGCGCCGAGCGGCGCGCGGAGTCGAAGCATCGGCGGAGCATAGCCGCGGCGCCCCGCGCACGCGACCGCCACGGCGCCCTTTCGCTCCGGCGGGGATCTCGGCTAGGGGTGTCCGTCGTGACGGACTGGCGGCGGGATGCGCAGGGACCGTGGTGCGGAGTGAGCCGATGGGCCACGGTGATCGGGGTGCAGGTGGCGGTGGCGCTCGCGATGGCGGGGCCCGCCGGGGCGTTCCGGCCGCCCGAGCTGTCGGTGCGCCAGGAGCAGGATCTGCGGGCCAACTTCACCCTCTGCGTCGGCAAGCTCAAAGGTCCGTACACCGAGAACTTCTGTGTCTGCCGGGACGGCGCGAAGCGCCCCGTGCGCAGCGCCGACGGCCGGATCGGGAGTCCGTGCGGCAAGGACCCGCTCTTCTGCTCCGCCTTCCGCGCGCCGTGGGCCGAGGCGCTGGCGCGCGAACGCGTCTACCTCGGCAACATCTTCTCGCGCGACCTCTATCTCTGGGACGACGTCCCGAACCATCACGATCTGGTCCGTGGCTACGTGCTCGAGAAGCACTTCACCGAGACCAACCCGACCCACAAGCTCGCCCAGCTCCGGGCCTTCGGCGGTCTCTCCGGCTCGGAGTACGAGACCGGGGCGTCGATGCGGTTCTTCGAGCGCTACCTCGCCGCGCCCGACTTCGACGACGCGCGCCACTTCCTGCTCGCCTACGAGCTGCAGCGTCGCTTCTTCGTGCGCGACGACCTGGGCCAGATCGAGAAGGTGCGGGCGATGGCGGTGCGCCTGCAGGCCGCCCGCGCCGACTTCAAGCCGCTGCGCGACGCGGTCCACAACCAGATCTCCGCGGGACTGCTGCCGCAGCTCGCGAGCTACCGTGACCGGCTCGCCGACGGCGCGCTCCGCGCGCAGGTCGACGCGCTGATCGCCGAGATCGCGCGGCTGACCGCGCTGGACGAGAGCGCCCTCCGCCCGCAGGTGGCGGCGCTCGCCGACGCTGCGCTGCGCGCGCAATTGACGGCGCTCGTGCCGGCCGCGGGCGCCGATCCGGTGGACGCCGCGGTCGCGCTCGGCGACCTGATGGCGCGCTGCCGGAGGCGGTGGCGGCGAAGCAGGTGGCCCCCGCCGATGCGCGACGGCTCGTCGATCTCGACGTCACCGCCGCGGCCGTGCTGCAGCGCCGCGGCAGCGCCGTGGTCGAGGGTGGCGTGGCCCGGCCGGTCCGCCAGCACGTGCGGCTGCTCGGGGCGCTCACGCAAGCGGCCTACGGGGCGGGGCTCCTCCTCCGGCGCGAGCGCGATGCGGCGCTCGACGCCGTGCACGCGCTCGAGGCGAGCCCGACACCCGCCCGCCGGGACGCGGCCGCCGCGCTCGCCCGCGCCGAGCGCGTGGTCGAGTGGGCGCAGGCGAACGCGACCCTCGCCTTCGCCGAGGTGTGGGCACCGTGGACGTTCCTGCTGCCGCAGGTCGCCTCCATCGGGGACGACATCCTGCGCAGCTCGCCGCTCCTGCTCTACGCGCAGGTGTCGCGCCGCCTCGACGACTGGGCGGCGGGCTCGGGCGCGATCCGACACGACCTCTTCGGGACGGCGGTGGGCGGTGACGTGCGCGCGCTCAATCCCGGGCTCGCGCTCGGCCGGCTGCGCGTGGCGCCGCGGGACGGCACCTACCAGCGCGACGAGGTGGTCGCCTTGCCCGAGACCCCGGCCGAGCTGCAGCCGGCCGCGGGCATTCTGACGCAGGGGGAGGGCAACGTCCTCTCGCACGTCCAGCTCCTGGCGCGCTCGCTCGGCATCCCGAACGTGGTCGTCGGGCCAGCGCCGTTTCGGGCGCTCCGCCCGCACGACGGCCAGCGGGTCCTGCTCCTCGTGACGCCGGGCGGGCGGGTCGTGCTCGAGGAGGCGTCGGCGATGAACGCGCAGGAGCGCGCGGTGTACGAGGAGTATACGCGCAACGAGCAGCGTGCCGCAGACGGCAGTCTCGGGGGCGGGAGCGCCAAGCTCCACATCGACCGCGCGCGCATCGACGTCGCCAGCGCGGCCCCGCGCGACCTGGCGGAGGTCCGGCGCGCCGACTCGGGCCGGTTCTGCGGGCCGAAGGCCGCGTACCTGGGCGAGCTGAAGCACCTCGTTCCCGACAAGGTCGCGCGCGGAGTGGTGGTGCCGTTCGGCGCCTACTACGCGCACTACCAGCACGCGACGGTCGCTGTGCCCGAGGCGCTCGCCAAGGCCGGGCTCGCCCGTCCGGGCGAGCCGCTGCCGGCGTTCGTCGAGCGGACCTATCGCGAGTTCTTCGACACGTTGATCCCCGCCCGGACGTCGGAGCGGGAGCTGTCGGCGTGGATCGCACCACGCCTGGAGGTCATTCGCCACTCGATCCGGCGCGCACCGCTCGCGGCGGAGCTG
Organism: Binatia bacterium; assembly: GCA_046327955.1. Lineage (GTDB taxonomy): Bacteria > Desulfobacterota > Binatia > DP-6 > DP-6 > JAXLXP01. The sequence goes on along the minus strand of JAXLXP010000015.1, from coordinate 60,774 downwards.
CGCGAGGGCATCCGCGACCAGCTCGCGCGCCAGGGCCTCCTGCTGCCGGACGACCGATCGCAGACGGTCGGCTGCTTCGTGCGCAGCGACACCAACGTCGAGGATCTCGACACGTTCAACGGCGCCGGGCTCAACCTCACGGTCTTCAACCGCCGGTCGCTCGACGACATCTACGAGGGGTTGAAGGAGGTGTGGGCGTCGCCGTTCGAGCTGCGCTCGTTCTCGTGGCGGCAGACGCTGATCGACGAGCCGCTCTGGGTGCTGCCCTCGGTGGTCATCCTCGAGTCGGTGCCGTCGGAGAAGTCGGGCGTGCTCGTGACCGCGGACGTGACCACCGGCGACCCGGGCAAGATGCTGGTCGCGACCTCGGAGGGAGTCGGCGGCGCGGTCGACGGGACGCCGGCGGAGACGCTGCTCTGGTCGCCGCAGGGGGTCGAGCTGGTGACGCTCTTCAAGTCGCCGTGGCGGCGCGTGCTCGAGCCGGGCGGCGGCAGCACGATCGTGGCGTCGAGCGGCCGTGACGTCGTGCTCGCGCCGGACGAGCTCGCCGCGCTCGTCGCCGCCGCGCAGCGGATCGGCGCCGCGCTCGAGCCGACGCGCGACGCGGCCGGGAAGGCTCGTCCGTGGGACATCGAGTTCGGCTTCGCGCGCGGGCATCTCTGGCTGTTCCAGACCCGCCCGTTCGTCGGCAACGACGCGCTCAAGAACGTGGCGGCGCTGGCGGCGCTCGAGCCCCCGCGCTCCGCCGACGCGGGGCGACTCTCGCTGGAGGATGCGCTCCGATGACGACCGGCCGGGGGCTGCTTGCCGCACTGGTGCTCGCCGTCACGCTGTCGCCGGTGCACGCGGCGATGGTCGCCAGCGAGACCGCCTGGGACGGCAGCGAGCCGCCGCAGGGCATTTATTTCCACTGGTACGAGCCGTCCTTCTACACCGGCTTCGCGCCACGCACGCAGGACCCGAGCCGCCTCCACATCCGGCTCTCGCGCGGGAACCAGGTGCGCGTGACGCTCGTCCTCGGTGACGCGGAGCTCGACGCCTACCTCGACGATCTTCTGCTCCGCCGCCGGACCTATCAGGAGCTGGTCGACGCCAGAGTGATCGAGCTCACGACCAATACGGAGCTCGAGCGCTTCGGCGCGCGGCTCGACGAGGCGGATGTCGCCGCGGTGGTGGCGAGCCGGAGTCAGCTCGGTGCGGAGGGGTACCGCCGCCGGAGCGTCGAGATCATGAGCGCGCTCAACCCGGCGCGGGTCTTTCGCATCCACTTTCCGCTCGGTGACCTGCTCGCCCGCTGGCACGCGCTGCTGATGGATGGGGGCGGCGGTCGGCTCGATCTCGCCAACGCGATCGTCCCCGGCCGCGTGAACCTCACGGAACTCGTCCCAGAGGTCGACGCCGCGCTCGGGCGGGCGCTCGAGGCGGCGCGGACGGCGCCGCCCACCGCGCCGGCGTTTCGCGATGCGGCGCTCGCGTTCCTCTCCCGCGCCACCGGCGGGCACTACGGCGTGCGCGACGGCGCGATCGAGGCGGTCGAGTTCACGGCGATCTACCCGGCCGGTACCATCGAGGCGATGACCGAATACAAGGGTGAGCGCCTCCCGGACTTCGGCGTCACCGGCGTCTGGCCGCTCATCCGGCGCACGCAGGGTCGCGGCATCCTCGGGATGGTGGACTACCTCTCCCCGAACCCGGGCTACGGGTTCATCTCGATGTTCGCGTACCAGTACGCGGGCGGTATCGCCTACAACGCGTTCCACAACGCCGGCGTGCGCTGCGGGCTCGGGGAGACGCCCTTCCTGCCGAGTGCGTGGCGCAAGGTGATGGGGGAGCGGAGCCCGACCAAGCCGTACCAGAACCTCTGGATCGCCAGCCGCGGTCCCACCTCGCACGGCTGCACGCGCCTCGGGTCGGGCCACATGAGCGAGCTGCGCCAGATCGCGCCCAGCGCGTCCCCCGTGCTCGAGCGCGTCGTGAGCTTCCGCAACCTGCCGCAGTGCTACGACGTCTTCGACATCGACGGTGACGGCAGGCCCGAGGTGATGGGCGTGCAGTACTACCAGGCGTTCCGCAGCACCGAGCACACGCCGGTCGCCGCCTACGTGACCAACAGGCGCGCGCCCTTCTACGCTTGGCTCTACGGCACGAACGTCCAGATGGGACCGGTGGGGCAGGCGCGCCTGCGCGAGGTGCCGGTGTGCCGGTTCGTCGGTCGCAAGGCGGAGGAGGCGCGCACGGAGCGCGACCTGCCGCTCTACGAAGCCCCGTGGGCGATCGAGACGATCCAGTTCTATCGCGTGAAGCCGGCGCCGTTCGACGGCCCGGCGGGATTCGAGCTGAACCGCGAGCTGCGCAAGGTGGGCGCCGGACACACGCTCGACCGCGGTAAGCTGCTGCTGCGCTGAGCGGGCGTGGCGGCGCTCAGGCGTCGCCCTGCAGGCGGTCGATCAGCTCGCGCACCCGGCGCGAGAGCGTCTGGCAGATCGCGATCGCGATCCCCGGGTGCTCGTCCATGACCTGGAAGAGGTCGTGCCGCTCGAGGCGGAGCAGCCGGACGCGCGTGATGGCCGTCACCGTGGCGGCGCGCGTCTCGCCGTCGAACACGGACATCTCGCCGAAGAACTCGCGTGGGCCGAGCTTCGCGAGGCGGCGCCCCTCGGCGGAGACCTCCACCTCGCCGGCGACGATCAGGTACATGCAATCGTCGAACTCGCCCTCGCGCACGATCGTCGTGCCGGGCGGATGGCGTTGCTCGCGCAGCGCGCCGGCGAGGTCGCTCAGCTGCCGGGTGCTGAGACCGGCGAAAATGTCGAGGCCCCGGAGGTGCAGCACGATCTCGACGCGGCTGAGCATGACGGCGCCATCATCGCCCGCCGTCGCCGGGAGCGCCAGCTCGGGCGGCCAGCCGACGCGGGCGAGCGTCGCCGGTTCGACGGTGGCGGCCAGGAAGCCGAGGGTCAGCGGGTCACGGTCGACGAGGGCGTCACGCAGCGCCTCGTCGAACGACGGCAGCGGGCGGCCGAGCGCCTGTGCCGCGGCCGGGGACGCCGCGCTCTCCTCGAGGAGCGGCAGCAGGCGTGCCCGATCTGCGGGCGGCAGAAGCGTTTCGAGCGCCTCGAACAGGACCGCACGGGTGCTCTGCGACCGGGTGAGCAGCCGGGCGAGGACCGCGAAGCGATCCTCGTGGTGCAGGATCGCGAGCAGGACGAGGAGCCCGTGCAGGCTCTCGTCGAGCCGCTCGCCGAGGCGTTGGAGGACGAGGTCGGCGGCGCCGCCGGCGGCGAGCCCGTGTCGGAGTCGGGCGAGCCGGCGCACGCCGTCGAGCTCGGCATCGACCAGCGTGCGCAGCGTGCGCCGGTCGACGGGCATTTCGCGCAGGAGGGGCAGGGCCGCGGCGCGGATGGCCCGCCGGCCGAAGTGGAGGGCGGCGAGGAGCGCGTCCATCGCGGCGGGGCCGAGGCGGCGGAGCGCCTCGCGCGCGGCTGCGGCCTCCTCCACGTCGTCGGCGGCCAGGCGCTCGACCGTCCATCCGGCGTGCGACGCCAGCCGGGCGTGGCCGACCACGTGCAGGACGGCCGTGCGCACGCGGGGATCGGGATCGTCGGCGTGCGCGCGCAGCAGGGTGTCGAGCACGCTCAGCCGGGTGCCGTGATAGGCAGCCACGTCGGCGAGGATCTCCGCCGCCCAGCGGCGCTCGCGCGGGTCGTGGAGCCGTGCGGCGACCACGGTCAGGCGGCTCGTCCAGCCGGCCGCGGTGCCGTCGGTTGCGAGCAGCAGGGCGCGCAGCGCTTCGAGCGCGACCCGGCGCGCGGCGGCGTCGTCGGCAGCGAGCGCGGTCGCGAGCAACGCGTCGATCTCGTCCGGTGCGGTGGCCAGGAGGAGCGTCGCCGCGAGCCGTACGGCGGGGACGGGGTCGCTCCGCAACGGCGCGAGGATGGCTGCGGCGTGCGAGCCGGGGGCGAGATCCGGCACCAAGCGGCCATAGGCCGCGAGCAGGTGGGCGCGGCCGACCGCATCGAGCGGCGCGGGGTCGGCGAGGAGCGCCTCCAGGTGGCGGGCGGCGCCTGGATCGGGCCGGCAGGCTTCCGCGCTGCGCGCGAGCAGGCGATGGAGTGCCTCGATCAGCAGCGTGCGGGTGGCGCGCGGCGCGTGGCGCGCGGCGCGGGCGAGCGTCGCGATGGCGCGGCCCCGCGGGGCCTCCAGCACGAGTTCGCAGGCACCGTGGCAGCGGTCGAGATCGGGATCGACGAGGGCGCGCTCGAGCACCCGCAGCGTGCGCGGGTCGACCAGCTCGGGGAGCTGCGGGCCGTCGCCGTCGTCGGCGCGCAGCGGGCGGGTGCTCGCGACCTCGAGCAGAAGCGTCGGGTAGATGCGCCAGAGCGCCACGGTCGCGGCGAGCCAGAGCGCCGCGATCGGCAAGCCGGCGAGACCGATCCAGGCGGGCGTGCCGAGCGCGAGCATGGCGAGGATCACGACGTTGCCGAGCGCCCCGCCGAGGCGCCGCACCGGTCCCTCGATCAGCGCCATCGCCGCGCCGCGTTCCCGCTTGCGAAACAGCGTGACGAGCATCCGCTGCGCGGGCTCGTAGATCGCGTGGTCCTGGAGGTTGGCGCCCGCGATCGCGCCGATGCCGGCGGGCAGGTCGAGGCGCACGCCGACCCCGAAGAACCCGACCAGATAGACGAGCGGGGACAGGGTCGAGGCGAGCGGCACGCCGATACGCCGGAAGAGCCGCGACGTGCCGGCGAGCTGGATCGCGAGCACGCCGAGGTTGAGGAAGCCGCGGAAGTACGCGTAGAGGTCGAGCAGGCGCTGCTCCGCGTTCGAGCCGCGGGTTGCCAGGTCGGCCACGTACGAGAACTGGAAGAACAGCATCGGGCCCAGTACCCCGCTGAGGAGCGCGCTCACCACGAGAATCCGGAACAGACCGCTTTCGCGCCAGAACAGGCGCAGGCGCGGGCCTGCGTCGGGCGGCAACGTGGGCCGGGTGCCGCCGGTCACGCGCCGCAGGCGCGCGCGGCGGGACCGGCCGAGTGGGATGGCGAGCAGGCCCGCGAGCCCGAGCGCTCCGGCGGCGACCGGCAGCAGCGCGGCGAGCCCGAGCGCGCGTCCGATCGCGGCCGAGGCGAAGCTGCCGGCGATCACGCCGAGCGTGCCGCCGGCCATGATCGGCGCGTAGACCCGCTTCGCCTGCCGCGCGTGCAGCAGGCCCCCGAGCGCCGTCCAGACCACGACCAGCGCGATCGCGTCGAGCTGCTTGGCGGCGATCACGAGCAGGACGAACGCGCTGCGCAGGTCGGCGAGGACCAGGAGCCAGAGCGCGAGGATCGCCCCGGTGAGCACCAGGAAGGTCCGGCCGATGAGGGAACGGTGCTCGGTGCGCGAGACGATCCGGCCGACCGCGAAGGTGGTCCCGACGAGCAGGATCGAGTTGGCCAGGAAGACGAGCGGCAGGAGCGTCACGCCGACGCGCTTCAAGAAGAACGTCTCGGACACGTTGGTGACCGAGACCGATGCCCACCCGATCAGGAAGAGCGCGCCGGCGCCCCAGGCGAACACGCGCTCTTCGCCGGGCTCGATCCCGAACCAGCGTCCGATGCGGGCGAGCGTGCCCGTGGCGGGGCGCTCCTGCATTCAGCCGAGGCGCGCGTGCTCGCGCACGACGACCGCGGCGGCGAGCAGCCAGCAGCCCACGAGCGCGACGTTCAGGAGGAAGAATCCTCGCGTCGAGAGCGCCAGGAGCTGCACGCCGACGAGGACGGTGGCGGCGGCGAGCCCGTCGCCGAGCCGGACGAACAGCGTCTCGATCGTGGGCTTGGCCTTGTATTTCATCTCGGCCGTCGTCGGCAGCCAGAGGACCTGGCGCGCGGTGTTGTTGATCGAGTACGAGATCGCGTTCTCGGCCGTCTTCGTCACCCGGACGACCAGCAGGACCGGCAAGAACGCCATCGTCGAGTAGGTGAGGAGGGACACGACCGGGAGGAGAAGGAGGACGAGACCGAACCCGCCGTACGCGAGCAGCCGCGACGCGAGCAGGGCCTGCAGGGCGAGCGCGACGACGTTCACCCAGAAGAAGAAGCCGCCGTAGAACGCGGTCGTGCCGCGCGCCACGAACGCACGGACCGCGCCCGGGTCGGTGATGCCGCGGGCGGCGAGGTCGCCGGCGAGCGCGTCCTGGACGACGCGGAAGAGCAGGTTCTCGCCGTTGGTGCCGACCCAGTTGGTGAGCAGCGTGACGCCCGCGACCGCCATCAGGTAGCGGTGGCGGACGAGGAGGGCGAGCGCCCCGGTGCCGCGCGCGGCGTCCTCGGGTGGTGGCGCGGCGGGCCGGCGCGCGCCGCGCGGCCCGGCCGCGTACGCGGGGCCTCGCGCGTCGGCGACGACGGTGAGCGCGATCGAGGCGGCGAGCGGCAGGTTGGCCGCGAGGAGGAGCGCCCCCGGGTCGCGCAGCCCCCGGCGCACGATCGTCTCGGCGAGCAGCGCGCCCACGGCGGCACCCGCGGTGGCGCCGACGCCGATCAACGGCAGGAGGCGGCGGCCGCGATCGGCAGCGTAGAGGTCGGCGGCGAAGGCCCAGAACTGGGACACCACGAACGCGCCGAACATGCCGACCCAGACGTAGAACGCCACCCCCGCGCCGGGCACGTCGGCCACCAGGAACCCCGGGCGGAGCAACCAGAACCCGAGCAGGTTGAGCATGCAGAACGCGGTCGTGCGCGTGATGAGCGCGCGCCGGGACCAGCGCGCGGCGAGGCCGCCGTATGCCGACATGGCGCCGAGCAGGATGACGCCCTGTGCGAAGCTCGTGTACGCCTTCACCTCCATCTTGGAGAGGCTCCCCACGGGAGAGATCGCGATCCAGCCGTCGCGCAGCGGCTTCACGAAGTAGTAGGCGCAGAGGATGAGGAACACGTTCGCGAACATGACGACCGCGGTCAGGCCCTCGCCCGGCTGGACGTCCGTGAACAGACGCAGCCCGCGCTCGAGCGGGGAGAGCCCTCTCGCGTGCGCACCGGCCGATGCTCCGCGCGGGTGGAGAGAGGGTCGGACGAGGGCGGTGTCAGCCGGCGCCATGGCGCACGGCGACGCTACACGAAAGGGTGCGGGAAGTCAGACACGGCGTGCTGGCCCCGGGGGCTACTGCGCGGGGCCGAGCGCGTCGCCGCGGGCGTCGAAGAGGTGAACGTGCGCGGGGTCGAGGTGGAGGCCGACCGGCGCCTCCCGCGCCAGCGGGGGCATGCCGTCCACCCGCGCGACGAGCCGCACGACGCCCTCCGCGCCATCCTCGACGCGCACGTGCACCAGCGTCTCGTGGCCCAGGCACTCGAGGTGCTCGACGGTGGCTGGGACACCACCGTCGCCGGCGGCGCCGACGCGGAGGTGCTCCGGCCGCACGCCCGCCGTGATCGGCACCGTGGCCCCGTCCAGCCGTGGAACGAGCCGGGTTCCCCCGGCGGCGAGGCGTGCCGGGAACAGGTTCATCGGCGGGTTGCCGATGAAGCCCGCGACGAAGGCGTTGGCGGGGTGTTCGTAGAGCACGCGCGGTGGCGCCAGCTGCTGGAGGCGGCCCTGGTGGAGCACGGCGACGCGATCGCCGAGCGTCATCGCCTCGACCTGGTCGTGCGTGACGTAGATCATCGTCGTGGCGGTGCGGCGCTGGAGCGCCTTGGTCTCGGCCCGCACCTGCACGCGCAGCTTGGCGTCGAGGTTCGAGAGCGGCTCGTCGAGCAGGAAGACGGACGGCTCGCGGACGAGCGCGCGGCCCATCGCGACGCGCTGGCGCTGTCCGCCCGAGAGCTGGCGCGGCAGGCGGTCGAGAAGGGCGGCGATGTCGAGGAGACCCGCGACGTGCGCGATGCGGCGCGCGCGCTCGTCGCGAGCCAGCCGGCGCATGCGCAGCGGGAAGGCGAGGTTCTCGCGCGCCGTGAGGTGGGGGTAGAGCGCGTAGTCCTGAAAGACCATCGCGACGTTGCGGTCCTGGGGCGGGAGGTCGTTCACGACCCGACCGCCGATCCGCAGCGTGCCGCGCGTGACGTCTTCGAGCCCGGCGATCATGCGCAGCACGGTCGACTTGCCGCACCCCGACGGTCCGACCATCACCAGCAGCTCGCCGTCGCCGACCGCGAGCGCGCAGTCGACGACCGCGGTCGTGCCGTTCGGGTAGACCTTCTCGACGTGCTCGAGCTCGACCGTCGCCATGCCCGTCTCAGTCGAAGAAGCGCTCCGCGCCGAGGATCGGGAGCGCGCGCTGCGCGATCGGGTCGGCGGCGAAGTGGCGTTGGATGCAGTGGTCCTTCAGGTAGTTCGCGGCGGCGATGAAGATCATCGCCTGGTCGAGGGTGAGGTAGGTGTGGGCGACCGTGCCGGAGCGCGGGTCGACGCTGTCGTAGAAGCCGAAGTCGCCGTACACGTCGAACCGCTCGGCGAGCGTGCGCAGGTTGGCGATCGCCTCGGCGGGCGTGACGGCGAGGGCGAGCGCGCTCGCGTGCGGCGTGACCGCGCCGGGGCCGTAGCCGAGCGTGCCGAGCGGCTTGACGCCGTACTCGCCATACCCGTCCCCGACCGGCTGGCTGGCGGGCGACAGGCCCCACACCGGATAGCCGAGCGTCTCGAGCGCGAACCGGCGCTGAACCGTCGCGTGCACGTGGTCGTTGCGGCCGAGGCTCTCGGGCGCGTGGCGTGACTCGTCCAGGACGAGCGTCGGCATGAGCGCCTCGAACATGCTGCCGCCCCACGAGGGGACGTAGCGCAGGCCACCCCACTCGTACCACCCGCCGAAGAACGCGTGCCCGTGGACCGTGCGGCGTGTCCGACCGACCGGGGTCGCGCTCTGCCAGGCGCAGGCGGCCGGGAACGTGCGTACCATGCCGAACCAGTGCGCCTCGGGGACGTCGCCCGTGCCGAGCGCGATGACGCTGCCGAGCCGGGACTCGGCGTAGAGCACGCCGTAGTGGAAGCGGGACCGCGCGCCGCGATGCACGTAGTAGCCGTGGTTCATCCGCCGGAGCTCGGGGTCGTAGAAGAACCGCCAGTCCTCCTGCGCGAGCAGCCGGCTGCACTCCGCGTGCAGCGCGGGCAGCGCGGTCCGCACCACCATGAGCCCGGCGGCGAGCCACGACGAGTCGACGAACGAGATGAAGTTGCTGGTGCGCTCGAGCGACGTGGTGTCGTAGTAGTTGAAGAAGAAGCCCTCGTGGGTTTCGAGCCGCTCGAGCGTGTCGAGGAGGCGGCGGACGTGCGCCACGGCCTCGGCGGTGGAGAGGAGGTCGAGCTCGCGCGCCGCGACGATGGCGATCAGCCGCAGGCCGATGCTGGTGACGTTCGTGTAGTCGCCGGCGGCCGCGCGGTCGAGGTGGACGTGGTCGACGGGCAGGCCGTTCTCGCGGTCGGTGAGCGCTTCGAGCCCGCGCCAGGTGTCGCGCGCGAGCCGTGCGACGAACGCGTCGTCGGTGCGCGGCAGGGACGCGCGGTCGGCGAGCAGCCGCGCCGGCCAGCCGGCGAGGCGGGCCCGTACGGCGGGCCGGGCGGCCTCTTCGCCGCCGTGTGCCGCCTCCCATGCCTTCTTGCGGACGGGGACGACGACGTCGAGTGCGCCCGGCTCCGTCTGCCCGCCCACGACCTGCTCGCCGAGCTCGCAGCGCTCGTCCGGTGTCGCGTCCGCGGAGCCGAGAAGCCACGTGAGGCCGCTGCGGAGCGGGCGCCAGATCGTCGTGCCCGGCTCGGCCGCGCGTGCCGGCGAGGCGCCAGCGAGGCAGAGGGAGACGAGGAGCACGGGGGCGGTTCGCATCGGCCGCAGTGCTCCTTGGCAGAAGGGCGGCGGCCGGTAAAGCGCGCAGGACCGACCGGGACCGCGGGCCCCACCGGGTCGAAATCGGCGCCGCGGCGCAGTAGGCTGCGATGCCATGAGCGTGCTCACCTTCCCCGCGGATTTCCTCTGGGGGGCGGCGACGTCGGCGTACCAGATCGAAGGGGCGTGGAACGCGGACGGCCGGGGCGAGTCGATCTGGGACCGGTTCTGTCGCACGCCGGGCCGCGTCCAGGGCGGTGACACGGGCGACCGCGCCTGCGACCACTATCACCGCTATCGCGAGGACGTCGCCCTGATGCAGCGGCTCGGCCTCCAGGCGTATCGCTTCAGCGTCTCGTGGCCGCGCGTGCTGCCGGCCGGCGCGGGGGCCGTGAACGCGGCCGGCCTCGACTTCTACGCCCGTCTGGTCGACGCGCTGCTTGCCGCGGGCATCGAGCCGTGGCTCTGCGTGTTCCACTGGGACCTGCCCCAGGCGCTGCAGGACGCGGGGGGCTGGGCGGAGCGCACGATCGTCGCGCGATATGCCGACTACGCCGGGCTCCTCGCCCGCCACCTGGGCGATCGCGTGAAGCGGTGGATGGTCTTCAACGAGCCGGAGATCTTCGGCATCTTCGGCCACCTGACGGGCGACCACGCCCCGGCGATCGCGGACCCGGTAGTCTACGCCCGCGTCGCGCACCACATCAACCTCGCGCAGGGCCACGCGGTGCGGGCGATTCGCGCCCACGTCCGCGACGCGCGCATCGGCACGGCGCTGCAGATCCTGCCCGTGCACCCCGCGCACGACAGCGCGGAGGATCGCGCCGCCGCCGTCGCCTTCGACGGCCTCATCAACCGCTGGTACGTCGAACCGCTGCTGTGCGGTGTCTACCCGGAGGACACGCTGCGGCGGCTCGAGGGGCTCGGCGTCCCGATCGAGCCGGGCGACCTGGCCGACGTCTTCCAGCCGCTCGACTGGGTCGGACTGAACCACTACTCCCGCATCGTCGTGCGCCACGACGCGCGCGTGCCGCTCCTCGGGGTCGGGTTGGACGAACCGCACCACATCCCCGGCGCGCGCTACACGGCGATGGGGTGGGAGGTCTACCCGGTCGGCATCCACGAGATCCTCACGCGCCTGCGCACCGAGTGGGGCAACCCGGTCGTGTACGTCACGGAGAACGGCAGTGCCTGGGACGACGTCCTCGAGGGTGGGGCGGTACACGACGCCGATCGGATCGCGTACCTGCAGAGCTACCTGGCCCAGGTCCACCGTGCGATCGCCGAGGGCGCCCGCGTCGGCGGGTACTTCGTGTGGAGCCTGCTCGACAACTTCGAGTGGGCCTACGGCTACGCGAAGCGCTTCGGGATCGTCTACACCGACTACGCGACGCTCGCGCGCGTACCGAAGGACAGCGCACGCTGGTATCGCGACGTCATCGCCGCGAACGCGATCCCGGGCTGACGCGCCGGGCCGGCAGACGACAGCGGGGCCCGACCGGATTCCGGTCGGGCCCCGTCACCGGCGCGATGATCGCGGAGCGGAGGCGTTACCCGTGGAGCGAGGTGCGGATGGAGAAGTCCGGGTAGGCCGGTGCGCCGACCTCGGGGATGTCGAGGCCCTCGAGCTCGACGTCCTTCGCGACGCGGATGGGCGTGATCCGGTCGCTCAGCGTGAACCAGAGGAACGCCGCGACGAATCCGAAGCTCGCGACGACCGCCGCGTCGAGGCACTGCGCGACGAGCTGCGAGGCGTCGCCGTAGAGGATGCCGCGCACGCCGTCGGCTCCGTAGAGCTTGACGAACGACTCGCGGACGACGCCGTTCCAGCCGGCGCCATACTGCCCGTTGGCGAAGATGCCGAGGGAGATGACGCCCCAGAGGCCGTTGATGCCGTGCACGGAGATGGCGCCGACCGGGTCGTCGACGCCGCGGTTCTCGAAGAACAGCACGCTGAACACGACCAGCACGCCGGCGATGAGGCCGATCAGCGCCGCCGCCCAGGGGTCGACGAAGGCGCAGGGCGCCGTGATCGCGACCAGCCCCGCCAGCATGCCGTTGCAGAGCATCGTCGGGTCGTGCTTGAGGCCCTTCAGCTCCAGGGTCGCCATCGCGCCGACGGCACCGGTGATGCTCGCGAGCATCGTGTTCACGACCACGAAGCTGATGCGGAGGTCGGTGCCCGCGAGCGTCGAGCCCGGGTTGAAGCCGAACCACCCGAAGGCGAGGATGAACGTTCCCAGCACGACCATCGGCACGCTGTGGCCCGGGATGGCCTGCGGCTTCCCGTTCACGAACTTGCCGATGCGCGGCCCGACCACGATCGCGCCGGCCAAGCCGATGAACCCGCCCATGGCGTGGACGACGCCCGAGCCCGCGAAGTCGACGGCACCGTGCCCGAGGCCCCAATTGAGACCGGTCTGCGCCAGCCAGCCGCCGCCCCAGACCCAGTTCGCGAACAGGCAGTAGGGCAGCGCGACCCACAGCGCGAAGAGGATGAAGTTCTTCCACGCCCAGCGCTCCGCCATCGCGCCGGTGGGGATGGTGGCGGTCGTGTCCATGAAGACCATCATGAAGAAGAAGAGCCCCATGACGCTCACGTCGCCGACCGAGCTGAGGAGGAAGAAGCCTTTCGTCCCCATGAGGCCGTAGGTGTACGCGCCGGTGGCGTTCCCGGCGGCGTCGACCGCGGCGCCGAGTCCGAGCCCGCTGTTCAGCACCGACAGCCCGGGACCGAGCGACGCGTACCAGCCCGGCGGCACCGGGCCATTCCACCAGTTGCCCCAACCGAGCGCGAAACCATAGGCCCAGAACGCGAGGCAGCCGAGCGGGTAGACCAGGAAGTTCATGGCCGCCGTGTGCGACGCGTTCTTCGCGCGGATCAGCCCGGTTTCGACGAACATGAACCCGGCCTGCATGAACATCACCATGAAGCCGGCGATCAGCGTCCAGACCATGTTGATCGAGTAGAGGTTGTGGGTGATGCGGTCGTAGAGGTCCGAGACCGCGAGCGCGCTCGGCACGTCACCCTTGCCGTCGCCGGCGGGCGTGGCCCACACCCCCGCCGCGCCGCCCGTCGGATCGGGCCAGGCGGGCTTCTGCGGGTCGTTCGTCGCCGTGAAATAGGCGGGGAGCTGCGGCGCCGCGGCCGCTTCCTCCGCGTGCGCCTGTCTGGGTGGCCCGCCCACCGCCAGCGTCGCCGCGCCGAGCGCGGCGAGTCCCCAGAGCAACGTCGTGAGTCGGACCATACGCGAACCCCCCTTGTCTGGTGTCTTGCTCTCGTCAGAGCGCATCCGGGCCTCGCTCGCCGGTGCGGATGCGCACGACCTCTTCGACCCCGGAGACGAAGATCTTCCCGTCGCCGATCTGGCCCGTGCGGGCCGCGGTGCGGATCGCCTCGACCACCGGCGGTGCCGTGGCGTCGTCGACCAGCAGCTCGATGCGGATCTTGGGTACGAACTCGACGACGTACTCGGCGCCCCGATAGAGCTCGGTGTGGCCGCGCTGGCGGCCGAACCCCTTCACCTCGCTGACGGTCATCCCCTGGATCCCGACCTTCGCCAGGGCGTCCTTCACGTCGTCGAGCTTGAAGGGTTTGATGATCGCTTCGACCTTCTTCATGCGTTCTCCTCCGGCGTGCTCGAGGCCGAGGAGCAAGGCCGGGGCCAACCCACCGCAGCTGCGCCAGCAACGCCGCGAACCGCAGGATCGGCGCGGGGTTCTGCGGCCGCCGATGGGGCCATGGGGACGGTGGCGGCGAGTCTCCGTGCCCACGGTTCGGGCAGCGAATCGCGTCGACGTGCCCAGGCATTCGGCACCGGTCGTGCCCTCGCGGCTGTTCGACACTCGGGCCCCGCCGTGGCCAGGATCTCGGCGATGCTTCCCGTGATGCTCTTCTCGGGGCTGCTCGCGAGCATGCCGGTGCCGGCCACGGAGGTCGGCGTGACGGCGGGGGACTGGGCCCAGCTCGAGCGCGGCGACGTCGCGGCCCGCACGGAGATGACGCGCAACGCGGCCGGCGAGGACACCGGTCGCGGGGTCGCGCTGGCGATCGTGGAGGCGCCCGCGACGCGGGTGATGGACACCGTGTGGGCGTATGAGCGCCACCCCGAGTTCATGCCGCGCGTCGAGCGGATGGACGTCCTCGCCGGGGAGGATGCGCCGATTCACAAGCGGGTGGCGGTGACGCTCGGCGTGCTGTGGAAGCGGGTGCGCTACACGCTCGACGTGCGCCGCGACGCCGAGCGGAACGAGATCCGCTGGGCGCTCGACAAGGCCGCGGCGCACGACATCGTCGACACCACCGGGGTGTGGCGCTTCGTGCCCCTCGGCGCCGCGCGGACGCTGGTCGCGTACGAGGTTCGCATCGACACGGGGATCGCGGTGCCGCGAGCCCTGCAGGAGTTCTTCACGCAGCGCGACCTCCCCGGTCTGCTCGCCGCGGTGAAGAAGCGGATCGAGTCCGGCGACACCTGGCGGAAGTAGCGCGGCGCGAGCCGGATCAGGCCGCCGGCCGTTGCGCGGGCGCCTGTGAGCTGACCGCGGACAGGAGCACCGCCCTCGCCAGCTCGGCGACGTGGGCGCCGAGCGCCCGATAGCTCTCGAACTGCGCCTCGTCGAAGAACTGATCTGCGGTGGTCTGCTGCGGGAAGGGATTCTTCGGGTCCGCGTGGGTCGCGGCATAGGCCTGCACGTCGAGCGGCACGTCGGCGGTGAGCACGGGCTTGAGCACGATGAGCAGCCCGTCGGGAGCGCCGGGGTCGACGTCGGCGTAGCGGATCGTGCCGACGGCCCAGGGCTGTGCCGGCGATGGGCGGCTCTGCAGGGTGATGGCGATGCCGAGGTCGGTCCGGATCTTGCGGATCGCGCCGCTCAGATCCTCGAGCTGGTACTGCGGATCGCAGCCCGCGTCGACGGCGACGATCGCGTGACAGCGCCGCAGGACCATCTCGTAGAGACCGAGGTTCTCGAAGTGGCCGCCGTCGGAGAGGTACACGTACGGGTTGTCGTCGGTGGTGAGGCCGAGGGCCTCGTCGATGAGAGGCCGCAGCGCCAGGGCGGGCTCGGAGCGCTGCCAGGTCGCGTCGCAGCCCGGATTGCCGAGCCACCAGCCGAGCCGGGCGTTGAAGAACGTCATCACGAATCCGACCAGGGGTGAGGAGTGATAGCCCATGTTCGGGCTCGCCGCCGCGCCGGAGATGGTGATCGCCTTGCCGAGCGAGATGCCGTCGGCCCCGCCATAGCCGTTCGCCGGCCGGTATCGGCGCTGCACGTGGTTGGGCCCGTTCCACGCGCCGCAGTGGAGCCGCGAGACCGTGAACGACTTGGCCTTGCGCTGCTGCCAGGCGAGGTTGTCGCCGCGCACGAGGTTGAGCGCCATGTTGACGACGTGGAGCGGACGGCCCTCGGCGAGTCCGTGCATGTCGAGGTTGTCGTCCGGGTCGAAGCCCGTGAGCGGGTGGGCGTTTCGCGTCGAGTGCGATGCCCCCAGGTAGGCGCGGATCAGCCGGTTTCCGTACATCGAGTGGAGGGAGAAACGGTTGATGCCGATCACCCACGAGAGCAGGAAGGCGCCGGCGGTGAGGAGCGCGAGCAGCAGGGCGGGCGGCGCCCACACCGGCCACGTCGCGACGCCGGCCAGGCCCGACGCACGCGCGAGCTGGCCGGGGGAAAGACCCTGCGCGATCAGCGCGTCGGTGCCGGCGGCCAGCAGCACGAGCAGGGTGAGGACGAAGAGCCCCGCGCCGAGGTTGAGGCCGTAGCGCTCGAGGAGGCTGCGTACCTGCGCGAGCTCTCCCAGCCCGGTGCTGCTCCGCTTGCCGAGGATCGCGGTGGCAAGCCCGACGAGGCCTCCGGCCGAGGCCCAGAACGTCGCGACTGCCCCGCTGGCGCCGCGATAGAACTCCGCGGCGAACACGGCGATGCCGACGAGCGTCACCCAGGTCACGCAGGCGACGACGAGCCATGCTCCGGCGCGTGCCCACCATTCCCGATCCTCCTCGGGAGCCATCGTGCTCGCGAGGGCGATGTACGCGGTGACGGCGGCGAGCAGGGACAGCACGAGCCACGGCGGCGCGAGGAGAAGGTACCAGCGCGGGTCGGACACCTGCGCGAAAACCCGGGTCGCGCCGAGCCAGACCAGAGTCCCGCCGACGGCGCCGCTGACGGGCACCGCCAGCCACGCGAGCGTGCTCTGCGCGAGCCTCCGTGTCCTGCCGCGGCGGCTCAACGCCGCGGCGGTGGTGTGCAGCAGCGCGCCGCCCGCCGCCATGTGCCAGAGAACGATCTCGCCGCCTGCCGTGCCACCGCGCCAGCGCCAGGCGAGGGCGAGAAGGCCGCAGGCGGCGGCGAGCGGCCCGAGACACCCCCAGCGGAAGCGCTGCTCGGACCATCCGCGCCGGAGGCTCCCGGGTAGGTCGCGCGTCGCGTACGCGATCCCCGTGAGGGCGAGTCCGGTGCCGATCCCAGAGGCGAGCGCCGCGCGAGTCGGGTCGGGGGCGAGCTGCACGAGCAGCAGGCACAACTGCGGAACGACCACGAGGGCGGCAAGCAGGGGGAGCAGGAGGACCCAGTTGATGAGCAGGTTGCGGACGAAGATGACGCCGAGCGCCCAGGTGTCGATCGAGAGGAGCCCCGTCTTCGGGCTGAGGTAGTTGCTGAACGCCCGCAGCCAGCGCACCGGATCGGGCTCGGGAGCGGGCCCCGGCGCCGCCCCGGTCGCCAGCGCCTGCACGACCGTCGCGAGATTCGTCCGCTGGATCCACGCCGACAACCAGCCGCCGATGTAGCCCCCGCCCGAGACCGTCGAGAGGTAGTCGAAGCGCGGCAGGAGACCGAGCCGCGCCAGTGTCTGGAGAACTCCGAGGCTGAAGGTTGCGCTGCGGATGCCGCCGCCGGAGAGGCAGAGGGCCGTGCGTCGGGGGGACAGGCGGTGGATGGCGTCGAAGATGGCGGGCAGCCGTTCCGGATCCGCCGCGGCGGACGGGTAGCTCGGGGGAAGCGCGCCGTGGAGCGCCAGGAACTCTTCCTCGAGGACGGTGGAGAGAGACAGCGGCGGGGCAGCCTGGGTGTCCATGGTCGACCTCCTCCTCGGGGGCGCGAGCACTCCGTGTGCCAGCGGCGCGGGCGCGCCGTCGCTGGTGCGCGCGGCGTGCGGTGTCCACGCGCTCGGACGATGCGTCCGATGGAGCGGACGGTCTGGCGCGGCACGCGTCGAGGCGCCACCGGCGGACGCAGGTGAACGCTAGCTGCCGTACGTGGCAAGCTGCGTGCATGGGGAGCCCGCATGCGCATCGTCAACCACAAGCTGGAGGGCGACGGACAGGCCGTGCCGTTCGTCGAGTCGCCGAATGTCGGGGGCGCGCTGCAGGCGGACCTCCTCATCATGCACTTCACGGCGGGCAGCGACGCGGCCTCGTCGATCGAGAGCCTCACGGATCCTGCCGCCAAGGCATCCGCTCACGTCGTCGTCGGGCGGGACGGGGCAGTCACGCAGCTCGTCCCGTTCGACCGCGTGGCCTGGCATGCCGGTGCGAGCCAGTGGCAGGGACGCACGGGGCTCAACGCGTACTCGATCGGCATCGAGCTCGACAACGCCGGGCGGCTCACCCGGGTCGGCGATCACTGGGAGTCGTGGTTCAAGCGACGTTATCCGGACACGGAGGTGATCGAGGCGCGGCACCGAAACGACCCGCCCGGTGACACCGCGAGCGGCTGGCATGACTACACGGAGGCGCAGATCGCCTCTGCGGTCGCCCTCGGCCGCCTGCTGGTCACGACGTACGGTCTTCGCGACGTGCTCGGCCACGACGACATCGCGCCGCGCCGCAAGTCGGACCCGGGTCCCGCCTTTCCGATGGCGAGCTTCCACAGCCGGCTCGTCGGGCGCGCGGACGGCGCCTCCCAGCTCTTCGCGACGACCGCGTCCCTCAACATCCGCAGCGGTCCGGGCACGGAGCACGCCACCCTCAAGGGTAGTCCGCTGCCGAAAGGCGCGACGGTGAACGTGCTCGAGCGCAACGGCCTGTGGTGGAAGGTCGACGTGATGGCCACGGTACGGACCGTGATGGACCTCGTGGGGTGGGTGCACAGCCGCTACCTGAGGGTCGTGTAACGTGAGGACATTCACGCGGCAGGTCGGGGTGGCGTTGGGGCTGGTCCTCGTGACGGTCGGCTGCAGCATGCGGCGACCGGGATTCCCGCGGCAGTCGTACGACGAAGATCGGCAGATCGAGGCGCTGGCGTCCACGTTCGAGCGTCCCGAGCTCATCCATGACTACTACGACCCGGCGAAGACGCCGCCCGAGCAGCGCCGTGCGGCGCGTGATCGCCTCGTTACCGGGAGGATGGCACTCATCGACCTCAACTACGATCAGTTCGTGAGCCAGTTCGCTTCCAACAAACAGGCGATCGACACCGCCACCGAGGTCTTGCTCGTGGGCGTCAACCTGGCCACGACGGCGGTGGGCGGCGAGGGTGCGAAGACGGTCCTCGCGGCGGCCGCGACGGGCATCACCAGCGGCAAGGTCGCGATCGACAAGAACTACTTCTACGAGCAGACGGTTCCGGTTCTGGTCGTCGC
The DNA here is from genome assembly GCA_046327955.1 of Binatia bacterium. Lineage (GTDB taxonomy): Bacteria > Desulfobacterota > Binatia > DP-6 > DP-6 > JAXLXP01. Next base: position 42,406 of record JAXLXP010000015.1, on the reverse strand, counting down.
GATGAACGCGCAACGGAAAGAGACCCTCGCCCCGATTCTCGACGGCCTCGGCCGGGACGCCGATGCCTATCCGCTCACGCGGGCGCTGTCCGACCTCGACCGCTACTATTTCGCCGGCACCTTTCTGGGTGCGCTGCAGGCCATCCAGGCCGATGCCGGAGCGAAGGAGAAGACGGCGGAGGTTCACCTCACGGAGATCCGCAACCGGGACTTCTTCGCCAAAGAGCAGCAGATGCGGGTCGCGGAGCTGCTCGACCGGATCGACGCGCTGCCGGACGCTTCGGCAATCGGGCTCGAGAAGGCGCCACCCGTCGCCGGAGCGGAGGTCGATCAGGTCGTACGTCTGCGCGATCCCGGGGGGCAGCGGCTCGTCAAAGCCGCGGTGGCGCGGCTGATGCTGAAGACCCGCGTCGCCCTGAGCGGTCGGAGCGCGGCCGACCTCGACGCCTGGGCTGCGGCACTCACCGCGGTGGGCCGATGACCGCGCCGGAGGACGACATGCCTGCAACCGTGGTGACGAAGGAAGCGATCGCGGCGGACGTCGATGCTGCCGGCCTTCAGCGCGAGCGAAGCCTGCGGCTGAAGGCCGGCGCCATTCGCACGTGGGTGGACGTTGGCGTGACGGGCGCGCGGACGCTCTGCACCGAGTGGAACGTGATCGGCGAGGAGTGACGCCGCCCCGGCCGGTCAACCCTTCGGCACGTCGAGCCGCCGCAGCTGTGCAGCCAATTGTCGCGATCGGACGGTGAGCCTCAAGCGCGATCGTTCGTCCCGCGTGAGCGGGGGAACGCGCAGCAGGACGGCTTGCGGATCACCCGGCGGCGCCGCGGCGGATGACGATTGCCGGCGGGGCATCACACACCTCCTCCATCCGGCCGATGGCACCCGATAGCGCCGACCGGCCGTGCCTGATGCACGTGCCACGGATGCCGCGCGGTGATCAATCCCTTCGACCGGGGAATTGGCTCACCCGACGAAGGGGGGCGTCAGCGCGCGGCGTCGCCGAGTACCGCGAGCGCGACACCGCGCGCCCAGGCGTAGTCGGCCTTGCCGCTCGGCGACCGCACGATCCGGTCGACGTACACGTACGACCGCGGCAGCTTGAACGTCGCCAGGTGCCGTCGGACCTCGGCCGCGAAGCCGGCTTCGTCGGCCGTCGCGCCGGCGCGGAGCTGCACCACCGCGGTCACCTGCGCCCCCCAGCGCTCGCTCGGTGTCCCGACCACGACCGCGTCGTAGATCGCCGGGTGGTGCTTGAGGGCGTGCTCGACCTCCTCGGCGAAGATCTTCTCGCCCCCGCTGTTGATCGTGACGGCATCGCGCCCGAGCAGGCGCAGGGAGCCGTCGGCCTCGAGCAGGCAGCGGTCGCCGGGGACCGAGTAGCGCACCCCGGCGATCACCGGGAAGGTGCGTGCCGTCTTGGCTTCGTCCTTGTAGTAGCCGAGCGGGACGTGGCCGCGACGGGCGAGCCAGCCGATCTCGCCCGAGCCGGGCTCGGCCGGCCCGGAGAGGTCCTGCCGCAGCACGACGCTGTCGGGCGCGAGCGTGAACGCGCCCGTGGATGCCTTCGTGCTGCCGGTCGACGCATGGCTCGCCTGTGCGCCACTCTCCGACGAGCCGAGCGCGTCGACGATCCGGACGTGGGGCAGCTGTGCGAGGAGCTGCTCCTTGAGGGCCGCGGTGAGGATGGCGCCGCCGGAGTTGATGGCGCGCAGGTTGGTGAGGTCGTAGGGGCGGGCGCGGAGCTGATCGAGGAGCGGCCGCGCGAAGGCGTCGCCGACGATCGTGAGCAGGCCGACACGCTCGCGCTCCACCGTCGACCAGATGTCGTCGGGGTCGAAGTGCTCGGGGTGCGACTGAACGACCACGGTGCCGCCGGTGTGCCAGGTGTTGAACGCGACCCAGTGCGCGGCGCCGTGCATGAACGGCGCCGCCGGCAGCGCGCGCAGCCCGGGGCCGCGCCGCGCGCGCTCGCGGAGGTCCGCGACGCCGGCGATGGGTCGCCCCGTCCACAGCGCGCCGCGGAAGATGTCCTCCTGGCGCCAGAGCACGCCTTTCGGCTGCCCGGTCGTGCCCCCCGTGTAGAGGATGTACAGGTCGTCGGGTGAGAGGCCCGTCGGCGGCGCGGGGTCGGCATCCGCGAGCGCCGCCTCGTACTCGCGCGCGCCCGGCAGGAGCGCGTTCCCGGTGTCGTCGTGCACCTGCAGCCACACCCGGACGCCGGGAAGCTCGGGCCGCAGGCGCTCGACCACCGGTGCGAAGCGGGCGTGGAAGACGATCGCCCGCGGTTCGGCGTTGCGGAAGAGCGAGAGCAGCTCCTCGTCGACGTAGCGGTAGTTGACGTTCACCGGGGCGCAGCGCGCCTTGAAGGCGCCGAGCATGCCCTCGAGGTACTCGTTGCCGTTGTGGAGATAGAGGGCGACGTGATCCTGCCCCGATTCCCAGCCGCGCAACGCCTCGCGGGGTGTGTGGCAGCCGAGTCCCGCATGGCGGAGCACGGCGGCGAGGCGCCGGGTGCGATCCGTCACGTCGGCCCAGGACAGGCGTCGATCGCGAAAGACGATGCACGCGCGGTCGGGAATCTCCTCGGCGAGGGCCTCGTGGATGAAGGCGAGGTTGAGCACGGGCTCGGAGGTGACTGCCTGGCGGCGCGCGGGTCGTCAAGGAGCCCGGCCGGTGCCGTGTCACGGTTCTGACGCCGGCGTGGCGCAGCCGCGCTCAAGGTCTCGCCTCCGACTGCCGAGGTATGCCGCATGCGAGGTTCCCCGCCGGCGCGAGCCGTGCTCGCGGTCGCCGCCCTGCTGGCCCTGCTGGCACCGGTCCGCGCGCGCGCGGTGACGCGGACCTGGAACGGCGGTACGGACGGGCTGTGGTCGACGGCCGCGAACTGGAGCCCGTCGTCCCAGCCGCTCGCCGGGGACACACTCGTGTTCGACGGCTCGGGCGGGGGCGGGGAGACGACCCTCACGACGTTGGACCTCCCGGGTCTCAGCGTGACGTCCCTGTCGCTCTCGACCAAGACCTACACGATCGACGACGGCGGGGTGGGGGCCAACAACCCGATCACGATCTCGGGTGGCCTCACATCCGCGAGCGCGAACACCTTCAACGTGGGGTTCTTCGTCGGCGGCGATCAGACGTGGAGCGTCGGCGCGGATACGACGTGGAACTCGGGCACGGGGTCGAGTGGAAGTCTGAACCTGGGGACCGCCGCGCTCACGGTCGACGTGACCGACGTGGCTGCCACGGCGCACCTCGCCATCGCCGTGACCGGGGCCGGCCAGATCGTGAAGGCCGGGCCGGGGACGCTCAGGCTGAGCGGCTCGCGCATCTACACGGGCCAGACGGTCGTCAACGCCGGCACCGTGAACGTCACGGCCGGCTCGATTCCCGGGCCGGTGGTCGTCAACGGCGGCACGCTGTCCCTGCACCAGAACTACCAGATCAGCGTGAAGCCGCTCACCGTCGCGTCCGGGGCGACGGTCCAGCTCGACAACACGGCCCAGCGTGTGACCACGCTCGCCGGCGGTGGGACGATCGACCTCGGCAGCGGCGCCGGCAGCTCGGGCGTCGGCCTCGAGGTCGCGAGCGGGACGTTCACCGGTACGATCGGCGGCAACGGCGACGTGATCCATCGCGGCAGCGGCACGGTGGTGCTGACGGGCACGCACGGCTTCAACGGCCTCTTCCGCGCGACCAACGCGGGGGCGACGCTCCAGCTCGACGGCACCACGCCGCAGAACGTGCTGCTCTCGTCGGCGACCGCGACGATCGCCGGGTCCGGGACGATCGGGGACGTGAACGTCGGGTCGAGCGGGGGCACGATCGCGCCGGGGGCGGCGCCGAGCGGCATCGGGACGCTCACGGTCGGCAACCTCGACCTCTTCACCGCCACCTCCGGCGGGACGCTTGCAATCGAGCTCGACGGCGCCGCGTCGTTCGACACGCTGGCGGCGACCGGCACGGTGGACGTCGGCGGCGGCGACCTGACCGTGATCCTCCGTTACATCCCGACGCCGGGCGCGACCTTCCGCATCCTCGACAACCAGGGGGTCGGCGCGATCACGGGCACGTTCAACGGCAAGGCTGGCGGCTCGACGTTCGACGTCACGCCGAGCGGGGGCGGCGGCGCGGTCACCTTCCAGATCGACTACGACGGCGGCTCCGGCGGCAACGACGTCGTCCTCACCGTCCTCAACGTGGCGACCACGACGACGACCACGACCTCGACGACGACCAGCACGAGCACCTCGACGACCACGACCACCAGCACGTCGACCAGCACGAGCAGCACGACGACCACGTCGACCAGCACGAGCACGACGACCAGCACCGTCACCACCAGCACGACCACGTCGACGCTGCCGTTCGCGGAGTGCCCGACGGGGATCGTGATGGCGGGCCCGGTCGTCACGATTACGAACGCCGCGGTGCCGGGGCGCCAGAAGCTGCTGCTCAGCGGAGCGCTGCCGTTCCTCGCGAGCGCTCCGATCCCGTTCAACCCCGTTGCGACCGGCGCGCAGCTCTATGTGGACGATGGGGGCAGCCCGACCGGAACGCCGCTGCTCGCGTTCACGGCCCGGACGGGCAACCCGATTCCGGGCGGCGCCGTCGGGCCGGCGTGTCGGGGTCGCCGGGACGGCTGGAAAGGCACGACGTACGTGAACACGTCGGGCCTCGTCGACCCGCCCGCCTGCACGCAGTCGGCAAACGGCCTCGTCTCGCTGCAGCTCCGCGATCGGCGCGCGTCGGGGCGCGGGATCGAGTTCGTGGCGAAGACGCGGCGCTCGCGCTTCGCGGTGCCGGTCGGACCGCTGCGCGCGGCGATCGTGCTCGGCGCGACGCAGGCCGACGGGGACGCCGGATACTGCGGCGTCGTGGCCTTCGACGCGGGTCGCTGCCGGGCGAAGGGGCGCGCGTTCGTCTGCCGGTGAGCGGCGCGTCGAACCGCGCGGTGGCGCTCGGTGGCGTGCCGGCGGAGCCGGGCAGGGTGGCCAGCGCGAGGATCCCTCACGATCGGGTCAACGGAACGCCGTGACCGCGCGGGCCCGTGTCGGGTCGCCGTCGGACTCGGAGAGACGGCCGAGGCCGTCGCAGCCCCCGGGGTCACCGGCCTGGCAGGCACCCGCCGCGAAGCGCAGCGCAGTGTGGGGATCGCCGCGGGAGTAGATCGTGGCGAGGCCGTAGCAGTCGTATGCACCCCACCCGCTGCAGTCCTTCTGCAGCAGGGCGACGGCCCGCTCGTAGAGCCGCCGCACGGACTCCGGGTCGCACTGGTTGCGTGCCCCGGGGTAGAGGATCCGCTCGGTGCACAGGTTCGCCAGGTAGATGCAGCCGTGGCCGTCGCCGCCATCGCACGCCGCCTGCGCGAGGTCTGCGGCGATGGTCGCGTTTCGCCGGGGGCCGTCGTCGCCGACGTAGAGCTGGCTCAGCTCGGCGCAGCCGAGCGCGTCGCCGCCGGCGCAGGCCTTCTGCAGCCACGCCCAGGTCTCCGCGGCCTTCGCGCCCACTCGCCGTTCGCGCTCGCGCATCAGGCCCGCCCGCGCGCAGCTCGCCAGATCTCCCGTCCCACATCGCTTGATGCAGTCGGCTTCGTCGTAGGCCCGGCACCTCGGCGTGGCGGCGGCGGTGTGCGACGGCCGCACGAGCGGCGCGTCGTCTTCCGGGAGCGGAAACTCCTGCAGCGCCCGGGCGATGGTCGCATACAGGCCTCGGAGCCAGGACGGGCGCTGCGCGGCCCTTGCCGCCGCGCTGCTCGCGTCCACGCGCCGGAGGTCCACCGGGCTGACGATCACGGTCACGTTCGGCGGCCCGACCCGTTCGGTGAGGGCGAACAGCTCCTCGACCGCCGTGTCGCCGACGGGCAGGCATCCGTCCGAGACCGCGCTCCCGTGGATCATGATGTCCCCGCCGAGCTGGGCGCGCCCGTCCTCGGCCGCGCGCGCCCGGTCGAACGCGTTGGGATAGTCGATCCGCATCGAGAGGTGGTACCTGCTGTCGGGGTTGAGGGCGGCCACCCGATAGACGCCCTCCGGTACCTGATGATCACCGGCGCGGAGCTTCGGCCCGAGCCGGCCGCTCGAGGCGCGCACGAGGTACGAGCGGACGAACTGCCATCCGCGACCACCGTCGGCCCAGACCTCCAGCCTGGCCTCGTCCTTCAACGCGAGCAAAGCGACGGTGCTCGGCGGATACGGAACTCCGGCGCGCGCGAAGTAGGGCGCGAGACGGTCCTCGCCCGCGGCGAGGGCGGACGCGGGTGGGCGCGCGCCGACGGTGCGGCCGAGCCCGAGGCTCGCCAAGAGAGCAATCACCGCCACGTGCGCGAGCGGTCGTGTCCGGCGTGTGCGCGTCCTACTCCTCCTCCGCCGTCCTGCCAGGTCCTCTCACCGCGGACGTGCCCGAGCGTCATCGGTCGGTCGCCGAGCGGTCGCCTAGCGCAATTGACGAACGCGGGTCAAGCGACTAGGCGAACGGCTCGCCCGATGGACCGGCCGAGGCGCATCGAAGGCATGGGTCTCCCCGAATCCGAGCGTGACGTCCGCGGTCCCGTCGTCGCTGCATTGCTCGTGGCGCTGAGCCTGGCGCTGAGCCTGGCGGTGGACGCGCGCGCCGCGCGGCTCACGGTCTGCACGTTGAGCTTCCACAGCGCGGACGAGGTCGGGGTGTTCCGCTCGCACCTGCCGCCCGCCGACTTCGACGTCGTCGACCTGAGCCCGCACCTCCTGCTCGCGGAGACGGCCCGCGCACGCCCCGGGGGGCGAAGCACGCCGTGGCTCCCGAGTCTCTGCCGGCCCGATCTTCAGTGCGACGTGGTGGTCTACTCGGCGGAGTTCGCGGGCCGATTCTTCGGCGGCTACGGCGCGTCGCTCAGCCTCCAGGAGATGGAGGAGGCTTCGTGCCAGCCGCAGTGCGCCGGCCTCTTCCACCGCCCGCGCGAGGTGTTCCTGCTCGCCTGCAACACGCTGGCGACGAAAGACGAGGACAGTCGCAGCCCCGGGGAGTATCTCCAGGTCCTGCTCGATCACGGCTTCGACCGGGCGTCGGCAGAACGGGTCGTCGCGCTGCGCTACGGGCCGCTCGGCCCGAGCTTCCGGGAAGCGCTCCGGCGCATCTTCATGGGGGTGCCGCGACTCTACGGCTTCGCCTCCGTGGCGCCCCTCGGTGACCGGACGGCGCCGTTGTTGGAGCGCTACTTCCGGTCGAAGGGCGACTACCGGCGGTATCTCGAGCAGGCAGCGCGAGACAGCGCGCTCAACCGGGAGCTGCTCGCCGCCTTCGCCGGCACCGGCCTGGTGCAAAGCTCGGGGCTGACGGCTCTCGAGCCCGCCGCCGCCGATCGCGGGAGTATCTGTGCGCTCTACGACGAGAACGAACCCGTGGTCCGGCGCCTCGGGATCATCCAGGGCCTGATGGCGCGCCCCGATCTCCTCGCCTTCCTGCCGAGCATCCAGGTGTTCGTCGACCGTCACCCGCCCGAGCAGATGCAGGGCGAGGCGCGCCGGCTCTTCGAGGAGATCCGTGGCAACGAGGACGCCCGGTGGCACGTGCTGCGGCTCGTGCGCGAGCTGAACGTGTCGGCGCTCGAGCTGGAGCTGGCGCACCTGGCGCTGCACCTGGAGTGGATGACGGCGGCGGAGTTCCGGCGCCTGGCCGTCGACGGGGCACGGGAGCTGCTCCGCCGGCGGCTGACGTCCGAAGTCGTGGACATCATGTGCGAGATCTCGAAGCACGAGCGCATCGGCGACGCGTTCGCGTCGGACGACCTGCCGGAGCCGCTCTTCCAGCATCCGGAGGGAATCCGCCTGGTCGACTGCCTGTCGCCGGCCGACGGGCGCGTCAGCGCGCGTCTCGTCCCGCACCTCGACGACGCCGACGTCTCGGCTCGCCTGTGGGCCGCCTACGCGCTGTCGCGCCGGCTCCCGCTCGCGGATGTCATCCTGGTGACGCTCGCGCGCCACCTGGCGGATCCATCGACCGATCTGCGGGAGCGGTTGGCGTGGATCTTCCGGACCCAGCGGCCGCTGTCCGACGACGTGCGCGCGGCCGTTCGGGCGAGCGATCCCGGTCTCGCGGGCGCGCTGCAGGCGCGCGGGAGGCGTTGAGCGGCGGCGATCGGTTGCGCCTGTGGGGCGACCCTCACGGGCACCATCAAAGGGGAGAAGACACCGCCGACCTCGATGCGCTAGGAACTGGATGCCGGGGCTGCGGCATGGAGAGCCAATGAACGAGGGCCTCGTTGCGGAGATCGACCCCGGGGCGGGTGGCGAGTCACGCTACCGGGGCTGGCGCGTGTCGCTCAACCGGTTCATCTGGCGGGCGCACATCTTCACCGCGGGCTCGCTGGTCGTCTGGGTGGAGCGGCTGTGGCCGAACCGGGGCTACGGACGGCGGATATTCTCGGCGTCCGCCCGGCTCACGAATCGCCTTCTCGGCGTCCGCGTCGAGGTGATCGGGCTCGGCAAGCTCGACCCGGCGCAGGCCTACGTCTTCACGCCCGATCACCGCAGCCACGTCGACATCACCGCGCTGATGACGGCGTTCCCGATGGCTCGGTACGCGGCCAAGCGCGAGCTGTTCGACGAGCCGGTGCTCGGGACGGCGCTGCGGGCACTCGGCATGATCCCGATCGACCGAGACGACCCGGCGGTCGCGAAGCGGGTGCTCGACGAGGCCGCCGCGCGGCTCGGGACGTCGGTGTCGCTGGTGATCTTTCCCGAGGGCACTCGCGCCCCCGCGGGGCAGATGCTCCCGTTCAAGGGGGGCGCCTTCGTGTTCGCCATCCAGGAGCAGGTTCCGGTCGTGCCGGTTGCCCTCCACAATACGGCGTACGTGATGCCCGCCCACGGGTACCTCACCATCGTCGGCGGCCGCGTGGTCGTCGAGGTGCTCGATCCCATTCCGACCGCCGGGCTCGGGTTCGAGGACCGCCACCGCCTGCGGGAGCAGGTGCGCGAGGCGTTGATCGGGGCGCTCCGTCCGGAGGATGGCGGAGTCGCCGACCGGCGGGACCTCGGGTCGTTCGCCGGCCACGCATCCGGCGTGCACGTCGCGAGGCCGTCGGCCCGTTGCCGCCCGGGTGGCGATCGCTGAGACTACGGCGACAGCCCGTCGGTGACGGCCCGCAGCTCGCGGAGGAACGCTTGGATCTCCGGCCACAGCCGCTCCGGCGTCACGCGGAGCTCGCCGATCCAGGTGGTCTCGAGCAAGCGCGCGTTCTGCAGCTCGTTGGCCAGCTCGGCCGCGTCGCGATGTGCGTGCAACCGGTCGCCGCGATGGCCGATCACGAGGGCGGGCATCGTCAGCTCGCGGCGGCGCGCCGCGGGCGGCACCACCGGACCGACCAGGATCCCGTGCAGGATGGCCGTGATGACCTCGGGCTCGGCCGATGCGGAGTTGAGGAAGCTCGCGAGCAGGCCGTTCCTGGGGCGCGGGATGCGGCGCATGAGGCGCGCGAACGGTCGCACGAGGAACGAGCCGTAGTCGACCAGGCTGATCACCGGCACGAGCAGGAGGGCGGCAAACGTCGTCGACCACTCCATCACCGGCATTTCGACGAAGAGCCCGAGGCAGCGTTCGGGCGCCTTGGCGGCGACCTGCAGCGCCGTGATGGCGCCCAGCGACACTCCGCCGATGAGCGCCTGCTCGATCTCGAGATGATCGAGCAGCGCGAGGGTCTGGTCGGCGAAGAAGTCGATGCGCAGCTCGCGAGGGTCGACGGGTTTGTCGCTCTGCCCGTGGCCCAACAGATCGAGCAGGACGACGCGATACCCCTGCGTGACGAAGCGCGCTGCCAGGTCCCGGTTGACGAGCGAGTCGAGCAGGAGCCCGTGCAGGAGCACGCACGGGATGCCGGACTCCCCATGAATCTCGTAGGCGAGCTCGTGGCGACCGAAGCGGAAGCGGCCGTGCTGTGGAGACCCAGGCAGTCGCCTGGCTATACGTGAGACGGGCGCGCCGGAGAAGGGCTCGGCCGGTGACGTGTGCGCCGAGGAGTGACGAGGCGGCGCGAATCGAGTATGGGGTCGAGGGAGGGGCGGTGGAGGGGCGACGTGATCGGTTGGGATAGCGAAGTTCCCGCGACCCGCGCGCCGCGCAACCACGCCTCGGACCTTCGCGGCGTGAGCCGTCTCGCCGTCGACGCGACCGCGGGCCTGACCGAGCTGATCGAGGCGCTGCACCTCGACATCGCGCGCGTGCCGGCCAAGGTCGGCGGGCCGCTCGTGGAAGGCGCGGTGAGCGCCATTCCCTGGCTCGTGTACCGCAGCATCCACGGCGTCACGCGGGCCGTGGGCGAGGGGCTCGACGCCGTGCTCGCGCGGGTCGTCCCGATGCTCGGCCACATGGACTCGTCGCCCGCACGGGACGCGGTGATCGCGGCGCTGAACGGCGTGCTGGGAGACCACCTGGCGGAGACCGACAACCCGCTGGCGATCGCGATGCGCTGGCGGAGGGACGGCAAGCCGCTCGAGCCCACCCGAGCGGGGCTGGCCGCGGCGTTCCCGATGCCGAGCACGAAGATCGTGGTGCTCGTGCACGGGCTCTGCATGAACGACCTGCAATGGACGCGCAAGGCGCACGACCACGGTGCCGCGCTCGCCCGCGATCTCGGCTACACGCCCGTCTATCTCCACTACAACAGCGGCCGACACGTCTCGACGAACGGGCGGGCGTTGACGGCGATGCTCGAAGCGCTCGTCGCCGCGTGGCCGGCGCCGGTCGAGGAGCTGGCGATCGTCGGGCACAGCATGGGCGGGCTCGTGGCGCGGAGCGCGCACCACTACGCGACGGTCGCGGGGCATGGGTGGCGGCACCGTCTGCGCACGCTCGTCTTCCTCGGCACGCCGCACCACGGCGCGGCGCTCGAGCGCGGTGGCCACCGGCTGCACCGGCTGGTGGACCAGGCGCCCCTCGTGGCGCCCCTCGCGCGCCTCGGGAAGATCCGCAGCGCGGGCATCACCGATCTCCGTCACGGCAACCTGCTCGACGACGACTGGAACGGTCGCGATCGCTTCGCACACGGCGAGGACGCGCGCCGCCCGGTGCCGCTTCCGGCGGGCGTGGACAGCTTCGCGATCGGCGCGACGACGGGCCGGGCGCCGAGCGACCTGCGCGGCCGACTCCTCGGCGACGGCCTCGTGCCGCTGGCCAGCGCCCTCGGCCACCACGACGACCCGCGGTTCGCGCTCGGTCTTCCCGAAGCACACCGCTGGATCGCCTGTGGAACGAGCCACTTCGACCTCCTCGACTGCCCCCGGGTGTACGCCAGGATTCGCGCCTGGATCGCGGGCTGACAGGAATCGCAGCGCCGGCCGTGGCCCAGCGGGTGGCGGCGTTCCGCCCCGGACGTAGCGGGCCACGGAGCCCCGGTTCCCGGCGCGTGCGCGTTCCCTTGCCGGGCCGTGCGGCCAGCGGTAGAAGCCCGCCACCCTGCTTTGGCGATGAACACCGACGACCTGATCCGCAATCCAGTCGCCTTCTGGAACATCGGGATGGCACTGCGTCTGCGCGCGCGCGGCGTCTCGGACGTGCTGATCCAGCGGGGGCTCGAGATCGCGTGGATCATCGAGCTGGCGTTCCTGCTCGTCGCGGTCACCGCAGTCGCGACCCTGCTTCGTCGGGCCGTGGACGGGGCGGCCAGAGGTCCCGTTCGTCGGATGCTCATCGTCGCGACGTTCGCGACGGTGGGCGTCGGCGCCGCGGCTCTCGGCTGGTGGGTTCTCCGGCACCCGAGCCAGGACATCGCCGCGCTGCTCGTCCGCTGGGACTACCTCGTCTTCTGCGTCCTGACCGGATGGCTGCTCGCGCAGGTGGCGAGCGGGACGCGCATCTGGGCCTTGGCCGCGCTGAGCGTGGTGTTCGTGACGCAGTACGTGGGTGCGCCGGTCATGGTCGTCGTGCTTGCCGGCTGCCTCCTCGGCTACATGGCAGAGCGCTCGGCGCTCGTTCGCACGCCGGCGGCGCGTGCGCTCGTTCAAGGGACGATGATCGTGGCGGTCATCGCGATCTTCTGGCTGGTGCGCAGCCGCTCGGGCTCCATCGCCCTAGCGGGATGGGGCCTCTTCCAATTCGTCCTCTTTCGCCACCTCAGCTTCGTGGTGGAGGCGGGGCGGGGCGCGCCTGCGTCGCTCCGGAACTACCTCTGCTACCTCTTCTTCTACCCGAGCTGCTCGGGGGCCATGGAGGTCTACCGCGAGTTTCTCGACCGCAACCTCGGGGACGAGGTTCGCATCGATTACCGGACGGGTGTCGGCAAGGTCCTCGCCGGGACCGTGTTCATGTACTTCGGGATGCTGATCACGATGACCGACGAGGTCGTGTACGGCAGTACGAGCACGCTGGCCCTGTGGCGGAACCTGCTCCTGCTGTTCCTGCGTGCCACGCTGTTCGCGACCGGGCTGTGGTCGGTGATCGAGGGCGGCGCCCTCTTCTACGGCTTTCGCCTTCGCCCCAATTTCAGCGGCATTCTCACCGCCTCGAGCCCGTCGATGTTCTGGCGCGCATGGCGGGGGACGATGACCAACTGGCTGATCCAGTACGTCTACATCCCACTCGGCGGCAACCGCCGGCACCAGACGTCGAACATCTTCGCGGCGTTTGCGGTGAGCACCGCGTGGCACTGCATGGGAGTCCCGTTTCTCCATCAGGCCGACTATACGGCGCTGCACTTCGCACCGGTCGTCGCCTGGGGGACGGTCAACTTCCTCGGGGTGGCAACGCACGCCGCCGTCCGACGGCGCCGTCCGGCGCAGGCATACCAGCAGCCGCTCCGACTGCTGGTGGTCGCCGGGAAGGTCGCGTTGACGCTGTGCTTCGGCGCGCTGACGGTCGGGCTCCTCAACTTCATGCTCGGCCACACCGATCGCTTCGTGCCCTTCGCGTGCGGGCTGGTCGGTCTGTCCGGCTGGTGCGGGGCGGCAGGCGCGTCGTGACGAGCGCCGCCCGCAACGCATTCGGCATCGCCGCTCCGGCCGAATCGCGAGTTCTTGGCGGAGCGCTTCGCGCGGTTCAGGAAGGCATCGTGACGGTGGGCACGAGAGCCACCCGCCGGAGTCGAACCGGCGACCTACTGATTACGAATCAGTTGCTCTACCGACTGAGCTAGGGTGGCGCGACGACCGCCCTAGATACTGGCTGATCCCACGGCGGTCAATACGCGGCACGGGCGTTGCTCCCTGAGGATGCCCGCGCCCGCTCGCCACCAGTCCGCGCTCGTCGCGCCGCGTCCGTGGTGTCACCGCGCCGACCCGGAGTCAGGCCGTTGACCCGTCGCGCGCGTACTGGGACCGTCGCGCTCGGCGCCCGCTGCGTCGTCGCGTTCACCGCCGTTGCCGCGATCCTCGTCCCGACGCGGAGCCCGGCTGTCCCCTTTCTCTTCTCCCGCACCCTGCTCAACCCGACGCCCGCCGCGGGCGATTTCTTCGGCTCGTCCGTCACCGCCTGGGGTGCGACGCTCTTCGTCGGTGCCCGATTCGACGACACCGCCGCCACCGATGCCGGCGCCGTCCACGCCTTCGACGTTGCCACCGGTACGTTGCTCCGCACGCTCACCGCCCCCGGCGCGACGGCCGGCGACCGCTTCGGCACCGTGCTCGCGACCGTTGGTACACTGCTCGCCGTCGGCGCACCGCACGTCGACACCGGCGCGCCGCACGCGGGCGCGGTCTACCTGTTCGATGCCGCTACCGGCGCGTACCGCCGCACTCTCGCCAATCCGACGCCCGCCTTCGACGACCTCTTCGGCTCCGCGCTCGCCGCGACGCCCGACGGGCTCCTCCTCGTCGGCGCCCCGTTCGACGGGACCGGCGCCGAGGCCGCCGGCGCGGTCTACCTCTTCGATCCGGCCTCGGGCGCCCTCGTCCAGACCATCCCGAATCCCGCGCCCACGCCCTACGCGCTCTTCGGCAATGGCGTCGCCGCCGTGGGCCCGCACATCGCGGTCGGTGCACCCCTCGACGACACCGCCGGAACGGACACGGGTGCGGTCTACCTGATCGACGGAAACGACGGCACGATCCGCGCCACGCTCACGTCGCCCAACGCGCGCCCGGGCGACTTCTTCGGCGCGGTCGTCGTCGCCACCGACGGCTTGGTCGCGGTCGGCGCGCCCTTCGACGACACGGCGGCGTCGCACGCCGGCGCCGTCTACCTCTTCGACGCCGCGGGGACCCCTCTGCGTTCGTGGCACGGGCTCGACGCGCGGGCCGACGACCGCCTCGGCTCCGCCATCGCGATCGCCGGCAGCACGGTGCTCGTGGGCGTCCCGTACGCCGACGGCGGCACGGTGGCCGACGTGGGCCGCGCCTTCCTCTTCGACGCCGGAAACGATGCCCCGATCGCCACCTTCGAGAATCCGGAGCCCGGTGAGGGCGATCAGATCGGCTCGACGGTCGGCTTCGCCGGCGGCAACGTCCTGCTCGGCGCCTGGCTCGACGACGTCCCGCAGAAGAACTCCGGATCGCTCTCCATCTTCGCCGACGTCGGCGCGCCGCCGACCACCTCCACCTCCACGTCGACCTCCACGTCCACCTCGACGAGCACGACGACCACCACGAGCACGACCGCCGTCTCCACGACGACGAGCACGACGTCCACCACCGACACCACGCTCGAGCTTCCCGGCGGTTCGACCACGACCACCACGTCGACGACACCGTCGGGCGCCACGACGACGACCACGGTGCCCGGGACCTGCGCGGCGGGCCTCTGCGACGACGGCGATCCGTGTACGCTCGACACCTGCGTCGATGCCACCTGTGTCGCGACGCCGGTGGCGGGTCACGACGCGGTCCTCTGCCGCCTCGACGGGCTCGTCGCCACGCTGCACGGCGCGGCGCTCTCGGCGCGGGGTGGCCGCCGCCTGGGCGCCCGCCTCGCGCGCCGGGTCGGGCGTGCGCACGACCTCGTCGCGGCCGCGCGCCGCCGGCCGCCGGCCCGGGCGGCACGCGCCCTCGGGGCCGCCGATCGTCAGCTCGCGGGCTTCGTCGTCGGCGTCGAAGCGGGCCTTGCGCGCGGGAAGCTCCTTCCGGCGGTCGTCGACCGCCTGCTGACGCTCGCTGCCGACGCGGCGGTGCGACTCGCCCTGCTGCGCGCGGACCATTGACAGCCGCGCGGCGTTCGCGCGACGACACACGAGGAGGTGCAGCATGCCGATTCCGATCAGGACCACGCTGGGCGCCGCAGTCGCCCTGGCCGCGGTCGCCCTGGCGACGAACCTCGTCCACATCCGCGCCGCGTCGGCCGGACGCAAGGCGGCGGCGAGCCTGCGCCTCGAGACCAATGGCGCCGTGCTCGGGACCTTCGCCGTCGCGTCGACCGACGTGACCACCGAGGTCATCGAGTACCGTGACGGAGCGACCGGCGAGGTCCGCAAGCTCCCTGGCCGCAACAAGTTCGGCAACATCGTGCTCAAGCGCGGCTTCGTCGCGAGCCCGGACGGCCTGCGAGAGTGGTTCCGCGCCGTACGCGCGGGGACCGTCGAGCGCCGCAACGGCTCGGTCGTCCTGCTCGACCGCGACGGCGCGGAGATCGGGCGCTACAACTTCGCGAACGCCTGGCCGGTGCGCTGGACGGGCTGGACGCTCGAAGGGAAGAACGACGACACGGCGGTCGAGGAGCTCGAGCTCGCCGTCGACGCCGTCGACTTGCCCTGACGACCGACCGCGAAGCGGGGCAGGGCGCTTGCGCGCGTGGTCCCGCCGCGTAGAGTTGCCCGATGCTTCGGCTCGCGGCCGCGTGCATCCTTGCCGTCGCGCCGGCGGCGCTCGCCGCGCCGGCGCGCTTCTTCCTCGCGGGCGACGGGACGCTCGCGCTCGCGAGCGCCCACACCGACGAGACCGCGCGCGTCCGCTTCCGCCGCGCCGACGGATCGTACGACGCCGGGGCGCTCGCCCGCCTGCGCCGTGTCCTGCGCAGCGCCGACGGGGAGGAGGGCCCGCTCTCGCTCCGTCTGGTGGAGACGCTCTCGTACCTGCAGCACGCGACCGGCCACACGCCGCTGGTCGTCGTCTCCGGCTATCGCAGTCCGGGGTACAACGCGGGCATCCGCGCGCGGGGCGCGAAGGCCGCCGGCGGCTCGCTCCACACCGAGGGCCTGGCCACCGACGTCGCGTTCCCGCGCCCGGAGCTCGAGCCGCTCTGGCGGCGCCTCCGCGCGCTCGACTGCTGCGGCGTCGGCCTCTACCGGAAGGAGGGCTTCCTGCACGTCGACGTCGGGCGCCCGCGCTTCTGGGAGCCCGCGACGTCGCGCGTGGACGAGAACCTCTCGGCCGGCAATGCCCGCCTGTTCGCACGCACCGAGTTCGACCGCTACGCGCGCGGCGAGACCATGGCGGTCACGCTGCACGCGATCACGGTGCCGCCGGTCCAGCTCGCGCGGACGGCGCGATTCGTGCGCGACGGCGGCGAGACCGTCTCGCTGGCGCTCGAGGGCGCGCCCGGTGACTGCTTCCCTGTGCCCGCGACCGGCACCACGGTGCGGGTCGCCGGCGCCGCCGCCGGCCGGGGCCACCTCGTTCTCGCCACCTGCGAGCCGCGCGTGGAGCGCACGCCGGAGACCGTCGAGTCGAACCCGGTCGAAGTTTGGTGAACGGACGCCGCGTCTGCTCGCCCGGCCGCGGTGTCCGCTCGAATGGACATGCCGCCCGCCGCCGTGCTGCGCCGTCGCATGAGCCTTCCGTGGCGTCGGTCTTGCTTCCTCCGCGATGCCGAACAAGGTCGCCAGATACGGCTGGATTCCCGATCTGCCGGACGCCCGGGACCATCGCTGGTCCGCGTCGCGCGCCGTGCTCGAGCGGCTGCCGCCGCACGTCGACCTCACGCCGGCGTGTCCGCCGGTGTACGATCAGGGCGAGCTCGGGAGCTGCACCGCCAACGCCATCGCCGGCGCGATCGAGCTCCTGCAGCGCACGAAGGCGCGCGCGGAGACGTTCACGCCGTCGCGGCTGTTCATCTACTACAACGAGCGCGTTCTCGAGCACACGGTCGACGCCGATGCCGGGGCCATGTTGCGCGACGGCATCAAGACCGCGCACCGACAGGGCGTCTGCCCCGAGGCCCAGTGGCCCTACCGCGTCGATCGCTTCGCGCAGCGGCCGCCGGAGCGCTGCTACACCGAGGCGCAGGAGCACCAGGGGCTCGTCTACCGGCGCGTCGAGCGTGATCTTGGCCACTTGAAGGGCTGTCTCGCCGCCGGTCACCCGTTCGTCTTCGGCTTCGCGGTGTACGCGAGCTTCGAGAGCGCCGCGGTCGAAGCCAGTGGTACCGTGCCCATGCCCGATCCCTCCGAGCCGCAGATCGGCGGCCATGCGGTCCTCGCCGTCGGCTACGACGAACGGCAGCGGCGCTTCCTGGTCCGCAACTCCTGGGGTGCCGGCTGGGGGTGCGCGGGCTACGGGACGCTACCCTATGACTACCTGCTCGACGAGAACCTCGCCGACGACTTCTGGATGCTCCGCCTGGCGGAGTAGCGCCGGAGGGTCAGGCCAGCACGGCGTCGATCGGCTCCCAGCCGCCGAGCTCGACGAACGCGCGTCCGGTGAGCGTGGCCCCGGCCGGTCCGGTGCCCGTCACCTGGCACGCCCCCTCCCACCAGATCGGGTAGAGCGCGTGCGGTGTGCTCGGACGGCGACGCTGATCGGTCACGTACGGGACGATCAGCAGCGACAGGTCCCAGGGCGCCGCGATGGTGATCCGGTTGTGCACTGGGTAGCCATCGGGCAGCGGAGTGTTCGGATCGGTGACCTCGATCAGCTCCGGCGCGATCTGCGCCACGCCACCGCCGGCGTCGATCCGAGCGCCGTACGTCACCAGCGCGTCGGGCGTGCCCTTGCGCCACACGCGATAGACGGCCACGTCGGTGTTGTCGTCGAGCTGGATGGCGAAGAACTTCCACTTGCGACCGATCAGGCGGGGCAGGCCCCACTCGTGGTCCATCCAGGCCAGGCCGGTCACCGGCCGATTGACCTGGCCGTCCCAGGCCATGCCCGTCACGGCGAGCCGGGTGCGCGAGTAGTAGCTCATGCGCGCGCCGCCGCCGAAGTCGGCGACGCCGTTCTGGCCGTGCAGGACGGCCGGCTTGGTCTCCTGGAGGTCGAGGTGCACGCCGCGCTGCGCGGTCGCGACGTCGAGCTCGTACACGCGCCGCCCGCCGACGTCGGTGCGCGACTCGACCACCCAATCCGTTGCCGCGGCCTCCGGGAGCACGACGCGGAAGCCAGCCGGCGTGCTCGTGTAGGCGCTCGGCATGGCCAGGCGGTCGGCGCCCTCGTAGCTCCGCGCCCTGAGGTCGACGAACGCGAAGTAGCCGAGGAACTCGAGGCCGACGCCGAACACGGGGTCGCCGACCCGGACGACGGTCACCTCGAACGCATATCGACGGTCCGAGCCGTCGCTCGCCGTGAGGTGGCCGACGAAGTACCACCACTCGCCCGGCGACGTGTGCCCGCGCTCGTCGGCGGGGAGCGTCACCGGAGGGACGGACGTCGGGAGCAGGCCGACGAGCCAATCGACGATGCCGGTGAGCGGGTCGAGCACTCCGGTAGCGCGCACTGCTCCTCCTCCAGGCGCGAGCGTATAGCAGGTCGCGCCATGACCGTCACCAACTTTCTGGCATTGATTCCCGTGGGCGAGACGGCGTAGGGGGGAACCATGGGCAAGTGCGTGGCCGTGTTCGGTGGGGGCATGGGTGGGCTCTCGGCCGCTCACGAGCTGGTCTGCCGGGGCTTCGACGTCACCGTCTACGAGGCCGGCGACGAGGACGAGCTCGGCGGCAAATCGGCGAGCGAGTTCCTCAAGGGCACCGGCGTGCCGCCGCGCGCGGACCTGCCGGGAGAGCACGGCTTCCGCTTCTGGCCGGGCTTCTACCGCCACGTGGTCGAGACCATGTTCGAGATCCCCGGCATCCGGGGGGCGGTCCAGGACGACCTGTGCGCGAGCGCCGAGGCCGCGGTCGCCTTCACCGGGCGGCCGCTCTTCTTCTTCCCGCGCCGGCTGCCGACCGCGCCCGGCGACGTTCTCGGCACCATGCAGGCGATGCTGGGGTCGCACGACATCGCGACCCCGTCCGACGTGGCGCTCGCGGCGTGGTTCCGGCTCAAGTACCTGACCAGCGGACACCAGCGCCGGCTCGCCGAGTACGACGCCATGTCCTGGACCGACTTCCTCCACCTCGACACGCCGGGCCTCTACTCGGCACCGTTCGTGCGCTTCGAGAAGTCCATCCCGCGCACGCTCTCGGCGATGGTGGCGGACAAGTGCAGCGCGCGGACCATCGGCGACGTCACCATGCAGATGATGCTCGGCTACACCCGCCCCGCCGAACGTCCCGACCAGGTGCTCTGCGGCCCGACGAGCGTGCGCTGGATCACCCCTTGGCGCACGTTCCTCGAGGATCAGGGAGTGCAGTTCGTGCCGCACGCGACCCTGACGAAGCTGGTGCTCGGAGGGAGCGGGGCTACGCGGACCGTGGCGCACGCGGTGGTCGCGCAGGTCCCGGCGAGCGGCGGAGCCCCGGTCGCGGTCGACGTCATGGCCGACTACCACGTCGCCGCGCTGCCGCTCGAGCGCATGCGGGCCGTGGTCGAGGCCTCCGCCATGACCGGAGTGGACGCCGGCATCGACGGCCTCATGAACGCCGCGCTCGACCCCGCGGTCGCCACCGACTGGATGATCGGCGCGCAGTTCTTCCTGAACGCCGATCTCCCGATCTGCCCCGGCCACGTGTTCTACCCGGACTCGGCCTGGGCCCTCACGTCGGTCTCGCAGGCGCAGTTCTGGGCCAAGAGCGGGCGTCGGGTCGAGGACGACTACGGCGACGGCAACACGAAGGGGATCTTCTCCGTGTGCATCGCCGACTGGGATCGCAAGAGCCCGCGGTTGGGCAAGACGGCCCGGGAGGCGGGGACCCTCGACCCCGCGCATCCCGACCGCGTGATCCTCGGCGAGGTTCGCGCGCAGCTCCGAGACGCGCTCGGCCCGAACGTCCTGCGCGACGGGGACCTCACCAACCAGTACCTCGACGACGACATCCTCTTCGACGCGACCGGCATGGCGACGGCCAACAAGACTCCGCTCCTGATCCACCCGATGGGAAGCTGGCAGTTTCGTCCCGACGCGGCCTTGAAGAGCATCGACAACCTCTTCCTCGCCTCCGACTACGTGAAGACCCACACCCAGCTCGCCACCATGGAAGGCGCGAACGAGGCTGCGCGTCGGGCCGTGAACGCGATCCTCGAACGCGCGGGGAGCGCCGAGCCGGAGTGCACGATCTGGCCGCTCACCGAGGAGGTCTTCGGGGCTGCGCGGGCCATGGACGACCAGCGCCATCTGCGCGGCCTCCCGCACGTCATGGACGCGATCCCGCCGGGCGACATCGTGGCGGCGATCCTCCTGGTGCAGAAGATGCTGCTCTTCGACCCGTTCAGTCTGCTCCCCTGAGTGCCGCGGGGGGGCGCGGCAACAGGAGGTTGGTCATCGCTTCGGGGGCGCGGATGTGCTGCGCGGCCATCCACTCCTCGCCCGCTGCCCGGGTCGCGGCGCCGTCCGCGCCGTCCTGCAGATCGCCGAGACGTCGCCGGGCCGCGGCCGCCAGGAGCGCCATGCCGGCGTCCTCGAAGCCCCGCACGGCGCCGTCGAGCGCGTCGCGGGCTGCGGGGCGGTCGCCGTGCGCGAACGCCAGCCCGGCGCGGATGGTCGCCGCCCACGGCGCGCACCACGGCAGGTCCTCGCTCGCCACGCGCCGCGCCGCGCGCTCGGCCAGACGGAGCAGGCGTGCGCGCGCCCTGGGCTCGGCCGTCAGGGCGAGCGCGATCGCCGTGCGCGCGCGCAGCGCCGTCACGTCGGTTCGGATGATCTGGAACTGCAGCAACATCGAGCCGCGGAGCCGTCCCCAGGTGCCCTCGAGCCGCCGCCAGGCGGTGGCAGGATCGCCGGCGTAGAGGTCGACGCAGGTCTGCGAGTAGAGCGCATAGTAGTGAGGCAGCAGGAAGCCGGTGCCGGGCCAGCCGACCAGCGCGTCGGTTGCCTGGCGGCGCGCGTCGTCGACCTCGTCCGTGGCCAGGTAGCGCAGGATGTTGGGCAGGAAGGCGGCGAGGCTCGCCGTCGTGAGCAGATCGCCGCGGTCGCGTGCCTCGCGCAGCAGCTCGGGCAGGAGCGAGTCGATGGTGGTGATGCGTCCCGAGTAGGCGAGCGACCACAGGCGGGCGATGTGGCAGTTGGTGAGCTCCCACGCGACACCGACGCAGCCCGCGCGCAGCGTGCGCTCCGCGCGCCGGGCGAGCCGGATCGCCTCGTCGAACCGTCCGCTGAAGTACGCGGCCACGCCCGCGCACACCTCCGCGAGCCCGATCGATGCGGGGTCGCCGAGACCGCCCGCGACCTCGGCGGCGGCCACCAGGGCGCCCTGCGCCCGACGGCGGCGCGCGGCGCCGCCCAGCGCGGCCAGGAACGCGCCCTCGGTGGCGAGCGCACGGACGAGCCGGACCGGCTCGCCGACGCGCAACGCGAGCCGCGTGTGCCGGCCCTGGAAGTCCGCGCCGCGGATCGGGTCGACCCACACGAGGCCGACGGCCGCCGACCAGTAGGCGTCCAGGCGCGCGAGGCTCGCCGCGGGCACGGTGTCGGCGGCCCGCAGGTCGTAACGCAGGCCGCGCAGGCGGATCAGCGCGCGCTGTCCGAGCGCGGCCACGGCGGCGCGCAGGGCGGACTCGGGGTAGGTGACGTGCGCCGTGGCGAGAACGCTGCGCAGCATGCGCAGCCCGGCGTCGAAGTGTCCGCCGCGGAGATACTGCTCGGCCGCGCAGCGCCGGAGTCGCAGGACCTCGGCGTCGGCGGGCGCCCGGTGCACGCGTTCGTTCGCGGCATCGGCGAACGCCTGGCCGGCTTCTGCGGTGAGGCCGGCGTTGGCCAGGCATTCGGCCTGGCGCGCGCGCAGGCGCGCACGATCGGGGTCGTCGGGGCGGAGCGTGAGCGCGACGCCGAACAGCCGTGCCGCTTGGTTGAACGCGAGCGCCTGCGCGGCCTGCTCGGCGGCGACGATGGCGAAGCGTGCAGCCTCGCCGAGGTCACCCGCGCCCTCGTAGTGTCGCAGCAGCGCGAGCGGGTCGGGGGTGGGCTCCGCGCGCAGCACCGCTGCGAGCCGGCGGTGCAGCGTGCGCCGCGCGTCGGTCGCCAGCGTGCCGACGATGCTCTCGCGGATGCGGTCGTGGTAGGTCTCGAGCGTCGGGTCGTCGCGCAGCGGGCCGTGTCGGAGCAGGCACTCGACGCGCAGCGTGCCGGCGACCGGCGGCCAGCTCTGCCCGAGGCCTGCCGCGGCCGCCGCCACGGCGCCGGCGATCGGTCCCCCCGCGACGGCGACCACCTCCAAGAGCCGTCGTGCCGGCTCGTCGAGGTGCGACGCGCGATCGCGGATCACGGCGCCGAGGCTCGCGGGCGCGGCCGAACGGCCGCCGTGTGTCGTCGCCCACCGCGCCAGCTCGCAGGTGAGGAACGGGTTGCCGCCGCCTTCGTCGGCGATCGCCTGCAGCGCGGGCGCCGCGTCCGGACCGCCGAGCACGTGCCGCGCGAGCGTGCGGGCGGCGTCGGCGGGAAGCGGCCCGACGTCGAGGAACGTGGGCGGCCTGGCCTCCTCGGCGAGGCCCGCATCGAGCAGCGCGCGTAACAGCGGACTCGTGATGTGGTCCTCGGTCCGGTACGAGAGCGCGAGCAGCAGTGGGGGTGGGGCAGGCGGCGCTGCCAGGTCACGCAGGAAGGCCGCGCTGTCGAGGTCGCCCCACTGCAGGTCGTCGATCCACACCACGAGCGATCGCTCCCGGCCGAGGCGACCGAGCAGCTCGCGCAGCGCCGCGAACGCCTGCCGCCGCAGCACGAGCGGCTCGGGAGCGGGGTCGGTACCCGCGGCGTCCGCGAAAGATGGGACGCGGCGCAGCACCGGGAAGACGCGCAGGAGCGCCGAGAGGTGGACGGGCGTCCAGCGTTTCACCGCCGTGTCCGGCTGCGCCACCAGGAATCGGCTGAGCATGTCGACGAGGCTGTCGAGCGCCTCGAACGGGACCGACTCCTGCGCGTAGCAGCGGCCGGCGAGGACGACCGGTCGCTCGCGGCCGGTGAGGCCGTCGACGAAGTGCCGCAGCAGCGCGGTCTTGCCGATGCCCGACGGCCCGCGGACGTGGACGACCACCGGGTTCCCGGTGCGGGTCGCCGCGAGAGCCCTGCCGAGCGCGGCCCTCTCGGTGTCGCGGCCGACGAACGGAGCCTCCCATACGGTCGCGATGGACGGCGGCGGGTGCGATGCCTCCTCTCCGGGGAGCGCGAGCCATCGGTGCAGGTCGGCGCCGCTCGGCCGATCCTCCGGGCGGCACTGCAGCAGCGCGGCGACCAGGGCGGCGAGGTCGGGCGGCGTCTCGGGGGCGACGGCGGCGAGCGGCGCTGCACCGCGGCGCCATGCGTGGGCGACGGGCGCCTGTCCCGCGAGCGCCTCGTAGAGCACGACGCCGAGGCTGAACCAGTCGGCGGCCGGCGAAGGCGGTGCACCGTCGAGCAGCTCGGGCGCCATGTACGCGGGCGTGCCGACGAATTCACCGCCGTCGCCGTCGCCGGGGCCACCCGCGCCCCGTGCCTGCTCGGCGACCAGCCCGAGGTCGAGGAGGACGACGCGGCCCGCGGTGGTCACCAGCACGTTGGAGGGTTTGACGTCGCGGTGCAGCTTCCCCGCGTCGTGCAGCGCCGAGAGCCCGGCTACGAGCTGCCGGAGCGCGGCGCGCAGTCGGGCGACGCCGTCCGGCGCGAGTGCGCCCGTGCCCGCATCCGCGCCCCGCACGTGCGTGACCAGGTCGGTGCCGGTCACCAGCTCCATCGTGATGAAGCTGCGGGTCTCGTCGACGACGAGGTCGAAGAGGTGGACGAGGTTCGGGTGCCCGAGGTCGGCGAGCGCGCGGAACTCACGTTTGAGGCGATAGAGGTCCTCGGGATCGGGCCGCCGCAGCGTCTTGAGCGCCACCTCGCGCCCGAGCTCCGTGTCGTACGCCCGGTAGACGACCCCCATCGTCCCGTGACCGATCGGATATCCCAACCGGTACCGCTCGGCGCGCGGCGGCGCGGGGCTCGCAGCGGGCATCGCTCTAGTGCCGCCGCTCGAGGACGAAGCGGGCGAGCTGCGCCAACGGGTGGAGGTGGATGTCGGTGTCGGTCACGCGCAGGTGGGGACGCAGGCGGCGCCCGGCGAGTCGCCGCGCCTCCGTCGCGCCGAGCAGGCTCGCCAGGGTGGGCAGGCCGCGACGGCGGTCGCTGCCCGCGGGCCGCCCGAACGCCGCGTTCCCGGGGGTCTGGTCGAGCACGTCGTCGATGATCTGGAAGGCGACGCCCATTTCGACGAGCGTCGCCCGCAGCGCGCGTGCTCGTTCCGGAGCGACGTCGGCGAGCGTGGTCGCGAGGTCCGCCGCCAGCGCGAACAGCGGCGCGGTCTTGCGCCGGTGGACGTCGAGGACGTCGGCGGGACCGAGTCTCCCCGCCTCGCGCGCGAGCAGATCCGCGGCCTGCCCGCCGACGAGCCCCGCGGGGCCGATCGCCCGTGCGAGATGGCCGACCAGCGCCGCCGCGCGCACCCCGCCCACGGCCGGATGGGCAGCGAGCGCCGCGAGGTCCTCGAAGGCCAGGGCGATCAACGCGTCTGACGCGAGCAGCGCGAGGCTCTCGCCGTGCCGCAGGTGGGTGGATGCGCCGTGACGGCGTACGACGTCGTCGTCCATGCAGGGCAGGTCGTCCTGGATCAGCGAGGCGCTGTGCACCCACTCGGTGGTGAGCGCGGCCGGCAGGGCCGCCTCGAGCGGCACGTCGTGGGCGCAGGTGAGAACCAACACGAGGATCGGGCGGATCCGCTTGCCGCCGGCGAGCACGGCATGCTGCAGGGCGCGCAGCAGCGGCTCGGACGCACCGTCGACGGTGCGCAGCCGCTGCTCGAGCGCGCGCTGGACCACGTGCACCAGGTTCTGGCCCTGCCAGGCGACGAACGGGTACTCGTCGATCGGTGCCAGCACGGGCGGCGCGCCGGGAAGCGCCGCGAGGAGCGCGTGGACCGTGTCGTGCGCGTGGTGCAGCGGACCGCGGACGGGGAGGTTCGCCAGGTAGCCGTCGACGACGGCGCTCAGGCCGCGCAGCGAGTACGTCGTCGTCGAGGTCGTCGTGGTGCGCGGGGTGCTCGCGGGCGGCTGGTTGGCGCGCGTCCAGAGGGCGAGCAGCTCGGGGCCATCGGCAGGCTCCCAACCCGAGAGCGCGAAGCACGGCCGCGTACCGTCGAGGGAAGCGCGGGCGCCCGGACGCAGTCCCCAGCGGCGCTCGAGCTGGCGCCACTCCCGCGTGTTCGGGACGGGGATGAAGAAGCGTGGAACGAGGCTGCCGAAGCCGGCGTCGCGAAGCGCGAGAAGCCGGGCCGTGGCAGTGGGCACGTCTTCGCCGTCGACCCCGACCGGTACGAACGCGCAAGCGCGACCGGCCGGCACGACCGGAGGGACCACGTCCTCGGGCTCGAACCAGAGGTAGACCGGGACGCGGGCGGCGAGCACGGCGGGTGGGATCGGCCGGCGCGCGACGCCGAACCACGCACCCAGGCGGCCACTGGCCGCGAGGGCGGCGCCCAGCGCGGTCACGTCGCCGCCGTTGTCGACCAACAGCACGGTGTCCGCGCCCGCGCGGACCAACGCGGGGATGAGCGCGGCGGCATCGGCCGGGCTCGTGTCCTGGGGAAGGGCGGCCTCGGCGCGCCCTCGCGCACGCCGGCGCGGCCGACGTCGGCGAGGTCGAGCACGCCCGGTTCGGGAATGCGGCCGAAGACGACGCCGTAGCGCACCCGGCCACGCAGCGGATCGAGCGCCTCGGCCAGCAGGACGGGGTGCAGCCAGCGCGGTGGGCGATCCTGGCCGGCGTCGCAGAGGAGCGGGAGGAGAGCGGACTCGAACGCGATGGCGGTGAAGGTGTCGCGGGCGTCGCGCGGGACGGTACGACCGCGGACCGCGGTCAGTGCCAGCCCCTCACCGGCCAGCTCTCGGCAGGCGGCGAGGGTGCGGTCGAGGTCGTTCGCGTCGAAGAGACACCACACGTGCGCCGGGCAGTCGAGCCCGATGCGGCGGGCGCGTGCGGGCGGCGGGTTGCACTCGGTGCGCACCGACGAGAGATTCTGGCGTAGGAGGGCGGGACCAGGCGCGTCGAGGAGACGGAGCGGCCGGAGCGGGGTGAGCGGGCCGTCGTCCCGGAACGCGACCACGAGGGGCGGCCCGGTGCGCACGACGCTCAGCGTTTCGGCTGCGGGACCCGGTCGCGGAAGTAGCGCGTCCCCTGCTCGACCATGTCGAGGGCCCATTGCAGGCTCTCGGGCTCGAGCGTCTTCTGCGGCGCCTCGACGCGCGTGTTGGGGAGCACCGTGCCGTGTTCGCGATGCACGTCGCGCCCGACCTGCTTCAGCGCCTCGTACGCGCCGAGCAGGGTGCGGCGGAGGTGCTCGACGGCCCCGAGCGCGGCGTACACCTCGGGACGGGCCTCCACGAAGATCGCGAGTCGCGTGCTCGCGAGCCTGGTGTCGCCCGACGTGGCCGAGGCTTCGACCGTGTAGGTCTTGCCGGCCTCGGCTCCGATCGGCTTGACGGCGAACGCGCGGCTGCAGCTCTCGTCAGCCTTGATCCCGGCGACGACGTAGCCCTCGTCGCTCGGCAGGAAGGCGAGGCCGGGGGGGGCGTCCGCACCGTCCGTCGTCGCGATGGCGGCCTCTCGCACGGTCAGCGCGACCGGACCGACGTCTGCGGTCGGGCGCAGGGTGACCGTGATCTCTCCGTATTCGCCGTCGACCACGGCCTTGGTGACGTGCGCCTCGATGAGCATCCGCGCCTCCCTGCCGATTTCGTCCAGGACGAGCAAGGAAGCGAAGCTAGGCGAAGCGGTCGATGGCTGTCAAGGGAAAACACTTCTTTTTGTTAGATCGCTGGGCATCGGGGGGCGCCTCCCGTCTTCACGGGTTCCCGAGTAATACAGGTTGGTGGTAGGGAAGGGTGACCATGTCCGAGGAGTCTTCCGACGCGAGGCGCTGCCGGCTCGAGCGTGACCTCTACCGCCGCCTGCTGCGGCTCGGTGAGGCGACCGCCGTCGAGCCGTTCTTGCGCGAGGCCCTGGCCTTGGTAGTCGAGACGGCGGGGGCCCGCCAGGGCTACCTCGAGTTGCGCGACGCGGAGGCCGAGGCGGCCGACCAGCGCTATTGGATGGCGCACGGCTTCTCGGACCAGGAGGTCGAGGCGGTGCGCACCGTCACCTCCCGTGGCATCGTCGCGGAGGCGCTGGCCACCGGCGAGACCGTGGTCACGCCATCGGCGCTCCTCGACCCCCGTTTCCGCGACCGCGAGAGCGTCCGGATCGCGCGCATCGACGCGGTGCTGTGCGCTCCGATCGGTACGGATCCCCCGCTCGGCGTCGTGTATCTCCAAGGGCGCGAGGCGGGCGGCCTCTTCTCGCGCGAAGACCGCGCGCTCGCCGAGCTCTTCGCGCGCCACCTCGCGCCGCTCGCCGACTCGCTGCTCGTGCGGCAGCGGCGGCAAGCGGATGCCGATCCGACGCGGCCGCTGCGCGCCACGCTGGGCCTCGATGGCATCGTCGGCAGCAGCGTGGCGCTGGCCGCGGTCCTGCGCGAGGTCGCGCTCGTCGCTCCGCTCGAGGTGAGCGTGCTGCTCACCGGCGAGTCCGGCACCGGAAAGAGCCAGCTCGCCCGCGTCATCCACGACAACGGGCCGCGGCGGGCCGGGCCGTTCGTCGAGCTCAACTGCGCCGCGCTGCCCGAGACGTTGGTCGAGAGCGAGCTGTTTGGCGCGCTCCCCGGCGCGCACTCTACGGCCACCCGCCGCATCGACGGCAAGGTCGCAGCCGCGGCGGGCGGAACGTTGCTCCTCGACGAGGTCGGGGAGCTGCCGCTCGCCGCGCAGGCGAAGCTGCTCCAGCTCCTGCACGCGAAGCAGTACTTTCCGCTCGGTGCGACCCGGGCCGTGCAGGCCGACGTGCGGGTGATCGCGGCCACCAATGCCGATCTCGCCGAGGCCGTCGCCGCCCGCCGGTTCCGGGAAGATCTGCTCTACCGGCTGCAGGTGCTTCCGATCCGCGTCCCGTCGCTGGCCGAGCGGCGCGAGGACGTCACGGAGCTGGCGACGTGGTTCTGCGCGCGCGCGTGCGAGCGGCACCGGCTGCCGCGGGTCACGCTGTCGCCGGGTGCGCTCCGCGCGCTCGAGGCCGGCGAGTGGCCGGGCAACGTGCGTCAGCTCGCCAACGTCGTCGAGGCCGCGACGATCCGGGCGGCCGGCCGCGGTGCGGGCCGCGTCGAGCGCGCGCATCTGTTCGGCGAGTCGGCGCGTCCCGTGAGCGACGACGGCAGCGGGCTCACCTTCCAGGAGGCGACCCGGCGCTTCCAGGCCCGGCTGCTGCGCCAGACGCTGGAAGAGCACGGCTGGAACGTCGTCGAGGCAGCGCGCCGGCTCGACGTCGCGCGCTCCCACGTCTACAGCCTGATCCGCGCTTTCGGCCTCGAGCGCACCCGCAGCTGAAGCGCGTGCGCGTCCAGGATCCCGGACGTCGTCCGGGATCCTGGACGTTCGCGCAGCTCGGCCCGTTGTCCGTGTGTGGGCCTTCCATGGCACCGCCCTTGCTGATCCCAGCCTGCGTCGAGGGAGGATCGGGATGATCTCGTCGCGTGAGACTATGCCCCTTCAGGCAGTTCGGAAGATGCTCGCGATGCTCCGACGCGTTGTCGTGGCCCAGAGGAGCCAGCGACGCATCCCGGTCCTCCCCTCTCGACGTGGTCCTGGCGTGCGGCTCGCCACGGTGCCACCCAGGCGGTCGGAGTCCCGCGGCACCCGGTCGCTGACGGCGCGCTGTCAGGCCGCGCGGGCCGTCGTCGATCGGCTCGACACCTTCGAGGACATCGACGACTTCGGCTCCTACGTCGCGCGCCGGCTGCTCGATCTGCTCGATGTGGAGACCAGCGCCGTCTCGTGGACGGCTCCACGTCCGCGTCGCGCCGCCCGCACCGCGCCGCGCGTCATGGCATGCCCGACGCTCGTCCATGACGCCGACGCCATCGGCTGGGCCGGTCGGCCATTCGTCTCGAGACGGCTGCTCGTGATGCCCATCCGCGGCGAGCGGCGTCTCCTCGGCACCCTCGAGGTCATGGACCCGTGCAACGGTAGCTTCACGCCCGACGATCTCCACGTGCTCGGTGTCCTCGCGCGGGCGATCGCTCGCGCGACCGGCGAGCTCGTGCCACCGTTGCCCGCGGTGGAGTCTGCGCCCCTGCTCGGGCGGCCCGTCGTCGCCGCCGGCATGTGTCTCGTGACAGTCGGTCTCGCGCTCGTCGGTGCCGCCGGCCCGTCGCTCGCGACGCGGACCTGGTCGGGCCTCGTCTCCACCGTTGCCGGCATGGTGCTCGCTGGCTTCGGGTTGGCGCGGGGTGGCGGTTGGAGTGGGCGCCTGGCGGGTAGTGGCGGAACCCGATGACGGTGCCCGCTGGTCGCGTCCGGTGCCGTGCGGCGTAAGGAGACCAGGGCCGACACCACGCAAGGTGCTCGCGGCGAGCGCGAGCGGCGTGCATCACAGACATGGGGCCAGGCCGGCGGGAGAGCGGCCGCCGGCGACGCTGGAGCGGAAAGCCGCCACGACGCCGGGTACCGAGCCTGCGCAGATGCAGCCCGCACCGGCCACGAAGTGAGTCGCGCCGATCGGGTCGACTGACGACGCCCCCGGGCACGCCCCGCGCCGTGTCCGGGGGCGTCGCGCATTGGGTGTCTGATGCGCCGCGATTCCCGGCGGTTGCTATGTGCCGAGCGCCCGACGGATCGCGGCGCCGACGTCGGGGAGCGGCCGCGTCACGTCGCGGGGAAAGATCGTGTGGATGCTGCCGGCGCCGTCGCCGCGCCGGCGCGGTACGATGTGCACGTGCACGTGCGGGATCGTCTGGCCGCTGGCCTCCCCGTTGTTGACGCCGATGGTGGTGGCCTCGGCGCTGAGCGCCGTACGTACGGGTCCGGCGAGCCGGCGCACGAGGTCGAAGAGCGCGGCGGCCTGGCCGGGCTCGAGGTCCTCGATGGACGGGACGTGTGCCCGCGGCACGACCAGCACGTGCCCGTCGGCGAGCGGCTGGACGTCGAGGAACGCCACGGCCTCGGGCTCGCGCGCGATCACCTCGGCGGGAATCTCGCCCGCCACGATCCGGCAGAAGATGCAGCTCATCTACTGTCGTCCTCCTCCCACCGCGATCGCCGCGGGCCGGCGGCTGGCTCGGTGTTGGCTGTAGAGGTGCGCAAGGAAGCGCTCGACGCCGTGGAGCACGAACGTGGTCCGCAGCGACGGGAAGATCTCGAAGGCGTGCTGCGCCCCCGGGATCTCCGCATAGACGACCGGCCCCGGCGTGTGCTCGCGCAGCGCCTGCGCGAATCGGCGTGCTTCGGCGACGGGCACCATCGTGTCCTTGTCGCCGTGGATCACGAGGAACGGGGGCGCGTGCTCGTGAACGCGATAGATGGGCGACGCGCGCTCCCAGGCGGAGCGGTCGGTGTGCGGCGAGCTCTTCATCACCTGCGTCTCGAGCAAGTCGCGCAGCCCGCCGTGGGGCCAGTTCCGCGCCTCGTCGACGAAGTCGTAGACGCCGTAGAACGACACGCACCCGTCGACGTGCGTGTCGACGTGCTCGAAGCCCGGCTGGTAGGCGGGATCGTTGGCGGTGAGCGCCACCAGTGCGCAGAGGTGTCCGCCCGCCGAGCCGCCGGTCACGACCAGGAAGTCGGGATCGGCGCCGTACTCGGGACCGTGCTCGCGCAGCCAGCGGATCGCGGCCTTGAGGTCGATCAGCGGATCGGGGAACGTCGCGCGTGGTGCCAGGCGGTAGTTGGCCGTCGCGCACACCCAGCCGCGCGACGCGAGGTGCATCATGAGCGGCAGGCCCTGCTCGTTCTTGCTGCCGAGTACCCAGCCGCCGCCGTGAATCTGGAGCAGCGTGGGGCAGCCGACCGGGCGCTCGCGGCGGCGGTAGACGTCGAGCCGGAGCTTCACCCCGCCGTGCTCGGCGTAGACGATGTCGGGGATCCGCTCGACCTCGGGATGCCGAACCGGCATCGGGACGAGGAGCTGCGACCACTGTACGCCCGGGGCGAAGTGGGCACTGACGTCGGGGGCGATGCGCTGTTCGTAGTCTGCCCCGAGGCCCTCGCGCAGCGCCCGCTCGACGACGCGCTCCGCATCGCGGGCGCCGAGGAAGCAGCGCAGGAGCCCGGCCCAGGAGACGAGCGTGATGCCGAGGCCGACCCACCCCGGCCACGCCGACAGGGCTCCGAGCCAGACGAAGCCGACGGTGAAGGCCGCCTGCCAGGCGACGTGGTGCAGCGCGAGCTCGGTCGTGAGCCAACCCGCGAAGAAGCTC
Organism: Binatia bacterium; assembly: GCA_046327955.1. GTDB lineage: Bacteria > Desulfobacterota > Binatia > DP-6 > DP-6 > JAXLXP01. Next base: position 10,974 of record JAXLXP010000015.1, on the reverse strand, counting down.
ACCACGGCCAGCCGGCCGCCACGGTAGCGCGGGCGAAAGCCGTTGTACGTGAACCAGGCGCCCCAGACGCTCACGGCGAGGAAGAGCCAGGACACGGTGCGGGGAGTCGGCATCGACATCGCGCGCGAGCTTGCCACGTCCCGCCGAGCCAGTGAAGGGGATCAACCGACGGCGGCAAGGAGGGCCCGCGTGGCGGCTCCCGGGTCGTCGGCGGCGAGGATGGCGCGGATCACCGCCACGCCCGCTGCGCCGGCGGCGCGCGCGGCGGGGACCTCGGCGCGAGTGACGCCGCCGATCGCGAGCACCGCAATCGCCGCAGCGTGTGCGGCGCTGGCGAGCCGCGCCGTCCCTTGGGGCGGGCCGTACTGCGCCTTCGACGGCGTCGCCCAGACGGGCCCGAACACGGCGAGATCGGCGCCCGCGGCGGCCGCTGCCACGACCTCCTCCGGCGCGTGCGTCGAGACGCCGATGAGCGGCCCCGGGCCGACCAGGCGCCGCGCGATCGCCACCGGTAGCGAGCCGCTGCCGAGGTGCACGCCGTCGGCGCCGACCGCCAGGGCGACGTCGACGCGGTCGTTGACGATCAGGAGCGCGCCCGTACGCGCGGTCACCGTGCGCAGCCGCTCGGCGAGCGCGGTGAGTGAGCGGCCGGAGAGATCCTTCTCGCGGAGCTGGACTGCGGGGAGCCCGGCGTCGAGTGCCGCGGTCACGATGGCGAGCAGGTCGCGTCCACCGGTGGCGTGCCGGTCGGTGACGAGCAGCAGGCGGGGCGGGGTGGGCACCCTAGCGGATGAGGCCGTCGAGCGGACTCGACGCAGTCGCATAGAGCTTGGCCGGGATGCGGCCGGCCAGGTACGCCTTGCGGCCGGCCTCGACCCCGAGGCGCATTGCCTCCGCCATGAGGATCGGATCCTTGGCCCCCGCGATCGCGGTGTTCATCAGCACCGCGTCGCAGCCGAGCTCGAGCGCCTCGGCGGCGTGCGACGCCGTCCCCACGCCCGCGTCGACGATCACCGGCACCCGGCTCTGCTCGACGATGATGCGGAGGTTGCAGGGGTTGCGGATCCCGAGGCCCGAGCCGATCGGTGCCGCGAGCGGCATCACCGCCGCGCAGCCGATCTCCTCGAGCCGCTTGCACGCGACCGGGTCGTCGGTGATGTACGGCAGGACCTGGAAGCCCTCCTTCACCAGCACCCTCGCGGCCTCGATCGTGGCGGGCACGTCGGGGAAGAGCGTCTTCTCGTCGCCGATGACCTCGAGCTTCACGAGCGTGCCGATGCCCGCCTCGCGGGCGAGCCGGCAGGTGCGGATCGCCTCCTCGGCGGTGTAGCAGCCGGCGGTGTTCGGCAGGATCGTGTACGTGCTGAGCGGCAGGTGATCGAGGAGGTTCTCCTTGCCCGGGTCGGTGATGTTCACGCGCCGCACGGCGACCGTGATGATCTCGGCCCCCGCGGCCTCGGTGGCGCGGCGGGTTTCCTCGAAGGAGCGGTACTTGCCGCTGCCCACGATCAGCCGCGAACGATATTCGCGGCCCGCCAGCACGAAGACGTCGTTGGGTACCATCCGCTGGATCACCCGCCCCCGACGAAATGGATGACCTCGACGCGATCGCCGTCAGAGAGCGGCGTCGTTGCGTAGGTCGCGCGCGGCACGACCTGGAGATTCACCTCGACGGCGATCCGGCGGGGGCCCAGGCCGAGCGATGCCACGAGGTCGGCCACGGTCGTGCCGTCGGGCAGCGAACGCGGATCGTCGTTCACGATCACCTGCACTGACGAGGGACGATAGCGGGTGCGTTCCATGCTGACAACACTGGCGGGATTCAGCGCCGCCGCGGCCCGCGGGTCCGGTTCGATCTCGGTCCCAGGAAGGGCAAACTTGCACAGCCTGGCCGGAATCGACCAAAGATGGGGCCGCGAGGGACGAGTACGCCCCGGGGATCGATCCGCGGTGATCGTGGCGGGGCGTGGCGAGCCAGAGGAGGCGTGTGTGACCGGCAACGTGACGAGACGAGGCTTCCTGCGGTCGACGGCCGGCGCGGCGGCGCTGATCCTGGTCAATCTGCGAGCCCGCGGTCGGATGGAGGACGCGGTCGCCGCGGAGGCCGCGACGGCGTCCGCTCGGCAAGCCGCCATCGAGTACCGGGGGCCCGGCGACCTTTACCGCGCGCAGTGGACGTGGGATCGCGTGGTCAAGGGCACGCACTACTCCAACTGCGGCTACCAGCGCTGTGCCTGGAACGTCTACGTGAAGGACGGCGTCGTCTGGCGTGAGGAGCAGGTGGCCGCCTATCCCCAGACGAACCCGGACCTCCCGGACTTCAATCCCCGCGGCTGCCAGAAGGGCGCCTGCTACAGCGACCGGATGTACGACCACGCGCGGCTCACCATGCCGCTCAAGCGGGTCGGCGCGCGCGCGGAGGGGAAGTGGACGCGGGTCACCTGGGACGAGGCGCTCACGGACATCGCGGGGCGGTTCGTCGACGCGATCACGTCGGAGCAGGCGGGCCCCGGATCGATCTACTGGGACCTCGGCTCGTCGTCGAGCAACGGCTGCCACGCGCTCGGCCTCACGCGCAGCGCCTACCTGCTCGACACGCCGATGTTCGAGAACACCGCGGAGATGGGCGACCATGCACCCGGCGTGACCGCCACCACGGGCAAGCTCCTCTTCACCAGCTCGATGGACGACCTGCTCTACAGCGACGTGATCCTCATCTGGGGCGGGAACCCGAACTTCACCCACATCCCGAACGCCCATTTCATCTACGAGGCGCGCTACAAGGGTGCGTACGTCGTCTGCGTCGCGCCCGACTTCAGCCCCTCGGCGGTGCACGTCGACGAGTGGGTGCCCGTCAACATCGGGACGGATGCTGCGCTCGCGCTCGCGATGGCGCGGGTCATCGTCGACGAGAAGCTCTACAAGCCGGACTTTCTGGTGGAGCAGACGGACATGCCGCTGCTCGTCCGGCTCGACACCGGGCGGTTCCTGCGGGGGAGCGACCTGCGCGCCGGCGACGCCGACGACGTCTTTCACGTCTTCGACACGGCGACGCAGAAGGTGGCGGAGGCGCCGTGGCGCAGCTTGGCGCTCGGGGCGATCAAGCCCGCGCTGGAAGGCGAATTCGAGGTCGAGACCCGTGACGGCAGGGTGAAGGTCACGACGGTCTTCGAGCGCCTGAAGGCGCAACTCGCGGCCTACGCCCCGGAGCAGGTCGAGGGGATCACCGGCGTCAAGGCCAGCCAGATCCGGGCGCTCGCGCGTCGCATCGGGCGGGCGCGCGCCTGCTCCAACATCACGCAGACGAACTTCGGGAAATTCTACCACGGCCTCGAGATGGAGCGGAGCATCCTCCTGGTGTTCGCCCTGGCCGGGCACTTCGGCCGCCGGGGTGCCGGCTACTCGTCGGTGCCGATGCTCTCCATCTCCGGTGCCGAGATCCTCACGGCGATCAGCGGCAAGTATCCGCCGAAGGTCGGCGCCGCGCTGCTCACCGCGAAGATGCTGCCGCGCGTGGCGCGCTTGAAGCTCGCGGGCTACTCCGACGAGATGATGGTCTTCGAGTTCGCGCGCGAGGACTACGCCCGCGGCACCCTCGTCGCCACGGCGCTGTTCCACTACGAGCACGGTGGCTTGAAGGAGCTCTACGGCAGCGCGAAGCGGTGGGATCCGTCGCTGCCGCGGGAGTTCGCCGACTACCTGAAGGAATCGGTCGAGAAGGAATGGCAGTTCGTGCCGAAGACCGCCCCGCGCATCCTCTTCAGCGTGGGCGGCAACACGTTCCGGCGGGTCCGCGGGTACCACAAGCTGATCGAGCATTTGCTGCCGAAGCTCGACCTCCTCGTGACGTTCGACTGGCGGATGAGCAACACCGCCCGCTACAGCGACTACGTGCTGCCGGCGGCGGGGTACTACGAGAAGGACGACATCGCCTGGTCGTCGGCGCTGGCGCCGTTCAGTCACCCGACGACCGAGGCGGTGCCGCCGGTGGGCGAGGCGAAGACGGATTGGCAGTTCCACTGCCTGCTGCTGAAGAAGATCCAGGAGCTGGCGAAGGCGCGCGGCATCACGACCTACGCCGACCGCCACGGGGAGTCGCGGCGCCTCGACGAGTGTTACGAGGACTTCACGTTCCAGCGGCGCTTCACCGAGGACAACCCGAAGGCGGTGCTCCAGGAGATGCTGGAGGTCAGCACGAACCTGAACGGGGTCGGATGGCAGCAGCTCGCGGAGAAAGGCTTCGAGCGCTTCACCAGCGTGGGGATGGGCGTCGTGCACATCAGCAACTCGGCCGACATCGAGCCCAACGAGACGATCGTCGCCAACAGTTGGCACGTGCAGAAGAAGATCCCGTGGCCGACGCTCACGCGGCGCCTGCAGTTCTACATCGACCACCCGTTCTTCCAGGAGCTCGGCGAGGTGCTGCCCGTGCACAAGGAGCTTCCGCCGATCGGCGGCAACTACCCGCTGCGGATGACGAGCGGGCACAACCGGTGGTCGATCCACGCGGCGTGGCGGGACAACAAGGCGCTCCTGCAGTTGCAGCGCGGCGAGCCGGTCATCTACGTGAACGCCGCGGACGCGCGAGACCGCGGGATCGCCGATGGCGACCTCGTCCGGGTCTTCAACGACCTCGCCGAGTGCGAGGTGCGCGCCATGGTGTCGGGGGCACTCAAACCCGGGCAGGTGATCATCTACCACGCGTGGGAGCAGTTCCAGTTCAAGAACGGGAAGCCCATCGACGCGCTCACCCCGAGCCCGATGAACCCCATTCAGCTCGCGGGCGGCTACTTCCACCTGCGCCCGATGGTGGTGAAGGGGCAGCCGGGCGGCAACGACCGGGGAACGCGCGTGGACGTGGAGCGCATGCCCGCATGACGGCGATCGATCCGAAGGCGGGGTTGGACGTTTCGCACTGCAGGGCGCCGCTCGAGGGGTGGCTTGCGCAGCGGTGGCCAGACCGCGCGGAGCTGACGGTGGACGAGCTGTCGGCCCCGACGGCGAGCGGCTTCTCGAACGAGACGGTCTTCTTCCGTGCCTCGTGGCACGAGGGCGCGCAGCGGTGCGCCAAGCGCTACGTTGCCCGGATCGAGCCCGTTGCCGAGCCCATCTTTCCCGACCAGACGGGCGCGGCGATGCCGTCCGTGGAGGTCCAGTTCCGCGCGATGGAGGCGGTGGCCGCGGCGAGTGCCGTCCCGCTGGCGGGAGGGATCGGCTTCGAACGCGACCCGCGATTTCTCGGGCGGCCGTTCTTCGTGATGGACTTCATCGAGGGCGACGTCCTCACCGACAACCCTATCTACACGCTCGTGCCGGGCTTCTTCCTGGAGGGGACGCCCGAGAAGCGGCGCCGGCTGTTCGACACGGGCCTCTCCGCGCTGGCGGGACTGCACGCCATCGACTGGAAGCGTGCCGGGCTCGAGTGGCTCGCGCCAGCGGGAGCAAGACCGGGGTTCGGGCGGCAGCTCGAGATCTACGATCGGTACACCCGCACCGTCCTCGCAGGTCGCCGGCACGCCGTGCTCGCCGCGGGGTTCGACTGGCTCAAGAAGGAGCTGCCCGCCGAGGGGCAGCTCGGGGTGAGCTGGGGGGATGCCCGGCCCGGCAACATGATCTTCAAGGAGTTCACCTGCGCGGCCGTCACGGACTGGGAAGGTGTGGCGATCGGGCCGCCGGAGCTGGACCTCGGCTGGTGGCTGATGTTCGATCGCTTCGCGCACGAGAGCTCGAGTGCGGAGCGCCCGGAGGGCGAGCCCACGCGCGAGGAGCAGCGGGCCCTCTACGCCGCGAAGACCGGCCGCCCGTGCGGCGACACGCACTACTTCGAGGTGTTCGCCGCGTTGCGCTTCACGGCGGTCATGATCGTCAACTGTGATCGCATGACCGCGGCGGGACGGATCCCCGCCTCCATGCAGATGGCGATCCACAATCCCGCAACGCAGCTCCTGGCCGACATGCTCGAGCTGCCGTACTCGTGGATGCGCGAAGCGGGCCTGCAATAGGGGGGCGGGCGATGGTGTCCGCCTGCGGAGTCGATCCGCCACGTCACGCGTTCATTGCCCCGTGCGCTCGGTTCGACAGCCCCGCGCGTCGTCTGGTATTCACTCCCTTTCTTCCGGTTCGCCGTCCATGCACGAGATCCAGGGGAGGCCCACGGTCGCGGAGGTGAGTCTCTCGGCCCTGCGCGCCAACCTGCGGCAGGCCCGGGAGGTCGTGGGGCCGCGCGTGGCGGTGCTGGCGGTCGTGAAGGCCGACGCCTACGGGCACGGCGCGGTCGCGGCGGCGCGTGCCTTCTGCGAGGCGGGCGCGTCCGGGCTCGGGGTCTCGATGGTCGGGGAGGCGCTCGAGCTGCGGCGCGCCGGCATCGACGTGCCCATCGTCGTGCTCGGCGGCACGTTCGCGGGCGAGGAGGACGCGGTCGTGGCACACGACCTCGCCACCGCGGTGTGGTCGATCGATGCGGCCCGCGCGCTCTCGGCGCGCGCGGCGGCCGCAGGGCGCACGGTCGCGGTGCACGTGAAGGTCAACACGGGGATGACGCGCCTCGGCCTCGACGTCGAGGACGTGCACGCCTTCGCGGAAGCCCTCGCGGCGCTGCCGTCGCTGGTGGTGGACGGCGTGTTCTCGCACTTCGCGAGCGCCGACGACGTCGAGACCGTGCCCGCGCGGGCGCAGGTCGCACGCTTCGAGGCGGCGGTGGGCGCGCTCGCCCTGGCGGGCATCCGCCCGCCGCACGTGCACATCGCCAATTCGGCCGGGGTGCTGTCCGCGCCCGAGGCGCACTTCTCGATGGTGCGGCCGGGCATCATGCTCTACGGCTACTCGCCCGCGTGGCACCTGGCGGAGCGGGCGCGGCTCACGCCGGCGATGACGTTTCGCACGCGGGTGGTGCAGGCGCGCAGCATCGATGCCGGCACGCGCGTCGGCTACGGCGGGCGGTGGAAGGCGCGGCGGCCGTCGCGCATCGCGGTCCTGCCGGCCGGCTACGCCGACGGCTACCACCGCCTCAACACGAACCGAGCGCAGGTGCTCGTGTGCGGGCGGCGGGCACGGGTCGCGGGTCGCGTCTGCATGGACCACACGATGGTCGATGTCACCGACGTGGGCGACGTCGGCGCCGGCGAGGCCGTGGTGCTCTTCGGGCGGCAGGGTGATGCGGTGCTCGGGGCCGACGAGGTCGCCGAGTGGTGCGAGACGATCAGCTACGAGGTGCTCACCGCGGTCGGCAAGCGCGTGCCGCGGCGGTACGTGGAGGAGTTCGGTGATGCCTAGGATCCGGCGGGCGTTGGTCAGCGTGAGCGACAAGCGCGGTCTCGTCGAGCTCGCGAAGGGGCTCGCGGCGCTCGACGTGGAGATCCTCTCGACGGGCGGCACCTTCAAGTTGCTCGCCGACGCCGGGGTTCCCGTGCGCCAGGTGAGCGACTACACCGGCTTCCCGGAGATGATGGACGGGCGCGTGAAGACGCTGCACCCGAAGATCCACGGTGGCCTGCTCGGGCGGCGCGCCGTCCCCGAGCACGTGGCGGCGATGCAGGAGCACGGCATCCAGCCGATCGACCTCGTGGTCGTGAACCTCTACCCGTTCCGCGAGACGGTGGCGAAGCCCGGCGTCACGCTCGACGAGGCGATCGAGCAGATCGACATCGGCGGGCCGTCGATGCTGCGCTCGGCGGCGAAGAACCACGAGGACGTGACGGTCGTCGTCGATCCGGCGGACTACGCGGTCGTGCTCGAGGAGCTCCGCGCCCACGGCGGTGCGACCACCCTCGTGACGCGCCGCCGGCTCGCACAGAAGGTCTTCCACACCACCGCGACGTACGACGGCATGATCGCCGACTGGCTCGGGGCGCAGGGGCCCGAGGGCCCGGTGCGCTTCGGGCGGACCTTCCACTGGGGCGGCACCAAGGCGATCGACATGCGCTACGGCGAGAACCCGCACCAGCAGGCCGCGCTCTACGGCCGCTTCCTCGAGATCGCCGAGCCGCTGCACGGGAAGGAGCTCTCCTACAACAACGTCGTCGACATCGACGCCGCGCTGGCGCTCGCGCAGGAGTTCCTGGCCGAGCGCGCCGCGACGATCGCGATCCTCAAGCACAACACGCCCTGCGGCGTCGGCACCGGGGCCGACCCGCTCGAGGCATGGCAGCGCGCCTTCGCCACCGACCCGGAGTCGCCCTTCGGCGGCATCGTCGTGTGCACGAAGCCCTGGACGCTGCCGTTGGCGCACGCCGTCGACGAGCTCTTCACCGAGGTGCTGATCGCCCCCGACTTCGCACCCGACGCGCTCGACTTTCTGCGCCGCAAGAAGAACCGCCGGCTCGTGCGCTGGCATCCCGACGCCGCGCCGGCGAGCGCGCCGGCCGTCCGCGGGGTCCTGGGCGGGCTGCTCGTCCAGGACCAGGACCGGCCTGGTTCGGAGCTCGAGACCGCGAAGGTGGTCACGCGCCGGCCGCCGACTCCGGCCGAGCTCACGGCCCTGCGGTTCGGCTGGAAAGTGGTGAAGCACGTGAAGTCGAACGCGATCGTGTTCGCGGCCGCCGACCGGACGCTCGCCGTGGGTGGCGGGCAGACCTCGCGCGTCGAATCCATTCGCAACGCCGTCGCGCGTGCCCGGCGCGAGACGATCGACCTGACCGGCTCGGTGCTCGCGAGCGACGCGTTCTTCCCGTTCCCCGACGGGCTCTTGGAAGCGGTGGCGGCGGGCGCCACCGCGATCGTGCAGCCCGGCGGCAGCGCCCGCGACGCTGAGGTGATCGCGGCGGCCGACGAGAAGGGCGTCGCCATGCTGCTCACGGGTGTGCGACACTTCCGGCACTAGCCCATGCGCATTCTCGTCGTCGGTGGAGGCGGGCGCGAACACGCGCTCGTCTGGAAGCTCGCACAGAGCCCGCGTGCGGAGCAGCTCTTCTGCGCGCCCGGCAACCCCGGCATCGCGACGCTCGCGGAGTGCGTGCCGATCGCCGCCGACGACGTGAAGGCGCTCGTGCGCTTCGCGCAGGAACGGCGGATCGATCTCACCGTCGTCGGTCCGGAGCTGCCGCTCACGCTCGGCATCGTCGACCGCTTCACGGACGCGGGGCTGCGGGCCTTCGGTCCGACGGCCGCCGCCGCGCAGCTCGAGGGCTCGAAGGTCTTCACCAAGGAGCTGCTGCGGCAGGAGAAGGTGCCGACCGCCTTCTTCGGTGCGTTTCGCGACCCGGACGACGCCATCCGCTACATCCGCGAGGTGGGCGCGCCCGTGGTCGTGAAGGCCGACGGGCTCGCCAGCGGCAAGGGCGTCTTCATCTGCCCGACGGTCGAGGCGGCGCTCGAGGCCGTCGACGAGATCATGCGCCGGCGGCTGTTCGGCGACGCGGGGGCGCAGGTGGTGGTCGAGGAGTTCCTGCGGGGTGAGGAGCTCTCGTTCATGGCGCTCACCGACGGGACCACGGTCTTGCCGCTCGCGACCGCCCAGGACCACAAGCGCGTCGCCGACGGCGACCAGGGGCCGAACACCGGCGGGATGGGGGCGTACTCGCCCGCGCCGGTCGCCACGCCGGCGATCCACGCGCAGGTGATGCGCGACGTGATGGAGCCGGTCGTCCGCGGGCTCGCCCGGCGCGGCATTCGCTACGCGGGCGTATTGTACGCCGGGCTCATGGTGGAGGACGGACGCGCGAAGGTGCTCGAGTTCAACGTCCGCTTCGGCGACCCCGAGTGCCAGGTGCTGCTCGCGCGGCTGCGCTCGGACCTCGTCGACCTGCTGGTGCGTGCGTCCGACGGGCACCTGGCGGGCGCGACGATCGACTGGGACCCGCGCGCGGCGGTGTGCGTGGTGCTCGCGGCCCAGGGCTACCCCGGGGCGATCGCGCGGGGCGCGCCGATCCGCGGGCTCGACGCCCTCGACGGCTGGCGCGACGGCGTCGTGTTCCACGCGGGGACCAAGCGCGACGGCGATCGGGTCGTGACCGATGGCGGGCGCGTTCTCGGCGTCACCGCGCTCGGGGACACGATCGCCGACGCGGTCGGTGCGGCGTACGCGGCGGTCGGCCGGATCTCGTGGCCGGGCATGCACTATCGGCGGGACATCGGCCACCGCGCGCTGGCGCGGATCCAGGGAGGGGCGCATGGCAGGACGTGACGGGAAGCCGCTGGTCGGCATTCTCATGGGCAGCGACAGCGACTGGGACACGATGGAGGGGGCTGCGGAACGACTCAAGGCACTCGAGATTCCCCACGAGGTCACCGTGCTTTCGGCCCACCGGTCCCCGAAAGCGGTGGCGAAGTACGCGGACACGGCACGCCGACGCGGGCTCGCCGTGCTGATCGCGGGTGCGGGTGGCGCCGCGCATCTGGCGGGCGTGGTCGCCGCGCACACGACGCTGCCCGTGATCGGCGTGCCGGTCGCGACGTCGGCGCTGGGTGGCCTCGACGCCCTGCTCGCCACCGTGCAGATGCCGGCCGGCGTCCCGGTGGCGACCGTGGCGATCGGCAAGGGCGGCGCCGAGAACGCGGCGATCCTGGCGGCGCAGATTCTCGCCACCAAGGATCGCGCGCTCCGCAACCGCCTCGATGCGCTCAAGGTCGAGCTGGCCGAGAGCGTCGAGGGCAAGAACCTCCGGCTGCAGAGGAAGCTCTTCCCTGAGCGCGCCGATTGATGCTGCCGCGGCCGCACTCGCGCGCGGGGAGCTGGTCGTGTTTCCCACCGAGAGCCTCTACGGCCTCGGCGCCGATGCCCGCTCGCCCGCGGCGGTGGACCGCCTCGTCGCGGTGCGCGGCCGCGATCCCGGCCGGCCCATCTTGGTGCTGGTGCGCGACCTGCGCATGGCGGTGACGCTGACGACGGTGCTCGCGCCCGCGGTCGAGCGGCTGGCGGCGCGCTTCTGGCCCGGGCCGCTGACGCTCGTGCTGCCGGCGCGCCCCGGTCTTCCGGCGCCGCTCACGGCCGGCACCGGCACGATCGGTGTGCGCGTGCCGGGCCACCCGACCGCGGCC
>JAXLXP010000014.1:0-117401 GCA_046327955.1 Binatia bacterium | reverse complement strand
GTGCGCATCGCCAGCCCGTCGACACGGGAGAAGCGTCACTCGTGGTGGGGGAGGCTACGTGGCCCGGGTGGGCGGCAGCGGCAGCACCACCTCGAGGTGCGCGCCACCGCGAGACCACACGCTCATCGTCCCGCCGAGGGCACGGACGCGCTCGCGGATGCCGATGAGGCCGAGTCCAGCTGGCGCACGCTCGGCGGGATCGTCGAGCCCGACGCCGTCGTCCTCGACCGAGAGCGTGAGATCGTTTCCGGATACCTCGAGGTCGACCCGGGCGCTCTTGGCGCGTGCGTGGCGTGCCACGTTGGCGAGGGCTTCCTGCGCGATGTGGAAGACCGCGGTCTCGATCGGTGCCGGCAGCCGACCGGGGAGACCCCGCGTGTGGAACGCGACCGGAATCCCGTGGCGCCGCTCGAACGCGTGCAGGTGGGATTCGAGCGAGGGGCCGAGGCCGTAGTCGTCGAGCACGGACGGACGCAGGAGCTGCGCCAACTCGCGGACCTCGGAGAGCGTCGTCGAGGCCAGGCGGCGGGTCTCGACGACTTGGCGATGCAGGTCAGTCGCGTCGCCGGGCAGCCGGCGGTCGAGGAGCCAGAGGTGCGAGAGGATGGCCGTGATCGACTGGCCGACGCCGTCGTGCAGCTCGCGCGAGAGGCGGCGCCGCTCGTCCTCCTGCAGCGACATGAGGCGTTCGGAGAGCGCGGCGAGCTCGGCCTCACGTCGCGCGAGCCCGGCCCGCATGCGCGCGAGGATGACCGCGCCCGCCACCGTGAGGCAGTAGCTCGTGATCACGATCCGCAGCGCGGTGGAGAGCGGCGCCACGGAGAACAGGGCGCGATCGGCGCGCAGCGCGACGAGGACGAAGCCCGCCCCGGCTGGACCAGCGACCAGCGCCGCTTCGAGCGGGCTCCAGCGGAAGAAGAGCAGCGTGCCGATCATGATCGAAAACAGCGCGTCGGCCGCGGCCGTCGGGTCTCCGTGCGTCACGGCGAACGACCCGAGCGACGCGAGCGCGAGCCCGGCCGTCATGGCGCGGGCGAGCCCACGCGGGTGGCGCGCTCCGAACGGGGTGAAGCTTGCGGCCAGGGACAGCAGCGCGATGCCGGCGAGCCAGACGAACAGGGCGGCGACAGTGCGAGCATCGATGCCCGTCGCGACCGCCTCGGGAATGAAGAGCGCGAGCGCCGGGACCACGAGGAGACCGGCGACTCTCAGACTCCGCAGCGTGGCGGCGGCCTCCGCGCTGGGCTGCGGCGCGCGTGTCATGCGGGTGTGCTTCTAGCGCCGGATCGCGATGGCGCCAAGAGACCCGAGGGGCGAGGGAAGGCGAGGAGCGTCCCGCGCGGGCGGCGCCGGCAAGCGGGAGACGGGTCGCGGCGCTACGGGACGAGGGCCGTGGCGAGCGCCGAGGTCGCGCCGGTGATCTGGGTACGGATGACGCCAGCGAGCGCGGCGGCGATCTGCGGCTTCTTCTTGCGGGCGGCGGCCGTCACGAGGCGATCGAGCGCGCGCAGCTGTTTGGCGGTGCTGGAACGCAGCTTCAGTGCCTTCCTCCCGGTCGAGGCCGCAGCAGCAGCGATCGTGCTTCGGATCTTGTGGAGGCTCTTGGCGAGCTTCGTCCGTACCGTGCCGCTGACGTCGGCGGAACCCGCCGCTGCGAGGTCGCGATCGATCATGTCGAGGTGGCAGGTGACGGCCCCGGCGCCCTGCCGGGGGTCCGTGACGCAGCCATGCGCTGGGTCGCAGGAGGCGACCACGCAGAGGTCGCGGTCGTCACAGGCGACGGGGGCGTGCGAACAGGCGCCGGTCGCGGCGGTGCACGTGTCGGTCGTGCAGGCGTTGGCGTCGTCGCAGGTCGTCGGCCCGCAGCGGTGGCGGCAGGTCGGGTTCCCGGCGTCGTCGACGACGCACGTGTCGTTCGTCTCCGGGTCGTGGTCGTCGCAGTTGGTCGCGACGGTGTCCACGCACTCGTGGTCGGTGCTGCACTGTTCCGGCACCGCGGCACACGGGCTGTTGCACTGCGTGTCGGTGACGGCCCCGGTGCCGCACTCGCGGCACCCGCGGCGGGTGTAGGCGTTGGTGCAGCGGTGGTCGACGCAGTCGTCCGTGGTGCAGCTCTTGTGGTCGTCGCACTCGGCGGCCGTGTGACAGCACTCGGGTGCCGACTTCGGCACGCGCGAGCACGGCTGTGCGGCGTCGAAGCGGTCGCAGACCTCGACGGTGCAGGGGTCGCCGTCGTCGCCCAGCTCGGCGGTGCAGTCGCGCTCGCGGACGAGCGTGCAGGTGCCGGTGACGCACGTCATGATCGTGCACGCATCGCCGCAGCCGGACTGCGGCCCGTTCAACGGCGCCGGGGCGGGGCAGCGATGGTCGGCGCCGCACGTTCCGTCGGCGGTGCAGGGGTTCCCGTCGTCGCAGTCGCTCGACGTGACGCAGCAACGGGCGATCGGCGCATGAACGCAGACGTGACGCGACAAGTCGCAGCCGAGATCGTCGGTGCACACGTTGTGGTCGTCGGGGCATTCGGAGTCGGCGCGGCAGCAGCCGGCGATCGCCGCGTGGCGACAGCCGCCGGTGGTCTCGTCGCAGGTGTCCGCCGTGCAGGGATCGTCGTCGTCGCAATCGGGGCCCACGGGGTGGGTGCAGCGGGGCAGCGCGTCGGGCGCCGGGGGCACGCAGGCTTCCACGCCGTTGCACGGGTTGCCGTCGTCGCAGTCGGGGATGCCGCTCCCCGACAGCAGCGTCCGGGTGCAGCAGAAGCCACCGGTGCACGGACCCGCCGCGCAGGTCTCGCGGGTGCACGGGTTGCCATCGTCCGGACAGGCCGGGCCCGTGGGAAGACAGGGCTTGGGCGCGCAATGGCCGTCGGGTTCGATGCAGATGTCCGTGGCGCTCGCGCAGGTGACCGGCGCATCGGGACCCGACACGGGGGCCGCGCAGGTGGTGCCGCTGCAGCGCTCGATCCCGTTGCAGCGCTCGGCGTCGCGGCACGACGTGCCATCCCCGATCGGCTGATCGGTGAGGCACGCGCCCGTTGCCGGGTCGCAGTCGAGCGTGCAGTCGTTGTGGTCGTCCGGGCAGGGCGGAGGAGGGGAATAGCACGAGGGGGGCACACCCGGCGCCACCTGCGCACAGATCTCGACGCCGTTACACGGGTTCGCGTCGCTGCAGCCGGGAATGTCGGTGCGCCCGGTGAGGGGCGTGTGCGTGCACCCGAGCGCGTCGTCGCAGCGGTCGCTCGTGCACTCGTGGTCGTCGTCACAAGGGACGGTCCGGCAGTGCGACGTGCAATCGGTGGCGGCGTCCTCGCAGTGGTGGCTTCCTGGGTGGCCCGGGTCGCACTGCTCGGGGTACTCCGCCGTGCCATTGCCGCAGGCTGGGCAGGGCATCAGACAGCCCTGCGGCGCATCGGCGGGCGCGCAGCGCGGCGCCGGTTGCTCGGTGATCGTTGGTTGCGGCGCCGTCCTGCCGAGCACGACGTGGACGCCTTCGGGAAGCGTCGCGACGTTGGCGCTCCCGGCTTTCACCGTCGCCCGCCCCTCGAGCGTGAGGCCGGTGCGTGCGGTGATCTGGTTGGTGCCCTGCGCGTTGCCGCTCGAGTCCACCGTCGCGGCGTCCCCGAAGCGGATGGCGCACCCGGCCAGCCTGATGCCGGCGGTCCCGGACGTGGCGTGGCCGCGCGCGAAGAGCTTTCCGTCGATGCGAACGTCGCCGGCGAGGTCGTGGAGCCCCTCGGCGAGCGGATCGCAGTATCCGGTGGCGCAGCGCGTCCCCGCGAGCACCGCGACCACGCCGCCGAGGCCGTCGGCCGCGCCCGCATCGGCGAGGAGCTGGCCGCTCTGCGCTACGGTCACGCCGCCTTGGGCGGCCAGCACGACGGAGCCTCCGTCGCCCGATTCCCCCGTGACGTCGAGGTGGGCAGTGCCGACGGCGATCGTGTCGCCGGCGACGACCTGCAAGTCGCCACCGGTTTCCAGCGCGTTCGGGTCTGCCGTGGCGCGGAGGTCGACGTCGGCGCCGAACGTGGTGGCGCCGCCGCTCACGACGTCGATGCGCGCTCCGCCGCCGGGGTCGTTGCCGACGATCTGATCCAGGGCGACGTCACCTCCGGCGTTGACGAGAATCTCGCCGGTGCCGCCGCCGAGCCCGCTCACGTTCAAGCGGCGAGCGACGGTGAGGTCACCGGCGGCGGTGAGGAAGACGTTGCCGCCGCCCGCGAAGGAATCGACCGTCCCCTGACCTTGTGCGCTGATGGGACCGAGGACGACGATGTTCCCGGTCCCCGGCGTGTCCGTTTGCAGGGTGACCTCGCCGACGTCGCCGTCGGCCGCGATTCCGTCGCCGGCGACCGTGAGCGCGCCGGCATGGGCCCAGAGAGTCGCCGCGCCGCCCGTCGCGTCGCTGCCATCGGCGCTCGCGAGGACATGCCCCAGCATCTGTACGCTGCCTCCCTCGAGCAGCACCTCGCCGCCATCGCCGCCGCTGCCCGCGAACGCGTGCGCGTCGATCGGCACGTCGCTCGCGACCTTGAGAAGGGCGGTGGGGGCGGCCTGCAGCTGGACCAGACCGCCGCCGAGCGCCCCGCCCTCGACGCTGAGGGAGGCCAGGACGGTGAGCGTCCCCGCCGACTGGACCTCGACGCTGCCGCCGGCGGAGTAGAGGCCGCCGTCGGCCAGGAGGCGCGCTCCGATGCTCACGTCGCCGGCGGTGGTGTCGATCGCGATCTCGCCACCCTCCGCGTCGGGGTCGTAGCCGATCGCGCGGATGTTGCCTCCGACGAGAGCAACGGGCCCATCGGCGTGGACCGTGAGCGTGCCACCGTCGCCCGAGCCGGGCGCGTTGGCGTCGCAGCCGCGCGAGCCGCAGAGGTCGATGCGAGCCTGCGGCGTGGTGAGTGCGAAGGCGGGCGTCGCGCCGCCGGTCGTCGTGATCGTCAGCGTGCCGCCGGATCGTCCGGTGTCCCCGCTGGCGTCGATGAGCCCGGTCGTGACGGAAAGCGCCGCGGCGCGGAGGAACACCGTGCCCGAGCCGATCGTGAGCGTGCCGCTGACGACCACCTTCCGCGGGCCGAAGTCGAGCGTGCAAGGGACGTCCTGGCGGACGTCGACGGCGCCGTCGAGCGTGCAGGTGAGGCCCTGGCAGCAGGTCTCGAGCTGGGTGGCAGAGCAGACCGCGGACCGGTTGCAGACGGCGGCCGCTGGTGCGGCCGAGAGGCCGAGCAGCACCAGGGTCGCCAGGACCGCCCGGACGAGCGTCACGGCTGCCTCGCGCGGGTGGCGAGCGGCGCACCGCCGGCGGAGGTGTGCGGCCCAACCTGCCGGCGAGCCCCGCGCCACCGCACGCCGGGACCGGCGTTGTCGTGGACGGTCGTCGCGGTCACCATCGCATCGTGGGTGGCGGCATGGAGCCCGGAACCCGAATTCGCCCCACTGGCCGTGTCCACGATCGCGGTGCGGGCGCCGCGAACGCGGAGACCATCACGGGCGTTGCCGGTCACCGCGGAGCGGACGATCGCATGCTCGTGTCCGGCGACGGCGATGCCGGTGCCACCGTTGGCTGCCGACGCGTTGTCGCCGATGGTGGCGCCGTGGCCGGCGAGGGCAAAGCCGTCGCGGCCGTTCTCGAGCGCGCGGTTCCCGTCGACGCGGTAGCCCCAGCCCGAGAGAGCGAAGCCGCGTCCGGCGTTGGCGCGGGCCTCGCATCCGCGGATCACATAGGACGTTCCACCGAGACGGACGCCGTCGCCACGATTGTCGGTAACGACGACATCGGTGAGCTGGGAGAGGCCGCCGCGGGCCATGATGCCGGTATCGAAACCGCGGACGACCCCGGGCCCGCGGACGGCGACGTCGCCGGTGCGGTCGACGAGGTGGATGCCCGCGCCGCGTCCAGTCCCGGCGAGCGTCCTGCCGCCGAGGGAGAGCGTGGCCGGACCACGCCCGCGCGCGATGTGCACCAGCAGGGCGGTGCCCTCGCAGGGGCCTCGCGTCACGGGGTCGGCCTCCGAGAGCGTTCGTGAGCTCACCAGGACATCGCCGCAGGAGCAGGGGACCGCGCGGCCGTGTCCGTCCACGTCGTCGCCGCACGCCCGGGAGGCGGCCGTGGACGGGGCCGGCGCGGCCAGCATCATCGCGAATGCCACGGGCACGAGTATGCGCTGCACGCCGCGGTCGGAGAGCAACCAATGTGCCCGCGCCCAGCCCGCGGACCGCCCCGATTTTCGCCGATGGGACACGGCTCCTGCGCCGCCGTGCGGGATGCCGTGGCACGCGACGCTGCGGTGACCGGGCGCCCGTGCGCGATCGTCGCCCTCTCGAACTCGAGTCATGGACGGGTCTTATACTCGAGTGCCATGCGCCGTTCATGCGGCCCGCCGGGAGGACCGTCACCGGGGTGACGGGTCCGCCGCGGTGGTGGCGGTGCCGGTGGGCCGGCGGCCCGTACGCGCGTGAGCGGCTCGTGGCACCGGGCTTGCTGCTCCCGTCCGACATGCGCACGCACCGCCGCCGCAATGCCGGCTTCACGCTGATCGAGCTCCTGGTGGTCACCTCGATCATCGGCACGCTGGCCGCCATCGCGATCCCGCAGTTCACGAGCCGTCAGGGGAAAGCGTTCGACTCTCGCGTGATCCAGGACACCCGCAACGCCGCGATCGCCGAGGAGGCGAAGTACGGCGACGATGGGGAGTATCTCGAGGGCGACTGCGCCGACCTGCCAGGAATCCACACCTCGGCGGGCATCACGTGCACGACGGAAGTGTCGGGCGATTCCTTCACCGTCACCGCGTCACACCCCAGCGCGACCAAGCGCTGCACCTGGCGTAGCAGCACGGTCCCGAGCCTGGTCTGCACCCGGTCCTGATCGGGACCGTTCCGTACTCGGCGTCGAGCCCCGGCGGCCTGTCGCTCGCCGCGTGAGGATTGCCCTCACGTGCGCAGCGCTCCCGCCGGGGCTCGCGTGCGTCGGCCGCCGACGGCGGCCCGAGCCCCGGTGCTTGCCCCGCTCCGGCAGGGCGTGTAGCCAGGAGGCATGCCCAACCCCGACGAGATCGAGCGCGCGATCGCGGCCGCGTTCCCGGGATGCCGGGTCGCCGCTGCCGACACGACCGGGGGTGGGGACCATTTCGAGGTCGAGGTGGTCGCAGCGGACTTCGCGGGCCGATCCCTGGTCGAGCAACATCGGATGGTCTACGGTGCCCTCGGCCCGCTCATGCCGACCATCCACGCGCTCTCGCTGCGCACCCGGACCCCATGAGGAGATCCCGATGAGCGACGTGATGGACGAGATTGCGCGCGAAGTGCGCGAGAACCGTGTGGTCATCTACATGAAGGGCAATCCCCGTTTTCCGATGTGCGGCTTCTCGGCGGCCACCGTGGAGGTCCTCGACGAGCTCGGGGTGGCGTACAAGGCGGTCGACATTCTCGCCGAGCCCGAGAAGCGCGAAGCCATCAAGGCGTTCTCGAACTGGCCGACGATCCCGCAGGTCTTCGTCGGCGGGAAGTTCGTCGGGGGCTGCGACATCGTGCGCGAGATGCACGCGCGCGGCGAGCTCGCGCCGCTGGTCCGCGAGGCGGTGGCGGCCAAGGCCTAGCGCGCCGCCGAAGCGGACGGCGGCCGCAGTCCGCCGCAGCGCGGGATCGACCAGTGCTCGCGCGACCAGTGGTGCGCGAGCTTCTCCCATTCCGCGAGCACGATCTTGGCGTCGTGGCGCACGCGCCACCAGCGGGTGCTGCTGAAGCCGTCCCAGCGTGAGGGTCGCACCGCGAGGCCGATCCCCGGGGGGAGTGCCTGGCGCAGGATGATCCTGGTGCGCCGGGTGTGCGCGCGAGACGTCACGACCACCATCGTGCGCACCGCGTGCCGGCACGCCCAGCGCGCGATCGTGCGCGCCTCGCTCTCGGTGCTCCGGTTGCGGCGTCGCAGCAGGACGACGGCGGTGTCGGGTACGCCGAGCCCGGTGAGCGCCGTGCGGAGCAGCTCGTCGCTCTCCGGGAGCCGCACGCCGCGCGCCAGGAGCGCGGCGTAGCCGCGACGCCTGCGCTCGCGCGTGATCACGATCCGCGGGGCGACGCCGGTGCGGTAGAGGTCGGCGGCTTCGAGCGCGCGGTCGGGTACCGCGCCGGCCATGACGACGATCGCGTCGGCATGGGCCGGCAGGGGGTCGGCCACGACGAGGAAGCGTCCGGCGCCAGCGAGGGTGCCAGCGGCGGCGAGGGCGAGGACGGAGCCGATGACGAGGAGATGCCCGAGGCGCATCGTGTGCCGCGGGACCGTACGGGAGGGAGGGCGCGTCGCGCAAGGACCGGCGGTCAGCTCGCGAGGATCACGACGCAGGCATTGGCGCCGCGGCCGGCGGGTCGACGCGGTGCGGTGGGGACCGGGATTCCTCCTCGCGCAGCGCGCTGCCCGTGTGCTACCAGATCCGACCGACGGAGGTGTCCATGGCTCGAGCGGACGTGGTGGCGATGGTGCTCGCGGGAGGGCTGCTTGCGGCTCGGTCGGTTTCCGCGACGACCGCGGCGGACCTGTGCTCCGCCTCCGCGGACCCGTGCGTCGTGGCGAGCGACGTGATCGTCACCTCCGGCGCCGTGATCGACGTCGGTGCACGGACGCTCGTGGTGAAGCGCGGCAAGTCGCTCGACGTCGGGGGTGGCTCGATGACCATCCGCGCCGGGAGCCTCCAGGTACAGCCTGGTGCCTCCATCTCCGGGCGCGCCACGGGGGTGGGCGGCAGCATCGTCGTGGAGCTCGCAGGGGACCTGGACATCCAGGTCGATGGCACGACCAGGGGCCGGATCGACGTCGGCGCGGACGGCCTCGGGGGGACGGCGACCATCACCGTGGGCGGTAACGCGACCGTGGCGGGATTCATCGCGGCGGCGGCCGGTACGACCGAGGCCGACGGCGGCTCGATCAGCCTGTACGTGACCGGCGACGTCAGCATCGCGGGCTCCGTCGTGGCACCCAGCGGTGCCCAGGGGCTCGGGGGTGACATCGAGGTGTTCGCGGGGGGCGCGATCTCGGCCCCGGGGACGATCGATGTCTCCGGCGGCGATGGTGGGGCGGGTACGCTCGATCTCGACGCCGGGACGACGCTGTCGGTGGGCTCGATCGCGGCGTTCGGCGGCGGATCCTCCGGCGACGCCGGTGACCTCACGCTCACGGCCAACGGCGACATCACGATCGGCGGCCAGATCGAGGGCTATGCGGCCGGCACGACCGGGAACGGCGGCGGCGCGGGAGTGCAGCTCCAGATCGTCTCCCTGTTGGGGACGATCCGCGTGAGCGCGCAGGTGCAGGGCCAGGGTGGAACCCCGGATGGCGACGGCGGCATGCTCGACATCGAGGCCGGTCGCGACGTGATCGTCACGGCGCCGCTCAAGTTCCAGGGCATCGGTATCGACAGCTGCGGCGGCGACGTCCTGATCGCCGCCGCCAACAACGCGAGCGTGGCGGCGATCGACGTGAGTGGGGGCTCTTGTGGCGACGGCTCGGTGAGCCTCGACGCCAACGGCACGGTCTCGGTCGGCGGGGAGATCAACGGCGACGCGGCTGGCAGCGGGCAGGCCGCGGACATCTCGATCGGGGCGGAGCAGGTGTCCGTCGGCGCCGTCGACGTGCATGCGGATACCGGGATGAGCGGACGTATCCTCCTGCGGGGGTGTAGCGTGACGATACCCGCGGGAGCCTCGGTCTCGGCGCAAGGTCCGGATGGGAGGAACAGCCTTCGGGCGAGCGGCCTGCTGACGGTGGCCGGTTCCGTGCGCGCGGGCGGCGCGAACGTCGTCGAGTATCGCAGCCAGGCGCCGAGCATCGCGGGCGGGAGCATGGTGCCGGCACCGACGCTGACGCAGGACGGGACCCTCCCGGTGTGCCGCAGCGGCGTCTGCGGCGACGGGACCCTCGACCCGGGCGAGGCGTGCGACGACGGCGACAGCACGTCGTGTGACGGCTGCTCGGCGAGCTGTCGCGTGGAGGGCTGCGGGAACGGCGTCGTCGAGTGCACCGAGCAGTGCGACCTCGGGGGGCAGAACGGCGTGCCGGGCTCGGGGTGCGACGCGTTCTGCCGTACGGTCACCGTCGCCGGGGTCCTCTACATCCCGGGCCGGCCGCGTGGCAGCGTCGGCTGTTTTCTCGAGGTCGGCGTTCAGAACCCGAGCGGCGACGTCCGGAACGGTTACGCCTCATCGACGCAGACCTGCGTCGACGGCGATCCGCTCTGTGACGCGGACGGGGTGAACGACGGGGTCTGCACCTTCCACCTGACGAGCTGCCTCCACGTCACGGATCCACGCCTACCCGACTGCCGGATTCTGTCGGTGACGAGCGTGGACCTGAAGCGGCCGAGCCTGCCGGCGCCAGCCGACGCGGTCGACGCGACCAACGCGCAGGCGCTCGCCAGCTCGCTGCTCGCCTTCCAGACGAACATCCTCACCGACGGCAGCGTGCTCCAGTCGCACAATCCGGATCCCCGCGCCGACGTGTGCACGGCGCCGGTCGCCGTCCGCGTGCCGCACGCGCCGGGGGCGCGTGCCCGACGTCGCATCAACATCGAGACCCGCGACCTGCCGCTGCGCCGGAGCCGCAACGTGGTCCGCCTGGTGTGCGAGAACAACCCGGCCGTGTGCGGCAACGGCGTCGTCGAAGTGGGCGAAGTGTGTGACGACGGCAACCGCGCGTCGTGCGACGGCTGCAACGCGGACTGTCGCCCCGAGGCCTGCGGTGACGGCGTTCTCCAGTGCGCCGAGGAGTGCGACAACGGGTCGCACAACGGTCAGCCCGGCGATCCGTGTCTCGCGGACTGCACGCTCGCTCCGCCTGCCCTTCGCATCCCGGGCGGCGGGAAGGGGCTGGCGGAGTGTGCCACCGAGTGGGCGATGGCGATCGGCCAAGCGGCGCTCGACCGTCGTGGCCTCCCGGATTTCAAGCAGGAGTGCCACGACAACGATCCGACGTGCGACTTCGACGCGACCGCCGGGACGTGTCGGCTCCACCTCTGGGCGTGTCTCGGCGGCGAGGATCAGCGGCTCTCGTGCCCGGCACAGCCGGTGAGCGCCGTGCAGCTCGTGAAACCGTCGGATCGGCAGCCCGGCCCGGCGCGCACGGCACTGCTGAACGCCCTCGGCGCCGTCACGGTCCCGGTGGTGTCAGGCGAGCGGTGCACGCGCCGGATCGAGATATCCCTCCCGGCGAGCGGCAAGCGGTTCAGCGTGAAGACGCTGGCGATGACGACCGCCGGCACCGATAAGGACGGCCTCAAGTTGCGCTGCAGCCCGTGAGGGCGACGCCCGGCAACCCCTACGGGCCGCAGACGCCGCCGGTACAGAAGAGGCCCGACCCGCACGGCGTGCCGTCCTGCTCCGTCGGGAACGAGCACGCGCCCGTGATCGAGTCGCAGAGGTTGGCCGTGCAGGTGTTGGCGTCCACGCACTTCTGGAGGTGGACGCACCCGGACGTATCGGAGCAGCCGTCGATCGTGCAGGGATCGGTGTCGACGCACTCGGGCGGCGGCCCCCCGATGCAGGCGCCCGCCTCGCAGCGATCGTTCGTGGTGCAGAGGCGGCCGTCGTCGCATGGCGCCGTGTTGAAGACGTGGGAGCAGCCCGTCTGGGCGTCGCACACGTCGTTGGTGCACGGGTCGTTGTCGTCGCAGCTCGCCGTCACCTGGCATTGACCCGTCGGCGTGTCGCAGACCGCCGTCGTGCACGGGCTGCCGTCGTTGCAGTCGACGTCCGTCTGACATCGCGGCAGGAACGGGGCGGCGGTGTCGAAGGTCACGTCACGGAGTCCGCCGGCGACGCCCTGTACCTCCGTGCCGACGTTCGTGTAGCCGACGCTTCCGGTGAGATTGCCGAGCGTGCCGGGGTCGCCGTAGAACCACACGCCGACCGGCGCATCGGTGATCTGCCCGCCGCGTACCTTGTTGCCCGAGCCGTTGGCGAACACGGCGTCGGTGTGCATCGTCTCGAACGTATTCGAGTACATCGATGCGCCGTCACCGAGGAGCACGATGCCGTCGGTCATGTTGCTGATCGTGTTCCCCTTGACCTTGAGCCCGTCACCGACGAGGAAGAGGCCCGTCTGGCCGTTCGAGGTGATGGTTCGCCGAATCGTCACGTTCGGTGTGCCGTAGACGAGGAGTCCCGCGGCCATCTTGCCGATCACGCTGGTGGAGTGGTCGGTCGCCGTCGAGCCGCGGAGATACGCGAGGGTGCCCTCGGCGGTCTGGAAGCCGACCTGGACGGCGCCCCCGACGAGACCACTCCCGGTCGCCGTGCTGAGGCGGTCCTTCAGGAATACCCGCGGGCCGAGCGCCACGACGCCCGCCTTCTGATAGCGGCGGAACTCGTTCTGCTGCGTGAACACCCGCATGCGCGGGCCCGAGGTCGAGTCGCTTTCGACGAGCAGGCCGATGCCGCTGTCGCAGGCCGGGTTCGTCGGTACACGGAGGTCGTGGACCGCCGTGAAGCGGACGGTTCCCGCGGCGTTGCGAAGGTAGATGCCGACCAGGTAGGGATGGCAGCTCGACAGCGGATTCGCGCCGAGGTCGACATCGAGGTTCTCGATCGTCACCTGTGGGGCGTCCACGATGATGGCGGCGGCGATGGGGTTGCCGCTGCGGATGCTGGGTCGGGTCGCGGGCAGCGTCGCCGGGCGGATCACCGGCCGGGTAACCCCCGAAGGCTCGCCATGGATCCGCAGCCGCTTGGTGACGACGACCTGCTCGGGGTAGGTCCCGGCGCAGATCACGACGGTGTCGCCGGCCTTGGCGGCATCCACGGCTGCCCCGATGGTGGTGAACTGCGAGTCGGCGCAGTCGAGACCGTTGTCGTCGACGACGAGGATGCTGGCCGACGCCGTCGTTGCCAGCAGGCACCCGAGGAGGGCGGCGAGTCGCGTGTGCCTCATTCGAGTCACCTTCGTCCTTCCGTGGTCGTGGCCACCGCGGTCCTTAGAGCGTCCGCAGCTTGATGGCGGTCGGTACGATCATGGTCTTGATCTGCATGGCGAGGTTGGGGTCGGCCTTTCCACGCTGGACGCCCCGGTCGAGGATGCGTACGGCGTGCTCGAGGCGTGCGGCGGCGCGCACGAGGCTGCGTGCCCGTTTGCCGCCCGTCGTGATCGCTGCCGTATGCGTGCTGTTCTGTGCTGACTCCACCAGGCCGCGGAGCTTGCGCGCGGCGAAGCTTCCGCCCAGCTGCAGCGGGTCCGATGCGACGATGAGCTGCACGGCGCTGTCGAGGGTGGTGAACAGCTGCGCGAGTATGCAGACGTCGTAGTTGGGGAGTGGGGTGGCGGTGCAGCCGAGCACCGCGTCGCACGAGTCGGCGGTGCAGGCATCGCCGTCGTCACACGCAATCGGGAGACCCGGCAGGCAAGCACCGCTCAACGGGTCACACGTCTCACTGCCGTCGCAGGCGTCGCCGTTGTTGCAATCGACGGCGGTGCCGCCGCACATGCCGCCGGAACAGGTGTCGCTCGTGGTGCACGGGTTCCCATCGTCGCACGAGCCGGTATTGTCGGTATGAACGCAACCCAACGTGGCGTCGCACGAGTCGTCGGTGCAGGGGTTCACGTCGTCGCAGGTGGGCGGTGGCCCCGCGACGCACGCCCCGCTCAGCGGATCGCAGACCTCGGTGCCGTTGCACAGGTCGTTGTCGGCACAGACCACGGCTTGGCCCTGGCACGTACCGTCCTGGCAGGTGTCCGTGTTGGTGCAGAGGTTGCCATCGTTGCAGGGGACCGAGTTGTTCGTGTGGTAACACCCCGACGTCGGATCGCAGGGGTCGTCGGTGCAGGGGTTCAGGTCGTCGCAGGTGAGTGCCGTGCCGACGACACAGAGGCCGGTGGCCGGGTTGCACGTCTCGGCGCCGTTGCAGACATCGCCGTCGTCGCAGAAGACGATCGGGGTGCCGGCGCACGTGCCGTTGTTGCAGGTATCATTGGTGGTGCAAAGGCTGCTGTCGTCGCAGGGAAGGGTGTTGTCGGTGAAGACGCAGCCGAGGACGTCGCTGCAGGAATCGTCGGTGCAGGGGTTTGCGTCGTCACAGGTGAGCGCCACCCCCGGTCCGCAGCTGCCGTCGAGGGGGTTGCACGTCTCGATACCGTTGCAGGGGAGGCCGTCGTCGCAGGTGGCGGCATGTACGCACCCGAGCGATGGACTGCAGCTGTCGGTCGTGCAGAGGTTCCCGTCGTCGCAGTTGGGTGCGGTGCCGGGGAGGCACGCCCCGGTCGCGGGATCGCAGCCCTCGACGCCGTTGCAGAGGTCGTTGTCGCCGCAGGGCGACGTGCCCGGCAGGCAGGTGTGATTCTGGCAGGTCTCGACGCCGTTGCACGGGTCGCCGTCCGAGCAGTCCGAGTCGGCGTTGCAGATGATCGGGCTGCAGGCGCCCTGATCGGGACCACGGCTGGCCTCGAGGCGCAGGCTGAAGAGGACGTCCTGCGCGACCCCGCCGACGTTGGGAACGTCTGGAAGCGGCACGACGCCGACGAGCTGTGTGCCCTCCAGGTCGTCGGCGACCAGCCGCCGGCAGTCGCTCGGCGTGCCGGTGAGGCTCGTCGTCATGCTCCCGGTACCGAGGTCGACGCCGTTCAGGGTGCCGTTCACGGTCCCGGTGGTGAACTGAAGGTCGACATCGAGGTTTCGGAAGGAGTAGCTGTCGTCTGCCGTGCAGGGAACGCCGTCGAGACCCGGGAACGTGGAGACCGAGAGCCGCGACGGGATCGACACGAGCATGTCGCCGGCGCTCATCGTCCCCGAGTGCGCCACCTGCACCGGCCCGTGACAGGCCGTCAGGTGCGGCCCGGGGATGGGGCAATCGTACTCCAGACAGCCGCCGACGCACCCCGGGTTCGCCGGGTCAGCGCCGTGGAACTCCGTGACCGCGAGGGTGCCGTCCGCGCGGCCGCCGTCGCAGTCGATCAGGCCGGTGCCCGCGGCGCGGGGCTCGAGGCAGACCGCGCCGAGGCCCGGGACGTCGAGCGGCGGGAAGACGGTCTTCTTGTTGTCGATCGGGACCGTGATGGCGGCTTCACCGGTGAACGGACTGCGCGGTCCGACATCGAGGCGGATCTGTCCGCCGATGGTCGAGACGCCGCCGGTCGTGGTCGCGGTGGCGGTCTGGACCGTGAACTGGCTCCCGGTGGTCGTCGAACCCGTCCCGACGAACAAGGTGTGATTCCCCATCGCGTTGGTGCCGGATGGGGGAACGACCGCCGGTGGCACCACGTCCTGCGGCACGTCTCCGTACGACGTGGCGGCGTGGTAGACCTCGAGGCCGCTCTTCAGGTCCTTGTAGAAGTCGACGATGTGCAGCTGATAATCGCAGGCGCCGTTGCCGGTGAGGTCGGTGTTGTCGGAGACGGCGAGGAAGTTCTCGCCCATGAACAGGTTGAGGGCCTGCACGTCGCCGCGTCCGGTGACCTGCCAGAGCGTGCCCATGTCGTTGCCCGACAGCGAGAGGACAAAGGCGCGGTTGCCGGTCGTGCCGTTGAACAGCGGATCACCGGTGCACAGGAACCCCGCACGCTGGTCGGTGAAGGAGAGGGTCGGCATGTGGCAGTCGCCGTAGGGCACCGGGGTGGTCCGCTGGGTGAGCGTCGGCAAGTTCCCCGCATCGCTCGGGGCCGTCCAGATCACGCTGGCGGGTCCCCCGATGCGGTTCGGGAAGTTCGTCGCGGTCGACTCGAAGATCACGAAGTGGTGGTTGTCCGCCAGGTACGGCCGGATGCTGTCGCCATTGCCGCTGGTGATGCGGAAGAGGGTGGAACTCGCGTTGTTCCACCCCAGATCGGCGAGAAACACCTGCGAGATCCCGGTGTCGGCACCGTCGCCGAGGAGATTGGCGCGAGACTGGAAGACGACTTGGCTGCCGTTCTTGTCCGGCATCGGGGCGAGGCTGTCGACCTGGCCGCTCGTGATCTTCAGGAGC
Source organism: Binatia bacterium (assembly GCA_046327955.1). Taxonomy (GTDB): domain Bacteria; phylum Desulfobacterota; class Binatia; order DP-6; family DP-6; genus JAXLXP01. Next base: position 101,472 of record JAXLXP010000014.1, on the reverse strand, counting down.
TGGTGGATTCCCTGGTCCCAGCGGCGCTTGTACGCATAGACTTGTTTGACGTTGGCCGGCTGCGGGACTCCACTGAGCTGCGCCGTCGACTCGAAGACCACGACCGCGCCGTTGTTCGTGATCGAGGGGTGTGTGCTGTCGCCGTCCGCCGCGTTCGTCACCGTGATGAGCTCGTTCGTGACGAGGTTCAGCAGGAAGATCTGACGGTGCGTGGCGGCGGGTCCGGTCAGGCCGCCGAACGCCCCGTCGGCCTCGAAGGCGAGGTACGCCTGCGTCTCGCGGAAGCTGAGACTCGGGTTGTCGGGATTTCCGGTGCCACGCGTGATTTGGAAGAGCCCCGGCCTCGGGGGAGACGGGCAAGGGGTGCCGGGGCGCGTGGTGTAGGCGTTGCAGTCGAAGAAGAGCAGGCTGAAGATGAATATCTGAGGGCCGGTGCTCCCGTTCGCCAAGAGGTCTTGGTCGGAGATGAAGGCGAAGGCGTTGGTCGAGAACTGCCGCCCGGTGGGGAGATTGTGCGTTCCGGTGCTGGTCACACGCACGGCGGGCGGCGACTCGCGATGGAGTGCCAGTGCCGGTCGCGCGACGATGACCGCGAGCAGCGCCGTGACGAGGCGCCACCAGCTTGGAACGGAGCCGAACATGCGCCCGGTCGTCAAGCAGGAAGCGTGCCGGTATGCAAGGTGCATTTCATTTGTTGACCCTGTGCGTAACCGATCGAATGTATTATCGCTTTTCGTGGAAACCCGGGGGCCAAACAGGCTGCCCTCGCGGACGATCGTAGGGCGATGGCTCGCAGCTCTGCGAGGGCCGCAGGGCTGCATGGTGCCGCACGGATTGGATCGCGGCGACGGCGTTCGTTCGCGACATCGCGCTCGATCTCATCGCCCGGATTCTGCCGTTCTGTCGCTTGCGTTGGCGGTGCGCATGGCTCGATCGAAGGCCACCTCGCCGCGTGGTCGCGCACGAGGAAGCCGAGTGTCTAACACGAGGACCCCGCGGAAAGGCAACTCGCCTTGACGTCAAACAGGGTGGAAGCGCCCGGCGCGCTCCCGATGACGATGTGCTCACCCCACGGGCCCACATCGGCTCCTACCACAGGCCGCGCGGAGGCGGTCAAGAAGTAATCCCGCGAAATTCGGGCCTCGGGTACACGGTGACGTCCGTGCGTTGACAGCCCCGCCGGGAGCGGCGTAAGAGGTCGGGCCCTCGCGCCCCGGGTGCGAAGCCATGTGCGGCATCGCGGGAATCTTCAACTTCGATCCGGACCGGCCCGTCGACACGGCGTTGCTCGAGCGGTTCGCTGCGGCCATTGCCCACCGCGGGCCGGACGAGGACGGCTTCTTCGTCCGGGGCGAGGTCGGTCTCGCCAACCGCCGCCTGAGCATTATCGGCTTGGCCGACGGCCGGCAGCCGATCGCCAACGAGGACGGCACGGTCTGGACCGTCTTCAACGGGGAAATCTACAACTTCCCGGACCTGCGCGCGGAGCTCGAGGCGAAGGGGCACCGTTTCCGCACATCCACCGACACGGAGGTCTTGGTGCACCTCTACGAAGAGGACGGCACCGACTTCGTCCTGCGGCTGAACGGCATGTTCGGCATCGCGCTCTGGGACGTCTCCCGGCGCCGCCTCCTCCTCTATCGCGATCGTCTCGGCGAGAAGCCGCTCTACTTCACGGTCGAGTCCGACCGTCTCCTGTTTGCGTCCGAGATCAAGGCGCTTCTGCGAGCACCGACGGTCGCACGCGAGGTCGACGCCGGTGCGCTGGTCGATTACCTGACGTTCCAGTACACGCCGGGGCCGCAGACGATCTTCCGCGGTATTCGGCGACTGCGGCCCGGGACACTCCTCGAAGTTTCGGCACGAGGCGTCACGGAGCGTACCTATTGGGAGGTGCCGGTCGCGGCGGCGCCGGCGCGCGATGAGGCGGAGTGGGTGGAGGCCGTGGCGGACCTGCTGCGTGATGCCGTGCGGCGGCGGCTCCTGAGCGAGGTGCCGCTGGGGGCGTTCCTCAGCGGCGGAGTCGATTCGAGTACGGTCGTGGGTCTCATGGCGGGCCTCACGGATCGGCCGGTCCAGACGTTCTCGGTGGGATTCGCGGTGCCGGGCGCTTATGACGAGAGCGCGCACGCGGCGCGCGTGGCACGCCACTTCGGCGCAGAGCACCGCGCGCTCGTGGTGGACTCCGTCGACGTGGAGCGGTTGCTCACCAAGACCGTGATGCACCTCGACGAGCCGGTGGCGGATTATGCGGCGATCCCCACGTATCTGGTCTCCGAATTCGCGCGCCGTCACGTGAAGGTCGTGTTGACGGGCGAAGGCGCCGACGAGTTGTTCGCCGGCTACGATCACTACCGGTTCACCGATCTGCTCGGACGCTACGCGCGCCTCCCGGCCTTCGCGCGGCGGCTCGGCGCAGGCATCGGGGCGGCGGTCGCACCGGCGCGAATCGCGAAGGCGTTGGCGGCGGCGACGCTCTCGCCGGTCGATGCTTATGTCCTGCTCAAGTCGGTGTTCCGCCCGGATGATCTCGACGCGCTGCTCGCTCCCGAGATGCGCGCGGCCGCGCGGGAGGGGGGTGATCGATCGGGCCTGCGGGCACACTTCGCACGGTCGGAGGGGCGGGCGCTGCTCGATCGGTATCTGATCGCCGACACGGCCACGTGGTTGCCCGAGGACCTGCTCATGAAAGTCGACAAGATGAGCATGGCGGTGAGCCTCGAGGCGCGTGTGCCGTTCCTCGACCACCGGCTGGTCGAGCTCGTCGCGAGTGCGCCGGCCGACCTCAAGTGGCGCGGCGGTCCGAAATATCTGCTCAAGCGCGTGGCGGAGCGGCTCGTGCCGCGCGATGTCCTGGAGCGCCCGAAACACGGGTTCACGCTCCCGCTAGACCGGTGGTTCCGGACCGACCTGCGCGGCTTTGCCACCGACCTGCTCCTCGGCGAGCGTGCACGCCGCCGTGCGTTCTTCCGCCCCGAAGCGGTCGAGCGGTTGTGGTCGCGCTACCTCGCGGCCGGGGCGGGCGGATTGATGCCGGTCTGGACGCTGGTCAACCTCGAGGTCTGGTGCCGCGTCTTCCTCGACGGGGAGACGGCCTACGGCTCGCCGACCACGTAGAAGATGTTGGTGAGGCGTTTGATGCGGACGCGGCGGAAGCCGGCGGTGCGCATCATGGCCTCGATCCGGCCACGGCTGAAGAAGTGCAGCGGGCAGTTGATGCCCATTGCCGCGTAGCGCGTCCGCCGGATCGCCGTCCACGGGTTCCAGAGCTGGGGGAACGTGGAGATCGACCGACGCGTGGTGAGTTGCCGCATCTTCGCGAGGTGCGCCGTGGGGTCGCGGAAGTAGTCGAAGACGCCGATGGCGAGCGTATAGTCGAAGCGTTCCGTCTCGGGCTCTGCCAGAAAGTCGCCGCAGCGCAGTTCTGTCGCCGCCGTGATGCCGGCCGCCGTGAGGCGGTCGCGTGCGATGGTGAGCATCGACGGTGCGAAGTCGATCCCGACGAGACGCGCGGCGCCGCGCTTGCCGAGCTCCTCGAGGAAGACGCCCGATCCACAGCCGACGTCGAGCACCGAAGCGCCGGCGATCGGCTCGCAATCCTCGAGCGTGAGCCGGAGCCGCCAGTGGATGTCGTGGAAGAATATCCGGTTGACGACCCGCTGGATCGGGGAGACCCCGGAGCCGGTGTAGACGGAATCGAACCACGTCGCGACCCTGTCGAAATGGGTCGCGACGTCCTGCGGGCGCTCGGACGCTGCGCTCATGCGCCGCAAGCTAGCGGGGATCGGGGACGGTTCTCAAGCCCGCACTGGACCTGCGTCAGCGTCCGGTGGGTTCGAGCGTGGCGACGATCTCGGGCGTGCCGAGTGCATGCCAGTCGCTCCAGAAACCGGCGTCCTTGGGGCGCAGCTTGAACGACGTGCCCAGCAACGCCTCCGGGCTGAAGAGGCGAGTGCCGCGTCCGATCGCACGGAAGAACCCACGCGGGTAGTCGTAGAACACGGCCTCGAGGAACTGCAACGCCAGTGGCTGCTGCGACATGTCGTTACGCGGCAGGTCTCCGACGAACTCGCAGGGACCGCAGGCGACCTGGGCCCAGAGCCAATCGTAGCTGCTCACGATCTGCTTCTGGGTGATCGCATAGCCGGGCTTCTCGATCTCGACGCGATACGAGTTGTCCCGTCGGAGGCGGACCGTGGCCGGGGTGGTCACGACATGCTTCTCGGAGTCGAGGAAGAGGGGACCACGTTCCGATGCCGTGCCGGACACGGTTGCGGTGGCCCCTGGCGGGTTCGAGTCGATGTGGACGTCCTGGTACAGGCCGTGTCCAACGGTCGCGCAACCCGCGAGCATCGCCACCATGATGCCGAGCATCCATTCGATCCGCGTCATGAGTCTTCTCCTGACCCCGAGAGACGTGAACGAGCGCTGTGCGCCCCCTCAGCGGGGGACACGGACATCGCCGTGCCCCCCCGACCTGCGGTCACCGATGTCCGGCGCGACTACTTCGTCTTGCCGAGCACCGTCTCTTTGAAGGTCTTGGCCACGGAGAACCCGACCTTCTTGCGCGCCGGGATCTTGATCGGCTCGCCGGTCTGGGGGTTCCGCCCCATGCGGGCCTTCATCTTCCGGAGCCGAAAGATGCCGAGCCCTGGGATCTTTACCGAATCGCCCTTCTTCACGCTCTTTACGACGGTGTCGACCAGAGCATTGAGGAGATCGTCACATTGCTTGCGGCCGATCCCCCCCGCTTCCGCAAGCTTCGTCACCAACTGCGCCTTCGTCATCCCGCACCCTCCCGCACACGAAAAAAGTGTGAAACGGCGCGCAAATTACGGCAACGCCCACGCAAGTGTCAAGGAAAGGCGCAAGTTTTCGCGTCGGACGCTGCGCATCTCCGCAGCAGGACACGGCGCGCAGCTGTGCCAGCGCCCGGCATCGTGGGTCGCAACAGGCACACGGCCGGCAATCCGGATGCCGCGTCCAGAGACCAGCGGGTGGCCGCGGGCGGCGGGGCGGTAGGCTGGCAAAGCTGTGAGATCATGCACCTTTGCCCCACTCAGAGGCCCGACGGGCCTGGCTGTTTCGCGAGATCTCTGCACAAACGCCAGACTTCGTGGCACCGTGCTTGCACAATCGCCTGCGAACGGAGGGGGCAATGCCGAACGAACTCACGCCATCCGAGGGTGTCCGCGAGCTGCTGGATCGAATCCTCTCCTCCTACGACGACCTCGATCGGCGCTTCTCCACCACCGGGGGCGTCGGCAGCCTGCTCCATCTCTACGATCAGGTTCGACGGGAGCTCGAGAAGGTCTCGTACGACGAACTCGACCGCATGACCCGTGAGATCAAGACGATCATCGAAGCGCTGCTCAAGATGGACTACGAGCTGCGCAAGGTCCACAACCTCAAGCTCGTCTTCGACGCCAGGCCCGCGGGGAGCGACACGCCGGCGTAGCGATGAGGACGTGCGTACCTCGCCGGGCTGCACGGAATCGCCAACGAGACTTGCATCCGCGCATCGACCCCTCGTACAATCCGCGCCCTCTGGAGGGGGGCTCGGACGCCGGGAGCCGCGGATCGCGGAGCGAGGCCGGCGAGGCAGGAATGGCGCGGGCGCGGAGCGTCGCGCGAGGCACCCCGGCAGAGGATGGTCGTCGGCGTCCCGGGGCAACTGACGATTCGTCCGAACGGATTCTCACGATGTCAGCAGGAAGATCGATGAGTCGGCGTGCGCGAGAGGATCTCGCGGCGGAGTCGGTCGCCGGCGGCGCTCCGCACGGCAGCGGCGCGGCGGCGTCGGAGCAGGAGAAGGTGCTTGCCGACATCACCCACGAGGTCGGGAACTTCTTCCATCGGCTCTACTACTGGTCCGAGTACCTGCAGGCTCCGCGCGGGCACGATCCGATCGACGCGTCGGCCGGCGAGATGCTGCACGCGACGATTCGCGGTCTCGAAGGGTTCCTGCGGCGTGCCCTCGAGTACTTCCATCCGCTCGAGCTGACGCGGACCAGCATGGGAGTCGGCGAGATCCTGCGCGCACTCGCGGTCCAGGTACGTGGCCAGGCAAGCGGTGCGCCGCTCGAGGTCGCCGACCTCGATGGCTGGTCCGACGCCGCGGTGCTGGTCGACCCGGGCCGCTTCACCATGGCTGCGCAGGCCGTGGCACGCCACCTCGCGGACCACCTCGCGGCCGACAGCACGATCGCGATCCGGCTCGGACGGCACGCGCGGACCGTCGCGATCGAGTTCATCGTCCACCGCGCGCGCGCGTCGTCGCAGCAGGCGGCAACGTCGGGCCTCGAATGGGCGCTCGCGGAGCGCATCGTGCAGCTCCATGGCGGGCAGCTGCGCGACGAACCCCTCGTACACCACACGAAGACCGTGACGCTCGAGTTGCCCCTGGCAGCAGGGTGAGGTTGAGTCCCCATGGAAACGCGGATCCTGATCGTCGACGACGACCCTTTCATCTGTAAGCAGCTCGAGGAGTTCTACTCCTCCCAACGCTACGGCGTCGCCTGCGCCGGCAACGCGACGGAAGCACTCAAACTTCTCGGCGAGCAGGAGTTCTCGCTCGCGGTGGTCGACCTCAAGATCCCGGGCACCGACGGGATCGGCCTCACGCGGGAGATCCGCGACCGCTGGCCGGACCTCGACGTGATCATGATCACCGGCTACGCGAGCATCAAGGGGGCCGTGGAAGCGATCAAGCAGGGCGCCAGCGACTACATCACCAAGCCGTTCCAGAAGGAGGAGATCCTCCTCGCGACGGAGAAGATCCTCGAGAAGCGGCGGCTGCTCGACGAGATCAATTACCTGCGGACGCAGCTCTCCGACCGCTATGCCTTCGCCAACATGGTGAGCCGCAATCGGGCGATGCACGAGATCTTCGAGACGATCAGCGTCCTCTCGTCGAACGATGCGACGGTCCTCATCTACGGCGAGTCGGGCACCGGAAAGGAGCTGGCCGCGCGCGCGATCCATTATCAGGGCAAGCGCAAGAACGGGCGTTTCGTGGCGATCAACTGCGCGGCGTTCCCGGACACGCTGCTCGAGAGCGAGTTGTTCGGCTACGAACGCGGCGCGTTCACTGGGGCGATCCACGACCGGGTCGGCAAGGTCGAGCTCGCGAGCGGCGGCACGCTGTTCCTGGACGAGATCGAGAGCATCTCGCTGAACATGCAGCTCAAGCTCCTGCGCGTGCTCGAAGAGCGCGAAGTGGAGAAGCTCGGGTCGAACCGCCGCATCAAGGTCAACATGCGCGTGATCTGCGCGACGAACCTCGACCTGGCCCAGCTCGTGGCCGAGGGGCGGATGCGCGAGGACTTCTACTACCGGATCAACGTCGTCCCGTTGCGGATTCCGCCGCTGCGCGAGCGCATCGAGGACATCCCGCTGTTGATCGGGGAGTTCCTGCGCAACAGCGAGATGGCGCGCGACAAGGGCATCAACCGCCTGTCGAACAAGGCCTTGTCGCAGCTCATGAGCTATTCCTGGCCGGGGAACGTTCGTGAACTCGGCAACGTGATCGAGCGGGCCATCCTGCGGACGAGCGGTGCCGTGATTCGCGAGGTCGACCTGCCGGGGCACAGCGGCGTTGCGCGGGAGCACGGCAATGGGGCCGCGCGGCAATCCCACTACGACTACGAGGTGCCGCTCAAGGAGTACCTGCGGCGGGCCGAGCGCGACTACCTGGCTCACGTGCTGCGGAAGTACCGTGGAGGGATCAACCTCTCGGCGAAGCACGCGCTGGTCGATGCGGCCACGCTGCACCGGAAGATGAAGCTGCACGCGCTGCGGCGCGAGGACTATCGCACCCGCAGTGCCCGCGGGGACTTCGCCGAGACGGCGATCGCGGGGAGCTAGGCAGGGTCGTGTGGGTTTCCGGTGCGCTGGTGCGCGGGCCTGGGTTGCAGCCGTGCGTCGGTTTCCAGGCAAGGTTCGGTCGGACGACTGCGAGTCGCGCATTCGCGATCGGTGCAGCCGTGCGAGAACGACGGCCAAGCGCCGCCTCATCTGTCTTTCGCAAGTCGCCGGAAATGCTCAGTATTATCGCTGTCGGGTCGATGGTAGTGGCACTGAACTTGCAGCCCGGGTCGTGGATGCGATCCGTGCAACGCGGCACCGATGGGGCTTGCGCTACTCGCAGCGGATCGGCCGGCGCGGCCGGGCTGCGATCGCATGCCCGGAGCGGTGAGCACGGTCAGACGAACGGTGGGCCCCTGGTGGGGCTCCTGGCCGCCATCTGGCAGCCCAGCAGCCGACATGGACGAGGACGTGTCGCCGTCGACTTCCTGCGTCGGGGGGCGAGCGTGGAGCGCCGGGTCGGCCCCGTGGTCTGGGGCTGAGATGGTCTGGACCTCTGGGCGCTGCCTGGGGCAAGAAGGACGAATCGGCAGAGGAACCCCGCCACGCGGGGACGGGCGGAGCAATGAGAAGCGGACTGTGAGCTGCGGATGGAGGTCGGGATGGTCGGAGTCGGGAACGGCAAGACGAGGGCGCTGATTGTGTTTGCGCTCACACTGACGGGTGCGTGCGGTCACAAGGGGCCTCGCACGACGGCGCCACCGCCGGAATCCGTCCTTCGCTCGACGACGCCGGGACCGGCGCCGACGTACCGCCTGGGCGTGGGCGACGAGCTCGACGTTCGCTTCCTCTATCAGCCGGATCTGAGCCAGCACGTGGTGGTGCGCCCCGACGGTCGGATCTCCCTGGCCGCGACCGGCGAGCTTTCGGTGATCGGTCTCGCGCCCACCGAGCTCGAGAAGGCGATCGTCGACCATACGTCCGACCGGCTTCGCAACCCGGAGGTGGTGGTCGTGCTCACGCAGATTGCCGAGCAGCGTGTGTACGTCGGCGGCGAGGTGGCGCGGCCCGGCTACGTCCCGTTGCGCTACGACATGACGCCGCTCCAGGCGATCATCCAGGCGGGGGGCTTTCGCGGTACGGCGAAACTCGAAAGCGTGCTCCTGTTCACGCCGGCCGGGCAGGGCAAGTTCCAGGCGGTTCGGATGAACTTGCTCCAGGTGGTCGAGGACGGGGTTCCCGAGCGCGTCCAGCTGCACGCCAACGACGTCGTCTACGTTCCGACCACGTGGATCGCCGACGCGGATCGTGTCGTCGATCAATGGGTGCGTGGCCTCATCCCCGCGTTGCCGCACGTCGGCGTCGGGTACTCGCTCAGCAACTGACCGCAAGGGGCCCGCCGCGGATATCCACAGCGAAGGACACTGCACACACATGGCGACTCTCCAGACCCTTCCCGAAGCGACCACGCTGCTCCCCGCCGGAGGGAACCCCGGGTCGGCCAGCATGGCGGTGCGGAGTTTCCTCTACGCCGTCTTCAAGCACCGGCGGCTCGTGCTCGGTGTCTTCCTGCTCGTGTTCTTGTCGTCCTCGGTCGTGGCGCTGCTCCGGCCGCCGACGTACCGGGCATCGACGAAGGTGATGGTGAAGCTCGGCGACACCCTGCAGCTCGCACCGGCCGAGGCGCCGTCGCACAGCATGTTCCAGCCGCTCACCCCCGAGGTGGTCAACACCGAGGCGGAAATCGTGAAGAGCCGCCAGGTGGTCGAGACGGCCCTGGAGCGTCTCGAGGCCGCGGGCAAAGTGAAGCCGGCGCCGGGCGTGAGCAAGGACCAGCTGATCGACGGCCTGCAGCTCGCACTCGCGGTGACGCCGACGCCGTCCTCCAACGTGCTCCAGATCAGCTTCCTCGGGCGAAAGCCCGAGGGTGTGAAGGACGTGGTGAATACCATCACGGACGTCTACCTGGAGCATCACAACCGGGCCTACCGCAATGACGAGGGCGTGCGGTCATTTTACAGCGACCAGCTCCGGCTCCTCGAGGCCCGGATGAAGGAATCGCAGCACAGCCTCAGTCGCTACTTGCGCAAGAACAACATCGTCGACGTCGACCAGGAGATCCGCATCCTCAACCAGGACATCCTCGAGCAGCAGAAGACGGTGCAGTCGCACCGGATGAAGCTCCGAGGCGCCGAGGAGAAGCTCGTCCAACTGCGCGAGCAGATTGCCCGGACGCCCCGGCAGGTCCCGTTCGAGGAAGAGTACCAGGCCAATCCGACGCTCGCGCAGTTCCGGTCGAAGCTGGCGGAATTGGAGATCGAGCGGTCACGGTTGGCGCAGATCTATCTCCCGACGGATCGGCACGTGCAGAACGTCGAGGAGCAGATGGAGCAGCTGCGGGGCCGTCTGCGCCAGGAACAGGAGCGTGTGTTGCACAAGCAGACGCTCCAGGAGAACGAGATCTACCGAGAGCTGCAGCGCAACGCGAACACCCTCGAGGTGGCAATCGCCGACCTTCGCGCGCGCGAGCCCTCCCTCGTTCGCCGTTTCGAGGAGGCGAAGAAGCGCCTCCGTGATCTGCGGGGCCAGCGCTTCGTGGTCGGCAACCTCAAACAGGAGGCCGACCAGCGGGGCTACGCCTTCGATCTCTACTACCGCAAGCGCGAGGAAGCACGGCTTGCCGAGCTGATGAAGAACCAGAGCCTGGTGAACGTGAGCGTCGTCGAGCGGGCCAGCACGCCGCTACAGCCGATGAACGGGATCTTCCTGCCGTTGGTTCTCGGCATGGTCGGTGGCCTCGGCCTGGCCGCGGCGCTCGCGGTCGCGGTCGAGTTCGTGAACCGCCGGCTGCGTTTCGAGGAGGAGGTCGAGCGGCACCTCGAGCTGCCGGTGCTCGCCGTGATCCCCGATCTCGAGACGGAGCCCGGCCTCGCCAAGGCCTGACCCAGTACCACGCGAGAAAGCACGCGAAGAAGGTGCACCCAGATGAGTCGGATATACGATGCCCTCAAGAAGCTCGAGTCGGAACGCGGCGGGGCCGGTGACGGCGCGCCGAACGGGCACGGCAACGGGCACGGCAACGGGAGCGGGAAGCGGTGGGGGTGGTCGCGGTTCTTCGGGACGACGGCACGGAGCGCGGCGGCGATCGGCCGGCTGAGCTTCGAGCTCGGGCCGGAGGTCGAGGAAGCCTTCCAGCGCCTCGGCACCAATCTCCTGGTGGGACCCGGTGTCGACGTGGGACGCGGTCCGCGGCTGCTCGGGATCACGTCCTCGCAGCACGGCGAGGGCACCACCACGACGGCCGGCGTGTTCGGCTCGATCCTGGTGCGACGGCGGGGTGGTCGCGTGGCGGTGGTCGAAGCCAACTACCGCGCGCCGAGCTTCGAGTCCGTCTTCAACGTCCACCCGGATGCGGGCTTCGCGGAGCTGGTCGAGGGCCGACGCACCGTGACCGAGGTCGCACAGCAGACCGACGTGCCCGATCTGTTCGTGGTCACGGGGGGCCACACGCTGCTCGGACCGTCCGGACTGTTCGACTCTCCCGGGATGGCGGCCGCGCTCGACCAACTCCGCAGCCAGTTCGCGTTCGTGTTGTTCGACCTACCGCCGGTGAACGTGTACAGCGACGCCTCGATCCTGGGGCCGCGGCTCGACGCGGCGCTGATCGTCATCGAAGCCGATCGTACGCGCATTCCCGAGGTGGAGCGCACCCGCCGGTCGCTCGAACGGGTGGGGGCCCGCGTGGTGGGGGCGGTCCTCAACCGGCGCCGCAACTACATTCCGGCCGTGCTCGAGGAGATGCTCTAGAGCGACCAGTCGCGCGTCGCGTGATCCGCCCTTATGTCGTCCGCTCGTCTTGGAAGCCGTTCGTCGCCGTCGGGCACCCCGGTGTTCATGCGGCTGGCGATCGCGCTGGCGATCCCGGTCATCGCCGCGCTCACCGTGACCGGGACCTACCTGGGCAAGGAGGTCGTGGTCGCGGCGGCGTGGCTCTCGGTCGGCGTCGTCGGCATGTTGTTCGTCCGGCCGATGGCCGGGATTGCGATCATGGTGGCGGGCTTCATGCTCGCGACCTATCCGGTGCTGCCAAGCTCGCTCGGCGGGGTGCTCACCGTCAACAACCTCCTCGGACTCGGGTTCGTGGTGTTGGTGGTGATGCACATCCTGGAGACCCGCGACTTCTCGTTCCTGCGCACGCCGCAGATCCGGCTTCTCTGCGTGATCGGGATCGTGTTCCTGATCGGCTCCTTCTACGCCGACGCGACGTTCCCCCTGCTTCAGCAGAGCCGCGGCAAACGCCTCGTTCTCGACCGCACCTCCGACATGGCGCACGACTTCGTCACGCGGCTCGCATTTCTCGTGTTCTTTTGGATCTTCGTCCGGACGCGGGCCGACATTCGGGTCATCTTCCTCACGTTCATGTTCTCGCTCTTCGCAGCGGTGCCTTCGGCCATCGTCAACTGGATGCAGGGCGGGCTCGTCGCCGGGTTCCGCGCGGCAGCGAGCCTCACGACGGGTGCCAACCCGAACCGGTTGGCGATGATCTGCCTCACCGAGGTCGGTTGCTGGTGGTTCTGGTCGCATCTGCGGCCCACGAAGTTCCGAGCACTGCTGACCGCCGTGGCGATCTCCGCGTCCGTGGTGCTCGTGTTCGCGAGTGGATCACGCAGCGGGCTCCTCGGCTTCGGTGTGCTGTTGCTCCTGCTGCAGACGGGACCGCGGCAGTACCGGGTGCCCCTGCGGCAGGTGGCCTTCATGGGCGGTGTCGCAGTCCTCGGCGTGCTGGCCATCGTGCCGCCCGAGAGCTGGGAGCGGATGATCAACTTCGCGCCCGAGCGGCACACCTTCGGCTTCCGCTCGACGATGATGCGCGAGGATACGGTGTTTCTGGGTTTCCGGATGTTGCGGGACCACCCGCTGTTCGGGGTTGGCCTCGGAAACTTCCGCGAGGTCGCGCGGCAGGTCTACCTCGATCCGTTCTTCCGGCCACCCCACAATTCGTACCTCTGGGCCATGGCGGAGGGCGGCGTCCCGGGGTTCCTCGGCTACGCGCTCCTGCTCGCCGTGTGCTGGCGGGACCTGCACGTCGCCATGGGGCGCGCGCAGGCGGACCCGGAGATCGGGTTCGTGGCCGCGGGCCTGCGGGCGGCTTTCGGGATGTTCCTGTTCTTCTCGATCTTCGCGGACAACTTCACGAGCCCGATCACGCACATCCTGGTCGCGCAGATCATGGTGCTGCGGCGCTACGTCGATGGTCTGCCAGTGCCGGCACGGGCGATGGCCGGGGGGCAGGGCGTGTCGCGGGCCTTCGTCACGGCGGTGGCGCCGTCATGATCCAGATCGCCTTCTTCGCCCCGGTGCTCATCACCGGTGGCACGCAGCGGCACCTGCAGCAGGTGTTGACCTTGCTCGATCGCCGACGGTTCGGGGCGCGCGTGTTGACGCTCCGGACGGGCGGAGAGGTCGCCGAGGAGCTGCGGGCGGCCGGGGTGCCCGTCGCGTCGCTCGACGTGGGTGAGCGGCTCGCGAGCCCGCGGGCGCTGATGGCGATGGTCCGGGCGGCGCGCGATCTCCGGGCGGGCGGCATCGACGTGGTGCACGGATATCAGTGGCGGCCGGCGCTCGTGGGAGCGCTGGTCGGCCGGCTGGCGCGAGTGCCGCTGTTGATGGCGGGCAAGCGCAGTCTCACGGGCGGCGATGCCACGGCACGGCGCGCGTGGCGGTCGATCGGTCGGCGCGTCGACACGATCGTCACCAACGCGACGGCGCTGCGGGTCGAGGCAGAGCACGATCGCGTGAGCGCGCGGTGGGAGATCATCCCGAGCGGGGTCGATGTCGGCCAGTTCGCCGACCTGCCGGACGCGGCTGCCGCCAGGGTGGCGCTCGGGGTCGATCCGGCCACCCCAGTGGTGGGGACGGTCGGGCGGCTCGAGGTGCGCAAGGGGCACGACACGTTGCTGCTCGCCGCACAGGCGCTGGCGCGTCAGGGCCGCCGCGTTCAGGTCCTCATCGTGGGCGACGGTCCGTTGCGTGAGGCACTCGCGGGGCGTGCCGCTGCGCTCGGTCTCGACGGCATGGTGCGCTTCACCGGCAACCTGCGTGACGTGCGGCCTGCGCTGGCGGCGATGGACGCGTTCGTGCTCCCGTCGGAGGCCGAAGGGATGTCGAACGCGCTGCTCGAGGCACTGGCGGCCGGCCGGGCCGTCGTGGCGACTGCCGTTGGCGGCACGTCGGAGGTGTGCGACGGCGAGCAGACCGGGTTGCTCGTGCCGGCGGGTGACCCGGCGGCGATGGCGGACGCGCTCGCCCGGCTGCTCGCGGATCCGGCACGGGCCGCACGGATGGGGGCCGCCGGGCGCGCGGCGGTCGACGAGCGCTTCGGGGCCCGCGCGATGGTCGCGCGGCTCGAGCGGCTCTACGAGGATCGCCTGGCGGCCGGGCGGCGAGGGCTCGCGGCATGAGCACCCCGCGCCGCCGCGTGTTCGTGGTCGGGCTCGACGCCGCCACGTTCGATCTGGTGCTGCCGTTCGCGCAGGCGGGCCACCTGCCGACGCTCGCGCGGCTCATGGCGGAGGGCGTGCGCACGCCCCTGCGCTCGACGCTCCCCGCGCTCACCCCACCGGGGTGGACGTCGGCGGCGACCGGCCGCAATCCCGGCAAGCACAACGTGTTCAACTTCTACAAGACGACGGCGGGCGGCATGGGGCGCGCCCCGGTGACGCTCGCCGACCTCAAGAGCCCGCGGGTCTGGGACATCGCGGCGGGCAAGGGCCTGCGCAGCTGCGTGCTGCACATGCCGCTCACGTATCCGCCACAGCCGATCCCGGGCGTGATGATCTCGGGGATCATGACGCCCAAAGGCGCGGAGGACTTCGTCTCCCCCGCGGCGCTCAAGGAGACGCTGGCCGCCCGCATCCCGGGCTATCGGATGGAGGTCGACGAGAGCGCCCTCAAGCGTGGCGACCTCGACGCGTTCCGCGACGACGCGTTCGATCTGCAGCGCGTGCAGACGGAGGAGGTCCTCCATCTCCTCGAGCACGAGGACTGGGATCTCTTCTGGGTGATGTTCCACACCCTCGACAAGCTCCAGCATTTCTACTGGCGCTACATGGATCCCACCCACCCGGCTCACCCCGGGCCCGGGAAATACGCGCACGTCATCCGGGACTTCCACGCCGAGTTCGACCGCTCGCTCGCGCGGTTCCTCGAGCGCCTGCCCGCCGATGCGCACGTGGTCGTGCTGTCGGACCACGGCTCGGCGCCGCTGCACCAGTATTTCTGCGTGATGACGTGGCTGGTGGCCAATGGGTTCATGGCGCTGCGCCCCGACGGTGTGGCGCAGCGCGGGTTGTCGGCCACCGGCATCGATGCCCGCGCGCTCGTGCGGCGGCTGAAGGGGATGGGGCTCGGCTGGGTGCCGCGCCTGGTGCCGCGCGGGCTGAAGAGCGCGGTGCCGCAGGCGCTCACCGGCTTCGCGAAGGTGGCGGATCGGGTCGAATGGAACCGCACGCTGGCATACTGCCCGTCGGCTCCCGGCAGCGGGCTGTTCGTGAACCTGCGCGGGCGCGAACCGCACGGTGTCGTCGCGCCCGGCGCGGAATACGATCGCGTCGTCGAGACGCTGCGCGAGAAGCTGCTCCGGTTCCGGGACCCGAAGACGGGCGCGCCGGTGGTGACGGCCGTTCACCGGCGCGAGGAAGTGTACTGCGGTCCGCACTGCGACGAGGGGCCGGATCTCCTCGTCGAGACCGGGCGGACGATCTGCATGGTCGAGGGGCTCGGCCGTGCGGCGCTGCTGCCCGCCGGGGCGGGTCCGGAGGAACGCACGGGCAACCACGCGCGGGACGGCATCCTCGTCCTGCACGGACCCGAGGTGCGGCGTGGCGAGGCGCTCGAGCTGGCCGCGATCGAAGACGTCGGCAGTACCGTCCTCCACCTGCTCGGCATCCCGATCGACGCGGACATGGACGGGCGGGTGCTCACCGAGGCCTTGACCCCGGAGAGCGTCGCCGCGCACCCGGTCGAGGTCGCCGAGTCGCCGTACGTCGTGCAGGAGAGCACGCACCGCTTCTCCGCCGACGAGGAATCGCGCATCCAGGACATGTTGGAAGGGCTGGGCTACGTATGAGGCCGCGGGCCGCCGTCTTCTGCCTGCACGACGTGGTGCCGGCCGCGCAGCTCGACGCAGTTCCGGCATCGCACCGGCCCTACGTGCTCACGCCCGAGGAGCTCCGCACGCTGCTGCTCGCGGCGGCGGAGACGGGCCGGCGCGCCATCCCCGTCAGTGGCGTTCCGGGCGAGCTCGGCGGCGCGTTCTACTCGCTCAGCTTCGACGACGGGGCGGCGAGCGACTACGCCGAGGTCTTCCCGGTGCTGCGCGAGCTCGGCCTGCGCGCCACGTTCTTCGTCGTGCCGACGTTGGTCGAGACTCCCGGGCACGTCACCTGGCCGCAGCTCCGGGAGATGGTCGCCGCCGGAATGGAGATCGGGAGCCATTCGCTCACGCACCCCTTTCTGGACCGGCTCGATCGTGCTGGCGTGGTCCGCGAGTACCGCGACTCGAAGGCCGTGCTGGAGGATCGGCTCGGCATCGCGGTGCGGACGGCGTCGTTGCCGCGGGGCTGGGCGTCGCCCGTCGTGCGCCCCGTGCTCGAGGAGCTGGGCTACCGCGTCTTCTGCACCAGCAAGGTCGGCTGGTGGTATCCGGGGAGCGACCCGCTCGACATCCCGCGTGTCGGGGTGCGGCGGGGGATGACCGCGGAGGAGTTCGCCGCCATCGTGCAGGGCGCGCGCCGCGCGCTGTGGCCGCTGCAGGCGGTCGACCTGGTGAAGGCCGCGGCGAAGACCTGCCTCGGTGCGGACGCGTGGCAGCGCGTGCGGGCGCCGTTGCTGGCGCACCGCCATCGTGCGGGGGGCGGCGCGTGAGCCTTCGGACCGTCATCCTCGGCCTCGACGGGGTCACGTTCGACATCGTCGACCCGCTGGTCGCCGCGGGGCGCATGCCGACGCTCGCCCGGTTGATCCGCGACGGCGTGCGGGCGCCGCTCGGCTCGACCGTGCCGCCCGTCTCGGCGCCGGCGTGGGTCACGTTCCTCACTGGCAAGCACCCGGGGAAGCACGGCGTGTTCAACTTCCAGAACCTCGACGCGCGCCGGTACTCGGGCTTCAGCGAGACGCTCGTCAACTCGTCGTTCTTCCGCGGCACGACGCTGCTCGACCATCTCGGCACCACGACCGAGGTCCGGTCCCTCGCGTATCGCGTCCCGATGACGTTCCCGCCGTGGGACGTGCGCAACGGCGTGGTCATCGCGGGCCCGCCGGTTCCCGATCGCCAGCGGCCGTATGCGCGGCCGCGGACCGTGGAGGCCGAGATCGGCCGGATGGCCTCGCTCTCCACCGACGAAGTGAATCGAGCCAAGGAGAATCGCGACGTGGCCGCGGTCGACGCCGGCAACCGGTTCGAGCTCGACCTGCTCGAGCGCGTCACGCGCCGCTACCTCGCGAACGGCACGGACCTCGTGATTGCGTTCACCGGCATCGCGGACACGTTGCACCACTATTTCTGGGCGTTCCACGACCCGACGTTCCCGACCCACGAGCCCGGGGCGCCGGAGCCGCTGCGCACGGTGATCACCCGCGCGTACGAGGCGATCGACGCCACGCTGGGGCGGATCCTCGAGGGCCTCGATCCCGCCGTCGCGGTGATGATCGTGTCGGACCACGGCGGCGGACCGCAGCCGGTGCACCACGTGAACTTCAACGCGCTCCTGCGCCAGGCGGGCTACCTCACCCCGGCGGGCGGCGGGCGGGCGCAGGTCGCGACGGGCATGGGTCGGCTCGTCGACGAGGCACGGCGGCGGCTGCCGTGGCGCGCGTGGCTCAAGCGCAACCTGCCCGAGATCGTGCAGGGCCGACTGCGCGGGTTGCGCAACGCGACGGGCGCGGTGGCCTGGGAGCGCACGCGCGCCTACGCGGTGCCGGTCTACTATCCGATCACGGGCGTGTGGGTGAACCTGCAGGGGCGCCAGCCCAAGGGCGTCGTCGCGCCGGGCGCCGAGTACGAGCGGCTGCGCGGCGAGCTCATCGAGCGGCTGCGCGGGCTCCGCCATCCCGAGACCGACGCCCCGCTGGTGGTCGGCGTGTGGCGGCGGGAGGAGGTGTTCACCGGGCCGCACGCGGAGGACGCGCCCGACCTCGTCGTCGAAACGGCCGCGGGCTACCACGGTGGCATCGACCTCGATCGACTCGTGACGGCGGCGCCCGCGAGCGCGCTGCGCCAGGTCAGCGGCTCGCACACGCGCGACGGCATTTTCGTCGCGGCGGGTGGCCCGTTCCGGCGCGGCGTCACGCTCGATCATCCCAACCTCGCCGACGTGCTGCCGACGGGGCTCCACCTGGTCGGCGCCGCGCTTCCCGACGACCTCGACGGGCGGGTGCTCGGGGAGGCGCTCGATCCCGCGTGGCTCGCTGCCCACCCCGTGCAGACGACGGCGCGGCAGGGTGGCGAGAACGGGCGGGAGGCGCTGTCCGAGGACGACGAAGCCGAAATGCGGAAGTTCCTGCAAGGCCTCGGGTACGTCGAATGAGCGCGACGACGACCCGACTGCCGCGGGCTGGCGCGTGGGCGATGAAGCGCCTCGCCTTCCATTCGGGGCTGCTCACGCTCGCCCGGTATACTCGCCAGTACACGCGGGCGCTCGTGCTGCGGTACCATGCCGTGACGCCGGGCGTTGCGGACGTCGCGTACGCCGGCCCGGAGATCTGCCTGTCGGCGGAGGCCTTTCGGCTCCAGGCGGCGTACCTCAAGCGCGCGTACTCGGTGATCCCGCTCGACGAGCTCGTGCGGGCGCTCGCCGAGGGCCGGCGGCTGCCGCCGCGCGCGATCGCGATCACCTTCGACGATGGGTACGCGGACAATCACACGCAGGCGTTCCCGATCCTTCGCCGTCTCGGCCTCACGGCGACGGTCTACCTCACGACCGGGAGTGTGGACGGGGGGACGCCGCTGTGGATGTCGGCGGTCCGCGCGGTCGTGCTGGGAGCGCCGGGCCGCGAGCTCGCCGTGCCCAAGCTGGGGCCGTTCGCGCTCGGGTCGAACGGGCGGGGCGACGCCGTGCGCGCATTCACGCGTGCGTTGGTGCCCCTGGCGTCGAGCGCGCGCGCCGAGCGCATCCGGGCCGCGGCGACCGCGGCCGGCGTGGATCTCGGCCGGGCGCTCCGCGACACGATGCTCACCTGGGTGCAGGTCCGGGAGCTGGCCGCGGCGGGCTGGACGATCGGCGCCCACACGGTGACACACGCCAACGTCGCGTTGGCGAGCCTCGCGGAGGCAGAGGCCGAGATCGCGGCGTCGCGCGACGCGATTCGTGCGCAGATTGGACGTCCGGTCGAGCACTTTGCCTACACCAACAGCGGGGCATCGCACCGGTACTTCTCGAACGAGGTGGGCGACGTGTTGCGGCGGCTCGCGTTCCGCTCCGGGGTGACGTCCCAGGCGGGCGTGGTGCGGCCGGGTGTGGACCCGTACCTGATGCCGCGGATCGGGGTCGGGCCGCGCCTCGCGCCGGTGATCGACTTCGCGGCCGCGCTCGAACGACGGAGGCTGGCGGCCTAGCCATGTGCGGGATCGCCGGAGAGCTGCGTCTCGAGCCCGGGGCACCGGCCAGCGCCGCGCGGGTGCGCGCGATGTGCGATGTCATGGTGCACCGCGGTCCGGACGACTTCGGGGCCTTCACGGCGGACGAGGTCGGGCTCGGCATGCGGCGCCTGTCGATCGTCGATCTCGCGGGCGGGCATCAGCCGCTCGGCAACGAGGACGGTACGGTCCAGGTCGTCTGCAACGGAGAGATCTACAACGCGCCGGCGCTGCGCGAAGAACTCGCGGCGCGCGGGCACCACCTGCGCACGCGCTCGGACGTCGAGGTCATTGCCCACCTCTACGAGGATCTCGGTGCCGCGGCGGTCGAACGCCTCGAGGGCATGTTCGCCTTCGCGCTCTGGGACGCGCGCGCGCATCGGTTGGTGCTGGGGCGGGACCGTGCGGGCATCAAGCCCCTCTACATCGCGGAAGTGGGGAACCGGCTGCTCTTCGGATCGGAGCTCAAGTGTCTGCTCGCCGGCGGGCTCGAGCGCGAACTCGACCCGCAGGCGTTGCACGACTATCTGACGCTCGGATACGTCCCCGGGCCGGAGAGCATCGTCCGCGGCGCGGTCCAGCTTCCCCCGGCGCACGCGCTCGTCGCCGAACCCCGTGCGGTGCTCGATCAGATCCGGATCGCGCCGTACTGGACGCTGCGCGGCCACGCGGTTCGCCCGGGCGCGCGCAGCGAAGCGGAGTGGTCTTCGGCGCTGCACGAGACCCTCCGCGGCGCGGTCGAGCGGCACCTCATGAGCGACGTTCCGCTCGGCGTGTTCCTCTCCGGCGGCGTCGACTCGGGGACGATCGTCGCGCTGATGCACGAGCTCGGCGTGCACCCGATCCGCACCTTCACGATCGGGTTCGAGGAAGCGAGCTTCAACGAGTCCGACGTCGCACGGCAGGTCGCGGCGCGATACGGCACCGAGCACCACGAGCTGATCGTGCGACCCGATGCGGCGGCGCTCCTCCCACGGCTCGTGCAGCACTTCGACGAGCCGTGCGCCCCCGCGGCGATCCCGGTCTGGTACGTCTCCGAGCTGGCGCGGCGGCACGTCAAGGTCGTCCTCTCCGGCGAGGGCGGCGACGAGGTGTTTGCCGGGTATGAGACGTACCGGGCCCGGCGCGTGGCCAAGCTCTACGGGCGGTTGCCGTACGCGGTCGGGGGCCGGCTCATTCCGGCGATGGTGCGCCGGCTGCCGGTGTCGCACGCGCGGGTGAGCTTCGACTACAAGGCCAAGCGCTTCGTGACCGGCGCCTACCTTTCGGCGGCGGCAGGGCACCTGTGGTGGAAGACGATCCTCGCGGAGGACGCGAAAGCTGCGCTGTATGCCGACGGGGTGGGGGCGCGGCTCCTGCCGACGGCACGGCTGTTCGAGCGTGCATGGAACGAGTCCGACGGCGGGGAGCTCGACCGGTTGCAGTTCGTCGACCAGGCGATCTACCTGCCGGGGGACATCCTCGTGAAGGCGGATCGCATGAGCATGGCGCACTCGCTCGAGGCCCGGGTCCCGTTCCTCGACCGGGCGGTCGTGGAGTTCGCCCGGCGGATCCCGTCGCCGTTGCGTCTGCGGGGGATGACCACGAAGTATCTGCTCAAGCGAACGATGGCCGGCCGCCTGCCGGCGGCGGTCGTTCGAGGCAAGAAGCGCGGGTTCAACGTGCCGATGCCGGCGTGGCTGGCGGGCGACCTCAAGGATTTCGTGCGCGATCTGCTCGCGCCCACGCGGGTGCGCCAGCAGGGCCTATTCGACCCGACCGCGGTCGAGTCGCTCGTGCACGATCATCTGGCGCAGCGCGTCGACAACAGCCGTGCGATTTGGACCCTCCTCGTCCTCGCAGTGTGGTACGAAGATGTGCTGAGTCGGACGCGGGCTCCCATACCGCTGGCGGCCACCGCGTGACGCAGCCGAGGACGAAAGGCACGGAGGAGATCGTGAGAGCGCTCGAAGCCGTGGCGATGCAGTCGGGTTCGGAGGGGCCCGCCCTCGACCACGTCCACGTGGCCGGGCTCCGTCCCGACGGGACGTGGGGGCGTTGGTGGCAGGTCGCGATCGCCGCCGTGGGCTTTGTCGTGCTGCTGCCGGTGACGCTCCTCATCGCCTTCGGCGTCAAGCTCACGAGCCGCGGTCCGGTCCTCTACAAGGGCACCCGGATCGGCCGGAACCTCGAGCCCTTCACGATCTACAAATTCCGGACCCTGCTGGTGGACGCGGAGCAGCGGATCGGCGGCCGGCTGCTCAGCTCGAGCGACGCGCTGTACACGCCGATCGGGCGGTTCCTGCGCAAGACCAAGCTCGACGAGATTCCGCAACTCTGGAACATCGTCCGTGGCGACATGAACCTCGCCGGCCCACGACCGGTGCGTCCGGTGTTCCTCGCGACCTCGCTGCGCGACATCGCGAACTACGCAGCGCGGTTCGTGGTGCGGCCGGGGATGACGGGGCTCGCCCAGCTCCGCGGCGGCTACTTCACGCACCCGCGGGACAAGCTTCGCTACGACGTCCTCTACATCCGCAACCGCGGCATGTGGCTCGACGTGAAGCTCGTTCTCGCCACCTTCGTCAAGCTCCTCAACCGGTGGATGACGCTCGGGCTGCTGCTGGCGCTGGTCTTCCTGTCGGCGTCGTTCGCCCCGTGGCTGTTTCGGACGCCCTTTGCGCTCACGGTCGGCGGGTTCCACCTGTCGTTCTTCGAGTCGACGGGCCTCTTGGTGGTAGCCGCCGCGCTGGCGGCGCAGATTCCCTCGCACCGCCTCTACCTCTACGCGACGCCGACCAACCTGCCGATGGCCTGCTTCGCGGTGTTCTCGGTCGTCGCCGGGCTCGTCGGTGGTGACCTCACGGCACGGCTCCGCGACCTCGCCTACTTCACGGCATCGGGCTTCCTCGTCTACTTCCTGGTCGTGAGCGGCGAGATGAACCGGACGCTCGCGCGGCGCGCGGCGCGCGTCGTCGCGGTGTCGAGCGTTCTGGTCTCGGTGGTCGGCCTGATCGAGCTCGTCGTGCGCGTGCACGCGCGCGGTGGCGAGCTCATCGGCATCGGCTCGACGGTCGGCAGCCCGGTGGCGCTCGCGGCCTATCTCGTGCTCGGGGTCCCGCTCGTCCTCACGGAGCTCTGCGAGGCGGAGGGACGGACGGAGCGCGACTTCTGGCTCGTCAGCACGACGCTGGTCGCCGTGACGGTGCTGCTCACGCAGACGCGGATGGGCCTCATCGCCCTCTGGCTCACCGGCACGCTGTTCAGCCTGCGCGTGTCGGGCCGGGCGTTCCGCTGGTTCATCGGCGGCGGGCTCGGGTTCGTCGC
Source organism: Binatia bacterium (assembly GCA_046327955.1). GTDB lineage: Bacteria > Desulfobacterota > Binatia > DP-6 > DP-6 > JAXLXP01. The sequence continues at coordinate 78,725 of JAXLXP010000014.1, read as the reverse complement.
CGTCCTGGTGCTCGCCGGCGCGCTCCACCTCGCGCCGGCGACGCTCGGCGGCGAGGTCGAGCGCCGGGTGGAGAACACGATCGGCACCGTCGTGGGCGAGCTCGCCTCGGTCCGCGGCCTCGTGGGGACGGCGCCAGGGAAGGGCGCGATCAACGTGGTGGAGGTCGCGGCCGGGCCGGAGGCTGCGCCGCACCGGGTGGTGACCGAGAACATGCACCTGACCCTGCTCGTGCGCACCGGGCTCGTCGGTTGGGCGCTCATCATGTGGGTGATCGGGGCGGCGCTGGTCGGCATCTTCCGTGGAAGCAACAAGGTCGAGGACCGCCACCTGGGGCTCATGCTGTGGGCGGTGTTCTCGTCCGGGGTGGGCTTCCTGGTGTCCATGGGGAACTTCAACGCCTTCTACAACCCGACGATTCAGGTCTCCTTCTGGGGGCTCCTGGGCGTGGGGATGGCGATCGTCACGCATCTCAACGGGCGGCGACCCACGTTCAACGTGATCTACCGCTTCGGCCAGGGGGAGTGAGCGCATGCGTCCGAACGGAAACCCCCCGCCGGTCGGCGCGGAGCCGGCACCGATCGGCAGCGGTCGCGTGACGTCGATGGCCGGTTGGCTCGCGAAGCGGCGGCAGCCCCGCACCGATGCGCCGCGGCTCTCGGTGGTGATCCCGGTCTACAATGCCGAGGACATCATCGGCGAGTGCCTGGAGCACGTGTTCGCGTCGACCTGGCGCGACTTCGAGGTGGTGCTCGTCGACGACGGGTGTACCGACGGCACGCGCGCCATCGCCGCGCGGTTCCCCGTGCGCGTCGTGCCGACGTCGGGGCGGGTGGGACCTGCCGCGGCCCGCAACCTCGGCGCTCGGCTTGCGGAGGGCGACGTGCTCTTCTTCATCGACTCGGACGTCATGGTCCGGCCCGACTCGCTCGCGCTGCTCATGACGCGCTTCGACGCCGGGGACGACGTCGACGCGGTGGTCGGAGTGCAGGCGGCCGAGATGCGGCACCGCGACCTCGTGAGCCAGTACAAGAATCTGTGGATGCGCTGGACGTATTGTCGGCTCGACGGGGACGTCCCGCTCTTCTACACGACGGCGGCCGCGATTCGACGCGATGCGTTCCTGCGGGCCGGCGGATTCGACCACGGCTACGCGACGCCGAACGTGGAGGACACGGCCTTCGGGCAGAAGCTCCAACGGCTCGGCATGCGGGTTCGCGTGCAGTCGGAGCTGGAGGTGGAGCACGTCAAACACTACTCGCTTCGCGGGCTGCTGCGGACGGACTTCATGCGCGCGGTGAGCCTCACGCGACTCAAGCTCCGCCATCGTGACGAGTTCGCCAGCAACAACACCTCGGTCCCGGCAGGGTACATCGCGAGCGGCCCGGTCGTGCTGCTCACGACGCTGGCGGCGCTGGCCGCCGTCGGGTTCCGCTCGCCCGGGGCGATGGGCCTCGCGGTCGCGGGCGCCGCGGCGGTGGCGGTGCTCAACCGCGAGTTCCTGGCCGAGATTGCACGTGCCGAGGGGACGGCACGGACGCTCGGGGCCTTTCCGATTCTCTGGATCGAGCTCCTGGTCGCCGGCATCGGTGCGGGCGTGGGGCTCATGAGCTACCCGTTCGGACGACGCTACTAGTCGCCGGTCTGCGCAAGGGAGACAGGTCGCAATGGGTTACTGGGATTACCTGCAGCACGGCAGGAAGATGTTCTTCAAGAAGGGCGAGCTGCCCGTGTATCTCGTGTTCTTCATCACCGACGCGTGCAACGCGAAGTGCAAGCACTGCCTGCTGGCCGACGGCGCCCACCCGGGATGGGAGGAGCCGTCGATGGCGTACCGCAAGCAGGAGCTGTCGCTCGAGGAGATCGAGAAGATCACGGCGAGCATCGGCAAGGGCAGCCTCATGTTCCTGCTGCCGACGGGGGGCGAGCCTTTCCTGCGCAAGGACATCGGGGAGATCGTCAAGATCTGGCACAAGAACACCGGGGTGCGGAACGTTGGCATCCCGACCAACGGGAGCACCACCGCGCGAACCGTCGCGATCGTGAAGGACCTCTGCGAGAGCTGCCCCGACCTCGACCTGCACATCGACGTGTCGCTCGACGGGGTGGGCGCGCTGCACGACGAGATTCGCGTGTTCCCCGGCCTCTTCAAGCGCTCGGTCGAGACGTACAAGGCGCTGCGCGAGGTCGAGAAGCACTACAAGAATTTCAGCGTCCAGGTGGAGACGACGGTCTCCAAGCACAACGAAGACGTGCTGCTCGAGAACTACGAGTGGTTTCGCAAGAACCTCGACGTCGACACCGTGTTCACGCTGCTCACGCGCGGCAGCCCGAAGGAGCCGCTCGCCAAGTTCTTCGACGTCGAGAAATACCAGGCGTACGCGGACCACATGGAGCGGGAGTACAAGTCGGGGTCGCTCGGCGGCTACGACCATTTCCCGTTCGCGGACTTCATCAACGCGAAGCGGATCGTCCGGCACAACATGATCGCGAAGATCGCGCGTGAGAACGAGTACCAGATCCCGTGTTACGCCGGGAACCTGGGTGGGGCGCTGTTCGCCAACGGGGACGTCTATCCGTGCGAGCTCTTGATCGATCGCAAGCTCGGCAACGTGCGCGAGAGCGGGTACGACTTCCGGAAGATCTGGTTCGGGGAGAAGGCCGAGCAGTCGCGGCGCTTCATCCGCGAGTCGAAGTGCTTCTGCACCTACGAGTGCTTCCTCACGATCAACATCCTGTTCAACCCACGGATGATGCCGGCCGTGTTGAAGGAATGGTCCAGCCTCAAGCTTCGGAAGTATTGGCGCAAGCTCACCGGACGCCGGCCCGAGCCGGCGACGGTCGCGACCTGCGGGTCGGCGACCCCCACTGCCACGCCGACGAACGCGTAGGCGGGATCGCAGGAGGACGTCATGTATCGTGGCAAACGGATCAGCGTCGTCATCCCCTGTCACAACGAGGAGGACGGCATCCGTGCGGTGATCGCCCAGATGCCGGCGATCGTCGACGAGGTGCTCATCGTCGACAACGCGTCGAGCGACCGCACGGCGGAAGTCGCGAGCGCGCTCGGCGCGCGCGTGGTGTACGAGGGGCGCAAGGGGTACGGCCGCGCCTACAAGACGGGGTTCGCCCAGGCGCGTGGCGACATCATCGTCACGATGGACGGTGACGGGACGTACCCCCCCGACTCCATCCCGCTCCTCCTGCACGTGTTTCTGGAGGAGAAGATCGACTTCATGAACGCGGCGCGCTGGCGGTCGCGGAGCGGGAAGAACAAGAGCGCGCTCCGGCTGCTCGGCAACGCGGTGCTCTCGGGCGCGACGATGCTGCTGTTCATGCGCTTCATCTGGGATTCTCAGTCGGGCATGTGGGTCTTCCGGCGCGACCAGCTGCCGAAGTTCCAGCCACGCAGCGACACGATGGCGCTCTCGGAGGAGATCAAGATCCTCGCCTTCACGCACCCCGATGTGCGGACGCTCGAGATGCCGATCTACTATGGGGAGCGCATCGGGGAGAGCAAGCTCAACGTGTGGAAGGACGGGTTCTACAACCTCTTCTTCCTCGCCCGAATGCGGCTGACGCTCGGCCGCCGCCGGCGCGCGGCGCGGATCGTGCCATTCCCGGCGCCCGAGGCGACGGAGGGCCCCGAGCGGCGTGCGGGCCAGGCGCCCTGACGCGATGGCGCTCCCGCTCGCGCACGCCGCGGCAGGGTATCTGGCCTACGAGGCGTGTCGCCCGGCGGAGGCACACCGCGTGGGGTGGCTCGTGGCCGCGGTGATCCTGGCGAATGCGCCGGACGTCGATTTCCTTCCGGGGCTGGCGCTCGGGGCGCCGGAGGCGTTTCATCGCGGCGTGACGCACACCACGGGCGCGGTGGTGACGGTCGCCCTGCTCGCGGCCATGCTGGGGCGGCGGTGTGGCGTGACGAGCTGGCGCGCGGCGCGGTTCGCCGCCCTCGCCTACGGGTCGCACCTGCTCGTGGACTTCCTCTCGGCCGACGCGGTGCCGCCGGCCGGCGGGCCGTTTCTCTGGCCCTTCTCGGACGCCTACTGGATCGCGGCGCGTCCCTGGCTGCCCGAGGTGATCCTCGACCGCTCGAGCCCGGGGGCCTTTCTCGGCGGACTCCTCGGGGCGGAGGCGGCACGGGTGTGGGTCACGGAGGGACTGCTTCTCGCGGCGGTCGTCGTCGGGGTGCGGGCGGTTCGTGCGCTCGGGCACGCGCGCGTCGTGCTGAGCACCGAGGCGACCAGCGGCCGATGACGTTCGGGGCCGTGTATGCGGTGCTGCTCGCGGCGCTCTTCGTCCGCGTGCGCACGACGGCCGATCCGGCCGCTCCGGGGCCGGTGTGGGTCATGCCGGGCGAGCCCATACGGCTGGTCCGCCTGCACCACGCGCTGTTCTACCTCGTCCTGCTCGGGGCGCCGGTCGAGGCGCTCGCGCTCGGGAGCCGGCCGAGCGGACAGGTCGCGGGTGCGGCGCTGCTCGCGGTGGGGGTCGTGCTGTATCGGACGGCGGGTCGGGCGCTCGGGGCGTCGTTGTCGCCCCTCGTCGAGCCCAGGCCGGGTGCGACGCTTGCGACCACCGGCCTCTACGGCCGCGTGCGTCACCCCATGTACGCCGGCCAGATGTTGATCGCGGTGGGCGCGCCCCTCACGGTGGGGGCCCGCGTCCTGCTCCCGGTGGCGATGGTCGCCATCGCCGTGCTCCTCCGGCGCATCGCGCTCGAGGAGGCGGCGCTCCGGCGCACGTTCCCAGAGTTCTCTCGCTATGCAACCACGACGAAGCGGCTCGTTCCCGGCGTCTACTGATCCCGCGCCGGCGCGAGTCGGGGTCGCCGCACCCAGGGTGCCGCCGCGCGGGCGCATCCTCCGGGTGCTGCTCGCGCTGTGGGCGGCGGCCGTGTACGCGTTCTACTGGCTGAGCCAGGTGACGGGCGGGGGATGATCGACGCGGTCGTGCTGATCCTCGCGCTGGCGTCGATGGCCGCTGGCGGCCTGGCGGTGCTCGAGGTGATCGACGCGCTCCCGCACGACGAGCGGGAGCGGCTGCTCGTCGGGACGGCCGCGGGTTTCGCGCTCGCGGGGATCATGGGGCTCGTCCTCGCTGCCGCCGGCGCGCTGCGCCCGTTGCCGATTGCTGCTGCCGGGGTCCTGGCCCTCGTGGCCGGGGCGGGAGCCCTCCGGCGTTCGCTGCGCGCGGCCCGCCGTCCGGCGGGCCTGGGGGCCTGGGCGGTGGTGGGGCTGTGCGCGATCCTGCTGGCGGCCGAGGTCGCGACGATGGTCGCGCCACCGGTCGGTGGTGACCAGACGAAGTACCAGCTCGTGTACCCGCGGCTCTACGGCATGGCGGGACGACTCGTCGCCACGCCGTGGACGTTCTGGGGCCACATGCAGTACCTGGAGAACTTCGTCTTCGCGATCGGGTACGCGCTCCGCGGCGACGTGCTGGCGCGCTTCTTCAACGGCGCGACGGGCGTGCTCGCGGCGCTGGCGCTCGCACGGCTCGCGCGCCGCCATCTCGGTCGCGAGACGGGGCTCGCCGCGGGGGCGCTGTTCTTCACGCTCCCGATCACCTGGTCGCTCATGACGCGCGCCGGCTCGGATCTCGCGGTGGTGTTCTTCGGCGCGCTGGCCGCCGAGGCCCTCCTCGATTGGGGGGTGAGCCGGGCGTCGAGCGATCTGCGACGGGCGGCGGTGATGGCGGGGTTCGCCGGCGGGAGCAAGGTGATGGGGCTCCTGCTGCCCGCGCTCGTTGGCGTGGGGGTGCTCGCCGTGCTCGCCCGTGGCGGGCGCCCGTGGCGGGCACGGCTCGAGGAGGCGGTGGTCTTCGGCGTGCTCGTGCTCCTCGCCGCCAGCCCGTGCTACGTGCGCAACGCGGTCGAGACCGGCAACCCGATCTATCCGTTCGGCTACGGCGTCTTCGGCGGGCGCAACTGGAGCGCCGCGGCGAGCCAGTACCTGGCGGACTACTACCGGCAGTACCAGGACACGTGGGCCGAACGACGCCAGGGGGGAGCCTACGCGGGGCTCGCGGTTCTGCGCTTCCCCTGGGACCTCACGATGCATCCGGGCTCGTTCGAGAAGGCGGCGCGCCAGGCGCTCGACATCTCGCCGTTCCTGCTCGCGTTCGCGCCGGCGCTGGCGCTGGTCGAGCGGCGGCGGGGTGCGGCGCTGGCGATCGGGGGGATTGGCCTCGCGTACGTGGCGATCATCGCGGGGGGGGCCTGGGCGCATCCGCGCTACGTGCTCCCCGGCCTCGCGCTGTTGCTGGTCGCCTGCGTGGCGGCCGCGGCGTGCGTCGTGGGCCGGCGGGGGTTCGCGCTGCTCGTGGCGCTCACGGTCGCGGGCAACCTGGCGGTGACGAGCCGCCTGCTGAGCCCACTGTGGCCGGACCAGGCACGCGTGGCGCTCGGGCGACTCGGCCCGACGGAGTTCTTGCGGCGGCACTCCGAGCGCTTCGCATTCTGGGAGCGCGCGAACGCGGCGGTCCCACGCGACGGCCGGGTGCTGGTCCTCGAGAAGATCCCGCACCCGTACTACATCGATCGCCCGTTCGTGCTGGGGAGCTACCTCGAGCAGGGGCTCATCGACTACCGCCAGCTGGACTCGCCGGCGGCGGTCGCCGGCGCGGCGCGGCTGCTCGGGATCACCCACGTGGCGCTCGACGTCGAGGGGCTCGATGCGGCCGGCGATCCGTTCGAGGCGCAGGTGATGCGGCTCTGGCGCGCGCTCGTGTCCGAGGAGTGCGATCCGGTACTGCGGGCAGGGGGGTTCGGCCTCTATCGGATACGGACACCCACCGGGGTCGCGGCGATCACGGAGGGAACCCGTGGCTAGCGCCGGGGGCGGCAGTGCGGCGACGCGGCGCCTCGTGCGCGATTCGCTCGGCGTCTTCGGCGCGCAGGTGGCGATCACGCTGCTCGGCGTCGTCACGGGCGTGATCACCGCGCGGACGCTGGGGCCGCGGGACCGCGGTCTGTTCCAGCTGCTCACGCTGCTGCCCGTCACGTTGTCGAACTTCGCGAAGCTCGGGATTCCGCAGGCGAACGTCTACTTCATGCGCCGGCGTGGGGCGTCGCCGTCGGACGTGGCGACCAACTCGCTGTGGCTGGCGCTGAGCCTCGGCGGCGTGCTGGCCGGCGTCTGCTGGTTCGGGCGCCACTGGCTCCTCGCGCACGTGCTCAAGCAAGCGCCGGAGCGGGCCCTCCCGATGGTGCTCGCGTTGCTCCCGTTCGTCCTGCTGCAGGCTTTCCTGCTGGGTCTGCTGCAGGCGCAGGAACGGTTTCGGGAATACAGCTTCCAGCAGGTCGCGCCCACCGTGCTCGGGCTCGTCGGTATGTCGGTGGCCTTGCTGTGGCTCAAGGCGGGGCTCGTCGGTGCCGTGGTCACGCAGAGCGTGGTGGTCGCGTTCGTGACGACGTGGCTGGTCGTGCGGGTGCACCGGACGGCGCCGCTGCAAATGCGCTGGAACGGCGAGCTCGCCGCGGGCATGCTGTCGTTCGGTGGCAAGTCCTACCTGCAGACGCTCGCTTCGACGCTGCACTTCCGGATCGACCAGTACATGATCGCCTATCTCTTGGACCCGACGCAGGTCGGCTACTACGCGATCGCGGTGAACCTCACGAACCTCCTGCTCAAGATCCCCGACGCGACCGGGACCGTGCTCTTCCCGCGGCTCGCCGGCGCGACCGACCGCGATGCCCATGTCGCGACGTCGCGCGTGTGCCGGCACACGCTGCTGATCACGGTGGCCGTCGGGCTCGTCTACGCCGTGCTCGGCCCGTTCGTGATCCGCCTGCTCTACGGGCAGCGCTTCGTGGCGTCGATCGTGCCGATGCAGCTCATGCTCCCGGGCATCGTCATGATCTCGCTCTACCTGATCCTGACGCGCAACTTCACCAGCCGAAACCGTCAGGAGGTGAACCTCGTCGCCGCGTTCGCGGCGCTCGCCATCAACGTGGGCTGCAACTGGGTGCTCATCCCGCGCTGGGGCATCGCCGGTGCGGCGGTCTCGACCGCCGTCTCGTACTCGGTCGCTGCGCTCATCCTGCTCGTCGTCTTCGTGCGGGAGTCGGGGCACAGCGTGTCCGAGACCGTGCTCGTTCGACCGGGCGAGGTGTCGGGGCTCGTGCGTCTCGCGCTCGGTGCGCGACGCGCGACGAGCAAGTGACCTCGAAGTTGCGGTTTCGGACACAGTCCTGCTATTCGCCCGTGGAATCACGCACATGACGTATCCCAAGCTTCTGATCATCGGTCTCGACTCGGCCGCCCCTGCGATGCTGTTCGACCGCTTCCGGAACGAGGTTCCGACGCTGTCCGCGTTGATCGATCGCGGGGCGCATGGCCGCATGCAGAGCTGCAACCCGCCGATCACCGTGCCGGCGTGGACGGCGATGATGTCGAGCCACGATCCGGGCGAGCTCGGGTTCTACGGGTTCCGCAACCGCAAGGACCACTCGTACGACGGCTACCAGTTCGCGAACTCGGCGCTGGTCAAGGTCCCGCGCCTGTGGGACTGGCTCGGGCAGGCGGGAATGCACTGCGTGGTGCTCGGCGTGCCGCAGACGTATCCGACGCCGAAGGTGAACGGCGAGCTGGTGAGCTGCTTTCTCACTCCCTCGACGCAGGCGAGCTATACGCACCCGGTCGAGCTCAAGGCCGAGGTCGAGGAGGTCACCGGCGGCTACGTCCTCGACGTCGACGACTTCCGCACGCCCGACAAGGTGCGCCTCCTCGCGCGCGTGTACGAGAAGACGGGAAAGCACCTGAAGCTCGCGAAGCACATGCTCCGGACCCGCCCGTGGGACTTCGCGATGCTGGTGGAGATGGGCCTCGACCGCATCCATCACGGCTTCTGGAGCTACTGCGATCCGACGCACCACAAGTACGAGGCGGGCAATCCGTTCGAGAGTGCGTTTCTCGACTACTACAAGTACGTCGACCGCGAGGTCGCCGAGCTGCTCTCGCTCTGCCCGTCCGACACGCTCGTGCTGGTCGTCTCCGACCACGGCTCGAAGAAGATGGACGGCGGCATCTGCTTCAACGAGTGGCTCATCCGCGAGGGGTACCTGGCGCTCGGCACCACGCCGACGAAGACGACGCCGATCGGCAAGGTGCCGATCGACTGGAACCGGACCAAGGCCTGGGGCGACGGCGGGTACTACGGCCGCCTCTTCATGAACGTCCGCGGCCGCGAGCCGTCGGGCACGGTCGACGCGAAGGACTACGAGAAGGTCCGTTCCGACCTCATCGCGGGCATCGAGGGCATCTGCGACCCGAACGGCCGGAACATCGGCTCGAGGGCCTACCGTCCGGAGGACATCTATCGCAGGGTGTCGGGCGTGGCGCCGGATCTGATCGTCTATTTCGGCGACCTCGACTGGCGCTCGGTCGGCGCCGTCGGCACCGGTGGCATCCATACCTTCGAGAACGACACCGGGCCGGACGAGGCCAACCACGACTGGTACGGCGTCTTCGTCCTGTCGACGGCGGGCGCGCCAGCGCCGCTGCACGGCCCGCTCGCGGACGTCTCGATCTACGACATTGCGCCGACGTTGTTGAAGCTGCTCGGTCAGCCCATCCCCGAGGGCCTCGCCGGCAAGCCGATCCTGTAGGTCCCATGCCCACGGTCGCGGTCGACATCCTCACCGGCTTCCTCGGAAGCGGCAAGACGACGCTGCTTCGGCACGTGCTCGATCACGGGCTCGCCGGCAAGCCCGTGGCGATCATCATGAACGAGATCGGCGAGGTCGGAATCGACGGGCGGGCGATCACCGGGCTCTCGAACGTCGAAAAGATGGTCGAGGTCTCGAGCGGCTGCATCTGCTGTCAGATCGACGACTACAAGTTCGATCTGGCGGTGCAGGAGATCATCGATACCGCGAAGCCGCACCTCATCATCATCGAATCCACCGGCCTCGCCGATCCCGAGCCGCTGGCGTACCGCGTGAAGACCGCGGGCCTCAATCTGGACGCGGTCATCACCGTGGTCGACGCCGCCAACATCGAACGCCACCTGCGCGAGACCGAGGTCGCGCGGCAGCAGATCGAGGCGGCGGATTTCCTCGTGCTCAACAAGGTCGACTTGGCGGACGACGCCACGGTGGCGCGCGTCGAGAAGCGGCTGGCGCGTCTCAACGCGCGTGCGGAGCGGTTCCGCACGGTTCGCGGCGCGATGGAGAGCGATCTCCTGTTCGCCACCGGCGTGGCGACCTATCGCGACGTGGCGCGCGGCGCGTCCGACCACATGCACCACGACGGGATCGGCAGCTTTCTGTACCGCACCGCGCGGCCCCTGCGGCAGGAGGCCTTCGAGCGGCTGCTCGCGAAGTTGCCGCACGACGTGTTGCGGGCGAAGGGCATCGTGCGGTTCGCGGGGCGGGACTGGTACTGCCTGTTCAACTTCACCTGCGGCCGTCACGAGCTCACCTGGATGAAGCTCCCAGCCGGCACCGAGAGCCAGGCCGTCTTCATCGGGCGCGCGCTCGCGCAGCATCAGCCGCGGCTCACCGCCGACCTCGCCGCGTGTGAGACCGACGAGGAGAGGAGAACCGACCATGTCTGAACGTCGTCCCGAGGATGCCCCGGAGCAACCCCCCAAGGCCCCGGCGGCAGAGGACTCGGCGTACACCGAAGAGGAGGAGGCCGAGGTCCAGAAGCGCCTCGAGGAGCTCGGTTACGTCGAGTGAACGCGGCCGCACCGGCCCAGGAGAGCAGTACATGAAAGACCTGATCGACAAGATCGTTCGACACGAGGCACGTTGCGGGGTCATCGGCCTCGGCTACGTGGGCCTGCCGCTCGCGCTCGAGTTCGCGCGCGTCGGCTTCCGCGTGACCGGCATCGACCTCGACCGGCGCAAGATCGACGCGATCGCGGCGGGGCGGACGTACATCGTGGACGTGCGCGACGAGGAGATCGCGGGCCCCGTCCGCGACGGGCGGTTCGAGGCCACCGACGACTTCAGCGTCATCCGCGATCTCGACACCGTGAACATCTGCGTGCCGACGCCGCTGCGCAAGACGAAGGACCCCGATCTCACCTACATCGTCTCGGCGGTGAGCGAGATCGCGAAGTACGTGCGTCGCGGGCAGCTCATCATCCTGGAGAGCACGACCTACCCGGGGACGACGGAGGAGGTGGTCCTGCCCGCGCTGGCGGCGAGCGGACTCGCGGTGGGGGAGGACTTCTTCCTCGCCTTCTCGCCCGAGCGCATCGACCCGGGCAACGCGCAGTTCAACACGCGGACGATCCCGAAGGTCGTGGGCGGGCACACGCCGCGATGCACCGAGGTGGCCGCGACGCTCTACCGCCAGTCGATCGACACGGTCGTGCCGGTGGCGTCGACGCGCGTCGCCGAGATGGTCAAGCTGCTCGAGAACACCTTCCGCAGCGTCAACATCGGGCTGGTCAACGAGATTGCGCTCACGTGCAACGCGCTCGGCATCGACGTGTGGGAGGTGATCGACGCGGCCAAGACGAAGCCGTTCGGCTTCATGCCGTTCTATCCCGGGCCGGGCCTCGGCGGGCACTGCATCCCGATCGATCCCTTCTACCTCTCGTGGAAGGCGAAGATGAACGGCTTCGAACCGCGCTTCATCGAGCTGGCCGGGCACGTGAACGAGGGGATGCCGCGGTTCGTGGTGGAGAAGGTGACCGATGGGCTCAACCGGCATGCGAAGGCCGTGCGCGGCTCCCGCATCCACGTGTTGGGTGTTGCCTACAAGGCGGGTGTCAACGACGTGCGCGAGTCCCCGGCACTCAACATCATGAAGATGCTCGCGGCCAAGGGCGCGGTCCTCTCGTACAGCGACCCCTTCATCGCGACCATCCGGGAGGAGGGCGTCGAGATGGAGGGGCAGCCGCTGGACACCGGCGTCGTCACGCAGGCGGACTGCGTGCTGATCCTCACCGACCACCGCGAGTTCGATTACGGCGCGGTGGCGCGACACGCCAAGCTCGTCGTCGACACGCGCAACGCGATGCGCGGACATGCGGGCGCGCACATCGTCAAGCTCTAGGGCGCGGAGGAGACCCGGGTCGTGAACCTCAAACGACAGATCCTGCTCGAGTATCGCAAGGTGTTCGATGCGGCACCGGAGAGTCCCTTCCTGCACGCCCGCGACGCGCTGGCGGACCGTCTCGGCGTCCCGTTCGAGCAGCTGGAGGCGCCCGTGCGGGAGCTCGAACAGGCGCGCTTCCTCCACTGGAAGGCGCAGAATCTCTACAAGTTGTCGGCGCGTGGGATCAAGGTGACCGGCGACCCGCGCGAGCTGGATCTGGAGTTTCCTGAACGATGAGCTCGCGGGGTATCGGGGGCGGGATCGCGGGCGGGATCCTGGCGGGTGCGTTCGTGGGGGTGGTCGAGGCGTTCGTCGCCTGGCTCCACGCGCACGGGGCCGGCGAGACGCCGGCGCTGGCGTGGGCACTCGTGGTCTATGGGGCAGTCGGCGGCGCGGTCGGGATCGGGGCGGGGGTGGCGGCCGCGGTCGTCGGTACCGACGGGTTCGCGCTCGCGTTCGCGGGGATTCTCGGCTCGCTCGGGTTCATGGTCGCGCGGTTCCGCGTCGTCCGCGACGTGTTTCTCGAACAGCTTCCGCAGGGGTCGCTCGCCATGGTCGTCCAGCTGGCTGCGCTCGCGGCGACGGTCGTGGTGGCCGGCGGACTCTGGTGGCGCCTGCGCGGGACGGCGGCGCGTGGTGCGGCGGTCGCCCGCCCGCTCGTGGCCGGTGGGATCGTCGTGGCCCTCGCCGCGCTCGCCAGCGGTGCCGTGCGGTTGGCGTCGGTCCCGCCGCCGCCGGCGACCGGCGCGCGGGGACAGGCGGCGGCCGGCGTGCCGAACGTGGTCCTGATCGTGGTCGATACGCTGCGGGCGGATCACCTCTCGGCCTGGGGCTACACTGCCTCGCGTACGCCGCACGTCGACGCGCTCGCCGCCGACGGGATCCGGTTCGCGAACACCTTCTCGCAGGCGTCATGGACGCGGCCGTCGTTCGCGACGATCTTCACCGGCATGTACCCGTCCTCGCACGGCGCCGTGCACAAGGCGGACGTGCTGCCCGACCGCGTCGAGACGGTCGCCGAGGTGCTCGCGCGCGCCGGGTACCACACGGCCGGCTTCGCCAACAACGCCAACATCTCTCCACCCTTCAACTTCGGCCAAGGCTTCGCCGAGTACCACTATCTGGCGCCCGACCTCTTCTTTTACGCCGACGAGACCGCGGGGCAGCTGACGCTCTACAACGGGCTGCGACTGGTGCGGGAACGCTTCCTCGCCCGCTCGGTCGACGTCCACAACTACTACCAGCCGGCCGAGGTCGTGACCGCGGAGGCGAAGAGCTGGTTGGACGCTGGGACGACGAAGGGGCCGTTCCTGCTGTTCCTGCACTACATGGACCCGCACGATCCGTACTTCGTCCATCCGTTCGACGGCGAGGGCTACGCCCGCGTCGCCAACCCGAACCCGCCGGCGAGCGTGGTCGAGAAATACCGCGGCCTCTACGACGGCGAGATCGCCTACCTCGATGCGCAGCTCGGCGTCCTGTTCGAGGAGCTCAAGCGACGGGGCCTCTACGACACGAGCCTGATCGTGCTCACGGGCGATCACGGCGAGGAGTTCCAGGAGCACGGCGGCTGGTGGCACGGCACCACGCTGTACGACGAGCAGACGCACGTGCCGCTGATCGTGAAGCCGCCGGGTGGGGCCGTGCGCGGGAGGGTGGTCGAGACGCTCACCACCAGTCTCGACATCGCGCCCACCATCGTCACCGCGGCGCGGGGCACTGTCCCCGCGACGATGCAGGGCAAGGCGCTCGCTCTCGACGGGGGCGACGAGCCCGGGCACGAGCACGTCTTCGCGGAAGAGGACCTCGAGGGCAACGTGCTGCAGGCGGTCCGCACGCCCGGCTGGAAGCTCATCACGGCGAACCCGGGGAACCCGCGGGGTCTCCGCCCCGAGGAGCTCTACGACCTCGGCCAGGATCCGCGCGAGCAGCATGACGTCGCGGCCACGGCCGCGCCGCGCCTCGAGACGATGCGCGCGTCGCTCGGCCGGGCGACGCTGGAGGCGCGGGCACACGCGGGCGCGGCGCAGCAGGGCGACGTCGACGCGGTCACGCAGGAGCGCCTGCGCGCGCTCGGCTACGTGAACTGAGATGGCGGGCGCGGGGGCGCCGCTGCTCGTGATCGGGCTCGACGGGGCGACGCTCGACCTCGTCGGCCCCTGGGCCGCGGCCGGCCGGCTCCCGCATCTCGCTCGCCTGCTTGGGGCGGGCGCGTGGGCGCGTCTCGCCTCGACGGTCCCGCCGGCTACGTTCCCGGCGTGGACGTCGCTGTTCACCGGCGTGAACCCCGGGCGGCACGGGGTGCTCGACTTCACCGAGCGCGTTCCCGGGACGTGGCGCATGCGGCTGGTGACGGGTCGCCACCGGCGGGTGCCCGCGCTCTGGAACCGGATGGCCGCGGCCGGCCGGCGCGTGGCGGTCCTCACCGTACCGGCGACGTACCCGCCCGAGCCGGTCCCGGGCATCATGGTGAGCGGCTGGGACAGCCCGCTCACGACCGCGATCGACGGCTCGTTCGTTCACCCGCGCGCGTTCTTCGCCGACATCCGCGCGCGCATCGGCCGCCTGCCGTTCGCCGACTTCCAGGAGATCGCGACCGGCCCGGGGTGGCATGCCCGTGCGCTCGCGAGCCTGCTGGACGGCATCGAGCGCCGCACGTGTCTGGCGGAGACGGTGCTCGCGCGCGAGCGGTGGGACGCCTGCGTGGTCGTCTTCGGCGAATCCGACACGGTCGCCCACCACTTCTGGCGCTACCACGACGCGGGCTCGCCGCGGTACGAGGTGAGCCCCTTCGCGGGCGCGATCGCGCGCGTCTACGAGGCGCTCGACGCCGCGGTGGGCCGCCTCGTGGCCGCGGCGCCGCCGGATGTCGCGATCGCGGTCGTGTCGGATCACGGCAGCGGCGGCGCAGGCGATCGGGTGGTGCACCTGAATCGTCGGCTTGCCGAGTGCGACCTCCTCGGCTTCGGCGCGGCGGGCGGGATGCGCGTCGCGGGGCTTGCGAGGGCGGCGGCGCTGCGGGGCGTCCCGCACCGTCTCCAGGCAGGGCTGCTGCGCCGCGCGCAGGGCCTCGCCGGCCGGCTCGAGGGGATGCACCGGTTCGGCGGCATCGACTGGCCGCGGACGCTGGCCTACTCCGAGGAGCTCGACTACCACCCGAGCGTGTGGGTGAACCTGTGCGGACGCGAACCCGCGGGCGTCGTGGAGCCGGCGGACTACGAGCGCGTCCGGGAGCGGGTGATCGCCGCGCTGCGCGAGTGGGTCGACGACGCCGGCCGGCCGGTCGTTGCCCGGGTGCACCGGCGCGAGGCGCTGTACCGCGGTCCCGCCAGCAGTCGGGCTCCGGACCTCGTGGTCGAGCTGGCATCGGTCGCGGGCTACAGCCCGTCGTGCCTGCGGAGCGCCGGACCCGGTCCGGCCGTTCGCCAGCTCACCCGCGCCGAGCACGGCGCGGGCAAGGGGGCGGGCATGAACGGCGCCCACCGCCCCGACGGGCTGCTGGTCCTGTGCGGCCGCGGCGTCGCGGGGGTGGGGGACCTCGGGCCGGTGTCGATCGTCGACGTGCTGCCGACGCTGCTCGCGCTCGCCGGGCTCTCCGTGCCCGACGGTCTGGACGGGCACCCCGTGCTGCGCGCGCTGCGTGAGGCGCCGCGTTTCGCGGCGGATCCGGTGCCCGTCGCGGTGCCGCTCCCCTTCGAGCTACCGGCCGAGGCAGCGCAAGAAGTCTCGGCGCGACTCGCAGCGCTCGGGTACCTGGAGCCGGGGGGCTGATGCGGGTCGCGCTAGTGATCGCGGGACCCTACCCGGCGTTGCGGGGCTCGCAGGTGCTGGTGCGCCAGCTGGCATCCGGCCTCGCGGGTCGCGGGCACGTGGTCGAGATGGTCACCTACGGTACGCGACTCCGTGACCGGCCGGGTCTCCACCCCGCCCGGATCGCTCTCGACGTGGCGTTGACCGTTCGGCTGTGGCGGGTCGTCCGGCGGCAGGCGATCGACGTGATCCATGCGCACAACTACGAAGCGGCGATCGCGGGCCTGCTGGTCTCACGGCTCACCGGCCGGCCCGTCGTCTACCATGGGCACAGCGCGCTGGCGGAGGAGCTGCCGACCTACGCGAGGGGACGGATCGCGCGCCGGCTGCTCGGGCGGGTGGGCCGCATCCTCGACGCGCAGGTTCCGCGGCGGGCCGATTTCTGCGTCGCGGTGACCGAGGAGCTCGGCGCCTTGCTCCGCCACGCCGGTGTCACGCCCGACGACGTCGTGTGCATCCCGCCGGCAGGTGCGCCCGACGAGATGGCACCCCTCGGCGTCCGGCCGACGGACGGTGCGGAGGTGTGTTACGCCGGCAATCTCGACGGCTACCAGAATCTCGACTTCCTGCTGCGCGTGTTCGCCCGGGTTCGGGCGCAGGTGTCACGGGCCCGCCTGGTCGTCGTCACGCACGAGGGCCGGAGCGGGTGGGACGTCCCCGACGGGGTGGACGTGGTGCGGGTGGCGTCGTACGACGAGGTCCGCCAGCGGCTCGAGGCGGCGGACGTCGCCGTGTGCCCGCGCACCGAGCACTCGGGTTTTCCGATGAAGCTCCTCAACTACATGGCCGCAGGGAAGGCGATCGTCGCGTCGGCGGGATCGGCCAAGGGTCTCGCCGATCACGTGAACGGGCGGGTCGTGCGCGACGGCGATGCGCACGCGTTCGCGGCGGCCGTCGTCGACCTGCTCCGCGATGCGGGGCAGCGCGAACGGCTCGGGGCCGCCGCACGCCGGTGCGTCGAGGACCCCGATGCGTGGAACCGCGTCCTCGACCGCATGGAAGGCATCTACCGCCGCGTCGTGGCCCGGGGCGAGGCCCGGATCATGCCGCTCGCGGTGACGGAGTGAAGACATGAGTCATCAGTTGCGCCCGCGCGTCGCGATCACGATGGGGGACGCTGCGGGAATCGGTCCCGAGATCACGGTCAAGTCGCTCGCCGATCCGCGCGCCACCGCCTGGTGCATCCCGATCGTCCTCGGGGACGCCCGGGTGCTCGAACGGGCGATGGAGGCCACCGGGGTCCGCTTGCCGTTGCGGGCCATCCGGAGTGCCGCAGACGCGGAGGGCCGGTCCGGGACGGTCGAAATCGTCGACTACGCCAACTGTGACATGGCGAGCCACCGCTGGGGTCAGATCAACGCCAACTTCGGCGCGGCGGCCGTCCACTACACGCGGGAGGCGGGCCGGATGTGCCTCGCGGGCGAGGTCGACGCCATGGTGTCGGCGCCGCTCAACAAGGAGGCGATGCACCAGGCCGGCTACGCGTACGAGGGCCAGACGGAGATCCTGGGCGAGCTCACGAAGAGCCGGCCGGCGATGGTCATGGTCGTCGACCGCATGCGGCTCATGCTGTTCACGAACCACATGGCCATGCGCCAGGTCTGCGACTACGTCCGCCGCGACCGCGTGCTCGACCGCCTGGTGCTGGCCGACGCGGCGTTGCGCGACATGGGGCTCGACGACCCGCGGATCGCCGTGGCGGGGCTCAACCCGCACGCCGGGGAGAACGGGCTCTTCGGGCGCGAGGAGCTCGACGAGATCGGGCCCGCGATCGCCGATGCGCGCGCGCGCGGGATTCGCGCCGAGGGACCGTACCCGGCCGACACCGTCTTCCTCAAGTCGCGCGACGGTCTCTACGACATGACGATCGCGATCTACCACGACCAGGGACTGATGGCGGTGAAGCTCGTCGGGTTCGGCCGGGTCGTGACGCTGTTGGTCGGGCTGCCGCTCATCCGCACGTCGACGGGGCACGGCACCGCCTTCGACATCGCGGGGCAGAACGTCGCCGACCACGTGAACCTCATCGAGGCGATCCGGGTCGCGGCCGAGGTCGCGGCGGGCCGGCGCGGTCGCCCGGAGGGTGGGCTGGCCGCGCGCTACGGACGCGCGGCGTAGGGCGCGGCAGACGAGCACCATGGCGGCGTTCCCCAGACGGATCATCGACATCTCGGTCGCCAACGGCCCGGGGCAGCATTTCTACCCCGGCGATCCGGAGCCCCGCGTCGAGCCGATGCGACAGATCGCCAACGGTGACGTCTGCAACGTCTCGCTCCTCACGATGGGCAGCCACACCGGGACACACGTCGACGCTCCGTACCACTTCTTGGCGGCGGGCCGCCGGCTGGGCGAGGTTCCGATGGATCGCATGGTGGGTGGGGCCCTGGTGTGCGATCTGCGCGGGCGAGCCTGCATCGATGCGGCGGCGCTTTGCGACCTGCCGCTGGCGCGCGGCGACATACTCCTCTGTCGAACGGACAACTCCTGGCGCTGGGACGCGCCGGCGTTCCAGGCCGATTTCACGTACCTGACGCTGGATGCGGCGGCGCTCCTGGTCGACCGCGGGGTGCACGCGGTCGGTATGGACTACCTCTCGATCGAGGAGTTCGGGAGCGCGGAATTCCCCGTGCATCGGCTCCTGCTGGGCGCCGGGGTCTTCGTGATCGAGGGGCTGGATCTCAAGGCCGTCGAGCCGGGGCGCTACACGCTCGTCTGCCTGCCGCTCAAGTACCCGGACCTCGACGGGGCGCCGGCGCGCGCCGTGCTGCTCGACTGACGCGTCATGACCGCCCTGCGCGTGATCGCGGACGACCTCACCGGCGCATGCGACATCGGTGCGGAGCTGCTGCCGTGGCCCAACGGCGTGGCGGTCGTGTCGACGGCCGGCGAGGGCGGCACGCGCGGCGTCGCCCCGCAGGCACTCTGGGTCCGCAACACGCAGAGCCGGACGCTCGAGCCCGGACCGGCGGCCGAGCGCGTGACGGCCGCGCTGCGCGAGGTCACCGCCGGATGGTCCGGCATCGTGCTCAAGAAGATCGACACGGGGCTTCGCGGCCAGCTCGGCGCCGAGATCGACGCCGCGATGGTCGCGCTCGGCGCCGACGAGGCCTTCGTCCTGGCGGCGATCCCGGAGGTGGGTCGCACGACCGAAGGTGGTCGCCAGATGATCGGTGGCGTGCCGGTCGATCAGACGGCCTTCGCTCGCGACCCCCGCAATCCCATCCGTGACGCGCGCGTGGCGTCGGTGATCGAAGCGACCAGCCGCCGGCGCGCAGGCGTGGTTCCGATCGATGCCGTCCGCGATCCGGCGCGGTTCGCCGAGACGGTGGGTCGCCTCCGAGCAGCCGGCGCGAGTATCCTCGTGTGCGACGCCCAGACCGACGACGACGTCGAGCGTGGCGTGCGCGGGCTGCTCGGGCGCGGGCGGCCGCTGTTGCTCGTCGGGTCCACCGGTCTGGCCCGTGGACTGCGGCGGGTTCTCGGCACCGAGCGTGACGGGCGACCGCGTTCGACGGTGCCGGCGCCACCAGGGGAGGGGGGGATCCTCTGCGTCGTCGGCAGTGCCCACCCGGCCAGTCGGGCGCAGGTCGAACACGCGCGTGCGCGCGGGCTGACGGAGGCGATCGTGGTCGACGCGACGATCGCGCCGGAGGACGCGGGCCAGGCGGCGGCCCGGCAGGTGCGTGCGGGGCGGACGGCGACGCTTCTGACGCCGGCCGACCTGGACGGCGCCGCGGGTACGCGGCTGCGCGCCGCGGCGCTGGCGGCGCTCGCGCGTTCACGGCCTTCCGGCATGGTGCTGGTCGGGGGGGAGACGGCCTACGACGTGCTCGACGGGCTCGGCCACCCGCCGCTCTGGATCGGGTCGCGCCTCTGCCCGCTCGTCGTGCGCGGGCATCTGCTGGCGGGCGCATATGCGGGGCTCTCGCTGGTGACGAAGGGCGGCTCGGCCGGCGCCCCCGATCTCCTCGGACAGATCGTGCGACAGCTCGCACGCCGGGTGCGCTGATGCAGGTCGCCGAAGGCCGGGTCGTGACCCTCGAGTACACCGTGTCGCTGGCGAGCGGTCCGCTGGTGGACTCGACCGGTGCGTGCGGCCCGCTGGCGGTGATGATCGGTTCGGGACAGCTCTTCCCCGCGCTGGAGGATCGCATCGTCGGCATGCGCGCGGGCGAGACGTGCACGCTGCGCATCCCGCCCGAGGACGCCTACGGGGTCTGGCGCGAAGAGCTCGTGCGGACGATGCCGCGTGGTCGCTTGTCACCCGACCTGGGGCTCGAGGTCGGGACCGAGTACCGCCTCAAGTCCCCCGACGGCAAGCTGCTCCGCTTCCGAGTGCTCGCGGTCGACGAGACGGACGTGCGTGCCGACTTCAATCCGCCGGGAGCGGGGCAGGAGCTGGTGGCGACCGTGACCATCGTCGCCGTGCGCGCGCCGACACCCGAGGAGGAGCGGCGCGGACGAGTCTGAGCCTCAGCGTCCGCGGGCGGTCACCGGAAGTGACTGCAATGGGGCGAGGAGGCGAAAGCCCACGCGCCCGGCGATCGCGAGCGGCTTGCCCCACTCCCCGATGGGCATGCGGTGCGCGACGCCCAGGGCAGAGGCCGCCTGGCGGCGTTCGCCGCTCAGGCCGGCGAGGTAGCCGAGCGGGAGCGCGAAGCGCGCGTCCGGCCACCGCTCCGGCGCGCCAGCGAGGGCGGCCGCATACGCCTCGAGCCACTGGCGGTACCGGAGCTCGCCCGTGGCGGCGTGTACGCTGGCCAGACCGTCGGCCAGGATGCCCATCTTCCAGTCGCCGGACGCCGGCGTGGGCGCTACGGCGTGCAGTGCGCGGTCGGCATAGCGGCGCGCGGCGTCGAGGTAGCGTCCCTCGCCGGTCGCGTCGGCGGCGGCGACCAGCGCGATCATCGGCCAGCCGAGCTGGCGGGGGTTGCCGGCTTTGTCGACGGAGTTGCTGAGGACGTCCGCGATTGCGCGCGCCGCCTCGAGCGAGCGGATCTCGCCGGTGATCCGATAGTGCGTGAGCAGCCCTTCGAGCCACGTGTGCCCCAGATCCACCTCGTGGACCGACTCGAAGGCGAAGTGCATTGGCTTGTGTGGATGGTTCATCCCGACCCACTCGGGGTGGTCCGCCCAGTGGTGCACGACGTCGACGTCGCGATAGTGCCGGACGGCGGGCACCAGCGCGTCGAAGAAGAGCCGACTGCCGGTGGCGAGGTACGCGAGACCGAAGACCTGTGGCAGGTCGTACTCGAGGTTGCCCCACGCGTCACAGCCCTCCTCGGCGGGATCGCGATATCCGGGGAAGTTCCAGTCGCCCCAGTTGAGGGCGCCGAAGAACCCGGTGCGCGGGTTCTCGCGGGTGCGTTGCGCGCAGGGGCCCGCGGGACCCTCGTCCCATCGCGCGGTGCGTGCCGCGGCGAGATAATGCGACGTCGCGGTCGCGAGCCGCCCGAGGAAATCGCGCGCGCCCGATGCGCCGGGGGCAAGGGCCTGCGGCACGGCGCGGCTGGCGACGATCCACTCGGGCGCCGGCAGGGCGACGAGCGGCGCCGCCCATGCGGCCGCGACCTGGTCGGGGGCGTGCGCACCGGCGGCCGGCTCGACGAAAAGCCACCATTCGTGGGTCTTCGCCGCGCCGCTGCCGAACGGAATTCCCCCCGAATCGGTGGCGAAGACGTCGAGGCGAAGCCCCGTGGGCGCGGCGACGAATGCCTGCGGGTACTCCTGGCTGAAGTAGCGGCTGGCGAGCGTCACTGCGATCTCGGCGCCGGTCGCGCGCAGCCACCCGCTGCCGTGGCGCGCAATTGCCTCGCCGTCGAGCAGGAGGGTGGACTCGTCCGTCTGACGGAACGTGTGGGCGCGGTCGAGGGACACCGTCCGAACCCCGTGGTCGACGCCGATCTGCGCGGTCTGGAACCGGCCGGGCACGCCGACCGAGACGCTGCGGATCATTGCGTAGTGCGGATCGCCGACGTTGGTGAGCGTGTGCTGCACGCGGACGGCGGGTTGCCCAGCGAAGACCGCGAGGCGGATCTCGTGCGCGATGCCCTCCGGCGTGCGGCTGCGCAGCAGCAGCTCGGTGCGCACCGGCCCTTCGGTCTCGACGCGTACGGCTTCGGGAAGCGGTGCCCCGCCGGAGGCGTCACCGAGAACGACCGCGGGCAGCGCGACGGCGCCCGGGAGGCGTCGTGCGCCGGCAGCCACCTCGGCGAGCAGCGTGGCGCCCGTGTCGTCGACCGCGAGCCGCAGCGGGCCGGTGTCGAGGACGTGACGTTCGCCGCGGCGCTCGAGGCGAACGCGCGAGCCACCCCGAGGCGCGCGCGGGCCGCCGTCGGACAGCGTGTAGGTCGCGCGCCCGCCGGCGGCGACGTCGGCGAGGAAGTCGACGAGCAGCCAGCGCACGGAGCCGTCGGGCCAGCGCTCGAGGGGACGGAGCTGGGCCAGCGCCGGCTGGCCGCCGGGACCGGCGAGCCAGAGGGCGTCGACGCGCGTCACTCGGCCGCGCGGAAACGGTATGCCCGCGGTGGCGGGAAACCCGTGGCGCGCGATCCCGGCCGGCTCCTCGACGGCGAGCGGCACGGCGAGCGCCGCGGCGGACGCGGTGGCGGCGAACGCGAGGTACGCCGGCAGCAGGAGAGACGAGCGCAGCAGGGATCGCACGCGGTGCGCGGCTGCTTAACACCCGCTGCTCGCAGCGGCAAACCCGCCAGCGAGGGCGCGGCCGGCTTGCCCGGCCGGGGGCCTTTCCGTAGAGTCGCCCGGATGAGCTCAGGCAAGCTGTACGTCGTCACCGGGGGCGCGGGATTCATCGGCTCCAACATCGTGGACGCCCTCGTGCGCCGCGGCGATCGCGTGCGGGTGTTCGACGACTTCTCGACCGGGCGCCGCGAGAACCTCGCGGGAGCCAGCGGCGTCGAGGTGGTGGAGGGCGACCTGCGCGACCCCGCCGCCGTCCGGCGCGCGGTCGCGGGTGCCGACGGGGTGTTTCACGAGGCCGCCCTGCGCTCGGTTCCGCGCTCCGTGGACGACCCGTTGTCGAGCAACGAGGTGAACGTCACCGGCACGCTCAACCTCCTGATGGCCTGCCGCGAGGCGAAGGTACGACGGGTCGTCTACGCGTCGTCGTCGTCGGTGTACGGGGACGACCCGACGCTCCCGAAGGTGGAGACCATGCCGACGCGGCCGGTGTCGCCGTACGCCGTGTCGAAGCTCGCCGCGGAGCACTACTGTCACGTGTTCGCACGGCTCTACGGTGTCGAGACGGTGAGCCTGCGCTACTTCAACGTGTTCGGGCCGCGCCAGAACCCGGAGTCGAAGTACTCGGCCGTGATCCCGCGCTTCCTCGACCAGGCGCTGCAGCACACGCCCCTCGAGATCCACGGCGACGGCGAGCAGTCACGGGACTTCAGCTACATCGACAACGTCGTCGACGGGAATCTGCGCGCGATGGACACGGCGGGTGTGTCGGGCGAGTCGTTCAACGTCGCCTGCGGGAGCCGGCATTCGCTGCTCGCGATCGCCGCCGCGATCGAGGCCTTCCTCGGCCGTCCGGTGGCTCGCCAGCACGTCGAGTCGCGAGCCGGCGACGTTCGCCACACGCAGGCCGACATCGCGAAGGCGGAGCGCCTCCTCGGTTACAGGCCGCTGGTCGACTTCTCGGATGGCATGCGGCGCACGTGCGAGTACTTCGTCACGCGCCTGCATCCGGGCGCGAAGTAGACGCCCGCGGCGCGACCCGCGGGAGCTCGACTGTGATCGTCGTGCCCTCGCCGGGCGTGGACCGGGCGGCAACGCCGCCTCCAAGCGCCTCGGCGAAGCACCGGACGATGTACAGCCCGAGACCGGTCCCGCGTGCGGTCCCCGAGCGGTAGGGCTCGAAAAGTCGACGCTGCACGTGCGCGGCGATGCCGGGGCCATGATCGCGCACGATGCAACGGATGGCGTCGCCGCCGGGCAGCACGACGACGTCGACCTCGACCGGCGCGCGGCCGTGTTTGAGCGCGTTGTCGACGAGGTTCTGGAGGATTTCCTTCACCTTCATGCGGTCGGTCTCGAGCTGGGGAAGGTCGGGGGCGAGCCGCCAGGCGACGGTCCCGGCGGCGGTCGGACCGGCGAAGGTGCCCGCGCGCAGCGTCTCGACGACGTCGGTGACGGCGAACGATTCGGCGCGCACGGCGAGGCGACCGCTGTCGTGGCGGACGAGGTCGAGCGTCGCGCCGATGAGATCGTTGAGCTCGCGGCCCTGCCGGCCGATGGTGGCGACCGCGTCGCCCTGCTCCGCGGTGAGCGGGCCGAACGTGCCGTCGCCGAGGAGCTGCGCGTAGCCGAGGAGGGCCGCCAGCGGGGCCCGCAGGTCGTGCGCCATCGCGGCGAGCACGTCGTGGCGGACGCGAGCCGTGGCGTTGGCCCGTTCCCACGCGATCGCGTTGGCGAGCGCTGCGGCGGCGATCGTGGCCGTCGTGCGGGCGAGCTGTGCGATCTCGGCGTTCACCACGGTGTTCGCGGTGAGCACGAGGTGGAGGGCGCCGGCGACTCCGGGCGCCTGGAGCGGCAGGATGATTTCCGGACCCGGGCACGGGCCGGCGGCCACGACGAGCGCGCGCCCGGCGCCGAGGACGGCGGCGAGCGGGGCCGTGTCGTCGGGGCTGCGGTCGTACGCGGCGCGCGCCACCTCGCCGGTGCCGGTCGCCGCGAGAATCTCGTAGACGTGGTCCCGAACCATTCCGACGGCGGCCCCCTGAGCGCCCAGGAGGGTGGCGGTGCCGTGCACGAGGCGCTCGGCGACCACGCGTGGGTCCAGGCTGGGCAGCAGCAGCGCCTGCTGAAGGTCGACGAGCTGCGCGAGGCGAATCCCGTCGCCGTGGAGGGGCTCCGGCAGCACGGGACGCGGGCGGATGGCAGTGCCCTGTTGCGTCATGCGTGGGCGGGGATGTAGACCCTCGCTGCAGACGCGGTCAAGCCATGGAACTCGATCGACAAGTGGATGCGCTCGCGCGCTACTACACCGAGCTCGGGCGTCGCCTCGGTCGCGCCGGAGTTCGCGATGTCGGCGAGCTGCTCGCGCTCCACGAGCAGGTGCGGCAGGCGATGGCGGCGCTGTCGCAGCAGGAGATCGGGTGGGCGGTGGAACAGGCGGAGGCATCGATCGACGCGCTCTCCCGGGTCGAGGGTCAGCTGCGGACGCTCAAGAGCCTCAAGGTCGCCTTCGAGCCGCTGGCGTAGCGCTCCCATCGATGGCCGACAGCGCACCCGTCCGGGTCGCATACGTGATTGGAGAGCTCGGCAAGGGCGGAGCCGAGTACCAACTTCACGAGCTCGTGCGCGGCCTCGACCGGGGGCGCTTCGCGCCGCACGTCATCGTGCTCGCCGAGGGAGGGTACTGGACGCCTCGTATCCGCCGGCTCGGGATTTCGGTGCTCGAAGTGCCGCGCGGCGGACCCGCCGACGTGCGGCGGCTGGCGCGCCTGCGCGCCGCGCTCCGTGCCGTGCGCCCGCACGTGCTGCAGACGATCCGCTGGTCGGGCAACACATATGGCCGCGTGGCGGCGCTCGGCCTCGGCATTCCGGTGGTGATCGCGTCGGAGCGGGTGCACGAGGAACGGCGCGCGTGGGGGCGCCGACTCGTCGATCGCGTGCTGGATCCGGTGACGGATGCGTATCTCGTCAACTGCGAGGCGATTGCCCGCGGGCTGACGGAGCAGGTGGGCATCGCGCGGCGGAAGGTCCGGGTGATCACGAATGGCATCGACCTGCGCGGGTTTCCGGCGCCGCGTCCCGATCGAGCGGCTGCGCGCCGCGCGCTCGGGTTCGATCCCGCGCGGCGGCTGGTCGCGCAGGTCGGACGTCTCACGGCGCAGAAGGACTATCCGACCTACCTCCGCGCGGCGGCACAGGTCGCCACGGCGCTCTCCGACACGGACTTCCTCATCGTCGGCGAGGGCGAGCTGCGCTCCGAGCTGGAGCGGCTGGCGGCGGAGCTCGGGCTCGGCGAACGGGTGCGCTTTCTCGGCCTGCGCCATGACGTACCGGCCTTGCTCGGGGCGGTCGACGTGGTGGTGATGACGTCCGTGTTCGAGGGGTTCCCGAATGCGCTCCTCGAGGCGATGGCGAGCGGCGCGGTCGTGGTGGCGACCGAGGTCGGCGGTTGTCCGGAGCTCGTGCGGCCGGGCGAGACCGGCGTCCTCGTGCCGCCGCGTTCCCCGCAAGCCGTCGCCGCCGGCGTGCGGCGCATCCTCGATGATGCGGCGCTGGCGGTCCGCCTCGCTGGGGCCGCGCGCCGCCGGGTCGAGCAGGAGTTCTCGGTCGAGGTCCTGGCCGCTCGCACGGCGACGTTCTACGACGAGTTGCTCCGGCTGCGCGGACCGCGCGGCCGCGCGGTGGCCGCGGCATGAGCGGGGAGGGCGCGATGCCCGGGCTCGCGGTGGTCGTCTCGCAGGTCCCGGAGCCCAACGAGACCTTCATCGTGCGCGAGATCGGCGAGCTCCGGCGGCGCGGTTTCGCGGTGACGGTCTTCTCGCTCAAGCCCGCGCCCGCGGCGGTCCCCGATCCCGAGGCGCGCGCTCTGCAGCCGGTCACCGTGTACCCGCCGCGCGCGGCCGCGCTCGTCGCCGAGGCGCTGCGAACGTGCGTGCGCGCGCCGGCCGCGGCCCTGCGGGCGATCGGCCGCGGGTTGGGCGACGCGCTGCGGGCCCTCCCGTCGCCAATCCTCGCCGCGAAACAGCTCGCCGTGCTGCCGCTCGCGCTCGCGTACGCGGGCCGGCTGCCGGCCGGCCGGCTGCGGCTGCACGCGCACTTCGCGTCGGTGCCGACGGCGGCGGTGCGCGTGATGGCGGCGTTCCGTCGGCAGGCGTACAGCTTCACGGCCCACGCGTGGGACATCTACGTCGGCGAGAACACACGGCAGCTCGCACCGCGGATCGCGAAAGCGGACCTCGTCGTGACCTGCACGGCGTACAATGCCGCGGTGCTACGGCAGATCGCGGCGGCTCCCGCCGACGCCGCGAAGGTGAACCTCTGCCACCACGGGCTCGACTTCGCGCTCTACGAACCGGGCGGCGAGCGGGCGCGTGACCTGATCGTCGGCGGTGCGAGCCTGGTCGAGAAGAAGGGGCTGCATCATCTCGTCGGTGCGTGTGCACGGCTGCGCGACGCGGGGCGACGCTTTCGCTGCGTGTTGATCGGCGAGGGGCCGGCGCGCGCGGAGCTGGAGGCCCAGATCCGCGCCCTGGACCTCGAGGACCGCGTCCAGCTTCTCGGCCGTCTCTCGCATCGGGAGCTGGTCCGCTGGATGCGCGAAGCGACCGTGCTGGCGCACCCGAGCATTCGCGACCGCCACGGCTCGATGGACGGCATTCCGAACACGGTGCTGGAGGCGATGGCGGTGGAGACGCCGGTCGTCGGCACCCGGCTGTCCGGCATCCCCGAGGTCGTGATCCCCGAGGAGACGGGGCTGCTGGTCGAGCCCGGCGACGAGGCGGCGCTGGCGGCCGCGCTGGCGCGCCTGTTGGACGATCCGGCGCTCGGCCGGCGCCTCGGCTCGGCGGGGCGCGCTCTCGTGCGTGAGGGGTTCGACATCGAGCGCAACGTCGCGCGCCTGGCGGGTCTCCTCGCACGGGGGTGAGCGCCCGCGCTGGTGCCGCCGCGGATCTTCCGGTATTCGAGCCGGCCGTGTCCGTCGCTCCGTCGTCCGGACCCGCGGCCGTCGAGGCCCGGGAGCTCTCGCATCGTTACGGCGAGCGTCTGGCCCTCGCCGGCGTGTCGTTTCGTGTCGAGCCAGGCGAGATGTTCGCGCTGCTCGGGCCGAACGGCGGCGGGAAGAGCACGCTGTTCCGCATCCTCGCGACGCTGATGCCGCCGTCGGGCGGCGAGGCGCTCGTCTCCGGTCACGACGTGGTGCGCGAATCGGGTGCCGTGCGCCGGGCGCTCGGGGTCGTGTTCCAGCACCCGAGCCTCGATGGCAAGCTCACCGTCGAAGAGAACCTGCGCCACCAGGGCCATCTCTACGGGCTCCGCGGCGCGCCGCTGCGGGCGCGGGTGGACGCGCTGCTCGCGCGCTTTGGCCTGACCGATCGCCGGCGCGAGTTCGTCGAGCGCCTGTCGGGCGGCCTGCAGCGCCGCG
The DNA here is from genome assembly GCA_046327955.1 of Binatia bacterium. Lineage (GTDB taxonomy): Bacteria > Desulfobacterota > Binatia > DP-6 > DP-6 > JAXLXP01. The sequence goes on along the minus strand of JAXLXP010000014.1, from coordinate 50,737 downwards.
TCGAGTTGGCCAAGGGCCTGCTGCCCGGGCCGCGCGTGCTGCTCCTCGACGAGCCGAGCACCGGCCTCGACCCCGGGGCGCGACGCGAGCTCGCGCAGTACCTGCACGAGCTACGCGACGCCGAGGGCGTGACGATCGTCCTCACGACGCACTACATGGACGAGGCCGAGCGCGTCGACCGGGTCGCGGTGCTCGACCGTGGTCACCTGGTCGCGCTCGAGACGCCGGCCGCGCTCAAGGCGTCCGTCGGCGGCGACGTCCTGGTGGTGCAGACGCCGAACGCCGCCGCGCTACGCGACGCCATCGCGCAGCGATTCGGCCTGGGATCGGCGATCGTCGATGGAACGCTTCGCATCGAGCACCCGCGCGGCCACGAGCTCGTGCGCGAGCTGGTCGACGCCTTTCCCGACGACGTCGCGTGGATCGGCTTCGGCAAGCCGACGCTCGAAGACGTCTTCGTCCACCTCACCGGGCGCCGCTTCGATGCGGCGGAGCGCATCTGATGTTGGCGGTGTTCACCCTCTGGCGGCGCGAGGTCATCCGCTTCCTGCGGCAGCGCAGCCGCGTAGTGGGCGCGCTGGCGCAGCCGCTCGTGTTCTGGCTGCTGCTGGGCGGTGGGCTCTCGGGCGCTTTCCGGGCGCCCGGGGCGCCGGCGACGTCGGGGTACCTCGAGTACTTCTATCCGGGCGTGCTCATGCTGGTGTTGCTGTTCACGGCGATCTTCGCGACCATCTCCACGATCGAGGACCGCAAGAGCGGCTTTCTGCAGGGCGTGCTGGTGGCACCGGTCGGGCGCGGCGCGATCGTGCTCGGCCAGGCGCTCGGTGGCACCACGCTCGCGGTGATCGAGGGGCTGATCTTCCTCCTGCTCGCGCCGCTCGCCGGTATCCGCCTGGGTCTGGGGAGCGCGCTCGCGGCGACGGGCGTGATGGCGCTGGTCGCGTTCGGGCTCACCAACCTCGGGCTCCTCATCGCGTGGCGGCTCGATTCGACGCAGGGATTCCACGCGATCATGAACCTCATCCTGATCCCGATCTGGCTGCTCTCCGGGGCGTTCTATCCGCCTGGCGGTTTGGCGGCCCCGCTGGCGTGGGCGATGCGACTGGACCCGCTCACGTACGGGATGGCGGCGCTGCGGCGCACGCTCTACGGTGGCGGCGCCGTTCCGGTGGCGGATCTGCCACCGCTCGGTCTCTCGTTGCTGGTGACTGCCGCGTTTGCCGTGGCGACGTTCGTGGCCGTGCGCGCGACCGCCCAGCGGCGCGTCGCCTGACTCAGCGGGCGCGGCCGGCGTGGAGTGCTCCCGCATCGCGGACGAGGCGCTCGACGTCGTCGGGATCGCGCCCGTGGTAGTAGCCGCGGATGCGCCGCGTGCGGTCGACCAGCACGAAGCGGTCACTGTGCGTGATCGGCGCCTCGGGCGGGCCGTCGGTCGCGAAGGCGAGGTGGAAGCCCTCGGCGAGGAGGGTCGCGATCGCATCGCGAGAGCCGGTCAGGAAGATCCAGCTCGGACCGGCGCCCGCGTGCTCGGCGTAGGGACGCAGGACGTCGGGCGTGTCGTGCTCCGGATCGACGGAGATCGACACGAGGCGCACCGGGTCGTCCCCCACGGGAACGCGGCGCTGGAGGCCCGCCATGCCCGCGGTGAGCGCGGGGCAGACGTCGCGGCAGCGCGTGAAGACGAAGTCGGCGATCCAGACGTGACCGGAGAGGTCGTCGGCACGCACCGGACGTCCGTCTCGTTCGGTGAGTGTGAATGCCGGCACGGCGCCGAGGTCGGGGAGGCGCGGACCGCAGCCGAGGGCCCCGGCGGTCACGAGCGCAAGCAGGACCGCGGGGCGTCGGCGGCGCGACGTGCCGCTCACGACGGCGCCTTGTCGAGGGCCATCGTCGCCAGCACGGCGGGCAGGTAGATGAGCGAGACGATCATGAGCCGGCGTGCGTCGGCGGTGGTTCGTCGCCGCGCCATGCCGACTGCTGCCCACAGGAACGCGAGTCCGAGCCCGAGGGCGACCACGAAATAGGCTGCTCCCGCGAGCCCCGTGAGCGTCGGCAGCAGCGCCACCGGCATGAGCGCGATGCAGTTGGCGACCGCGTGTGCCCCGGTGGCAGCGCCGTCGAGGTCGACGACCGGGAGGACGCGGATGCCGGCGCGCGCGTAGTCGTCGCGGTAGAGGTGACCGATCGCGAGGGTGTGGGGGATCTGCCACAGGAACATGATCGCGAAGAGAATCCAGGGCTCCGGGCCGAGCGTCCCGGCGGCCGCGGCCCAGCCGGCGACCGGCGGGAGCGCTCCCGGCACCGCGCCGATCACCGAGCAGAGCGAGGTGCGCGGCTTGAGTGGCGTGTAGAGGAGCAGATAGCTGCCGGCGATCGCGCTCGTGATGATCGTGCACGGTGCGTTGGTGGCGGCACCGAGGTAGACGAGGCCGGACGCGAGCAGGAGCAGCCCGAACGCGAGTGCCTCATGCGGGGGGACGCGTCCGTCGGGCAGCGGGCGGTGGCGCGTGCGCAGCATGTGCGCGTCGAGGTCGCGCTCCATGTATTGGTTGAGCGCCATCGTCCCGCCGGCGGCGAGTGCGGTGCCGACGAGCGCGTGGGCGAGCAGCGCCAGGTCGGGCCCGCCCCGGGAGCCGAGGTAGAAGCCGGCGAGCGTCGTGATGAGCACCATGAGCACGACCCGCGGCTTGGTGAGCGAGAGGTAGTCGGCGAGCCGCCGGCGGAGCGCGGGGCTCTGCCACGAGACGGTAGCGGGGATCACGTGACCACCTGCGGCTCGAAGTCTGGGGCGGGCGCGGCGACGGCGGGGGCCGAGAGGCCACGTCGAGCGCGCAGCGTGACGACGAGGGACGTGGCGAGCAGGCTCGCGCCCACGACGAGGTGCGCCGTGGTCGGGGTCACGGCCCGGTGGGTCCAAATGATGAGGGCACCGAGAGTGATCTGGAGCAGGAGCAGGCCCATCGCCAGGAGGGCCGGCCGGAGAATCTGGTGATCGTCGCGGTGGTGGCGGAGCACGGTGACCACCACCGACGCGATGGCGCACGCCACGGCGAGGGCGCCGACGCGGTGCGCGAAGTGCGCGGTGACGTACGGCGTGACGAGCGGCGGCACGAGTCGCCCGAAGGCGAGGGGGAAGTCTGGGATCGCGAGCCCCGCCCCCATGTGGCGGACGAGGGCCCCGAGCACGAGTTGGAGGAAGACGATCGCGGTCGCGACCGTAGCCCGCGCCGCGAGCTGGGCGCGAGCGGGTGACCGACTGCGCGCGGCATTCGCCCAGGCGGGACCCGTCACGAGCGCGAGCGCGACGGTGAGGCAGAAGAACGTCTGCGCCAGGCAGGCGTGCGTCACCGACACGGCGAGTGGGAGCCGGTAGAGGACCGTCACGCCGCCGAGCACCCCCTGCAGGATCACGGCGAACAGGGCCAGGAGGCCGAGCGCGCGGACGCCAGGGCGCTGCTCGGCAACGACCGTCCAGATGGCGAGGACCAGGGTGAGGAGTCCCACGAGCGTGGCGACGAGGCGATGCCCATGCTCGAACAGGACGCCGCCCACCATCGCCGGAAACACCTGCCCGAACGACAGCGGCCAGTCCGGCACCGCAAGCCCCGATCCGGTGCTGGTCACGAGGCCGCCGACGAACAGCAGGATCGCGGTCGCCGCCGCAGTGAGAACCGCAAAACGGTGCAACCAGGGGTTGGGCGGGGACGGGGGTGTCAGTGCAAGCCTCCCGACGCGTCCTGTCCATCGACGGGGTCGCGAACGCGATCGCGCATCCCTTAGCGCGAGGGCGCAGGCCGAGGCAAGCTGGCGGCGTCGAGCGGCGGCGTCGAGTTGACAGGTACCGCAACGGCGGGTACGGACACCTACCCATGGTGGCGCTCAAGCAGTTCTTCGAGATTCTCGTCCGGCCGGACAACATTCCGATCGCGGGCATGCTGGTGCTCGTGATGTTCTTCACCTACATCTCGTTTCGGCAGGGCATCAAGAACGACCGCCTGATCGAGCAGGGCCGCGAGGAAGAGATCCTCAAGGAGATGCAGCGCTAGCCGGTTGTCCGTCCGGCTTCGCTCTGCTAGCGTCGACGCATGCCGTTTCGGATCGTCGCCGAGAATTGCACCGGCTGTACCGCCTGCGAGAAGCGGTGCCCCACGAAAGCGATCAGCGGCGAGCCGAAGAAGGCCTTCCTGATCGAGTCGACGATGTGCATCGACTGCGGGGCCTGCGGCGTGATCTGCCCCGACGAGGCGATCCTCGACACCTACGGCAACGTGACCAAGGTGCTCAAGCGCCAGGAGCGTCCGATCGCGGTCGTCCACCCCGACAACTGCAACGGCTGTGGGGTCTGTGTGGACGTGTGCCCCTTCGACTGCATCTCGCCGTCGGCGGAGAATCTGGCCGGCTACCTCGGGCGGGTCGAGGTCGACGAGAAGACCTGCGTCGGCTGCAAACTCTGTGAAGAGGTCTGCGGCTGGGACGGCATCTTCGTGATGCCCGGGCAGGAGAAGTCGGCGTTCCTCGTCGGGTTCGGTCCCGACGACGACGAAGTCGACGCGGCCTGACCGCGGCGCGGCCCGCGGGCTACCCGACGATCTTGTTGAGCGGGTACTCGATGATCCCGACCGCGCCCGCGCGCAGGAGCCTCGGGATGAGATCGCGCACGGTGGCTTCGGCGATCACGCTCTCGACCGCGCACCAGTCGGTGCCGTAGAGGTTCGAGACGGTCGGCGCGGTGATCGCGGGCAGGAGCGCGATCACGGCCTGCAGCTTCTCCGTGGGGACGTTCATCTTGAGGCCGACCTGGGCTTCGGCCCGCAGCGCCCCCGCGAGGAGAAGGCCGATGTTCTCGATCTTCTCCCGCTTCCAGGGCACGTCCCACGCCGCGCGGTTGGCGACGAGCTGGGGGACGGACTCGAACAATTCGCACACGATCCGCAGGCCGTGCGCGCGGATGGTGGAGCCCGTCTCGGTCACCTCGACGATGGCGTCGACGAGGCCCTCGGCGACTTTGGCCTCGGTGGCACCCCAGGAGAACTCGACCTGGACGTCGATCCGGCGCTCGGCAAACCAGCGCGTCGTGTAGCCGACGAGCTCGGTCGCGACGCGCGCGCCGCGCAAGTCCTCCGGCGTGCGGACCGGTGAGTCGCGGCCGACGACCAACACCCAGCGCGTCGGCCGGAGGCTCGTCTTCGAGTAGACCAGCTCCTGCGCGACGTGGACGTCGGCGGCGTATTCGAGGACCCAGTCGCGCCCGGTGATCCCGGCGTCGAGTGCTCCGCTCTCGACGTAGCGCGCCATCTCCTGTGCACGAACGAGGAGACACCGCAGGCCGGCGTCGTCGACCGACGGAAAATAGCTGCGGCTGTCGACCGAGATCTTCCAGCCCGAGCGCCGGAAGAGTTCTACGGTGGACGCCTCGAGGCTGCCCTTCGGAATGCCGAGTTGCAGGACCCTGTCGCTCATGCGGGGGCGCCTGCCGGTTTCGCGAGGATCGTGCGCCAGGGCTCGCCGTCGGCGCGGCGGAAAAAGCAGCTCGGATAGCCCTCGTGGCACGCAACGCCACCCACCTGCTCGACGCGCAGCAGCACGGCGTCGGCATCGCAGTCGACGAGGATCTCCTGCACGTGCTGGACGTGCCCCGACGTGTCGCCTTTCACCCAGAGCGCGTTGCGCGACGTGCTCCAGTACGTGGCCTTGCGGGTGGCCAACGTGTGGCGCCAGGCCGTCGCGTTCATGTAGGCGACCATGAGGACTTGGCCGGTCTTCGCGTCCTGTGCGATCGCCGGCACGAGGCCGCCGCGCTTCGCGAAATCGGGCTCCTGCGGCATGCGCGGGTTCCTACCACGCAGGGTGGACCAAGGCGAGGGCGGGACGCGTGGACGCCGCGGGTGCGCTTGGATAAAGGGTCCGCATGAAGCTCGCGGAGATTGCGGCCCGCGTCGGCTGTCGGCTCGATGGCGACGGTGACGTGGAGATCACGGGCGTCGCCTCGCTCGACGACGCGGCGCCGGGGACGCTCACGTTCCTGGCCGATCGCCGCCACGCGCCGAAGCTCGCCACCACGCGCGCTGCCGCCGTGATCGTGGGCGTGGATCAGGGCGCGATCGCGCTCCCTGCGCTCCGCGCGCCGCATCCGTACGTCGCGTTCGTCGCCGCGGTCGAGCTGCTCCACCCAGCGGTGCGGCCGGCGGCGGGGGTGCATCCGACCGCGCTGATCGCACCCGACGCGCGCATCGGCCGCGGTTCGTACGTCGGGCCGTACGTCGTGGTGGGCGAGGGGGTCACGATCGGACGCGATGCGGTCCTGCATGCTCGGGTCACGGTGTACCCCGGCGCGGCGATCGGCGACGGGTTCACCGCGCATGCCGGGGTCGTGGTACGCGAGGGAGTGCGGATCGGCGACCGCGTCGTCGTGCACGCGGGCGCGGTGATCGGCAGCGACGGGTTCGGGTACCTTCCGCTGCCCGACGGGCCGCGCAAGATCCCGCAGGTCGGGACGGTGGTGCTCGAGGACGACGTCGAGATCGGCGCAAATGCCACCGTCGACCGGGCCGCCCTGGGTGCGACGCGCGTCGGCCGCGGGACCAAGATCGACAACCTGGTGATGGTCGGACACGGCTGTCGCATCGGGCCGATGTGCCTGCTGGCCGCGCAAGTCGGGCTGGCCGGGGGGACCGTCCTCGGCACGGCGGTCATGTTGGGCGGCCAGGCGGGCTCGGCGGGGCACCTGACGATCGGCGACGGGGCGCAGCTCGCGGCGAAGGCCGGGATCCATCGCGACGTCCCGGCTGGTGCCGTGCAGGCGGGATACCCCGCGGTCGATGCTCGGCTCTGGCGCCGCTCGTCGGGCGCGCTGAACCGGCTACCGGGACTGTTCCGGCGGCTGCGGCGGGTCGAACGGGCCCTCGGCCTCGTGCCGGACGGGGAGGAGGAGCCGTAGGCCCCCTTTTGGATGGCCCGGACCGACCCGCTATACTGCGCCGCTCCGCCCGCCGATGAAGCTCCAGCTGGACGACATCAAGGCGACGCCCAAGACCGTGGCGTATGCCGAAGAGGTCGAAGACCTCAACCGCCGCCTCGCCCGTGGGGTCCAGGACTATCGGCTCCCCGACGCGGTGCGGGTCGAGCTCACGTGCTACCGGGCCGGGCTCGACGTGTTCCTCACCGGGAGGCTGCGCGCTGGGGTGCGGGCGGCGTGTGCCCGCTGCACCGAGGACTTCGCCCTCACCGTCGAGGTCCCGGTGACGCTCGTGCTCGTGCCCCGCGCGGCCGAGACCGGGGATGCGGAGCTGACCACCGAGGACCTCGCCCTCAGCTTCTACGAGGGCAAGGAGATCGACCTGACGCCGCTCGTCCACGAGCAGCTCATGCTGGCGCTGCCCACGCGCCCGCTCTGTCGCGAGGACTGCCGGGGCCTCTGCTCTCGGTGTGGCGTCAACTTGAACGTGACCTCGTGCAGCTGCGCGAGTGCCGCGGGCCAACCGCGGCTCGCCGTCATCCAGCAGCTCGTGCGCGGCAAGACGACCTGAAGGGAGAGAGTATCCATGGGCCTGCCGAAGCGCCGAACGTCCTCGACCAAACGCGACAAGCGGCGTGCGCACGACGCGCTCACCGCGCCACACTTCATCAGTTGCCCACAATGCGGCGAGCGCACGCAGCGGCATCGCGCGTGCCCGCACTGCGGCACGTACCGCGGCCGCAAGGTGATCGACGTCAAGGAAGGCTGACCCCCTGCCCGTTGCCGCCGTCTGTGTCTTTCCCGGCCAGGGGTCGCAGAAGGTCGGGATGGGCCGTGCGCTCGCCGACGAGCATGCGGTCGCGCGCCGGACGTTCGCCGAGGCCGACGACTGCCTCGGCACGGCCCTCTCGCGGCTGTGCTTCGAGGGCCCCGCGGAGACGCTCGAGCTCACCGCCAACGCACAGCCGGCGATCCTCACCGCGAGCATCGCGGCGTGGCGCGTCCTGCGCGAGACGACGGGGCTGGTGCCGTCGGCCGTGGCCGGCCACAGCCTGGGAGAATGGAGCGCGCTCGTCGCGGCCGGGACCCTGGCGCTCGCCGATGCCGTGTCCGGCGTCCGCGAGCGCGGCCGACTCATGCAGGAGGCCGTTGCGGTGGGCATGGGCGGGATGGCGGCGATCGTCGGACTCGCCGGCGAGGAGGTCGCGGCGCTCTGTGCCGAGGCGGCACAGGGGGAGGTCGTGACACCCGCCAATCTGAACGGTGGTGGGCAAGTGGTGGTGTCCGGGCATGCCGCCGCAGTCGAACGCGTCGCCGCACTCGCGGAGGCCCGCAAGGCTCGTGTCGTGCGGCTCCCCGTGAGCGCGCCGTTCCACTGCCCGCTCATGGCGCCGGCCGCGGTGGGGCTCGAGCGGCATCTGGCGCACGTCGTGGTGCGCGAGCCGGAGCTACCGGTGGTGACCAGCGTCGAGGCCCGGCTGGTGCGCGGCGCGAACGAGGTGAAGTCGCTGCTCGTCCGGCAGATGACCGCCCCGGTGCGCTGGGAGGAGACGGCCCGCGTGCTCGCTGCCCAGGGCGCCGGCCTGGCACTCGAGGTCGGGCCGGGCCGGACGCTGTGCGGGTTGCTCAGGCGGATCGTGCCCGAGCTCACGACGATCTCCACCGGCGACCCGGACGGCCTGCGCAAGGCCCGGGAGGTCCTTGCGTGAGCGCGCCGCTCAGCGGGCAGGTCGCGCTGGTCACGGGCGGCTCGCGTGGCATCGGTCGGGCGGTGGCGCGGCGGCTCGGTGCCGACGGTGCGGCGGTCGCCGTGAACTACGTTGCGAACGCTGCGGCGGCCGAGGAAACCGTCGCGCTCGTCCGTGGCGCGGGCGGCGAGGCGGAGCCGGTCGCCTTCGACGTCGGTGACGCGGCGGCCGTGCGCGCTGCCGTCGATGCGCTGGTCGAGCGCCGTGGGCGGCTCGACGTGCTGGTGAACAACGCCGGTCTCTCGATCGACGGGCTCCTGTTGCGGGTGCGAGAGGAGTCTTGGGACCGCGTGCTGCGGACGAATCTCAGCGGCGCGTTCCACTGCGCGAAAGCGGCGGCCCGCGTCATGGTGCGGCAGCGGCACGGGCGGATCGTGAACCTGACCTCGGTCGTAGCCCAGATGGGCAATGCCGGGCAGGCGGCGTACTGCGCCGCCAAGGCGGGCGTGATCGGTTTGACGAAGGCGCTCGCACGCGAGCTCGCCTCCCGACAGATCACGGTGAACGCGGTGGCCCCGGGATTCGTCGAGACGGAGATGACCGAGGCCTTGACCACCGAGCAGAAGGCCGCGTACACCGCGGTGATCCCGCTCGGCCGGGCGGCCACGGCCGACGAGGTCGCGGCGGCGGTGGCCTTTCTGGCCTCGCCGGCCGCGGGGTACATCACCGGGCACGTCCTCGACGTGAACGGTGGGCTCTACATGTGAGATGTGCGCGGAACCCGAAGGAGGGACGGATGGCGTCCAGTGTGGAACAGCGAGTGAAGGAGATCATCTGCGAGCAGCTCGGGGTGAGCGAGGACCAGGTGAGTCCCGAAGCCTCCTTCATCGAGGATCTCGGTGCGGACTCGCTCGACATCGTCGAGCTCGTGATGGCGCTCGAGGAAGAGTACGACATGGAGATCTCGGACGAGGAAGCGGAGAAGATCCGAACCGTCCACGACGTGGTGCAGTACATCGAGAGCCACAAGTGATCGCATGAGTTCGGCGCTCGAACGAACGGATCCGGAGGTCTGCGCCGCCATCCGGCGCGAGACGGAGCGACAGGAGCACAACCTCGAGCTGATCGCTTCCGAGAACTACGTGAGCGAGGCGGTGCTCGAGGCGCAGGGCTCCATCCTCACCAACAAGTATGCCGAGGGCTACCCCGGTAAGCGGTACTACGGCGGCTGCGAGTTCGTCGACGTGGTCGAGACGCTCGCGATCGAGCGGGCGAAGCGCCTGTTTGGCGCCGAGGCGGCCAACGTGCAGCCGCACTCGGGCTCGCAGGCCAACATGTGCGTCTACTTTTCGACGCTGCAGCCGGGCGACACGATCCTCGCGATGAACCTGTCGCACGGCGGGCACCTGACGCACGGGAGCCCGGTCAACTTTTCGGGCAAGTTCTTCCGCGTCGTTCCCTATGGCGTGCGCGAGTCGGACGGGCGGATCGACCTCGACCAGATCCGCGACCTCGCCCGGCGTGAACGGCCGAAGATGATCGTGGTGGGACACTCGGCGTACCCGCGTGCGATCGAGTTCGCGCCCTACCGCGCGGTCGCCGACGAAGTCGGTGCGTTGCTCTTCACCGACATGGCCCACTTCGCGGGACTGGTCGCGGCGGGTTGCCACCCGTCCCCGGTCCCGCACTGTGATTTCGTCACCACCACCACGCACAAGACGCTGCGCGGTCCGCGGGGCGGGATGATCCTCTGTCGCGAGGCCCACGCGAAGACGATCAACTCGTCGGTCTTCCCGGGCAATCAGGGCGGGCCGCTCATGCACGTGATCGCCGCAAAGGCGGTGGCGTTCCAGGAGGCCGCGACGCCCGAGTTCGCCGCCTACCAGCGGCAGATCCTCGCCAACGCCAAGGTGCTCGCGGACGGTCTCATGCGGCGTGGCTTGCGGCTTTCGTCGGGCGGCACCGACAACCACCTCATGCTCGTCGATCTTCGCGGCACCGAGATCTCCGGCAAGGTGGCGGAGCAGACCCTCGACCAGGCGGGGATCACCGTCAACAAGAACGCGGTCCCGTTCGACCCGCGCCCCCCGTTCGTCACCAGCGGGATTCGCATCGGCACGCCCGCCGTCACGACGCGCGGCATGCGGGAGCCGGAGATGGAGACGATCGCGGAGCTCATCAAGCGGGCCCTCGATCGCGTCGGCGACGACGGGGCCGTCCGCAAGATCGGTGCCGAGGTCCGCGACCTGTGCGCGCGCTTCCCGATGTACCGCCACCGGCTGACCTGACGCGTCGATGCGGTGCCCGTTCTGTCGCGACCTGGACAACCGCGTCGTCGACTCGCGACTCGGGAAGGAAGAGGACGTCATCCGCCGCCGGCGCGAGTGTGGGAAGTGTGGCCGGCGGTTCACCACCTTCGAGCGGGTGGAGGTCGTGCTGCCGATGGTCGTCAAGAAGGACGACCGGCGTGAGCCCTTCGATCGCGCGAAGATCGTGAGCGGCCTGCGCCGCGCGTGCGAGAAGCGGCCGGTCGCGAGCGACACCATCGAAGCGGTCGCCAATCGTGTCGAACGGCAGGTGCAGGAGCTGGGCGACAAAGAGGTGTCGAGCGGGGTGATCGGCGAGGCGGTCATGCGGGAGCTCCATGGCCTCGACGCCGTCGCCTACGTGCGCTTTGCTTCGGTCTACCGGCAGTTCGGCGACGTACGCGAGTTCCTGCGCGAGCTCGAAGACCTGATCGCGGAACGCCGCAGGAAGGGCCGCGGCGCTGGCGGCCGGCGCTCGGCACGGCAGGGGCGGGCGTGAGACCCACGGCGGCAGTGGACGCGCGATTCATGCGCCGCGCGCTCGCGCTCGCCGCGAAGGGGCTTGGGCACACGTTCCCGAACCCGCCGGTGGGGCCGTGTTCGTGCGTGGCGGCCGCGTCGTGGGCGAAGGCTGGCATCGGCGGGCGGGCGGTCCGCACGCAGAGATCGAGGCGCTTCGCCGCGCTGGCGCCGCGGCGCGCGGCGCGGTTCTGTACCTGACGCTCGAGCCCTGTGCGCACCAGGGCCGGACGCCGCCGTGCATCGACGCGTTGCTGCCGCTCGGTCTGCGCCGGGTGGTCGTGGCAGCGATCGATCCGAATCGACGCGTTCGCGGTCGCAGCATCCGGCGTCTGCGCGCGGCGGGCGTGGAGGTCACGGTGGGAGTGGGGGCTGCGGAGGCGGCGACCCTGCTCGAGGGCTTTCGCTCGCTCGTGGTCCGCGGCCGGCCGGTCGTCACCCTCAAGCTCGCGCTCACGCTCGACGGGCGGATCGCGGCGAAGGGTGGGGACGCTCGCTGGATCACGGGAGCGCCGGCACGCCGCCTCGCACACGCGTTGCGCGACGTCTCCGACGCGGTGCTCGTCGGTGCGGGCACCGTGCGCGCCGACGATCCCCGGCTCACCTGTCGGCTGCCCGGTGGTCACGACCCGGTGCGGGTGGTGGTCGCTGGAACGCGGCTCGACCTGCCGCGGCGCGCGCAGGTGCTGCAGCCGGGGGGATCGCCGACGTGGGTGGTGGCCCCGGCAGGCGCCTTGCCGGCGCGGGTGGCGGCGCTACGCCGGAGCGGCGTCGAGGTGCTCCTCCTGCCGGGTCGGCGCGGCCGGGTGGGCTTCGAGACGATCGTCCGAGCGCTCGGCGCGCGCGGCATCACGGCGCTGCTGGTCGAGGGCGGCGCAACGGTCGCGGCGGCGGCGTTGGAGGCCCGGGTCGTCGATCGCGTCGTCCTGTTCGTTGCCCCGCGGCTTCTCGGGGGCGATGCCGTTCCGGCCATAGGGACTCTCGGGATCGGGCGTGTGGCGGATGCGATCGGCATCGAGGGGCTGGCGGTGGGGCACGTCGGCGACGACCTCGTGCTCGAGGGCCGGATCCGCGGCCGTCGCGCGCCGCGTGCCTTTGCCTCGCGTGGCACCGCGCGGTAGGGTGCTCGTCGATGCCCTCGCGGGAGCAGAACCGCGCCTGCCTCGAGCGCCTGCGGGCGGGCGGTGTCGTGGTCGTCGTGGACAGCGCGGCGGAGCCACCGGAGGCGGTGCTCGCGTGCGCGGCGCGGCGCGTGACGCCCGCGGCAATCAACTTCATGACGTTGCACGCGCGCGGCATCGTCTGCCTCGTGCTGGGGCGGGAGCGCCTGCGTCATCTGGGGATTCCGCTCATGCCGCCGGCGGCCGGGCGCGTCCAGCCGGCGTATGGCGCGTCGATCGAAGCACGGCGGGGCGTGTCGACGGGAATCAGTGCCGCCGATCGGGCGGCGACGGTGCATGCTGCGGTGGCCGAGGACGCGAGCCCCGCCGACCTCGTCATGCCGGGCCACGTCACCCCGATCCAGGCCACGGCCGGCGGATCGCTGGTACGGGCGGCGTTGCCGGAGGCGGCGAGCGACCTCGTGCGCCTGGCGGGTATCGGCGACGAGGCCGTGCTCTGCGACGTGCTCGGGAGCGCCGGCGACCTTGCGACAGCGGAGGAGATCACCGCACTCGCGCATGCCCACGATCTCCCGGTCGTGACGATCGCCGACGTCGTCCAGATGCGGCTGCGCTCGGACACGCTGGTCCGGCGCGTCGCCGAGACGTTACTGCCGGTGCAGGAGGGGGTTGCCTTCCGCACGATCGTCTACGACAACAGCATCGATCCGTATCAGCACATGGCGCTCGTGCTCGGCGACGTGCGGGGCGAGGGCGAGGTGCTGGTGCGGTTGCACTCGGAGTGCCTCACCGGCGACGTGTTCGGGTCTGAACGCTGCGATTGTGGCGATCAACTCTGGCAGGCGCTCGAGCGGATCGTCGAGGCGGGCCGGGGCGTCCTCGTCTACCTGCAGCAGGAGGGGCGCGGGATCGGGCTCGCCAACAAGATCCGCGCGTATGCGCTCCAGGATCGTGGGCGCGACACGGTCGAGGCGAACCTGGAGCTCGGGTTCCGCGAGGACCTGCGCGACTACGGGATCGGCGCGCAGATCCTCCGCGACCTCGGCGTTCGCCGCGTCCGGCTGCTCACCAACAACCCCCAGAAGATCGCCGGCCTCGAAGCGTACGGGATCACCGTCACGGCGCGGGCTCCCCTCGAGGTGGTGCCGCACGCGGGCAACATCGGGTACCTCCGCACCAAGAAGGCGAAGCTCGGGCACCTCTTCTCCGGCCTGCAGGGGCCCAGCTGAACGCCGTGCCCCGTCACCTCAGCGCCACGAACCCCAGCGGCGAAGGGCTCCGCATCGGCATCGTCGTCTCGCGCTTCAACCAGGCCGTCACGGATGCGTTGCTGGCGGGTGCCCTCGAGGCGCTCGGGCGGCACGGCGTCGCGGACGACGCGATCGACGTCGCCACGGTGCCCGGCTGCTTCGAGCTGCCGATGGGGGCGCAGCGCTTCTCGGCGGCGGGTCGCTACGATGCGATCATCTGCCTCGGTGCGGTCGTGCGTGGTGAGACGCCGCACTTCGATTTCGTGGCCGCCGAGGCGGCCCACGGGATCGGCGAGGTGGCCCGGCGGTTCGACCTGCCGATTGCCTTCGGCGTGCTCACGACCGACACGATGGCACAAGCTCTGGCGCGCGCGGGGGGGGATCGAGGCAACAAGGGGTACGAGTCCGCGGTGACGGCGCTCGAGATGATCCACGTCCTCCGAGCGGCGCAGAGCTTCTGATCCATGGGATCCCGACGAGCAGGTCGCGAATTGGCGCTGCAGGCGCTCTATCAGCTCGACATGACGGAGAGTGAGGACCCGCGGGAGCTGGGCCTCTTCTGGTCCTACTTCGACCGTCCGGCCGAGGTGCAGGCGTTCGCGCAGGAGTTGGTCGACGGGACGCTCCGGCAGCGCGAGCGGATCGACAAGCTCATCGCGGAGAGCGCGGAACATTGGCGGCTTCCGCGACTCTCGAAAGTCGACCTCAACCTGCTGCGGCTGGCCACGTACGAGCTGCTCGACCGCCCGGAGATCCCGTCGTCGGTGACGTTGAACGAGGCCGTGGAGATCGCGCGCCGCTTCGGCAGCGACGACTCGGCGAGCTTCGTCAACGGCGTGCTCGACCACATCGCGGGCGTGCTGGGCGTCAAGGGTCGCGAGCGCCCGGTGGAGTAGGGGACCGATGGGGCAGGAGGGGGGGCAGGTCCGGTACGATCCGCAGGCCGTCGAGGCGAAGTGGCAGGGCTGCTGGGAGCGCGAGCGACGCTACGCCGCCACGCCAGACCCCGGCGCGCCCCGGTACTACGTGCTCGAGATGTTCCCGTACCCGTCGGGGCGCATCCACATGGGGCACGTGCGCAACTACACGATCGGCGACGTGATCGCGCGCCAGCGCCGCTTGGCTGGCTACCGCGTGCTGCACCCGATCGGTTGGGACGCGTTCGGCCTGCCGGCCGAGAACGCCGCGATTCGCCACGGCGCGCACCCCGCGCGCTGGACGCACGACAACATCGCGCACATGCGCACGCAGCTGAAGCGCCTCGGGTTCTCCTACGACTGGGATCGCGAGGTCGCGACCTGCGATCCGGAGTACTATCGCTGGGAGCAGCTGTTCTTCCTCCGCATGCTCGAGCGGGGCCTCGCCTACAAGCGGCGCGCCACGGTCAATTGGTGTCCGTCGTGTTCCACGGTGCTCGCCAACGAACAGGTCGTCGACGGCACGTGCTGGCGGTGCGACAGCGCGGTCGAGGAGCGCGAGCTCGAGCAGTGGTTCCTCAAGATCACGGCCTATGCCGACGAACTCCTGCGGGACCTCGATCGGCTCGCGGGTTGGCCGGAGCGCGTCGTCACCATGCAGCGCAACTGGATCGGCCGGAGCGAGGGTACGGAGATCCGCTTTCCGCTCGCCGATCGCGACGCTGCGGTCACGGTGTTCACGACGCGGCCCGACACGATCTTCGGCGTCACGTTCATGAGCCTCGCCGTGGAGCACCCGCTGGTGGCGTCCCTCGTGGGCGACGGGCCCGCGCGGGCGGCGGTCGAGGCGTTCGCCGCCAAGGTCCGGGCGGCGTCGCGCGAGCAGCGCACGGCGGGCAAGGAGGGGGTGTTCACCGGCGCCTACTGCCGTCACCCGGTGACCGGGGCGCGGCTCCCGATCTACGTGGCGAACTTCGTTCTGATGGGCTACGGGACGGGGGCGGTGATGGCGGTACCGGCACACGATCAGCGGGACTTCGAGTTCGCCCGGACGCACGGCCTGCCGAGCCGTGTCGTGATCCAGCCCGATGGCGAGCCACCGCTCGCCGCGGCGACGATGCGGGCGGCGTGGGAAGGGCCCGGGCGGCTGGTCGACTCGGCGGAGTTCTCGGGCCTCCCGAGCGAGGAGGCCAAGGGTCGGATCACCGCAGCGCTCACCGAGCGCGGCCTCGCCACGGCGACCGTCAGCTACCGGCTGCGGGACTGGGGAATATCGCGTCAGCGGTACTGGGGCGCGCCGATTCCCGTCCTGTACTGCGAGGGGTGCGGGATGGTGCCGGTGCCGGAGGCGGATCTCCCGGTCGTGCTTCCGGACGACGTCGCATTCACCGGGACGGGCGGGTCGCCGCTGGCCACGCATGCCGCCTTCGCGCGCGCGACCTGTCCGCGGTGTGGAGGCGCAGCGCGGCGCGAGGCCGACACGATGGACACGTTCATGGAGTCGTCGTGGTACTTCGCGCGCTACTGCTCGCCGCGTGACGCGACGGAGCCGTTCGAGCGCGGGGAGACGGGCTACTGGTTGTCGGCTGGAGTCGACCAGTACATCGGGGGGATAGAGCATGCGGTGCTCCACCTGCTGTACTCGCGGTTCTTCACGAAGGTGCTCCGCGACCTCGGCTTCCTGGCCCTCGACGAGCCGTTCCGCAACCTCCTCACGCAGGGGATGGTGATCAAGGACGGCGCGAAGATGAGCAAGTCGAAGGGCAACGTCGTCGATCCCGACTACCTCATCGACCGCTACGGCGCCGACACGGCGCGGCTGTTCTGCCTCTTCGCGGCGCCGCCCGAACGGGACCTCGACTGGAGTGACCAGGGGGTCGAGGGCATGAGCCGGTTCCTCGGCCGGCTCTGGCGCACGGTGCTCGGCCTCCGGGAGCGGTTGGCGGCGCCGGGGACACCCCTCCGGTGCCGCTTTCGCCAGCGGGGCAGGAGCTCCACCGGCTCGTGCATCGGACCATCCAACGTGTCACCGGGGACGTGGTGGAGCGGCTGCATCTCAACACGGCCATCGCGGCGATCATGGAGCTGGTGACCGGCCTGGTCGCGGCCGAGACCGTGGAACCCGGGGTGTTGCGGGAGGCGGTCGACACCACGCTCGTGCTGCTCGCCCCCTTCGTGCCCCACGTCACGAGCGAGCTCTGGGAGCTCACCGGCCACACCGATGCGCTCGACGTCGCCGCGTGGCCGGTGGCGGACACGGCGGCGCTCGTGCGGGAGGCGATCGAGCTCCCGGTGCAGGTGAATGGCAAGGTGCGGGCGCGCATCACCGTCCCGGCGGATGCCGCGGAGGGCGACGTCATCCGCGCGGCGCTGGCCGACGCCCGCGTGCAGACCCATGTGGGCGACAGGCCCCTTCGCAAGCAGGTGGTCGTCCCGGGGCGCCTAGTGAGCCTGGTCGTATGAGAGCGCTGCTCCTCCTGGTCGCGCTGTCGGGATGCGGCTACGGGTTCGGCGGGCCGGGGCCGGCGGTGCCGAGCGGGGCCCGCACGGTCTACGTGGACCTCTTCGCCAATCGGACGCGCTCGTACGGCCTCGAAGTGCGGTTGCGCGCGGCGATGCTGGACGAATTCCGCCGCCACGGGTTGCTCGAAGTGGTCGACGAGCGCGCCGGCGCGGACGTGATCGTGAGCGGCGCGCTTCGCCGGGTGGCCGTGGCGCCGCAGGCCACCGATGCGGCGGACGAGCCGCTCGCGTACCAGACCTCGATCCTCGTGAGCTTTCGGATGACGGACCGGGCAACCGGGAAGGTGCTGGCCGATACGCCGGCGCTCAGCGAGGACCGTCCGTTCGCCGCGGTCAGCAGCGTCGTGATCACGAGCTCGCCCCAGTTTCAGCAAGGGACGATCGATCTGCGAGACCTCGTCGACATCCCGGACGCGCAGCTCGGCGAGGCCCGGCGGAACGACGGGCTGGACGATCTGATCGACCAGGTCGCGCGCGACATCTACCTGCGCACGGTGGAGGGCTTCTGAAGGGTCGCTCGAGCGGCACCGCCACGGGTGGTGCCGATGCGCTCGAGCAACTCGCGCGCAACGCGCTGCGTTCGTACTACCTGCTGCACGGCGACGAGCCGTTCCGCGTCGAACGCGGGCTCGGCGTGCGGCGGGCCCGGCGGGCGGGGGAGAAGACGGCCTCGCCGTGCCGGACGCTGTGGGCGGACGAGGACGCCGGCCGCCTCGGGACCGCGTTGACGGATCTCGCCTCGCCGCTCCTCTTCGGAGGCAGCGACGTCCTCGTCATCCGGCACGTGCAGGCGCTGGCCGAGGCGGACCAGGAGCGCGTCCTCGCGGCGCTGCCGGGGCTGGGGCCGAAATCGCACCTGCTGCTCGTCGGCGGATCGGTCGACATGCGCCGGCGGCTCTTCGCGGGCTGTCAGCGGGCCGGCGCGGCGTTCGCCTTCCCGGCGGTGACCGACCGGCGGGTGGCCCGCGACTGGCTGGGGCGGTTCGCCCGCGAGCGTGGACACGCGATCGCACCGGCGGCCTCCGACGAGGTGATCGAACGCGTCGGCACCGACCTCGGGCTGCTCGACGCCGAGGTCGAGAAGCTCTCGCTGCACGCAGGCCCCGGGGCCCCCATCGCGCTGGCGCACGTGCAGGCGATGGTGCCGGCCACGCGGGCGCACGGGGTCGAGGAGCTCACCGACCGGCTCGCGCGTCGGGACGCGGCGGGTGCCGTGCACGCGCTGCGCCAGCTGCTCGACGAAGGGGAACCCCCGGTCCGTGTCCTCGCGTTCCTGGCGGCCAATCTGCGGCGCGCCCTGCACGTCGCGGAGCTCACCGAGGGGGGCCTTTCCCCCGCAGATGCGGCGGCACGCCTCGGGCTGCCGGCGTGGCTCGTCGAGAAGAGCCGAGGTCGCGGGCAGGCCGCCGACCTCACTCGCGCGCTCCACGTGCTGCGCCACGTCGATCTCGCGCTCAAGCGGTCGCGGACCGCCGACGCGCACTTCGAGGCGGCGGTGCTGCAGATCGCGCGGAGCTAGCTCTTGGCGGCGCCGGCCTTGTTCACGGCGCGCGCAAGGCGAGAGATCCGGCGGGAGGCGTTGTTGCGGTGCAGGACGCCTTTGGTCACCGCCTTGTCGAGCGCCCGGACAGCTTGGCCCAGGCCCTCGGCTGCGGTGCTGGCCCCGGTGCCCGCGGCCGCACGAACCTTGCGCACGAGCCGGCGGACCTCGCTCTTGAGGGCCTGGTTGCGGCGGTGCCGCTTCACGCTCTGACGATGGCGCTTGAGCGCCGACGGATGATTCGCCACGGCGGACGCTGCTACCATGGGCGTCCGGGAGCGTCAAACGGCTCGCTTGGCTCGGACCCAGAGCCGGTCACGCTCGGCGGCGTCGATCGTGGCCAGCGAGTGCCCGGCGGCCCGCGCCGCTTCCTCGCAGTGGGCGAAGCGGCGGACCAGGCGATCCGTGGCGTCGCGGAGCGCGATCTCGCCCGACACGGTGAGGTGGCGGGCGACGCTCGTGAGCGCGAGCAGGACGTCTCCGAGCTCGCGCGTCGCCGCCGGACCGTCGGCCGCGCGGACGGCGGCCTCCAGCTCGTCGACCTCCTCGCGCACCTTGGCGAGGACGCCGAGGACGTCCGGCCAGTCGAAACCATGCTCGGCGAGACGCTTGCCGATCGACTGCGCCCGGGCGAGGGCAGGCAGGGTCGCGGGAACGAGCGCGAGCGCCGGCCGCACTTCGCCCTTGGCGTGCCGTTCGGCGGCCTTGATGCGCTGCCAGTTGGCGACCACCTCGTCGGCATCGCGTACCCGGACGTCGCCGAAGACGTGGGGATGGCGACGGACGAGCTTGTCCGCGATGGCGCGGGCGACGTCGGCGACCGTGAAGCGCCCGGCCTCGGCGGCGATCTCGGCGTGGAAGACCACCTGCAGGAGGAGGTCGCCGAGCTCGTCGCACAGGGCCGCCGGATCGCCCCCGGCGATCGCGTCGAGGACCTCGCAGGTCTCCTCGACGAGGTAGGGGCGCAGCGTCTCGGCCGTCTGCTCGCGGTCCCACGGGCAGCCGCCGGGCGCCCGCAGGCGGGCCATGATCTCCACCAGGCGTGCGAACGCGTCGGCGGCGTCGGAATGAGCCATCGCGCGAGGGTAGTCAGCCACCGTGCGCAGTGTCAACGCGCGCTTGCCTCCGCTCGCCCCACGGTTTAACGAACCCGGGATGTCCCGGGTCGAGGTGTACACCACGCGCAGTTGCGCGTACTGCGTGCGCGCCAAGCGCCTGCTCGAGGGGCGTGGTGTTGCATACGACGAGATCGACGTGACCAGTGACCCGGCGTTGCGCGAGAGACTGGTGGCGCGCAGCGGGGGACGACGGACCGTCCCGCAGATCTTCATCGACGGCCGGTCGATCGGTGGCTACGAGGAGCTCGCCGCACTCGATGCGGAGGGCGGGCTCGCGGGCCTGGGAGCATGAAACGACGATGATGCGTAGCGTGGGACTGGTTCTGGTGGCGATGCTGGTGAGCGTCGCCGGAGTGCGTGCCGACGAGGCGCCGGTCGCGGGCGGTCGGGTGTTCGCGGAGCGGTGTGCCACCTGTCATGGCGATGCCGGACGAGGCGACGGCCCCACGGCAACGGCGTTGGAGCCGAAGCCGCGCAACTTCCACGATCCGGTGTTTTGGGAGAGTCGGACGCCCGACCAGATGCGGGAGACCGTGCGGCACGGAAAGGTCGACACCGCCATGCCCCCCTTCGAGGGAGCACTGTCCGATGCCGAGATCGACGCCGTCGTCGCGCATCTGGCCTCCTTCCGTCCCGCCGCGGGTGGTGAAGCCAAAGCACCCGCTCCCGGGGCGGGGAAGAACGCGGCTGGCAAGAAGCCTCGGTCCTGAGGCCGCCGCCGGCGGGCTGGAGGACGCGCTGGTGAGCGAGCGTGGAACCCACACCGAGCTCTTTGCCGACGGGTGAAGAGACCTTCGACGTCGACGAGCTGAAGAACATCGAGGCGCTCGTCGCCCTGCTCGCGACTGGCGTGGTCGCGCTGCCCGACGCCGTAGCGGAGCTGCGTCGCCGCGGTCTGCATCCGCCGGGCGGTTGAGCGCTAATCCTGCCGGCGCACGCTCTCGGCTTGGGGCTTGCCCTTCTTGGGGTTGTGCCCGACGACGAAGCTCACGCGCGTGCCGGGTGCGATCTCGGCGGCACCCTCCTCGCACTGCGTGACGTGGAAGAACAGGGACTGCCCTTCGCCATAGCGCAAGAACCCGAAGCCCTTCTCGACGAGGAAGCGGTCGACCACGCCGTTTAGGCGCTCGCGTCCCGGTGTGCTGATCTCCGCATCGGTGAGGATGGAGAGCTCGGGCGGCAATGGTGCGTCCGGGGGCACGGCCCCGGGCGCGGCCGCGGCGTGCTCGAGTGCCTCGATCCGGGCACTCAGATCCTGGACATCGCCGCCGCCTCCGATCTGCCGGAGGTAGCGCGCGGCGTCGGCCGGCCTGCCGACGCGCTCGCAGAGGTCCGCTGCGAGGCGAAGGCCTTCGCCGAAACCGCCCTCGCGCCGGCAGGCGAGCGCCCGCTCGATCTGTACGAGCGCGGCGTTGGGGCGTGCGCAGGCGAGCTGGAGGCGGGCGAGCTCGAGCCGTACGAGCGGCTCCGCGCTGCGCAGCCGGCGGAGCGCCTCGACCAGGGCGGCGGCCGCGGCGACCAGGTCGTTCGTGACGTTGGTGTGGAACCGCCCGAGCGCGAACAGGGCGAACGCGCCGCGAGGGAGTTGCGCCGCGTGGCGGTAGGCCTCCTCGGCCTCGGTGATGCGGCCCTGGAGCTCGCGAACGCGGCCGATGCGCTCCCAGACGTAGCTCGACTCGGGATCGAGGTCGCGGGCCTGGGCGAACGCCTGCAGTGCGGTGTCCAGATTACCGCGGCGCAGCTCGAGCTCGCCCTGACAGGCAAGGACGTGCTCCGGTTGGATGGCCGGTGGGTCGGTTCGGCTGTCGAGATCGCTGCAGGTCATCAGCGCGTCTGCCGCGGCCTCGAATTCGCCGAGGTCGCGCAATCCGCGGGACAGATGGAAGAGGACCTGAACCTGGACGCCGCGTCCGCGGGTTCGCTGCTCGGATGGAGCCTGCTCCCAGACCTCGCGTGCCCGCGCGAGTGCCTCGACGGCCTCGCGCGGGCGGTGCAGCTTCTCGAGGCAGTAGCCACGCCGGAAGAGACAGAGGTGGTAGGTCGGGAAGGAGGCGAGCGCGCGATCGTACCAGCGCAACGCCTTCGTCCACTTCTTCTTGCGCTGGAAGTACCACCCGATCGCGCAGTGAAAGACGGCCGCACGGCGCGGTGCGAGCTCGGCGCAGCGCAGGAGATAGCGCTCGAGCTTGTCCTCGTCCCCGAGCATGCCGAAGGCCCGTCCCACCTCGAACAGCAGCTCCGTCGAGTTCCAGGTCTCCTCGTCGGGCACGTCGTCGAGAGCGCCGTAGCGCGCGACGATCGTCTGGTGGTCGCCCCGGTCGGCGAGTGCGCGGACCTCGGCCAGTATCTGGTCTAGGTCGAGCATCCCATGGCCCCTTTCTCACATGGTCCGTCGGACCGACGAGGCCACTCCCGGGGGACGGCAGCGAGGCGTCGGTCGTGTGGTACTGGACCAATGGGGGCGGGGAACGAAGACGGCGTGACGGACGGGACCGACGATGGCCCGGTCACTCCCGGTCGGCAGCGCCTCGAAGGACTGCCACGCGCAGTGTCATGCTCGCGCATCCCCACTGGCCGTGCCGTCCGCGTCCCTTTGCGGTCGACCACGACCTCCCCCTCCTTCCCCCTCCGAACAGTGCGTGACTCGCCTCTACCAGCGAGTTAGCTCGCTTTCAACTCGACCCGGGGGTTCACCAGACCACGAGGGAGCTTCGCGCCGGGGGCCGCGAGCCGGCCACCCGGACCCGGCGGCCCTCCACGGTGACACGTCCCTCGGCGAGAAGGCGGATGGCCATGGGGTAGATGGCGTGCTCGATCTCGAGGATACGGGCGGCCAGCGTGGCCTCCGTGTCATCGGGGTCTACCGGAACGGCTCCCTGGACGAGGATCGGGCCGTGGTCGAGCTCCTCGTCCACGAAGTGGACCGTCGCACCGGCAATGCGGACGCCGTACTCGAGCGCCTGCCGCTGTCCGTGGAGGCCCTTGAACGCCGGCAGCAGGGCCGGATGGATGTTGAGGACCCGCTGCGGGAAGGCTCGCAGCAGCACCGGGGTCACGAGTCGGTCGAAGCCTGCCAGCACGACCAGCTCGACCCCTGCCCGACGCAGCGCCTCGACCAGGGCGCCGTCGAACGCCTCCCGCGACGGGAACCCGCGGTGATCCAGGACGTGGGTCGCGACGCCGGCCTGCTCGGCCCGCCGGAGACCCTGGGCAGCCGGCCGGTTGGAGATCACCACCTGGACGCGGCAGGGAAGCGTCCCGTCCGCGATCCGGTCGAGGATCGCCTGGAGGTTCGTCCCACTTCCGGAGATCAGGACTCCGACGTCGAGCACGAGGGACGTTTAGCCCTCGGGCGCCCCATCGCTCAAGGGTTCGGGGGCGAGCCCCCGGTCGGGTCATTGCGACGGTGCCTGGGCGGCGATGCCGGCGAGGAATACGGTCTCGCCGTTCCGTTCGAGCGGGCCGTCGTGGTACGCGACCACGCGCAGTGGCTCCACCAGCCGCAGTAATTCGTTTGGCGCGAGGGTGAAGGCGGCCGTGCGCGGATGACCAAGGGCGAGTTGCTCGCGTGTGAACGTCTCGACGACCAGGAGCCCGCCCGGTGCGAGCGCGGCGATCAGGGCCGGGAAGAGCGCGCGTTCGAGGAAGAGCGTCTGCACGATCAGCGCGTAGCGACCGCGGGGCCAGCGCAGGGCGAGGGCATCGGCGCAGGCGATGGCCACCGGAAGGCGTTCCGCCGCTGCGACGTCGCGCAGCGCGCGGCACGCGTCCCACGCGCGATCGATGGCGTCGACGCGCCGGCCGCCGCGTGCCAGCGCAAGGCTGTGGCGTCCGCGGCCGCAGGCGATGTCGAGGCCGCGCCCCTCGGGAGCACGCGCGGCCATCTCGAGCACGAACGGCGAGGGGGCGACCACGTTCACGGGGCGCGTCCGACGGTGAGGACGTCCACCCGTTCCGCGCCGGCGGCGCGCAGCGCGCTGGCGCAGGCATTGGCCGTCGCGCCCGTCGTCATCACGTCGTCGACGAGCACGATGGCGCGTCCGACGACGGTGGCCGGCTGGCGCACTGCGAATGCGGCACGGATGTTCGCTTGCCGGCCGTCGGCGCCGAGGTCCGCCTGCGCGGCCGTGTCCCGGAGCCGGACGAGCGCGCGGACCCCCAGATCGAGGCACCGACGGCGGGCGAGTCGGTGGGCGAGCAGGAGGGCCTGGTTGAACCCCCGGGCCCGTAGGCGCCGCGGATGGAGCGGGACGGGGACGACGAGGGCGTCGGCGGCGAACGGGTAGCGGGCGGCGAGCAGGTCGCCGAGTGTCGCAGCGACGGTGCGCCGGCCCTCGAACTTGAGGCGCCGCACCGCAATTGCCAGCGGGTTGAGCCTCGTGTCGTCCGGACGGTACAATCCGAGGGCGCGGGCGGTAGCGAAAGCCGGGGCGCGGCGTCGGCAGGGGCAGAAGCCCCGGGCTGCTGTGATCGGGGCGTCGCAGCGGGTGCAGCGCGGCGGCGGAGGTGGTTGGATGGACGCGAGGCACGGATCGCAGAGACACGGGACGTGGCCCGCAGGCAGCGGGCACCCACAGACCTCGCAGGACCCCGGGAGCGCGAGGTCGAGCACGTAGCGGAGCCAAGAGCCCATGCGTCTTGCGCCGTGCGAGCTGCGCAGGCTTAGGGCCGAGGGGCCGCCGATGCAAGTGGGGAGGACGGGAGGTCGCCGATGAAGAACTTCTGGATGGGTGTCCTGATCGGAGCGCTGGCGATGTACTGGTTCATGACTCAGGGGGCCGGGCTCCAGGACGCGATCAGTGACCTCTGGGCGCGTGCCTCGTCGCCGCCCGAGCCGATCAAGGCCACGCGCAAGGTGTGGTGAGGCCGGCGCTCTTTACAACCCGCTGCCTTCCGCCTAGCTTATTTGATCGTGCCGCTCACCGAGCAGCAACTCGCCGAGGACCTCACCCGCGCCATGAAGGCGCGCGAGGCGTTGCGTGTCAGCGTCTTGCGCGGCGTCATTGCGACGGTCAAGAACGCGCGGGTCGAGAAACGGGGCGCGGCGCTCGACGAAGCCGAGCTGCACCAGGTCGTGCGCCGTGAGGTGCGCAAGCGCGAGGAGGCCGCCGAGTTCGCCGAGAAGGCGGGCCGCACGGATATTCTCGAACAGACGCGCGCCGAGCTCGCCGTGCTCGCGGCCTACGTGCCAGCCGCGGTGGACCTCACCGAGATCGAGAGCGCCGTGCGAGAGATCACGGCCGATCCGGCTCGACGGACGATCGGCGCGATCATGTCGGTGCTCCGGGAGCGGTACGCGGGACGTTTCGACGGACGCCAGGCGAGCGAGATCGCCAAGCGAGTGCTCGCCGAGGCTCCCCGCGGATAGGGTGCTGCTGCATGGAACTCCCCATCCTCACGCGACTCAAGAAGGAGCTCGAGCGGCTCAAGTACGAGCTCACGTTCGAGCTTCCGAAGGCGCTCGAGGAGGCCCGTGCTCACGGCGACCTGTCCGAGAATGCCGAATGGGAGGCCGCAAAGCACCGGCAGGATTTCGTCCGCTCGCGCATCGGGCAGATTCAGGGTCGCATCCGCGAGCTGTCGATGTACAACATCGCGTCGATCCCGCACGGGATCGTGGCCTACGGGAGCCGTGTGACGGTCGAGGACGTCGACGAAGGGGAAGCCGTCTCCTACGAGATCGTCTTCCCGGAGGAAGTCGACGCGAGTCGCGGCCAGATCTCGCTGTCGTCGCCGATCGGTCGGGCACTGATGAACAAGGCGGTCGGCGACGAGGTCGAGGTCCACACCCCGGCCGGGCGGCGGAGCTACCAGATCGTCGAGCTCCTGACGTTCCACGAACGTCCCGGCGACAAGTCCGAGGAGAGCTAGAGCGCCCGCGATCCCGGGCGGGCAGCTCGCAGCGCCGCGGCGGCGGTCTCGGGCGCCACGGGGTTCGAGTATATCCCCGTCGCCCACTCCATCCCGAGCTCGAGCCCGAGGCGCGGCACGATCTCCCAGTGCCAGTGGAACTCGCTCCCGTCGGCACCGTCGACGGGGCCGGCGTGGAGTGCGACGCTGTAGGGCGGGTCACCGAGCACGGTCCGCAGGCGTGCGAGCGCGTCGACGAGCAGCTCGGCGAGCTGGGGGCGCGCGTCGTCCGAGAGGCTGCCGAAGTCCGCGGCGTGCTGGCGCGGCACGATGCGGAGCTCGTAGGGCTGCTCCGCCGCGAACGGGCTGTAGGTCACGAAGGCGTCGTTTTGGGCGACGAGGCGCTCCTGGGCTTCGCACTCCTCGGCGAGCTGATCGCAGAAGACGCACCGTTCGCGCATGCGGAAGTACGCGCGCGCGCCGCCCAGTTCCTCTTCGAGGCGCTTCGGCGTGAACGGCATGGCGACCACATGCGAGTGCGCGTGACGAAACCGGCTCCACGCGGCGCCGTGGTTCTTGAGCACCAGGACGTGGCGAAAGCGCGCGTCGCGCCGCAAGTCGAGGGCGCGCGCCCGGTAGGTGCCGAGGAGGCGACTCATCTCCGCCGGCGTGAAGTCGGCCCACCCGCGGGTGTGCGACGGGGTGTCCGCGACGAGCTCGTGGGCGCCGACCGGGTTCATGAGGTCGAACATGCCGGAACCGCGGCGGCCGAGATCGCCCTCGATGCGGAGCAGCGGCGCGCGGTCGGGGGTGACGCGTACGGCCCATCCATCGCCGTTGCGCTCCGCGGCGATCTCGACGGGGTTGAGGTGCTCGTTGCCGGGGCAGAACGGGCAGGGCTCGCCATCGTCGAAGGCGGACGGCCAGGGCGGGCGTGGTAGCTCGACGAGGCGCTGGGGAGCGATGATCACCCAGCGGCGCAGGATCGGGTCTCGGCGAAGTTCGGACATGACTCGGGGCGACGCGCGACGCGTGCGTCACCCCGAGTATAATACGGGAGCGACCAGCAGGGCCAAGCGCGTGAGCGAAGGCCGCGTCGGGGCGGTCCTTCCCGTTGCGGCCCCAGGGGGGTCGTGTTATACGCTCAGCGTTCTTCCCGGCCTTCACGTACCGACGACAAGTGGGCCCCGCCCACTTTTTTTATTTTCAAGGAGATCAATTCGATGGACCGGTCCGCGGTGACCCAGCGCGTCTGGGAGCTGGCGGAGCCTCTCGCTTTGGCGCGGGGGCTCGAGCTCTGGGACGTGCAGTTTCGCCCGGAGGGGGGGCGCGTGGTCGTGCGCGTCCTCCTCGACCGCTCCGAAGGGGGGGTCACCCTCGACGATCTCACCCGGGTCTCGCGCGAGCTCGGCGACGTGCTCGACGCGCACGAGGCCGTGCCGGGGCGCTATCATCTCGAGTGCTCCTCGCCCGGCCTCGATCGGCCGCTCGTGCGGGAATCGCATTTCCGCCGTGCCGTGGGGCAACGCGTCTCTGTTCGCTCGCGCGAGCCGATCGCGGGGCGGCGGGGCTTCCACGGCACGCTGGAGGCGGTGACCGACCGAGGGATCACCCTGCGAGACCCCGACGTCGGCGCGGTCGACGTCGACTTCGCGGCGATCGAGAAGGCCAACATGGAATTCGAATTCGCTCGCCCGGCGGGGCCATCCGCCCACGCGTGAGGGAGGTCGCGATGTTGCCCGATCTGAACCGCGTCATCGAGCAGGTGTGCAAAGAGAAGGGGATCGATCGCCAGATCATCGTCGAGGCGCTCGAGCAGGCGATGCTGTCGGCGGCGAAGAAGACGTTCGGTCACGAGAAGAACATCGAGGCGAAGTTCAACTCGGACATCGGCGAGGTCGAGCTCTTCGAGATCAAGACGGTCGTCGACGTCGTCGAGGACGCCGAGAACCAGGTTACCCTCAAAGAGGCGCGGACGGTGCTCGATCCCGACGCGGAGGTCGGCGACGAGCTGCTCGCCAAGTTGCCGGCCGAGAAATTCGGCCGCATCGCCGCACAGGCGGCGAAGCAGAACATCATCCAGCGGGTGCGCGATGCCGAGCGCGACATCATCTACAACGAATTCAAGGGCCGGAAGGGCGAGCTGGTCTCGGGCATCGTGCAGCGGTTCGAGAAGAAGAGCATCATCGTGAACCTCGGGCGCACCGATGCGATCCTCCCGGAGAAGGAGCAGATCCCGCGCGAGCGCTACCGCCAGGGCGACCGCATCCGCGCGTATATCTTCGACGTCGAGCTCGGCACGAAGGGCCCGCAGATCGTCCTCTCGCGCACGCACCCGGGCCTGCTCATCAAGCTCTTCGAGCAGGAGGTTCCCGAGATCTACGAAGGCATCGTCGAAGCCAAGGGGGCGGCGCGCGAGCCCGGTGGCCGGGCGAAGATCGCCGTCACCTCGAACGACTCCGACGTGGACCCGGTCGGTGCCTGCGTCGGCATGCGCGGGACCCGTGTGCAGGCGGTGGTCCAGGAGCTGCGCGGCGAGAAGATCGACATCGTCCCGTGGGTCGCCGACCAGGCCGAGTACGTCTGCCGCGCGCTCGCCCCTGCCAAGGTCTCGAAGATCATCATGGACGAGGACGAGCATTCCATGGAGGTCATCGTCCCCGACGACCAGCTCTCGCTCGCGATCGGCAAGAAGGGCCAGAATGTCCGTCTCGCGTCGCGCCTGACGGGGTGGAGGCTCGACGTGCGCAGCGAGTCGGACGCGGAGGACGAGGCACGACGCGCTCGCGCGTCCATCACGGCGATCCCGGGCGTGGGGGACGTCACCGCGGAGCTGCTCTATCAGGCGGGCTTCAAGTCGGCCGAGGAAATCGCCGAGTCCGACCTCGATTCGGTCGCCGACGTCGACGGCGTGGGCCCGGAGCGTGCCGAGGCAATCGTGCGGGCGGCGCAGGCGCACGTGGCGCGCGTGCGCGAGGAGGCCGCCGCGGCGGCCCTCGAGGCCAGTGCGGCGGCCGCGGCGGCGGCCCAGGTCGAGGTGGCGCCCGCATCGGAGACGGAGCACGTCGCCGAGGGAGAGCCAGAGTGACACCGGTGCGGACGTGCGTCGGGTGCGGTGAGCGGGCCCCGGTGACGGAACTGCTCCGCTTCCATGTGGCAGCCGACGGCCTCGCTCCGGATCGCGTGGGGCGCGCCCCCGGACGCGGTGCGTACCTGCACCGACAGCCAGCCTGTTGGACGGCGTTCGCGCGCCGTCGTGGGGCGGTGCGATCCTTGCGAGTGAGTCCACCGCCGGCCGCACGGACGGCGCTGATCGCGCTCTTGGCAGCGATACCCGGGGCGGCGTGAGGGAGGCGATGACCAGCAGGCGGATTCATGAGCTCGCGAAGGAGTGGGGGGTCCTGGCGAAGGACGTGGTTGCGGCCGCGGAGCGGCTGGGCTTCCGCGGTAAGCGTTCGCAGAGCACCCTCACGGAAGACGAGTCCCAGCGCATTCGCGAGGACATGGGGCTGGTGACGCGACCGGTCGCCCCGGTGGGTACGGAGCGTGTGGTGGCCGAGCGCGTCGTCACCGAGCGCCTCGAGGGTGCGGACCAGATGGTCACCGCACGCGAGCAAACCACCGAGACGCGCCTGCGGGCGAATGTCATCCGGCGTCGCACGGCTCGGGAGGTGCTGAAGCGGGAGGAGCTACCTGCCCTGCCGCCCGAGGCCGAGTCTGCGTCGGGCGCCGTTCCGCCTCCGCTCGACTTCGCACCCGAGCTCCCGCCCGCCGTGGCCGAGGTCGTACCGCCGCCTCCGGAGGCGATCGAAATCGAGGAGGCCGCATCGGTTCCGCCGCCCGTGCAGCCCGCTCCGCCGCCCGAGGCCGAGGTTGCGCCGCCCCCGCTCGTCGCGCCGCGCATGGCGCCGCCGCCGGGCGCGACCGTTCCGGCCGCGCGCGCGACCGCAGCGGCTGCGGTTGCCCCGCCGCCGGCCGCGTCCCTGCCGCCCCCACCCGGCTTCGAGGAGATGCGGGGGCCGAAGGTTCTCGGGAAGATCGACCTGCGCAAGGCGGCTCCGCCGCCGTCGGCGCCGGGCTGGCGGCCGGCGCCCGCGCCCGGCGCGGAACAGCCAGGCGCTGCGCCCGGCGGCGGCGATGCCGCGGGGCGCAAGAAGAAGGGGCGCAAGGTCATCAAGAAGACCGACCTCTTCAACGTCATGGAGCGCGATCTCGCGCGCGGCGGGAAGCGGCCCCAGAAGCGTCGGGCGCTCCCGGGCAAGGAGCAGCGCAAGACCGAGATCACCCTGCCGCGTGCGTCGAAGCGCGTGATCCGCATCTCGGAGGTGGTCACCGTCGCCGATCTGGCGAAGTCCATGGGCGTCAAGGCCAGCGAGGTGATGAAGAAGCTCCTCGACATGGGGATGATGGCCTCGATCAACCAAGCGCTCGACCACGACACCGCCGCTCTCGTGGCCACGGAGTTCGAGTACCAGGTCGAGAACGTGGCGTTCGACGCCGAGCAGGCGCTCGAAGCCGAGCAGGAAGAGGGGGGTACCGACGAGGCGCGTGTCTCGCGTGCGCCAGTGGTCACGATGATGGGGCACGTCGACCACGGGAAGACGTCGCTCCTCGACGCGATCCGGGCGAGCGACGTGGCGGCCGGCGAGGCCGGCGGCATCACCCAGCACATCGGCGCCTACACCGTGGACGTACACGGCCGGCGGGTGACGTTCCTCGACACGCCGGGCCACGAGGCGTTCACGGCCATGCGGGCCCGCGGCGCCAAGGTCACGGACATCGTGGTGCTCGTGGTCGCCGCCGACGATGGCATCATGCCGCAGACCGTCGAAGCCATTAACCATGCGCGCGCCGCCGAGGTGCCGATCCTCGTCGCGGTCAACAAGATCGACAAACCGGACGCCAACCCCGAGCGCGTCAAGCAGGAGCTCGGCAACTACGGCCTCGCGCCCGAGGAGTGGGGCGGCGATACCATCGTCGTGCCCGTGTCGGCCAAGACGAAGGACGGGCTGCCGCAGCTCCTCGAGATGCTGCTCCTGCAGGCCGACGTCCTCGACTTGAAGGCCAATCCGAAGCGGCAGGCGAAGGGGACCATCGTCGAGGCTCGACTCGACCGAGGGCGCGGTCCCGTGGCCACGGTGCTCGTGCAGGAGGGGACGCTCAAAGTCGGCGACTCCTTCGTGTGCGGCCTGCAGTTCGGACGCGTGCGCGCGATGGTGGACGACAAGTCGCGCCGCCTCGACGAGGCCGGGCCCGCCACGCCGGTGGAGATCCTCGGTCTTGGGGGGGTGCCCGATGCCGGCGACACGTTCGTCGCCGTGCAGGACGACCAGAAAGCCCGCCAGGTCGCCGAGTTCCGCCGCAGCAAACAGCGCGAGGCGGAGATGGCCAAGACCGCCAAGGTCTCGCTCGACGACCTCTACCAGCAGATCCAGGCCGGCGACGTGAAGGAGCTGAAGGTCGTCATCAAAGGAGACGTGCACGGCTCGGTCGAGGCGCTGGGCGAGGCGCTCGGTCGGCTGTCGACGGCCGACGTGCGGCTCAACGTGCTGCACGGCTCGGTGGGGGGCATCACGGAATCGGACGTGTTGCTCGCGGCGGCGTCGAACGCGGTGGTCATCGGCTTCAACGTGCGGCCGGAACCGAAGGCGGCCGCGCTGGCCGAGCGCGAGGGCGTCGACATCCGCCTCTACACCATCATCTACGATGCCCTGAACGACGTGCGTGACGCGCTGGAGGGCCTGCTGGAGCCGACCCTCCAGGAGAAGGTGCTGGGCCGCGCCGAGGTACGGCAGACCTTCACGATCTCGGGAGTCGGGGCGGTGGCGGGTTCGTTCGTCACCGACGGCAAGATCGTGCGCGGCGCGCGAGCGCGACTCCTGCGCGACAACATCGTGATCCACGACGGACGGATCAGCGGGCTCAAGCGCTTCAAAGAGGACGCACGCGAGGTCGCCGGCGGCTACGAGTGCGGCATCAGCCTCGAGTCGTACCAGGACGTCAAGGTCGGCGACATCGTGGAAGCATACGAGGTCGAGGAGGTCGCTCGCCGGCTGTCGGCGCCCAGCGGCAAGGGGGCGCAGGCGGCGGAGCGTCCCGCCTGACGCCGAGGCCGGCGGGACATGGTCGTGGGCGTGCTGCGGCTCGAGCTGCTCGTTCCCGAGAACCATTCGCTCAAGGGCAAGCGCAGCGTCGTGCGGACCATCAAAGCCCGCGTGCAGAACAAGTTCAACGTCTCGATCGCGGAATGCGAGGACCACGACCTGTGGCAGCGCATCACGCTCGGTGTCAGCCAGGTCGGCGCGGATCAGCCGCACGTCGATGCCTGTCTCCGGGAGGTCGTGAAGTTCATCGACGGGCTGCAGCTCGCCGAGCTCGGGGACGAGCGCGTCGAGTTCCTTCACTACTGAGGCGCGCCGGCCGTGGGTGAGCGCCGGATCGAGCGCGTCGGACACCGTGTGCAGGCGGAGCTCGGCCGCCTGCTCATCGAGGAGGCGCGGGACGAGCGGCTTCGCGGCGTGACGATCACCGGAGTGCGGATGACCGCCGACCTCCGTATCGCGCGGGTCTACGTTCGCACGCTCGCGCCGGTGAACGAGCACGCGGCAGTGATGGCGGCGCTCGAGCGCGCGAAGCCGTTCCTGCGGCGCGAGGTGGGTCATGCGCTCGGCTTGCGGGCGAGCCCCGAGCTCCGTTTCGCGTACGACGAGCTGCCGGACACGGCCGACCGGCTCGAGGCGCTGCTCGAAGGGCGGCGCAAGCCGGAGGACGAAGGCGACGAGGGATGAACGGCATCCTGCTGGTCGACAAGCCGGAGATGGTGAGCTCCGCGGGCGTGATCCGGATGCTCAAGCCGCTGCTCGGGCGGGCGAAGGTTGGCCATCTCGGCACGCTCGATCCGTTCGCCAGCGGCCTGCTTCCGCTCTGCCTCGGCGAGGCGACGAAGGTCGCGCGCTACCTGCTGCTCGAACGGAAGGCGTATGCCGGGACGATCCGGCTCGGGGTCGCGACGGACTCGCTCGACCGGACCGGGGTGCCGGTCGCGGAGGCCCCGGTTCCGGCACTCGATCCAGCGCAGGTGGAGGCCCTTGCCGCGCGGCTCGTCGGCCCGCAGCGGCAGGTGCCGCCCATGCATTCGGCCCTCAAGCGGGGCGGGGTGCCACTGTACAAGCTCGCCCGGCGCGGCATCGAGGTCGAGCGTGCGCCCCGCGACATCGAGATCTACGACCTCACGCTGCAACTCGTGGCGCCCGACCGCGTGGACTTCGCGGTCGCCTGCTCGAAGGGGACCTACGTCCGGGTCCTGGCCGCGGACCTCGGACAGCTGCTTGGGACGGTGGCACACCTGGAGCGATTGCGGCGTACCGCCGTGGGGGCTTTCCGCGTCGAAAGCGCGTGGTCGGTCGAGAGATTGGTGGCAGCGGATCCCGCCCGACCGTTGCCTCTCATCGCGGTGCGGGAGGCGCTGCCGGGGATGGTCGCGCACACGGCGACGGGCGTGGTGGTGGCCCGGCTGCGGCGCGGGCAGCAGCAGGCCCTCGCCGAGCTGCCTCGGCCGGCGTGCAGCGGCGAGACGGCGCTCGTGCTTGCGCCGAGCGGGGAGGTGGCGGCGGTCATCGAGGCGACCTCACCCGTCGGGTGGCGCCTCGTGCGGCTCCTCGGAGCAGGAGCGTGAGCTTTACAAGGTGGGGGGCGCGTGTTAGAGCCTTGCGGCTAACGCGAGAAAAGGAACGAACGGAGAGAGCGGGATGGCAGTCGCGCAGGAGCGCACCAGTGAGATCGTGCAGGCGTATTGTCAGCACGACACGGACACCGGATCACCGGAGGTCCAAATTGCGCTCCTGACCGATCGGATCGTCTACCTGACGGGGCACTTCAAGGTGCACCGGATGGACCATCATTCCCGCCGTGGGCTTCTCAAGCTCGTCGGCCGGCGCCGACGACTGCTCAACTATCTCAAGCAGCGCGACTTCCCGCGCTACAAGACCCTGATCGAGCGGCTCGGCCTGCGCAAGTAGCTCTCGCAGGCGACGGCTGCATTCTCCTTCTCCCGGCCTGCTCTCGCGGAAGACGTCCGAGTCGCGGCCCAGCGCCGCGCGGGAGAATACATGTCGCAGTCGCGGTTCGAGCGAGTCCAGATCGATTTCCACGGCCGGCCCCTTGTCGTCGAGACGGGGCGCCTGGCCAAGCAGGCTGGCGGGTCCGCCCTGGTGCAGTACGGCGAGACCGTCGTGCTGGTGACGGCCACGGCGAGCGGCGCGCCCCGGGAGGGCATCGACTTCTTCCCGCTCACCTGCGACTACGTCGAGAAGACGTTCGCGGCGGGCAAGATTCCCGGCGGATTCTTCAAGCGTGAGGGACGCCCGGCCGAGAAAGAGGTCCTCACCTCCCGGCTGATCGATCGCCCGGTCCGGCCCTTGTTCCCGAAGGGATTCCACTGCGAGACGCAGGTGATCGCGACCGTGCTCTCGCACGACCGCGAGAACGACCCGGACATGGTCTCGATCCTCGGGGCCTCGACGGCGCTGACGCTTTCGGACATCCCGTGGGAGGGGCCGATGGCCTCGGTGCGGATCGGCCGGATCGGGGGACGCTTCACGATCAACCCGCTCACCTCGCAGCTCCCCGACAGCGACATGAACATCATCGTCGCCGGCGGCAAAGACGCGCTCGTGATGGTCGAGGGTGGCATGCGGATGGTGCCGGAGGCGCTGCTGCTCGAGGCGCTGTTCACGGCGCACGAAGCACTGCAACCCCTGATCTCGCTCCAGGAGGAGTTGCGCCGCCGGGTCGGGAAGCCGAAGCGGACCGTGGCCGCCCCCGTAGTCGATGCGGCTCTCGAAGCGGCAGTGCGCGAGGCCGGTCTTCCGCGGCTCACAAGCGCGCTCGCGAAGACCGCGAAGCACGAACGGTACGGAGCCCTCGACGCTGCGCGTGACGAAGTCATCGGTCGGGTGGCCGGCGACGACGCGCTCCGCGCGAAGGCGGCGGGCGCGCTATTCGACAAGCTCAAGAAGAAGGTGGTCCGCGACGCCATCGTCACGGACGGACGGCGCCTCGACGGGCGTGGGCTCGCCGACGTGCGGCCGATCACCTGCGACATCGAGGTCCTGCCGCGCACGCATGGCTCGGCGGTGTTCACGCGCGGTGAAACGCAGGCCCTCGTGGTGACGACGCTCGGGACGTCGTCGGACGAGCAGAAGATCGATGCGCTCGCTGGCGAGCACTACAAGAAGTTCATGCTGCACTACAATTTCCCGCCGTTCTCGACCGGCGAGGTGAAGTTCTTGCGGTCGCCAGGCCGGCGTGAGGTTGGCCACGGAGCGCTGGCCGAACGCGCGCTGGCGCCGGTGCTGCCTGAGGAGCAGGACTTCCCCTACACGATCCGCATCGTCTCGGAAGTGCTCGAGTCGAACGGGTCCTCGTCGATGGCCAGCGTGTGCGGTGGGTCGCTCTCCCTCATGCACGCGGGTGTGCCGGTGAAGGCGGCCGTCGCCGGAGTGGCCATGGGTCTCATCAAGGAGGGCGACCAGATCCGCGTGCTCTCCGACATCCTCGGCGACGAGGACCACCTCGGCGACATGGACTTCAAGGTCGCGGGCACGGAGACCGGGGTCACCGCGGTGCAGATGGACATCAAGATCGGGGGCGTGACGCGCGCCGTCATGGAGCAGGCGCTGGAGCAGGCGCGTGTTTCGCGGCTCCACATTCTCGGCGTCATGGCGCAGGCGATCGACAAGCCGCGCGGCGAGCTGTCGACGCACGCTCCGCGCATCGTGACAATTCACATCAAGCCGGATCGCATTCGCGATCTCATCGGTCCGGGCGGCAAGATGATTCGCTCCATCGTCGAGGAGACCGGCGCCAAGATCGACGTCGAGGACGACGGTACGGTCTACGTCGCGTCGGCCGACGGCGCCTCGATGCAGCGAGCCATCGACCGGATCCGCGGTATCACGGCGGAGGCGGAAGTGGGTCGGATCTACCGCGGCACGGTGCGCAAGATCGTCGACTTCGGCGCCTTCGTCGAGATCCTGCCCGGGACGGACGGCCTCGTGCACATCTCGCAGCTCGCCGACGAACGGGTTCGTGCGGTGTCGGACGTGCTCAAGGAAGGCGACGTCATCGACGTCAAAGTGCTCGAGGTCGACAAGTCGGGCAAGATCCGCTTGTCGCGCAAGGAAGCCATGCGGGAGCGCGGACAGGCCAGTGGCGAGGAGGCGCAGCCGTAAGCGCCATGGTGCGCTCGACGCGCCTTGCGAACGGCGTCCGTGTGCTCTCGCAGGAGCTGCCCGACTCCCCGTCGGTCACGATCGGCATCTGGGTCGAGAACGGCTCACGGTTCGAGGCCGCCGAACAGGGTGGCATCTCGCACTTTCTCGAGCACCTCTTCTTCAAGGGAACCGCACGGCGGACCGCCGCTGCCATCGCAGAGGAGATCGACGCCGTCGGTGGGGTGCTGAACGCCTTCACGGGCAAGGAGTTCACCTGCTACTACGCCAAGGTGCTCCCCGAGCATCTGCCGCTCGCGCTCGATCTCCTGGGCGACATCTTCACGCGGTCGCAATTCGCCGAGGAGGAGATCGTGCGCGAGCGGACGGTCATCCTGCAGGAGATATCCCAGGTCGAGGATGCCCCGGACGACTACGTCCACGATCTGTTCAACCAGGCGTTCTGGCCCGGACACCCGCTGGCCCGACCCATCGCCGGAACGGCAGAGACGGTGTCCCGGCTGACGCGTGCCGACTTCCTCGCGTTCCTGGAGACGCGCTACCGCCCGAACCGGGTCCTCGTGGCGGCGGCGGGCCGGCTGCGGCACGACGACCTGGCAGTGGCCGTGGCCCAACAGCTCGACGGGCTGCGTGGAGCGGCCACGGTCGTCGATGGGGGCCGGCCAGAGGCCCGTGCCGGGGCGAGCGTCCACGCCAAGCCGCTCGAGCAGGTGCACCTCTGCTTTGGAGTGCCGGGCATCGCGCAGGCCGATCCCGATCGCTACCCGGCGCACGTGCTCAACCTCGCACTCGGCGGTGGGATGAGCTCACGCCTCTTCCAGGAGATCCGCGAGCGCCGCGGGAAGGCGTACAGCGTGTACTCCTTTCTCTCGGCGTTCGCCGACGCGGGCTACGTCGGGGTGTACGTCGGGACGAGCGCGGAGTCGGTCCAGGAGGTGATCGCGGTCGTGGCCGCCGAGATCGACCGGATGGCGCGCGACGGACTCACCGCGGACGAGCTCATCCGCACCCGCAACCAGATGAAGGGGAATCTCCTGCTCGGTCTCGAGACCAGCGACAGCCGGATGAGCCGGATCGCGAAGAACGAGCTGTACTTCGGACGCGACGTCCCGATCGAGGAGATATCCGCCAACATCGACGCGGTCACCAGCGACGACGTCGTGCGCGTCGCCGAGCGGCTCTTTCGCCCGCGCCGCCTGGCGTTGACCGTGCTCGGCGACCTCCGCGGTGGCACGGTCGACGAGAGCGTTCTCTTCGGATGAGCCTCCCGCCGCGCGTTCGAGTCGTCGTCGTGCGCACGCGCGGTCGTGGTGAGTCGCTCGAGCTGCCGGCGTACCAGACCGCCGGCGCGGCGGGGGTCGACCTCCGTGCGGACGTCGAGGCGGAGGTGGTGCTCGGCCCACGCGACCGATGCCTGGTGCCCACGGGCCTCGCCGTGGCGATTCCGCCGGGCTTCGAGGGCCAAGTGCGACCACGCAGCGGGCTCGCGCACCGGCACGGCGTCACCGTGCTCAACGCACCCGGCACGATCGACTCGGACTACCGCGGCGAGGTGCAGGTCCTGCTGGTGAATCTGGGCAGCGAGCCGTTCACGATCCGCCGCGGCGAGCGTATCGCGCAACTCGTGCTCGCGCCGGTCGCGACGATCGAATGGGCCGAGAGCGATGCGCTCGAGGCGACCGGGCGGGGCAGCGGCGGCTTCGGCAGCACGCGGCGGTGACGAGCGCGTCTCGCTTTGACTTGGGGGGCGTGGTGCGGCATACCCACCGCGTCGCCCCCACCGCGGGAGGAAGGTGATGGACCGGCTCGAGCTGCTCTACGAGGGAAAGGCCAAGCAGGTCTACCGAACCTCGGATCCTGATCTGCTGATCCAGCATTTCAAGGACGACGCGACGGCGTTCAACGCGCAGAAGCGCGGCACGATCGCGCAGAAGGGCGTCCTCAACAACCGCATCTCGGAGGTCTTCTTCCGCTTCCTCGAGGAGAACGGCGTCGCGACGCATTTCGTGCGGCGCCTGTCGGACCGCGACATGCTGGTCCGTGCGTGCGAGATCGTGAAGATCGAGGTCGTGGCCCGCAACATTGTCGCGGGGAGTCTCGCGAAGCGGCTCGGGCGCCCGGAGGGCGAGCAGCTCTCCGAGCCGATCCTCGAACACTACTACAAGGACGACGCCCTCGGTGACCCGCTGATCAACGACTGGCACATCCGCCACCTGAAGCTCGCCACGGCGTCGGAGCTCGCGCTCATCTGCGAGACCGCCCTCAAGGTGAACGCACTCATGCGAGAGTTCCTCGACGCGCGGGAGATCGTTCTGGTGGACATGAAGCTCGAGTTCGGCCGGCACCACGGGAAGATCCTGGTCGCCGACGAGATCTGCCCCGATACCTGCCGGTTCTGGGACAAAGCCACGGGCGAGAAGCTGGACAAAGACCGCTTCCGGCGGGACCTGGGGGGCGTGGAAGACGCGTACCAGGAAGCGGCCCGGCGGATCTGCGGACACGCGGCGTAGCGCGGATGCCGGCCGTCGTCGCGCGCGTCTATATCACGCCGAAGCGGGGCATTCTCGACCCGCAAGGCAAGGCCGTGCAACAGGCGCTCCACGCGCTCGGGTTCGGCGAGGTGGGCGACGTGCGGGTCGGCCGCCTGGTCGAGATCACGCTGCGCGACGTCGAGGCCCCGGCGGCACGCGAGCGCACGCGAGCGATGTGCGAGCGGCTGCTGGCCAACGGCGTGATCGAGGACTTCCAGATCGACGTCGGGGAGCGCGCCTAGGTCGTGCGCTGGGGCGTCGTCACGTTCCCGGGGTCGAACGACGACCGGGACACGCTACGCGTGGTCGAGCGCGTCCTCGGCGACGAGGCCGTCGGCCTGTGGCACAAGGACGAGGAGTTGAAGGCCGTCGACTGCGTGATCCTGCCGGGTGGGTTCTCGTACGGGGACTACCTGCGCTGCGGTGCGCTTGCACGCTTCTCGCCGATCATGCGGGCCGTGCGCGGGTTTGCGGAGACGGGCGGCCTCGTCCTCGGCATCTGCAACGGCTTCCAGATCCTCTGTGAAGCCGGGTTGCTTCCCGGCGCGCTCGTGCGCAACCGGTCGTTGCGGTTCGTCTGCGACGTGGTCCCGGTACGCGTCGAGACGGCCGACACGCCATTCACCTTCGGCTGCGCCGCGGGCGACATCCTCCAGCTCCCGATCAAACACGGGGAGGGCTGCTACGTCGCCGACGAGGGAACGCTCGCCGCGCTCGAAGCCGGCGGACAGGTGGTCTTCCGGTACTGCGACCGTACCGGTCGTACGGTGGCGGAGGCCAACCCCAACGGTTCGATGGCGAGCATCGCGGGCATCTGCAACGCGCGGCGGAACGTCCTCGGCCTCATGCCACATCCCGAACACGCCGTGGAGCGCTTGCTCGGCGGCGACGACGGCCTCAAACTCTTCCGCTCCGTGCAGTCGTGGCTGGGCAGCCGGACCGTCGGGGGCCGCCGCGAGCCCTCGGTCGTACCGGGACCGTGAGCGCTGCGATCGCCGTCACGGCTGCGCTCGCTCTCGAGCACGGCCTCACCACCGACGAGTGGGAGCGCATCGTCCAGATCCTCGGACGTCCCCCGACGTTCGAGGAGCTCGGCGTGTTTGCCGTGATGTGGTCGGAGCACTGCTCGTACAAGAGCTCGCGCGCGCACCTCAAGCACCTGCCGACGTCCGGGCCGCGCGTCCTGCAGGGTCCCGGGGAGAACGCCGGCGCCGTGGACATCGGCGACGGGCTGGCCGCGGTCTTCAAGATCGAGAGCCACAACCATCCGTCGTACATCGAGCCGTTCCAGGGCGCGGCGACGGGCGTGGGCGGCATCCTGCGCGACATCTTCACGATGGGTGCGCGCCCGGTGGCCAATCTCAACGCGCTGCGCTTCGGCAGCCTCGATCACCCGCGGACGCCCTACCTCGTGAAGGGCGTGGTCGCCGGCATCGGGCACTACGGAAACTGCATCGGCGTCCCCACGGTGGGCGGCGACGTCTATTTCGATGCCGGCTACGACCACAACATCCTGGTGAACGCCTTCACGATCGGGGTCGCGCGGCGTGACCGCCTCTTCAAGGCGGGCGCGTCCGGTCCCGGGAACCCGGTGATCTACGTGGGTTCACGGACGGGGCGCGACGGCATCCACGGGGCGAGCCTGCTCGCGTCGGCGGCGCTCGACGCGTCGGCCCCGGAGAAGCGCCCAGCGGTGCAGGTCGGGGATCCGTTCACCGAGAAGCTCCTCCTCGAGGCCTGTCTCGATCTCATGCGCACCGACTACATCGTCGGCATCCAGGACATGGGGGCGGCGGGGCTGACCAGCAGCTCGGTGGAGATGGCCGGACGGACGGGGGCCGGGATCGCGCTCGATCTCGACCAGGTGCCGATGCGCGAGGAGGGCATGACGCCCTACGAGATCCTGCTCTCGGAGTCGCAGGAGCGCATGCTGCTGGTCGCGCGCGCGGGCACGGAGGCGCAGGTCGCGGAGATTTTCCGGCGCTGGGATCTCCCGGCGGTGGTCATCGGCCGGGTGACGGCCGACGGGACGTTCCGGGTCGCGTGGCACGGACGGGAGGTGTGCGCGATTCCGGCGGCCGCGCTCACGGAATCGGCGCCCATGTATCGCCGGCCGGCCGAGGAACCGGCGCGGATCGAAGAGGCGCAGCGCCTCGACGTCACGCAGGTCCGCGTTCCGGCCGATCTCTCCCAGGTGCTGCTCACGTTGCTCGAGAGCCCGAACCTCTGCTCGCGCGAGTGGGTGTACCGCCAGTACGATCAGATGGTCGGCGGTGGTACGGTCGTCCGTCCGGGGGGCGATGCGGCCGTGATCCGCGTCGAGGGGACGCGTCGGGGACTCGCGCTCGCGGTCGACTGCAATTCGCGGTACGGCCGGCTCGATCCGTACCTCGGCGCGGTGCTCGCCGTCGTCGAGGGCGCGCGCAACGTCGTCGTCGTCGGGGCGCAGCCGATCGGTCTCAGCGACTGCCTCAACTACGGGAACCCCGAGCGACCCGAGGTCATGTGGGAGTTCCAGCAGGGGATCGCGGGCATCCGCGACGCCTGCCTGGCACTCGAGTTGCCGGTCGTCAGCGGAAACGTGAGCTTCTACAACGAGACCGAGGGGGCCAACATTCCGCCTACGCCGACGATCGCGATGGTCGGCCTCCTCGAGGACGTCGAAGCGC
Organism: Binatia bacterium; assembly: GCA_046327955.1. Lineage (GTDB taxonomy): Bacteria > Desulfobacterota > Binatia > DP-6 > DP-6 > JAXLXP01. The sequence goes on along the minus strand of JAXLXP010000014.1, from coordinate 9,518 downwards.
ACCTCACGCCATGGTGGAAGGCCGAGGGCGACGTCGTGGTGCTCCTCGGACGCACGCGCGAGGAGCTCGGCGGCAGCGAGTACCTGGCGGTGGTGCACGGGCTCACGCGGGGCACCCCACCCTGGATCTCGCTCGACGCCGAGAAACGACTCCACCGCGTGCTCCTCGCCGCCGCGCAGGAGCGCCTCCTGCGCTCGGCGCACGACGTCGGCGAGGGCGGGCTCGCGGTCGCGCTCGCGGAGTGCTGCTTCGGGGGCGCTCGGCTGGGCGCCCGCATCACGGTCGAGCCGGGGATGCGGGCGGATGCCCTCCTCTTCGGCGAGAGCCAGTCGCGCATCCTGGTCTCCGTCCGTCGCAAGCATCTGGGTCGGTTCCGCGAGTTGGCACGGCGCGACGACGTTCCGTTCGAGGCGCTGGGCGAGGTGCGCGGCAAGAGCCTGGTGATCGGTGACTTGGTGGACGTTCCCGTCGAGCAGGCGCGGGAACGGTGGCGACGGGTGCTCGAGCGACGCCTCGGGAGTTAGGCGTTTCGGTATACATGGTTCGGCGCGTCGGCTAGACTCGACGGAGCGGCGGCGATGTACGACAAGTTCCACGAGGAATGTGGGGTCGTGGGGGTGTTCGGGCACTCCGAAGCCGCGACGCTCGCGTATCTGGCGCTCTACGCGCAGCAGCACCGCGGCCAGGAGTCGGCCGGAATCGTCGCCTCGAACGGGGAGGCGCTGATCGCCCACCGCGGGATGGGGCACGTCGCGGAGATATTCACGCACGATATGCTGTCGCGGCTCGAGGGTCGGCTTGCGATCGGGCACAACCGGTACTCGACCACGGGCTCCACCGTCCTCAAGAACTGCCAGCCGTTCGTCGTGGAATGGGCGCAGGGCGCGCTCGCCGTGGCGCACAACGGCAACCTCGTGAATGCCTCTGCGCTGCGGGCCCAGCTCGAGGCACGCGGCTCGATCTTCCAGTCGACGTCCGACACGGAGGTGATCATCCACCTCATCGCTGCGTCGAACGAGGACACCCTGATCGGCCGCATCGTCGACGCGCTCTCGCAAGTGCGCGGCGCCTACTCGCTCGTGTTCCTCACGCAGGATCGCGTCATCGCGGCGCGGGACCCCGCCGGATTCCGGCCCCTCGTGCTGGGCCGGGTGGGTGACGCGACGGTGGTCACGTCGGAGACCTGCGCGCTCGACCTGGTCGACGCCACCTACGAACGGGAGGTCCAGCCAGGGGAGATCATCGTGGTTGGTTCGCGCGGCGTGGAGTCGGTGCGGCCCTTCCCGGCGGCAGCGAGCCACCATTGCGTGTTCGAGTACGTGTACTTCGCGCGTCCGGACAGCCAGGTGTTCGGGCGCAATGTGTACGAGGTCCGCAAGGCGCTCGGGCGCCAGCTCGCACGCGAGTCGCACGTCCCGGCCGACATCGTGATCCCGGTCCCGGACTCGGGTGTGCCAGCCGCGATCGGCTATGCGGAGGAGGCGGGACTGCCGTTCGAGATGGGCCTCATCAGGAACCACTACGTCGGGCGCACCTTCATCGAGCCGCAAAGCTCGATTCGCCACTTCGGTGTGAAGGTGAAGCTGAACGCGCTGCGCGAGGTCTTGCGGGGACGTCGGGTGGTCGTGGTGGACGACTCGATCGTGCGCGGCACGACCAGCCGCAAGCTCGTGCACATGCTGCGGCAGGGGGGAGCGAGCGAGGTTCACATGCGCATCAGCTCGCCGCCCACGACCAGCCCCTGCTTCTACGGAATCGACACGCCGACCCGAGAAGAGCTGATCGCGTCGTCGCACTCGGTCGAGGAGACGCGCGAGTACCTCGGCGCGGACTCGCTCGCGTATCTGAGCCACGCCGGTCTCTTCGCGTTCAACGGCGGGGGACGAGGCGGCTTCTGCGACGCGTGCTTCACGAGCCAGTATCCGGTGGCGCTCGGCGAAGACCTCAAGAATCGGCAGCTCCACCTGTTCGAGGCGAAGGAGCGGTAGCTGCTTCAGCCGAGCGCCGGCGTGTCGACGAGCCCGGGCGTGCCGTCGGCGCGGCGGCGGACGACGGTGTCGCGGCGCCAGGCGGGGTTCGTGGTCGGGTGGTCGATCGTGGAGTGGAGGCCGCGGCTCTCCTGCCGTGCGGTCGCGCAGGCGATGATCAACTCGGCCACGGCGGCGATGTTGCGCAGCTCGGCGAGGTCGCTGGTGAGGAGCACGTTCCAGTAGTACTGGCCGATCTCCTCGCGCAGGAGAGCGACGCGGTCGCGCGCGCGGGCGAGACGGCGGTCGCTGCGGACGATGCCGACATAGTTCCACATGAAGCGGCGGATCTCGTCCCAGTTCTGCGTGACGACGACCGCCTCGTCGCTGTCGGTGGCCTGGCCGGGGTCCCAGGGACGAAGCGTCGGGGCGGTGCGCCGGTCGGAGGCGAGCGTCGCCTGCGCGTGGCGCGCCGCGCGGTGGGCGAATACGAGTGCCTCGAGGAGGGAGTTGGACGCGAGGCGGTTCGCGCCGTGCAACCCCGTACACGCGACCTCGCCGCAGGCATAGAGCCGCGGCACGTCCGTGCGACCGTGGAGGTCCGTGACCACGCCGCCGCACGAGTAGTGCGCCGCCGGCACGACGGGGACCGGTCCGCGGGTGAGGTCGAACCCGAAGGCGAGGCACCGGGCCTGGACGGTCGGGAAGCGGCTGCGAAGCCAGTCGGGGTCCTTGTGGCTGATGTCGAGAAAGACGCAGTCGAAGCCGTGGATCTTCATCTCGCTGTCGATTGCCCGCGCGACGACGTCGCGCGGGGCGAGCTCGGCACGGGGATGGTAGCGCGCCATGAAGGGCTCGCCGTCTGGCCGGCGGAGGATCGCGCCCTCGCCGCGTAACGCCTCGGTGAGCAGGAAGGACTTGGCCGCGGGATGGTAGAGACACGTCGGGTGGAACTGGAAGAATTCCATGTTCGCCACGGGTGCGCCGGCGCGGTACGCCATTGCGACGCCGTCGCCGGTCGCGACGTCCGGGTTCGATGTGTAGAGATAGACCTTGCCCGCGCCGCCCGCGCAGAGGAAGGTGGCGCGCGCGAGGAAGCGGTGTACCTGCTGGGTGTCGCGATCGAGGACATACGCGCCCCAGCAGACCGGCGGCTCGGCGTCGCGATCGAGCAGCAGATCGACCGCGAGGTGATTCTCGCAGACCGCGATGGCCGGGTGCGTCCGCACGGCCTCGCCTAGGGCGCGGATGATCTCGTGGCCCGTGGCGTCGAGGGCATGGAGGATGCGGCGGCGGGAATGCCCGCCCTCCTGACCCAGGTCGTATTGCCCGTTCTCGGAATCGCCCTGTACGTCGAAGTTGGTGCCGAGGGCGATCAGGTCGCGTACGCGTTCCGGCCCGTCCCGGACGACTGTTTCGACCACGTCGCGATGGCAGAGCCCGGCGCCGGCGACGAGCGTGTCGTCGACGTGCGACTCGAAGCTGTCCTCCGGGCTCCACACCGAAGCGATTCCGCCCTGGGCGTACCGACTCGAGCTCTCGGGGAGGCAGTCCTTCGTGACGAGGATCACGCGCCCGAATTCGGCGCAGCGCAGCGCGGCGAAGAGGCCCGCGATGCCGCTCCCGATGACGAGGACGTCGCTCTCGGTGGACACGGGCGGGAGCTTTTCGCGCGCGGCGAACCGGGTCAAGCGCCCGACACGGCGAGTGGCGGGCGGGTGGCGTCGCGGATTGATTTCGCGGGGGGCGTTCCGTATCCTCGACGCCGGAATGCGGCGAGTGGTGGCGGCGCTCACGATGGTCGGGTTGCTGGGCCTCTGCGCGCTCGTGCGGGCGGACATCTACCGGTACCGAGACGAGTCGGGAGCGGTCGTGTTCACGAACGCGCCGGCAGCTCCGGAGGCGCGGATGGTGATCCGCGAGCCTCACCTCCCGCCCGCGCCCCCGATTCTGGCGGTCGGACCCCAGGGCCCTGGCGACGTGGCCGGCGCGTACGATCCGTTGATCCGTGAGATCGCGACGCGGCACGGCGTCGAGTACTCGCTGGTGAAGGCGGTCATCAAGGCGGAGTCGGCCTTCGATCGGCTCGCGATCTCGCGCGCCGGGGCGCTCGGTCTGATGCAGCTGATGCCGGCGACCGCGGCGCAGCACCGAGTCGGGAACGTGTTCCTGCCCCGCGACAACATCGAGGGCGGGTGTCGTCACCTGCGTCTGCTGCTCGACCGGTATGGCGGCAACGTCACGCTTGCGCTGGCCGCGTACAACGCGGGCACGCAGCGGGTCGAGGAGGCGGGTGGTGTGCCCGACATTCGCGAGACCCGCGAGTACTTGGCGCGCGTCCTCCGCTACCGGGTCGGCTACCTCCGGGAGGGCTCGGGTGTCCTCGCCAGCAGCCGTTAGCACCGCCCGGCGAAGCGCCCACGCGACGCTGCCCAACCTGCTGAGCTTGACGCGCGTCGCGCTCGTCCCCGTCCTCGTGGTGCTCCTCGCGTGGCCGGGGAGCGTGACCCGCGCGGTCGCGGCCGTGGCGTTCTTGGTTGCCTCGATCACGGACTTCTTCGACGGATGGCTCGCGCGCCGGCACGGGATCACGAGCGTGCTCGGGCAGTTCCTCGATCCGTTGGCCGACAAGCTCATGGTCGCCGCGGTGCTGATCATGCTCGTGGCGGTTGGCCCGGAGCCGCGGGCGCCGGCGTGGATGGCCGCGGTGATGGTCGTGCGAGAGATCTCGGTCACCGGCCTGCGCGGGATCGCGTCCGACGGCGGCATCGTGCTGCCGGCGCTCGAGCTCGGCAAGTACAAGATGCTCTTCCAGGCGTTCGCGCTCGAGGCGCTGCTGCTCCACGATCGCTTCACGATCCCCACCACGTCGCTCGCGGTCGACTGCCACGCGGCGGGGATGGTGTTCCTTTGGGTCGCGCTCGTGCTCGCCGTGTGGTCGGGCATCGACTATCGCATGCGCATTCTGCGGCGGCTGAATCTGGACTGGCCTCGCGGTTGACACGCGACGGTCGTTTGTTATCCTCCGCGCCGCTCTGCGGGTGTAGCTCAGTTGGCTAGAGCGTGTGCTTGCCAAGCACAAGGTCGTCGGTTCGACCCCGATCACCCGCTCTTGAAAAATCAAGGTTTTTTCGGCTGTGCGCCCTGGAAAGTGTACCGTTTCGCAACAGGGTGTGCTTGAAGGGTGTGCTTACTTTGGCGGAGTGGCGGTCCGGGCGGGAGGGTGTGGGCGGGGTGGGCATCGGCTACTTCGTGACCGTCAGGGGAACGACGGTCGGCGTGGTGGGCAGGCTCTCGACGTGTGCGGAGGCGCGCCGGAGGGCGGCCCGGGTTTGGTCCTTGAGCGGGATGGAGTAGCGGTCGAAGATGCTCCGAGTGCGGTGGCCGGAAACGGCCATCGCTTCGTGGGCCGGGACCCCGGCGTTGACGAGGTTGGTCACGGCGCTGTGGCGCGTGTTGTGGAACACGAATCCCCCCGCCGCGCGCCCGATCGGGAACCCGGCCTTTTTGCAGGCCGTGCCCCACGCCTTTTTGAAATCCCCGACGCAGCCGTAGCGCGTCGACGGCGTGTGCCCGATGGAACACCGCTTCCCGTGGAACACATGCCGGCAGTGGAGCCGGCGGGTCGCGTAGAGCGCCTCGATGAGCGCGAGCGGGCGCCCGTCGAGCGGGAGCACGAAGGGCACCTTGGCCTTCACCTCGGTCGCGTGCCATGTGAACTCGCGGGCCGGCGCGCTCCAGTGCCCCCAGGTCGTGCGCGCGAGCTGGCCTTTTCGGGTGCCGCACAGGTAGGCGAACTCGAAGAAGTCCTTGAGATGATCGGGCAGGTGGCCGTGGATGGCGGCGAAGGCGTCGGCCGCCAAGTAGCGGCCTCGTGGACTCGTCTCCGGCAGAAACAAATCGGTGAAGTCCAAGCGGGCCCGGTCGACGGGGAGCTTGGCGAGGTTGCGGGCCCGGCGCAGCAGGGAGAGCCGCTGGTTGATGGTCGCGTTCGGCACCCCGGCCGCTTGCCAGTCCTCGATGAGTCCAGCGACCCGCGGCGTCGTGAGGTCTAGCGCGCGGGCCGGCCCCACCGGCTCCCGCCACGCCTTCAACTGCGAGCGGACACTCGCGGCCGAGCCGTACCCCTGGCGGGCGTAGTAGGCAAGCAACCCGTCGAGCACGGCGTCGTTCGTGAGGCGCTCGCGACCCCGGTCGACCACGGTGCCATCGGTGACCCCTTTCATGCGCTCCCGGAGCAGGTCGACGGCGACCTGCCGGTCCTCGGTGTGCGCCGACTCTCGTACTTGCTCCCCGTGACGGTAATAGCCAAGCCACCAAGTCGGGAGCAGCTTCCCGGTGTGCCGGCTCCGGCGGCGGAACACGCCGCCCATGCCCTGCGAACGTCGTCGTTTCATGCGGTCCTCTCCTCCTACGTGGCGTCGAGGTATGCGGCCAGGGCGTCGAGGATGATCAGCCGCAGCGGGCGCCCTTCCGTCGCCGCCCGCAGCTTCGCGCGCTTCCACAGCGTGCGCGGCAACCACACACTGACCTTCAGCTCCCCGTGCCGCTCTCGTTCCGCCATGCCCGCCCCTTACGCCTTCGGGAGCACTTCTGTCAAGTTACTTTCCGAGCCGGCGCGCGATGAACCGTTCGAGACCGGCGACGGAGTACCGGACTTGGCCGGGCGACACCTCGACGCGGAAAGGCAGCGCCTTGTGCCGGCGGAGCCAGTCCTTGGACGTGCCCAGCCGCTCGGCGGCCTCGTCGATCGTCACGAGCCGGTCCTCGGGCGGCGGCCCATGCGCGGCGGGCGCCTTCGCCTGCGCCAGCCTGGCCGCGACGAGCGCGAGCAGCGCCGGCACCTGCTCGTCGGAAACCGCGGCGACGAGCGCGGCGAGGTCGGTCCCCGGCGTCATGCGGACGCCTCCGGGTCGACCGCGAGCAGGAGGAGGCCCGCGAGCCGGTCGCCGTGCCGGGCGTCGTCGGCCAGCCGCAGCCGCTCGGCGGCGGTCAAGTCGTCGTACACGGCGCGCAGGCTCGGGCGCGGCGTCGCGGCGCACCGCGGGCAGAGCCAGGCGCCGGCGTTCCAGGTCGGGTCCCACCAGAGCACCCCGCGGCAGAGGCCGCAGGGGCGACGCGGGCGCGGGGTCGGCGTCAAGTCCGCCACCTTGGCCTAGATGGAGTTCTTGGCGGTCTTGGCGCCCTTGGCGGGCTTCGTTCCCGGCGAGGGTGAGCAGCGCGGCCTTATGCTGCCGGAGGGCTGCCCTGTCTGCGTCGGTGAGCAGACCGGGGCGAGCCGCGATGCGGAGCCCCTGGGCGTCGACGTCCACCCGCACCCCACGCGCCCGGAGACTGGCGAGCAGCTCGGAGCCCGTCATGGGCGGAACACCTCGACCGGCTCAAGTCCGCCAAGTCCGCCAAGGGCGCCATCTCCGTCACGTGGGGGGATGTGGCGGACTTCCCTGGGCAGCCGCACGAGCCACCGCGTCCCGACCTTCTCCGCGCGGACGCCGAGCCGGGCCCGCGCTCGTTCCAAAGTGCGGCCGGCAATACCGGAGGCCCGCGCGGCCCGGTCGAGGTCGGTCGACGGGACGGCCCCCCCGGCGAGCAGCTCACGGACCAGCGCCACCGCCGTGTCGAGAGCACCCGGCTCGTCGGTCTCGGTCGCCGCTGCGAGCAGCGCTTCGGCGGTGTGCGGCGACGCCCCGAGCCAGTCCACGCGCACGCTCGCGCCGGCTGGGACGAGCCGATACGCCAGGGCGGGCCACGCCGCCGCCAGGTTGCCCTTGACCCGCGCGAGCACGCGGCGCTCCGCGTCGTCGGGATCCGGCGCGGCGAGCATGACGACGCGCGCGGCCGCCCCGATGCCCACCGACCCGCCGCCGGCGTCCTTCGGCGACGCGGCCGCGGCCTTCCGCAGATGGCGGATGGCGAGGACCGCCACGCCGGACTCCTCGGCGAACGCCCGCAGCGGCCGCAGCATCCGGCGAACGTCTTGGTCACGATGCGCGTCGACCGCGCCCGGCATGAGCGCCACCAACGGATCGAGGATGACGAGCCTCGCGTTGACGCGCTTGCACGCCTCCCGCAGCCACGCGAGGCCCGCGGGGTCGAGCGAGAGCACCTCGTCCACCCGCGGCGCCACGATCCGGGCGCAGTCGGCGCCGGCCGCTTCGAGCCGCGGGCGGACCGTATCCGCCAGGCCGTCCTCGGCGGTGACGACGACCACGCCGGCCGGCTCCCGGCGTGTCGGCTCGCCGGGCATCGCCGCGCCCGTGCTCACGCGCGCCGCGAGGTCGAGCGCGACGGTCGTTTTGCCTTCGTCCGGGCGCCCTTCGAGGATCGCGAGCTTCCCGCGCGCGAGCTTGCCCGGCCACAGCCAGTCGACCGGTTCGGCTTGCACCTCGACCAGCAGCACGCCGACCGGCGGTGCGGCCTCAGCCGCGGGCCCCCACGCCGGCGCCGCGTCGAGCGCTGCCCGCAGCTCCTCGGTCGCGCCCGCGTAATCCGCCGCATCGCGGCCGTCACTCGCGTCCGGCCACGGGTCGCACCACCGCACCGCGCAGCCGTGGGCCGCCAGCCGCGCGGCGATCCGCGCCATGTGCGTCCGGCCGGGCGGATCCGCATCTGGCCAGAGCACGACGGCGCGGCCGACGAGCACGCGCAGGACGTCGTCGCTCGGCGTCCCCGAGGCCCCGGTCACGGTGCCGACCGCGCCGATGCCCCGCGCCGTGAGCGCGTCGCATGCCCGCTCGCCCTCGGTCACGACCACGGGCGTCGCCGGGTCGAGCGCCGCCAGCCGCTCGCCACCGTACAGCGGCAGGTCGGCAGCGCGCAGGCCCCCGAGCCCCGTGCGCCCGTCGGGCCGCCGCCAGACGTACCGCTTGGGCTGGCCCGGGGCGTCGAGGCGCACGTGGACGGCGACCGGTCTGCCGGCTGCATCCCGCACCGTCCACGTCGTCTCGCGGGTGTCGGCGACGGCGCGGGGCGGCAGCTCGACGCCGAGGCGGCGGGCGAGGTCGATGGCGCCACCGCCGAGACCGCACACGGCGCACCGCCACACGCCGCGGTCGGGATGCCAGCGCAGCGACGGGTGCGCGTCCCCGTGGGCGTGCCGTGCCGGCTCGACGCAGCGCGTCCGCAGCTCGATACCGTTGCGGCGCGCGCCGCGCTGCTCGACGGCCGCCGTCACGTGTGCGACCAGCGCGGGATCGGGGGCGGTCACGCCTCGCCCTTCCCGCGGGGCTGGGACGCGAGCCAGCTCGCGACCTCACTAGCCAGCCAGCGGGGGATGCGGCCGGCCAGCAGCCGCGGGGCGGGCAGCTCGCCGCTCCGGCGCATCCGGTCGACCTGCGTGGTCGAGACGCGCAGCAGGCGCGCCAGGTCGCGGCGGTCGAGGGTCGTGGGCTCGTCGAGTGTCGCCATGGGTGCTACTGTCCGCCCGACATGCCCGCCGGACTACCCCCCGACCCGCCCCGCAGATTATTGACGGCCGCCGCCGCGCATCGGGCCCTCGTCGCGCGCGATGGGGGCGCCGCGCCGACCTATGAGACCGTCCGCACGTGGTTT
>JAXLXP010000013.1:0-142143 GCA_046327955.1 Binatia bacterium | reverse complement strand
TGTGCGCCGCGCCGAGGGGGGCCTGCTGGCGGCGGCGGTCGTCGACGCGGGCGCCGCCCGCCTGCGGCCGATCGCCCTCACGGCGGGGGCGGCGATGCTCGGCGCGTGGCCGATCACGCTCGACCCCATCTTCTCCGGCCTGGCGTGGAGCCTGATCTTCGGGCTCCTCGCGTCGACGGTCTTTACGCTGGTGGTCGTGCCGGTGGCCTACTACGCGCTGGAGGCGGGAGCCGTCACGCCGCCGTGAGGCCCGTGGCGTCGAGCGCCTCGGCGAGCAGGCTGCCCACTTCGGTCTCCCAGCCGAACGAGACGTGGCTGCCGGCGTACCATTCGAGCCGCGGGCGCTCCCAGTGCTCCCAGAGCGCGCGCACGCCGGCTGGCTGGACCAGCCGGTCGACGGCGCCGCCGAACAGGAAGCGCCGTTCGCGCGGCACGCGCGGGCGCAGTGCGAACGGGGAGATCACGCGCACGAGACGCTCGATGGCGTCCCAGTGCAGGCCGACCCAGCCACCGAGGCGCAGCAGCACGTCCGGGAGCACCTGGCGGGCGAGGTCGACGTAGCAGGTGGCAGGCATGCCGGCGATCGCGCAGGCGAGGTCGCCTTCGAGCGAGGCGAGCAGCGCCGTGGTGCAGCCACCGAGCGACACGCCGTAGATGCCGACCGGCGGCTCGCCACGTGTGCGCAGCCACGTGAACAGACGGCGGATGTCCCACACCGCCTGGGTCTGCAGGTGGATCGTGTCGATGTAGTCGCCGGTGAGGAACCCGTCGCCACTGCGGCGGCCCGCCGTGGTGCGCGGGCCGTGGAGCGGCATCACCGGGATCGCGACGTTGAGGCCGAGGCCCTGATGCAGCCAGCGCGCGGGGAAGCCGGTGAAGTCGACCAGCGGGTGCCCCATCCGATAGCCGGGGATGCAGACGAGCCAGGGGCGCGGCGCGCCCGGGTGCTCGAGGATCCAGGCGTGGGCGGTGCGGTTGGCCTCGTGCGCGAGCCAGCGCTCGCGGCCGGGCTCACCGGGATGCGGAGCGTACGCGCTCTCGAAGCGCAGGTGGCGGAAGCCCCGCGTGCCGGGCCGTGCGATCTCGACGTCGCCGGGTCCGAGCGCGGGCGGGGTCCCGTGGAAGGGCTCGGGGTCGTCGAGCCAGCCCTCGCGCTGGTAGAGGTCGAGCGCGGCGTGGACTTCGGTGGCGAGCCGGTCCCGGTCGCGGAAAGAGACGACCTCGGCGGAGATCAGCTCCACGGCGAGGAAGAGCTCGTCGAGCAGGACCTTCGCCGTGAGCCCCACCGACGGTACCGGCCGTGGCACGTCGCCGGCGGCGTCGTCTGGCGAGCGCGTCAACCAGCGCGCAGCGAGGATACCCGGCGCAACCAGCGACCGGACGGCCATCTCCGCGCTTCGCCCCATGATGCTCGACGCCATCGTTCCCCCCTGCGTGCCGGGCTACGCCTGGTCCTAGGTGACCTCCAGGCAGCGGCTGCCGGCATCGATGACGAGCACGCACAACCCTAGCGCAGTCGGGCGGTCGAGGAGAAGGGCGGAGGCCGCGGCGCTCATCACGCCCCAGGCGTTGCGGGCACGCACGTACCACACCACCCCTCGCATCCCTGGCCCCCCGCTTCGAATCGACGGTACGCCCCGGCTGGCCGCCGCGTCAAGCGGAGGGCGGCCCGGAGGGTGGGGCCTCCGGGCCGCGGGTGGGTGAGGAGGGTCAGGCGACGCGCTGGGTGGTGGCGGCGGTGCCTTCGAGCCGCTGCTCGAGAGCCGTCAGGCGCTGCTCGAGCTGTGCAACCCGCTTGCCGAGCGCCTTCACCTCGGCGGCGCGAGCCGCGTGCAACTGCTTCACGATCTGCGCGGCGATCACTTCGACGCGCTTCTCGACGCCAGTCACCACGTCCTTGCGGCGGGCGTCGAGATCCTTCATCGCGCGATCGGCACGGGTCTCGACCTCGCGGCGGAGCTTCTTCACGTCGGTCACCACTTCTTTGCGGGCGCGCGCCGCCAGCGACTTGGCGTCGCGGCGGATGGATCCCACCAGTCGCTCGCCCTCGCGGCGGATGCGCTCCACGGACGCGCGTACGTCGAGTGGACCACGGCGCTTCGCCTTTGCCATGACGGGCCCCTCCTTCAGTGGCCAGTCGCTCTCCCAGCAGCTATCGTGCCGGCCCGGATGGCGAGGAGGGGCATGGCGGAGGCGCGGGATCGTTCTCAGAGGCGGGAAGGACGCGGGCGGCGCGATGTCGAAAAGAGGAGCGCCCCCCCCGAACTCCCGCAGCGGGCTTGCTGTCTCCCTGGCTAACCCGTGACCCACGGCGTCTACATGGGTGACAGCCCCCCTCCGCGCGGTGCATGATCAGAGGGGAGGATTCGCGTATGGCTGGTGGAATCGGTGGGAGGCGAGTGCGGGGGCTCGGCGTCGTCGCGCTCGTCGTCGGTGCGGCGGTCGCGTCGGCCGCGGGCGCGGAAGTCGAGCCGGGGCGGGCCCTGTATACGCGCTACTGCGGTGCGTGCCATGGGCCACAGGCTCGCGGCGACGGGCCGGTGGCGGGCAGCCTCGGGCAGCGCCCGCCGGACCTTTCGGCGATCGCCCGCGAGCGCGGGGGGACGTTCCCGTTTGCCGAGGTGATGCGCGTGATCGACGGCGCCACCGAGGTCCGCTCGCATGGGGTGTCGGAGATGCCGGTGTGGGGCGAGGTGTTTCGTCCCCAGCCGGGCTGGTCGATCGCCGAGCATGCCGTCGCGAAAGGAAAGATCCTGCTGATCACGGAGTACCTCCAAAGCATCCAGCGAAAGTAGGGGACCGGGCGTGCGCGTCACCGGTCGCGTCCCGGCCGGGGGCTGAGAGAGCGGCGACGGATGCTCGGCTGGATCGTGGGGTTCGCGCTCCTCGGGAGCGCCGGGGCGGTCGGGGCCGCGGCGCTGCTGCTCGTCGTCCCACCGCGAGTGCGCGAGAGGATCGTGCCGGCGCTCGTGAGCTACGCGACCGGCGTGCTGCTCGCGGCGGCGCTCCTGGCGCTGCTCCCGGAAGCGCTCGCGGCCGCTCCGGCCCGGCCCGTGCTCGAGACCCTGCTGGCAGGGCTCGTGGTATTCTTCCTGCTCGAGCGGGTAGCGATCTGGAGTCACTCCCTCCGCGTGGGCGCGCGGCACGAGTCGCACGCGTCCGCCGGCACCCTCGTCCTGATCGGGGACGCGCTGCACAACGCGGTGGATGGCGTGGTCGTGGCAGCGGCGTTCACGAGCAGCGTGCCGCTCGGCATCGCCACGGGGCTTGCGGCGTTCGCGCACGAGGTGCCGCAGGAGCTCGGCGACTTCGCGATCCTGCTCGAGTCGGGATTCACCCCGGGCCGCGCCGTCGTCTGGAATCTCGTTTCCGGCAGCGTCACGCTCCCGGCCGCGGTGGCGGCGTATCTGGCCCTCGACCTCACGCGCGGCGCGGTGCCATACGTCCTGGCGTTGGCGGCCGCGAGCTTCCTGTACATCGGCCTCGCCGACCTCGTGCCCGGCTTGCACGATCGCTCCGGCTCGCGCTTCGGCTGGCGCGAGATCGCGCTGCTACTCCTCGGCGTGGCGTCGATCGTGTCGCTCGGCGCCTGAAGCCGTCAGCGGCCGAGCAGGAGCGCGAGGCAGGCGGCCGACGTGGCGGCGAGTGCGGCGAGCCCGAGCCCGGCGCGCCAGCGAAACGGCGGGATGCCCATCGCGACGGCGAGTGCGAGCTTGAGGGCGCCGTTGGCGAGGACGCCGAGGGCGACCGCCTGCGCGGCGACGGGCCGCGGCACGCCCGCGGTGACGCTCGCCGCCATCGAGAGCACCAGCGCGTCGACGTCCGTGAGCCCGAGGAGCCCGCCGGAGACGAGCAGGCCCAGGTCGCCGAAGCGTTCCCGGATTCCGTGCACCGCGAACAGGACGGCCTGGAACAGCAGCACCATCTGGACCGCGCTGGTGAACTGGAGCGGGTTCGGCGGGCCGGGTGCCTCGGCGTGCGTGGGCCGGGCGGCGCGCATCCCGCCCGCCGTGATGAGCGCGCCGACGACGAGCGGTGGCAGAACGTACGGGACGAGCGTCCGCGAGAGGAGCGGGTCGAGGACGCCGGCGGCGAGCAGGACGCGCGGAAAGACCATCGTCGACGCGGCGATCACGCCGACCGCGAGCGGGGCCGCCGCGGCCCGCTGGGTCCGGCTCGCGCGCGCAAAGGCGAGGGTGACGGCCGTCGACGACACGATGCCACCCAGCAGCCCCGCGATCGGGTGGCCGTAGCGCACGCCCACCGCCCGGCGGGCCACGTGTCCGGTGAAGCTGAGGCCGCTGAACAGCAGGACGAGGGCCCAGAGCGCGCGCGGCCGCACGCCACCGAGGGGCCCGAACGGCCCCGCCGGGAGCAGCGGGAGGATCACGAGCGCCATCACCCCGAAGCGCACCGCGGCGCGCAGCTCCGGCTCGTCGACGCGGCGCACGAACGCGTGGAGGCGCGACTTCTCCACCAGGACGAGGTTCGTGACCGCGATCACGGCGCTGGCGAGCGCCAGCTGTCCCGTACCGGCCAGCGTCCCGGCGCCGACCACCACCAGCGCGGCGACCTCGGTCGTGCCGTCGATGTCGCGGCGGCTGGCGGCGACGTACGCCGCGACGACGAGCGCGGCGGCGCCGGCGAGCAGGGCAGCCGCCAGCAGCGCGTAGCCGGTGCCCCACAGGCGCCCGGCTACGCCGGCGAGCCCGCCCAGCAGCGTGAACGTGCGCACGCCGCCGAAGTGCGCGGTCGGACCAGTGGCGTGCCCGGACCACTGGCGCTCGACGCCGACCGCGGCGCCGCCGAGCGCGGCGGCGGCGATCCCGAGCACGCCGACGACGTCTTCGGTCATGGCCTCACCCCCACCCCGCCAGCAACACGACCAACTCGAGGACGATCAGGACGATGATGGTCGCCTCGAGGGCCTCGGAGCGGGCCGTCGCCATGCGCTGGACGAGCACGTCGTAGCGCTGCTGCAGCACGTCGAGCTTCTGTGCCACGCTCTCCTCCCACGCGCGCAGCGCGAGGCGCTCGGCGGTGCGCGTGTAGATCTTGGCGAGGTAGAGATCGCCGGAGAGCTTGAGCGCGTTGTGGACGCGCTCGACGATCGTGGCGACGTCGACGCGGATCGCCGCCAGATCCTCGATCGCACGCCGATACCGCCGGTAGCGAAACGGCAGGCCGGACGGGCGCGCGGCGTCCGGCGCGTGGGTGTCGGCGAGCCGGCGATCGAGTAGCGCGTCGTAGAAGCGCAGCTCGAGCAGCTGCACGTTGAGGTACTCGAGGATGCTCACCGTGTCGGCGAAGTCGGTGTCGACGACGAGCGCGACGTTCCATTCGGTGACCACGAGGTCGTCGGGGTAGTACGACACGCGGGTGCGGAACACGTCGTCGACCTCGGTGTCGGAGAGCGGCACGGCCTCGCAGCGCAGCGCCGACGCGAGCGGCCCCCGGGCGGTCTCGAGCAGCTCGGGAATCGACGTGGGCGGATCGCAGTGCCCGATCTGGACGATGTAGTAGTCCTCGACGAACTCGTTGAGGAACGGGCGCGTGACGGCGGGTCGGATGCGGGTGCCCAGCTCCTCGACCAGCACGCGGGCCGCGTCTTCGAGCGGTCCGGCACCGGTGAGCGTGGCGGTGAGCGGTGGCAGCGCGGCGACGTCGCAGGCGAGCGGCGCCTGGAGCACGATCGTCACGGCGCCGAATTCGTGGATCACCGCGCTGGCAGTCGCGTCGACGACAGTGTCGCCGAGCGTCACCCCGCGGGTGCCGAGTGGCACGCGCAGCGGCGGTACCGCGTAGCGCAGGTGGACCGGAGCCGCCCGCCGGCGCGCGATGGCCCCGATGTCTCCCTCGTCGGTGAGCGTGCGGGCGCGGTCGAGGTCGATCTCGTAGCCGACGTCGAAGGAGAAGAGGCCGATCAGTCGTCCGCCGAGGCGCATCCGGGATTCCGACCAGCAACCCTCGTGCCGGGCAAGGATCGATGTCCAGCGGGCTGGGACCGCGACGGCGCGTTCGTTCTCGTGGCCGGGAACGGCGCGGCGGTGGCGGTTGGGCTCTTGGTGGCAGAGTCCTTGCACCGGTGCGAATCCATGGATGAGAAGGGCTTCCTCGGCGAAGTGGCCCGCCGGCTCCACTGCGACGAGCGGCGGGCGGAGTCGCTCACCTTCGCGGTCTTCCAAGAGCTGCACGCACGGCTCACGCCGAAGGAGGTGCGCGACGTGGGGGCGCAGCTCCCCACCGGGCTCAAGCGGCTGTGGCTCGGGGACGACCGCCCCAGTCGCCGCGTCGAGCGGACGCACCGCGAGGAGTTCGTCGGGCGAGTCCGCCAGTGGGCAGCACTGCCGGACGACGATGAGGCGGAACGCGGCGTCCGTGCGGTCTTCGGGGCGCTGCAGCACTGCCTCGGGAGTCCCACCGGCCGCGAGGGCGAGGCGTGGCACATCTTCAGCCAGCTCCCGAAGGACCTCAAGCAGCTCTGGCTGGATGCCGGGGCGCAACGGGGGGAGTGAGCGGCTGGTGCCGGAGGACGCGCTCCGGGTCCTCTGGTTCTTCGTGCCGGCGTATCTCGCGAACATGATGCCGGTGTTGCTCCAGCACCGGTTGCCGGCGCTCGGGATCAAGGCGACGTGGTCGTGACCCAGCCCCAGAGGAGTCGCACGGCGTCCGCGGCCACCTCGGCGGGCGTCCCGTCGGTGGCGAGCGCCAGGTGCGGCTCCCCGGGCGCGAAGGGATCGCACCGCCGGCGCTGCTCGAGGTAGGTTTCCCAGGTGGCGTCGGACGGCGAGCCCGTGCGCGCCGCGAGCCGGGCGCGCACGGTGTCCGCGGTGGCCTCGCACGCGAGGAACACGAGCGGCACGGCGCGGCGCGCCGCGACTGCGACGAGGCGGTCGCGGTCCGGGCGTCCGAGGAACGTGGCGTCGACCAGTACGCCCTCGCCGGCGGCGAGCGCCGCGTCCGCGTCGGCGGCGAGGGCCTCGTAGACGGCGGTCCGCGCGGCGGGGGTGTAGAGGCCGGTGTCATAGGTGGCGCGGGCCGACGTCGTCGGCGCGAGGCCGGCGTGCACCTTGCGCACCAGGTCGCTGCTCAGGTGGCGAAAACCCGTGTGCGCGGCGAGGGCCGTCGCAACCGTGGTCTTGCCCGTACCGCTCAAGCCGGTGACGGCGACCAGCGCCGGCCCCATCGCGCGCCACGCGAGGCGGACGGCGAGCCGGAAGTAGCGGCGGGCGCGCTCGGCGGCGGCCGCGCGGTCGCCGGCCTCGACCTCGGGCTCGGCGCTCTTGATCCCGTCGACCTTGCCGCGCACGCAGGCGCGGTGGGCGGCGTAGAAGGGCAGCAGCGTCGCGATGTCCGGGTCGCGCGCCGCGTGCGCGTACGCGGCCGCGAACGCACGACCGAGGTCGGGCCGCCGCCGGTACTCGAGGTCCATCGCCAGGAAGGCGATCTCGCCTGCCACGTCGTTGCAGCGCAGCGGCTGCGAGAACTCGATGCAGTCGAAGACGTAGACGCCCGGGGCCAACGGGTCGAGATCCGGCCCCCCGGGCAGGGCCTCGTCGAGGAAGCAGACGTGCTCGGCGTGCAGATCGCCGTGGCCTTCGCGAACCCGGCCGCCGGCCTGGCGGGCGCGGAAGAGGGCGTCGTGGCGGGCGACGAAGCGCGGGCCGAAGTCGGCGAGCAGCCTCGCGTCGACCGGCGCGATCAACGTGCCGAGGAAGGGCGCGGCCTCGGCGAGGTTCTCGGCCCAGGCGGCCGCGAGGGCCTCCGGCGCACCGTGACGGGCGACCTCGGGACCGGCGGCCGCCGCGGTGTGGAAGACGGCCAGCAGGACGGCCAGGCGCTCCAGCATCTCGGCGTGCACGGCGTCCCGGGCGAGAAGGTCGACGAGCATTCGGTCGGCGGGCAGTCGGCGCATCTGGACCACCCAATCGATCACCTCGCCCGGCCCGCCGAGCGCGAGCCCGCCTGCTGTCGGACGCACGACCGGAACGACCCCGAGGTAGACGGCCGGACAGAGCCGGCTGTTGAGGGTGACCTCGTCGGCACAGGCCCGCTCCCGGAGCGCGAGCGTGCCGAAGTCGAGGAACGGGAAGCGCACGGGCTTCTTCAGCTTGTAGACGTACGGACCGGCGAGGAAGACGTGCGAGATGTGCGTCTGCACGTGGACGACCTCGGCCGGGCGGTGGCGGTAGAAGCGCGGGTCCGCGAGCGCCCGGACGACCTCGTCCTGCACCCGCCGCCTCAGCGCAGCGTCGCGAGGTAGGTGGCGAGGGTGCGGATCTCGGCGTCGGTCAGGTCGAGCTTCGGCATGTGTGCCTGCGGGTCCTCGGCCGAGGGGTTGTGCAGCCAGCGCTCCAGGTTCGCTGCCTTCCGGCGGCGCCCGATCCGCGTCAGCTCGGGGCCGATGGGTGTGCCCTGCAGGCCGACCATGTGGCAGCTGAAGCAGCCCTTGTCGCGGAAGAGCTTGGGACCCGGGCCGCCGGGGACGCGTTCCGCAGCCGCGGCTGCGACCGGTGCCGCCAGCGCGGCGGTGGCGAGGAGAGCGACGAGAACCCGCATGGTCGATGACCTCCTAGAACCCGAAGCAGACCAGCTCCGGGTGCTGCGTGGCATAGGTGCGCGCAAACTCGAGCTGCGCCTGGCTGAGCGAGTGGATCTCGAAGAGCGGCTCACCGCGCTCGACGACCTGGCCGACCGTCTTGAGCAGGCGCACGCCCGCGGCGACGTTCGCGGGCGCGCCGGCCACCTTGGCGACGCGCGCGATCCGCCAGCAGTCGATGGCGCGGATGCGCCCGTCGCCGGGGGCCTCGACGACGGCGCGGTACGGCGCCTCGGCAGGAAATGCGCACGCTCCCTGCGCGGTGACGATGCGCTGGAACGTCGCCGCGGCCGCCCCAGAATCGAGCGCCTGCTGCGCGGCGCGATAGCCGCCGGCGGGCGGCGTGGCGCCGGTCATCTCGAGCAGGTGGCCGGCGAGGTAGAGCGCCTTCTCGCGCAGGTCGACCGGGGCGTCGGGGCGGCGGTCGAGGACGGCGAGCACGTCGAGCGCCTCGAGGCGCGGGCCGATTCCGAACCCGATCGGACCGTGCGCCTCGGTGACCAGCACGTCGACGCGCAGATCGACCCGCTCGGCGACGTTGCGGAACAGCGTGGCGAGGCGCTCGGCCGCGGCACGGGAGCGCACCTTGGCAGTTGGACCGACCGGAATGTCGAGCAGGACGTGCGTCGCCCCGGCGGTCTTCTTCTTGGCGAGGATCGACGCCACCATCTGCGGCTCGGTGTCGATCTCCATCGGGCGCTCGACCGTGATGAGGATGTCATCGGCGGGTGCCAGGTCGAGCGCGCCGCCCCAGGCGATGCAGCCCCCGGCCTCCTCGACGACCGCGTGCAGGCGTGCGGGCGGCAGGGCCACCTCGGCGAGCGTCGCCATCGTGTCGGCGGTGCCGGCCGGGCTCGTGATCGCCCGCGACGACGTCTTCGGGACACGCAGGCCGAGCGCGGCGAGGATCGGCACGACGATCATGGTCGTGCGGTTGCCGGGCACACCGCCGATGCAGTGCTTGTCGGCGACCGGACCGGCGCCGAAGTCGAGGCGCGAGCCCACGCCGATCATGGCGCGCGTGAAGTCGACGACTTCCTCGAGATCGAGCGGGCGGAGCGTGCAGCCGAGCACGAACATCGTGAGCTCGACCTTGGAGTAGCGGTGGCGCGTGACGTCGTCGAGGATCGCGTCGAAAGCCGCGCGGTCGAGACGCCGGCCGGCGAGCTTCGCGCGTACGAGGTCGACGCTGCGGGGCGCCGGCGCGATGGTGGCGCGCACCATGGCCCCCTCCGGCAGGCCCAGGTCGCGGAAGGCCTGGTCGGAGAGGCCGATCTCGTCGGGCGCGATCAGGGTGTCGCGGCAGAAGTTGAGGACGCCGACGACCTCCCGGGTGGCTCCCGCGTCGGGGGCGGTGCTGATGACGTGCACGCGGTCCAACGGGTTGAAGCCGAGGTCACCGGCGCGCACCGCCGCCTCGTGGACCACGATCACGTGCTCGCGCTGCGTATCGAGGCGGAGGTGCTTGATGCGGAACACGGTGTCGCTCTAGCAGGCGCGGGCGCGGCGGGCGACCCCCAGGGCGGCCGCGAGCAGTGGCGCGGTGGGGATCGCGTTGGTGGGGTGGAGGACCGTGTCGCAGGACACGAGGGTGCGGACGCCGGCGGCGCGCAGCCGCGCGCGCGCACCAGGTGCGAAGATGGCGTGCACGACGACGGCCTCCACCCGCGGCACGCCGAGCGCGCGCAGCGCGCGCGCCGCGGTGGCGAGCGTGCCCCCGCTGCTCGCGATGTCGTCGACCACGATGGCCCGCCGGCAGGGCGGTAGCACGGGGAAGCGGAGTCGGACGTGGTGATCGCCGAGGCGCAGTTTGCCGCCGATGACGTACGGTGCCCCGGCGAGGCGGGCGATGGCGCGTACCCACGGCAGGGATTCGGCGTCGGGGCCGACGAGCAGGACGTCCGGGCCGCGGCGTCGCACCCACGCGGCGATCGCGGGCGCTGCGGAGACGGCGCGCCCGCCGCGCAGCACGGTCGAAAGTCGCCCGACGCGATGGAGGTGCGGCTCGATCGTCAGCACGCGGTCGAAGGCGCGGGCGAGGAGGGCGCCGACGACGCGCTGGGAGATCGGCTCACCGGGGGTGAAGACCCGGTCCTGGCGCATGTACGGCAGGTACGGTGCGACCAGCGTGACGCGTGCTGCGCCGGCGCGGCGGAGCGCGTCGGCAGCGAGCAGCGTCTCGATCAGCCGCGCGTCGGGGTCGCGCAGCGCGTGGACGAGGACGGCGTGACCGCCGGCGGGCGAGCGTACGCGGACGAGGCGCTCGCCGTCGGGAAAGCGGTGTACGGCGACGCGCGCCGCTCGGACGCCGATTGCGCGGCCGAGCTGGGCGGCGAAGGCGAGGGAATCGGGGAAGGCGTGGAGGCGGACGTCGCTCACCGGGGAACCTCGGGCGCGATGGGTCTGTCTCGGTGGTGCCCGGGCGCGCTCGGGGTTGCAAGCGCGGGCCGGGGGCCCGGCTCAGCGGCCGCGCGTCGGGTTCCCCGTGATGGCGTGAAGAACGGTTTCGTAGGCGCGCGTGATCGTGGCGAGCCGCCGCACGGCGAGCGTCACGAACTCGGGCCCGAGCTCGATCATGCGCGCGGGGTCGAAGCGTTTGACGAGGTGCAGGTAGCTCTCGTCCAGCGTCGCGCGTGTCGGCGGGTGGTCCAGTCCGAGCCGCCGCAGGGCCCGGACCAGGGCTTCATCCGGGCCCGGCGGCGCGGGCGCAGCCGGAGCGGGCTCGGCCGCCGGCGGGGGCTCCGCGCCAACGGGAGATCGGAAGGGCGCCGCCGTCCGATCGCCGGCGGTGCCGGAGTGCGCGGCCGATGCCGCAGCGAGGATCTCCCGTGCGTCGCCGGAAGCGATGCCGAGGCATGCCGCGATGGCGTCGAACACCTCGAGCTCGCGGGGCGCCACGATCCGATCCGCAGCGGCGATCTCGGCGATGGCCCCGAGCAGCACGGCGGCCGCGTCGGCGCCGACACGTCCCAGTCCCTCGACGGTCGCGCGCAGGTCGATCGGCTCCCGCGCGGCGCGCTCCAGTTCCTCCGCCGCGAGACGGGCAATCGGCCCGACACCGACGGCCTCGAGCCGGCCGAGTGCCTCGACCTCGACCGGAGTGACCCGCCCGTCGGCGGCCATCATCGCGACGGCGAGCCGGGCGATCAGGCGCTGTGCGCTGTCGGTCATTGCGGACCCTCCCGCAGACGGAGCCAACGCCATGCCAGGCCGTCGTCCCCGACGCGTGCAACGACCGGCCGGTGCGGCTCGCGCACGTGACAAAGCCGGCGTGGGAATTCTCGTCGGTCGGAATCGGGGCTGGGCTGTCCGGCGTTCGGCGGTAGGAGCTCCGTGGCACGTCACTTGCCTTTGGGCCCCGGGGGAAAAGGGAGGCCGGGTCATGCGAATCGCCAACTGGATGCAGCGCCGTGTGCACGCCGTGGGACCACGCGACACGATCGGGCACGCGCGCGAGATCATGGAGCAGCATCGGGTGAACCAGTTGCCCGTGGTGGTGGGGAAGCGGGTGATCGGGATCGTGACGGATCGCGATCTGCGCGACGCGTTCCCGTCGGTGATGGAGTCGGCGCGCGACGACGCCCGTGGCCGCAAGGAGAAGGAGACGGAGCAGATCCTGGTCGAGAGCGTGATGACGCCGACCGTCGTCTCGCTCAAGCCGAGCGACACCGTTGTCGAGGCTGCCCGGGTGATGCGCCGGGAGCGGATCGGGTCGGTGCCGATCGTCGAGGACGACCAGCTGGTCGGGATCCTCACGCGCAGCGACGTGCTCGCCGCGTTCGTCGGGCTGTCGGAGATCGCGGATCCCGCGCGCCCGACCAAGACGCCCACGCCGACGTGATCGCGCTCAGGGGATGACGGCGCTCAGGTCGTCGGCGACGAGCAGGGGCTGCACGCCGCCCGCCGTGAGCACGACGAGCTTGTACTTCCCGCCGCCGACGCAGCCGTCCGACACGTCGGCCGTGACCGCGAGGTAATACGTGCCGCTGCGGGGGATCGTGCGCCGGAAGGCGGGACACGTGCTCCCGCAGGTGTTGGGCACGTTGCAGGTCTGGCTGCGGAAGTTGGTGTCGGCGACCTTGGTGAATGCCGGTGCGGCGCTGTCGAGGAAGTAGATCGCCGGATCGAGCGTCGCCTGGGCGGGGTTGGTGGCGGCGTCATTGCGCGTCTCGACGCGCACGGCGATGGCATCGCCTTCTTTGAGGCCGGTGAGCTGCCAGACGTCGACCGTGCCGGGCGCCGGGAGATCCTCCTTCACCTTGCGCGCCGCGGGGAGGTTGCCGAACTTGGTCTGGATGCTCGCGGGGAGCACCCCGAGCGAGTCCGCCGCGCGGGGGTCGAGCAGCCCGCTCACCTGGTCGACGAGCTGCTTCTCGAGCGGACCGCCGACACAGGCGAGGATGTCGGCGAGCCCGTTGCACTGCCAGCCGGGGATGATCGCCTGGCAGCCGGCGGCCAGCGTGGCGAAGTGGAGGCCCGGCGTGTTCGCGTTGCAGATCTCGTTGGTGCTGACGAAGGGCGGCGCGCACGCGGCCGTGATGTGCTCCTGCTTGTCGAGCTCCCACTTGTCGACCTTGGCGGCCTCCGCGTCGCAGATCGCCTGTGCCTGGCTCAGGCACTGCTGGAAATCGGTGTTGGACGCGGGATTGTCCGGGTCGCAGCAGGGCGGGACCGGCGGGTCGCCGCACGCCGGCCCGTAGATGCCGGCCTCGCAGTTGATGAGGCACGTGTCCGTGGCGCTCGTGCACTTGAGGGTCGACTTGATGACCTTCTGCGCGTACTTCGCGCCCTCGCTGTTGATCTTCCGCTGACAGCTCGCCAGATGGGCGACGTCGGCGCCGGCGGCGATGGGCAGGGCGATCGCGGCCGCCAGCAGGGTGGCGGTGAGGGCACGGGATCGGGACATGGACGGGACACTGCCACGGTCCGTCCGAGGGTGGCAAGGTGAAAAATGCCCGGGGCTACGCTTTGCGACGGGTCCGGCGGGCGGGAGCCGGGCGAACCGTCAGCACCGGCGCCGGCGAGTGTCGCACGACCTTCTCCGCCACGCTGCCGATCACGAGATGGGCGAGGCCCGTGCGGCCGGCCGTGGCCATGACCACGACGTCGGCCTGGCGTGCGGCCTCGACGATGCGCTGAGCCGGGTCCCCGATTTCCACCCGACAGCTGGCCGACGGGGCCATCCGGCCGCGCCCGAGGACCCGTGCGACGTTGGTCTCGAGCTGCTTCTTCACCTTGGGGACGAGGTCGAGCGGCGGCAGCCAGCTCTCGCCGGGGGGGAACTCCACCACGGGCTGGAAGGGGGGCAGCACGTGCAGCACGGTGAGCTTCCCGCCGTGCGTGGCGGCGAGCGACACGGCGATCCGCAGGGCGCGTGCGGCGTGGTCCGAGAAGTCGTAGGGGACGAGGATCCGGCGGAAGAGCGAGGGCATCGTGTCTCCTTCTGGCGCGACCCGTCTACAAGCCCCCGGGGCGCGCGGCTGGCCCGGTCGGCGTTATCCCACTTCGCGGTCGCGGGAAAGTCCCGCGCTCCGCTGCGACGGCGACGCGACGGTGGTCAATGGCCGGACGGATGGGTGGGGTGCTCGCCGGCGACGGCCATGCGCAGGGCGCGCATCAGGTCTTCGCGTGCGATCATGCCCACGAGCCGGCGGCCGTCGACCACCGGAAAGCTCCGATGGCGCGTCTCGAGCATGCGTTGCAGCACGCGGGTGAGAGGGAGGTCCGGTGTCACCGTCACGGGGTCGGCGGTGAGCACCGTGGCCGCGGGACGGGCGACGATCTCGTCGTACGGCGGGACGACGTGCTCGGGGGTGAAGGCGAAGGCCTTGAGCAGGTCGAGCTTGGTCACCATGCCGACCAGCGTCCCGTCCGCGTCGACGACCGGCAGGCCGTTGAAGTCCTGGTCGGCGAGCACGCGGTCGACCTCCTCGATCGTCGTGTCGGGGCGGATCGTCGTTGGCCTGGGCGTCATGACGTCCGCGACGGTGTACGCGAGGAACTCGAACATGGCCCCTCCTGGGCAGAGAACGTCCTCACGCGCCGCGCGCGGAGGTGCTGCGATCGGGGTGTCGCACGGTGAGCACCGGACATGCTGCCCGCCGGACGACGCGGTCCGCGACGCTGCCGAGCAGCAGGTGTGCGACGTCGGATCGGCCGTGCGTTCCCATCACGATGAGTCCCACGCGTTCCTCGGCGGCGAGACGGACGATCTCCTCGCTGGGGCTGCCGGGGCGTACGAGGGCCCGCGCACGACGGCCGCGCGCCACGAGCGCCTGGGCGATGCGGTCCAGCTCGGCGCGGGCGAGGGCATCCTCGTTGCGCGCGAGGTCCGAGCCCGGCAGCACGGCGCCGGGCTGGTTCACGTGCAGGAGGACGAGCTCGGCGTCGAGGCGACGGGCGAACTCCTCCGCCCAGTCGAGGGCGAACGTGGCACTCGGCGAGAAATCGAGCGGGACCAGTATCCGTCCGATCGGGTCCATCGCCTCGTCGCTAACGCGGCAGCTTTCCGCGCTCGGCCGTGAGCCACTGGACGATCAGGGCGGCCTCCGCTTCGCTGAGCCGGGCCTCGGGGTGGAGGAGCCGGTAGTACCAGGGGGGCATCTCGCCCTCCGTCACCTCCTTGGCGGCCTTGTCGAGCTTCTTGCCGCGCTTGGGTGGCGGGTACGCCGACCAGGTCGAGAAGTCGAGCTCCTCACGACCCTCGTTGACGTCGTGGGTGATCAGCCACGACACGGGGGCCACCCGGCTGTACCAGGGCCATACGGTCTCATGGGAGTGGCAGTCGTAGCAGGCGTGTCGGAGAACCGCCTGGACATCGGGCGGGGCAGCGATGTCCTGCACGACGGCGGGGTTGGTGCGTGCGACCGGAACGAGCTGCATCACGATCACCGCGAGCAGCAGGACCCCCGCCAGGGGCACGGCGCGTCGCATCATCAAAGACCGCCTCCTTGGCTCAGCGTGGCACCGTCTGCAGGTGCCGCGCGTGCTCCGCGATGGACTGGACGGCCAGCAGGGTGGCGCGGCGTGCATGCCGGTCCTCGAAGCGCGACTCCTCGAAGACGCGGCCCCACACCGGCATGCCGGCATCGCCGTGGGCGCGGATCGTGCGACGGCCGTCGATCGCTCGCATGAGCGCCGGGACGTCCGCGACGAGGCGCGTGAGATCGGTCGGGCGGGGGGTGAGGGCCTCCGCCGCCGGGCCTCGTCCGCGTCCGTCGACACCGTGGCAGGGCGCGCAGTACCGCTGATAGAGCGTCGCGCCCCCCTCGGCTGCGCGGCCCGGAGCGGAGCCCGCCAGCCCGAGCCACGCGCCGACGAGGACGGCGCGCACCCTGCCCGGCGCGACGGTCATCTCACTTCGCCTGGACCGTGTGCAGGTAATCCGTGATCTGCTGGATCTTACCCTGCGTCTCGGCGCGTTGTGCCTGGGTCCACGACGCCTGGTCCTGGAAGATCTCGCCCCACACCGGCATGGCGGCATCGCCGTGGGCGCGCTTCGTCTCGCGCCCGTCGATGACGCGGACGACACGCATGTACGGGAACTCGCCCCGGTTCTTCTTTGCGAGCTGCGTCAGGTCAGTCGGCTTCGGCCGCAGCAGGCTCGAGGCCACCCCGTCTCCCTTGCCCTGCGGTCCGTGACACGCGCCGCAGTACCGCAGGTAGAGGGCGCGATTGGCGTCGTCCTCTGCCGCCGCGAGGGCCGGGAGCACCGCGAGCAGGCAGAACGCGACAACGCCGGCCCCGATCGTCTTTACCATGGAGAACCTCCTTGGGCGTTGCCGCGTTCTACCTGTCACGCCGACGCCGCGGCAAGCTCTCGCTCGTCCGTCCACGGGAGGGGTTGGCGGATGGCGTGCAGCGTGCGCGCGATCGCCTCGGGCGTCCCCCAATCGCTCCACGGCGTGTCGTCGACCGGCAGGACGACGAGGTCGCGTGGGACCGCGGCGAGAAAGTGGCTCGAGAAGTTCCACGGGGGCAGGCTGGCGTAGGCGGCGCCGAGCGCCTCGGGCGTGGCGCCGACGTCGCCCACGGCAGCGACGTCGGCGGGGCGAACCCGCTGGAGCAAGCGGAGAACGCGGGCGACGCGGAACACCATCACGAACGAGTTCCACAGACCGCCTCGCCGCACGACCTCCGCCGCGACGTCGGGATCGGGTTTCTCGCGGAAGCGGGCGACGTGGAATGCGGCCTGCTCCCGCGGCAGCCGGCGGGCTGGCTCGATGTAGCCGAGGCCGGGCTCGGGGCGATCGGGGCGGATGCCGAGGAGCGCGAGCTTCTCCGGTCGGCGCGCGATCAGCGCGGCGGCGCGCGCGACGTGCGCGACGAACGTCGCGTCGTCGCCGACCCAGTGGTCGCTCGGAAACACCGCGACGGTGGCGTCGGGGGCCCGTCGCGCGATGGCGAGGAGGCTCAGGAGGAGGCCGGGGCCGGTGTCGCGGTTGAGCGGCTGGACGAGGACGTTGGCGGCCGGAACGGCGCGGATGTGCGTGGACGCGAGCGGAAGGTGGTCGCGGTTGACGATCACCAGGGTTCGCTCGGCGGGCAGCAGCTCCGCGACGCGATCGAGGGTGGCCTCGAGCAGGGATCGGTCGCCGGTGATCCGGCAGTACTGCTTCGGGATCGGTGCCCCCGCGATCCGTCGCGTGAGCGGCTGCAGGCGAGTGCCGTCGCCTCCCGCGAGGACCAGACCCCAGATGCCGTCCGTCGCCGCGCCCACCATCAGACCCCCCTGTGAGCAACCGGCATGCCGGTTGCCGTGGCCCGTGGGTGCGACGTTCCCGGGCGCTCGGCTCCGAGCGCCGCGAAGCGATCGGGTCCCGCTTCGCGACGGTAGGAAGATAGCCGTCAGGCGGGTGTCAGCCCCGCCACACGGGGAGGGTGGCGGCGAAGGTCGTCTCGCGGCCCGGGGCACTGTGGACGGCGATGCGGCCGCCCATGCGCTCGAGGGCGAGCTTGCAGAACGGAAGGCCGAGGCCCGTGTCTGCGACGCCGGGGTCCGCGGTCGGCGACCGGCGCACGGTCGTGAACTTCTCGAAGATGCGGGCCTGTTGCTCGAGGGGAATGCCGCGCCCCTGGTCGACGATGTTGAGCACCACCTCGCTCGACTGCGGCGTGGCCTGGGCCGCGATCCGCACCTCCGGGCTGCCGCTGTGGCGCAGCGCGTTCGCGACCAGGTTGACCAGGACGCGCTTGAGCAGCGCGCGGTCGGCGGTCACTGGGGGGAGATCGGCCCCGACGCGGACGACCAGCACCCGGTTCGACTGCTCGGCCACCGGTGCGTATTCGCGCACCACCTCGCCGACCAGCTCCGCGAGCGCGACGGCCTCGCGGTGGATGGGCATCTTGCCCTCCTCGATCTTGCCGATCTCGAGGAGGTTCTGGATGAGCCGCATCATCTCGCGGCACGTGCGTTCGACCTGCTGCATGTAGCCACGGTGCGGCTCGGGCAGCTCGCCGCCCTTGCGGAGGGCGAGCTGCACCATCATCAGGATGCCGTTCACGGGGTTCTTGAGGTCGTGGACGACCATGCTCGTCAGGTCGTCCTTCAGGCGCTCGGTCTCGGCGCGGGCGCGCAGCGCCTCCTCGGCGACGCGCGCGGCCTCCTCCCGTTCCGCGGCGATCTCCCGACGAACGAAGCCCCCGTAGATGTACGTGTGCATCGCGAGCGACGCGTCGAGGAAGACGAGCTTGGTGAGCGCCTCGAGGGCGGGCACCGTGTGCGGATCCTCCACGTCGCGCAGGAGCGTCCGCAGCGCGAGACGCAGCAGGCGGCTGAACGCGCCCAGGTACCACATCGGGCGAAGGCCGGCCCCCTGGTGCGCGTCGCCGACGCGGAGCCGGCTCTCGAAGTAGTCGGCGTCGAGTCGCCCGTCGGTGAGCGACAGGAAGTAGTCGCGCTGGACGTCCTTCAGCCGTTCGATGCGGCCCGGAACGGCGCGCAGCAGCGTCTCGAGCTCTGGGAAGCGCTGCAGGTGGGCGTAGAACTGCTCGACGACCTCGTCGGCCGCCCGCTCCGCGAGCGGGCGCAGCGTGACGAGCGCGGCCGCATCCTCCGGGCCGAGCTCGAAGAACGCGAGCTGCTCCGCCCGCTGCGCCTCGTCGAGCCCGACCGCGTCGCTCAGGAGCGAGCGGCCAGGCCGATCACCCGAGCCCGATGCCGAGCTCATCCAGCTTGCGGTAGAGCGAGGACAGCGAGAGCCCGAGGAGCTCGGCTGCCTTGCGCTTGTCGTTTTGCGTGCGGCGCAGCACCGTTTCGATGTGGATGCGCTCGTAGGCGCGCAGGGCCTCGCGAAGGTCGTCGCCGACCGGCGGGAGCGCATCCGTGTTCTCGCGCAGGCCCCGTGGCAGGTCCGACGGCGCGATCCACTCGCCGTCGCCCAGGATCATCGCGTGCTCGATCACGTTGTCGAGCTCGCGCACGTTGCCCTTCCAGGGCTGCGACATGAGCAGCTTCAGCGTGGCGTTGTCGACGCCGCGGTAGGCGCGCTTCATGTCGCGGTTGTGCCGGCGCACGAGGTACTCGACGAGGTGCGGGATGTCCTCGCGCCGCTCGCGCAGCGGCGGCAGGTGGATCTCGACGACGGCGAGTCGGTAGTAGAGGTCCTCGCGGAACCCCCCCTCGTCGGCCATCTTGCGCAGCTCGCGGTTGGAGGCCGCGACGACGCGCGTGTTGACGGTGATCGGGCGCGTGGCCCCGACGGGGAGGATCTCCTTGGCCTCGATCGCGCGCAGCAGCTTCGACTGCAAACCGAGCGGCATGTCGCCGATCTCGTCGAGGAAGATGGTGCCGCCCTCGGAGCGGGCGAACAGCCCCTCCTGCGACGTGACCGCGCCGGTGAACGCGCCGCGCACGTGACCGAAGAGCTGGCTCTCGAGCAGCGACTCCGGGATGGCCGCGCAGTTGACCGGGAGGAAGATCCGACTGGACGCCTCGCTGAAGTGGTGGATGGCGCGCGCGACGACCTCTTTGCCGGTGCCGCTCTCGCCGGTGATGAGGACCGTCGTGTTGGTCGGCGCCACCTTGCGGATGAGGTTGAAGACCTCGCGCATGAGCGGGCTCTTGCCGACGAGCTGCTCGAAGTCGTAGTCGCCGCCGACCTCGCGGCGCAGGTTCTGGGCCTGCCAGACGAGCTGGCGGTGCTCGAGCAGGCGCGTCACCTTGGCGAGCAGGTCGTCGAAGAGGACCGGCTTGAGGAGGTAGTCGGTGGCGCCGGCGCGCAGTGCCTCCACCGCCGTCTCGACGCTCGCGTGCGCGGTCATCACCAGGACGACGGTCTGCGGCGCGATCTCGCGCGCCTTGCGCAGGACCGCGAGGCCGTCCGCGCCCGGCATGCGCAGGTCGGTGACCACCAGGGCGAAATCCCCCGTCTCGAGCGCGGTGAGGGCGGCCTGGCCGTCGGCCGCGGTCTCCACGTGGTAGCCCGCGTCGCGAAGGACCTCGGCCAGACTCTCGCGCACCCCGGGCTCGTCGTCGGCCACCAGGATCGATTCGGGCATGTCGGTTACCTAAGGCACCGCGAGGCCGGGAGCAATGTTGCCGGCGGGCAGGGAAAACTCGACGTGGGCGACGCCGCCCTCCAGCCGGGTGCGGTGGGGGGCGCCGAGCGTGCGCAGAAGGCTCAGCATCCGCACGTTGCCGCCCAGAACCTCGGCGTGGAAGCGGCGCATTCCCTCGACGGTCGCGGCGCGAACGAGGAGCAGGACGACGAGCGTGCCGAGGCCCGCGTTCTGCCAGGCGTCCGCCACGGCGATCCCGATCTCGCAACTGTCGAGGTCGCGCTCGTAGACGTAGCTTCCGAACGCCGCAATCGGCCCGCCGGCGCCCTCGGGAACCGCCAGCAGGGCGCCGTGGCCGGGGGCAGTCGAGGCCAACACCATGAGCTGGCCGTCGTCGAGGCGCGGGCGCGGCGTGAAGAAGCGCGCGTACGCCGACGCCGGAGCGAGACCGTCGAGGAAGGTGCGCAGCGCCGGCAAGTCGGCCGGGGTCGCGGGCCGCACGACGACCCGGCGGCGATCGGCCAGGGTCGCCGGCCTCGGGGCGGCCTCGACGTCCGTGCGCATCACCGCCGTCGTGCGCCCCGTCCCTTGCCGCGGCTGCGCCCCCGAGCCGGACCGGGGCGGAGCGTGAGCACCGGGATGGGCGCGTGGCGCACGACCTTCTCGGCGACGCTGCCGATCAGCAGGTGCGCCAGCCCGCTCCGCCCGGCCGTGGCCATCACGACGACGTCCATGCCGCGGCATCCGGCGAGGATGCGATGGAACGGATCGCCGATCACCACCTCGCACACGACCCGCGGCGCGCCGGGGCCGCGGACGAGCCGGGCGACGCGCTGCTCGAGCCGCCGCCGTTCGGCGGCGATCAGATCGGCGGGCGGGACGTACGCCCCCATCTCCGCGGGTGGCAGGCCGGCAATGGGGGTGAAGGGCGTCACCACGTGCAGCACGTGCAGCGTACCGCGGGGGGACGCCACGAGCGCCGCCGCCGTTCGCAAGGCGCGATCGGCGTGCTCCGAGAAATCGTGCGGGACGAGTATGCGGCGGAATGCAGCGGGCATCGGCGTGTGTCCTCCCATGCAAACGGTCGGCCGCCGGGGGATTTCGGCGCTCAGAGACCGCGCTTCGCGCGGCCGGGAAGGCTCTCGAGGTGATTCCGGCGTGCGGGAAGGCGACGGCACGGCGCCCGAGTCAGGTGCCTCGAGTACCTTGCACTGTGGCGGGTGCGGCAGCGGGTCGCGGCGGCGCCTGCGGGGGTTTACCTTGACAGGTCGGGAGAACGACGTTTAAGTCGCGCTGGGGAGCGCGATGTCCCGCTCCTCGGCACGGAAGCTGGACAAGAGGGGGACCGCTCGGCGGCGTGACCCCCGACGGGCCGGGCACGAGCCTTGCTCTTCTTCGGGAAGGCGTCCGGCGGAGAGCTCGAAACGGTGGTACATGCAGCAGGCAAGGCGTTCCGCCCCGGCAGGGATGAGCTGCCGCGCGGACGGAGGAGGGGTGGCGTGAGCGATCGGCAGCGTCGGTTGGCAGTGGTGGGTCTCATGGCCCTGGCGGCCGCGACACTGGCGGCCTGTGGGGGGCCCAAGCTGCCAGAGGGCCCGCGCACCGTGCCCGACGTGCCCGCGCCGTATCTCATCAAGGTGGGCGACTCGATCGGGGTGCGCTTCTACAAGACGCCCGAGCTCAACGTCGACGTGCCGGTCCGCAGCGACGGCAGGATCTCCGTCCCGCCACTCGGGGACGTGCAGGCCGCGGGGCGCTCGCCCGAGCAGCTTGCGGCCTTTCTCACCGAACAGTTCGCGAAGGAGCTGACCGAGCCGAAGGTGACGGTGATGGTGCTCAACTTCGGCGGCAGCGTCTACGTGTCCGGCGAGGTGAAGACCGGTGGGACGACGGCGTATACGAACGGGCTCTCGGCGCTGCAGGCGATCAGCGCGGCCGGTGGCTTCGCCGATGGTGCGAAGCCCGCGAGCGTGATCCTCATCCGGCGGGAGCAGGGGCAGTACCGGGGCTACCGCCTCGCGCTCGACAAGGTGCTGAGCGGAGCCGATCCCGAGGCCGACGTGCGGCTCGAGCCGGGCGACATCCTCGTCGTGCCGCGGACGTGGATCGCCGACGCGGACCTGTTCGTGAAGCAGTGGGTCCGCGACCTCATGCCGATCCAGCCCATCCTGCCGGCCTTCTGACGGCGATCGAGGAGCAACCAAACATGGACGAGCAGAGTGTCGCGACCGCCCTGCGCGAGATACTCCTCGCGATCGTCCGCCAGCGCCGAGTCGTGCTCGGCGTCTACCTGGGAATCGTCGCGACCGCCGTGGTGGGGATCTTCCTCATCCCGCCGCAGTACCGGGCGGCCACCAAGGTGCTGCTCACGAGCGACCGGGCGCAGCTTTCGACCTCGGCGGAGCGTCCCACGGAGATCGTGCGCACCAATCAAGTATTGGACGGCGAGATCGCATCGCAGCTCCAACTCCTGACGAGCCGTGAGCTGATCGGCTCGGTGCTGGACGAGATGGGCGTGCCGGTCGACGAGCCGGCGCCCAAGCAGCCGGCGGACAGTGGCCGGTCCTGGAACCCTTTCGGGTGGCTGCGCAGCGGCTACCGGCGCTTTCACAATCTCGAGGAGGTGGAATCCGACAGCCCGCGCTACTGGCAGGTCCGCGAGTTGCTGACCCACCTGTCCGCCGGGCGCGTCGGGTTGTCGAATCTGATCGAGATCGACCTCGATGGCCCCGACCCGATGTGGATCCGGGACTTCGTCGATCGGCTCGCCAAGGCGTACGTCGAGCAGCACTCGAAGATGCAGCAGGTCCAGGAGGCGGAGGACTTCTTCACCCAGCAGAGCGAGATCCTGCAGAAGAAGCTCGGCGACTCCGAGGCGGCGCTGCGCGAGCTGCGCGAGCGGGCGGGATCGCTGGCGGGGCAGCAGGCCGAGGTGCACGAGCGCCTCAACGAGTTCACGGCCGACCTCGCCCGTACGCGCATCGCGCGTGCGGAGCAGGAGCAGCGGGTCGCGTACCTCGAGGGGCTGCTCGCGAACGCAGCCAAGCGCGGCCGCGTCGCGACGCCGCAGCTGCTCGAGCTCGAGGGCAGACGCGCGGAGTTGGTCGGGCGATACCGGGAGGACAGCGAGCGCGTGCGCGATCTCGACGCACAGATCGCGCGGCTGCGGGCGGCGATCGCGCAGTACGACACGGTGACCACTTCGAGCGAGGGCGGCACCGGCACCGGCGGCGACGGCACGAGTCTCGTGGGGGCGCGGACGGCGCTGGTCGCACTGCGGGGCAAGGAGGCGGCGCTAGAGAAGCAGAACGAGGAGTACCGCAAGCAGGCGGAGATGCTCGACCGCCAGAGCTTCGACCTCGCCCGCCTCGAGCGCCAGGTGAAGCTCGACGAGGAGGCCTACGTCTCGTACGTGCGGACGGCCGAGCAGTCCCGGCTCTCGAACGCGCTCGAGCAGAGCAAGATCCTGCGCCTCTCGATCGTCGAGCCCGCGACGGTGCCGCTCGAGCCGGTGAGCCCCAAGAAGGGGCGCATCCTGTTCTTCGCGCTCGCCGGCGGTCTCGTGGTCGGAATCGGCGCCGGGTTGGCGCGCGATCAATTCGACGGTACCCTCAAGTCGGCCGGCGATGTGCGACGCTTTGGCAAGGTGGAGGTGCTGGCGGTGATTCCCGAGAAGGTCTGATCAGGCGCGCCGCCCGCAGGTCCCATGTATCTCGAGCACTTTCGTCTCTCCGCCGAGCCCTTCAGTCTCACGCCGGATCCGGGGTTCCTGTATCTGAGCCCGGAGCACCGCGAGGCGATGGCGGCGGTGCAGTACGGGCTGCTCGCCGGCCGCGGTTTCGTCACGTTGGTCGGCGAGGTCGGGACCGGCAAGACCACGCTGCTGTACGCGTTGCTCAGCCAGACCGGGCCCGAGGTCGAGACCGCCTACGTCGCATACACGACGCAGAGCTTCGAGGATCTTCTCGCGGCGGTCCTACGCGACCTGCGCATCGAATTCCGCAGCCGGGCGAAGGGCGATCTGCTCGAGGCGCTCAACGCGCACCTCGTCCGCCGCGCCGACGAGGGGCGCACCGTCGCGCTGGTGATCGACGAGGCGCAGGACCTGAGCGACTCGACGTTCGAAGAGCTCCGCCTGCTCTCGAACTTCGAGAGCTACACGCGCAAGCTGCTGCAGATCGTGCTCGTGGGCCAGCCGGAGCTCCAGGACCGGCTCGCCCGCCCCGGCCTCCGTCAGCTCCGCGAGCGCGTCGGGGTCCGGGCGGTGATCAACCCCCTCGACCGCACGGAGATGGCACGCTACATCGCCCATCGCCTGCAGGTGGCCGGGGGAAGCGCGGAGAGCCTGTTCGAGCCGCGCGCGCTCGCGCTCATCGTGCGGCGCACGGGCGGGATCCCGCGCCGGGCGAACATCCTCTGCCACAACGCGCTCCTGTTCGCCTTCGGTCGCGGCCTGCCGCGGGTCACGGTCGCGGTTGCCCGCGAGGCGGTCGACGAGATGGACGAACGGCGGCCGGGCCTGGTGCGCGTCGACCGCCGCTCGTGGGCGCAGGCCGCCATCGGGTCGCGGGGACGGATGGTGGCCGCCGCCGCCCTGGTCGCCGCGTTCGTCGTCGGCGGGTACCTCGTCGCGCCGGCCCGCGGCCCGCGTCCGGCGCGGGGGCCGGAGAGCAGCGCGCGGGCGGTGCCGCGGCGCGAGACGGTCCCGGCGGCGCCGGTGGCGCCACCGAGCACGACGCTTCCGCCGCAGGCCGAGGAGGCGGCGCGGATCGAGCCGGAGGCCGCTGCCCCCCCCCCGCCGGTGCCGGCTCCGGCTGCCGAGGCACCGGCGGTGCCCCTCGCACCACCGGCGCGGGCGGAGCCGCCCGCCGGGGCCGGGGTGCAGGGCAGCGCGCCCGCCGCCGAGCGGCCACTCTTGTCGCTCACTGTGCCGCGCGGGACGACGCTGACACGCCTGCTGCACGATCTCTACGGCGAACATCTGCCGGCGAGCCAGCAACACGCCCTGTTCGCCGAGGTGCGGCGTCTCAACCCGCACGTCAAAGACGTCAATGTCATCCTGGCGGGCGATTTGCTAAACCTTCCGCCACCGGTGAACCCCGAGGGCAGAGGAACTCCATGAGCGCGTACTTCGACTCTCTCAACCGCCGCGCCAGCACGGTGCAGGTCGCCCCGGCACCCGCCGCGACGGTGCCCGAGCGACCGGCGCGGCCGGCGCCGGCCCCGGTGCGACGGCTGACGCCGGGCGAGATACCGAGCGAGTACGCGGCCATGCGGGAACGAATCCTCGTCCTGTCGCACGGCAAATCGATCAAGTCGCTCGTTTTCGCCGGGTGCGAGGGTGGCGAGGGGTGCACCCAGGTCGTCCGCAACTTCGCGGAGATGCTGGCGAGCTCCGGGCTCGACGTCCTGCTGGTCGATGCGGAGCTGCATACCGCGGACGTTGCCAGCGGCCCGGCCCCGGCGACCGTCGACATCGGCGATACGCTGTCGCAGAAGCGCCCGCTCGCCGGGACGGCCTGGGGCCAGGGGCGCCTGACGGTGGTCCAGTGCCCGTTGTCGGCGCCCGAGAAAGAAGGCCTCCTGACGTCGCCGGAGTTCGCCTCCTGGCTCGATGTCCAGCGCAGCGCGTACGACTACGTGCTCCTGGATGCGCCGCCGCTCCTCCGCTCCGCGGAGGCGACCCTCATGGGCCGGATGGCCGATGGGGTCGTGCTCGTCGTCCAGGCCGAGGTCACCCCGCGCGACCTGCTGGGCAAGGCCCGGGAGCAGCTCGAGCGGGCCGGCGTGCGCGTGCTGGGTGCCGTGCTCAACCGCGTGCGCGACCGTATCCCCCCGCTCCTGCGCCCCTATCTCTCCGCCGCCTGACGCGGCCTCCCCGCTTCTGGGCATCGACAAGCCTCCGCTGACCGCGCTACATATCGTGTTCGCCAGCTCCCCCTGGAAGCGGCTGAACCCGGGACCTGAAAGAGATGATCAATCCCCGCCGCGTGGCGTTGCTCGCCGCTCTCAAGCTCGTCGACCTCAGCATGGTGCTCGGGGCCTTCGTGGCCGCGTTGTGCCTGGGGATGCCCGGGCAGCAGAACTGGTCCGACGTCCTCGGGATGCGCATCGAGGTCCGTAACGCGATCTTCATGGTCGCGTACCTGGCCTACTGGCACGGCGTGCTCCTCGGGTTTGGCCTGTACCGCTCGCACCGGCTCGCCCCCATCTCGCGCGAGTGGCGCGACCTGCTCTCGGCGGTGTCGCTCGGCGTCGCGCCCATCTTCGCGTTCGGACGGTCGCTCGATTTCGACTTCGCCGTCGCGCCGTTCATCGTGGACTTTGCGGCGTTCGCGTTCCTCGGGCTCGCCCTCGAGCGGCGAGCGTTCCGGGTGCTCGCGCGCAGCATGCGCCAGCACGGCCACAACCTGCGCAACGTGATCGTCGTCGGCCACGGCGAAGACGCGCTCGAGATGGCCTCGCGCCTCGCCCGTCGCGCGGACCTCGGCTACCGGATCGTGCAGGTGGTGGATACCGCCACGCGGGGACAGGCCGAGGACGCCGTGGTGGCGCGGGTGCGCGCCCTGGTCGGCAGCCACCCGATCGACGAGGTGTTCGTCTCCTTACCGCTCGATTCCGGGCAGGCGATGATCCGCGGCGTGATCGCGCTCTGCGAAGAGCAGGGGATCACCGTCCGCGTGGTCTCGAGCATCGTCGACCTGATGCTCGCCAAGGCCGAGGTCGACGAGATCGACGGCCATCCCGTCATCACGATCTTCACCGGTCCGCCGGACTCGCCGCTGCTCGCCGTCAAGCGCGTGCTCGACCTCGTCGCCGCGGCCGCCGCACTCCTGCTGCTCGCGCCGGTGATGGCGCTCATCGCGCTCGCGATCAAGCTCGACTCGGCGGGGCCCGTGCTGTTCATCCAGCCGCGCGTCGGGCTCAACGGCCGCCGCTTCCCGTTCCTCAAGTTCCGGACGATGGTCTACGGGGCCGACCGCATGCAGGCGGCGCTCGAGCACCTGAACGAGGCCAACGGGCCCGTCTTCAAGATCCGCGACGACCCGCGTGTCACGCGCGTCGGCCGCTTCATCCGCCGCACCAGCCTCGACGAGCTGCCCCAGCTCCTGAACGTGATGAAGGGCGACATGAGCCTGGTCGGGCCGCGGCCGTTGCCCCTGCGCGACGTCGCGCGCTTCGATACGCCGGCCTATCGGCGGCGCTTCAGCGTCAAGCCCGGCATCACGTGCCTCTGGCAGGTCGAGGGGCGCGAGCCGGACTTCGACGACTGGATCAACTCGGACATGGCCTACATCGACAACTGGTCGCTCGGGCTGGACATCCGGATCCTGGTCCGGACCATCCCCGCGGTATTGAGCGGCCGCGGTGCCTACTAGGGCGGCCGCACGCCCCCGTCCCAGGTCCCTGTCACCCATGAGAGCTGGAGCCCCGGTCACGGTCATCGTTCCGTGCTGCAACGAGGAGGCAGGCCTCCCGGCGCTGCTCGCACGCCTGGAGGCGCTCGAGCGGGGTGCGGGGCGTGGCTGGGAGATGCTCTTCCTCGACGACGGGAGCACCGACGGGACGTTCGCCGAGCTGCTCTCGGCGGCGCGCACGGCGCCGTGGATGACCGTGCTGCGCCACCCGAGCAACATGGGGCTCGGCGCCGCGCTGCGGACGGGCTTCGCGAACACCGTCGCGCCGGTGGTGTGCACGATCGACAGCGACTGTACATATGCGCCGGAGCGCCTGCCCGAGCTGGTCGCGCAGATTCACGCGGGGGCGGACATTGCCACGGCGTCGGCCTGGCATCCGGAGAGCGCGCGGGCCGAGGGCGGCCGGATCCGGATCGGGCTGTCGCGCGCGGTGTCGGGGCTCTACAAGCTGCTCATCGGCCAGGACGTCCACACTTTCACCTGTCTCTTCCGCGCCTACCGCCGCGATTCGCTCGCGCGCGTCCACTTCCGGGCCAACGGCTTTGCGGCGGTCGCGGAGATCATGCTGCGCGGAATGCTCGCCGGCTACCGCGTCGCGGAGCTGCCGATGCAGCTCGAGAAGCGCAAGTTCGGGGCCTCGAAGCTCAAGGTCGGAGATGCCATCGCGGCACACGCGGGCCTGCTGACGCTCACCGCGTCGCTCGTCTTCGCCAACCGCGCACGGCGACTCTTGCCAGGCCGGACGGCCTAAGGAACGCGAGAGGAACGACAAATCCGTGCCAACAGGGGGAATCATGCAGGTCGGGCTCATTGGGTTGGGGCGCGCGGGACGCGTGCACTACGATGCGTGGCGGGCGATCGAGGGAGACGGGACGAGGCTCGTCGCCGTCTGCGATCCGACGCCTGCGGTGCGACGCTGGGCCCGCAGCGAGGGGCTGCGATCCTACGCCGATCCGCTCGAGATGATCGGTCGTGAGAAGCTCGACGCGGTCAGCATCGCCAGCCCGCCGCTCTACCACGCGCCGACCGCGATCGCGTGCCTGCGCGCGGGCCTCGACGTGCTGTGCGAGAAGCCGCTCGCGGTGAACGGCCGTACCGCCCTGCGCATGGCCGAGGCCGCCACGCGCTACGGGCGCAACCTGCTGCTGGCGACGAAGTTCCGCCACGTTCCCGACCTGATCGCCGCGCGGAGCCTGGTCGCCGACGGGGCGATCGGCGAGCCGATCGCGTTCGAGATCGACTTCTCGAGCATGGTCGACATGAGCAAGCGCTGGAACGTCCGCAAGGCCGTGTCGGGCGGCGGCGTCATCATCGACAACGGCTGCCACGCCTTCGACATCGTGAGCTTCCTCTTCGGCACGGTGACGCGCGTCCAGGCCACGCGCCTCAAGCCCGTGCAGAACATCCCGGTCGAGGACTCGGCCACGATCCTCTGCTCGGCCGGCCGCGGCCTGATCGGCCGGATCGAGCTCTCCTGGAGCCTGCAGACCGGGCGCGAGACCTACGTCACCATCTACGGATCGAAGGGCACGATCGAGATCGGGTGGCGCGGCTCGCGCCTCAAGGTGGCCGGGCAGCCGCCGCAGGACATCGGACCGGGCTACGACAAGAACCTCGCCCACCAGCGCATGATGCGGACGTTCGTCGAGGTCGTGCGCGGCCACGGCGAGCCTTGGATCACGCCCGGTGAAGGGCTGCGCACGCAGGCGGCGGTCGAGGCGGCCTACGCGTCGCTGCGCTCGGGCGGCTGGGTGCCGGTCGACACGATGGGCCTCTGCGAGTCGAGTCGCCGAGCGCCGGTGCGCGCGCGGGCATGAGCGCCGGGGCACACCCCGGCGTACGCATCCACCCGACGGCCCTGGTCGAGGAGGGCGTCGTCATCGGGCCCGGCACGTCGATCTGGGACAACGTGCACGTGCGGGGCCCGGCAACGATCGGACGCGATTGCATCGTCGGTGAGAAGACGTACGTGGCGTACGGCGTGACGATTGGCGACGGGGTCAAGATCAACGCCCAGGCGTACATCTGCACGGGCATCACGATCGAGGACCGCGTGATGATCGCGGCTGGCGTCATCTTCACCAACGATCGCTACCCGCGGGCGTTCGTCGACGGCGTCGACGGGCTCGCTCCGTCCGGCGTCACCGAGGACACGCTCGAGGGCGTGGTGCGCACCGGCGCGACGATCGGTGCGGGTGCGCTCATCGGACCCGGTCTCGAGATCGGGCGCTACGCGATGGTGGGCATGGGGTCGGTGGTGGCCGCCGACGTGCCGGCGCACGCGCTCGTCTTCGGCAACCCGGCGCGCGTGCGGGGCTGGGTGTGCGTGTGCGGCACGCCGCTCCGGGGCGTGGACGCCGCCACGGCGGAGCCCGTCCGGTGCGGCCGCTGCGCGCGGCGGTTCCGGGTGGGCGAGGGCACCGCGGGGCCGACGCTCGAGCTGGTGTGATCGACGTTCTCGGCAGCACCGACCGGCGCCGCTTCGGTCTCGAGGCGGCGCTCGGTACCGCGGGCGTCCCGCTCCGGGTCGTCGCCCGACCCGCGCCGGATGGCGCGCGCCCGCTGCTCGTCGCGCTCGACGCGCCCGACGTGATCGTGGCGGAGCTGCGCGGTCGGCGGCCGTTGATCGTCGTCGGGGCGGCGCCGGGCGGCACGACGCGCGTGCGGACCACGCACGGGACGATCGCCCTCGACGCGGCGGTGTGGCCACCCGCGCTCGCCGCCACGGCCCGGCGGCTCGGCCTGCGTGCGCTTCGCCTGCCGCGGGTGCGGATCGCGATCGCGCCGGCGCCGCCGCCGGGCGAGATCCTCGCGACGGTGCGCGACGACGAGGGCCACGAGCATCCGGCGATCGTCGCGCACGGCGGCGTCGTATGGTGCCCGGCGGATCTCGGCGAGGCCTTCGCGGATCTGCTCGACGAGGGGTATCTCGCCGAGACCGTGCCGCCGCCGCCGAGCCGTTCGCTCCTGCGGCCGGTGCTGGCGTTGTACTATCGCGCGCCGGAGGAGCTGCGCAGCATCGTGCAGCGTCGGGCGTACGCTCGGCTCGCGCGCGCACTCGCAGCGCGGGCGGCGACCGGCAGCGATTACCCGGTGGACGCGACGGGCTGGCTCCTCGGCGAGCTGGTGGCGGCCATCGTCCGGCGGGCGGCTGGCGGGCTGGTGCGCATCGCGCCGTGGCCGGCGCCGTTCGGCGCGGCGGCCGCGCTCACGCACGACGTCGAGCCGACGCGGTACAGCTACGGGCCGGGCCTGCGCGCGCTGCTCGGCGTGCTCGATGCGACCGGACATCCGGCCACGCTCGGTTTGGTCGCCGGGCGGGCGCGCCGGCACCTCGATGCGGCGGCGGTGCGGGCGATTTCCACGCACGAGGTGCTGTGCCACGGCCTCGAGCACCAGGGCGAGACCCTCGTCGGCACGCGCGAGCAGGTCGCGGCGGGAATCACGACCGCGCGGACGTGGCTCGAAGCCACGCTCGGGCGGCCGATCGAGGGCTTTCGCAGCCCGCGACTCGACCGGAGCGCGGCCCTGCTCTGGGCGCTCGACCACGCGGGCTACCGCTGGGACTCCTCGTTCCCCGACGTCGACCGTGAGAACGTCGCGCGCTTCGGCGCGGGCGTGCGCCTCGGGGTCCCGTATCGGCCACCGCTCGCGGCCGGCGATGGCAGCGTGCGCGCGAGCCGCTGCCTCGAGCTGCCGGTGAGCGCGCCCGACTGCATCCAACCGCTCTTCGGCGGCGACGACCTGCGGGCGCTGCGGCGGGCGGTGCGAACCAAGGTCGACTTCGTGCGCGCCACCGGCGGGCTCTATACGGCGATCGTGCACGGTGGCGTGTTCGGCCCGCGCGACTCGGCGCGGCGCGCGGCGCACCTGCGCTTCGTCGCGCGCCTCGTACGCCAGCCCGACGTCTGGCTCGCGCGGCCGTCGGCGATCGCCGACTGGTGGAGCGTGCGCGAGCGCCTTGTGGTCGACGTCGGCGACGGGTGGATCGAGGTCACCAACGGCGCCGACCGGGTGGCCGACGGTGTCCGGCTCGTGGTCGACGGGCCGTGGGGCGAGATCGTGCACGCGGTGCCGCTGCTCGCGCCGGGCGCGCGTGTGCGCGTGGCGACGGCGCCGGCCGGGGCGGCGCCACGACGGGAGGAGGAGCGGTGAGCGGATTGCGCGTCGGGATCATCGGGGGCGGGATCGCGGGGTTGGCCTCCGCCCACTACCTGCTCGAGGCCGGGCACCGGCCCGTCGTGCTCGAGTCGGGCGACCAGTTGGGCGGCCTCGGTACGCACTTCGAGCACGACGGCGTGACGCTCGACCGCTGGTACCACGTGCTCCTCGACTCCGACGCGGAGCTGATCGCGCTGCTCGGCGACCTCGGCTGGTCCGACCGCCTCGTGTGGAGCGAGACCGGGATGGGCTTCCTCGTCGACGGGCGGCTCTACGGCTTCAACTCGCCGGCCGACCTGCTGCGTTTCGGCGCGCTCGGGCTCGTCGATCGCCTGCGCACCGGCTTCGGCGCGCTGTACATCACGAAGCTCAAGCGCCGCGGGCTCGACCTCGACGACGTGCGCGCCTGCGAGTGGCTGCCGCGGCTGTTCGGCCAGCGGGTGTTCGAGCGCATCTGGGATCCGCTGCTGCGCGCGAAGTTCGGTGAGCTGCGGGGCGACGTGCCGGCGTACTGGGTGTGGAACACGCTCAACCGCGAGAAGAACGGCAGCCAGGAAGTGAAGGGCTACCTCCGCGGCGGCTACC
This sequence comes from Binatia bacterium, assembly GCA_046327955.1. Taxonomy (GTDB): domain Bacteria; phylum Desulfobacterota; class Binatia; order DP-6; family DP-6; genus JAXLXP01. The sequence goes on along the minus strand of JAXLXP010000013.1, from coordinate 109,881 downwards.
GCGGTCTCGCGGACCGGCTCCACGAGCGGATCGTCGCGCGCGGCGGCGAGGTCCGCATGCGGACGGCGGTGACGGCGCTCGACGAGCGCAGCGGCGGGCTGACGCTCGCCACGGCCGCCGGCGAGGAGCGCTTCGACGCCGTCGTGTCGACGCTGCCGCTGCCGCTGCTCACGCGCGTCGCGGGCTGGGCGCTGGCGCGGGCCGTTCCGCTGCCGGACCTGCGCTACCAGGGGGTCGTGAACGTGCTCGTGCTCGCGCGCGAGCGGCTCGAGCGGTTCTACTGGACCGCGGTCGTCGACCCGCGCTTTCCCTTCCAGGGGATCGTCGAGACCACGCACGTGATCCCGCTCGAATGGACCGGCGGGCGCCACCTCTACTATCTGATGAACTACTGCGGCGCCGACACCGAGCCGTACCAGCGCTCGGACGCGCTGCTGCAGCGGCAGGCGCTCGACGGGCTCGCGGCGCTCTACCCGCGCTTCGACCGCCGGCAGGTGGAGGCGACGTACGTGTTCCGGGCGCCGCACGTCGAGCCGGCGTGGACGCTCGGCTACCTGCGCAAGCGCCCTGCGCCGCGCGTGGGCACCAGCCGCCTCTACCTCTGTACGACCGCGCAAGCGTACCCGCGCGTGACCGCGTGGAACACGAGCGTCGCGCTGGCGCGGGAAACCGTCGATGCGCTGGTGCGCGATCTCGATCTGAATGGCGCCGCGACTGGTGACCCGCGCCGCGAAGCGTCATAATCGTCCGCTGACTTCCCCACAGATTGGAGCTGCTGCACCGATGGCTGACCCCGTCATGACACTTCCCTCCGACGCCGACCATACGGGCCGTGACCTCGGCGAGGACGAGATCGCGCTGCTGCGCGACGTGATCGAATCCGGGACGCTCAACTGCACCAAGGGCACGCAGGTGAAGGGGTTCGAGCGCGAATTCGCCGAGCGCTTCGGGATGCCGCACGCCCGCGCGGTGACGTCGGGGACGGCGGCGATCCACACCGCGGTGGCGGCGATCGACCCGGAGCCCGGCGACGAGATCATCTCCACGCCGATCACCGACATGGGCGGCATCGCGCCGATCCTCTACCAGCAGGCGATCCCGATCTTCGCCGACGTCGACCCGGTGAGCCTCAACGTGACGCCGGAGACGGTTGCGGCGCGGATCACGCCGCGCACGCGCGCGATCATCGCCACGCACCTGTTCGGTAGCCCGTGCGACGTCGCTGGCATCAAGAAGGTGGCCGACGCCAAGGGCATCCCGGTGATCGAGGACTGCGCGCAGGCGTTCCTCGCGACGCAGGGCGGGCGGTTGGTCGGGACGATGGGCGCGATCGGCGCCTTCAGCCTGCAGCAGGGCAAGCACATGACGACCGGCGAGGGCGGCATCGTCGTCACCGCCGACGCGGCGTACGCGCGCTGGATGGTGCTGTTCAGCGACAAGGCGTGGGGCTACGGCGATCCGAAGCCCGATCACTATTTTCTCGCGCTCAACTATCGCATGACCGACCTGCAGGGCGCGGTCGCGCGCGCGCAGCTCAAGAAGCTCGCCGGCGTGGTCGAGCGGCGCCAGCGCACCGCGGCGCAGTTCACGGAGATCATCCGCGACGTGCCCGGGCTCACGCTCCCGCGCCCGCTCGATGGCGCGACGCACGTGTACTGGAAGTACCCGCTGATCGTGGATCCCGCGGTGGTGAAGGGCGGATCCGACGCGCTCGGCGCCGCGCTCAAGGCCGCGGGCGTGTTCTGTGCGCCGCGCTACATCCAGAAGCCGGCGTTCGAGTGCCAGGTCTTCACCGACCGGAAGACGTACGGCAAGAGCCAGTGTCCGTACTCGTGTCGCGAGCGCCAGGACGGTGCGAAGATCGTGTACGACGCGGCCGAGTATCCGGGCACGGTACGCGGCCTCGAGCGCGTCGTCGTGCTGCCGTGGAGCGAGTTCTACACCGACGCGCACGTGCAGTTCATCGCCGGGGCCGTGCGGCGTGCCGTCGCCGGACTCTGCGGCAGCGGAGCGCGTGCGTGATCGACGGCCGGCCCTTCGCGGTCTTCTCGTGCGACATCGATACGGTCGACCGCCATCTGCAGGGCTACGGCTTCGAGGGACTCCCGGCGTGTGACCTCGTCTACCGGACGGCGGTGCCGCGGATCCTCGAGGTCCTGGCCGAGCTCGGCGTGCCGGGCGTGTTCTTCGTGATCGGGCGCGACGCGGAGGCGCAGCAGGGACTCCTGCGCGACATGGTCGCGCGCGGGCACGAGGTGGCGAGCCACTCGCTCACCCATCCGCAGCCATTCCGGACGCTCGACGATGCCGCGTTACGCGCGGAGCTCGGAGAGTCGCGTGCCCGGCTGGGTGCCGCGTCGGGTACCGAGGTGATCGGCTTTCGCGCGCCCGCGTGGGATGCGGATGCGCGCGTGCTGCGCGAGGTCGAGGAGGCGGGGTACCGGTACGACGCGTCGATGTTCCCGACGCCTGCGTTGATCGGGAGCCGGCTCGCCGCCTATTGGCGCAGTGAGGGGAAGAAATCGATCTTCGCGATGGACATCGTCGGCCACGCATTCGCGCCCGTGTCGCCGCATCGACTTCCGGGCCGTGGCGTGGTCGAGTTTCCCGTGGCCGTCACCCGCTGGCTTCGGATGCCGGTGTACCACACGCTGATCTACCTCGTTCCGGAGATCGTGTTTCGCCGCTCGCTTCGAGCACTCCTGCGGTCGAGGCTCCCGGTGTGCTACGAGTTTCACGCGGCGGACCTCCTGGATCTGGATGCGGACAACGTCGATCCCCGGATGTCGCGCCACCCGGGGATGCTCGTGTCGGCTACCGAGAAGCGGCGGCGGTTGCGCGTGGTGCTCGGCGAGATCGCCGCTGCCCGGCGCGTTCTCACGTATCGAGGAGCGTTGGAGGAGACGAGTTCGGGATGAACGAGGTCCCAGCTCGGCCGCCGTGTGCCGTCGACGTGGATGCGGTCGCCAGAGTCGTTGTGCTCGGCGTGCCGCTGATCAATGTCACCAAAGAGGAGGCGGCGCAGCTCCTGGAATGCTGGATCGACGACGGCAAGGGCCGTGCGCGGGCGGTATTCATCGTGAATGCGCATACGCTCAATCTCGCGTGCGACGATCACGGATTCCGTGAAGTGCTTCGCGCGGGTGACGCCGTGTTCGGCGACGGTACCGGCGTGCGGTGGGCGGCCCGCATGAAGGGGGTCGCGATGCGGGATAATCTGGTGGGAACGGACTTGCTGCCATATTGCTTCACGCGGTCGCAACGGGAAGTCCGTGTGTTCCTGCTCGGTTCGACGGCAGAGACGGTACGGCGGGCGGCGGTGCACCTCGAAGAGACCTACGCTCGGGTTCGCGTCGCCGGTGCCCACCACGGGTACCTCGATGCTGTCGAGAGCTCGGCGGTGGTGCGTCAGATCAACGCGGCCCGCCCGGACATGCTGCTCGTGGCGATGGGTAATCCCTTGCAAGAGCAATGGATTCACGAGCAGCGGGCGCGGTTGGAGGTGCCAGTCAGCATCGGAGTCGGTGGGCTCTTCGATCACTGGGGTGGGAATCTGCGGCGCGCTCCAACATGGGTGCGTCGGCTCGGCTTCGAATGGCTCCAACTGATGCTGCAGCAGCCGCAGAAGGCGCGGAGGTATCTCGCCGGGAACCCGCGGTTCGTGGCACGTGCCCTTCGCGACGCTCGGGAGAACGGGGCGTGAGCCTCGGCCGCTGGTTGGTGAAGAAGGCCGCGCGATATTGCTGTGTGGCCGGGAGCAGTGTCCGGGCGGTGGCGAGTGCGCCGCGCACGCCGATGGTTCACGCGCTGATGTACCACCGGATTCGTCGCGCTCCGCGAGATCCGTTCAGTGTGACGCCTGAGGCGTTTGCTGCCCAGATGGGTTGGCTCGCCGAGCAAGGGCTCGCGGTCGGGCTCGAAACGGTCGCAGACGTGGTCCAGGGTACGCGGCGTCTGGAGCGTAACGCCGTGCTCGTTACACTCGACGACGGGAGTCCGGATTGGATCACGGAAGCGCTACCCACGTTGAAGCGATATCGCATTCCAGCCGTTGCGTTCGTTACTGTTGGCCGAGTCGAGGAGCGGGGAGGTGGCCAACGATCCGAGGCGGGCGACGAAGTGTTCCTGTCGTGGCGGGAGATCGAGGCGCTGGCGGCCGGTGGTGTGACGATCGCGTCCCATGGCTGGGACCATGTCTCACTCGCCGGGCTCGAGCAGAGTGCGATGCGTGAGCAGGCCGAACGTTCGCGAACGGTATTGCAGCAACGACTCGGCCAATCGGTGGCGGCATTCGCGTATCCGTTCGGCACACGGCGTGATTTCAACACTACGACGGCGAGGATACTGAAGGAGGCCGGGTATCGACTCGTATTCACGGCGCAGCATGGCGCCATCGTCCCTGGGACCGATCCGTTCGCGCTGCCGCGCGTGAAGATCGAGGGTGGGGAGGGCATGTGGATGTTCCGGCGGATCGCCGTCGGGCGACTCGATGGGTGGACGCTGGTCGATCGGCTGCTCTGGGGTCTGCAAGCCAGCGAGGGGCGGTGTGTCGGTTTGTGAGGCGAATGGGCGATGTGTCAGGCCGCGGGCGATAGCGATGGCTGGACGCGGAGCGCGTATCGCCGCGATCGGCATGCTGCTGGGTGGCGGACTGCTCGTTGGTCTGCTGCTCGCTGAGGTGTTGGTGCGGCTCGTCGCACCTCAGCCCCTGTATCGATACCCGCGCGGCCTCTTCGTTGACGATGCCGCTGCGGGCTATCGGCTCACGCCCGGGTTTCAGGGGACGATGCGAACGATAGAGTACACGGTGCCGTTGGCGATCAACGGCGCGGGTCTTCGGGAGGATCGCGAGGTCGGGCCGAAGGCCAACGGACTGCGGCGCGTACTGATCGTCGGGGACTCCTTCGCGATGGGGCACAGTGTGCGGAGCGAGGATACCTTCGAGCATCGTCTCGAACGGGCGATCAACGCGTCGTCGACACAGCCGGTCGTCGAGGTGCTCAACGCCGGAGTCCCGGGCTACAGCACTCGCGACGAGCTCGCATGGATGACTGCGTACGGGGCTGCGCTGGACCCTGATCTCGTCGTACTCGCGTTCTTTGTCGGAAACGACGTCGCCGACAATGCCAAGAGCGATCGCCGGCTGCGCGTTGTCGATGGATTTCTGTCCGATGGGGAGCCGGTCGCGGGCCTGCTCCCCATCGGGCTGCGCAGCGTACTGGCGCGGACATCGCACCTCTACGCGCTCGCGTGGCCGATACAGCGCCGCCTCCGGGGCGGTGGTGACGCTGATCGGATCGCTCCGCTCGCCATCTATCAGGCGACGGCAGAGGATGGCCCGATGTGGGGGCCGACCCGGGATTTGGTCACGGACTTCGTGCGGGCCGTGCGTGGGCGCGGGACCGCGGTCGCGGTGGCAATCTTCCCGGAGTTGATCCAGGTCGAACCTGGACGCTGGGAACGAGTCGCGGGAACGCGAACCGACCTCGACCGGCTCGCGCCCAACCGGCGCGTAGCACGACTCACCGCGGAGCTCGGAGTTCCAACCATCGACGTCGAGCCGGCCCTGTCGGCGGCTGCCGGGCGGGAACCACTTTACTTCGAGGTGGATCACCACTGGACCGTGGCCGGAAACCGGGTGGCGGCCGAAGCTCTGCGACCGCTGATGGAGGCCCGGTGAGCTCGGCGCGGATGACGGATATTCGTGCTGTCGGCGCCGGATTGTTGGGTGGCGTGGTGATCACGGCGATGGCGAGTCAATTCTCGGAGATGGGCACCCGATACCTGGTGTTCGGGGTGGTCGGTGGCCTCGTCGGCACTCTTCTCATGTCGTTGCCGAATCGCCGCCGAGTCCTTCTCGGGGTAACACTGGTCAGTCTGCAGCTCGACGCCTCGATCTTCTTCGACTACGTGGGGAAGCATCGGTCCACGGGCTGGTCCGGGCCGCCGGGGGTCATGCTACCGATATCGTTCCTCCCAGCCATGGTTCTGCTGACATATCTCTGGGTCACGCAGGGACGAGCGGGAAGGCGTATCGAATTCGGGGGGGAGGCGGGTCGCGCCGGATTGGCGGTGACCGGGGCAGCGATCGTCTCGATTGGCGTCTCGAGTTGGCCCTTCCTCAGCACGTGCTACGCGCTCCAGATGGTTCAGCTGCTGACGGTGTATCTCGCGATCACGAACGCCGTGACCGACCGACGGGATCACGAGTTGGCGCTGCGGGTGCTCCAAGTCGTCGTGTTCACGCAGGCCACTGTGTACTTCGTGGAGTCGGCCGTTGGCCATACGTTCGCAGTGACCGGAGATGCGTTCGAGGCTGCCGATGGGCGGCACGGCGGAACGGTGGGCGTATCTCCCGCCGATTTCACGTCGTTCATGATGCCACTCGTCCTTCTCGTGGCAGCACAGGTCGTCACCGTGAAGGGGCGAGCCCCGCGTCCTGCCGTCGTCCTCACGGGCATGGGCCTGGTGGCGATTCTCTGTACCTATACCCGGGCGTCGTGGGCCGGGACGGCGTTCGGTGTAGTGGCGATTGTGCTTCTCGCGGCGCGGCGCGGACTGTTGAATCGGCGCTACGTGATGGTGTTGGGGATGTTGGCGGTTGTGGGGCTGGCAATCGCCTTCCCGAAGATGGCGCTGCGGCTTGCCAACAATGCGGCCGACAGCGAAGAGCGCAAAGGGCTCATGTTGGTCGCGATCGAAGTGATCAAGGGCAATCCCATACTCGGGGTCGGCGGCGGCATGTATGCGCTGGTATTCCGGGACTACGTTCCCTACGCGTTGTCGAAGAACTGGCTATTCGTCGTCCACAATACGTATCTCCTGCAGTGGGCGGAGATGGGCCTTCCTGGGATACTTGCGCTGATCGCGCTGCTCGGGATTGCGGTTCGCGATGCGTGGCGGCTTGCGCACAGCGATGATCGACAGATGGCGGTGTACGGCATCGGGTGGTTCGGGGGTCTGATCGCGCTGTTGTGGGAGATGTACTGGGACGTCTGGCGTGGCTTCACGTACAACGCAATGTTGTGGGCGTTGATCGGGTTGGCCGCGGCGGCGGGCCGAATCGAGCGGGAGCGGAGGTGCGGGGTGGAGGCTCGGTCCGGTGGGGTGGCGTGCTGAATGCCCGTTCATGCCACGCAAACGTACACGACGCGGCCCTTCGGGTGGCGCGCTGTTGCGCGCGAGAAGTTCTGGCACGAGCTGTCGCACCGCCGGTTCTCGAGCGAGGATGCGGTACGGACGTTCCAACTGGCGCAGATCCAGGCGACCATACGGTACGCGGCGGCCAATGTCCCATTCTACCAACGTCGCTTCAAGGACATTGGCCTCGAGCCGGAGGACGTGCGGACGTTCGACGACTACGCGCGAATTCCGATCCTGACCCGCGGCGACGTGCTGGAGAATCTCGACGAGCTGTGGAGTCGCGCGTTCCGCCGGGACGATTTGTTGTTGCTCGGCACCGGTGGGTCGACCGGTGTGCCAATGCACTATTATAAGGACGTCGCGTACCTCGACCGCTCGCAGGTCGTGCTGGCGCGGTCGCAGCAGTGGGCGGGCAAGGGGCGGTGGGAGCTCCTGGCGCATTTCGGGAGCAAGCGGGAGCCGAGCGGACTGCGGGGTGAGGTCAAACGGCTGCTACGCGCGCTCACCGAGCGCCGGCTGTACTTCGATACGTTCGCGGCTGCGCCTGGCGACCTGGCGCAGTGGGTCTCGGTACTTCGTCGCTATCGGCCGCGGTTCGCGTACGGGTACCCTTCGATGCTCGAGTACTTCTCGCGGTGGGCGATTGAGGCGGGTGTCGAGCTGCCGCCGTTCGCGGGTGTGTTGGTGTCGGCCGAAACGCTACATCCCCATCAAGCCGAATTGCTCAGCACTGTATTTCGGGCGCCGATCTTCAATTTCTACGGGTCGCGCGAGGTGCAGAACATCGGGGCCACCTGTGTGGCGCAGCGAATGCACCAGGTGGCAGACTGGGTGTACGCCGAGTTCGTCCACGATGCTGGGTTGCCGGCGCCGCGTGTCGTCGTGACGCCGTTCGAGTGCTGGGGGATGCCCCTCATCCGCTATGCGAACGGGGACCTCGCCAGCGCAGTCACGGGATCGTGTGCCTGCGGGCTCCCGTTTCCGTTGATGGGGCTGGACGTCACGCGGGTGGTGGATGTCTTCGTGATGCCGGACGGCACCCGGGTCTATGGGCAATTCTTTACGCACCTCCTCTACGGTGTTGGTGGCGTACGGCAGTTCCAGTTCCACCAGACTGCCGTGGATCGTATCCGACTGCGTGTCGTGCGCGATCGAGACTTCGACGCAGAGAGCGAACGGAAGCTCGGCGAGGTCGTGCGTGACATCCACAAGAAGGCAGGTCCGGAGGTTCGCGTCGACATCGAATACGTCGAGGATATTCCTCGGACGGCCGCCGGGAAGCATATTTTCACGAGGTCCGATGTGTGGGCGCGCCAGTCGGACGTGTCCGGGAGTCCGAGGCCTGAGCTGCAAGACTCCGGCGAGCCACCGAGCGCGCGGTCCGCAGCATCGTACTTGACGCGGCGGCGCGCGAATGAGGCGTTGTGGTCGGATCGCGCGCAGCGCCATGGCCGGCAGCTGGAGGCGACGGCGTCGACGGCGTGGATTCGGCGGGGCACGATTCGTCGGCTGCGACGTATCGTACGGCAAGGCGACCGAGTTCTCGAGGTCGGATGCGGAAATGGGAACCTCGTCGCCGAGATCGGGCGGGTCGGCCGGGCGTTCGGTGCGGATATCACCTTCGCGATGCTCGAGGTGGCGCGCCAACGGGGCGATGCGATCGCGGGGTTGGCGCGGGCCGATGCCGCGTCTCTCCCGTTTCGTGATGCGAGTTTCGACGTCGTCTACACGAGTCGGTGTCACATCAACGTGCTGGACCGTGCCATGCAACAGCACGCGCTGCGCGAATTGCTGCGGGTGGCGAATCCTGGCGGCACGGTGGTGCTGATCGAGAATTTCGAAGCCCCCGTGCAGCGTTTGAACGCGGCAAAGCGCCGCTGGAATTCGGGCCCGCCGGAGATCGACGCGCACAATCTGCGACTGGATCTCGAGCTGACGTTGCGGACCTGTGCGGAGCTCGGGTGGAAACCCGTGCAGGTGCTTGGTTACCCACTCTCCAGTGGTGTGGCACATCTGCTGATCGGAAAGCTCACGAAGCGGCACGGTGGGCGCGTGGCGGAGCGGTGTCTCGGGCCGTTGTTCTCGGTGATCACCCGAATCGACGACGTCGCTGCGCCGTGGCTCCCGTTGTTCGGCAAGGACACGACCGTTGTCTTGCGGCGTACGGGGCGTTCCTGATGCGGATCGCATACGTGCACTATATGGCGCCCGAGTCGGCGCGCGGCGGGATGGGTGTGCACATCGCCAACTCGACAGACGCGCTCGAGCGGATCGGGCACGAGGTGCACGTGGTGCGTGCGCTGACCGGCGACGGGGCGACGTCGCCCGGGCCGGGCGCCGGGTCGCGCGATCGGGGTGGTCTTCGTCGGATGCTGGCGAAGTACGGCTACGAGGCGCGGGCGTTGTATCGGGGTCGAGCGAGCGTGCGTCGAGACCTCGCGGAGATCCGCGCGATCGTGCCGGACGTCCTGATCGTGCGGTATGAACCGTTTGCGTATGGCATGTGGGCGGTGGCGAGACGGCTCCGGTTGCCGCTCGTCGTGGAGGTCAACGCGACCGCGCGCGAGCTGGTCCAGTGGAAGCGCGATCAGGTCTGCGTGTACCCGGGAACGCGGTACCTTGAGGCTCGTATCCTGCGCGGGGCGGATCGGCTGTTCACGGTCTCGACCATCCTGAAGGAAGACCTCGTCGCATACTATGGCATCGCTCCGGAGCGAATCGGGGTGGTGCCAAATGGGGCAGACGTGGAGCGCTTCCATCCCGGAGTGGACGGGGGGCGTGTGCGGGCGCGACATGGGCTGGGGACCGCGCCCGTCGTCGGATTTCTTGGTTCCTTCGGACGCTGGCACGACATCGGCCTCATCGGGGCGGCGGCGCAGGTGGTCTGCCAGAGCCATCCCGAAGTGCGGGTGTTGATGGCAGGCGCCACTCGCGAGTCGCTTCCCCCGCAGCTGGCGGCATCTTTCGAGCCTCTCGGGGACCGCGTGGTGTTCACCGGTGTCGTACCGATCGCGGAGGCCCCGGAATATGTTGCGGCAATGGATGTCGCGTTGACCGTGTTTCCCGCGATCCCACGGTTCGGGCCGTCGGTGATCAAGCAGTTCGAGTACATGGCGGCGGGCCGGGCGGTGGTTGCAACCGACATCGGGCAGCAAGGGGAGATCATTCGCGACGGCGAGAACGGGCTGCTGGTGCCGCCTGGCGACGTCGACGCCCTCGTCCGGGCGATCGAGACACTCTTGGTCGATGGGGAGTTCCGTCGGCGGCTTGGCAGTGCGGCGCGGCAGACGATCGTCGAAGGGTACACCTGGCGCCACAACGCGCGACGCGTCGAAGCCTTGTGCCGCGAGGCGCAGCTGGAATGCGAAGGGCGTCCCTAACGCGTGAGTGCGACCGGCAAGTCCGAGTCCGTCGAGAGCGCGAGCGTGAAGCCGAACTGGCTTCGCACCGTTGTGGGCATCGGTTCGATCAGTGCCGCACGGTTCGCCGCGCCATTACTGCGCATGGCCGTGCCGATCTGGATCTCGCGTAGCCTCGGCGTCGAAGGGCTCGGGAACTTTCAGCTCGTCCTGTCGTACTATGCGCTCTACGCGGCGATCGCATCGGCGGGGATGTGGGGGTTCGTCGTGCGCGAGATGGCAGCACGGCCCGCAGAGACGGGCCGCTTGCTGCTGCACGTCTACGTGCTCGCGCTCATTGCCACCATACCGACGAGCGTGATCATGGCGGGGACTGGCGTCGCCTACGATGGGAGCGTCCGCGCCGGACTCTTCATCATGACCTTCGCCCTCCTGCCGGCGGGGGTTTCGCTTTATGCCGAAGGCGCGCTCGTGGCGTTCGGCCGGTCGGGAACGATGGCCGCGTTCATGGTCGCCGAGGAAGCGTGCCTCACGCTCGCGTCGTGTGGCGTGCTGGCGATGGGAGGCACGCTCTCCGCGGTGATGACCGTGACGGTGATCGTCCGCTGCGTTGCGACGGTTGGTCGGCTGGCGGCCGTGCGTCGATTGACCGGGCCACTGTGGGGGACCGTTGATCGTACGCTGCTGCGTGAGATGGTCCGGCAGGCGCCTGTGTTCTTCGGAGCGACGGTTCTTGCCACCGCGTTTTGGCGGCTCGATCTCGTGATGTTGTCCTGGCTCGGTACCCCGACCGACGTTGGGCTCTACGCAGCAGCGCTGCGCTTCGTGATGATGTGCCAGGAGGTCCCTGCGGCGGCGATGGTACTGCTGTTTCCGAGGCTATCGGCGCTCCACGCTGGGTCGGCGGCGGCCTTTCGGACGCTGTTTCGCTCTGCGTTTCGCTATCTGACGGTGCTCGCCGTGACCACGAGCGTCGTCGTGACCCTCGTCGGACCCGAGGTGATTCGTCTCGTGTTCGGTCCGCGGTTTGACGCTGCCGGTCCAGTGCTTCGATTGCTGGTGTGGTCACTGCTCCCATTCGCCCTGATGAAGCTGCTCGGTAGTGCGCTGATCGCCAGCCACCGGCAGAACGCGGATCTCGTGATCAACGGCGCCGTGCTCGTCGTGAACGTCGTGTTGAAGCTCGTGATGATCCCGCTGTGGGGCCTGACGGGTGCGGCCGCCGCGACCGTGCTGGCGATGGGGGCAGCCGTGGCCCTTCGGCTGACGATGTTGCGGGAGGCGTTGCGGTGAGCCAAGCGATAGGGGCGTGGGCGTATCTCGGGAAGCTGGCACGATGGCTTCGCGGGTATCGCCCGGAGAGGGCTACGCTGGAGCACTGGGAGACCAGCTATGCCGCTGGGCAGTGGGAACGTCTGTGGGACGCCGATCAGCTTGCGCATTACGCCATGGTCGTCGGTTACTGTGACCTGTTTGGCGCCACTGGGGCGATTCTCGACGTTGGCTGCGGTGACGGGATCGTTGCGGCGAGGCTGGGCCACCGGTACCGCCGCTACGTCGGCATCGACGTGTCTCGAGAGGCGATTCGGCGGGCACGAGAAGCGCGCGGCGACGCCGAGACGTGCTTCGAGGTTGGCGATGCGAACACGTATGTCCCGACCGAACTGTTCGACGTCGTGATCTTCAATGAGTGCCTGTATTACCTCGATGAGCCGTCCGAGGTCGTACGCCGGTACGAGGCGGCACTGACGCCCCAGGGGGTCGTGGTCGTCTCGATGTATGGACGTGACAACAACCAGCACGTGTGGACAGAACTCGAACGCTTGCATCCAGCGGTCGACGCGGTGCGTGTGCAACACGCGTCGGGGAAGGTGTGGGATGTGCGGGTGTATCGGCCGTCGGGAGCGGGCGGATGAGGGGTATTGGCCGCGTGCTGCTCGTGGGGCCATTGCCGCCGCCTCCCCTGCTTGGCGGCGTTGAGACCGGAGTAGCGTTGCTCCTGAGGACAGGAGCTGCCGATCGGGTTGGGATGGTCCTGTTCAATACCGCTCGGGCGGAGGATTCGAGCCGCACGATGTGGTCGCGCGTGGCGTACCAGGTACGCATGTGCGCCCGATTCGTGTCTGCGGTGTGGAGGACATGGCCAGAGGTGGTGCATGTCAAGACCTCGAGCGGCGTCAACTTCTATCAGAATGCGTGCTACGTCGGGCTCGCGCGCGTGCTCCGACGACCGGTGGTACTGCAACTGCATTCCGGACACTTCCCGGAGTTCGTGGCACGACAAGGATGGGTGGGTCGTGCGTTGATTTCCGCAACCCTGCGGGCGGCGCATCGACTTCTCGGGCTCTCGACGCACTGGGCCGAGATCCTTCGCGAGATGGCGGGGCATGACCGGGTCGACGTGGTTCCCAATGTCGTCGATGCCGGGTCCCTCGCGGCGGCGAAGCCGGATCGCTCGGGATTCGGGATACCCGAAGATCGTGTCGCCGTCCTGTTCGTCGGGACGCGTGATCCGAAGCTCGATGAACAGAAGGGTCTCTCGGTGTTGCTCGAGGCGATGGTGGGCGTGCGCGCGACCTGTCCAAACGCGTGTCTGGTGCTCGCCGGGCGCGCTTGCGCGCAGCTCGATCTGTCGGCCTCACTCGGGCCGCGCGGCGAGGGATGGATGGCAGTCGGGGTGGTTCACGGGGAGCGCAAGGCCGCGCTCTTTCGCTCGGTGGACGTCTTCGTCTTGCCCTCCGATACCGAGAACATGCCCAACACGGTGCTCGAGGCAATGGCCGCCGGTGCCGCTGTCGTGGCGACGCCAGTAGGGGCGGTGCCTGAGATGATCGTTGACGGCGTGTCGGGCGTGTTCGTCCCTGTACGCGATGTCGAGGGCCTTGGGGCTGCCCTCGTGCGAATCATAGGCGATCCGGCCGAGCGGGAGCGGATGGCGAATGCTGCGCGCCGGGCCGTGACTCGCGATCTCGACATACCGTCTCTCGAGGCGGCGCTGATGCGAACCTATGCAGCTGCCACCGGTGAGGCCGGGGTTGCCGCGTGTGGCACTGTGGCGCGCGTGCGCTGGTGGCGTCGCGTTGCTGTGCAGCGCCGGCTTCGACTGCTGGCGAGGCTTTACGAGGTGGGTCCGCGCGGCGTGGCGCATCGAATGGGACGAATGCTCGGCAAGCGCCGGGCACGGGCAGCATTGGGGGAAGGGAACCAACCGGCGAGTGCGGTGCGTAGCCCAAGGGCGGTCGAAGCGGTCTTCCCGGAGGCGTCGGTGGGCTTCTTCGGCATGGATGAGCGCGAGCAGCGAGCCATGGTGGTGCGTAGCCGCCTCAGGGGGGTGGCCGAAGCGGTGATCGGGGAAGCGGATGCGGTCTTGCGGGATGGGGTGCGTCTGCTCGGCAAGCAGTTTCGCCCGGCCGATGCGAACTTCGACTGGCAAGCCGACCCCGAAGGGGGACGCCTGTGGCCGAGTACGGTGATGGATGACGCGGACGCGGTGCGTCGGGTGGGTGCCGACGTGAAGTTCGTGTGGGAGGTCAATCGGCAACAGTTTGTCTGCACTCTGGCACGGGCCTGGACGTATGGCCGTGATGCTCGGCACGCGACCGCTGCGTTGGGGATGGTCCGGACCTGGATCGCGCAAAACCCGCCGCCCGTCGGCGTGAACTGGGCGAGCAATCTCGAGGTCGCGATACGATCCCTGTCGTGGACCTGGGCGCTCCATTTCCTTCTTGGGGCGCCGGGCCTCGATCACGAGATGCTGCGGCAGTGGCTGAGCAGTCTTCGCACGCACCGTGATCACCTGGTCTCCCACCTCTCGACCTTTACGGACCCCACCAACCACTTGATCGGTGAGGCTGCCGCGCTTGCCGTGCTGGGGCTCTGTTTCCCCACCTGGCCACAGGCCGATGCCCACACCGAGCTGGCGGTGGGGATGCTGGCGGCGGAATCCGAGCGGCAGATTCACCCTGACGGCGTGAGCAAGGAACAATCGACCAGCTACCAGCGCTTCGTGTTCGACCTCCTCCTTCAGGTAATCGTGCTGCTTCGGCGCCGGGGCCGAGACGTTCCGTCACGGCTTCGCTCGCGAGCGATCGCCATGATCGACGCCTTCGACGGGATCGCACGACCTGGCGAGCGCATGCCGCAGATCGGTGATAGCGACGATGCGCGAGGGTTGCCGTTCGCTTCGGCGGATCTGTGGGACTTTGGCGAGACCGTCGCGATGGGTCGTGCTGTCCTCGGGCACGGTGAGCCAGCCGTGGAATCCGAGGCTGCCATTTGGCTCGGCGGTGGAGCGTGTCGCGGAGCGACAGCCCAGCCGAGGCCCGACTGGGACTCGGTCCTCTTGCCCGCGGGAGGCTATGCGGTGCTGCGGCGGGCGAGAGATCGACTGGTGTTCGATGTTGGCCCGCTCGGGTATCTTCCGCATGCCAGCCACGGGCACAGCGATCTTCTCGCCGTGTTGGTCGACGTTGCGGGGGAAGAAGTGTTGGTCGATCGGGGGACGTTTGCGTATTGGGATACTGAGGGGCGCAGGAATCGCTTTCGCTCGACGGCCATGCACAATACCGTCGAAATCGGTGGGCGCGATCAGGCGGACGCATTTGATCCGTTCAAGTGGCTCAACATCCCGGGCAGTAGGTGCGTGGCGGGGCGCCTCGCGGCGGAGTTCGACTGGGTCGAGGCTTGGCATGACGGTTACCGGCGGCTGCGGCCTGGGGTCCGCCATAGGCGCGGTGTCCTCGGCGTGGACGGTGGGTGGGTGGTCGTGGACTGGCTCGAGGGAGGGCGTGGTTGGCACCGGGTGGTACGCTCCTTTCATGCTGCTCCGGCGGTTCGGGTGGCCCATCACGGAGAGCTGGGCGTGGTCCTCCGCACGCCGTCGGGAAACGGGTTGGTCATCCGTGATGTCACGGGAGAGGGTACGCGCGTCGAGATCGGTTCCGCGGAGGACTCTGCTTCGTATGGTCGGCTCGAGCCGGCGACCGTTGTCCGCCTCGTGGACCGCTTGTCATTCCCGTCGCTCCGCGTGACTCTATTCGCGACCGTGCGGGGGGAGGGGCCCATGCTGTCCGTGGAGTCACTCGCGTGCGACTCCGATGGCCGTAGACTCGAGCTGCGGCTGTGCCGGGCAGATGGGAAGTCCATGGCGATCCGCCTCGGTCGCCACGGGCGAATGGACGCGGCGGTTGCGGTGATGGGCGGGCCTTGGATACCGCTGGAAACCGAGACGTCGACTCCGTCACGGGCGTAGTGGGCGATACGCTGCTGGTCATGCGCACTGCATTCATCACCTGGTACCCATACTGTCGCCGCAGTGATGCAATCGCTGCGGCGTTGGGTGGTGTGTCCCACCTGATCCACTATCTCGACTTCAAGCGCCCACTGCACGCCCCTATCAAGTACCCTCTCCAGACCGCGACCACATTGCGCGTGCTCTGGAGTGAGAGGCCCGACCTCGTCCTGGTTGCGGTGCCCCCGGTGTTCGCCGCCATACCGGCTCTCGTCTGGGCGCGCCGCTCCGGTGCCATCTGTGTTGTCGATGCCCATACCGGCGTGTTCTTGCACGACCGGTGGAGTTGGCTCTTGCCCCTCACCCGCGCGGTCTTCCGACGTGCGGACGCGGTGGTCGTCACGAATGACCATCTTGCCGGATACGTGCGAGCGTGGGGTGGCCGTGCGGTCGTGATTGGCGATGTGCCAGTCGACATGAGTCCGGGATGCCCTCCATCCCCGTGTAACGGGCCCCGGGTCGTGGTCGTGAACTCGTTCTCGGTCGACGAGCCCGTGGGCGAGGTGCTCGCGGCAGCCCGGCTCCTGCCCGAGGCCTCCTTCTTCGTCACGGGTGACGTTCGGCACGCGGCGCGCGAATGGCTCGACGGCCGCCCGTCAAATCTGACCTTCACCGGCTTCATGCCCGAGGATGAGTACGCCGGACTGCTGCGAGCCGCTGATGTGATTGTCGTGCTCACCCGTGACGACCACACGATGCAACGCGGCGGATACGAAGCTGTCGCGGTTGGGCGGCCTCTCGTCGTCTCGGACTGGGGACTCCTGCGAGAAACGTTCTCGCGCGGGACCGTTCACGTTCACAACAATGCAGAGGAGATTGCGGCGGGGATCCGCAGTGCGCTCGCCGGTCGTGACCGGTTGGTGGAGGAGATGGGGATACTACGAGCGGAGCGGGCAGCGCTGTTTCGCGAGCGGTTGGCCGCTTTGGTCGAGTTGGTCGACGCACGGCGGAACGTTGGAACGCGGGCGGCCGCGCACGAGCGGTGAGCAGAGAGAGGACGAGATGAGGATAGTCATCGTTGGGATGGGCTACGTCGGGTGCGTGACTGCCGCTGTCTTCGCGCGCGAAGGGCACCATGTCACGGGCGTCGACTCGAACGCGCAGAAGGTCGCGATGATCGAGGATGGGATGTCCCCGGTGCTCGAGCCGGGTCTGCCCGAGCTCGTCGCAGAAGCACGCACGGACGAGAGACTTCGGGCGACCGCCGACCTGGGTGCGGCAATGGCGGATGCTGACATCGTGTTCATCTGCGTCGGTACCCCGAGCGCGGAGAGCGGCGCGCTTCGCAGCGATCACGTCGAGCGCGTCGCCGAGGAGATCGGGACGGCGCTTCGGTCGACGGACCGGACGCCGACTATCGTCTTGCGAAGCACGGTCATTCCGCAGGTGATCGAGGGCATGATCGTGCCGGCCATCGAGCGGAGGGCGGGATCACGGACGGGTGAGCGGTTCGGGTTCGCCGTGAACCCGGAGTTTCTGCGGGAGGGCCAGTCGATCCGAGATTTCTACGAGCCGGCGTTGACGATCGTCGGTACCGATGACAGCCGGGCCGAGACGACCCTACGCGAGCTATATGCCTTTCTCACGGCGCCGCTGGTTGTCACCGATCGACGGACGGCGGCGCTGGTCAAGTATGCCAGTAACGCGTTCCACGCGCTGAAGGTGACCTTCGCAAACGAGATCGGCGATATCAGCCGTGCTGCGGGCGCCGACGGGCGAGAGGTCATGCGGCTGTTCTGTCAGGACCGGAAGCTGAACCTCTCGGAAGCCTATCTTCGCCCAGGCATGCCGTTCGGTGGATCGTGTTTGCCGAAAGACGTGCGCGCGTTGGTCCACTATGCGCGGCACCAGGACGTCTCCGCGAGCGTTCTCGGGGCAGTGCTCGAGAGCAATCGGCTTTGCACCGATGCGTTCGTGCGCCGGATCCTCGCAACGGGCAAGCGTAGAGTCGGGGTGTTCGGCATGGCATTCAAGGCGGGAACGGACGACGTGCGCGAGAGCCCGATCGTGGCCATCATCGAGGGCCTTCTCGGGAAAGGGCTCTCGGTCGCGGTGTATGACAGCCGTGTGTCGCTGGCGAAGCTGATCGGTGCGAACCGGGACTTTCTTGCGGAACATGTACCCCACATGGCGAACCTATTGCGGCCCAGGCTCGCGGATGTCCTGGCCGAGTCGGAGATACTGGTCATTGGCAGCGCGGAGCCGGAGTTTGCGCAGGTGGCGGAGTTGGCCCGGCCAGAGCAGATCGTGATGGACTTGGTGGGGCTCGGAGGGGCCGAACGGGGGCCTCGGACCGCACGTGTAGGATAGGGACATGGGTGCCGCGAACGTGCTGCAGCGCGGGCTTCACCTTCTCCGGCTGGGGCGCGATTCCGTCGGGTGCTCCCTCGGGGTGTGGCGATCTCGTATTGCAAGCGACGGTCGCCCCATCGTTCTCGCCTACCACGGTATCGTGGACCGCATTCGTGATCCGGTGCTGGATCGCTTCTGTCTCACGACCGCCGAGTTCAGAGCGCAGATCGAGACGCTCGGAGCCGTAGTGGACTTCGCGGGCGTGGATGGCGTTCTCGGGGGCTACGCGCGGCGACCACGCGCGCTGGTGACGTTCGATGATGCATTTCGCACGGTGTACACCCACGCGTTGCCTGTACTTCGAGACCTGGGAGTGCCGGCCGTCGTGTGTGCTCCGGTCGGGTTGGTGGACAGTCAGCGTTCGGTGTGGTCGCTCGAGCTGGACCTGCTCTGCCGTCACGCGTCGATTGCCGAGATCGGTATTCCCGAATCCGACGGTGGACGATGCGTGCTGCCGCTCCGGACGTCCCGTGAGCGAGAACGAGCCCGGCGATTTGCCCGACTGCAGGCGTGGCGGGGACGCGACAGATTTCCGCTCGAGCTCGTTGCGGAGATCGTGCGACAGGTCGGTCCGGGCACGTTTGGCGAGCTGTTGGCTGCACACCCGCACTTGGCCATCATGTCGAGCGCAGAGCTTCGAGACCTCTGTCGCGCGGGATTCGAGATCGCGGTCCATGGCTTCGACCATCTGGCCCTCAGCCGAGTTGGTTCGGCGATTCGCGCGAGAGAAATTGCGATGGCGCGGGTACGACTGGGCGAGCTGCTCGGTGGGTGGTGCCCGCGGGTGTTCTGTCTGCCGTATGGAGAGGGGGGCGCCGAGGCAATCGGGGAGGTGCGTCGCGAGGGCTATGCAGTGTGCCTCACTACGACGTCCGGGCGAGTTGAGGACCCGTGGTTGATGGGCCGATTCGATGGGGCACAGCCGAGGGCGCGGCTACTCGGGGATATCGCGAGGCATAGCCAGGCGATGGACACGACGGCCGAGTGAGCGCGGCCGAGCGTTGGTTGGCGCGTGTACGGGTTTCGCAGGACGCCTCGATCAGCGGCGGGGTGAAGGGCGCCCACGTGTGGGAATGAGGCAGTTCCGCTTCGGCGCTCGCTGTGGTACTCACTGTGGCGTATCACGCGGCGATCTGGGCCGACACCCGCACGAACCGGTACGGTCCCGTCAGACTGGCGACACTCCTACCGACGTCCGCAGGCATCTGGCGGAGGCGATGTGTCCCTGGCTCGGCCCTTGCAGCCATCCGCTGATCGCTGCGGGGCGGCGACGGTAGCGAGGATGACGGTGAGGAAGACGAGGAAGCACCCTGCAACGCGCCCTTCGGATCATCGGCCAGCGATTCTCCGGCCAGCGGGGGCAGGTGTGAACACCCGGGGGGCGACGCCCGTCCTGCCCCGGGCGGGGTCATCGGCGCCCGTTCTCGCGCCGCTCGCGGAATGTTGGCGGCCTGGGTTGTGCACTCGGGTCCAGCGGACGGGCCGCACTTCGTGCAGGCAGGATACTAAGCTAGTCCAGGAAAGGTGATCACATGCGTCACGCGCTCGCACTGCTGATGATCTATGGCCTTCTCGACGCGACGGTCGTCTTCGGCCGGACCCTCTACGTCGACGGATCGTGTGCCCAGGGCGGTAACGGCACGACGACGACCTGCGGCACGAATGGTCCCTTTAAGGGGCTGACAAATGCGGCCTGTTCGGGTGCCGGAGGTGTCATCGAGATTCGGGGTGGCACCTACCGCCCGGGGGCCTCGTGGATACCGTCGAGCGCCTGTTCCGGGACTCCGGGCAACCCGCAGATCATTCAGAACTACGCGGGCGAGGATGTGATCATCGAAGGTTCGAAAGAGCACGTCGGCGCCGGCGAGACGTGGACCGAAGTCGCTACGGGCGTCTGGCGGTCCAGTGCTGGCGCTGCTGGGTTCGGGGGGAGTCAACCGGCGGCGCAATTCCCATTCGGCGGATGGTATAAGGCGACGGCGGGTGGCGCGGAGGAGTATGTCTACCTCGTGTCGAAGAAGTCGGCGACCAGCCCGTCGACGGGCACGACGTTCACGTGCGACGGTACGATCGCTGCTGGCCAGATGACGTACGACGGCCCCACGCAGCGGCTCTGTGTCCACCTCTCGAGCGGCGGGAACCCTGTCGCCGGGGCAAGTTTCACGACGCCGAGCGTTTTCGAACTCGTGGACCTCTACGATGGCGTGTCGGGCTGTAACAATTCGACATGCCCGCATGACATCACGTTTCGGAGACACCCCAATGGGGGCTCGCTCACGTTCCGCCGCGCGGGCAGCTACCTCTTCGAGCTGACGAATAACGCGAATATCACGTGGGACGGGCTGATCCTCAACGGGACGAACAACCGCCTGATCTCGCAGACTGGGCAGCCAACGGGTAATCGGCTTCTCAACAGCACGCTCTCTCAGTGCCTTCAGGACATGATCCACTGGCAGGACGTCGGGCAATTCGTGATCGAGAACAACGATTTCTCCGACTCGACTGGCTCCAAGTCCTTTCCCTATAGCAGCCCGTCGCTGAACGGGACGGGTGACGCCTGCGCGGTCATGCGAATCAATGGTGGCCCGAGTTCTGGGCAAGGCATCATCCGTGGCAACGTTCTTCACAACAACTCGGGCGGTGGCTACTATAGTCCAGCATTCTGTCGCGGTATCGACGCTGAAGCCGGGCTCCGTAACGTGTTGATCGAGAACAACTTGATCTACCAGACCGCGGCTTGGGGACATCAGGGGATGGTGGCTTTGCCGATCGATGGTGCCTCCCCGTTCAACAACCTCGTGTACCGGAACAATCGGGTCTACAACGTCGATGTCATGGTGCAATTCAATGACGACGGCGGATCGCAGACGGGATCGGGAAACGTATTCTACAACAACACGTTCGTTAACTGGGCGACGGCGGGCGTGAACTTGCGTAGCGGGGGGAATATCGCGTCCACGACGTTTGCCAATAACATCTTTCTGAAGGCGTCGGGCAATGCGCGAGCGTTCAACGGGAGCACCAGCACGCCGCGCCCTACGTCGAACGTGTTCTACTGCCCAGGCTGTTCGGGCACGAACAATCTGATTGCCGGGTGGGGCGGCGGCAACGCCGTCAATACCCAGGCGAGTCTGGATAGTTATCGATCAGGGAACGTCTTCGGCGATCCAAAGATCGATATCTCGGGGGCGGTTCCGAGCCTTCGCTTGGCGGATGCGACCAGTAGCGCGGTGGACCGTGGGCAGACGGAGACCGGCTTCAGTACGGACTTCGAAGGTACTCTGCGTCCACAAAGCGGCGCGTGGGACATTGGCGCGGACGAGCTCGGCGCGGGTACCGCGGCGCCCAGCCCGCCGACGTTGATTGGGGTGGATCCTGTCCCGTGACGGGCGGTCCGATCGGGTACGCCTCACTGCGTGCCTGATCGTGACGCCGCCTGGGCGGCAGCCGCAGGGTTCGTGGGACCGAGGGGCAGCCAGGGCGGCAGCTCGTCTGCGCGGCAGAACGTGAACAGAGGATCAGGCGGGTCGCGCGGCGATGGATTTCGCGCAAGCCCACCGGAGCATCGCCTCCCACGATGAATCCCATGAAGGTCCCTCGCCCGAACGTGATGCCGCCTCCGGGGCCGGAGAGCCCGCCGCAGGATGCCTGCGACCTCTCGGTCGTCATTCCCGCGTACAACGAGGAGGCCCGGCTCCCGGCGACGCTTCGTCGCATCCTCGCGTACCTCGACGGCCGCGCCCTGCGCTACGAGGTGCTGGTCGTCGACGACGGCTCGCGCGATCGCACCGCCGACGTCGCGCGCGAGCTGCTCGCGCCGCTCGGCGGGCGGGGGCGCGTGCTGCGCCAGGATCGCAACCGCGGCAAGGGCGCGGCCGTGCGGCGCGGCATGCTGGCGGCGCACGGCGCGCGGGTGCTGTTCTCGGACGCCGACCTCTCCACGCCGATCGAGGAGATCGAGAAGCTCGAGCGGGCGGTGGCCGCGGGCGCGAGGGTCGCGATCGGCTCCCGCGCCGTCGATCGCCGCACGGTCGAGGCGCACCAGCCGCTCGCGCGCGAGATCATCGGACGACTCTTCAACCTCTTGGTGCAGGTGTTCGCGGTGCGCGGCATCCGCGACACGCAGTGCGGATTCAAGCTCTTCACGCGCGACGTCGTGGAGCCGATCTTCGGCCGCTCGCGCATCGACCGCTTCGGCTTCGACGTCGAGGCGGTGACGCTCGCGCGCCGCCTCGACGCCTCGATTGCCGAGGTCCCCGTCCGCTGGGCCAACGACGCGGATACGCGGGTGAGCCTGGTGCAAGGAGCGAAGGCCTTCCTCGACCCGCTGCGTGTGCGGCTCGGGATCATCCGCGGCCTCTACGACCGGCCGCCGCGCGCTCCGGAGTCGTGAGCCGGTGCCCGGGGTCGTGCTGACGCTGCTACAGCTCGCGCTCTCGCTCTCGCCGCTGCTCCTTCTCTGCTGGCTCGAGCGGCGCTGGTCGGGCGGCGAGCGCGGGTTCATCACCTGCGCCGAGCTGCTGAGCCTCGTGCCGGGATGGCCGGGCAGCATGCTCCGCAAAGCCTTCTACCGCGCGACGTTGCGGGCCTGTGCGCTGCGCGCGTACATCGGCTTCGGTGCGGTGGTCGGCGGCCGGACGGCGGAGGCGGGCGAGGGGACGTGGATCGGCGAGGGCGCGATCGTCCTGGCCGACGTCGGCCGGTATGCGGTGGTCGGAGCCGGGGCGGTGGTGGTGCGGCCGGTGGCGGACGGGGTGACGGTCGTCGGCAACCCGGCCCGCCCCGTCCGCGGCAGCGGAGCGTCGGAGCCGGTGTCGTCGCGCGTGGCCGCCGCCCGCGGGGATCGCACCGTCCGGTGACGCCGCGCGGGATCCTGCGCGACGTCTGGATCCTCGGCGCTGTCGCCGCAGCCCTCGCGCTTCGCCTGGTGCGTCTCGACGCGGCGCCGCTGTGGCTCGACGAGGTGATCACGGCGCAGTGGGTGCCGCTCGGCTGGGCGGACCTCCTGCGCACCGTCGCCGCGGACAACCACCCGCCGCTCTACTTCGTCGGGTTGAAGGCATGGGTGCTCGCGACCGGCGCGGCACCGTGGGATCTGCGGCTGCCGAGCGTCTTCCTCTCGGCCGCGGCGGTGGCGCTGGTAGCGGTAGCCGGCGACGCGCTCGGCGGGCGGGCGACGGCGCGCTGGGGGGCCTGGTTCGCGGCGCTCTCCCCGTACCTCGTGCAGCACGCGCAGGAGGCGCGGATGTACGCGCTCGTGACGCTGCTCGCCGCGGCGAACGTCGCGTACCTGGTGCGCTGGGTGCGGGGGACGGGGGCGCGGCTCGGCGTGGGCTTCGTGCTGAGCGCGCTCGGGATGGTGGCGTCGCACTACTACACGGTCTTCTTTCTCGGCGGCGAGGTCCTGGCGCTTCTCGTGGTCTGGAGACGCCCGCTCGCAAGCTGGCTGCCGGCGGCAGTCACGGTGAGCGTCGCGTCGGGTGCGGCACTGCTGGCGGCGGCGCTCCTCGCCGCGCACAAGGCGGGCGGCGCGTACGAGATGGGGATGCTCGCCGTACCCGGCGCCGTGTGGGCGATGATCGCCGGCTACACGGCGCTGCCCGACTCCACCGCGCTGCACGCGCAGGGCGCGCACGCGGCGCTGCGCTTTCTCCCGTTCGCGCTCGGAGCCGCCGTGCCGGTCGGCACGCTCGCGGTGGCGGGCTGGCGCGCGCTCGATCGCTCGGCGCGGCTCGTCGTGCTGGTGCCGTTCGCGACGACGCTGGCGGCGCCGTTCGCCGTGCGCCTGGTGCTCGGCGTGGCGGTGAACCCGCGCTACTTCATGGCGACGGCGCCCGGCGTGCTGCTCTGGCTCGCGGCCGGTGCCTCCCGTTCGCGCGTCGCCGGCGCCGCGCTCGCGGTCGTGCTGGGCGTCGGGCTCGTCCGGCACCTGGCCGACCCGGGGCATGGGCGAGAAGACACGCGTGCCGCGGGTGCGTGGCTCGCCGCGCACGTGCCGGCGGGCGAAGAGGTGCTCGTGACGTCGGGCGAGATGGAGCTGCTCGCGCGCTTCCACTGGCCTGCACGCCGCCTGCGTCTCTACCCGCCGCAGGGTGTCGTGGCGTCGCGCGAGAACGCCGATCGCCTGGCGGCCGAGATGCCGTTCCCCGGCGGGGGGCAGGCGGTGCTCGTCGTCGGGCGCGAGTGGCTGACGGACCCGACCGGCGCATTCCAGGCGGCGCTCGAGTCGCGCTACACTCCCTGCGTGGGGACGACGGTACGAGGCATCCGCATCCTGTGCCTGCGCAGGTCCGCGTGAGCGCACGCCGCTCACGCGGCGCCAGACGACTCGCCGTCGCGGCATTCCTCGCCGTCGCGGCGGTGCTCTCGGTGCGGGCCTGGATACACCTCGACGCGTCCGACGCGGTCGGCGGCGTGCAGTGGGCGATGGGCGACTTCCGCGACGCGGTCTACTACCCCGCGGTCGCGCTGCTCGAGGGACGCAATCCGTACGATACCGCCGGGTTCCGGCGCTATCCGATCGAGAAAGCGTTTCCCCTCTACCTTCCGGCGTCGCCGGCGCTGCACGTGGGGTTCGGGCTGCTCCCATACCGCGCGAGCCAGGCCTGCTACTTCGTGCTGACGCTCGCGCTCACCGTGCTCCTGGCGCGCTCGGCACTCGGATTGGCGGGCGCTCGGGTGACGATGGCGTCGGTATGGGCATTCGCGGCGCTGCTGCTCGCGAGCCGCCCCGGGCACGTGAACCTGTTGCTCGGGCAGGTGACCGCGCAGGTCGTGCTCGCGACGTACGTGGCGCTGCGCCATGCTCGCGAGCGGAGCTGGCTCGCCGCCGCGGCGCTCGCCGTCGCCCTCTGCAAGCCCACCACCGGCGTTCCGCTCGCGCTGCTGCTCCTCTTCGGCTGGGGAGACCTGCGCGCGGTCGTGGCCGGCGGCGCGGCGGCGGGCATCGTGTCGCTCGCGGCCATCGCGCGGATGGCGCACGAGCAGGGGCCCGCGGCGTTCGTGGCGTCGCTCGGGGGCAGCTACGGTGACTTCCAGTCCGACGGCATGGTGAATGCGGCCACGAGCCTGACGCGCGTCGACGCGGCGGCGGTGCTCGCGCGGGTGGCCGGGCACGCGGTCGCGGGCGGGATCGAGCTCGGCCTGCTGCTCGGCGTGGTGGGGCTCGGGACGTTCGGCGTGCGGCGCGCCCTCGCGCGCGGGGGCGCGTCCGGGCAGCGCACGGCCGTCGGTCTCGCCTGCCTCACGATCCTCGTCTGTGCCTATCACCAGGCGTACGAAGTGCTTCTCGTCGCCGTCCCGGTGGCGAGCCTCGCCGCGGGCACCGGTCCTCGCGCGCTGCGGTGGCCGCTGCTCGCGCTCATCGCGCTGCCACTGGTGAACTACGCCGGCACGTGGACGACGATCCGGTGGCTCGACCTCGGGCCGACCGGGACGGCGCTCGCCACGGTCGTGAACGGGCTCGCGCTCCTGGCGGCGTGGGGCGGATATCTCTGGGCTGCCGTTCGTGGCGGCGACGCCTGACGCCTACGGCAGCACCGTCGCGACCACGTACCAGACCGGCTTGCAGAAGTCGGCGGCGGCGGCGCCGAACGGGTTGGTCATCATCGCCGTGAAGCCGGCGTAGTAGCCGGCATCGCAGCCCACACAGCCGGTCGGGCTGCTGCATGCCGTCGCCTGGACGTCGGCGAACTCGAGCGTGTCGCTGTCGGTTCCCATCCCCACCCAGTAGGTCGTGTTCGGCTGCAGCGTCGGGCAGGTGAGCGCGAGCGTGTTCACGCCGTTCGCGGTTGCGGCCAGCGGACCCGTCTGACAGAGGCGCGCCCCCGGGGCACCCGCGGCGTTGGCGTACACGGCACATTTCAAGCTCCCGGCGCCGGCCTTGCCGATCCGCGCCGCACAGGACTGCGCGGCGTATCCGTTCGGGTTCGCGCCGGTGGTGAACTTGACCGCCCCCTGCCATCGCCCCCAGAGGCCGCCCAGGCCACCGCCGAAGGTCGTGTTGCCGAGGAGCACCGTCGTCGGAGGCGTCAGCGTGGTCGTGGTGGTGCTGGTGGAGGTGGTCGTGGTCGACGTGGTGCTCGTGGTCGTCGTGGTCGAGGTCGTCGTGCTCGTGGTGAGCGACGTCGAGGTCGACGTGGTCGTGCTGGTCGACGTCGATGTCGACGTGGTCGTCGACGTCGACGTGCTGGTCGTGGTGCTGGTCGTGGTGCTGGTCGTGGTGCTGGTCGTCGTCGATGTCGTGGTCGTCGATGTTGTGGTCGTAGTCGTCGTCGTTGCCGTCGTACCGACGGCGGTGGCGATCACGTACCAGACCGGTTGGCAGAAGTCGGGTCCCGCGCTGCCGAAGGGATTCGTCATCATCGCGGCGAACCCGGCGTAGGAACCGACGTCGCAACCCACGCAGCCCGTGGGGCTGCTGCAGGCCGTCGGCTGCACGTCCGCGAACTGGAGCGCGTCGCTGTCCGTCCCGGCTCCGACCCAGTAGCGCGTGTTCGGCTGCAGCGTCGGGCAGCCGAGCGCGAGGGTGTTCACGGCGTT
The DNA here is from genome assembly GCA_046327955.1 of Binatia bacterium. GTDB lineage: Bacteria > Desulfobacterota > Binatia > DP-6 > DP-6 > JAXLXP01. The sequence goes on along the minus strand of JAXLXP010000013.1, from coordinate 83,196 downwards.
GGCCGTCGCCGTCACCGGGCCGGCTTGGCACAGCAGCGCCCCAGGGGCGCCGGCGGCGTTCGCATACACCCCACACTTGAGATGGCCGGTGCCTGCGCTTCCGACCCGCGCCGCGCAGGACTGGACCGTGTACCCGGCCGCGTTCGCGCCGGTCGTGAAGGGGATGGCCCCCTGCCACCGTCCCCACAGCGACCCGAGCCCGCCGCCGAAGGTCGTGTTGCCGAACAGCACCGGCGTCGGCGGTCCCGGGGGCGTGAGCGCGTACGTCGCCACGTAGCTCGCGGCCGCGTTGGCGACGATCCCGTGCGCCTGGGCGCCGGCGTCCGACCACGAGGCGAAGTAGTACGTGGTGGCGGAGAGGGTCTGTGGGGACGGTGCCGCGACCGTGTTGGTCGATCCCTGGATCACCGTGCGCGAGAACGGCGTGACCGTCGTGCTGGTGTCGACCGCGACCTGGAGGCCGGACGGGATCGAGTCGAAGCTCAGCGCGACCGTGCGTGGGTCGAGCCGGACGCTGGCGGTCGCGGTGAGCCCGGCCGCGTCGGTCGCCGTGAGGGACAGCTCGAGGTACGACGGGTACTCGTGGTCCGGGGCGGCGAACGATCCGCTCGCCACCCCCACGAAGTCCTGGATCGGATGGAGGTGGCAGTCCGACGGACAGTGGTGCATCACCAGCGACCAGGTGAGCGCCGACGCCGCCAGCGCACGGCCCTGATCGTCGACCGCCGAGCCGGCGAACGCGAGGATGTCACCGACCGCCCAGGTGGTGCCCGCTGCCGGCGAGGTGATCGTCGGGAGCGGGGGCGCATGGCCCGGACTCACGGCCATCGACGCGACGCCGGTCGCGCCATGGTTGTCCGTCACCCGCAGGGCGGCGGTGTAGTAGCCGGCAGTGGTGTACTGAAAGACCGGAGCCGAGGCCGTCGAGTCGCCGAATATCCCGTCGCCGTTCAGATCCCAGGAGTAGCCGATCGTGTCCCCGGCGTTCGGATCGTACGACTGCGAGCCGTCGAACTGGACCGAGAGCGGCAGGGGACCGTAGGTCGGGTTCGCGTGGAGCACCGGGACGGGCGGCTGGTTGGTGGTGGTCGCGGTGATGCGCCGAATCGTTCCGTCGTTGTACCCCACGTAGAACAGGTCGCCGCCGGGGCCGATCTGGAGATCGACCGGACCCGCCCCGGCGGTGACGAACGTCTGCCGGTTGGCGGGGTCGGGCAGGCCGCCGGCGCCGGGCAGCATCGCCCAGATGCAGTTGCGCGAGTAGTCGGCGAAGAAGAGCGCGCCCTGGTAGCTCGCGGGGTAGTTGCCCGCGCCGTAGAAGGCGAGCCCGGCGATCGACGAGCTCGCCTTCGTTCCGGCGGTCGAACAGCCGTCGCCGGGCACCACCTGCTCGGCGTGGTTGTACGCATAATGCGGAGCCGTCACCGCGCCCGGAGTCGCGTACAGCGCCGAGCAGATGTTGAGCGAGAGGCTCTGGAAGGACGACTGGGCGCCGGCGCCCTCGTAGCAGGGCCAGCCGAAGTTCACGATGCCTGCCGTGGGATTCGCGAGCCGGTCGATTTCCTCCCAGTCGCCCTGTCCGACGTCCCCGACCCAGACCTCGCTCGTGCCGGGTCGGAAGGTGAACCGAAAGGGGTTGCGCAGTCCGTACGCGACGATCGACACGCCCGGGACGGGATTGTCCGGCATGGCGGCGCCGGTCACGGGATCCACGCGCAGGATCGAGCCGTCGTAGCCGAGCGCGTCGCCGGAGGTGCGCAGGTCCTGCGAGCGCAGCGACCCGCCCTCGGCGGTCGGCGGGCTGAGCGTGGTACCGACGCCGCCCGGCGGGTCGCCGCAGGGATTCTTCGGCGATCCGAACTGGCCGTAGTCGGCGGTGTTGAAGCTCGCGCCGTCGCCGGCGCTCACGTAGAGCGCGCCGTCGGGGCCGAAGTTGATCTGGCCGATCGAGTGGCTGGGGAACTGCTGGCACCAGTTCGCCACCAGCACCTCCTCGGGGCCGGTCCAGAGATTGCCCGTCGCCCGCAGGCGCGAGAGGCGGCCGGACACGACGCAGCCGTCGGTCGTCGGTCCCGGCGGCGTGGGGCAGTTGTCCGACGTGCCGCCGAAAGTTCCCCAGGTCGGTGCGGTGCCGCCGATCGGCGCATCGTACGTGTACAGGACGTACACGTAGGGATTGGTCGCGAAGTCGGGTGGCAATGCGAGCCCGAGCAGCCCGCGGTCCCAGTAGTTGTGGACGTTGGTCCGCAGGTCGGCGAAGACCGTCGGCGTCGTCGCCGCGAGGCTCGCGAAGACCTTGATGAGGCCGCTCTTCTCGGCGACGAAGACGCGCCCGTCGGGTGCGAAGCGCAGCGTGGTCGGCTGGGTGAGGCCACTCAACACGGCGGTCTCCTGGAAGCCCGGGAGCGTCGCGGCCGAGACGCGGCCGGTCACGAGACTGCTGGCCACGAGCGCCAGTGTGGCGAAAGCAATGCGGCGAACGGGCCCGCGTTCGTGCGGCGCGCGCTCCATCTGAACCCCTCCTCGGCGCGCGGCCGCATCTGCATGCGTGCCGGTGCCGACCACTGCGATACACCGGGGAGGTCGCGCGGCGCAACGGAGCGGTTCGCGCCGCGCTCAGGATCTGGGCCGGTCGCGCCCGACGATCCCGGTCGTGACGAGCGTGTCCGCCACCGCCCGCGCCGCGACGGCATGACCGTCGGCCGTCCAGTGCATGTTGCGGGGGTTGTAGGGGCAGCCACCCGGGGCCGCGCGCAGGGCCGGGCGCAGGTCGATGAAGGTACCGCCTGCCGCGCGCGTGATCTCGTCGAGCGCGCGCTGCGGCTCGTCGAGAGTCCAGCGCGTGGCGTCGCCGAGATCGACGACGCGCGGGAGATTCGGCAAATCCTCCGGTCGGCAGACCTGCGCCGACGCGGGCACCATCACGACCACCAGCCGTGCGCCGATCGCCTGCGTGACGCGGCGGATGCGCTCGAACCGCTCCGCGACCTGCACGCGGCACGGACCGCCGTCCCAGAAGCTGCCGCGCTCGAGCCACGGCAGCCCCGCCTGGAAGAACCCCTGCGCGCGCGGGCGGCCGAGCGCGTGCTCGAGCAGCGGTTCGAGCACGGCGACGCGCGCGAAGTGGACCACGTTGGTGAGGCGCAGGGTGGCGCCCCAGCCGTTCTGCGGCCGCTTCTGGAAGCCGATCGATGCGCGGAAGTCGTCGTCGCCGATCGTCACGTCCTCGCAGTCGTTGACGAACGACTCCACGAGCACGACGTCCGGCCGGTAGGTGGGCGCGAAGGTCTCCACCACCGCGGCGAATTGGTTCGGGCCGTATCCCGTGATCGCGAAGTTCATCACCTCGACGCGGCGCCCGGCGAGGCGCCGGCCGAGCTCGGTCTCCAGGCCGCGCGCCCAGCCGCGCTCCGTGTCGACGCCCTCGGGGCTGGTGAAGGCGTCGCCGGTCACGAGGATGCGCAACGCACCGGCGGGCTTCGCCGCCGGGTACTCGGGTGCCGGGAAGCCGAGCGCGCTCGACGTCATCCAGTAGTCGTAGCCGTCCCATTGGAGGTGCGTGCGCCGGTCGGGGATGAGCCGCCAGCCGAACACGGGATGGGGCTCGAGCGACGGCCGCTCGCCCCAGCCGCCCGCCTCCTGCGGGTCGATGTGGCGCAGGAGCAGCTCTCCGCTGACGAGCCCGACGTAGCCGGCGGCGAGCGGCGCCGCGCCGAGCAGCACCAGGCGCGCGATGCCGAGGCGGCGTCGCAGGGTCGTCACGAGATCGACGGCGCGCTCGAGCGCCAGCGCGAGCCCGAGGGTCAGGGGCACGGCGAGGAGCGGCCCGGCGACCGCGCGGCGCCCGGTCAGCCCTTCCGGGACGAGCATCCAGACGAGCGGCTGGTGGACGAGGAAGATCGCGTAGGAGTGTCGCCCGATCCAGCGCAGCACCCCGTGCGCGTGGCGCGGGGAGGCGCCGCCGAGCGCGGCGTACAGCAGCATGCAGGCGCCGACGCCGAGGAGGAACGGGGCCACGGTCATCCCGGCGAGCGTGAGGGAGAGCAGGGTCCCGGCAACGTAGAGGCCGGTCGCGCCGAGCAGAGCTGGTGCGGCGCGCAGCCGCGCGTCCACCGCCTGCGGGTCCTGGCGGAGCTGGAGGCCGAGCGCCATGCCGAACGCGAACTCTGGGACCCGCGTGATGAAGAGGCCGCCGCGCGACCACCAGTCGAGGGTGTCGTCGAGCACCAGCAGGCCAGCGCCGCGCACGGCGAAGGTGACCGCCAGCGTCGCGAGCAGGAACGTCGAGGGACCGAGGCGTCGCAGCAGCGACCAGAGGAGCGGGAAGACCAGGTAGAGCTGCAGCAGGCAGCCCACGTACCACCAGGCGGGCGCGACGTAGTACAGCAGGTGCGGTGCGATGCGAATGCCGGCGAGGCTCCAGAGCAGGTCGAGGTTGTCGAGGCGCACGCGCCCGACCGCCAGCGACGGGGCGAGGAACAGCAGGTGCGCCGCCCACCAGAGCGGGTAGATGCGCGCCGCGCGCCGGCGGTAGAACTCGCGCGCCGAGACGGGGCGCTCGGGCGCGCGCGCCGCGAGCCCCCACGCGAGCCCGATGCCGCTCGCGATGAGGAAGAGCTGCACGCCCTGATCGCCCGCCCAGCCGACCCAGCGCAGCAGGTTGAGCAAGGGGTCGAGAAGCCCGTGCCCGGTGAGCGGCCGGAGCTGCGCGACGCGGTCCGCGAGCGGCGGCCAGCCGTGCGTCGGGTTGGCGATGAGCGGGTAGCTGAACAGCCGCTCGCTGACGTGGTTCGCGAAGATCCACGCCATCGCGACGCCCTTCAGCGGGTCCAGCCAGGGCAGCTCGGGCGGGTGCCTGTCGCGGTCGGGCGTCATGGATCACGGGCGGCGCCGCTGCCTGTAGCGTGGATGCGGGGCGCCGGCAACGCCGAGCCCGCTGTGCTTGACGCTTCTCCGGACGGCGCGCTATGCCCGCGGCTCCGCATGCTGCCCCCTGCCTCCTCCGAGCGGCGGTCGCGCGGCCGCGTCGTGGGCGTCGTGGCCGTCCTCCTGCTCCTCGGCGCCGCGATCCTCCTGCGCCTGCGCTACGTGCACGAGGGGCGAATCGTGTACGACGAGTTCCAGCACGTGCACCCGGCGTTCCTGATGGCGCGGGGACAAACGCCCTACGTCGACTTCTTCGCGCATCACCCGCCGCTCTACTACTACCTGATCGCGGCGCTGATCCCGTTCGGCGCGCCGACCTTCGATACGATGATCCATGTCCGCTTCCTCTCGCTCGGCGTCCATCTCGCGACGATTGCCCTGATCGCGGCGTGGGTGCGGGCGATCCGCGGCCGGACCGAGGGCCTCGTGGTGGCGGCGCTGCTGCTCGGGAACTTTTTCCTGTTCCGGTTCGGGACGCTCGGGTTCCTCGACACCTACGCGCTGCCGCTGCTGGTCGGTGCGGCGTGGCTCGTCGGCGCGGGACGCGGACGCCCGCTGCGCTGCGCCCTCGGCGGCGCGGCCTATGCGCTGGCCGGGCTGTTCACGCAGAAGGCGATCTTCGCCGCGATCGCGCATGCGGTGATCTTTCTCGGTGCGCTGCCGCTCGGGTCGTGGCGCCGCGACGGTCGGCGGTGGTTGCGCGACCTGGCGGCCTACGTCGCCGGGGGGCTCGCGACGGCGGCGCTGGTGGCGCTGGCGCTCGGCCGGGAGACCGTGGTCGCCTTCGTGCGCGACGCCGTGCTGCTCAACATCGGCTACAAGTTCCACTACTTCCCGCGCCGCGAGCTGGTGATCCTCGGGGCGAGCGAGGCCTTCGTCTACGCCACCGCCGCCGCCGGCGCGCTCGCGACACTGATCGGACTTGCGCGCCGTCGGCTCGCCGTCACACCGGCCGACGGACCGGCGCTCATGCTGGTCGCGATGGCGCTCGGCATCGTGCTGCTGCCGGTCTGCTTCGAGGAGTACTTCATCCTCGTGGTTCCGTTCGCGGTCGCCACCGCCGGCATGCAGATGGTCGCGTGGTGGCGGGAGCACTTTCTGCCGGCGTCGGGCAGTCGCGCGTGGCGCACGTGCATCGCGGCGGCCGCGATCGGGGCTGGAGTGGTCGATCTCGTCGGGCTGCGCGTGCTCGCGGCCAACAAGCTGACGCTCACGGCGATGGCGGTGACCGTCGGTCTGTGGGGCGTGCTCGGTGGCCTGCTCGCGATCGCCGGCCGCCGAGCCCCTGGGCTTCGCGCTGCGCTCTGCCTGGCGCTCGTGCTCGTGCTCGCGGTCGTGCAGCAGGTCGACTGGATTCCGCGCAACGGCAACGCGGAGCAGCGGGCGCGGGTCGAGTACGTGCTTGCGACGACGCGGCCCGACGAGCCGTTCTTCGACGGTCGCACCGGTTGGGGCGTGTTCCGCCCGCACGCGTACCGGTACTGGTTCCTGCAGGAGGACTTCCAGCCCATGCTCTCGCGTGAGGAGCGGGGCCGCGACATCGTCGACGCGCTCGAGCGCACGCGGGCACCGCTCGCCGCGGACGACGAGTTCGTCGCGATCCTCGAGCCCGAGGTCCGCGAATACCTCGCCACGCACTACGAGGACACGCCGTTTCCCGAGCTGAAGCGGCGCCGCGACGGCGTGGCCGACCCGTGGGCACCTCGCGTCCCGTAGGGCGCCGCCCCGCGCGGCGACGGGACGTGCTGCGCAGGGTGGCGCTGCTGGCGCTGGTGGCGGGCGCGTTGTGGCTCGCTCGACACCGGCTGCTCGGGATGGCTGGGGGCGTGTTGGTCGCCGAGGACCCGCTCGCACCGGCGGACGTCGTGGTGGTGTCGAACGCCAGCCTCAAGGGGGCGGCGGTGGAGGCCGCGCGGCTGTATGCCAGTGGCATCGGGCGCCGCATCGTCGTCGCCCCCTGGGTCGCGGACCCGATCGACGCCGCACTGCGCGCGCGGGGGGTGACGATCCCCGACCCGGCGGCGCTGGCGCGCGACATCCTCGAGCGCAGCGGGGTCCGGTCCGATGCCATCGTGATCCTTCCCGAGACCGTCGACGGCACCAATCAGGAGATCGCCGCGGTCGCCCGCTTCGCGGCAGTGGAGCACCCGCGGGACGTGCTCTTCCTCACCGCGCGGAGTCACACGGCGCGGTCGCGTGTCCTGCTCCGGCGTGCGCTGGCCTCGACGACGCGCGTCGCGGTGCGCAGCGTGCCCAACGACCCCTTCGACCCGAACGCGTGGTGGCGCGATCGCCGGCAGGTCCGCGACGTCGGCGTCGAGTACCTGCGGTGGATCAACAGCGTGCTCCTCGGCGACCGCTGGAGTCGCACGGCGGCCGCCGAGAGCCACGGAAAGTGAGGCGACGCCGGCTCCCCTCCACGGCCGAGCGAGCAGGGGGCCGAGCCGTCGTGTGATCACGCGGGCATATCCCACGGCAATCTGCCGGGGAGAGAACAGGCCGCGTCAGCCGTTGCGACGAGACGCGCGCCGAGGCTTCGGCGCGGTACAGATGATTTTGTTCTGCGCGGCGTTTGTCGTGCAGGTGCCGGGTGCGAACGCGATCTCGCCGCACTCGCCGGTGGCACCCGCCGTGGCACCGCCGAGGACGATCGTTCCCTGGAGCGGCACGTTCGCCGGCACGAGCGGGAACGTCGCCTTCTTGCCGACGACCTTGAGCTGTACCACGCCGCCGCCGAGGTGGCGGGCCGCGACGCGGATGATGCCGCCGGTCCCGCCGGCTCGCCCGTCCTTGAAGAGCCACTGGCGCCCGCCGCTGGTGAGGAGCCAGCCGGGGCCCGGCGCGGCGTAGGCCTGCGCGGGCAGGGCGACGTCCAGGGCGAGGGCGCCTGCGGCGGTTCGGAGCTGGAGTCGTGCGCCGTTCGCCCGCGGGTCGATCGTGAAGGCGCCGGTGGCGAGGGTGAACCGCCCTTTCCAGGCGAGCGCGTCGTTTCCCGTCACGCCGTCGTTGATCCGCGTGAGGTGCAGACTCGGCTTCGTCCACTGGCGTTGCCCGGGGACGAGAGCCGAGCAGACGTCGCAGGCGTCGCCGACACCGTCGCCGTCGGCATCTGCCTGGCCCGGGTTGGCGATCTGGGGGCAGTTGTCGCACGCGTCGCCGGGGCCGTCGCCGTCGGTGTCCTCCTGCCCCGGGTTGGGCACGCCGGGGCAGTTGTCCCCGGGAACTTCCTCATACGGCTTCGGAACGAACCGGAAGGCCATGATCTGGTTGGCGCCGATCGCGGCGCTGATCGCGCCGGCGCTCACGCTCGCCGGGCCGAGATCGGTCTCGTTGAGGGAGACCACCCACGCCTGCGTCGGCTGGAACGGGCCGGTGGCGATCGTGAAGCTGGTCGCGGTCCCGGCGGTCTCCCAGAGCCGGACGACGAGGCCGCGGTCGCCCTCTTCGGCGGGCTTGAACGCCGTCACGACGACGTTGGGCGCGCTCACCGAGAGGAAGCTGCCGGTGGCGGCCGTGAGCTGGCCGGCCTGGTTGCGCGCCAGCGCGATCGCGCGCAGCGGGTTCTGGTGCGCGAGGGCGGTCCGCATCGCGTCGGGGCCGCTCCAGCCCCCGCTCGCGCCGCGCACGGCGAAGCGGGTGAGGAAGTAGTGGTCGCCCGCCTGTGCGTTGATGCCGGCACCCGAAGGCTCGCCGGTGGCCAGCACCCGCAGGCGGCTCGAGGGGAGATCGAACGTGCTCGGCGTGCTGCTGCCGACGCTCATCGCGAACGCATCCCAGTTGGAGAGCGTGACTGCGTAGCCACCCTCGCTGAGGCTGGCGAAGTGGTTGAGCGTCATCAGGTCGGCGCGCGTCCCGGGGAGGAAATCGCCGCCCTGGGAGACGAGACCGGGCCGCGCCACGGCGCCGACCTCCTCGAACCGGATCTGGGGTGCGGCGAAGTTCCAGTCGAACGCGTAGGCGTGGTCACCGGAGAGCCCGCCGAGAACCTCGTTCTCGACGGCGACGCGGTCGATGCCGCGATAGAGCGTCACGCGGACGCGTCGAGACGGGGTGCCGCCGATGTCGGCGCGCAACGTGACCGAGACCGGGCCCGTGTTCTCCGCGGCGCCGGTGGCGCCAGAGCCGCTGCCGAAGTCGTTCAGCGACGTCTTCGCCAGCTCGCGGCTGCCGTTGGCTTCGTCGATGAGGCTGGTGATCTCGCCGCGGCTGCCGAGCGTCACGCGGTAGCGCTCACCGTCGATGGCGAGGCCGGCCGTGGTGGCGGCGTTCGGAAGCGTCGCCGGGGTACCGGCCGTCCAGCGGTAGACGCGGTAGCCGAGCGACGGGACGTTGCTCGCGAGAATGCGGAGGTAACGCGTGCCACCGAGCGTCACCATCTGGCTCGGCACCTCGGTCCCGGCGCTGACGTCGGTGACGACGTAGGGGCCGGTGCCGGTGACGGGGAGGTCGGCGACGTCGGTGCGGTCGAAGCCGAGCGGGTTGAAGACCACGAAGCGGTCCTCGTCGGGCGTCGCGAACAGCGGCGGCAGCGCGGCGGCGGCGTCGGTGTCGAGCTGACCGACCGTGTCCTCGACGTGCTGGGCCCAGGTCCGCTTGTTGGTGACGACGTAGCCGATGCCGACCCCTCCGTCCGCCCAGCCGTGCTCGAAGTACTTGAAGTAGTCGATGAGCGCGTCGGCGAGCCCGGCCTGCCGCGCGTTCCAGAAGGTCCGGTCCCCCCAGTGCACGAGCGCGGCGAGCCCCTCCGCGGTGCGCAGTCGCTCGATCGCGCGGCGCGTGCTGGCAGTCGGCTCCGCGAGCGAGATCGGCCACAGGTCCCACTCGTTGCCGAAGCCGCCCTTTCGCGCCGGGAGCTGGCTGCGCTTGGTCTCGAGGTCCTGGAAGTAGTCGACCTCGTTCGACAGGATCGCCTGGTCGCCGCCGGGGTGCGCGGCGTTCCACTGCTGGACCAGGGTCTCGAGGGCCGTGGTCTGCGTCGTCACGTCGTCCCAGCCGAGGCCGAAGAGCCCCGTCGGCAGTCCGGTCGGAACGGAGAACTGATTGAGCGACGACTGGAGCGCTCCGGCCGACTGGTTGTCGCGCGCTTCGGCGTAGCCGCCCCAGGATGCGTTGCCGCTCAGCTGGTACCACTTCATGAGCAGCTCGCGGTCGTCGGGCCCGAGCCAACGGAAGACCTCGTCGGTGCGATTCGCGTACGGTGCGGTTTCGAAACAGCCGCAGAGCCCCTTCCATGAGTATTTGACGCGGCTGCCCGCCCAGATGCTCGCGATGCCCCAGGGGATGGTCGAGTTCTCCATCTCCTGCGCGGTGAGAAAGGAGAGCCCGTACTGGCGCTCGATCCGGCCGGGATAGTAGCCGGCGCGGATCGCGGCCTCCGTCGGAAGCGCCCCGTACAGCTCGACGAAGGGGTTCAGGGGCACGGTGACGTGCCCCGATCGGATGGCCTCGATGAGTGCCTGGAACTGGGCCGGGGAGCGGTTCTGCTCGTAGAGGTGGAGATACCACCAGCAGTCGGCGTTGAAGCGCGCCTGCTCCGGCGCCGGGCGTCCGGCCGTGGCGGCGATGCGCCCGAGGTAGTAGTCGAGCTCGGAGAGCATCGACTGATCGTAGGCGTCGGTGGTGGCGTTCCAGCCGTAGTCGGTGTGGTTGTCGTTGGCGACGTAGATCCGGTGCGCCCGCGCCGGACTGCCGGCCAGCAGGGCGAGGAACACGGCGGCGAGGCGAAGGCCCCGAGCTGGACGAACGTGACCTCCCATGCGTGTGCCTCCGTCGGCGGTCCGCGCCGCGCGCCCTCGGGGGCAGCCCGCGCGAGACCCGGGGCGACGTTAGGGGGTGCGTCACGCGCTGTCAACGCTGATTCTCGCGGACGCGGGGATCGCGAGCGCCGTGCGGTCCGCCTGCGGGAGGGGGCTTGTGCGGCCCGGCGCGACCTGGGCAAGAATACGGCTCGCCCCCCCCGCGATGTCTTCAGAACGACACCGAGCTGCGGGCGGCCACCGTCCTTTGCTCCGCCGCTGGTGGGGCGTGGCGTGCGTGGTCGCCGTCATGCTGTCCGTTGTGGCGGTCCCCGCGGGCGCGCACCGGATCTACGTCGCCAACGACAACCACACCGACTACGGCTGGAATGCCTCCACGCAGACCTACGATCAGTCGATGCTCTCCGAGCTCGACTACTACTTGAAGACCAACCCCGCGGCGCAGCCGTTCGCGGCCGATTGCTGGTGGTACCTGCGGCTCTACCAGCAGAGCCGCAGTGCCGCGGACTTTCAGCTCCTGATCGACGCCATGAAGGCGGGGAAGATCACCGTCCCGCTCAACCCCTTCGTCACGCTCTACGGTGCCGTCCCGACCGAGGCGGCGATCCGTGCCGGCTACTATCCGGGGCGCATGGAGCGCCAGTACGGCGTCTCCTTTCTCACCGCGCAGGAGATGGAGAACTCGACCATCCCCTGGGGCATCGCGAGCATCTGGGCGGGCAGCCGCGTCAAATACTCATGGAAGGGGCTCTGCGGCTGCGCCACCGATGCCCCGTATCTTGCTCGCGCCGACGAAGTCTTCCGTTGGCTCGGCCCGGACGACCGCGAGCTGCTCATGAAGTGGTACCGGCTCACGGGGAGCAACGCTTCGTGGGGCGGGTACGCCGAGGCGCGAGCCAATCTCTCGTCGTCCGCGCTCGATACGGCGATCAGCCAGTTCTCCGCCCCGACCGGACTGCCGACGGGCCTCTTCGGCCTCGGCTGGGACGACGTCGGTACCGAGAGCGCGAATACGGTGAAGACCGGCGTGCTCGGACAGCTGGTCGCGACCTTCAACGCCAGCCACACGACGGACCAGGCGGTGTTCTCGAACGAGGTCGACTACTTCCAGGACCTCGAGGCGAGCCGGGCCCAACTTCCCGCACGCAAGGGGGGCTTCGGGAACGAGTGGGACCTTCTTCCCGCCACGCTCGCGGCGCCGACCGCGCAGACGCGACGCGCCGTCGAGGAGCTGCGCACGGCCGAGGCGCTGGCTGCGGTCGCGCAATGGGCCGACCCGACGTTCTGGTCGCCTCACCAGCAGGCCCTCGACGCCGCGTGGGTCGACTACTTCAAGTACTTCGAGCACACCTGGGTCACCGGTGCAGCCGGGTCCTTCGTCGCCAACAAGCGGACCTGGGCGCAGAGTTTCGCCGACGCGGTGGCGGCGCTCGACACGGCGGCGACCGCCGCGGTCGCGAGCCGGTTTGCGACCCCCGCCGGAGAAGACCGCTTCGCCGTGTTCAATCCCCTCGGCTGGGCCCGGACCGACGTGGCCGATCTCGCCGTTGCCGGTGCCGGTCCCTACGTGGTGACGGACGTCGCCACCGGTACCGAGGTGCCGAGCCAGGTGGTGACGCTCGGCGGTACCCGTTACCTCCGCATCCTGGCGAGCAACGTCCCGTCGCCCGGCTACCGCGTCTATCGCTGGGCGGCCGGCACCTGGCCGCGCCGCGAACGCCGCGACCGTCACCGCGAACGATCGAGAGCTTCCTACCGCGTGACCCTCGGCTCGCGCGGGGAGATCACCAGCGCCTACGACAAGGTGACGAGCCGCGAGAGCGTCCGCGCCACGAGCGCGTTCAACGACTTCGGCGGCGGGACGAGCAGTGGCCTCGTGGTCGAGAACCAGGGCCCTGTACGACGACGTCGCTGCGCAGCGTGGCGGGTACGCCGGTCCGGACCGTGCGCGTCACGCTCGCGGGCGTCGATCGTGTGGAGATCGAGGACGGCATCCAGAGCGCACTCGGCGGGAAGCGGGAGTACTTGTTCGACTTTGGCGTGAGCCCGCCGGCGATCCACTTCGAGGAGGTGGGAGCCGTCGCGCGCCCCGGGCTCGCCGCACAGGGGGGCGACTCTTGGCCGGAACGCGGGCGGATCACATGACGCTCAACCACTTCCTCTCGTTTGCCGACGCCGGCTACCACGCGTCACGCTGTCGAGCCGGGGATGCGTTCGCGGTGCGGTTCGGCAACAGCACGACGTCGGCGTTCGACCTGCCGACGACGACGGCCTCCGTGTTGGCGGGTGGGAACGTCGCGCAGGGGTCGGTCGACGACCAGGGTGGGGATACCAACTTCGTCTTCCGGTTCGCGCTGCGCGGCGAGACCGGGGCGTACTCCGGCAGCGAGGCGATGCGCGCGGCGCTGGAGCACCAGAACTTCGCTGCGCGCGCTGTCGCCGCGCGCGCGGGCAGTCCGGGCCCTTCTGCCAGCCTACCGACAGCCTCGCTGTCAGCAGCCCGAACGTGCTCGTCACGGCGTTCAAGCCCGCCGAGGAGCCCGACCGGGGATTCGTGGTGCGGCTGTGGGAACTGGACGGTGCGGCGACGAGCTTCATCGACGCGGCGCCGAGCTTCGCGCTGACCGCGGCGGCGGAGGTCTCGCTGATCGAGACGGATACGCAGGCGGCCACCGTCGCGGGGGCGCGGTCGGCGCCAGCATCGCGGCGAATCAGCTCAAGGCGTACTGCCCGGCGCGGCCCCGGCGTGCTCGGGCGGCACGACGACCACGTCCACCACCACGACGTCATCGACCACGTCGACGACGCGGACGACGACCACCACGACCACGTCGACGTCGTCGACGACGAGCACGACATGGCCGACCACCACCACGTCGTCGACGAGCACGACGCGGGTGACGATGAGCACGACACGGGTGACGACGACCACGACGACGACCTCGACGACGACGAGCACGACGCGTCCCTCCACGACCACCACGACGATCGCCGGCGGGACGACCACCACGACGACGCGGCCTCCGACCACGACCACGACCACGCACGCCCCGACGACCAGCACGCAGCCGCCGGCGTCGACCACCACGACCAGCACCGCTCCGCACGCGACCACGACCTCCACGACCGCGCCCCTGTGCGGCAACGGCGTGGTCGACGAAGGGGAGGAGTGCGACGAGGTGACCTCGGGATGCTGCGCGTCGGACTGTCGCGCGCGGCCGGCCGGGACCCCGTGCGGCGATCCGTCGAGCGCCGACTGTGACGAGGCCGATACCTGCGATGGCACGGGGGGCTGCCGCGCGAACCGCCGGCCCGCGGGGTTTGCCTGCCGCGCGGCGGGACGATCGACGCGTGCGACGCCGGCGCCGCGTGTGACGGGGCGGACCGGACTGCCCGGGCGAGCGGGCGGACCAGGCGCACGGGGACCGTGCCGGCGTCGGCCGCCCCGTCGCGGATCGACGTGACGTGCGAGGCGCCCGGAGGGGGCACCGGCGCGGGCGAGCGCTGCAGCGCCGTCGGCTTCGCGAGCGCCGACCGCGGTGCGACGCGGAACCATCTCGCCGCGCCGGGTACGCAGGTGACGAGTCGGGTGAAGGCGGTGCTCAAGCGCGTTGCGGGAACCCACGAGCGCCGGGCGGTGCTGCGACTCAAGCTGAATCGAACGGGTCGCCGGCTTCTCGCCGCGACCGATCCGTTGCCCGTGCTCGTCGACGTGACGGTCCAGCACGGCGGGCGCTCGCGCTTCCTCGCGGCCGTCGTCGAGGTCTCCCGAAAGCGCCGGTGACCGCGCCCGATCGGCGCGGTGCGCATGGCGTTTGAAACGGACCCCCAGGGTTCCTAGGCTGTGGCGATGCAGGTTGCTCCGACCGAGATTCCCGACGTCCTGATCATCGAGCCCGACGTGTACCGTGACCAGCGGGGCTTCTTCCTCGAGACGTACCACGCGGAGCGGTATCGCGCGGCGGGGATCGCCGCCCCCTTCGTGCAGGACAACCACTCGCGCTCGGTGCGCGGGACGCTGCGGGGGCTTCACGGCCAGCGCCGGAACCCGCAGGGGAAGCTCGTGCGCGCCGTGGTAGGCGAGGTGTTCGACGTCGCGGTGGACGTGCGATCGGGCTCGCCCTCGTACGGACGATGGGTCGGCGTGACGCTCACGGCGGACAGCTGCCGGCAGCTCTACGTGCCACCCGGGTTCCTGCACGGGTTCTGTGTCGTCAGCGAGGTGGCCGAGATCGAATACAAGTGCACGGCGCCGTACGACGCGGCCGACGAGATCGGCGTGGTGTGGGACGATCCGACGATCGCGGTCGCGTGGCCCGTCGATGCGCCGCTGCTGTCGGCTCGCGATGCGGCCCTGCCACGCCTCGGAGCGCTGCGATGAGCGACGCTCGGCCCGTGCTCTGCGTCTTCGGTACGCGCCCGGAAGCCATCAAGATGGTTCCCGTCGTGCGGGCGCTGGCGCGTACGCCGGGCCTCCGGCCGATCGTGTGTGTCACCGATCAGCACCGCGAGATGCTCGATCAGGTGCTGGACTTCTTCGGGGTGCGCCCCGATCACCGCTTGGGCGTGATGCAGGCGGCGCAGTCGCCGACGCAGGTGGCCGCGCGGGTGCTGGAGCGGTTGCCCGCCGTGCTCGAGACGATCGCGCCGGCGGCGGTGCTGGTGCAGGGCGACACCACGACGACGTTCGCGGCGGCGGTCGCCGCGTTCTACGCGCGTATCCCGGTCGGACACGTCGAGGCGGGGCTGCGCACCTGGCGTCTCGACGCGCCGTTTCCCGAGGAGGCGAACCGCCAGCTCGCGACCGTGGTGGCGCGCTGGCACTTCGCACCGACCACCTGGGCTCGCGACAACCTGCTGCGCGAGGGGGTGCCGGCCGCCGCGGTCGACGTCACGGGCAACACCGTGATCGACGCGCTCCGCTGGGCGTCCGAGCTGGTGGCGGCCCGCGGGCGTCGGGTGCTCCCGCGGCTCGACGAAACGCGCCGTCTCGTGCTGGTGACGGCGCACCGGCGCGAGAACTTCGGTGGTCCATTCCGCGAGCTGTGCGAGGCGCTGCGGGAGCTGGCCGAGCGCAACGCCGATGTCGAGCTCGTGTATCCGGTTCACCTGAATCCGGAGGTACAGGCGCCGGTGCGGGCGATTCTCGCGGACCACCCGCGGGTGCATCTGCTCCCGCCGGTGGACTACCCGGACCTCGTCGACCTGCTCGGACGCGCGACGATCGTGATCACGGATTCGGGCGGCATTCAGGAGGAAGCGCCGACGTTCGGGAAGCCGGTGCTCGTCATGCGCGAGACCACGGAGCGGCCCGAGGGAGTGGAGGCGGGCACGGCACGCCTGGTGGGGACGTCGCGGGCGCGCATCGTCGCGGAGGCGGAACGGCTTCTGCGGGACCCGGCGGCGTATGCGGCGATGGCCGAGGCGCACAACCCGTACGGGGACGGTCGCGCCGCGGAGCGGATCGCGGACATCCTCGCTGCGGCGCTCACGGATGGGCGTGTTCTGGTATGACGGCGTTGGCACGCGCGGTGAGCGGGTGTGTTCTCGGTCGCTGCAGGGCACGCTGCGGCAGATGCCGCACGCCGGTCGACGCTCGATGAGGGGACGTCGGGTGTGCAGCGGCGTGTTGACCCGTTTTGCGGGCACGCGATATGCACCACGGCCCCCCGAAAGTCCCCGATGCTGACGATCGTGATCCCGGCGCTCAACGAGGAGCAGTCGATCGTCTCGACCTGCCGGCGCTGTTGCGCGGAGGCGCCGCGGATCCGCGCGGCGACGGGCGAGACGGTGGAGCTGATCGTCGTCGACGATGGCTCGACGGATCGCACCGCGGAGCTCGCGCGCGGTGTCGAGGGCGTGCGGGTCGTCTCGCACGGGCGCAACCGTGGCTACGGGGCCGCGCTGCTGACGGGGTTCCGCGCCGGGACCGGCGACCTCGTGGGGTTCCTCGACGCGGACGGCACGTGCGACCCGCGGTTTTTCGTGCCGATGATCCAGGCGGTGCAGGGCGGGGCCTCGATCGCGCTCGGCAACCGCATGGGCCCGGGGAGTGGAATGCCGCGGGTGCGGCGGCTCGGCAACCGGTTCTTCGCGGCCCTCATCCGCTTGCTGTCGGGCACGCACGTCGCCGATTCCGCCAGCGGCATGCGTGTGCTGACACGCGACGCGCTGGGCGTGCTCGAGCCGCTCCCCGACGGGCTGCACTTCACTCCGGCGATGAGCTGCCGCGCCGCCCTCGACCCGCGGTTGCGCATCGTCGAGGTGCCGATGACCTACGCGGAGCGCGAGGGACGGAGCAAGCTCTCGGTCGTCCGCGACGGCTGGCGCTTCCTGCGCGTCATCGTCGAGACGGCGCTCAGCTACCGGCCGCTGCTCATCCTCGGATCGATCGGTGCGTTGCAGCTGGCCGTGGCGGTGCTGTACGCGCTCGGTCCGCTGCGCGACTATCTCGGTACCGGGCATCTCGCTCCCGATCGCGTGTACCGCATGCTCACCGTCCTCGTCCTCTTCGGCGGCGGGCTTGCGTTCCTCTACGCGGGCGTGCTCGGCGACCTGGCGCAGGAGCTGGTGAATCCACCCCGCCCGCGGGGCGAAGGACTGCGGCGGCGCCTGCGCGCGGCGCTGTTCGGTCACCCGGTGGCGGTGGCGGCGCTGGCGGTCGCGATCGCGGTCGGCATGAACGCTCGTGCGCTCTGGGAGTACGCCACGACCGGGCACATCGCGGTCGACTGGGCGACGATCGCGTTCGGCGGCGTCCTCAGCCTCGCGGCCGTCCAGCTCCTCGCGTTCGCGTTCGTGCAACGGATGCTCATCGTGCTCGGGCAACGGATCGTGCCCGCCCGGGTCGAGCGCCGAGTCGCGTTTCCTCATGCGCCCACCGGCACCTGACATACTCGGCGGGACGCGGGCGCATGCGGCGACGCGCGACGGCGGGTCCGTGCGACCGGTCGGCACGGTGTTCGGCGTCAGTGCGGCGGCGGCGATGCTGGTCACCGCGATCGACGTCATTCGTCTGGCGCGCGGCATCGGTCTCGCGCGGGTGAGCGACCTCGAGTTCGTGTGGTTCCTGCGCCATCTCTTCGAGCGGTTCGACATGAACCTGCTCGCGTACGCCCCCGGCGTCGTCGTGCACCCCTTCGAGCTCGATCGATCGGGAATCCCGCGGGTGCTGGTGCTCGGCGGGCTGACGGTGCTCGCGCTGCACTGGGTCGTGGCGGGCGCGGTCGCCCCGTTCGTCGCGGTGGCGCGCCGGCGCTGGCCGTCGTGGACGGGGTGGCAGCGGGGCTTCCCGCTTGCGGTCGTGGCGGCGTTCCTGATCGGGCCGCTCTACGGGCGTGTCCATCAGGTGATCGGCCTCGGCTCCGTGCGCGAGATCCAGGTGACGGCGGCGGTGGGGGTGCTCGTCTGGATCGTGCTCATGCGGGTCGTTCGGACGCCGCGGAGTGTGGCGGTGCTGGTGCGGGGACTGGTGGCAGCGGCGATTGGTCTTGGCGGGGGCGCGTTGATCGCGATGGCCGCCATCCGGCCCGCGGACGTGGCGCAGGCCGTCGCGCGACGAGGGGCGCCGAACGTGCTCCTGGTCTCGATCGACTCGCTGCGCCGCGATCACGTGCACGCCTATGGATACGGGCGGGACACCACCCCGGTGATCGACGGCCTCGCGGCGGAGGGGACGCGCTTCGAGACGGTCGTCGCGCCGACGCCGTGGACGCTCCCGTCGCACCTGACGCTCCTCACGTCGCTGCCGCCGGAGGTGCACGGGGTCGTCGACGACGGGCTGCAGATTCGCCGCGAGTCGACCACGTTTCTCACCCAGGTGCTCTGGGACGCGGGCTACGCGACGGCCGGATTCGTGTCGGGTCCCTATCTGGACGCCAGCAACGGGTTCAGCCAGGGTTTCGAGCACTACGACGACTACACCGTGGCGAAGCAGAATTTCGACGCCTCGCATCGCAGCATCACGTCGCCGGCGCTGGTGCGGCTCGTCTCGGAGTGGCTGACGGGGTGGAATGACGGCGGTCGCCAACGGCCGTTCTTCCTGTTCGTCCACATGTGGGACGTGCACTACGATTACACGCCGCCACCACCGTACGACACGCTCTTCGACCCCGACTACGCGGGGCACGTGAACGGAGTCGATTTCCTCAACAACCCGGCGATCAACGCCGAGATGGACCCGCGCGACCTGGCGCACGTCGTGGCGCTCTACGACGGCGAAATCCGATTCACCGACGAGCACCTCGGGCGGATCCTGGCGCAGCTCCGCGCGCTCGGCGTGCTCGACGAGACGCTGGTGGTCGTCACGGCGGATCACGGCGACGAGTTCTTCGAGCATGGCCACAAGGGACACGCAAAGGTCGTGTACGACGAGAGCGT
Source organism: Binatia bacterium (assembly GCA_046327955.1). Taxonomy (GTDB): domain Bacteria; phylum Desulfobacterota; class Binatia; order DP-6; family DP-6; genus JAXLXP01. The sequence goes on along the minus strand of JAXLXP010000013.1, from coordinate 64,135 downwards.
GCTGGTGCCGCTGGTGATGCGGTTTCCGGGCCACGTTCCCGCGGGGCGCACGATCGGACCGCAGGTGCGGCTCATGGACGTGGCCCCGACGATCCTCTCGCTCGTCGGGGTGCCGCCGCCGCGTGGCTTCGGGATGCCGTCGCCGAAGGTCGCCGGGGCCGAGCGGGACCTCGTGCCGCTGATGGCGGCGGAGCACCCGGAGTCGCTGCCGGAGGTGCCGGCGTTCAGCGGCATCCAGGTCGCCGACGCCCCGCGTCCGCTGAGCGCGATCCGTACGCGGACCCGCAAGCTGATCGAGGGTCTGCACGATCCGACGTGGCAGGAGCTGTACGACCTCGAGACCGATCCAAGCGAGCAGCGCAACCTCGTGCGCAGCCCGGCCGACGACGGAGCGTCGTTGCGGTCCGTGCTCGGCGACTGGCGGGCGCAGTGGACGGCGGATCGTGCGCGGCGCACCGCGCTCACGTCCGAGCAGCGCGCGCGGCTGCGGGCGCTCGGCTACCTCAACTGAGCGGCGGTCGAGGGCGCGTCGGGGGTGCCGCGGCAGCGCGCGACGGCGGCGGTCGCGGTGCATGCGAGGTCGCGGCTCGCGCAGACGGCGTCCTGGCGGACGTGCCAGACGAGGTCGGTGGGCAGCGCTCCGGCGGGCAGAGTCGCCTCGAGGCGGATCGTCATCCCGTGCTTGCCGACCTCGAGGGTGAGCCGGCGGACCAGCGACGGGTGGCCAGCCGTCCCCGAAGCGCCGGCCGTTCCGAGACGGAGGACGCGGCGTCTGCCGCGCCGGAGGAGGTCGGCAGCGCCGACCTGCGTGACGAGCACCGGTGTGCCGGTGCGGTCTTCCAGGACGAGCTCGAGGCCGGCATCGGCGGGATCGCGCGGCAGGGGAGCGCCGGTGGTCGCGCGCGCGACCAGGCGCGTCGTGCGCCGCGTGCGACGGACGACGAGGCGTTGCACGTCGAGGTCGAGGTCGCTGCGGCTCCCGCCACGGATGCACTGCCCCGCGGCGCAGTGGTCGAGGTGACAAACGTCGTCCGGCGAGCAACTCGTACCGTCGGGCGCGGGCTCCTCGATGCAACCGCTCGTGGCATCGCAGCTGGCGATCGTGCATGGGCCGCTCGGCGTGCAGGTGCGGACGTCGCTCGTGCAGGTGCCGTCGCGGCAGCGCTCGTCGAGCGTGCAGGCGTCGGCGTCGGCGCAGTCCGAGTCCACCGCGCACGGCGCACAGGTGGCGCGCGGCCGATGCGTGCAGCCGCCGGGGTCCGTGCAGGCGTCATCCGTGCACGGGTCGTGGTCGTCGCACGAACGCGGAGCCCCCGGGGCGCAGTGGCCGGCCTGGCAGAGCGCCGCTGCCGCGCACGCGGTGGCGGCACCGCACGTCGTGCCGTTCGCGCGCGGCGTGAAGCTGCACGCGCCCTGGACGCACGACGCCGACGAGCAGGCGTCGATCGGGGTGCAGTCCGCGACCGTCTGGCAGCCGCCCGGTTGGTGAAAGAAGCCGTAGTTCGAGAGGGTGCTCCGGCGGCGGTCGCTGGTGTACGCGGCCACCGCAAAGACATGATCCACCCCCGTGAGGATGCCCGACAGGCGGTAGCTGATGGTCCCGTCCGTCGCGGTGGCGGGCAGCCCCACGTCGACCGGTGCGGGGAACGTCGTCCCGACGCGCGCGTGGTAGATCAGGTACCCGGCGACGCGTCCCGTTGGCGGGCGCCAGCGGATCCGGACGGCGACGGTCTCGGCGTGCGACTGCGCAGCCGTGGCGAGGAGCACCACGAGGGCCGCGAGGGTGCGGCGCGTACGTCGAGCCATGGCCGAGTGCCGCATGGCTGGTGGCAACCCCGGGGGCTCAGGCGCGCGCCGCGCCTTGCCCCGTCTCCCGCACGATCGTCCCCACCCCGTCCTCCTCCTCGCCAATGACGTACCCGGTCGGCCGCCGCCGCGCGTGGCCACCTCGTCGCGCCCCTGCGACGCCGGCTCCCGTGCGCTTGTACAGGATATGCCGCCTGCGGCAAACCGGTCAGCGGCACTGGCGAGCGCCTCCCGCGCTGCGCGTGCACTTCATCCCCGGATCCCGGACGCACTGGCTCTTGAGTCGCAGCAGCCAGGTCAGGATACCGGGCGAGCGGGCGCTCGCCACGCGTACGCCCTGGCCCGTCGATAGGGAAAGCGGCCCGGCGACCGAGAGGGGGACGTTCGCCCGCACGTTCACGCGGACGGTGTTTCCGTCCTGGCGCAGGTCGACCTTGCGCACGCCGTTGAAGGGCGCCTCACCCCCCGCGACATACACGGCGCGGTTGCGCGTGTGTTGGAACGCGGAGTTGGGGATGGTCGCCTCGTAGAGCGGTGTGTCCTCGCTGTCGTAGATCGCCACGGTGACGTCGCCCGGAGCCTCCAACCCGCTGCCGGTGGCGTAACGGCCCTGGGCAATCAGACGGAGCTTCTTGCCGGTCGGGCGGAGCGTGAAGCGGGTGACGCCGAGGTCGCCGACGTCGACCTCCTCCGCGGCCGTCGCTCCCCGGAGGGCCGCCCCCGCTGGCCCGCACGCGCCGCTGGTGCAGGCGCTGGTCGTGGTGCAGGGGTCGTGGTCGTCGCAGAGCGTCCCGTCGGGCAGCGGGGCCGTGCTGCAGCCCGCCTGCGGATCGCAGGTGCCCTGCTGGCAGTCGCCGGGTGCCGTGCACTGTACGGGGTCGCTGGTGCAGTGTCCCGCGTCGCAGCGCTCGTTGGTGGTGCAGGCGTCGGTGTCGGCACAATCGGCGTCGGAGGCGCAGCAGCCTGCCTGGCCGTCGTGCACACACTGGCCCGCGTTGGCGTCGCAGCGGTCCGTCGTGCATGCGTTGCCGTCGTCGCAGCTCGGCGCGGGGCCCTCGATGCAGAGGCCATCCAGGCACGCGTGGGTGCCGTCGCAGGGATTGGTGTCGGCAGCGCAGGTGCCGCCGTTCGGCGACGGCGTGGTCACGCACATGCGCCGGGCTTCGTCGCAGGAGGGCGTGCGGCAGTCGTTGCGGAGATAGTCGCAGGTGGCCACACCGCCGTGGCACACGCCGGCGGCGCAACGGTCGTCGGTGGTGCAGAACAGGCCGTCGGAGCAGACCGTGCCGTCCGGCGCGGGGCCGTGGCTGCACCGGTTCGCCGTGCAGACGTCGGCGGTGCACGGGTCGCCGTCGTCGCATTGGGCGGCCGTCGTGCAGGCGCTGCAGCCCGTGATCGGTGCGTGCGCGCACCCGGTCGCGGCGGCGCAGGTGTCGGCGGTGCAGGGGTTGCCGTCGTCGCAGTCGAGCGGCGTGGCGCGCGCGCACACGCCCGCCTGGCAGGTGTCGGCGCCGTTGCAAACGTCGCCGTCGTCGCAGCTCGTGCCGCTCTGGACGGTGCCGTGGGCGCAGACGCCGGCGGCGCAGGTGTCGGAGGTGCACGGGTTGCCGTCGTTGCACTGGGTCGCGGTGGTGCAGGCGACGCAGCCGGCGATCGCGGTGTGGCTGCAGCCACTGGTGGCGGAGCAGGCGTCGGTGGTGCACGCGTTGCCGTCGTCGCAGGAGAGCGGGGTGCCGGCGGTGCAGGTGCCGCTCTGGCAGGTCTCGGTGCCGTTGCAGGCGTTGGCGTCGGTGCAGGGCGCCCCGTTGGTGAGGGCCGGGTGCTGGCAAACGCCGGCGGTGCACAGATCGGAGGTGCACGGGTTGCTGTCGTTGCACTGGGCCGCGGTGGTGCAGGCGACGCAGCCGGCGATCGTGGCGTGGACGCACTGGACCGGCGTGGAACACGTGTCGGTTGTGCATGCATTGCCGTCGTCGCAGTTCAGCTGAGCGCAGGCACAGCCCCGGGCGTCGACGGGGCTGCCGGCGGCGGTGGCCTTGCACAGATCCGTCGCGTCGCCGATGCCGTCTCCGTCGGTGTCGGCCGCGAGCGGGTTCGTCTCACCGGCGTCGACGATGCGGTTGAGGTTCACGTCCTCGGCGGCGTCGCTGAGGCCGTCGCCGTCGGAGTCGACCTGGGCAGCGACCTGCGCGTAGCCGAGGGTCATCTCGTTCGAGTACGCGCTCTCGCTGCCATCGGGGCGGTAGCCGGTGACGACGAAGCCGTAATCGGTCCGCACGTCGAGTGCCGCGAGCTGGAAGGACAGCGAGCCATCCGCGGCGGGCGTCGGCATCCCGGCATCCGCCGGCTGGCCGTAGGCTGCGGCGAGCGCGCGGCTGTAGACGCGGTAGCCGGTCACGCCGCTCCCCGTGCTTGGCTGCCACCGGACTCGTGCCGTGTATGCCGCTTCCGCATTCGCTGCCGTGGTCGCCAAGACCATCAGGCACAGCAGCGTCCCCAGCGTCCTCGATACTGCGCTCATCGAAGGGTGGGTCGAAGAACAAGAAGCAGTCCAGCGCGAAAGCCCGCGGGTTTACTGGCGCTGCGCGTTCAGGTGCGTGCAGTGCGCCGACGTTCCCCGAACGGAGCCGTCCAGCCTTGTCCGCGGCCTGCGGCGGTCGCTGAACCATCGTGCCGTGCGATGGCCGTGCGCCCCGACATGGAGCAGGGTGCAGTGTGCCTATTTGCAGGTGAGGAAGTGCGTGTCGCCTGCGCAATCGAGCGCGAGGTCGCGAGCGCACCGGTCGGCCACCAGGACGTTCCACGTCGCGGGCGCGGTGTCGCCGCTGGGCGCGCTCTCGGCGCCGTCGATGAGAGTCTTCAGGCGGAGCGCCCACGTGTCGCCGAAACGCCGGATCAACAGGCGTTCGATGCCCGGCGGGGCGTCGACGCGGCGGGCGCGGTCGAGCGAGAAGACGCGCCCGGTGCCGTTGCGCCGCAGCGCGCTCCCGGGGAGGTTGAGCACATACAGAGGCGTGCCCGACGGGGACCGGAGGGACACCACGAGGCCGGCGAAGTCGGGATCCCGCACGTCCGTGGCGGTGAACCTCCCCTGGGCGGTGAGCCGAACGCCCCGGCTGCTCGCGAGGAACTTGACGACATGCGTCTCGAGCGTCGACGGGATCGCGGGGATGCACGTACCGCCGCGACAGACGGACCCACATGGATCGCCGTTCGCCGCGGCGCACGAGAGCCCGTCGGGGGCGGTGTAGAACTCGCAACGGTCGGGGCTCCAACAGCGGTCGATGCTGCAGCCCGAGAGGCTGCCGAGGGATCGCTCCACCGAGAGGCCGGATTCCGTGAACGGGTCGGCGGTGTAGCCCGTGACGGCGAAGAAGTAGGTGGTCCCGTCGTCCAGGTTGCGAACGCCGACGGACATCGACCCGTCCGTCGCGCGCGCGGGAGCTCCGGCGTCGATCGGTGTGCCGTAGCGCGTGCCGGCCGGTCGAACCCAGACGTGGTAGCCGACCACTCGGGCGTCGGGGCTCGGGCTCCACTGGACGCGGGCGTTGAGGGCGTGTGCTGGCACGGCGCCGAGCAACAGCACGACGGATACGGATACGGTGCGCGCGGCGCGGAGCGCGTGCGCGCGGAAGCTGGAGCGGAGAGAAGGCACGGGCGAGGGTTCGCGTTACACGACGCGCACGGCGAGACGCAAGGCGAAATTCCGCGCGGATTGCATGGGTGCAAGCACGTGGTGCCCGATGGTCCCGCCGACCTCCGGTCCTCGGCGCTGGACCAGATGGCGCCTCGCTTGGTAGCGGACGGGGGATGTCGCCCGTGGAGGTCCCGACGCCCGCGCTCGAGCCGGACACCGAGGCGTTCTGGCGCGCCTGTCGCGCTGGGCGCCTCGAGCTGGTGCGCTGCCGTGCGTGTCGATGGTACGTGCATCCGCCCCGCCCGTCGTGTCCGCGCTGCCATGCCCGTGAGCTCGGATGGGAGCCCGTAAGCGGTCGTGGCCGGGTGGCGAGCTTCACCGTGAACCACCAGGCGTGGATGCCGGGCATGGTGGTGCCGTACGTGATCGGGCTCGTCGAGCTCGCCGAGCAGGGCGACCTGCGCCTCACGACCAACGTCGTCGGTTGCGCCGCCGACGCCGTGCACGTCGACATGCCGGTGCGGGTGACGTTCCGGACGGTGAACGTCGACGTGGCGCTGCCGCTGTTCGAGCCGGATCCGGACGCCGCCGCGGCGCCGCCACCACCATCGTCGCAGCGGCGGCCGCTGCCGGCGGCGCGTCGTCCGAACGCCGAGCAGCGTCTCGAACGCCGCGCGATCGTCTCCGGCGTCGGCCAGTCACGGATCGGGCGCCGTCTGATGCGCACGGGCATGGACCTCACCTGCGAGGCGGCGCTGCGGGCGATCGCCGACGCGGGTCTGCAGCCCGACGATGTCGACGGCCTGGCGACGTATCCGGGGCCGCTCGCCGGTGGCGGTGCGGGCTTCGCGGGGCCCGGCGAGGCTGAGGTGCAGGATGCGCTCGGGCTGCGCTTGGGCTGGCACTGCTCGACCGGCGAGGGCGCGGCACAGCTCGGGCCCGTCATGCTTGCGGTCCTGGCGGTCGCGGCGGGGCTGTGCCGGCACGCGCTCGTCTACCGTACCGTCACGGAGGCGACCGCGGCCGCGGGTCGCGCGGGAATTGCGGCCGGCGCGCGAACGGTCGGCGGGTTGCAGCAATGGGTCGTTCCCTTCGGCGCGATGTCTCCCGCCAACTGGATCGCCATGCACGCGACGCGGCACATGCACGCCTTCGGTACGACGCGCGAGCACCTCGCCGAGGTCGCGCTCGCCGCGCGCGGGCACGCGGCGCTCAATCCGGATGCCGTCTACCGCGAGCCGCTCACGCTGGAGCAGTATCTCGCCGCGCGGATGGTGAGCTCACCCTTCGGTCTCTACGACTGCGACACTCCGTGCGACGGGTCGACCGCGGTCGTGATCTCGACTGCGGACGCCGCGCGCGACCTGCCCAAGCCGGCGGTTCGCATCGACGCGATGGGCGGTGCCCTTCGGTCCCGGCCATCGTGGGACCAGTGGGAGGACCTGACCACGATGGCCGCCCGCGACGCGGCCGCACAGCTGTGGGCTCGGGCCGAGGTGGCGCCGGCCGACGTCGACACGGTGCAGCTCTACGACGGGTTCTCCTGGCTCGCGCTTGCCTGGATCGAGGCGCTCGGGTTCTGCAAGGCGGGCGAGGGCGGGCCGTTCATGGGGGGCGGCCGCGTGCGTCTCGGCGGCGAGCTGCCGCTCAACACCGGCGGTGGCCAGCTCTCCGGCGGGCGCCTCCACGGATTCGGGTTCCTGGCGGAGGGGATTCGCCAGGTGCGCCGCGAGTGTGGTGCGCGCCAGGTGCAGGGCTGCGAGGTGGCGCTGGTTGCCGCGGGGGGCGGCCCGCTCGCTGGCTGCCTGCTGCTGACGCGTTAGCGGCGCCGTCGCGCTGGCGACGGGAGCGTCGCGCTCGACCAGTCGGTGTGGAAGATTCCCGGCCGGTCGACGCGCTCATACGTGTGCGCGCCGAAGAAATCGCGCTGCGCCTGGATGAGGTTCGTGGGGAGCCGCGGCCGGCGGACCGCGTCGAAGTAGGCGAGCGACGCGGCGAGCGCCGGCGGCGTCATCCCGCCGCGAGCGGCGAGCGACACGACCGCGCGCCAGTCGTCGGCACGGCGGCGGATGTCCTTGGCGAAGTCGGCGTCGAGGAGCAGGTTCGGGAGGCCGCCGTCGCGCCCGAAGGCCTGACGGATCCGATCCAGGAACGCCGCACGGATGATGCAGCCGCCCTTCCAGATGCGGGCGATCTCGGCCAGATCGAGGCCGTAGTGGAAAGCGCTCGACGCGTGGCGCAGCAGGTCGAAGCCCTGCGCGTAGGAGCAGATCTTCGCGGCGTAGAGTGCCGAGCGGAGCTGGCCGAGCAGCGTCCGGCGGGCTGCGCGCGGCACGGCCGGCCCGCGGTAGGCTTTGGCCGCACGGCCGCGCACGTCGGCCATGGCGGAGAGGATGCGCGCGTCGACGGCGGCGGTGATCGTGGGGATCGGCACGCCGAGGTCGAGGGCCGCGGTCGTCGTCCACTTGCCGGTCCCCTTCTGGCCGGCGGCATCGCGGATGCGGTCGACGAGGGCGCGGCGGCCACCCTGGTCGTCGCGAAATGCGAGCACCCTGGCCGTCACCTCGACCAGAAACGACGAGAGCTCGCCCTCGTTCCACTCGGCGAACACCTCGGCGATCTCGGCTGGCTCGAGGCCGCCGGCGTGGCGCAGGATGTCGTAGGTCTCGGCGATCAACTGCATGTCGCCGTACTCGATCCCGTTGTGCACCATCTTGGTGAAGTGCCCGGCGCTGCCGGTGCCGACGTAGGTGACGCAGGGGCCGCTGTCCGCCTTGGCGGCGATACGGGTGAGGATCGGCTCGAGGGTCGCGTAGGTCGCGCGGTCGCCTCCGGGCATGAGGCTCGGCCCGTGGAGCGCGCCTTCCTCGCCGCCGCTCACGCCCATCCCGAAGAAGACGACCCCCGTCGGCGCGAAGTCGGCGATGCGGCGGTCGGTGTCGGGGTAGTGCGAGTTTCCACCGTCGACGACGACGTCGCCCGGCTCGAGGTGGGATCGTAGCTCGCGCACGACCTGGTCGACCGCGTCGCCGGCCTTCACCATCAGGATGATCCGCCGCGGGCGTTCGAGGGCCTGGGCCAGCTCGGCGAGCGTGCGGGTGCCGACGATGCGCCGGCCGGCGCCGCGCCCGGCGAGAAACGTCGCGGTGCGCTCCCAGCCGCGATTGTGGACGGCGAGCGAGAAGCCGTTGCGCTCGATGTTGAGGGCGAGGTTCTCGCCCATCACCGCCAGCCCCACCAGTCCCACCTGCTGCCCCATCAGCTTCTCCTCACATGTCGGCGAGCGCCCGCCACGGACCGTGGAGGTCGGCGAGCAGCCCGTTCGCCTCTTTGGGACCGTCGGTGAACGGGTAGTAGTTCGGGAACGCCGGCGCGGGCAGCTCGGTCCAGCCGTCCAGGACCGCGGTCACGTATCGCCAGGCGTAGTCGACCTCGTCCGAGCGGGTGAACAGCGAGGCGTCGCCCCGCAGCGCATCCAGCAGGAGTCGCTCGTAGGCCTCCGGCGAGCGCTGCTGAAAGGCGGACTCGTAGAAGAAGTCCATCTGGACCGTCTGCAGCTGGATCTGCATCCCCGGCTGCTTGCAGGCGAACGAGAGGCTGATGCCCTCGTTCGGCTGGATCCGCAGCAGCAGGACGTTCGACTGCGGCCGAGCCTGCGGGTGGCCGAGCTGACGGAAGAGGTGCATCGGCGGCTGGCGGAACTGGACGGCGATCTCCGACACGCGCTTGGCGAGTCGCTTGCCCGAACGCAGGAGGAACGGCACGCCCGCCCACCGCCAGTTGTCGATGCGCATCCGCATCGCGACGTAGGTCTCGGTGTCCGATCCGGGATCGACGCCGTCCTCTTGTCGGTACCCTTTGACGATTGCGCCATCCCGCTCGCCGACGCCGTACTGCCCGCGCACCGTGTGCTCCGCGACCTCGTCGCGCGTCGGCGTGACGAGAGCGCGCAGCACCTTGACCTTCTCGTCGCGGATCGCTTCGGCGTCGAGCGCCGACGGCGGCTCCATGGCGATCAGGGAGAGAAGCTGCAGCATGTGGTTCTGGACGATGTCGCGCAGCGTGCCCGCGGTGTCGAAGTAAGCGCCGCGCCGGCCCTCCATGCCCACCGTCTCCGCGACCGTGAGCTGCACGTGGTCGACGTACTTCTGGTTGAAGAGCGGCTCGAAGATCGAGTTGCCGAAGCGAAAAGAGAGGAGGTTCTGGACCGTCTCCTTCCCGAGGTAGTGGTCGATCCGGTATATCTGCCCCTCGTCGAGTGCGGCCGTGACCTCGGCCGTGAGGGCGCGCGCGCTGTCGAGGTCGTGGCCGAAGGGCTTCTCGATCACGACCCGTGACCAGAGCGGTGCGTGGCGCTCGTAGATCATGCCCGCGGCGGTGAGGCTGCGGATGAGCACCGGGAAGAACTGCGGGGCCACGGAGAAGTAGTAGAGGCGGTTGCCGTCGAGGCCACGCGTGCGCTCGAGTGCCTCGAGGCGCGCACGCAGCGCGCCGAACGCCGCGGGGTCGTCGTTGTCGCCGGCCTGATAGTGGAGCGCCTGCAGCAGGCGATGATCCCGCGGCACGGGTCCGACGCCGCCGAGTGTCTCGAGTCCCTCGCGCATCGCATCGCGGTAGGCGTCGTCGGTCATCGGCGTCCGCGAGAAGCCGACCACGGCGTAGCGTTCGGGGAGGCTGCCGGTGTTCTCGAGGTGGAAGAGCGCGGGAATGAGCTTGCGCTTCGCGAGGTCGCCGGAGGCGCCGAAGATGACGATCGTCACCGGATCACGGGCGCGGGGAACCTCGACGGTCCGATCGAGGTCGTCACGGCGCTGGAGGCGAACGGTCGGCTGCGCCGGCATCGCCTGCGGTCCCCGCCTAGCGTGCTTGCCGACGGGCGGTTGCCCGTGCCGGCGGCCGCCGTCCCGCGGCGCGGGCGGTCGGCTGCGGTGTCGCGATCGCGGCACCGAGCGCCTTCAACTCGCGCTCGAGCATCGTCCCATCCAGATGGACGTGGAGCACCGGGCGGCCACGGGCCGCGAGCGCCTGGAGGTCCCCGAGTGCCTGGGCCGCCTTGAGCGTGGAGAAGCCGAAGGCCTCGCCGGGGACCGTGAGGTCGGTCGGGTCGCTACACGTGAGCTGGAGGAACACGCCGGTGGCCGGGCCGCCCTTGTGGAGCTGCCCGGTGGAGTGGAGGAAACGCGGGCCGAATCCGACGGTGGTCGCGATGCCGAATCGGTCGCGCACGATCGTGCGGAGCGCATCCAACTGGGCGACGACGCGGGGGGTCGTCGGGAGGTAGGCGTTGACCGCCAGATAGGCGCGGCCGCGGGCGCCGCGCAGCAGCACGGTGAGGCGCTCGGCCAGGTCGGGTGCAGTGGGGGTGAGCGCGGCGCCGACGTCGGGGAGTCGTCCCGTCCGCCCGTGTTCGGCGAGGAGCCGCACCGTGATCTCCTTCGACTCCTGCACGTTGGGCTGGTCGAAGGGATTGATCCCGAGAAGGTGCCCGGCCGCGGCGGTCGCGATCTCCCAGCGCACGAACTCGCCGCCGAGGTCGTGGGGATCGGCGAGCTTGTACGCGACCGTCGGGTGACCGGCGCGCGCGAGGCGCGCGAGCGCGGGTGGCGGCGTGCCCTCGACCTGGATCGAGACGAAGACGCGATCTTTCCCATAGGTGGCCGTTGCGCCCACCGGCTCGCCCACGACCGGGACGACGCCGCGACCCTCCTTGCCGGTCGACTCCGCGAGGAGCTGCTCGACCCACGCCGCGAAGCTCGCCACCTTGCCGCCGGGGAGGAACGTGACCTTGTCGCGGCCAGCGAGCGCACAGGCGCCGAGGAAGGCCCCGAGTTGGAGACTCGGGTTCTGCGCGGCCCGCAGGCCGGGGCCCGAAGCGCGCAGCATCTGCTCGGCGCGATCGAGCAGGCGGTCGAGGTGCATTCCCAGAAGGGCCGCCGGGACGAGGCCGAAGTAGGAGAGTGCAGAGTACCGGCCGCCGATGTCGGGTGGGTTGGAGAAGACGCGACGGAACCGCCGCTCGCCGGCGAGCCGCTCGAGCGAGGTGCCGGGATCGGTGATCGCGACGAAGTGCGCGCCGGCGGCCGCCTCGCCGCGGGCCCGCACGACGCGATCCCAGGAGAACGCCAGAAACGCGTTCACCTCGGCGGTGCCGCCCGACTTCGACGACACCAGGTACAGCGTGCGCGCGGGGTCGCTGCGCTGCCCGGCGGCGAGCACGACGGCGGGATCGGTCGAATCGAGCACGGCGAGGTCGAGACCACCGCGGGCGACGCCGAACACCGTGCGCAGTACCTCGGGCGCGAGCGACGACCCGCCCATGCCGCAGAGGAGAGCGTGGGTGAACCCGTCCGCGCGCGCGCCGGTGGCGAAGGCGCGGAGGTCGTCGAGGCGCGCGCGCATGGCTCCCACGACGTCGAGCCAACCGAGGCGGGCGGCGATCTCGCGCTGTGCCGCCGCATCGTCGGCCTTCCACAGCGTGGAGTCCTTGTGCCACAGGCGTTCACCGAAGCGCGCGGTGTCGAGCTGGTCGCACGCGTGGTTCACGGCACGCGCAAGGGCGCCGCCGACGCGCAGGGTGGCCCGGTCCTGGAGGCGCACGCCATCGACCCGGGCGGCGACGCCGGCAACCAGATCGTCGAAGGACTTGACGAACGCCGCCACGCCTTCGACCTCGAGTTGGTCGGTGACCGTGGCGATGCTGATCCCCACGGCCTCGAGGCGGTCGATGACGCGACGGGCTTCGTCGGTGCCCTGGTCGAGGCGGCTCTCCGGGTGGCCATGGTCCTTGAACGCCGTCAGGGTCGCGGGCGGAATCGTGTTGACGGTATCCGGACCCACCAACGCGTCGATGTAGTAGACGTCGGGGTAGGCGGGGTTCTTGGTGGACGTACTGGCCCAGAGCGGCCGCTGTACGTGGGCTCCGGCGGCGGCGAGTGCCTCCCACCGGGGCCCGCGGAATCGCTCGCGGAAGATCGCATAGGCGAGCTTGGCGTTGGCGATCGCCGCACGGCCGCGCAGGCGTTCGAGAGCGCGCCGGGGCTCGCCCATCGACAGCTCGGCGATGCGGGCGTCGAGAATCTTGTCGATGGCGGTGTCGACGCGGCTCACGAAGAAGCTCGCCACGGACGCGATGCCGCGCACCGGCTTGCGCGCCTTCATCCGGCGCTCGAGGCCGGTCAGGTACGCCTCCATCACGGCCTCGTAGCGCGCGAGGGAGAAGATGAGCGTCACGTTGATGTTGATGCCATCGGCCAGGCATTGTTCGATCGCGGGCAGCCCCTCGCGCGTGGCCGGGATCTTGACCATGAGGTTGGGGCGCCCGACGGCCTTCCAGAGCCGGCGCGCCTCGCGGACGGTCGCGGCGGTGTCGCGTGCCAGGTTCGGGGCGACCTCGATGCTGACGAAGCCGTCCGCGCCCTTCGTGTGCTTGTAGACGGGCGCGAAGATCTTGGCGGCGGCGCGGATGTCCTCGATCATGAGCAGGTCGACGATCTGCGCCGGGTGCTTGCCCGTGCGCACGAGCCGGTGCAGCGCGTCGTCGTAGTCGGTCTGGCCGCGGATCGCCTGCTCGAAGATCGTGGGGTTCGAGGTGAGTCCCGTGACCTCGTGGTCGCGGACCATGCGCGCCAGGGCACCCGAGGACAACATCCCGCGGTGGATGTTGTCCTGCCAGGGCGACTGGCCGAGGGTGATCAGCTCCCGGAGCCGGTTCCGCATCACGTCCTCCCCCCACCCGAGCCGTCTTCCATGGCCTGGACCTTCGCGAGGCGGCGGGCGTAGCGAGGCTCGTCAGCGACGAAGCGTGCGCGCAGAAATGCCGCGACCAGCTCCGGGATGACCGCGAGCCCCACGACCCGCGCGCCCAGCGTGAGCACGTTCATGTCGTCGTGCTCGACGGCCTGGTGCGCCGAGTAGGTGTCGTGGCACACGCCCGCCCGCACGCCTCGCATCTTGTTGGCGGCGATCGCCGCGCCGACGCCGCTGCCGCACAGAACGATCCCGCGGTCGGCCTCCCGGCGCTGGATGGCGAGCGCGACGGCGCGCGCCTGGTCGGGGTAGTCGACCGGCTCGGTGGAGTGCGTGCCCAGGTCGATCGGCTCGTGGCCGGCGGTGCGGACCGCCTCGACGACCGTGGCCTTGGCCGCGAAGCCGGCGTGATCAGCGGCAATCGCGACCTTCATCCGACGAGCTCGCGCGCGCGCGCGACGACGTTCGTCGCGGTGAACCCGAAATGCCGAAAGAGCGCATCGCCCGGCGCGGAAGCGCCGAAGCGGTCGACGGTGATCGTGGCCCCGGCGAGCCCGACCCAGCGATGCCAGCCAAGGGAAGCGCCGGTCTCGACCGCGAGGCGCGCGGTGATCGTGGGGGGCAGCACGGCGTCGCGGTAGGCCTGCGGCTGTTCGTCGAAGAGCTCCCAGCAGGGCATCGACACGACACGCGCCCGGATGCCCTGCGCGCCGAGCGTCTCGGCGGCGGCGACGACGAGGGCGACCTCGGAGCCCGTCGCGAGCAGCAGCACGCGGGGGTCGGTGACCTCGGGGTTGAGGACGTACGCGCCCCGGGTGAGGCCGTCGGCGGGCGCGAACCTGGTGCGGTCGAGCGTGGCGACGTTCTGGCGTGTCAGGGCGAGCACGGTGGGACGGTGGCGGTTGGCGATCGCCACCCGCCACGCCCACACCGTCTCGTTCGCGTCGCACGGGCGGATGAACAAGAGGTCCGGAATGGCGCGCAGCGCGGCGTAGTGTTCGACCGGCTGATGCGTCGGCCCATCCTCGCCGACGCCGATGCCGTCGTGGGTGTACACCCATACGGTCCCGAGCCGCATGAGCGCCGAGAGGCGGACCGCGCCACGCATGTAGTCGGCGAACATGAGGAAGGTCGAGCCGTAGGGGATGAAGCCGCCGTGAAGGGCCATCCCGTTCACGGCGGCACCCATGGCGTGCTCGCGCACGCCGAAATGGATGTTGCGGCCGGCGTATCCCCACGGCCCGCCGACGGCGCCCTGTACCCGGTCGTGCGGGAGGGCGGGCGACTCGAAATCTCCCTGCCCCTTCAGCCAGGTGAGCGTCGATGGGTTGAGGTCGGCCGAGCCGCCCATCAACTCGGGGAGGCTGGCAGCGAGCGCCTGCATGATCGTCTCGGATGCCTTGCGCGTGGCGATGCCCTTGGCGTCGGCCGGGAAGGTGGGAAGGCCGGCGTCCCAGCCAGCCGGCAGGGCGCCGCTCGTCAGGCGACGAAGCTCGGCGGCTTCGTCGGGGAACGCGCGCGCGTAGGCGTTCATCCGCTCGTCCCAGTCGCGCTCGGCCTCCGCGCCGCGGCCGATGGCCGTGCGGAAGTGGGCGAGCACCTCGGGTGGGATCCAGAAGCTCGGCTCGGCAGGCCAGCCGAGATGCGCCTTGGCGGCACGCAGCTCGTCGGGGCCGAGCGGCGAACCGTGCGCTTCGTACGTGCCCTGCTTGTGGGGCGCCCCGAAGCCGATCTGGGTGCGGACCACCACCAGCGAGGGGCGGTCTCCCGTGGCGCGCGCCTCGTCGAGCGCGCGAGTCAGCGCGTCGAGGTCGTTGCCGTCGTCGACCTGGACGACGTGCCAGCCGAGAGCCGAGAAGCGAGCTGGCACGTCTTCGGTGAACGTGAGGTCGGTGGTGCCCGCCAGGGATATCCGGTTGTCGTCGTAGATGACCTTCAGGCGGCCGAGGCGGAGGTGGCCCGCGAGGGACACCGCCTCGGCGCAGACGCCTTCCATGAGGTCGCCGTCGCCGGCGAGCACCCAGGTGGTGTGGCGGACGACCGTGTGTCCGGGGCGGTTGTAGCGTGCGGCGAGGTAAGCCGCGGCGATCGCGAGGCCGACCGCCTTGCCGACGCCCTGGCCGAGCGGCCCGGTCGTCGCCTCGACGCCGGCCGTAACGTGGCTCTCCGGGTGGCCGGGCGTCCGGCTGTCGAGCTGCCGGAACTCGCGGATGTCGTCGAGTGTCAGGTCGTAGCCGGTGAGGTGGAGGAGCGAGTAGAGGAGCATCGACCCATGGCCAGCGGACAGCACGAAGCGATCGCGGTCCGGCCACGCCGGGTCGGCCGGGTTGTGGCGGAGGAAGCGGGTCCAGAGGACGTAGGCGACCGCCGCGGCGCCCATGGGCAACCCCGGGTGGCCCGAGTTCGCCTTCTGAATCGCGTCCGCCGACAGAAAGCGGATCGTATTGACGCTCAGCCGATCGAGATCGGACCCCACCATCACCCGCCTCGCGCTCCTTCCTCCGAAACGCCGTCTGTCGCGCCGCCCACAATGACGTTCGCGCCCGCCGAGGGCAAGTGCCGGATGGGGGCCGGATGTTGCAAAAACGCCAGCCTGGGTCTAGGCGTGGCGCCCGCCATGTCGTACGTCGACCGCCATCTCGGGCCGGGCGAGCGGGTCGAGTTCCGGACCCGACTGCATCCCGTTCTGTTCACGGGTACCGTCGGGTTCGGGCTCGCGGTGGCGGCCGCCGTGGTGCTCGTCGTCCAACGCAACGAGCTCGGCCTCGAGGCGGTCCTGCGCCTCGTCGGCGGCGGGATCGCGGCTACGGCCCTGTCCGTCGTGGGGCCCTACGTACGCTGGCGAACGTCCGAGTTCGCGGTCACCGACCGTCGGGTGCTGGTGAAGCTCGGCTTTCTATCGGTGCGTACGGTGGACCTGCTCGTCGGGAAGGTGGAGGCCGTCAGCGTCGACCAGACGCCACTCGGCCGTCTTCTCGGCTTCGGTACGGTGCAGATTACCGGGACCGGCGGAACCATCGAAGCGTTCTCGCACGTGGCCCGGCCATTCGGGTTCCGGGACGCGGTCCTGCGGCACGCCCCGTCCAGCGCGGTTCGCGCGGGCTAGCGTGTCACGCGGCCGGGCGGCTGCATCGGTGGGCGATGGGCACAGGAGCGTGCCGCGGCACCCGCTGACCGCGGCACGCTCGATGGCGGGCGCGGGCGCCGTCAGGCGCGCGCGCGCCGGCGCTCGCTCTTGCCGCCCACTTCGCGAGACAGCTTCTCTTCGAGCGCTTTGACGACGAACTCCATCACGGAGACGTCGGACTTGACGCAGTGCAGTTTGAGCTCGCGGTGGAGACTCTTTGGGATACGGGTAGCCAGCTGCACCCAAACCTCAGACTCTGTAGCCATGATAATCCCCTTTCCCCACCCCTGTGGTAACTCGTTACCTATCGTGCCAGTCGAATCGATTCAACTGCCGAAGGTCGCGTAGAAACGCGTCTCCTCCGCCGGCTAGACGCGAGTCGCCTGGCGCCACGGAAACCCATGCAATGTCGCATGAGGGAGCGGGGTGGGGGAGACTTACGCGCGCTTGCGGCTGCGCGCCTCGCCGACGCGGGCCTTGCTGAGCTTCTCGGCCAGGGCGGCGCGTACGAAGCTCTGCATTCGCACGTCGTTCCGCACGCAGAATTCTTTGAGGTCCCGCGCGATCCGACGCGGGATGCGTGTGGCCAACTGGACTAGGTTTTCTTCATCGTAAGCGGGAAGTTTCATGCTTTCTGACCCTGCCGGGCGACCCCGTAGGAGTCAAACATCAGAGGCGAGGCTGACTCTCGCGGAGGAAGGCAGCAATCCCGTCGGCGAGCGCGTCCGTCACCTTGTCCTGGTACGCCGGATCCTGGGCCCGGAGGGCGTCCTCGGGATGGGTGAGGTAGGCGATCTCGACCAGGACGCTCGGCAGCGGGTTGCGGGCCAGCACGGCATAGCGGGCGGGGCGGGGTCCACCGCGCACGCCCCCGAGCTGGCGCCGCAGGGCGCGGGCGACGAGGAGCCCGAGGCGCGCCGACTCCCGGCTGGTGACGCCGAGGCTTGCCGGACGCATCCGCCCGCCGCCGTAGAATATCTCGAGTCCCTTTCGACTGGGATCGGCACACGCGTTCGCATGCAGCGATACGAACAGAACGCCGGACGAGTCGGCGGGCGGAAGGCGTTGGTCGATCGGGAGGTAGACGTCGTCCTCGCGGGTGAGCACGGGCCGTGCGATGCCTCGGGCCTCGAGCTTGGTCGCCAGGGCGTGGGCCACTGCGAGGACGATGTCCTTCTCGATCGATCCGCCGAGGCCGGAGGCCCCAGGGTCTCGGCCGCCATGACCCGCATCGACGATGAGCAGCGGTGCCGGGATGCCGACCAGGGGTACCGGCGCGGGTCGCGGTGGGGAGATCGCGGCGGCCGAGGCGAGCGGCGGAAGCTTCTGGGTGATGGGCGGGGCCGTGGGAGACGCCGCCTCTGTCCTCGCCGACGACGGGGGCGGTTGCGGCGCTGGGGCCGCCTGCAGCGCGGGGTTGGGTGGGGGACTTTCCCCGAGAACGATGTCGAGCGTGCGCCCGTTGGTATGGACCTCGAATGGCACGTCCTCGGCCAGGTCGAGAACGACGCGCGCCGTCGTGGGATCGAACTGACCGGTGCGGACGCGGAGCAGAGTGCCCTGGCCGTCGATTGGCCCATGGGTGTCGGGGCCGACAGCCGCGCCCTCGATGTCGAGGTAGATGCGGGCGGGGGTCGCCCCGTCGGGCGGCAGCGTCTTGGCCACGACGGTCGCGGGTCCCGACATGCGAACACGCACGACCGGCCCCTTGCCCGCGCGAACCTCGACGCGTTCGAGGCGAACGGGAGCGGCGAGCGCGGGCAGTACCCCTAGCAGCACGCTCGCGAGGCCCAAAACCGCCCGCATCGTCGCCGATGCATGTATGACGGTAGTGCCCCCTCTGTAAAGCGTTCGCCCATAACTTTTCTTGCCGCCGGCGCGTTGGTATAGCGCCACGCGAGGCCGGTGCTGCACGACGGCACGGCAGGCGCGCGTGAGCGCAAGGAGGCGTGAGCCATGAAGAAGGGGATCGTGGTTTTCGGGATCGCCGTGCTCGTCGGCACTGCGACGGCGAGCTGGGCAGTGGTGAACTGCAAGATCGTCATGAAACAGCTCGACATGGGTCGTACCGTCGACGAGGTGATGACGACGACGACGGCGAGTGAGGACGAGATCAAGAAGTGTCAGGAAGAGGCAGCGGCGAAGAAGGCCGAGGGTGCCGGCCAGGCCGGCGGCGACGCCGCCAAGAAGGAAGCGAGTAGTCGCGCCCGTTCCGGGTGACCCGGCCGGGCGGGCGCGGCGCCGATCCGCCCGGCCGGCACCCATCGAGCCCGAGGATCTCCGATGGATGCGCCTGGCGCTCGCCGAGGCGACGTCTGCGGGAGCCCGCGGCGAGGTGCCGGTCGGGGCAGTAGTCGTCCGCGACGGGATCGTGGTCGGCGCAGCAGGGAATGCCAGCATCGCCGAGTGTGATCCGACGGGGCACGCCGAGGTGCGTGCGCTGCGGGCCGCGGGCCGTCGCGCGGCGAGCTACCGGCTTCCTGGCACCGTCCTGTACGTGACGGTCGAGCCCTGCGCGATGTGCATGGGCGCGGCGCTGCAGGCGCGTGTCGCGCGCTTGGTCTACGGCTGTGACGATCCAAAGGCCGGCGCCGCTGGCTCGCTCTTCGATCTGTCGGCGGACATGCGACTCAACCACCGAATGGCCGTGACCGCCGGCGTCGAAGGAGAGGCGGCATCGCGGTTGTTGCGGGATTTCTTCCGCGCGCGACGGTCTCCGGCTCCGCGTCGCTAGGAGGAGCCGTCGGCGTGTGCTAGGGACGGGCGCTCACGGAGAGGTGCGTGAGCCCGGTTGAAACGGCACGACTCGAAATCGTGTGTGCCCTTGCGGCACCGGGGGTTCGAATCCCCCCCTCTCCGCTGTCTCACGCGGGCGCCCGCACGATGATGCAGCTTGCGAACGAGCCGGACATTTGCGACCGTTGACCCCGAGGAGAGGTGCCCGAGTGGCCGAAGGGGCACGCCTGGAGAGCGTGTGTACCCCCAAGGTACCGTGGGTTCGAATCCCACCCTCTCCGTTCCTCTGGCAGGCAGTTGCCTTGCGCCTGTGGGGTGAGGCGGGTACTGTCGAAAATGGGCGGGGCGCTGGGCGGTGGCGGCTAGGTCCTGCGCAAGTAGGCATCGCGAACCCCGTCAGGTCCGGAAGGAAGCAGCGGCACCGACTGTCCTCCTGTGCCGCAGGGCACCCTAGCTGTCACCGTCCAGCGCCTCGCACGATCCCGGCATGACGTATCAGGTGCTCGCCCGGCGGCTGCGGCCGCAGCGCTTCGGTGACGTTGTCGGGCAGGAGCACGTCACCCGCACGTTGCAGGCGGCGATCGCTGCTGGCCGAATCGCGCACGCGTTTCTCTTCACTGGGCCCCGCGGCGTTGGCAAGACGACGACCGCACGCATCCTCGCCAAGGCTCTCGACTGCGAGCACGGCCCGACGCCCGAGCCGTGCAACGCGTGCTCGACGTGTCACGAGATCGGCGAGGGGCAGGCCTTCGACGTGCTCGAGATCGACGGCGCCTCGCACACACAGGTCGACCGGATGCGCGACCTGATGGAGACCGTCGCGCACCGGCCGATCAAGAGTCGCTTCAAGATCTTCATCATCGACGAAGTGCACATGCTATCGCAGCACTCGTTCAACGCGCTCCTGAAGACGCTCGAGGAGCCGCCGCCGCACGTGAAGTTCATCTTCGCGACGACCGACCCCCACAAGGTGCTGCCGACGGTGCTCTCGCGCTGCCAGCGCTACGACCTTCGCCGCATCGGGATGGGCGAGCTGGTCGTGCACCTCGAGCGCACGGTGGCGGGCGAGGGTCGGCCGATGGCTTCCGACGCGCTGGCGCTGGTTGCACGCGAGGCCGAGGGCAGCCTGCGCGACGCGCAGTCGTTGCTCGAGCAGGTGCTGGCCGCCGGGAGTGGCCCGATCGACCTCGCGACCGTCCGCGAGATTCTCGGCGCCGCCGATCGTGGGCTCGTGCTGGCGGTGGCCGACGCCATCCTGGCGCAGGATGCCGGCGCCTGCCTCGGCCACCTCCAGCAACTCTACACCCACGGCTACGACGCGCAGCGCTTCTGCCGGGATCTGCTCGAGCACTTCCGTAACCTGGCCGTCCTGCGCACCACCGGGGACCGGCGTTTTCTGGCCGGCCTCCCGGACACGGAGGCCCAAGCGCTGGCGGTCCAGGGCGGGCGCCGTTCCGCCGACGACCTGCAGCGTTGTTTCCGTCTCCTACTCGACACCGACGAGACGCTGTCGACACCGGCCCGAACGGTGGACCCGCAACTCGTGCTGGAGATGGCGGTGCTGCGGCTCGCCACGCTGCCCGCCCTCGTGCCGATCGCCGAGCTCGTCGAACGACTCGAAGCGCTCGGCGCGGGAAGCGGTCCCACCGGGCGGCCCGCGCCGGCGCCGACGCATGGGCCGGGCGGTCCTTCCGCGGGCGGGCCCGCTCCCGTGGCGTCTGCGACGTTGCCGCACCCGAGTTCACCGCGGGTCGCGGGTGACGACGGGGTCTGGGACGACTTCCTCGCACGTGTCCGTCAGGAGAAGCTGTCGCTGTACATGGCGCTCGCGACCGGCCGGCCGCTCGGGATCGACGGTGCGACCCTTCGTATCGGCATCGAGAACGAGGCCCTGCGCCGCGACCTCACCAAACGCGAGGCGCTCGAACGCCTGAGCGCCGTTGCTTCGGCCGTGCTCGGCCGGGACATGAGGGTCGAGTTCGGGCCGGTACCCGTGGACCAGGCGGGCGACACGCCACTTCAGCGCGCGCGTCGCCGGACCGAGGAGACGCTCGCCGACCCGGTCGTCCAGGCCGCCGTCGAGATATTCGGCGCCGAAGTCCGTGGCGTGCGCGATCGGCGATCCTGAGGAGAGGCGCATGGGCAAGGGGTTCGATCTCGGCGGGCTCTTCCGACAGGCGCAACAGCTCCAGGAAAAGCTCTCCGCCGTGCAGGAGGAGCTCGGGTCGCGCACGGTCGAGGGCAGTGCCGGTGGGGGCATGGTGACGGTGACGGTGACCGGTCGCCTGGAGGTGGTGTCCGTGCGCATCGACCCGTCGCTGCTCGAGCAGCACGATGCGGAGATGCTCCAGGATCTCGTCGTGGCGGCCGTGAACGGAGGCATCCGGGCCGCGCAGCAGATGATGCAGGACGAGATGGGCAAGCTCACGGGTGGGCTCGGCCTCAAGCTGCCCGGGATGGGGTGAGCGCTGGTGGCGCAGACGCCCTCGATGCGCCGACTGATCGAGCACCTCACCCGGCTGCCCGGCATCGGCGAGCGGACGGCGATGCGGCTCGCGCTCTGGGTTCTGCGGGCCGACCGCACGTTCGCGCAGGCGCTCGCCGACGCGTTGCTCGCGGTCAAGGACGAGACGCGTCTCTGCTCGCGCTGCTTCGCGCTCACGGAGGCCGATCCGTGCGACATCTGCACCGATGCACGGCGGGCCGACGACGTGATCTGCGTGGTGGAGGAGCCGGCCGACCTGCTGGCAGTCGAGCGGGTGCGGGAGTTTCGCGGTCGGTATCACGTGCTCCACGGCACGCTGGCGCCGCTCGACGGGATCGGGCCCGACGAGCTTCGGATCCAGCCGCTGCTCGTCCGGCTCCGCGAGCACCCGGTGCGCGAGGTCATCCTCGCGACGAATCCGACGGCGGAGGGGGAGGCGACGGCCCTCTACCTCGCGCGCCTGCTGAAGCCGCTCGGGGTGCGGGTCACGCGGATCGCCCATGGCCTGCCGGTGGGCGGCGACCTCGAGTACGCCGACGTCATGACCGTCGGACGTGCCCTCGAGGGCCGCCGAGAGATGTGACATTTGCGACCTGTCGGGCCATTCGTTATAAGCCCCGCCGTTGTTCCCCGGTAGCTCAGTCGGTAGAGCAATCGGCTGTGTCGCGACGCAGCCTCGTCGGGAAACCGGCGAGTGAACAGCGGGTGAATTCAGGGAAGCCTAAGTGCAGAGCGGATGGCATATGGTAACCCTGAGCCGAGCCCCCCGAGACTGAAGGGCGGGGGGAAGGTGCAGAGACTAGGGAGTGACGGAAGAATAATCTCCCCACGAGCGCCCGCCACCTACCGGCCCACAACGGGTCCATGGTGATGAGATAGTCCACCCCCGTCGGAAACGGCGGGACCAGGTGTAACCGATTGGTCGCTGGTTCGAATCCGGCCCGGGGAGCCTAGGCACGGGGCCCTGGCTGCGAGAGCAGCCGGGGCCCCGGCGTGTTCGGGGTTGACGCGGGCGGTGGGGGTGCGGTTCAGTGGGCCGCATGGACACAGTGTTGCGCGCGCTCCTCCTCGGACTCGTCCTCGTCACGTGGCCTCGGGCGGTGCTTGCCTCGGACTGCGAGGCCGGTGCGAATGCGGTCTCGGACCGCATCGCGATCGCGGCGGCGCGGGCGCTCGTCGGGCGCACGTGCGCGTGCGGGAGCTTCGCCGGCAACCGATCCGGCTACCTGGTTTGCGTGCGCCAGGCCCTCGGCGATCCGAGTGTGGCGGCACGTTCCGGGCTGCGGCCCGAGTGCCGCCGGCAGGTTGCCTCCGTTCTCCGGCGTTCCACGTGCGGCTATCCGGCCGGTCAGGATCGCCACCCCTGCTGTGAGCAGGGCGTGCACAGCCGGGTCTCCGTCAAGCGGGCAAGCCGCTGCGTCGATACGCCGCACGTCCATCGCGACGTCTGCCTCGCCACCGACTTCACGGAGGATGCGTGCAACGCGGCCGGACGCTGCCGGCAGACGATCGTGCAGGCGACGGTGCTGGTTCCGAGCGCGGCAGAGCCACCGCACACCCCGGGCTCGCCGGGTGTCACGGTGACCAACGCGAAGCTGCTCGCACAGTTCGGTGCGGGGACCTTCAGCCTGAACAACATTCCGACGACGCGCTGGCGAGCCGCGCGATCCGCGGGGCAGCCCGACGCGATTCTCCTCCTCGTTCCGGGCTTCGAGGGCGGCGCGGGGGACTTCAAGATTCTCGCCGAGAACCTCATCGCACGGGCGCAGGCGAGCGGGCTCGGGCTCGAAGTGTGGGGTCTCGATCGGCGCACACACCAGCTCGAGGACCGGTGGGGTCTCGACATCGCGGAGGAGTTCTCGAGCGGCGCGGCCGGCCTCGACTGGCTGTTCGGGACCGAGCTCGGCCTCGTGCAACATCCGTTGCTGGCGCTCGACGTGGTGCCGCCGCGGCGCGCGGTCTTCTACGACGAGCATGCCGACACGGCGTTCATGGCGGAGTGGACGAATCTCGTCTTCTCACGCGACATCGACGCGGCCGTGGCCGCAGCCGATGCCGTGGTGCGCAACCACAACGTGTTCCTCGGTGGGCACTCCGCCGGGACCGGGTTCACCGCGCGCTACGCCGCGACCGACTTCAACCTGAGCGGCGTCGGTGCGGCCGATCCCGGCTACGCGAAGGTTCGTGGCCTCGTGCTCTTTGAAGGGGGTGGCGGCTCCACGGGCGGCACGCCGCTCACCGCGGACGCGCTCGACCGGATCGAGGCGAAGTTCGACGGCGGGTTGCTCGGTGCGGTGCGGGACAACGCGCCCCGTTGCGTCGACGGCCTCACCCCCTGCGCGATCGCGAGCGAGGCGGTCGACTGTGCCGGCCAGACACCGGCGACCTGCACGCCGCCGGCGACGGGATTCGCGGTCGTGCCCGGGCTGCTGAACCCGCGCATTCTCGCGTCGGTCGAGCCGTCCGCGATCCAGGGCATGATCGATCCGGACGGTGGCCGGATCATCACGCAGGCCGACCAGGGCGCCATGGGGAACAACGCCGTCGCGAAGGTGCCGGACCTGGCCACGCTCGCCGCGTTGCCGGCAGCGACCGTGATGGGGGGCATCGGCAGCTTCATCGACGACGACGGCGTGGTGGCATCGATTGCGAGCTTCGTCGCAACGGCGGTCGGCGCGCCCGGCCCGACCGTCGGCGGCCTGCAGACGTGGCTGGACGTGACCGAGGGGCCGATGCCCGCGTCGGCGGTGCCCAACAACGGGCCCGCGCCCACGACGCTCCCCGGCGGCAAGTGGGGGCAGGAGAAGGAGGTGACGCGCTTCGACCGCATGCTGGAGACGTTCTTCCGCGGCGGGACGAACTTCACCGACTGGTACTACCCGAGTGCGGGGCCCTCCACGACGACGTCGCCTGGCTACTGTGCGACGGGCGTGTGCGCGGCAGGGAAGGTTGGGGCGGCGTGTGCACAGGACGCCGATTGTGCGCAGTCGGTGAACCTCGACTCGTCGGCGCTCTCGGTGGGCCGCGGGCGCCGTGACATCGAGAACCTCACCCAGGCGGCGAACATCGACATCCCGGTGTTTGCGGTCGGCGGGAGCAACGGCCTCGTAACGGTCCCCGGGGGGTATACGCCGTTCGCGTCGAGCATCGGGACCTGCACGGCTCCGAGCTGCACGGGGGCGCCGCGCGTCGTCGATGCGGGAACGCCCTCCGCGGCGTTCCCGACCTTCGGCGGTGTGGCCGGCGGTTTCGAGGTGGTGGTTGCCGAGGGCTTCGCGCACGTCGACGTGCTCACCGCGGAGGACGACGCCCAGAACCCCATCCTCGCGCCGCTCACGGCGTTCCTCGTTCGCAACGCGCAGTAGGACGCGGGTCGGCTACCAGCGTCCCGGCTCGAACATCGCGTCCTGCCGGGCGGCACGCTTGCGGAGGATGTCCCGCTGGTCCGGGTGGGTGAAGAGGTAGAAGTCGCGCCGCTCGATGCCGCGGACGACACGGGCGGCGACCTCGGCCACGGTGACCACGCCGCCGGCCATCGCCGGCGGCGCCGCCCCGGTCGCGGCGGAGGCGGGTGCGTCGCGCAGCGCCGGCGGCCGCCAGCGCGCCGAGGTCGCGTCCAGGTTGGTGTCGACGACCATCGGGCAGAGCACGCTCACCGCGATGCCGTGCGGCGCCAGCTCGCGCCACAGCGCTTCGCTGAGCCCGACCACCGCGAACTTGGCGGCGCTGTACACGCCGAGCCACTGCATGCCGACGAGGCCCGCCATCGAGGCGGTGTTGACGATGTGGGCCGGTTGGCCCTGGGCGACGAGTCGCGGCACGAACGCTTCGATGCCGTGGACGACGCCCCAGAAGTCCACGCGCATCGTGTAGAGCCAATCGTTGTGCGTGGCGCCCGCGATGGGGCCGAAGACCCCGACACCGGCGTTGTTGCAGAGCAGGTGGACGGCGCCGAATCGGGCGAAGGCTGCTGCGGCGAGTGCCTCGACCTCCGCGCGCTCGCCGACGTCCGTGCGCAGGGTGAGCACCGGCGTCCCGCCGGCTTCGAGGTCCGCGGCGATCCGCGCGAGGCCCTCGGTGTCGAGGTCGGCCAGCACGAGCTTCGCCCCGCGTGCGGCGAATGCGCGTGCCAGGCCCGCACCGATGCCGCTCGCGCCGCCGGTGATCACCGCCACACGATCGCGAAATGGGTCCATGCGACGGGTCTAGCGGGGCCCGCCAACGGGACGCAAGGCGCCGGGGCTACTCCTCGACGCCGTGCGTGATCGCTCGAAGCGTGAAGGTCTTCGGGTCGAACGCGTGCTCGACGAATTGATCCTGGGGGCGGCCGGCGACCGCCGCCCGATTCGTCTTGTCGTTCACCCCGACCACGACCGAGGGTAGCACCGACGAGAGCGCGCGATCCGCAGTCTGCCCGAAGGTGTAGCCGCACATCGCGTTGTAGAAGTACTCGCCCGCGCGATTGGACACGAGCTTCCAGTAGATGCGGTACATGTCCTTGTCGAAGTACATGACGACCTTGCCGAAGTTGTAGTACGGATCGGGCGACTCGCCTTCGACCACCCATACCGGCCGCGGCACGAAGACGAGGTTCTCGGTGATCAGCCATGGTGCGCCGCTGCCACCGCCCTCGAAGGCCGCCTTGAGGATCGGCGTGTCGATCTTCCAGCGCGTCGCCGACACCGCTTTCTGCGCGAGGGCGTAGGGTTGGCCGACGATGGGCGCCAGGACCTGACTCTCGCCGACGAGCTTCCAGCGATAGCCTTCGACGCGACCGGCATAGCAGTTCACATCGTCGCCGAAGATGTCCATGCCCCCGACGGGCTCCGATCGCATCGAAGCGTTGACCCGACGCGCCCGGCGCGTCGACGGGACGTAGGCCCACATGTCGTCGGCGCGAGTCGGGTCGAGGTAGCGGACCGTGAGGTTGCCCATGCCGTTGACCGCGGTCGGCCACACGGCGATCGAGAGGGCCTTCGCGGCGACCTGCTCCGGGTTCGGGATGGGGCCGTCGTGGCGGCCGGTGTAGGCCGCCGCCTCCATCTTCGTGCGAATGGTCTGATACGGTCCGCTGCGCTCGAGTCCCGTGAGATTGAAGCTGGCGCCGGTCCCTCCCGCCATGTAGCTCGCGGCGGTGAAGTTCCAGGCGATCTTGCATCCGGCGAGGGGGTCCTTGGGCTCGATCGCCGGGAACGGATAGCCGAAGAAGAATTCGGGCGTCTTTCCAGTCGCTTTCTCGAGCAGGGCGCAGCTCGATGGGTCGAGATCGTACTTCCCGGCGTTGGCCGCGCTCGCGGCCCAGAAGGGGCGGCTGTAGTTCTCGCGGAACCGCGCCGCGTCGGCGGGTGTGACGTGGAAGCGGTATTCGCCGGCCTGGACGCGGCGGAGCACCGGCTCGGGCAGGAGGTCCTTGCCGCGCTCCCAGTTGCTCTGCTCGAGCAGCCACGGGGCCTCGGCGGCGACGGAGCGGCCCGCGGCGGGGCCGAGGAGGACGGTGGTGAGCAACGCGGTCAAGAGTCGGCGGTTCATGGGGGCGTGGGTTCCTCCCGATCCGGAGCGGGCGCGTGGCCGTACGGCTGCGACGCGCCCGGGCCAGACGCTGCCTCAGGAGGTCGGCATTTCGCGTGCCGGACTTGAGTTCGCGGCTCAGCGCAGGCGCAGCACGCGACGGCGGGGATCGATCGTGTAGCTGAAGCGGTTCAGGAACGAGAGGCCGATGACGCCGTCGATGGTGTCGGGGATGCCGCCGTGGACGATCGCGTCGACGCCGCCGATCCGGGTCCCGCCCACGTCCACCTCCCCGAGACGGACGACCGGAGCGCGGACGGCCCCGTTGGCGGTCTGGAGCTGCGCAGTCTGGCCGGTCTCCTCGAGCGCGAGGCGCTTCGCCGTGGCCGGCGTCAGGACGCAGAGGCTCGCCCCGGTGTCGAGGAGGAAGAGTCCGTTGGCGCGGCCGTTGATGGTCGCGCGCACGAGCCACGTCGTCCCGTCGCCGAGGAGCGGGATGTCGGGCCGTGCCCCGTCGATCCATTCCGCGTGCGCGGGCGCCGCCAGGAGACAGAGGAAGGCGAACGCGACGGTGCGACGCGTCACTCGGGCGCGGGCGGGGAGTCCTGGTTCTGCGCCTTTCGGGAGTCCAGACACAGGCGGACCTTGCGGATCAGATCGAGGCCGCTGAACGGCTTGGTGATGTAGTAGTTGGCGCCGAGCGCCAAACCCTTCTCAATGTCGGCAGGAGTCGACTTCGCCGTGAGGAAGATCACGGGCAGGTGGGCGGTCCGCTCGGTTGCTCGAATGTGGCGCAGCACCTCGTAGCCGTCCACGTCCGGCATCATGATGTCGAGGATCACGGCGTCGAAGCGCTCGGTCTCCAAGAGGGCGAGTGCCTCTCGCCCCCCGGGACACTTCACCGGTTGGACGCCTTCGATTCGCAGCCGAGTCTCGATCAGCTCCGCGATCAGCGGATGATCCTCGACGATCAGGATGCGAGGCTTGTTCTCCTCGTCGGCCATGAGTCCTCCGGAACTCCTCAGGTGATCCCGTACCGGTCGAGCTTCCGGTACAGCGTGCGCCGCGAGAGCCCGAGCAGGCGGGCGGCTTCGATGCGCTTGCCACCCGACGCCTGGAGTGCGCGCAGGATCTGCTCGCGCTCGGCCGCCTCGAGCGACAGCTCGGGTGGTCGGGGCGCGGTGCCCTCGGCGGGCAGGTGCGTCTCGAAGAGATGCGGCGGCAGGTGTTCTGGCAGGATGATGCTGCCTTTGCAGATCACCATGGCGCGCTCGATCACGTTCGCCAGCTCCCGGATGTTGCCCGGCCACGGGTAGCGCTGGAAGATGGCGAGTACCTGCGGGCTCACGCCCGCGAGGCTGCGACCGAGCCGCTCGTTGAAGACGTTCACGAAGTGCTGGGTGAGCGCCTCGATGTCGTCGGGCCGCTGGCGTAGCGGCGGCAGGTGGATCGCGCCGACGTTGAGGCGGTAGTACAGGTCATCGCGGAACGCACCCTGCCGCACCATCTCCCCGAGGTCGCGGTTGGTGGCGGCGATCACGCGAATGTCGATCTTCACCGCGTCGGGCGAGCCGAGCCGCTTGATCTCGCGGTTCTCGAGCACGCGCAGGAGCTTCACCTGCATGTCGAGCGGCAGCTCGCCGATCTCGTCGAGGAAGATCGAGCCGCCGTGCGCGGCCTCGAAGAGGCCCTTGCGGTCGCGATCGGCTCCGGTGAAAGCTCCGCGCTGGTGGCCGAAGAGCTCGCTCTCGAGGAGCGACGGGGCGAGCGCCGCGCAGTTGCACGTGATGAACGGCCGATCGGTGCGCGGCGAGAGCGTGTGCAGGGCGCTCGCGACGAGCTCCTTTCCCGTGCCGCTCTCGCCGGTCACGAGCGCGGTCGTGGGATAGCGGGCCAGACGCTCGACGAACGCGAACACCTCGAGCATCTGCTGGGTGCGCGCCACCATGCCCTCGAAGCTCACGCAGCCCTGGAGGCGCTGCTCGAGAATTCGCGTCTTGTGGCGCAGCTCCCGCTTCTCGAGGACCGTCTGCAGGACGCGGTCGAGACGGCGGAAGTCGATCGGCTTCTCGACGTAGTCGGCAGCGCCGAGCTGGATGGCCTCGACGGCGTCCTTCACGCACGAGTAGGCACTCATCAGCACGAGCTGTATCTCGGGATCGCGCTCCCGCACCGCCCGCAGGAGATCGAGACCGGTCATGCCCGGCATGCGAACGTCGGAGAGGATCAGGTCGAACGGCTCCTCGGCCAACATGTCGAGCGCGAGGTGACCGCTTTCCGCGACCTTGGCGTGGAAGCCCTTCTCCGCCAAGAAGATGGCGAGGATCTTCCGGATGTCCGGGTCGTCCTCGACCACCAGGACCTTGGGCTGGTCGCGCCGGTCGTTGGCGAGCTCGGCTTGGGAGTCCTGTACGTCCGTCATGTCCGTGGATTGAGATGCCGCGCGTCGTCGCAGGCTCGTGGCGCGGCTGTGTCAGCCCTGACGCAAAGGGCGTGCCGTGCCATCGCCGCCGCATCGCCGCGCCGTGCCCGGCGCGGGCGAGCCGGAAATCGGCTTGGCTGGCGTGGCTCTGCCGCGAAGGCGGCAGCTGCATCGGCGGATCGAACAGCTCATGCGGGTCTGAATTCTAGCGTCATGCGCATGGCGAGGCGGCACAATTGCGCCGGTTGCGACTCCCGCCGTAGCGGAGAGCGTGGTGCGCGAGCCGTTGCCCGGACGGCGAGAGAGGCGCACTGGAGTGCGGCGGTGCCGCCCCGCGTGGGGCGACACCGCCGGAGATCGGTGGAGCAGGATCGGGCGGGGCGGTGGAGGTGGAGCGACGCGCGGCGCGGTGGGGCGCCGGGTTCAAGCTCCGCTGCTGAGCAGGCCGGGACGGCGGAGGAGCTCGTCGGTCATCCCGCGCTTGCGCGCGAGGTCCTCGATGGCCTTCCATGCGAGCTTGCTCGGCTCGGCGTGTGCATTCTCCCAGCGGTTCACCGTCGAGACCGTGACTGCGATCTCGTGTGCGAACTCCTCCTGGGTCATGCCGAGCTTCTGTCGGAGGGTCCGAATCAAGTTGCCAGCATTCTCGTCCATTGGCGATTCCTTCTCTCGTGTGTGCCCGCAGGTGGGCGTGGCGTGGGGGAGAACGGCAGCAAGTGACATGCCACGACCGTGAGCAGAGAACGGTGGCTGTTCCCCGCCTTCCTCTGTGACGCCTGCGGCGAAAATGTGTGCGCGCGGTGTAGATTCGTCACCCGCCTCCGCGGGTGCGACCGCGGGTGCTACCGCGTGACGACGTGAGCCGCGTCGCGTGCCCGCCGCTCGAAGCGTGCCCCTCGCCGCGGCGTCTGCCGTGCGCAGCGTGGATTCGTCGGTGCAGGGGGCGCCGAGCAGAAACCGGGGCACGTCACGGTGGAGGTGCGCCATCTCGAGCGCGCCGTGGCACACGTGCCCGAGAGGGGGGACCGGCGAGCCGGGCGCCCGGCCCGACGCGTCCCGTTGACAGTTCATCACGCGGTTTGTTACGTCAGCGCGTCACGGTCCGCATGGAACCGTGGGGAGGGTTGCATGCGCTTTTGGTCCATCCCGGTCGGCGTGGTCCTCTGTACGCTGACCTTGGGCTGCCACCGGGAAGTCGAGATGATTCCGCTTGCCACGCGGACCATCTACAACACCGACAAGTTCTACGACGTCCAGGCGCTCGGTAAGGACGGGGCGATCGTCGTCGGGTACGGGGGGAAGGTCCTCCGCACGTCCGACGGCGGGCGCAACTGGGAGGCCGGGAACAGCGGTGTCGAGGATGGGCTGTTCGCCGTCAAGATGGTCGACGATCACAGCGGCTGGATCGTGGGCCAGGACGGTCTCATCCTGCACACCTCCGACGGCGGGAAGACGTGGGAGCGGCAGGAATCCCACGCCTCCGTCCAAGAGAAGGACGCCGTGCCGCAGCCGATCTACCTGTTCGCGGTGGAAGCGGTCGACGCGCAGCATGCCTGGGCGGTCGGCGATCGCTCGATGCTGGTCAGCACGGCAGATGGCGGCAAGACCTGGCGTGCGCGAAAGGTCGTCGCAGAGGCGGGGGCTGACGGCGCCGACTCGATCGTCGCCACGGATCCGGTGCTCTACGACGTCAAGTTCCTGGACGAGAAGCGGGGCTGGATCGTCGGCGAGTTCGGAAAGATCCTCCTGACCACCGACGGGGGCGAAACGTGGCGCGAGCAACAGAAGACGCTGATGGAAGGCACCAGCATCTTCGACCCGCTCGACCTCCCGACGTTGTTCGGCTTGGACGTCAAGAGCGCCGACGCGGCGGTCGCCGTGGGCCTCGAGGGCCACATCGCGCGGACGGTGGACGGCGGCCAGCGGTGGGGGTTCGACGCGATCGACGTCGACAAGAACGTGCCGCTCGTGGACCCGATCTTCGACGTGTTCGAGGTCGCGGGCGGGTCCGGCTGGGCCGTCGGGGCTGCCGGCGAGGTGATGCGCCGCGATCCCGGGGAGACCGCGTGGAAGCGAGCCAAACTCGGCCAGGACGTGCTCACGTGGCTCCGCGCCGTGAGCTTCGCCGATCCCCAGCGCGGCTGGATGGTCGGCGGCTACGGACTGATCTTCCGGACGACCGACGGCGGCAAGAGCTGGCTGCCGGCGCAGGGCTAGGAGCGGGTCATGAGCAGCGGAATTCAAAGCGAGCAGGAAAAGCGTGCGCTCTACTGGATGGGGGAACGCCTCATCGATTACCGCCATCCGGTCACCGTGCTGGTCCTCGTCGTCACGGCGCTCTTCGCCTACTGGAGCTTCCAGCTCCGGCTCGAGACGAGCTTCGGGGACCTCCTCCCGCAGACGCATCCCTTCGTCCAGATCCACAACAAGTACGCCGGGACGTTCGGTGGGGCCAACAACATCCAGTTGATGGTCGAGGTGAAAGACCGCGACGGGGACATCTTCAACGTTCAGACGCTGGCCCGCATCTTCAAGATCACCGAGGAAGTCGACCGCGTCTACGGCGTGAACCACAACCAGATCGACTCGATCGGCCACCGCACGACGCGCTATCTGCGTGCCCAGTCGGGTGGCACCCTGCGCGCCGAACCGGTCATGACTGGCGTGCCGAAGACGGCCGAGGACGCGGCGCAGATCAAGCGGATCGTTCACAACACGGAGAGCATCTACGGCATCCTCGTGTCGCTGGACGACCACGCGGCGCTGGTGCGGGCCAACTTCATCGAGGGGCGTCTCGACCATCGCCGCACCTTCACCGAGATCAACGAGCGCGTGATCGCGCCGTTCGAGAAAGGGTGGATCGGCGCCACCATCAAGGGGAAGGACCCGCTCAAGCCGGATGCCGTGATTCCGGCGATCGTCGAGACCGTCTTCCGCGGCACGCCGGCGGAGAAGGCCGGCCTCAAGACGGGTGACGTGATCGTTTCGGCCGAGGGCCGCGAGGTGGCCGACCGCGTGGCCCTTGCCAGCGTCATCACGACGGTCGGCCCCAATCACACGGTCACGCTGGGCGTGAAACGTGGCGACAAGGTCGAAGAGGTCAAGCTCACCACCCAGGAGTCGGACCTCGCGATCTACGTCGCGGGAGAGCCGCGCCTGTACGGCTGGGTCTACAGCTACGCCAACGACGTGTTCTGGATCCTCACGGTGACGTATTGCCTGGAGTGGATCCTGCGGTGGATGTACTTCCACGACTGGCGCGGCGCGCTCCGCCCCACGCTCACGGGCGTGATTGCCGCCTTCTGGGGTCTCGGCTTCGTGCACCTGATCGGCTTCGCGCTCGATCCGCTCATGCTGGTGATGCCGTTCCTCATCACCGCCCGTGCGGTGAGCCACGCGATCCAGATGCACGATCGGTACTACGAGGAGTTCGAGCGGCACGACTGGAACCAGCGGAAGGCGATCGTCGCCGCGTTCGCCGAGCTGTTCGTGCCGACCCTCTCGGGCATCATGACGGACGCGTTCGGCGTGCTGGTCATCATGCTGGTGCCGGTCGTCATGCTGCGCAAGCTCGCGATCGTCGCGTCGTGGTGGATCCTGGCGATCACGATCGCCGAGCTGCTGCTCAACCCGATCGTCTACTACTACCTGCGGGCGCCCGACCCGGAGGTCGTCCAGGCGCGCGAGAAGGGCTGGTATCGGAACCTCATCAACCGCGTCACCGACTGGAACCTCTCGGCCTTCGGCAAGCAGGTGACGATGGTGGCCTGGCTCGGTGCGGCCGTCGTGGGCGGCTATCTGATGCGGGGTCTCATCGTCGGCGACCCGACGTCGGCCTCGCCGCTCGTGTTCGAGGATTCGCCGTACAACGTCTCGCACTCGCACATTCAGGAGAAGTTCGGAGGCGTCGAGCCGCTCATCGTCGTGGCGGAGGGCTACGACAAGGACGCGATGAAGGACCCGCAGGTCCTCCGCACCATGGAGAAGTTCCAGCGCTACCTCGAGCGTGACCGCGACATCGGCTACAGCTTCTCGTTGACCGACATCCTGCGCAGCGTGAACATGGTGTTCCACGAGCTCGAGCCCAAGTGGGGCGTGGTCCCGAACACGGCGCGCGACGTGGCGCAGACGTTCTTCATCTTCTTCTCCGGCGCCCCGCCGACGGAGACGGCCAAGTACGTCACGCCGGACTACGCAACCGCCCACGTGACGTTCTTCGCCAAGAACCACAAGGGCGAGAACATCGCGCGCATCATCCACCGCTGTCAGGAGTTCATTGCCGCCAACAAGATGGAGAAGGCGCAGTTCAAGCTCGCGGGCGGCCTGATCGGCGTGCTCGCGGCTGCCAACGACGAGTTGGTGCGCAACGACCTCCTGATGAACGTCCTGGGCTTCGGGACGATCTACTTCATCGTGCTGTTCACGTATCGGTCGTTCGCGGCGGGGTTCTACCTCCTCGCGCCGCTGGTCATCTCGAACCTCGTCATCAACGCCGCCATGGCCGTGTGGGGCATCGGCATCAACATCAACACGCTGCCGCTCGTGACCGTCGGCGTGGGCTTCGGGATCGACTACGGCCTGTACATCGTGAGCCGCATCATCGAAGAGATCCGCATCAACGGGGACCTCGACCTGTCGATCCGCGAGGCGCTCGTCACGTCCGGCAAGGCCGTGAGCTTCACGGCCGTGTGTATGGTGGCCAGCACGGCGCTCTGGTGCTTCTCGAACATCCGCTTCGACGCCATCATGGGCGGCCTGCTCGCCATCTGGATGTTCGTGAGCTTCTTGGCGGCGGAGACGCTGACCCCGGTGTTGATCTCGTACTTCCGGCCAAAGTTCATCGTGAAGGAGGCGGCCCGGGCCCGCGTGAAGGCGGCCACCACCATCACGGCGGCGGCCGCCAGCTGAGGAGGGCCTGCGATGGGACTGTGGGAATCGGTGATCATCGTGACCGTCTTCAGCATCGGGGTCATCGTCGCCGACGAGATCATCCATGCTCGCCGGCGGCGGGCGCGCGACCGCGAGCGGGCGGCGCGCGAGGGGCACTGAGCCGCCCTGATCGCAGTCGCGCACCTGACCAAGGAATACGGCCGCCTGCGGGCCGTGGACGACGTGTCGTTCACGGTCGCGCGGGGCGAGGTCGCTGCGCTCCTCGGGCCGAACGGCTCGGGCAAGACCACGCTCATGCGCATGTTGACGGGCTTCTTCTCGCCGACGGCGGGTCGTGTGACGGTGGGTGGAATCGACGTGGGCGAGGCCCCGCTCGCCGCGCGGCGGCGGATCGGGTACCTGCCGGAACAGGTCTCGCTCTACCCGGACCTCACGGTGCGGCGTTTCCTCGCGTTCGTGGCAGAGGTGCGAGGGCTGGTCGGCGCGGCCCGCCGGCGCGCGGTGACCGAGGTGATCGACCGCTGCATGCTCGACGAGGTTGCCGATCGGGTCATTGGGAAGCTCTCGAAGGGGTTTCGGCAGCGGGTCGGGCTCGCGCAGGCGCTGGTCGGCGATCCGGAGGTGTTGGTGCTCGACGAGCCGACGGTCGGTCTCGATCCAGTGCAAACCGTCGAGCTGCGCGATCTCATCCGGAGCCTCACGGGTCGAACCGTGTTGCTGTCGACGCATGCGCTCGCGGAAGCGAGCGCGCTCTGTACGCGCGTCGTGATCCTGTCGCGCGGGCGGCTCGTGGCGGAGGACACGGCGCTCGGGCTGGCGCGGCGACTGGCCGGTGTCGCCACGGTGCACGTGCGGGTGGAGGGTGACGGGGCGGCAGGCGCGCGGGTGCTCGCCGCGCTCCCGGGCGTCATGGGCGTGGAGCCGGGCGTGCCGGACGGTGGCGGGGGGACGGCCTTCACCGTGCACGCGCGGGAGGCGCTGCCCGTGCAGCGGGCGGTGGCGGGCGCGGTCGCGGCAGTCGGGTGCACGCTGCTCGAGT
The DNA here is from genome assembly GCA_046327955.1 of Binatia bacterium. GTDB lineage: Bacteria > Desulfobacterota > Binatia > DP-6 > DP-6 > JAXLXP01. Next base: position 28,739 of record JAXLXP010000013.1, on the reverse strand, counting down.
TGCATGTGACGCCGCCGACGCTGGAGGACGTGTTCGTGCGCCTGGTGCGCGAGGCGCGGGGCGCGGGACACTGATGCGCGCGTGGTTCGCGCTGTTCCGCAAGGAGCTGCGGAGCTATTTCGACGGGCCGCTCGTGTACCTCGTCGCGGCCGCCTTCCTCGCGTACACGGGCTACTACTTCCACTCGGACCTGGTGTACTTTCTGACGTTCGGGTTCGGCGCGAACATTCTCGAGAACTTCTGGCAGCTCCTCTTCTTGGACATCCGCCTCGTGGTGATCTTCGCGGTCCCGCTCCTCACGATGCGGCTCCTCGCGGAGGAGCGGCGCCTCGGGACCCTCGAGCTGTTGCTGACGTACCCGCTGCGCGACGGTGCGCTGGTGGCGGCGAAGCTGGGGGCGTGCCTGGTCGTGATCGGGCTGCTGCTCGCGGGGACGCTCGTGTATCCGATCTGGATCTGGCACGTGCAGCCGTTTGCCGTTGGCCCGGTCGCGGCGGCGTACCTGGGGCTCCTGCTCCTGGCGACGACGTGCGCGGCGTACGGGCTCTTCGTATCGGCGATGACCGAGAGCCAGGTGCTGGCCGGGTTCCTGACGTCGATGCCGCTGCTGCTGTTGTGGCTGTTGTCCTGGAACGAAGCGGCGACCGCCGCGAACACCCTCCCGGTGCTGCGCGCGGTCTCCTTGTTCAGCCACTTCCACCCGTTCGCCGTCGGGATCGTCGACCTGCGCGACGTCTTCTACTTCGCGTTTCTGACCGGCGTCTTCGTGTGGGGCACGCTTCGGGTGCTCGAGGCACGGCAGTGGCGGGCACGGCGCTGACCGCGGGCTCGCAGCGGCTGCGCATCCTGCTGGCGATCCCGGCGCTGGTCGGCGTGTTCGCGCTCGGCGAGATGATCCTCGATCGGCGCGTGGTGCGCTTCGACCTGACGCCCGATGCTCGCCACACGCTCTCCGATCATGCGCTCCGCGTGCTCGACGGGCTCACGGCGGACGTGCGCGTCCTCGCCTTCCTGCGCTCTCCCGATCCGCGCAGCCTGGTGATCGAGGACCTGCTGCGCCAGGCGCAGGCGCGTACGCCGCACCTCACGCTCCAGATCCTCGACGTGAACCGCAGCCCGGCCCTTGCTCGCGAGTACGGAATCGACTCGTACGGGGCCGTCGTGGTGGAGAGTGGCGGGCGCCGGCGCGTGTTCTCGAACCCGCGCGAGGACGTGCTCGTGGCGGCGCTGCTGCAGGTGACCCGCCGGGAGCGCAAGGTGATCGGCTGGGTGTTCGGTCACGGCGAGGGGGACCTGGCGAGCACCGATCGGAAGCGGGGATTCTCGACGGTGCGCACGCTGCTGGAGCAGGAGTACTACGAGATCGAGCCGATCTCGCTCCTTGGTGGCGACGTGCCGCCCGACGTGACCGTGCTCGTGATCGCGGGTCCGCACAAGGATCTCCTGCCGGAGGAGATTGCGGCGCTCGACCACTACCTGCAGCGCGCGGGGCACGTGCTCGCGCTGCTCGCGCCGCGTCACGCGCCGGCGCTGGCAGGGTACCTGGCTCGCTACCGGCTCGACCTTCCGCCCGACGTGGTGATCGAGCCGAGCCGTCGGCTCTATGGCGGCGAGGCGCTGACGATGCAGGTGACGTTCACGCCAGGAGAGCATCCGATTCTCGGGCCGCTGAGCGCGCCCGCGTTGTTCTCGCTGACGCGGTCCATCGGTGTCCTCCCGGGGGACGACGCGGTGACGGAGGTGGTGCCGTTCCTTCGCACCAGCGACGAGAGCTGGGCGACGCCGGATCCGGCGGCGCTCGAGGGCCGTAGCCTCGCCTTCGTGGCGGATCGCGACCGGCGCGGGCCGCTGGTCGTGGGCGTCGAGGCCGCGTTCCGCGCCGAGGCGCTCCCGGGTGCCGCCCCGCGCCAGGGGCGGCTGATCGTCTACGGCAACGCCGAGTTCGCCGACAATTTCTTCATCGAGTTTCTCGGCAACAAGGACCTCTTCGTCAACACGGTCGACTGGCTCGCCTACGAGCACGCGGTGATCGGTCATCGACCCTACGGGCAGGAGTTGGGGGTCGGACAGTTCTTCGTTTCCGACGAGGATGGGCGGTGGATGTTCTGGACGACGGCGGTGTTGGAGCCCGGGCTCTTTCTCGCAGTGGGGCTGGTGCTGGCGGCCTGGCGACGGGGGTAGGGCGGCGTGCGGTGGCGGCAGGTCGTCGGGCTCTATGCGATGCTCGCCCTCCTCGGGGCCTGGTACTGGCTGTTCGAGCGGGGTCCGCGCCCGGAGGAGCGCGGGGCTCCGGCCGTTCGCGAGCGCTTCGTGCCGTTCGACGCGGCGGAGGTGACGGAGGTCCGGGTGACGCGGGCCGGGCGCCATCTCGTGGCACGACGGGAGGCCGAGCGCTGGACGGTCGTTGCCCCGGCACCGGCGGTCGTCCCCTCGGACCTGATCGCGGCGTTCGTCGCCGCGCTCGCCGCCGCCGACGCGATCGAGCGGGTGGCCGGAACGGAGGCGGACGGCGTCGCGTTCGGATTGGGCGAGGACGCGGTGCGAGTGGAGATCGTCGGCCCACCAGGGGGTCCCCTCGACATCCGCCTCGGCGCGACCAACCCGAGTGGCACCGCGATCTACGCGCGCCGCGCGGGGGCGCCCGCAATCGTGCTGATCGGCCGGAACGTGGGGTACTACGACGACCTGCTCTTCCAGGCGCTCCCCGTGCCGACGGTTCCGGCCGTGGAGCGCGATGGGCCGGTGGGTGGATAGCCGCGCTGCAGCCGTTGACCTGTCCCTGCGGCGAGGTGTAGGGACCAGCGCAGCGGTTGTGTCTCCGGGCCCCTCCTGGGGGCCCCGCAACAAGGGGGAGACTGTCCCCAACTCTCTGACGAGGTGATCATGCGGAAGCGACGTGTACGACGGATCGTGCTCGGGGTGCTGGCAGTGGTGGCACTGACCGCGGGACCCGGGCGGGCCGACGTGCAGCCCGGCGACAAGATCACGGATGCCAACATCGACAAGGTGAAGGACCTGATCTCTCCCGGGCTCGAGTGGTGCATCAAGCACGGGTGGCCGATCACCATCGGCGAAACCAAGCGCGTCGAGTGGCCGAAGGCGTACAAGGAGGCCACGGAGAAATACGCGGGACAGGTGAAACTGTCCCCCGACGGCCTCAAGCTGCAGAACTACGTCGCCGGCCTGCCGTTCCCGAACCTCGATCCGAAGGACCCGCAGGTCGCCATCAAGATCATGTGGAACTTCGACTACGGGCCGGCCAAAGGCGACGACGCCGACCTTCGCAACTTCGACGCCGACACCGGGACCATCACCGACCACGGCGGGATGACCATCGAGCGCCACTTCCTGCTCGATCACCTCAAGCGGCTGTTCTGGAACGCGCGCCTCTACGTCGAGCCCAAGCCCGAGAAGCCGAATCCCAACGGCTATCGGTCCCAGCAGGGCCTCTACCCGATCCTCGAGCCGTTCGACCTCAAGGGCGTGGGTGCGCTCGGCAACCGCTACGTCGACCCGGCGAAGCAGGACGACTCCTGGCTCTACCTCCCGTCGCTCCGTCGTGTGCGGCGCCTCTCGACGGCGCAGCGCTCGGATGCGCTCTTCGGGCAGGACACCGACGTCGACAGCTATGACGGCTACGCCGGCCACATCGCCTGGATGGACTGGAAGTTCCTCGGCGAGCGTGACGTCATCGGCGTGCTGCACGGGAAGAGCTACCCGGTGAAGTGGGCGGAGAAGGTCGACTGGGCGTTCGACGACGTCTGGGAGAAGCGCCGCGTCTACGTGATCGAGGGCATCTCCAAGCTGCCGCAGTACGCCTACTCCAAGCGCGTCATCTTCATCGACAAAGAGGGGTGGGTGATCCCGTACTCGGACATCTACGACCGCTCGGGCGAGCTCTGGAAGGTGTGGATCAACGACTACAGCTACCGCAAGAAGGCCTTCGAAGGTGGGAGTGCCATCGAGTACACGGACGAGATGGTCTTCGCACCGTCGATCGTGATGGTCGACATGCAGCTCGAGCACGCGACCAAGGCCGCGCTCCCGAGCCACCGCTTCCCCGGCGAGCAGGGTTGGTACTTCAACCAGGGCGAGAAGGCGGGGATCAGCGACGACTGGTTCAGCGTCCAGGCGCTCATCGCCGCGGGTCGCTGACCGGCCGCGCGACACTGCGCACGACCCGTGCGAAGCCGCCGGCATTCGAGCCGGCGGCTTCGTCGTTTCTGGCCGCGCAAGTTGTGCTGCTTTTCGGTTTTTTGGTACTCGTGTCGGGTTCATGGGACTGGCGCTCTCCCGCTACCGTATGCTCGATCTGTCCCGGCAGTTGCCGGGACCGTACTGCTCCCTGCTGCTGGCGGACCTCGGGATGGACGTGGTCGCGGTGTCCGCGCCGAACGACCCGATGGGCGCGGGCATCCCGCTGCTCGGACGCAACAAGCGCAGCGTCACGCTCAACCTGAAGGCACCGCAGGGACGGGAGATCTTCCACCGCCTCGCGCGCGAAACCGATGTCCTTCTCGAGGGCGCGCGGCCGGGCGTCGCGGCGCGCCTCGGGGTCGACTTCGCGACGCTCTCGGCGATCAACCCGCGCCTGGTCTACTGCTCGATCTCGGGCTACGGGCAAGATGGCCCCTACCGTGATCGGGTGGGCCACGACGTCAACTACCTCGGCGTTGCGGGCGTGCTCGACGGCATCGGTACCGAGGGCGGGCCGCCGGCGATTCCCGGCGTGCAGATCGCCGACATCGGCGGCGGTGCGTTGATGGCGGCCGTCGGCATCCTCACGGCGCTCCTGGCGCGCGAGCAGACCGGGCGCGGCCAGATGGTCGACATCGCGATGATGGACGGCGCCTTCGCCTGGCAGGTGCTGAACCTCTTCCGGCTGCTCGCGGAGGGAACGCCGCCCGCGCGTGGTGGGACGCTGCTCACCGGACGGTACCCCTGCTATGCGGTCTACGAGACGCGGGATGGCCGCCATGTCACGGTGGGTGCGCTCGAGCCGCATTTCTGGCGCCGGCTCTGCCAGGAACTGGGCATGCCGGAGCTGGCCGAGCGGCAGTTCGCCGAGGGAACGGAGCGCGACGAGATGTTCCGCCGCATCCGGGCGAAGTTCCGCGAGCGGACGATGGCGCAGTGGGTCACGGCGTTGGCCCACCTCGACATCTGCTTCGGCCCGGTGGCGACGCTCGGGGAGGCCGTCGACGACCCGCAGGTCCGTCACCGTCAGATGATGGTCGAGCTCGACGACGGACACGGGCGCCGGCGGCAGACGCTCGGCAATCCGATCAAGCTGTCCGACACGCCGGCGAGCCTCCGCGCGCCGCAGCCGGAGTTCGGGGCGCACACGGACGAGGTCCTCGCCACGCTCGGCTACTCGTCCGCGGACGTCGCGGCGCTGCGGGCGCGCGGCGTCGTCTGATCGACACGCGAGCGGACCGGGGACTGGGACGCGACCAGGAGGAGAGGACGGACGGGATGGACTTCGGCTTCAGCGAGGAACAGGAGCTGCTCCGCAACGCGGCGCGGGATTTCCTGACGAAAGAATGCCCAATGACCTTCGTCCGTCAGATGATGGAGGACGACCGCGGTTTCACCGACGGGTTCTGGCGGACGATGGCCGAGCTCGGGTGGATGGGGCTCATCCTGCCGGAGGCGCATGGGGGATCGGGGCTCTCGATCGTCGACCTGGTCGTCGTGCTCGAGGAGATGGGCCGAGTGGTCATGCCCGGGCCGTTCTTTTCCTCTGCGGTCGTCGGGGGCGTGGCGCTCCTCGAGGGAGGCAGCGTCGCGCAGCAACAGGAGCTCCTGCCGAAGCTCGCCGCGGGCACGGCGCGCCTCACGCTGGCGCAGCTCGAGGCTTCGGGGCGCTGGGACGCCGCGGGCGTGCAGCTAGAGGCGAGGCCGTCGGCAGGCGGGTTCGCGCTCTCCGGCACGAAGCTCTTCGTACCCGACGCGCACACCGCCGACGTCCTGATCGTGGCCGGCCGCGCGCCCGGGTCGGTCGGCGCCGACGGGGTGTCCCTGTTCCTCGTCGACGCGAGGGCGAAGGGCGTGACGACCACGCTGCTCAAGACGATGGACCAGACCCGCAAGCTCTGTGAAGTGAAGCTCGATGGCGTCACGGTCGGCGCCGATCGGGTGCTCGGAGCGCCGGGGCAGGGATGGAAGCTCCTCGATCGCGTGAGCGATCGCGGCAAGGTCGGCCTGTGCGCCGAGATGTGCGGCGGCGCGCAACGCGTTCTCGAGATGAGCGTCGACTACGCCAAGGTTCGCGAGCAGTTCGGCAAGCCCATCGGCAGCTTCCAGGCGATCCAGCACAAGTGCGCGAACATGCTGGTCGAGGTGGAGAGCTCGAAGTCGGTGACCTACTACGCCGCGTGGGCGGTTGCGAACGACGTGCCCGAGGCGCCACTCGCCGCGGCGATGGCGAAATCCTACTGCTCGGATGCGTATCGCCACGCGGCGGGCGAGGGCATTCAGATCCATGGGGGCATCGGCTTCACGTGGGAGCACGACATGCACCTGTTCTTCAAGCGGGCGAAGAGCTCCGAGGTGACGTTCGGCGATGCCACGTGGAACCGCGAGCTGGTCGCGGAGCTGATCGGCCTGTGAAGGGGGACTGATGGCAGAGGTCGACCGGTCGTTGATCGGCGTGTGGGGACCCGAGTCGACCATGAAGGTCGAGTTCGGAAAGGTCCGTGAGTTCGCGAAGGCGGTGAAGGAGGAGAACCCGATCTTCTTCGACGAGAGCCGCTGCGTCGCGCCGCCCACGTTCCTCATGACGATCGCGCACTGGATGGGCGACCTCGGCGCGACGCGCCTCGCGGTCAAGCTCGACTACCGTCGCCTCCTGCACGGCGAGCAGGAGTTCGAGTACCTGGCGCCGATCCGCCCCGGCGACGTGCTCACGTTCCGCTCGCGGACCAAAGAGGTCTTCGAGAAGGCCGGCAAGCGCGGTGGCAAGATGACGTTCGTGACCGGCGAGACGGAGTTTCGAAACCAGCATGGCCAGGTGGTGGCGTACATGCGCAACACCGCGATCGAGACCGCGGCCGCGGTCGAGGCGTGAGGCAGACGATGGCTCGATACTTCGAGGACGTGCAGGAGGGCGACGCCATCCCGCCGTTCGTGGTGGAGAACCTGACGCGCACGGATCTGGTCCGCTACGCGGGAGCGTCGGGCGACTTCAATCCGATTCACCACGACGAGGAGTTCGCGAAGGCCGCAGGCAACCCGACGGTGTTCGGGCATGGGATGCTGACGGCCGGGTTCGTCGCGCGCTGCGTGACCGACTTCGTCGGGGTCGAGGCCCTGCGTCGGCTCAAGGTCCGCTTCGCGAACCGTGTCTGGCCCGGCGACACGATCACCTGCCAGGGCCGGGTGACGCGGCGGTACGAGGCGGACGGCGAACAGCGGATCGACGGCGAGATCGCTGCGGTCAACCAGAAGGGCGAGGTCGCCGTCAGCGGGACGTTCAGCGCGGCGCTCGCCAGGCGAGGTTGACCGTGGCGGGCGTCGCGGTCGTCACGGGATCGGGCCGTGGCATCGGCCGGGCGATCGCCCTTCGCCTCGCGCGCGCCGGGCTCGCAGTCGGCGTCACGGATCTCGTTGCCGCCGCGGCTGCCACGGTCGCGGCCGAGATCGCGGCGCAGGGCGGTCGCGCGCGCGGCGAGGCGGCCGACGTGACCGATCTCGGTTCGGTGCGGGCCGCCGTGGCCGCGATCGAGGGGGACCTCGGTCCGGTTGACGTTCTCGTGAACAACGCGGGCTGGGACCGGATGGAGCCGTTTCTCGACAACGATCCGGCGCTCTGGGACCGGCTCATCGCCGTCAACCTCCGCGGCGTGCTGTACGCGACGCGCGCCGTGCTCGAGGGGATGGTCGCGCGCGGCCGCGGGCGCGTCGTCAACATCGCGTCGGATGCGGCGCGCGTCGGCTCGAGCGGCGAGGCGGTCTATGCCGCGTGCAAGGCGGGCGTGGTCGGCTTCTCGAAAGCCCTCGCCCGCGAGGTCGTTCGCCAGGGCGTCACGGTCAACGTCGTGTGTCCGGGGCCGACGGACACGGCCCTGTTGGCCGAGCTCGGGACCTCGACGACCGGTGCGAAGATCATCGGTGGGCTTGCCCGCGCGATCCCGATGGGGCGGCTCGGAACGCCGGAGGACGTCGCGGGGGCCGTCGCGTACTTCGCGTCGGCCGAGGCCGCCTACGTGACGGGTCAGGTCCTGAGCGTCTCCGGCGGCCTCACCATGGCCGGATGACGCGCTGGACGCTCGGAGGCGGGAGAGAGCCCCGCCCCCGAGCGGAGAGCGGGTCAGCGCAGGTCGAGGAACGCTGCACCAGGCGAGCTGCAGCCGAACGCCCCACCGGCGGAGCCTCCGCCGCACTGGGCGAGACAGCAGCGCATCCCGTGCCCGCAGGCCTCACCGCCGGCGTGCGCGGTGGCCGCGCAGCCGTGCAGACAGCGCCCGAGATCGCGCGCCACGCCGAGGAGGCAGAACGGTGGGAACGGCGCGCGGTGGCAGGCCTCGCCGGATGCGCGCGCGGAGGCCAGGCACCCGTTCCCGCACGTTGCCGCCCGATCACGGACGGCCTGCGCACAGGTCCACCCCTGCGCCGCGCATTCTCCCGCGCAGGGATGCTCGTCGACGCAGGACGTGTGGCAGTCGGTGAGGGCGGTCTTGCAGGTGACCTTGGCCAGCGCGAAATCCGCGCGGCAGGCCTGGAAGCAGCCGAGAGGCGTCGAGGCTGCCTGGCAGTCGGCCTTGCAGGCGCGGCGGGCCTGGAGGGCAGCGTCCACGCACACCTTCTTGGCACCGAAGCAGGCGCCGCCGCACGCGCCGGCCGACGCCGACGTCGGTGCTCCTACGAGGAGCGCGACGCTCATCATCATGCCCACGACCGCCAGTATCGGACTCGTTCTCGTCATTGGCGTCCTTCCCCTTCCGGGCCTGTCCCGCAGGGCCCATCACCGATACGCGCTTCGAGGAAGGCCTTACGAGTCAGAGTCGGGTCGTGTCAAGTCGGGAATGCGACGCTGACTGACGATCGTGAGCCAACGGGTGCGCGGGCGCCGCACGTCACCGTGAGCCATCGGCTTGCCCCTGCCGGCATGGCCCGGCAAGCTGACCGGGCGACCTGCCGACATGCGCGCCATCTGCGTTCACGGGCATTTCTACCAGCCGCCCCGAGAGCACCCCTGGCTCGGCGTGGTCGGGCCGGAGGCGTCGGCCGCGCCCGACCGCGACTGGAACGCCCGCATCACGCGCGAGTGCTACGCGCCGTGTGCGTCGGCGCGTCTGCTGGACGCGGGGGGGCGGCTCGCCGATCTCGTCAACGTCTACGAGTGGACGAGCTTCGACTTCGGACCGACTCTGCTCAATTGGCTTGCCCCGAGCATGCCGGAGCTGATGGGCTCGCTGCGTGCGGCGGACACGGCGGGTCGCTTGCGTACCGGATACGGCAACGCGTGGGCGCAACCCTATGCCCACGCCATCCTGCCGCTGTCTCGTCCGCATGATGTCCGGACGCAGGTGTTGTGGGGCAAGCGCGACTTCGAGCACCGCTTCGGTCGGTCGCCGGAAGGGATGTGGCTGCCGGAGATGGCCGTCGATGTCGCGGCCCTGGAGGGCCTCGCCGAGGCCGGGATCACACTCACGATGCTGGCCCCGCACCAGGCCCGGCGGGTTCGGCCGCTCGGCGGGGACGACGACGCGTGGCAGGACGTCACGGCGGAGACCCTCGACACGCGCCGATTGTATCGGGTCCGCTTGCCGCGGGGGCTCGGGATCGATGTGCTCTTCCGTGATGCGACGCTGTCGGCGGGCCTCGCGTTCGGAGCCCTGCTCGGCGACGGGGCGGCCCTCGCCGCCCGGCTGAAGGAGGCGGTCGCGGGTGCGAGCGGACCGGCGATTCTCGGCATCGCGGTCGATGGCGAGACGTTCGGCCATCACCACCGGTTCGGCGAGATGGCGCTCGCCTTCGCGCTCCGCACGCTCGCGCAGGACCCGGACGTCGCGCTGGTCGGGCCGGCGGCGTTTCGCGCGGAGCATCCGGTCACCGACGAGGTCGAGATCGTCGAGGACACGTCGTGGAGCTGCGCACATGGCGTCGAGCGCTGGCGTGGCGACTGTGGGTGTCGGACCGGAGGCCCAGCGGATTGGACGCAGGCGTGGCGCACGCCGTTGCGGCAGGCAATCGACTGGCTGCGCGACGAAACCAGCATCCTCTATCACACGCGTGCCGCGGAGGTGCTGCGGGACACGCGCGGCGCGCGCGACCGCTACATCGAATGCGTGCTCGACCCCGGGCGGGTGGCCAAGTTCCTGGCTGCCGAGGCCCAGGGGCGCCTCTCGCCCGCGGCGGCGGTGCACGCGCGGCGATGTCTCGAACTCGTGCGCCACACGCTGCTCATGCAGACGAGCTGTGCGTGGTTCTTCGACGACCTCGCCGGCCTCGAGCCGCTCCTCGCGCTCCGGCATGCAGCACGGGCGATCGAGCTGTCGGGGGCGCTCGGGCGCCGCTTGGAGGACGGCTTCGTCGCGCGGCTCGAGGCGGCGCGGAGCAACCTCCCGGCGGGAGGGACGGGCGCCGATGTGTACCGGCGCGCCGCCGGCGCCGCGGCGACGCCCCCGCGTGTCGCGGCGACGGCCGCGCTTCTGCGGCTGCTGGAAGAGCCCGCACGCGTGCCCGGCTACGAGGTCGTGCTCACGGCCGATCGCGACGAGGGCCGCCTCGCGGGTGAGGCGCGGGTGACGGAGCTGTCGACGGGTGCGGCGGCGACCGTCCCGTTCGTGGCCGAGGGCAGCGCCGCTGCGGCACCGCGTTGCCGGGTCGGGGAGGTCGCGTTCGACATTACGCACCTGTTCGCCGTGCAGCGCGAGCGCCTGCTCGACGGTGTCGGCCGGCGGGCGGCGCTTCGTGCGCGCGCGGGCCGGCGCGAGGCGATCGCGACGATTCGCGCCGTGGTCGCCCCCCTCCTGGCAGGCGACACGCCGCTACCCGCGCACCTCGCGTTGCTCCTCGGCTATGAGGAAGCGGAGGCGATTGCCAACGCACTGGTCGAGCGGACGGCACCGATTGCGAGCCTCGCGCCGCGGGCGGAAGCGTTGCGGCGACGCGGGCTGATCTTCCCAGCCCGCTGGCTCGCCGGTGAGGTGGCGGGCGTGCTCGAGGAACGGCTCGGCGCGTTGCCCGAGGGGGCGTCGGACGCGCTCGCGCTCCTCGATCTCGCGGTCGGCGCCGGGTTGCGGCTCGACCTCACGCACGCGCAGGTCCGGGCGCTGCGGTGGTGGAACGCCGCGCCACCCGAGCGCCGCACGGATCCCATCCTCATGCGACTGTGGCAGCGGCTCGACGTCGCCCCGGCCGCCCCGTAGGGCCGGGCCGGAAGGTCGCTCCTGAGAACGGCGCGGCCCCTCGCGGCTCGGCAGGAATGCCGGACCGGGAGGGGCCGCGAAGGGACGAGTGGTTCGACGACCTACTTACACTTGACGGTCGTCCCGCTCGAGCTGATGGAGCAGGACGGTGAAGGGGGTGGGCCAGGGAAGTGCGCCTCGCCACACTGGCCGGTGGTCGCCAGCGGCTGGTCGAGGATGATGGCGCCGTCGAGCGGGAGCTGTCCCGCGGCAATCGGGCCGTAAGTACCGTTCTTGCCGGTGATCGATATCTTCACCTCGCCCGGCGGCTTGACCTTTATCGTGGCCTTCGTGATGTCGGCATGGCCGCCGGCGGGATCGATCCACTTGAAGCTGGTGCCACCGCCGTTGCCCTTCCACCCGAGGGTCCCGTTGTAGGCGCCGGCGGGAAGGACCGTGTCGATGATGGCACCGGTGGCGGACGTGGCGTCGTCGACGATGATCCGCACGCCGCCGGTGATCGGGTTGATCGGAGGCGACAACGGGACGCCGGTGAAAGTCCCCTTGAAGACGAGCTTGTCGTCGCCGGTCGGGAGCAGGTTCTTCTTCACGTAGAGCTTGAGCTTGCTGCCCACGGTCGGGACGACGTTGGTGCACGGGTCGCAGGCGTCCCCGCGGCCGTCGCCGTCCGTGTCCTGCTGGCCCGGATTGGAGACCGCGCGGCAATTGTCACAGCCGTCGCCGACGAGGTCACCGTCGGTATCGACGAACCCGTCGGCCGGGCACGTCTTCGTGGAGCCATTGCACGTCTCGGGGACGTCGCAGGTACCGGTGGCGGCGCGGCAGACCGTGCCGACGGGGAGGACGCCGTCACCGGGGCAGGAGTTTCCGACTCCGTCGCACGATTCGGCCGCATCGCAGAGGTCGGTGGCGGGCCGGCACACCGCCGTGCTCTTCTCGTCGGCCGGGCAGCTCGCGCCGGATCCGCTGCAGTGATCGGGGAGATCGCAGGGGCCGGCCGAGGCACGACAGACGGTGGAGGAGGGAGCGAATCCGTCGGCCGGACAGGCGGCGGCCGAGCCGTCGCAGGTCTCGGCGACGTCGCAGGCGCCGGCCGACGCGCGGCAGACCGTCCCCGACGGGCTGCGCAGATCCGTGGGGCAGTCGATGCCGGTGCCATCGCACACTTCCTGCGGATCGCAGGCGCCGGCGGAGGCGCGGCAGACGAAGGCGCCGCTGGTGCTGCCGAGGAACGCGTCGCCGGGGCAGACGGCGCCCGCGCCGGTGCAGTGCTCGGCCTCGTCGCAGACGCCGGCTGCCGGTCGGCAGACGGTCGTTGCGGGCTGGAAAGTATCGACCGGGCAGAACGGTCCGCTGCCGGTGCAGGTCTCGGCGACGTCGCAGACGTCGGCGGCACCGCGGCAGACCGCGGAGCTCGGCAGGAACGCGTCGGCGGGGCAGGAGTTGTTCACCCCGTCGCAGGACTCGGGCGTGTCGCAGGAACCCGCGGTGGGACGACAGACCGCCGTGCTCTTCGCGTCGGCCGGGCAGTTGGCGCCCGTGCCGCTGCACGTCTCGTGCGGGTCACAGACGCCGCCCGAGGGTCGGCAGACGGTGGTCGCGGGGAGGAAGGTGTTGGCCGGACATGCGGCGCTGCTGCCGGTGCACGTCTCGGCACTGTCGCAGATGCCGGCCGACGCGCGACAGACGGTGCCGCTCGGTCGGAGCACGTCGGCGGGGCACACGGGGCCCGCGCCGGTGCAGTTCTCGGCCACGTCGCAGGGGCCGGCCGCCGCCCGGCAGATGGTGGACGACGATGCGAAGCCGTCACTCGGGCAGGTGCCGACGCTCCCGTCGCAGACCTCGACCACGTCGCAGGGGCCGGCGCTGGATCGACACGGGGTACCGGCGGTCACGACGACGTCGGCCGGGCAGTTCGGCCCAGTGCCGTCGCAGGCTTCCTGCACGTCGCAGGCGCCGACGGAAGCACGACAGATGAAGGCGCCACTCGTGCTGCCGAGGAAGGCGTCGGGTGCACAGGTCGGCAGTGTGCCGTCGCAGAGTTCGGCCTGGTCGCAGACGCCGTTGGCCGCGCGGCACGTGCTGCCCGCTGCCCGGATCGTGCAGCTCGACGTACAGCAGCTGACGCCGCCGTTCAGCGCGAGGCCGAGATCGCAGGCTTCGCCCGCTTCGACGATGCCGTTGCCGCAGTCGGAGAGCGCTACGGTTACGAAGTGGCCGTCGGTCGCCGCTGTGCGGGCAGGGCTCCCCGGATAGGCGCCGGCGGTGTTGCTGGTGTCGTCGGTGGCCAGGCCGAGCCGCACCGCCCCTTCGTCGCCGCCTTGGAGGAGCGCGGTTTGCGTGCTGGCGCTCGACGACCACGTGAAGGTGAGCTGATGTGGCACCGCCACCCCGTTGCTGGTTCCGGTGATGGTCGCCGAGCCCGTCTGGTTCATGGAGACGTTGCAGCCGCTGCCGCAGCTCACGCTGCCCGGGTCCGGCAGACCGAGCGTGCCCGACAGTGTTCCGCCGGTCTGGGCTCCGGTCACGGCCGTCGTGTCGGCGCCACCGGTGTTCGACGAGAACTCGTCCAGGACGTTGAGGTCGCCCTTGCGTGAGGTGCTCACCGTGAGGACGTATGTCGTCCCCGCGGTGACGGAGAAGTTGATCCGGTAGTCCGAGGCGAGGGTCTCGGTCTTGGTGCTGCCGAAGAGGCCGGCGTCGGCATCGACGGTCGCGGCGTAGCGCGTGGTGAACCCGGCGGCCGACGACGACTGGATCGCGACCGTGCTCTTGCGCTGATAGCTGGGATCGGCGCTGGAGCCGGAGAACTCGTCGGCGCCGTTGCCCGCGTTCTTCGTGATCGACAGACCGCTGATCTGCGCGGTCGCCAGACTGCTCGTGGCCATGATGGCGAAGACCACTAGTCCGACTCGTCGCATCATCCCCCACGCTCGCATGTGTCTCCCCCTTCGGCGAATGCAGTGCCCGGCGAGAATGTTCCGCGGGCCTACCACGGGTCGTCCCTCCGATGTCAACAGAAAAAAGCAGACGTGATGCTTTTTGTAGTGCGACGCGCCTGGGACGGCGAGCAAGCCGTCTGTCCGGGCGGCCCTAGCTGCAGCGGACCTGGCTGCCGGTGGGGCTCACGCTGCACGCCGGCATCGGCGACGGGCCCGGGAACCACGCCTCGCCGCACTGCCCCGTGGTCGCGATGGGCGGATGGAAGACGAGTATCGCGGTGAGCGGGAGTTGATCGACGCGGACGGGGTAATGGCCGTACTTCCCAACCAGCTTGAAGGCGATCTGCTGCGGGGGGTTGGACACGAGCTTGATGATGACCTTGTCGATCCCGCCGGGGCCGATGGGGTTGAGGTATTGGAAGATCGTGCCGCTCCCGTTGCGCTTCCATCCCGCGTGCGTCGCCACGTCGTAGGCTCCAGGCGGCACCTGAAGGTCGACGATCGTTTCGGCGGTGCCCCGGCTGGTCACGAGGAAGCGTACGCCCTGCGCGACGGGATCGACGGCCGGTGACACCGGGACCTGTACCGCCTGGCCCATGAAGATGAGCCGATCGTCGCCCGGCGGCGTATCGATCCCTTTGATCAACAGCTTCGGTCGATCGACCGTCGTGGCCGCAATGTGCCAACACGGATCGCACGCGTCGCCGGTACCATCGCCGTCGGTGTCGCTCTGGGTTGGATTGGCGACCGCCTTGCAGTTGTCGCATCCATCGCCGAAGCCGTCGCCGTCGCTGTCCACGAAGCTGTCGGCCGGGCAGGTTTTGCTCGAGCCGTCGCAGGTTTCCGCCAGGTCGCAGACGCCGTTCGCGGCCCGGCACACGGAGCCTGCGGGGCGGACGCCGTCGGCCGGGCAGGTGTTGACGCGACCATCGCAGAACTCGTCCTGGTCGCAGAGGTCGGTCGCCGGGCGGCACATCGTGACGAGCTTGGCGTCGGGCGGGCACAGGGGTGAGCTGCCGGTGCAGCGCTCCGCCGCGTCGCACACGCCGCCCGCGGCGCGGCAGACGATGGTGGATGCGGCCAGGGCATCCGCGGGGCAACTCGGTCCGTTGCCCGGGCAATATTCCACGAGGTCGCAGATCCCGACCAGCGGACGGCAGACGACGGCGGACGAGGCGAAAGCGTCGGCGGGGCAGGCGGTACTGGAGCCGTCGCAGGTCTCGGCGACGTCGCAGATGCCGGCGGTGGGACGGCAGACGGTTCCGTTGGGCTCGCGGGCGTCGGCGGGACAGGCGGCGCTGCTGCCGGCGCAGTGTTCGGCGAGATCGCAGACGCCGGCGGCAGCACGGCAGACGACGGCGGGGGAGGCGAAAGCGTCGGCGGGGCAGGCGGTGCTGCTGCCGGAGCAGTGTTCGGCGAGATCGCAGACGCCGGCGGCAGCGCGGCAGACGACGGCGGGGGAGGCGAAAGCGTCGGCGGGGCAGGCGGTACTGGAGCCGTCGCAGGTCTCGGCGACGTCGCAGATGCCAGCGGTGGCACGGCAGAGAGTCCCGTTGGGCTCGACCGCGTCGGCGGGACAGCTTGGACCATTCCCGGGGCAGAACTCGGTCACGTCACAGGCATCGACGGCGGTTCGGCACTCCGTCGCCGAAGACGCGAAGACATCGGTCGGGCAGGTGGCGTCGCTGCCGCTGCAGGTCTCGGCGACGTCACACGGGCCGGCGGGAGTACGGCACTCCTCGTTCGCGGGGCGAAAGGTGCAGGTGCTCGTGCAGCACGACGAGGCGGCACCGTTGTCGGGCCCGAGATCGCACTCCTCGCCGGCGCCGGTGTCGATGATGGCGTCGCCGCAGCTCGATTGCGCCACGGCTGGCGATCCGACGAGCGCGAGGAGGAGGAAGGGCAGGAGCAGCCTCATCTAGTGCGTTCCCTTGTGTCGAGTCTCTTGGGGCGTCACCGAGACAGACAGAACTCTCGGTTCCAAGCGGTCGCAGTGGTACATCACGTTCGACGAGCTGGCGTCAACTCGACGACCGGCAACCGCCGTGGCGGCCGCCATGTCGAGGGAGCCTACTCCTCGCAGAACACGAGGCTGTTGGCCCCGTCGAGGGTGAGGTTCATCTGCGCGAAGACGCCGGGCACGTCCTCGCACCCCTGGCAGCCGGGAAGGCGGGCGACGGCGGTGGCGAACACGGCATCGGCGGCGTCCTCGCACGTCTCCTCGTCGACGACCGGATACCCGTTGGTCTTGACGTAGTCGGCCGCGTACTTCTGGTGGCACTTGATGCGGCTCTTGACGAGCTTCGCGATGGCCTTGCCCATGGCGGTCTCGCACGCGAGGACCGCCGGGGTCGATGGGACCCGGCCCGTGTCGTCGCCGCCGTTCGGAAACGTGTTGATGGCGGGGCCGTCGGGGTCGCAGGACACGAGGTAGTTGTTGTCGTCCAGCGTTACCGAGGCCATCAACTCGACGATCGGTTCGTTCACGCACGGGCAGCCGGAGTTGTCGCTCTTGTCGGCGAACTTCTGCATCGCGGCCGACTCGCAGGCCTCCTCGTCGAACGTGCTCGCCATGCCGCGTCTGAAGAGGTCGGCGGCGAGCTTCATGTGGCACTTGAGGATCGGACCGACGAGCTTGCTCGAGACGTTGCCGGCGATCGTCTGCTCGCACTTGGATTTCGCCGCGTCGAGCGTGAGGCAGCCGTTGTCGTCCCCCGGGCTGCCGGGTGGTGGTCCCCACGGCATGCAGGCCGCTTGGACGGTCGCGAGGCGGAGCACCGCCAGAAGCGGAACGGCCCGCAGAAACAGATGTGCGCGCATGTGCTGTGCTTTCCTCCAGGCCTGGTCGGGCGCAGGCACGCACGGACCGGGCGAGGGGGGCTAACCCGGGAGAACGTCCGTTGTCAATACGGAAGTTGGGCGAGCCCATGTGGGGCACATCATCGCCAGAGAGTGGGCAGTAGTAGGAGCCGGCGGGGATGAGTCGGGTGCCGCCCTACCAATCCGGCGTCGTACCGGCCGCGCTCGTCACCTCGGCGCGGAGCTTGCCGTACTGGCTACGCGCCTTGTCGGTTCGGTCGAGCAACTCTGCGCGCCGCTTCGCGAGCTGGGTCTCCTCGTCGGACTGGTAGGCGGCTGCGTTGGTGCCGACGCCGCCTGTTCCCGGCGTCCCCTTCGCGTGCGCCGTGCGCGCGCGCGCCAGCGTGTCGAGGCGTGTGTCGATGTCCTGCAGCTCCCGCTGGGTCTGCTTGAGCTCGCGGTCGAGCTGCCGGCGCTCGACCGAGACCCGGCTCGCGACGGCTTCAGCCTCGTTCGGGTCGAGTGCCGACTCCTGGTTTGGCGAGGATGGTGGCGCGGGCGATGGCGCGATGCCGTTGCCCTCGTTCTCGCCCTGCACCGCGGCGCTCGGCGGAGCGGCGTCGTCGTCCGCGACGATGCCGGTCGGTTCCGCGCCGGGGGCGGGCACGTTCGAGTAATGGACCCGACCCTGGCCGTCCACCCACCGATAGACCTCGTCCGACGGACCGGCCGCCCACAGCGGCCCGCTGGCCAGCAGTCCCAGCACCCCCATCGTCACCACCGCCACTACGAGATTGCGCCGCATCTCCACCTCCCCAACGCGGGCCGTCTAGCCCGCTTTCCACAGTGTACCCGAAGATGTGTCCTCTAGCACGATCCCCTGCTCCTTGAGCCGGGACCGAATGGCGTCGGCCTGGCGGAAGTCTTTGCGCTGACGGGCATCGTCGCGGGCCGCAATCGCGGCCTCGATCTCGGCGGCGCTCAGACCGGCCCGTGCCTGGCCGCGCGCGCGGGCGTCGGCGACGTACGTCGCCGACGGGGTCTCCATCACGCCGAGAGCGCAGGCGACGCGGGCGAGGTCGGCACGGCCCGTGCGTATCTCCGCGGTGTCGCCGGCATCGACGGCGCGGTTGAGCTCACGCACGCGGTCGAAGACGAGCCCCAGTGCCTTGGCGGCATTGAGGTCGTCGTCCATCGCGTCGCAGATCGCGCTCAGGAAGGGCGAATCCGGCGTCGCGAGTGCGCCGTCGAGCCGGACGGCCTCCGGGGGACCGACCTTGTCGTCGGCGCGTACGAGCCCTTCGTAGAGACGATCGAGTGCTTTCGCGCCCTCGTCGAGGCGCGCCGGCGACGAGAAGTCGAGGGGGGACCGGTAGTGCGTGCCGAGAAACAGGAGCCGCAGGGCCTCGGCTGGGACCTTCTTGGCGACCTCGGCGATCCCGAACACGTTGCCGAGCGACTTCGACATCTTCTCGGCGCCGAAGGTGATCATGCCGTTGTGGACCCAGAGCGTCGCGAACGGAACGCCGGTCGCGGCCTCGGATTGCGCGATCTCGTTCTCGTGGTGCGGAAAGACGAGATCCGAGCCCCCGCCGTGGACGTCGAAGGGCTGCCCGAGGTAGCGCGCCGCCATCGCGGAGCACTCGATGTGCCAGCCGGGCCGCCCGTCACCCCATGGGCTCCTCCAGAAGGGCTCACCCGGCTTGACGCCCTTCCAGAGCGCGAAGTCGTGCGGATCCTCTTTGCTCGAGTCGATCTCCTCGCCGACGGCCATGTCTTCGAGGCGCTGGTGCGAGAGCTTGCCGTACTCGGCGAAGCGCCGCACGCGGAAGTACACGCTGCCGCTGGCCACTGGGTAGGCGAAGCCCGCGGCGACCAGCCGCTCGATCAGCGCGATCATGTCGGCGATGTGGGTCGTCGCCCGCGGCTCGTGCGTTGGCGGCAGGCAGCCGAGCCAGCGCACGTCCTCGCTGAAGCCGGCGATCTCGCGTTCGACCAGCGCCTGGGTCGAGATGCCCTCGGCGGTGGCGCGCTGGATGATCTTGTCGTCGATGTCGGTGAAGTTGCGCACGAACGTGACGCGCAGGCCGCGGGCGCGGAGATACCGGCAGAGCACGTCGGCGGTGACGAGCGCGCGCGCGTGCCCGACGTGCGAGCGCGCGTAGACCGTCACGCCGCACCAGTAGACGCGCACGTGGCCCGGTTCCCGCGGGACGAGCGGCTCCTTGCGCCCCGAGAGGGTGTTGGTGAGCACGAGTGCCATCGGGCCTACTCGTCCTCCTCGCGCAGGCGCGCGACGACCGAGTAGTCCTCGAGCGTCGTCGTGTCGCCCACGGTCTCCTTGCCGGCGGCGATGTCGCGCAGCAGCCGGCGCATGATCTTGCCGCTGCGGGTCTTGGGCAGCGAGTCGGTGAAGCGGATGTCGTCGGGGCGCGCGAACGCGCCGATCTCCTTGGCGACGTGCTCCTTGAGCGCCTTCTTGAGGTCGTCGCTCGCCTTCTGGCCGGCTTCGAGGGTGACGAACGCGGCCAGCGCTTCGCCTTTCAAGTCGTCGGGCCGGCCGACGACCGCGGCCTCCGCCACGAACGGGTGGCTCACCAGTGCGCTCTCGACCTCCATCGTGCCGAGGCGGTGCCCGGAGACGTTGACCACGTCGTCGATGCGGCCCATCACCCAGAAGTAGCCGTCGGCGTCCCGCCGCGCGCCATCGCCGGTGAAGTAGACGCCCGGCATCTGGCTCCAGTACTGCTGCTGGAAGCGTTCGGGATCGCCGTGGACGGTGCGTAGCATGCCGGGCCACGGGTGCGTGACGACGAGGTACCCGCCCTGGTTCGGGGCGCAGGGCCGGCCGTCTCTGGTGCGGACCTCGGGGACGATGCCGGGCAGCGGCAGCGTGGCGGATCCGGGCTTGGCCGGCACCGCCCCCGGCATCGGCGCCAGCATGATGCCGCCGGTCTCGGTCTGCCACCACGTGTCGACGATCGGGCAGCGCTCCTTGCCGATGACGCGATGGTACCACATCCAGGCCTCGGGGTTGATCGGCTCCCCGACGGTGCCCAGCAGGCGGAGCGACGAGAGGTCGTGGCGGCGCGGCCACTCCTCACCCCACTTGATGAAAGCGCGGATGGCGGTCGGTGCCGTGTAGAAGATCGTGACCCCGAGGTCGTCGATGATGCGCCAGCAGCGGTCGGGACCGGGGTGGTTCGGCGCGCCCTCGTACATCACGGACGTCGCACCGTTGGCGAGGATGCCGTAGACGACGTAGCTGTGTCCCGTCACCCATCCGATGTCGGCGGTGCACCAGAAGGTGTCCTCCTCCTTCAGGTCGAAGACCCAGCGTGCGGTGACGGTCGTGTGGAGGAGGTAGCCGCCGGTCGTGTGCACGATGCCCTTTGGCTTGCCGGTGGTCCCGCTCGTGTAGAGGATGAAGAGCGGGTGCTCGCTGTCGAGCGGCTCGGCGAGGCAGACCGGGGAGGCCGATTCCATGAGCTCGTGCCACCAATGGTCGCGGCCGGGGTGCATGGGGACGGAGCGGTCGCCGGTGCGCCGAACCACGACGACGTCCTGCACCGTGGGGGCATCGCCGAGGGCCGCATCGACGTTGGCCTTGAGCGGCACGAGTTGGCCGCGACGGTAGCCCCCGTCGGCCGTGACGACGAGCCGGGCCTGTGCGTCGTTCATCCGGTCGCGCAGCGCCTCCGCGGAGAACCCGCCGAAGACGACGCTGTGGGTAGCCCCGATCCGCGCGCAGGCGAGCATCGCGATCGCCGCCTCGGGGATCATCGGCAGGTAGATCCCGACCCGGTCGCCCTTTCGCACGCCCAGGGTCTTCAGCACGTTGGCGAAGCGACAGACCTCGCGGTGGAGTGCCTGGTAGGTGAGCACGCGCCGCTCGCCCGGCTCGCCCTCCCAGATGATCGCCGCCTTGTTGCGCCGCGGGCCGTCGAGGTGGCGGTCGAGGCAG
This sequence comes from Binatia bacterium, assembly GCA_046327955.1. GTDB lineage: Bacteria > Desulfobacterota > Binatia > DP-6 > DP-6 > JAXLXP01. The sequence goes on along the minus strand of JAXLXP010000013.1, from coordinate 7,659 downwards.
TTCTCGGCGATGTTGATCTGGCCGCCGACGAACCACTTGGCGAAGGGCGGCTGCCAGTCGAGGACCGTGTCCCAGCGCCGCGCCCAACGCAGCTCGCGGGCCATCTCGGCCCAAAACCCTTCCGGGTCGGCGACCGAGCGCTGGTAGAGAGCGTCGTAGGCCGCGCGGCCGCTCACGTGGGCGCGGCTCGCAAAGGCCGCAGGCGGGGCAAAAACACGATTCTCGCGCAGGACGGACTGGATGTCGGCCTGGCTCGTGGGCTCGCTCATGATCGGGGGTTCCTCCGGCGCGGCGTAGGGTAGTGACCGGACCCCGGGGGTGCAAGCCGCGCGATGCCGTCTGGGTCGCAATCCGACGTGGGTTGTCGGGGTGGGGCGATCTGGTGTACGCCCTGCGAGCCAATCCCGGCACAGGGAGGTGCAGGGTCCATGCCGACGACTCGAGCGGGCAACTACGACCTGATCGCGGAAATCGGACCGGCGGCGCTGGGTACCGTGTATGCGGCGCGCCACGTCTTCTTCGACACCGACGTGCGGCTGACGCTCCTGCCGTCGCGGGTGGCGCGGGACGCGACGCGAGTCGCGGCTCTGGCCGTGACGGCGCGGTGTGCCCACGCCCTGCACCACGACCACCTGCTGCCGCTGATCGAGGTCGGGCGCGAGGGGCGGCTCCTCTTCGTAGTCGAGGACGCGGTCGACGCGCCGGATCTCGCATCCTGGGTGCGGACCGAGGCCCCCCGCTCGCTCGCCGACGTGCTCGTGATCGCGACGCAGGTAGGTCAGGCCCTGGCGGCAATCCACGGGCGCGATCTCGTCCATGGCGGGGTACACCCGGGCGCGGTGTTCGTCGTCCGGCGCGATCCGCTGCGCGTCGTCCTGGCGGGCCTCGCGGTCGGACCGGCGTGGGCGCCCGCAGGCTGCGCCCCGGCGGTCGAGCCGTTCCTGGCCCCGGAGCTGAAGGCGATCGACGTCGGGCGGCGAGGTCGCTTCGACCCGCGGGTGGATGTGTTCGGGCTGGCCTCGCTGGTGCAGTTCTTGGTCGGACGGATCCTGGTCGCGGACACCGATTGGCGGCCCTCGGCGACCACCCGCCAGCTTGCGCTCGCCGTTCCGGCGGCGCTCGAGGACCTCCTGCTGCGCGCCACCGACCCTCGTCCCGAGCACCGCCCGCGGGACATGACCGTGTTCCTCCAGGAGCTCGCGGCTGCGAGCGGCGAGACGACCGACGCTCCCGATACGGTTGTGGTACCGGCCTCGGTCAGGACGAGCGAGCCACCGCCGCTGCGGCTCCTCCGGCCCGTGGCGGCCGAACGGCGCGAGCGACCGGCGCCGTCATCGTCGCGTGCGACTCGACGCCTGATCGCGACCAGTGCCGTGGCCGCCTCCATCGCCGCCGTCATGGTGGCGCGGCGGCCGGTCGACGTCGTGCTGCCCGTCGTGGTCCCGAACGTCGCGCACGATGGTGCGGCGGTGCCCGCACCCAGCGTCGTGCCGGTCAGCTCGCCGACGCCGCCCGCCTCCTGGGTTCAGGACGGGGACGGCGAGTCCGTGCGGCTGCTCGCGGTTTCCCGCCAAGAGGGCGACACGCCGACGGGCGAGGCGGCGGCGCGCGACGGCGACGGAGCGGAGCGGTGGGAGCCGCGATCGGCCCCCGAGGCGCCGCCGGAGCGCCAGGCGATGCGCCCACGGGTCAATCATCCGCCACGGATCCTGCAGCAGATGCCGGATGGGCACCAGGTGCTGCGGGTCGCCGAGGGCGACAGCGTCGCCTTGGCCGTTCGCGTCGCCGATCCCGATCCTGACGATCGCCTCGGTCACCGCTGGTTGCTCGATGGCAAGGTCGTGGGTTGGGGGCCGGCGTGGCGCTTCGTCGCGCCGCCGCAGGCGGGCTCCGTCCACGCGGTCGAGGTGCAGGTCGTCGACCGGGTCGGCGAGAGAGTGCCCGCGCACTGGCGCATCGAGGTCACCCCGCGTATGCACGAGGTCGACGCGCGCGAGTGGCTGGAGCGGCTGCGTTCGGCGTGGGAACGCAAGGACATCGCCACGCTGCGGCTCTACGGGGTGGTGAGCAGCGACGCGCAGGCGGCGGCGCTGCGCAAGATGCTTGGCTCGTTCGAGGAATACCACGTGGCGTTCCACGATCCGCGCGTCGAGGTCGCAGGTGCCTACGCGACCGTGCACTTCAAGCGCACCGACACCGACGGCAAGGAGCCGATCGGCTTCGCGCAACAGACCTACGAACTCGAGAAGCGACCGAGCGGCCTCATCACGCTGCGCGCCACGACCCCGACGATGTGACGGTCGGCGGTCAGGGCTTCTGGTAGACGCCGGTCTCGCTCGGGTCCGCCTCGACGCGGATCACCGAACCCCGGTCGAAGCGACCGGCGCCGAACACGACGCGTCCGAGGTGTGGGTAGTGAAAGAAGTATTCGACCGCGTCGTTCTCGAAGTAGAACGGGTTGAGCGCGTTGAGCGTCTCGTAGACGTGCTGTGCCGCGGGCTCGCCGAGGATCGCCGTCACTTCCTTCGGTCGCATGCCGACGCGGATCTGTGTCAGCGGGCTGTCGGCGGGTGGCGGCGTCGCCGGTGGCGGGACGCGCGCGGTGCAGCCGACGAAGATCGCGAGCATGAGCAGCGCGGGAACGATGGGACGCATGTGGCACGGATCTATCATGCGTTCGCGCGGGGTGGGCAGGCGCGCGTGCGCGGGCCGAGGGCATGGCGCCCGCCGTGCCGCCGGTTGACGGTCCGGACGGCGCTCTGATACCCGGACGCCAGTGGTGGAGATGGGAGGCGGGCGCACCGTCGTCTTCCTGGTGGAGGCGAGCAAGATCCGGGAGGAGGTGCTTCCGTATCTCGAGGGCAGGTCGGTCGTCGACCTCGGCTGCGGCGGGCAGAAGATCGTCCCGTGGGCGGTCGGCGTGGACGACTGCAGCGAGGGCCCGATCAAGGAGTTGCCCGCCGTCGACGTGCGGGCGAGCGTTGCGCCGGGTGGCGATCTGGCGGCGGCGCTCGGCGGCCGGCGCTTCGACGTGGTCTTCTCCAGTCACACGCTCGAGCACGTGCGGGCACCGATCGGGGAGACGTTGCGCTACTGGCTCGAGCTCGTGGTCCCGGGCGGCCGGCTCATCCTGTACCTCCCCGACGAGCGCTACTACGTCTACGATCCGTCCAACCCGACGGCGCGCACGCCGACCCACGCGCACCTGCTCACGCGCGACACGTTCGTCTGGCACCTCGAGCAGGTTCCGAACCTCGAGATCGAGCTGGCGCGCATGGACCTCGGGCCGGAGCGCTATTCGTTCCTCGTGATTGCGCGCCGGACCGGTTGAGTCGACTTCAGCCGCGCTCCGCCCAGCCCTCGGTGATCGGCACGAGCCAGGAGAGCGTCAGCCGGCGTGACTGGAACTTCCACCCGTCACCGGTCCGCACGTAGCGGTCGTCGTACCAGCCGGCGCCGATCATGCTGCGGCCGTCCATGGCGGCGCGCAGATCGAGATAGCAGGTGCCGGTCGCGACGTCCCCGCCCAGCTCGACCACGTGGTTGTGCACGAAGGGCAGGAGCGTCGGCCCGGTGATCATGTTCTCGTAGGCCGCGAGCAACGCGGCGCGGCCGCGGATCGGCGGGCGGTCGCCGGTGTCCATCTCGCCATCCTCCGCGAACAGGCCGACGGCGCCGGCGACGTCTTTGCGCCAGACGTGGTGCGCATAGCGGCGCGCGAGGTCGCGGATCGCTTCCGTGTCGGCGAGGGTCCGCAGGATGGGATCGATGGGGGTGGATGCCATGGTTCTCTCCTCTGATATCCGGCGCGCGGGAGCGTGGAAGCCCCCAAGCGCCACAATCCATCGGCGCGGTCAATGCCGATGCGGTGAGCAGGGCGCCCGATCGCTGGCGCCCATCTCGGCGAGCTTGTCGTCTGCCGGGGGCTCTGGTAGGTGCGCGATCTCGCTTCCTTGCGCCCGTAGCTCAGTTGGATAGAGCGTCAGGCTTCGAACCTGCAGGTCGCCCGTTCGAGTCGGGCCGGGCGCGCTGAAAGATCGCGGGGTTAGCGCGCTCGGTTCCGCCTCTGACCGCCCGAGTGTCCGGATAGTGTCCGAGATCGGCGAGGGGACGCCGGGCGCGCGCCCCCGCCGGTGCTGGGTTTCTGGGTTCCGGCGGGGGGACCTGCAGGTTTGGTACCTGCAGCGCCCCCGCAAGCCATTGTGCCACAAGGGTTTTCGCGTGACTGTCCGGCGGGTGTCCGGGTTCGAGGCGGTCCGATGATGCCCCCGAGAACCCCCCGAGAACGGCGTCGGTCGTACCAGCGCAGCGGCGTCTACGCGCTCAAGAAGGCCGTGCGGACGCTCGGAAACCGCGCCCTACCGTCGAAGCGGACCGCGCTCGGGCGCGAGCTGGCCGCGTGGCGGGATGACCTGCTCCGCGACCTCGGGGGCACCGATGCCGTCTCGACCCAGCAACGGGCGCTCGTCGACCTGGCGGTCCGCACCAAGCTCCTGGTCGACAGCGTGGACGCCTACGTGCTCGGCATGGACTCGCCGGTGAACAAGCAGAAGCGGTGCCTGCATCCCGTCGTGCGGGAGCGGCAGGCGCTCGTCAACCAGCTCCAGAGCCTCTTGCGCGACCTCGGGCTTGACCGGAAGGCCGCGCCAACCGAGACGCTCGCCGAGTACCTCGGCCGCCGCGAGCGCGAGCAGGCCGCGCCCTGAGCGGGCGGCGGGACCCCGCCCCGTAAAGACGCGCAATCCACCGTCACAACCGTCATGACCGTCATGACCCGCGCCAGTGCTCAAGAATTCCATGACGGTCGCGGTCCCGATGCCGCCCGACCGTCACACCCGACCGTCACCCGCGGCGCCGCGAGACCGGTCCGGGTGGTCCGCGAGCGCGCAACCGGCTAGGCGGGGGACGTGGCGAGCATCCTCGACGTGATGACCGACCGCGCCTTGCTCGGGTCCGTCTTCGGGGACGCCTCGTGGGCGCCGTGGCGGGCATTCGCAGCCAGCGTCTACGGCCTGCCGCTCGACCCCGAGGGGCTGGCGCTCTACCGACAGGCGACGGGCAGGACTGCACCGCCGACGGAGCCGGCCCGAGAAGCATTCGCGCTCTGCGGCCGGCGCTCGGGCAAGAGCATCGTGGCCGCGCTGCTCGGCGTGTACGCCGCCGCGTTCCGGACGTACCGCCTGAGCCCGGGCGAGACGCCCGTGGTGCTCATTGCCGCCGTCGACAAGCGCCAGGCCGGGGTGATCCTCGACTACTGCCGCGGGCTCCTCGACGCCTGCGTGCTCACGCGAAGCGAGGTGGCGGCGACGACGGGCGAGACGCTCACGCTGCGGTCCGGGGTTCGCATCGAAGTCCGGTCGAGCAATTATCGGTCTGTCCGCGGCGTGACGCTGGCCGCCGCCGTGATCGACGAGGCGTGTTTCCTCCGGGACGAGGACTCGACCTCGCCCGACGTCGAGGTCTATCGGGCGCTCAAGCCGGCGCTGCTGACGACCCGGGGCTTGCTGGTGGCGATCTCCAGCCCCTGGGCGCAACGCGGGCTCATGTACGAGCGGTGGAAGCGGCACCATGGGCGGGACGGCGACCCCGTGCTGACGTGGGTGGCGCCCTCGGCGGTGATGAACCCGACGCTCGACCCGGCGGCGATCGCCGAGGCGCTCGCGGACGACCCGACGGCGGCGCGCACCGAGTGGGAGGCGCGATGGCGCGAGGACATCACGCCGTTCCTGAGCGAGGACCAAGTGGCGGCCGTCGTCGTTCCGAACCGCCGGGAGCTGCCGCCGCAGCCGGGCGTGCGGTACGTCGGGTTCCTCGACCCGTCGGGCGGCTCGCAGGACAGTTTCACGGCGGCGGTGGCGCATCGCGAGGAGCGGGACGGCGGGACCGTCGTGGTGCTCGACGCGCTGCTTGAGCGGGTGCCGCCGTTCGACCCGGAGCGCGTGGTTGCCGAGGTGGCGGCGCTGCTCGCGGCCTACGGCGTCACCGTGGCGACCTCGGACCGATACGCTGGAGTCTGGGTCCCGGCCGCGTTCTTGAAGCACGGCATCCGCGTCGAGCAGTCGGCGGCCGCCAAGTCGGAGCTGTACGCGTCGGCCTTGCCGCTCATCCTGGGCCGCCGCTGCGAGCTGCTCGACCTGCCGCGGTTGCAGGCGCAGTTCGTCGCGCTGGAGCGCAAGACGGCGCGCTCGGGCCGGGAGAGCATTGCGGAGCCTCCCGGGGGCCACGACGACCTGGCGAACGGCGCCGTGGGCGCGGTCGTGCTCGCGACGCAGGCGGCCGGCAGCGGCGCGTGCGTGTTCGGCGTCCGCGACGCGCCCGTGCCGGTCGAGGACCGCGAGGCCATCGGCGACACCGGCCTCGGCTTCTGCGGCGCGCGGTGGCGGCGCGAAGTCTGCTGACCCGCTCGGGTTCGTGGTGAGCCGGAACCTCCACCGCCGGCACCTGACGGACGAACAACGCGCGGCCATCGCGGCGGAGCTAGCGACCATGTCCCACGGGGGCGTGCGGGGGAACCAGTACACGGGAGGCAAGCGGCCAAGTGGCCACTTGGCACAACCGGAGGCGGCCGCGATCCTACGGACCAGCGAACGGCAGGTGCGGCGGGCGGCCTACGTCCGCAAGCACGCGCCCGACCTGCACGCGCAGGTGAAGGCGGGGAGGCGCTTGCGCAACGCGGGGCAACCGTCTACCGCCGACGTATGCCGACGCGAAAGCTCAGCCCTCGGCAAGTGCAGCGGATCCGCCTCCTACGGGCCGCCGGGCATCGCCTCGACGTCTTGAGCCGCGACTTCGACGTGACCCCGAGCACGATCAGCCGCGTGGCCCGCCGCGAGACGTGGTGCGAGGTGGAATGAAAGACTTCTAGACGAGGGCGCGCCGGGAGTGGCACGCGGTCAGGCATGGTCTCCCCTCAGCTGCTTCCGGCGCGTCGCTCGATTGAATCGAGGAAACCTGATGACTGATCCAGAAAAACTGCGCGTCGTCGTTCCCGCCGCGGGCGGGGCGCCGGCCCCCGACCCGTTCGCAGTGGTGCCAGAGATCAAGCTAGCAATGGCCGAAGGTGACCACGAGCGCGTGCGGGTGCTGCGCGCGCAGATGGTGAAGCAGTTCTGCGCGTCCGGGGTGCGCCACGACCCGCGCGGCACGCCGGACGTGCCGGTGGAATATGTTGCGGTCGCCGCGAACAAGCTGTCCCCGGCCGGCCGCGAGCTGCTCGCCGCCGTCAACAGCCAGCTCGCATTCTACAACCGCGACCCCGCCGACATCGGCGAACGCGCGCGGCTCACGGATGCTCTCGCGTCGGCGCTGCGGCTGAATGTGGACACGGTAGAAAGACAGCAGATCGCCCACGGGGTGTGGGCATGATCGCGACCGCCGCTTTGCACCGCCTGCCGGAATCCGCGCTCGATATCCTGCAAGCGGGAAGCCGCGTCCGGCTTGGGTTTGCGGCGCTCACGCATCGGCTGCGCGAGCTGCGATCCGCCGCGCTCGACCTGCACTGCCTCGGGCTCGCCAAGGGCCTGGCCGAGGCCGACGACGCGCTCGGCGGCCTGGACGCCCTCACGCGCGATCTCCTCGACTTGTTGGAATGCTACGAAGCCCGGCCCGAGCGGCCGGCGGAAGGACATGCGTGATGCCGACCCCCGCACATGACACCGA
>JAXLXP010000012.1:0-189336 GCA_046327955.1 Binatia bacterium | reverse complement strand
CGCAGGCGCGAGGCGATCGCCTCGGTCGCGGCGGTCTCGATGTACCAGACGATGATCACCGGGGCGAGGGCGATCTGGTAGCCACCGACGGGAGAGGGCAGCGCGTCGAGCACCTCCTGCGGCGCCTTGTCGCGCTCGATCACGAGCGCGCGCAGGCTGTTCACGTTGCCCCAGTGCGACGCGATCCGCGCCGCTTCGAGCATGCGTTGCACTTTGTCGAGCTCGACCGGTTTGTGGGGCAACAGGAAGCGGATCGAGCGCCGCCGGCCGATGACGTGTCGCAGTTCCATCGTGGTGTCCTTCTAGAGACGGGCCCCGCCGACCAGGCTCAGCACCTCGTTGCAGCCGTCCTCGATGAGCGAGGCGCGCGCGTCGCGGAGGAGCTTCTCGACCGGGTACTCGCGGCTGAGGCCGTTGCCGCCGAAGATCTGGAGCGCGTCGCTCGCCACCTCGAACGCGGTGTTCGTGCAGAAGACTTTGGTCGCGATCGAGAGCTGGACCAGCGGCGGGTTGACCGCGGTGAACGCGGCGGTGCGGCGGGCGAGGGCGCGCGCGGCCTCGACCTTCGTGAACATCGCGAAGAGCCGTCCGCGCACCGACTGGTGGCCGAAGATCGGGACGCCGCCCTGGACGCGTTCCTTGGCGTAGTCGACCGCCAACTCGAGGGCGGCGCGCGCCACGCCCACGAAGAGCTGGCCCATGGCGGCATTGGCATGGCCGAGCATGGTCTCGAGGGCGAGCGTGTAGAACTCGGGGCCGACGTGCTGGTACGAGGCCGGGATGCGGACGGCGTGGTCGTGGATCTCGCGGGGGGGGAGCGCGCGCGGCCCCAGCGTGGCGAGCGGCCGCGGGCGCTCGACGCCGGGGAGATCCAGCGGGACGAGGAAGACCCCGCCGCCCTGGAAGCCCTGGCTGCGGTCGAGCGTGCAGAAGAGCACGGCGATGTCCGCGATCGATCCGTTGGAGACCCACGCCGCCTTCTGCCCGGTGATGACGTAGTGGTCGCCGTCCTCGCGCGCGACGCAGTTGGGCGTCACGCGCGAATCGCGGAAGTGGGGCTCGGTGATCGCGACGGTGTCGCTGCCGTGGTCGGGCTCGGTGAGGGCCCAGCAGCCGATCGTCGGGCGATCCGGATTGCAGAAGCGCTCCAACAGCTCGGGGTTCCCGGTCTGCTCGATCCACGGCTGGTGGAACTGCGAGAGCCCCACGGTGATGGCGAGGCCGACGTCGCCCCAGGCGAGTTCCTCGTTGATGATGCAGACGAGGCGCGCCTTGGCGATCGGGTCCATCGTCTTGTCGGCCATGATCGGCCCGAGGCCGAGCGCGTGGTACTGGCGGAAGACCTCCCAGAGGACGGAGGTCGGCGCGATCACGTCGGCGGGGTCCGGCAGGCGGTCGAGCGCGCGCCCGGTCGGCCGCAGGACCTCGGCGGCGAAGCGGTGCGTGGTCTCCTGGATCGCGCGATCCTCGTCGGTGAGGCCGGTCTCGATGTCGATGGACGTCATGCGGTTCCCTTCGTTCAGATGGCGAGCACGGTGCGGATGCCGCGCCCGGCCTGCAGATCGGCGACGGCGTCGTTGATCTCCGCGAGCGGGCGGCGCGCGGTGACGAGGGCGTCCAGGTCGAGACGCCCGGCCTGCCAGAGCGCGACCAGGCGCGGGATCTCGCGCAGCGAGTTCGAGCTGCCGAGGATGCAGCCGAGAAGCTTCTTCTCCGCGACCGTGAACACCACCGCGGGCGCGATCTCGATCGCCTCGTGCATCGGGATGGCGCCGACCGACACGGTCGTGCCGCCGGCGCGGGTCGCCTGCAGGCCCGTCTGCACGAGGCTCGCGCGGCCGGCGGTATCGAAGGCATAGTCGACGCCCACGCCGGTGCGGTCGTGACACGCGGCGGCGACGTCCGTGGTGGCGGGGTCGAGCAGGTCGGTCGCGCCGAAGCGCACCGCCGCCTCGCGGCGCGCGGCGACCGGGTCGGACACGAGGATGCGCGACGCGCCAGCGAGCCGCGCGCCCTGCACGACGCAGAGGCCGACGCCTCCGAGGCCCATGACCAGCACCGTCGCGCCCTCCTCGACGCGGGCGGTGTTGAGCACGGCGCCGACGCCCGTTTGCACCGCGCAGCCGATCACGCAGGCGACGTCGAGGGGGACGTCGGCGGGGATCCGGACGGCACCGGAGGCGGGGACGAGGACGTGCTCGGCGAAGCCGCCGAGACCGAGGCCGCGGTAGACCGTCGTGTCGCCGCGGGCGAGGCCCGTGGTGCCGTCGGCGAGCGTGTTGGTCTGGATCCCGGCCGCGTCGACGCACACGCCGGGCTCGCCGCGTACGCACCAGTAACACTGGCCGCAGGGCGGGCAGGGGGTGAGCACGACGTGGTCGCCGACGGCGAGGCGGGTGACACCCGGTCCGACCTCGGTCACGATCCCCGCGGCCTCGTGGCCGAGGATGATCGGTACCGGCGCGGGAAAGGAGCCGTCGATGATGCCGACGTCGGAGTGGCAGAGGCCGCAGTGTCGCACCGCGACCCGGACCTGGCCGGGCCCGGGCGCGGCAATGGTCACGTCGCCGACGATGCGCAGCGGCGTCCCCGGCGCCTCGAGCAGTGCCGCCCTCACCGGGTGTTCCTTGGTCTCGCGCGCATTGCGTCCTCCGTCATGTTGACCGCGGAGATGAACACACTGTAATTAACTCGTCAATATGTCGGATGCGCCGCGCCGCGCCGGTTCACGCGGACCGCTGTCGCGCCGCCGCCGGGGCGCGGGGCGCCCGCCCGGGGCCGTGAGCGAGGCGACGCGGACCCGCATCATCGATGCGGCGTGCGGGTGCTTTGCCGACCGCGGCTGGGCGAAGACCAGCAACGGCGACATCGCGCGGGCGGCGGGGCTCACCACCGGGGCGCTCTACCACTACTTCCCGTCGAAGGCGGCGCTGTTCGCGGCGGTGCACCGTCACGTCCAGGGCATCCTGCTCGACGTCTACCAACAGGCGTTCCGCGAGCAGGGATCGTGTGTCGCGCAGCTCTGTGCCGGGCTCGAGGCGGCGCTGGCCCTGATCGGTGAGCACCCGACGCTGGCCCACTTCGCGTCGATCGCGTCGCTGGAGATCGAACGGCACCCGGAGCTGAGCGCGATCCTCGCGCCGGACACGCAGGGCATCCGACCGTTCTTCGCGCGGGTGCTCGCGGCGGGGCGGCGGCGCGGGGAGATCGCGCGCGACGTCGACACGGAGGCGGTGGTGAACGTGCTGGTGTCGTCGTTGTTCGGGCTCGCGTGGCTGCGGTCGCAGGTGGGGCGGCGGGAGGACTATGCGGCGGCGATCCGGGCCTTCCAACGTCTGCTGCAGGGGGCGTTGTTCGCGTCGCCGGGGACGAGCGGGCGAGCACCCGGTCGAACCACGTCGCGTGTGTTGTGCGGCAACCGGCTCCCGCGATAGTGGGGTCCGCCATGTCACCGATGACGCTCCAAGCCGTCGCGGATCGCCTCGAGATCGACGACCTCCTCACGCGCTACGCGACCGCGGTCGATCAGAAGGACTGGGACCTCTACGCGAGCTGCTTCACGCCCGACGCGTTCATCGATTACACCCCGACCGGCGGCATCAAGGGCCACCTGCCCGAGATCCGGGAATGGCTGGCGAAGGTCATGCCGATGTTTGCGATGTCGCAACACCTCGTGACCAACCGCGTGATCGTGGTCCGCGGCGACACCGCCACCGCGCGGTCGGCGCTGTTCAACCCGATGGGCATGCGCGACGGGGCTGCGGGCCTGCTGCTGTTCTTCGAGGGAGCCTATTACAACGACCGCCTCGTGCGCACCGCCGACGGGTGGCGCATCGCGGAGCGGATCGAGGAATCGTGCTACACGACCCGCCGCGACCGCGTGTTCGCGGCGCCGGCGGACGGATCCGGAGGCTGAGGAGAGCGATCATGCGGTTCTCGTATGCCGAATCGATGTGCGACCCGACCCAGTACCTGCCGCTCGCGCGCGCTGCGGAGGCGGCCGGGTGGACGTCCTTCGTCGTCCCCGACAGCATCTGCTACCCCGAGACGTCCGACAGCAAGTATCCGTACACCTACGACGGCGATCGGCACTTCCTGGAGGACAAGCCGTTCATCGAGCCCTTCTCGTTGATCCCGGCGATGGCGGCCGTGACCGAGCGGCTGCGCTTCACGACGTTCGTGGTGAAGCTGCCCATCCGCCATCCGGTGTTGGTCGCGAAGCAGGCGACCTCGGTCGCCGTCCTCAGCGGGGAGCGCTTCGGGTTCGGCGTCGGATTGAGCCCGTGGATCGAGGACTTCCAGGTCTGCGGCCAGGAGTGGAAGTCCCGCGGCCGGCGCATGGACGAGATGATCGAGATCATCCGCGGGCTGACGCGCGGCGGCTACTTCGGCTACGAGGGCCGGCACTACCGGTTCGACCGCATCAAGCTGTGTCCGGTGCCGACCAAGCCGATTCCGATCCTCATCGGCGGCCATTCCGAGGCGGCACTTCGCCGTGCGGCCCGACTCGGCGACGGGTGGATGCACGCGGGCAGCGATCAGGAGCAACTCGAGGCGCTGCTCGCCAGGCTCGCGGCCTATCGCCGGGAGTACGGCCGCGAGCGCGAACCGTTCGAGATTCACGTCATCTCCCTGGAGGCGTTCACGCTCGACGGCATCCGGCAGCTCGAGGAGCTCGGCGTCACCGACGCGATTCTCGGCTTCCGCAACGTCTACGACCGCGACACGATGCCGCTCGACAAGAAGATCGACGCGCTCCGGTTCTTCGCGGACAACGTGATCGCGAAGGCGTGAGCGAGGCGCAGCCGATGACCGACACCGGCGTGACCCCGTCCCGAGTGCGGGAGGCCTGCGACGCGACCCGCTGGGACGCCGAGGCGGATGTCGTCGTGATGGGGTTCGGCGCGGCGGGCGCGTGTGCGGCGATCGAGGCGCGCGCGGCGCGAGCCGACGTCCTCGTGCTCGAGCGCGGGGGCGGTGGCGGCGGCACGTCGGCCATGTCCGGCGGGCTCATCTACCTCGGCGGCGGGACCCCCGTGCAGCAGGCCTGCGGCTTCGAGGACACGCCCGAGGCGATGTACGCGTTCCTCGCCGCCGCCTGCGGGCCCGAGCCCGACACGGCGAAGCTGCGGCTCTACTGCGACGAGAGCGTCGCGCACTTCCATTGGCTCGAGGCGCAGGGCGTGCCGTTCAAGCGGACGTTCTTCCCGGAGCCCGGCATGGAGGCGCCCACCGACGACTGTCTGGTCTACTCCGGCGGCGAGGACGCCTATCCCTTCGACCGCATCGCGCGCCCGGCACCGCGGGCGCACAAGCCCCAGACCAAGGGCGCCGCGGGCGGCTTTCTCATGCAGAAGCTGGTCGCCGCGACCGAACGCAGCGGCGCGCGGGTGGTCTGCGACGCGCGTGCCGAGACGCTCGTGCTGGACCGGGAGGGCGTCGTCGTCGGTGTCGTCGTGCGTCTCGACGGGCGCGAGCAGCTCGTCCGCGCGCGCCGCGGCGTCGTGCTCGCGGCGGGCGGGTTCGTCCAGAACCAGGACATGGTCGCGCGCTACAGCCCGCGGCTCTGGCGCTGCTCGTGGAAGCTCGGCCAGGCGGGGGACGATGGTCGCGCGATCCGCATGGCGATGGGCGCGGGCGCCGACGTCGTGCGCATGGACGCGGGCGAGGTGGCGATCCCGCTCACGCCGCCGCGACGGCTCATGCGTGGCATCCTCGTGAACCGCTTCGGGCAGCGCTTCATCAACGAGGACACGTATTACGGGCGGGTCGGGCAGGAGTGTCTGTTCCGGCAGGACGGTCAGATGTACCTGATCGTCGACACCGCCACCTACGAGCGGAACCTCGCCGGCATGGAGCCGACGCACGTGGAGGAGACGGTCGCCCAGCTCGAGGCCAGCCTGGCGCTGCCGACCGGCGCGTTGCAGGCGACGGTCGACTACTACAACCGCTTCGCGGCGCGGGGCGAAGATCCCGTCTTCCACAAGGTCGCCGCGCTGCTGCAGCCGCTCGTCACGCCGCCGTACGCGGCGATCGACTGTGGCACCGAGCACACGCTCTACGCGACGTTCACCCTCGGTGGCCTGCACACGCGGCCCACCGGCGAGGTGCTCGATCCCGACGGGCACGCGATCGGCGGCCTGTATGCGGCCGGTCGCACCACGTCGGGCGTGGCCGCGTACGGGTACTGCAGCGGCATCTCGCTCGGTGACGGCACGTTTTTCGGCCGCCTGGCGGGCCGCAGTGCCGCGCTCGGCGGCGGCGCGGGCCCCGTACGCCGGCGGTCGGCGTCCGCGTAGGGGACGGCGCTCGGCCGGACGAGATGCGCGCGGGTATGATCTCGGTCATACGCCATGGTGCGGAGGTGACCGTATGAGAAAAACGAGCGTTCGTTTGGTTTCGGGGCAACGAGGGATGGGGCCATGCGTCTCGGCGTGACGATCTTCCAGACCGACCAGGTCATGGGTCCCGCCGAGGTCGCGCGCGAGGCCGAAGCCCGGGGCTTTCACTCGTTCTTCGTCCCCGAGCACACGCACATCCCGACCAGCCGGCGTACGCCGGCCCCGACGGGGGAGCCCGAGCTGCCCGAGGAGTACAAGCGGACGCTCGACCCGTTCGTCGCCCTCGCCGCGGCCGCTTCGGTCACGTCGCGCATCCGGCTCGGCACGGGGATCGCGCTCGTCGCGCAGCGCGACCCGATCGTGATGGCCAAGGAGGTGGCGACCCTGGACCTGCTCTCGCACGGGCGGGCCGTCCTGGGCGTGGGCTTCGGTTGGAACCGGGAGGAGGCCGAGGACCACGGCGTCGACTTCCCGCGCCGCCGCGCGCAGGGCCGTGAGCACGTGTTGGCGATGGAGGCGCTGTGGGCCAACGAGCGCGCCGGATTTGCGGGCGAATTCGTGCGGTTCGAAGAGAGCTGGTCGTGGCCCAAGCCCGTGCAGCAGCCGCGACCACCGGTGCTGCTCGGCGGCGTCGCCGGGCCGACCTTGTTCCGGCACATCGCCGAATACGGCGACGGCTGGATCCCCGTGGGTGGCGCCGGCGTGGCCGAGGCTCTCCCGGCGCTCCGGCGTGCGATGGAGGCGGTGGGACGCGATCCGGCGGCGCTCCAGGTCGTCGTCTTCGGGACCTTCCCCAAGCCGGGGAAGCTGGAGCACTACGCGGCGCTCGGCGTGACCGAGGTGGTCCTTCGCCTGCCCTCGGGACCCGCCGCCGCGGTCCGGCCGGTCCTCGACGACTACGCGAGGCTGCTCTGATGCCGGGCGCCCCGATCGGCGAGTCGACGATCCCGGCGCTCGTCCAGACGTCCGCCGTACGCTTCGGGGACCGTCATGCGATCGAGGACGAGGGGACGACGCTCACGTTCGGCGAGCTCGCGACGGCGGCCGAGCGCGCGGGGCGGGCGTTCGTGGCCGCGGGGCTCGCGCCCGGGGATCGTGCGGCGATCTGGGCACCGAACATCCGCGAGTGGATCGTGGCCGCGCTCGGGCTCCAGTCGGTCGGGGGCGTGCTGGTGCCGCTCAACACCCGCCTCAAGGGGGCGGAGGCGGGCTACATCCTTCAGAAGAGCGGCGCGCGCGTGCTCTGCGTCGTCGAGGAGTTCGTCGGGAACCGCTACCTCGATCTGCTCCGCGCCGCCATGGGGAGCGCCGCGGGCGGCCGGCCAGTGGCGGGGCTGCCCGTTCTCGAGCGCGTCGTGCTCCTGCGGGGCGCGGTCGCGGCAGCCGACGGCGTCGTGGGCTGGTCGCAGTTTCTGGCCGGGGGCGAGAGCGTCCCGGCGGAGACCGTGCGGGCGCGTGCGGCGGCGGTCGCGGGGGACGATCTCTGCGACATCCTGTTCACCTCCGGGACGACCGGGAAGCCCAAGGGCGTCATGACGACGCACGCGCAGAACCTGCGCGCCTTCCGCGCGTGGTCCGAGATCGTCGGATTGCGCGAGGGCGACCGCTATCTGATCGTGAACCCGTTCTTCCACTCCTTCGGGTACAAGGCCGGCTGGCTGGCGGCGATCCTCTGCGGCGCGACGATCCTGCCGCAGGCGACGCTCGACGTTCCCGCGCTTCTCGCGCGCATCGCGCGCGACCGCGTGAGCGTCCTGCCGGGCCCGCCGACGCTCTACCAGACGATCCTCGCGCACCCCGACCGCGCGCGCCACGACCTGTCGAGCCTGCGGTTGGCGGTCACCGGAGCCGCCGTCGTCCCGGTCGAGCTGGTCCTCCGGATGCGCCGTGAGCTGACGTTTCGCACGATCGTCACGGGCTACGGGCTCACCGAGTCGACCGGTGTCGTCGCGGTCTGCCGTCCCGAGGACGACCCCGAGACCATCGCGACGACGTCGGGGCGGGCAATCCCCGACGTCGAGGTCCGCTGCGTCGATCCCGCCGGGGTCGAGGTGCCGCGCGGCCAGCCCGGTGAAGTGGTGGTCCGCGGCTACAACGTCATGCGGGGCTACTTCGACGACCCAGCCGCGACGGCGGAGGCGATCGACGCGGACGGCTGGCTCCATACCGGCGACATCGGCGTCTTGGATGCACGCGGCTACCTGCGCATCACCGACCGGATCAAGGACATGTTCATCACGGGCGGGTTCAACTGCTACCCGGCCGAGATCGAGAACGCGCTGCACGGGCATCCCGACGTGGCGCAGGTGGCGGTGATCGGCGTGCCGGACGACCGCCTGGGCGAGGTCGGCATGGCGTGGATCGTGCCGGCCCCGGGGGCGGCGCCTGCGCCCGACGCGATCGTCGCCTGGTGTCGCGAGCGGATGGCGAACTACAAGGTGCCGCGCTTCGTGCGGGTCGTCGACGCGCTGCCGATGAACGCGTCGGGGAAGGTGACGAAGTTCGTCCTGCGCGACCAGGCGCAGCGGGGGATGGCCTCGTGAGCCGCGGGCAGGCCACGTGCGCCGCCGTCCGCGCCGGGACCGCTCCCGAGCTCGACGTCGGACGGGTGCGCGGGGAGTTCCCGGCCCTCGGGCAGACGGTGCACGGTCGCCCGCTCGTCTACCTCGATACCGCGGCGACCGCGCAGAAGCCGCGGGTCGTGATCGACGCCATCGCGCGCTTCTACGCGGAAGGCTGCGCCAACGTCCACCGCGGCGCGCACGCCCTGGCGGAGCGGGCGACGACGGCCCACGAGACGGCGCGTACCGCCGTGCAACGGTTCATGAACGCGCGCGAAGCGCGGGAGATCGTCTTCGTGCGCGGCACCACCGAGGCGATCAACCTGGTCGCGCACGGTTATGGCCGAACGGTGCTGGGCGCGGGCGACGAAGTGGTGATCTCCGCCATGGAGCACCATTCGAACATCGTCCCGTGGCAGCGCGTGTGCCGCGAGCGGGGGGCGGTGCTGCGCGTCGCGCCGATCGACGACGCCGGCGACTTGGTGCTCGAGGCGTTCGCGGCGCTCCTCGGCCCGCGCACCAAGCTCGTGGCGGTCGCACACGTGTCGAACGCGCTCGGGACGGTGAACCCGATCGAGGCGATCGTCGGCTTGGCGCACGCGCGCGGCATCCCGGTGCTCGTGGATGGAGCGCAGGCGGTGCCGCACCTCGACGTCGACGTCCAGGCGCTCGGCTGCGACTTCTACGCCTGGTCGGGCCACAAGCTCTACGGGCCGTCGGGGATCGGCGTGCTGTATGCCCGCGCCGCGCTGCTGGAGACGATGGAGCCGTACCAGACCGGGAGCGGCATGATCGCGTCGGTTGCCGTCGGGGGGGCGACGTGGGCGGATCTCCCGCACCGTTTCGAGGCGGGTACACCGGACGTCGCAGGAGCGATCGGGCTCGCGACCGCGGTCGACTGGGTGCAGGCGATCGGGCTCGAGACGATCGCCGCGCACGACGCCGACCTGCTGCGCTACGCGGCGCAGCGGCTCGCCGAGCAGCCGCGCGTTCGGTTCGTGGGCACCGCGCGACGGAAGGTTGGCATCCTCTCGTTCGTCGTCGACGGCATCCACCCGCACGACGTGGCGACCGTCCTCGATCGCGAGGGGATCGCCGTTCGCGCGGGGCACCAGTGCGCGCAGCCGGTCATGGAGCGCTTCGGGCTCGCGGGGACGACGCGAGCGTCGTTCGGTGTCTACACGACGCGCGAAGAAATCGATGCGCTCGTGGCGGGCGTCCGCCGGGTGGTCGAGGTGCTCGGATGACGGACGACGTCCGCGGCCTCTACGCGGAGGCGATCCGCGAGCACAGCCGGCAGCCGCACAACGTCCGGCGTCTCTCCGGCGCGGCGCGGGTCGCAGAAGGGCACAACCCGCTGTGTGGGGACCGCCTCACCGTCTATGTCGACGAAGCGGACGACGTGCTGCGCGACGTCGCCTTCGAGGGGGCGGCGTGTGCGATCGCGACGGCATCCGCTTCGATGATGACGGACGCGGTGAAGGGACGTTCGCGCGTGGACGTGGGGGCCCTCGCATTGGCCTTCGATGCCGTAATGCGCGGCGACACGACGCCCGCGTCAGCGGCGCAGCTCGGCGAGATGGTCGTCTTCGCGGGCGTGCGCGGGTTTCCGAGTCGGGTGAGGTGCGCCGTGCTGGCCTGGCAGACGCTGCAGGCCGCACTGAGCACACCGGAAGATGGCGGACGGCGGTCCGTATGACCGCCGTCATCTCGTCGCAAATGGAGTTCGGGGATATCGTGAAACTGAGACCGCAACGGGAGGGAAGCTGATGGAGGCACCGTACGTCACAGGGCAGAGCGTCGAGGCGCTGCTGGATCCGGAGGGGCCTGCGTGGCGGGGGGCGCGGGCGGAGCGGTTGGCGATGGCGGGGACGCCGGTGGGGATGCAGCCGACGGCGGCGATCCGGGCGGCGTGGGCGACGAAGCCGGTGGGAGCGGTGGGGGCGGTGGAGGTGCGCGCGGTGCACGACGGGACGGTGCTGGCGTTTCACCTGACGTGGGAGGACGCGACGGAGAACCGGGTGTTGGGGGACACGACGGCATTTCCGGATGCGGCGGCGGTGGTGTTGCCGGCGGCGGCGGGGGCGCCGTTGATCACGATGGGGTCGGCGACGGCGCCGGTGAACGCGTGGTACTGGCGGGCAGACGAGCCGGACGGGCGGGGGCGGCACGTGGTGGCGGCGGGGCTGGGGTCGACGCGGACGCTGGATACGGAGACGGTGCGGGGCCGGGGGGTGTGGAAGGACGGGCGGTGGCAGGTGGTGATTGCGCGGGCGCTGCGGGTGGCGACGGCGGAGACGGTGGCGCAGTTGGCGGCGGGGACCCCGGCGAGCTTTGCGGTGGCGGTGTGGGAGGGGAGCCACGGGGAGCGCGGGGGCGTGAAGGCGTTTTCAGGGACGTGGCGGGAGCTGGTGCTCGCGCCGGCGGCCGGGAGGTAAGGGACGATGAGCAAGCGGCAGCTGGCGATGGTGTTCGATTTGAACAAGTGCATCGGGTGCCAGACGTGTACGATCGCGTGCAAGCGGTTGTGGACGCGCGACGAAGGCATGGATTACATGTGGTGGAACTGCGTGAACACCATGCCGGGGCGGGGCACGCCGCGGGACTGGGAGCAGATGGGGGGCGGGTTCCGCGAGGGGGCGGCGCAGGCGGGGCGGCTGCCGACGAAGCAGGAGTTTGGGGAGGCGTGGGAGTTCAACCACGAGGAGGTCTTCTTCGGCGGCAAGGGGGCGCAGGCGCACTTGCAGCCGCAGGGGGCGGCGCCGGAGTGGGGGCCGAACTGGGACGAGGACCAGGGGGCGGGGGAGTATCCGAACAGCTACTACTTCTATCTGCCGCGCATTTGTAATCACTGCACGCATCCGGCGTGTTTGGAGGCGTGTCCGCGCAAGGCGATCGGCAAGCGGGACGAGGACGGGATCGTGCTGATCGACGAGGACCGGTGTCGGGGGTACCGGTTCTGCATGGAGGCGTGTCCGTACAAGAAGATCTACTTCAACCACGCGAAGAAGGTGGCGCAGAAGTGCATCTTCTGTTTTCCGCGCATCGAGCAGGGGGTGGCGCCGGCGTGTGCGCGGATGTGTCCGGGGCGGGTGCGGTTCGTGGGCTACAAGGACGACCCGCAGGGGCCGATCTGGAAGTTGGTGGAGCAGCACCAGATTGCGTTGCCGTTGCACCCGGAGTTCGGGACGGAGCCGAACATCTTCTACGTGCCGCCGCTGGCGCCGCCGCGGTTCGATGCGCAGGGCAACGTGGACGAGAGTCAGCCGCGGATTCCGGACGCGTATCTGGTGAGTCTGTTCGGGCCGAAGGTGCTCGACGTGCTGGCGAAGCTGAAGGCGGAGATGGCCAAGACGCGGGCGGGGCAGAAGAGCGAGGTCCTCGAGCTGCTCATCGGCTACAAATGGACGGAGATGTTCGGCGGCTTCGACCGTGACCCCGCCACCATCGAGTGGACCAAGGCGTGACGCGCGCGCGACGGGCACGCCCACCGCACTAGGGGCGCGTACCGGGGGTCGTGCGGACACGCGGGGGGGCGCGTGGTCCGTGAAAGGAATCGAGCGCTCGCTTGAGTGCCGGGGAGGATCGAGGGATGGGTACGACGCTGAGCCGCCGCGAGCTGCTGGTCGGAGCCGGAGCCGTCACGCTGACGCTGGGACCGCTGCGGGGGCTCGCCGTGCGGGCGGAAGCGCAAGCGGTCGCGGTGCCGACGAGGGTTCTTCCGATTCCCGCGTACACGACCTTCCAGGACGTGTATCGGCAACGGTGGACGTGGGATCGTGTCGTGAAGGGCGCCCACCACGTGGTGAACTGCGTCTCGTCGTGCCCGTTCAACCTCTACGTCAAGGACGGGATCGTCTGGCGCGAGGAGCAGAACGCGGTCATGGAGGCCAACCGGCCCGGCCTCCCCGACTTCAACCCGCGCGGCTGCCAGAAGGGTGCCTGCTTCAGCTCGCTCATGTACGGGCCGCAGCGCCTCAAGTACCCGCTCAAGCGGCTGGGCGCGCGCGGCGAGGGGAAGTGGAAGCGCATCACGTGGGACGAGGCGCTCGACACGATCGCCGACCGGGTCATCGAGACCGCGACGACCGACGGTCCCGAGTGCGTCATCTACGACAGCGGCACCGCCAACGCCGACTACGGCGCGCCCACGGCGGGCGAGATCACGCTCTTCGATCTGCTCGGCGCGACGCAGCTCGACGGCTGGGCGACAGTCGGCGACATGCCGCTCGGGGTGATCCTCACGTGGGGGCTGTTCAACATGGACAGCACCTCGGACGACTACTTCAACGCCGACCTGGTGTTCCTGTGGCTCGGGAACCCGTCGTACACGCGCATTCCGGACGCGCACTTCCTGTGGGAGGCGCGCTACCACGGCACGAAGATCGTGAGCGTGGCGCCGGACTACAATGCGTCGACGATGCACGTCGACCAGTGGGTGAACCTGCGGGTGGGGACGGACGCGGCGCTGGCGCTGGGGATGGCGCACGTGATCGTCGGCGAGCGGCTCTACAAGCGGGAGTTCGTGGCGGAGCAGACGGACCTGCCGTTGCTGGTGCGGGAGGACACGCGGCAGTTTCTGCGCCAGGCGGACGTGCGCGCGGGCGGGGCGGACAACGTCTTCTATCTCTGGGACACGGCGACGCAGCGGCTCGTGGAGGCGCCGGGGAGCGAGGGCCTGGGGCGGACGAGCACGCTTGCGCTGGGGGCGCTCGCGCCGGCGCTCGAGGGGCGGTTCGAGGTCGCGTTGGCCGACGGGACGACGGTGCAGGTCCGGCCGGTGTTCGAGGCGCTGCGGGCGCGGCTGGCGGACTACACGCCGGAGCGGGCGGCGCAGATCACGGGGGTGAGCGCGCACGTCATCCGGAGCCTGGCGCAGGAGTTTGCGGCGGCGAAGGCGGTGACGATCTTCGGGTCGTGGGGGATGATGAAGCATCACCACAGCGACCTGTTCCAGCGGGCGATGCTGCTGCTGCTCGCGCTCACCGGCAACGTCGGCCGGCGCGGCACCGGCATCCGGATCGGCTGCTGGTACATGATGAGCAGCCTCGAGTCGATCCTCTCGGAACACGGCCCCACCTGGTACCAGAAGATCCTGATGCAGCTCTTCAAGCCGACCGTGCGCGAGCTGATCGGCGCGTTTCGGGGCTACGAGGCCGAGCACATGTACATGATGGTGCCGGGCCTCATGTTCCTCTACGAGCACGGCGGGCTGAAGGAGCTGGTCGACAATCCGAGCTACCACGACGCGAACCCGGGCAAGGCGATGGTCGACGCGATGCGCGAGTGCATCGCGAACAACTGGGTGCCGCTGTGGCCGCGGCCGGGGAAGACGCCGAAGGTGTACGTGCACACGCGGGTCAATCCGCTGCGGCGGTGGCCGGCGCCGCAGGTGGCGGAGAAGAACCTGTGGCCGAAGTTGGATCTGATCGTCGGCATCAACATCAAGATGTCGACGACGTGCCTCAAGTCGGACCTCGTGCTGCCGGCGGCCGGGTACTACGAGCGCCGGGGGATCAAGTACGCGCAGAGCTACGTGCCGTACTATGCCGTCGGGGACAAGGCGGTCGATCCGATCGGGGAGTCGAAGACGGAGTGGGAGATCTCCGGGCTGCTGGCGCGGAAGATCCAGGAGAAAGCGCGCGCGCGGAAGCTGCCACCGGTGCCGGACGTGAAGCGCAAGCCGCGCGATTTCGCGACGGTCTACGACCGGTGGACGAAGAATGGGCGGTTCACTCCCGAGGACGATCTCGCCTTCTACGATGCGGCGACCGGCGAGTCGCCCGAGATCGGCAACATCCCGTGGGCGGAGGCGGCGGCGAAGGGGGCGATTCGGATCAAGGACGTGGGGCCGTTTCGCACGCACACGAATCTCTGCAGCGACTACGATCCGAACGACACCGTCTATCCCGGCCAATGGTTCGTGGAGCACAAGCAGCCGTGGCCAACGCTCACCGGGCGGCAGCAGTTCTACATCGACCACGCGTGGTACCTGGCGGCGCACGAGGAGTTGCCGATCCACAAGGAGCCGCCGAAGGCGGGCGGGGACTATCCGCTGCGGCTGACGGGCGGCCACACGCGCTGGTCGATCCACTCGATCTGGCGCGAGGAGAACCTGATGATGCGGCTCCAGCGCGGCGAGCCGGTCGCATACATCAGCGCGGCCGACGCGGCGGCGCGTGGGATCCGGGACAACGACCGCATCCGGGTCTTCAACGACGTCGGGAGCTGCGAGATCCTGGCGAAGCCGTCGCCGTCCGTCCAGCAGGGCCAGGTGATCATCTACCACGGCTGGGAGCCGACGCAGTTCAAGGAGAAGCGCGGCAACCAGGAGCCGGTGCCATCGACCTGGAAATCGCTGCACATGACGGAGTACGGACAACTCCACTATCGCTTTCTCTACGCGGGACCGCACCACACGCCGCGCGGAACGACGGTGGACATCCAGCGCGTCTGAGAGGAGGCGACGATGGCTCTCACGCGGCGCGAGTTTCTCGAACGGGCAGGGCTGACGACGCTGGGGTTGTCGCTCGCCCACCTCTCGGTGCGCGGTACGATGCCCGGGGTCGCGGCAGCAGCGGCGCCAGCGGTGGTCTACACCGACTGGCGCGACGTCTTCCGCCAGCGCTGGCGCTGGGACAAGATCGCCAAGGGCACCCACTACGTCAACTGCTGGTACCAGCGCGGGTGCAACTGGAACGTCTATGTGAAGGACGGCGTCGTGCTCCGCGAGGAGCAGGCCGCCACCTACGAGCAGACGAACGCGTCCGTTCCCGACTTCAATCCGCGAGGGTGCCAGAAGGGCGCCTGCTACAGCGAGCGGATGTACGACGCCGACCGCGTGAAGGTCCCGCTGAAGCGCGTCGGCGAACGCGGCGAGGGCAAGTGGCGGCGGGTGTCCTGGGACGAAGCCCTCACGGACATCGCCGACCAGATGATCGACGTGCTCCGTGCGGAGGGGCCCGGGGCGATCTATTGGGACATGGGCACGGCGCAGACGAACGGCTGTCACGGCGTCGGGCTCGTGCGTACCACCAATCTCCTCGACACCCCGTTCCTCGACATGAACGCCGAGATCGGCGACCACCACCCCGGCGCCGCGGTCACGTGCGGGAAGATCGGCTTCGCCAGCTCGGCGGACGACTGCTTCCACTCCAACTTGATCCTCGTGTGGGGCGGGAACCCGATCTCCACGCAGATCCCGAACGCCCATTTCTTCATCGAGGCCCGCTATCACGGCGCCCGGATCGTCACGATCGCGCCCGACTACAGTCCGTCGTGCATCCACTCCGACCTCTGGCTCCCGGTCAACGTCGGCACGGATGCGGCGCTCGGCCTCTCGCTCGCGCACGTGATCGTCGAGGAAGGCCTCCACGATCAGGGGTTCCTGCGCGAGCAGACGGACATGCCGCTGCTCGTGCGCAAGGACACGCGGCGATTCCTGCGTCAGAGTGACGTGCAGTCCGGGGGCGCGGACGACGTGTTCTTCGTGTTCGACGAGACCACCAAGAGCGTCAAGGTGGCGCCGAAGACGACGCTCAAGCTCGAGGGGGTCGTGCCCGCGCTCGAGGGCGAGTACACGGTTCAGACGACGGCCGGCCAGGTCGCGGTGACGCCGGTGTTCGCCTTGCTCCGCGCGCGGCTCCGTGCCTACACGCCCGAGCAGACCGAGCGCATCACCGGCACGCCGCCGGCGCTGGCGCGCCGCCTCGCGCGGGAGATCGGGAAAGCCAAGGCCGCCACGATCCTCACGCAGTCGAACTTCTCCAAGTTCTACCACGGCCTCGAGATGGAGCGGGCCGAGATACTGGTCCTCGCCCTGTGTGGGCACTTCGGGAAGAAGGGCAGCGGGTTCAACGCCTTCCCGTGGCTCACGATCGACGCCCCGGAGGCGATCGGCTCGGCACCCGCGATGCCGCTGAAGCTCGGGATGGCCGCGCTCGGGGTGAAAGCCGTGCCGGCGATGGCCAGGGCCAAGTGGAACGGCTGGACCACCGAGATGTTCCTCTACGACGAGGCGCGCAAGCTCCACGGACGGGGGAATTTCGTCTCGTCGGTGCTTTTCTTCTACCTGCACGGGGGGCTGAAGGAGCTGTACGGACACACCCGCGGCTGGGACCCGGCGCTCAAGCGCAACATCGACGCCTACGTCACCGAAGCGATCGAGAAGGGATGGCAGATCGCCCCGTCGACCGCGCCGAAGATCGTGTTCGAGGAGGGCGGCAACATCCTGCGCCGGGTGCGCGGGTACCCGCAGCTCGTGAAACACCTCCTGCCGAAGCTCCGGCTGCTGGTCACGATCGATTGGCGCCTCAGCACGACCGCGCTGCAGAGCGACTATGTGCTCCCGGCCGCCGGCTGGTACGAGAAGGACGACGTCACCTGGGCGACGCCGATCTCGCCCTTCGCGCACGTCACGACCAAGGCCGTCGACCCGGTCGGCGAGAGCAAGGACGAGTGGGAATTCCACTGCCTGCTGGCGAAGAAGCTCCAGGAGCGGGCGGTGGCCCGCAACACGCCGACGTTCAAGGACCGCACGGGCGAGGAGCGGCGGCTCGACAACGTCTACGAGGATCTCACCTACGGGCGGCGATACGTCGAGCGCGACGCCGAGAAGCTCATGGCCGACATGGTCGGGCTCGCGAGCAACCTGAACGGTACGAGCTGGGAGCAGCTCAAGGAGAAGGGCTTCGCGCGCTACTCCGGCGTCGGCATGGGGATGGTGAACATCGGCAACGCCACGGACATCGCGGAGCACGAGACGATCACCGCCAACACGTGGCACACCGACCAGAAGATGCCCTGGCCGACGCTCACGCGGCGGATGCAGTTCTACATCGACCACGATCTGTACTTCGAGCTGGGCGAGGAGCTTCCGGTCCACAAGGATCCCCCCTCGATCGGTGGCGACTACCCGCTGCGGATGACCGGCGGTCACACGCGCTGGTCGATCCACACGATGTGGCGCACGGGACCGCGGCTGCTGCGCCTGCAGCGCGGCGAGCCGGTCGTGTTCATCAATGCCGACGACGCCAAGGCGCGCGGCGTTCAGGACGGCGTGCGCGTTCGCGTCCGCAACGACGTGGGCGCGTTCGAGATCCAGGCCAAGGTGTCGGCCGCGGTGCGGCCGGGGCAGGTGATCGTGTACCACGCCTGGGAACCCTTCCAGTACCCGAACTGGCGCTCGCACCAAGTGGTGCTGCCGAGCCCGATCAACCCGATCCAGCTCGCCGGGGGCTACTTCCACTTGCAGCCGATGCCGATCGCCAACGAGCCCGGACAGAACGACCGCGGAACGCGGGTCGAGGTGGAAGTCCTGTGACGAGCCCGAACGGCTCCGACCCCGGCGGGCTCGTCACCGCGGCACCGGCCGAGGCGTTTGCCCGCCGGCAGGTCGCCGGACGCGAGAGGAGGATCTGACGTGAGCGTGGAGACCTTCGATGTCATCGTCGTCGGCGCCGGATTCGGCGGCGCGACGTGTGCGGGACTGCTCGCCAAGCGCGGGCTGCGCGTGCTGCTGCTCGAGAAGAACGCCCAAGCCGGCGGCAAGGCGATGGTGATCTCGAAGAACGGCTTCACCTACGAGATGTGGCCCGTGATCCATGCGCCCGCACGCGAGAGCCGGTGCGTGGACGTCCTGCGCGAGCTCGGCTTGGAGAACGCCGTCGAGTTCGTGCTGCCGCAGGTGCGCGGCGCGATCTACCTCGACGCCGACGGCGGCCGCCGTCAGTTCCCGTCCGCCGCGGAGGCCGAAGCCGACCCCAACAAGGTCTTCGACGTGCTCGGTCTCTCGGAGGCGGAGCGCCCGGTTGCGATCCAGCTCCTGGCCGAGCTCGCGCTGATGCCGGCCGAGGAAGTGCGGGCTCTCGACGACACGAGCTTCGATGCCTGGCTCGAACGCAAGGGGACGCCCCGAGCGGTGTGCACCTACCTGCATGCGCTCGCGAACGGGGTCTTCATGGTGCCGTCGGACCTGCTCGCCGCGTCGGAGGCCATCCGCACGCTGCAGGAGATTCTCGTACGGCACGGCGGCCTCTACACCCGCGCGGGCGGAATCGGGAAGCTGGCCGAGGTGTTCGCGGGCGCCGTCGAGGCCAACGGCGGACGCGTGCTCTATCGGACGCGTGTGCGCCGCATCCGCGTCGAGCGCGGCCGCGTGACCGGCGTCGTCACCGACAAGGCCACGTTCCGTGCGCCGATCGTGGTGAGCAACGCGGGCCTCCAGCCGACGGTGCTCAAGCTGGTCGGCGAGCGGCACTTCGACCGGTCCTACGTGAACTACGTGCGGGACCTGATGCCGTCGTGGGGCATGATGGGCGTGCGCTACTTCCTCGACAGCCGGCTGCTCGACGAGCCGTACTACCTGCTGTTCTCCGACCAGGGGTACTGGACCACCGCGCGCTGGATCGAGGCGGCCGGCGGTGCCACGCCGCGAGACGTCATCATGTGGGTGCAGGTGCCGGCGGCAAACGACCCGGGGCTGGCGCCGGACGGCCGACAGGTCGTCCTCACGGGCATCTGGTGCTCGCCGGACCCGGCCACGCCGCGCGCCGAGAAGGAACGCTGGTGGGGCAAGGTCGACGACATGATGGAGCGCGCCTGGCCCGGGTTCCTCGGGCACGTGACCGCGCGCGAGCCCTACGACACGCACGACGTGTCGGCGCTGTCGCGTGCGGCCGTCCTGCCTGGCGTGGGCGGGGAGTGCATCGGGCTCGGCCAGGTCGTCGGCCAGTGCGGGCGGCACAAGCCCGCGGCGCGGGCGCCGGTGAGCGGCCTTTTCATTGCCGGCGCGGACGCGGGGGGCTGGGGGTGCGGGACGCATCAGGCGATCGAGTCCGGTATCCAGGTGGCCGACCTCGTCTTCCGCGTCCACCAGCAGCGGCGTGCGCTGGTGGCGCCGCCTCCCGAGGCCAAGCGCCGGCGGACGCCCGGTGGCGCGGCGAAGGGTAGCCGGCCACGACCGAGACGACGCGTCGCAGGTTGATCGGCCCGAGGCCCGCTGTTACAGACAGGGCGCCCGGCGACCGGTGACGCGTACCTGCGCGGCGCGGGGACTGCGGGAACCGTCCATGGTCCAGTGAGGGGGAGGTATGTACCTCGACTATACTGCGGCGCAGCACGCGCTGCGCCGTGAGCTGCGCGCGTACATGAGCCGGCTGATGACGCCGGAGCTGCGCGCCGAAGTGGAGGAGAGCGAGGGCGGGGGGCCGCACTATCGCGCCGCGCTCAAGACGATGGGCGCCGACGGCTGGCTCGGGATCGGCTGGCCCAAGGAGTATGGCGGTCAGGGCCGCTCGCCGATCGAACAGTTCATCTTCAGCGACGAGGTGCAGCGCGCGGGCTATCCGCTGCCGTTCCTCACCATCAACTCCGTCGGGCCGACGATCATGAAGTACGGCTCGCCGGAGCAGAAGGCCGAGTTCCTGCCGCGCATCTTGCGCGGCGAGGTCCTGTTCGCGATCGGCTATTCGGAGCCGTCCGCCGGCACCGACCTCGCCGCGTTGCGCACGCGCGCGGTCCTCGAGGGCGACCACTACGTCGTCAACGGCAGCAAGGTCTTCACCAGCCTGGCGGAGTTCTCGGACTTCATCTGGTTGGCCGCGCGCACCAACACGGAAGCGAAGAAGCACCGCGGCATCTCCATGCTCATGGTGAGCACGACGTCGCCCGGGTACCGGTGCACGCCGATCTGGACCATGTCCGGCGTGCGGACCAACGCCACCTACTACGAGGACGTGCGGGTCCCGGTCGCGATGCGCGTCGGCCCGGAGAACGAGGGCTGGAACCTCATCACGAACCAGCTCAACCACGAACGCCTCGGGCTTGCGACCGGTGGGCCGAGCGAGCGCCTGTTGGAGGAAGTCCGGCGATGGGCGCAGGCGACGCGGCTGCCCGACGGCCGGCGGGTGATCGACCAGGAGTGGGTGCGCGTCAAGCTCGCCAGCGTGCGCGCCCGGCTCGAGGCGCTCAAGCTGCTCAACTGGCGCCAGGCGTGGTGCATGACGACGGACTCGGTCAACTTCGCCGACGCGTCGGCGGTCAAGGTCTTCGGCTCCGAGGGGTTCGTCGCGATGTACCGCGACCTGCTCGAGGTGGTGGGCCACCGCGGCATGCTCCGGCGCGACGCGCCCGAATCGCTGCTGCGCGGCCGGCTCGAGCGGGCGCATCGCTCGGCGCTCGTCATCACCTTCGGCGGCGGAACCAACGAGATTCAGCGGGACATCATCGCCATGGCCGGCCTCGGTATCCCGCGCGACCTACGGTGATACGATGGACTTCTCCCTCGAGGAAGAGCAGGAAGCCCTGCGGGATTTGGCGCTCCGGATCGTCGGCGACCTCGCCACACACGAGCGCCTCAAGCTGATCGACGGCGACCCGGACCGCGTCGACCGGGACCTGTGGGCCGCGCTCGCGCGCGCGCAGCTCCTTGGCGTCGCGGTGCCCGAGGCGCAGGGTGGGAGCGGCGCGGGGCTCGTCGAGCTCGGGCTTGTGCTGGAGGCCGCGGGCCGCCACTGCGCCCCCGTTCCGCTCTGGGAGACGCTCGTGCTGGGCGCGCTGCCGATCGCGCAGTTCGGCTCGGCGGCGCAACGCGAGCGATTCCTCCCGGCGGTGGCGCGCGGCGAGCTGATGCTCACCGCCGCGCTCGTCGACGTCGAGTCGGAGGACCCGCTGGCGCCGACGGTCACGGCGCGGCGCGACGGCGCCGGCTGGCGGCTCGACGGGGTCAAGATGTGCGTTCCCGCCGCGCATCTCGCGGGCACCGTTCTCGTGCCCGCACGTACGGGCGAGGGGACGCTCGGCGTCTTCCTGCTCGACCCGAGCGGCGCCGGTGTGACGTGCGAGCGC
Source organism: Binatia bacterium (assembly GCA_046327955.1). GTDB lineage: Bacteria > Desulfobacterota > Binatia > DP-6 > DP-6 > JAXLXP01. The sequence goes on along the minus strand of JAXLXP010000012.1, from coordinate 167,588 downwards.
CAGGCGACGACGCAGGGCTCCCCGCACGGGCTGGTGCGGCTCTCCGGGGCCCCGGTCGGTGCCGACGGCGTGCTCGGCGATGCGGCGGGTGGTCGGGCGATCGTCGGCTGGATGGTCGAGCGGGCGCTGGCCGGGCTGTGCGTCCTGCAGGCGGGCGTGGTCGAGCGTGCCCTGCGCATGACCGCGGAGTACGTGTCCAGCCGCGAGCAGTTCGGGAAGCCGATCGGCAAGTTCCAGGCCGTGGCGCAGCGCGCGGCCGATGCCTACATCGACGTCGCGGCGATTCGCTGGACCGCGTGGCAGGCGATCTGGCGTCTCGCGCAGGGTCTCCCGGCCGCGGAGGCGGTGGCGGTCGCGAAGTTCTGGGCCAGCGAGGGCGGGCACCGGGTCGTCTGCGCGGCACAGCACCTGCACGGCGGCATTGGGATCGACCTCGACTACCCGCTGCAGCGCTCGTACGTGTGGGCGAAGCAGATCGAGCTGACGCTCGGGTCGGCCACGCGCCACCTGCTGGACATCGGTGCGTCCATGGCCGACGCGCCGGCGACGGACGACGCGTGACGGCCCCGGTGGTCGAGAGGAGAGGACGATGAGCGACAGCAAGGCGACACTGGAGGCGGAGATCGGACGCTTCGTCGGCAAGGCGATCGGCCCGCCGACTCCCGCGCCCGAACCCGTGAGCGAGGCGGTCGTTCGTCAGTGGTGCGACGCGCTCGGGGATCGCAATCCCGTGTACACCGACCCGGAGGTGGCGAAGGCCTCGGTTCACAAAGGCCTGGTCGCGCCGCCCACGATGATCCAGGCGTGGACGCTCGACGGCATCAGCATGGCCTTCCCCGATCCGAGCCGACCGAAGGACGGGCAGCGGCAGTTGCACGAGGTGTTCGACAAGTACGGGTACACCTCGGTCGTCGCCACGGACTGCGAGCAGGAGTACGCGCGCTACCTGCATCCCGGCGAGCGCGTCACGTCGTCGACCGTCATCGAATCGATCTCGGCCGAGAAGGCCACCGGCCTCGGGATCGGCCACTTCATCGACACGCGCACGACGTTCCGCGACGAGCGGGGTGAGGTCGTCGGCTCGATGCGGTTCCGCGTCCTCAAGTTCAAGCCCGCGCAGCAGCCGGCGGCCGCGGTGCCCGCGGCGGGGGCACCGGCCAAACCCACGCGCCTCAAGCCGCCGATGGGGCACGACAACGGCTGGTGGTGGGAGGCGGCCCAGCGCGGACAGCTTCCGATCCAGCGGTGCAAGAGCTGCAGGACGCTTCGCCATCCGCCACGGCCGATGTGCGGGGCGTGCCGGTCGACGGAGTGGGACTCGGTCGCGGCGTCCGGTCGCGGCACGGTCTACAGCTACGTCGTCTGTCACCATCCGCAGTTCCCGGGCTACGAATACCCGCTGGTCGCTGCGGTGATCGACCTCGAGGAGGGCACGCGGCTGGTCTCGAACGTCATCGGCTGCGAGCCTGCCGCCGTACGGATCGGGATGCCGGTGCGGTTGAGCGTCGAGACGCTGGAAGGCGGGTTTCGCCTGCCCATGTTCAGGCCTGCGGAGTAGGAGAGCACGATGCCGATGCCAAAGACCGTGGTGTTCGAGGACGTCCAGGTCGGCGACCGCCTGCCGGAGCAGACGGTCCCGCTGTCGACCACGCTCATCGTCGCGGGCGCGCTCGCGTCACGCGACTTCACGCCGGTGCATCACGACCGGACCGCTGCGCAGGCGCAGGGCATGCAGGACGTGTTCATGAACATCCTCACCACGAACGGCCTGGTCGGGCGGTACGTCACCGACTGGGCCGGTCCCAATGCGGTGCTGCGGAAGGTCGCCATCAAGCTCGGTGCGCCCAACCTGCCGGGCGACGCGATGAAGATGGCGGGCAGCGTCAAAGGCAAGGACGACGCCGCCGGAATGGTCGACCTGGACGTCGTCGGCCGCAACGCCTGGGGCAACCACGTGACCGCGACCGTGCGCGTCGCGCTGCCGAGGAGGGGCTGAGCGATGCCGCGCTCGATCAAGGACCAGGCCGCCATCGTCGGGATCGGCGCCACCGAGTTCTCGAAGAACTCGCAGCGCTCGGAGCTGCAGCTGGCCGCGGAGTGCGTGCGCGCCGCGCTCGACGACTGCGGGCTCTCGCCGCGCGACGTCGACGGGATGACCACGTTCACGCTCGACACGACCGATGAGATCGAGGTCGCACGGGCCGTCGGCATCGGCGACCTCACCTTCTTCAGCCGCGTGCCGCACGGCGGTGGCGCGGCGGTCGGCATCATCCACCAAGCGGCCCTGGCGATCGCCGCCGGCGTCGCCGAGGTGGTCGTGTGCTACCGGGCGCTCAACGGGCGTTCGGGGCAGCGCTACAGCGCCGGCGTGGCCGAGGGCGTTGCGACGTCCGATCTCATTCACTGGAGCTGGTACATGTCCTACGGGCTGCTGACGCCCGCGAGCTGGGTGGCGATGTTCACGCAGCGCTACATGCACCAGTACGGGCTCACCAGCGAGGATCTGGCGCGCGTGGCGGTGGCGACGCGGAAGCACGCGGTGAACAACCCGAATGCGTTCTTCTATCGGACGCCGCTCACGATCGCGGACCACCAGACCTCGCGGTGGATCGTCGAACCCTTGCACCTCTACGACTGCTGCCAGGAAACCGACGGCGGTTGCGCGGTGGTGGTCACCACGCCGGAGCGCGCGCGCGACCTGAAGCAGCCCGCCGCCATCATCCGCGGCGTGGCGCAGGCGGCCGGGGCGGACCAGGAGTCGATGACCAGCTTCTATCGGCCGGACATCGCCTGCCTGCCGGAGATGGACTTGGTCGCCAAGCAGGTCTACGCGCAGTCGGGGCTCCGGCCCGGCGACGTCGATGCCGCGGTCATCTACGATGCGTTCACGCCCATCGTCCTCTGGCAGCTTGAGTCCTTCGGGTTCTGCAAGCCGGGCGAGTCCAAGGACTTCGTACGGGAAGGGCATCTCGAGGTCGGTGGCCGGCTGCCATCGAACACGCACGGGGGCCAGCTGAGCGAAGCCTACATCCACGGCGTGAACGGCGTGAACGAGGGAGTCCGCCTGATCCGTGGTACGTCGGTGAACCAGCCGCAGAAGGCCGATCACGTGCTGGTGACCGGTGGCGTCGGGGTTCCGACCAGCGCGATGATCCTCGGCAAGGTCTGAGCACGGCGCCAGTTGTCTGCCGGGCGGGAGCCCCATAGACAATAGAGGACCAACCTCGTCCTCTTTCAGAAAGGAGCAATCTGAATGGCCGCACATGTTCAGCAGCCCGCGCCGGATTTCCGGTGCGAGGCCGTGCTCAACGGCAAGTTCGAAACCGTCGCCCTCGGCGACTTCAAGGGCAAGTATCTCGTGCTCTTCTTCTACCCTCTCGACTTCACGTTCGTGTGCCCGACCGAGATCCTCGCGTTCAGCGACCGTGCCGACGAGTTCCGCAAGATCGGTGCGGAGGTCGTCGGGGCGTCGGTCGACAGCAAGTACAGTCACCTGGCCTGGCTCAACACGCCGCGCAAGGACGGTGGCATCGCCGGCGTGAAGATCCTGCTGCTCGCGGATCTCGACAAGAAGATCGCGAGCGACTACGGCGTCCTGCTCCCTGGTGGGGTGGCGCTGCGCGGCCTCTTCGTCGTCGATCCGAAGGGCATCGTACGGCACATCACGATCAACGACCTCCCGATCGGTCGCTCGGTGGACGAGGTGCTGCGCGTCGTCCAGGCGGTGCAGTTCACCGACAAGCACGGCGAGGTCTGCCCGGCCAACTGGGCGCCGGGCAAGGACACGATGAAGCCCGACCCGCAGGGATCGAAGACCTACTTCGAGAAGACCGCCGGCGGGCGGTAGATCGGCGCGACGGCCGAGCGGAGGCGTCATCCTCCGCTCGGCCGTCGGCTTCAATGGCCCGTCCGTCGGGGAGCCAGCGACGGACCGCGGCGGCAAGCGAGCCGTCCTGCGCCCACCGCGCGAGGGCGGCGTCTGCGGCACCGTGCAGGGCGACGTCGGTGCGCCGGAAACCCCAGGCGCGCGCGTCGTCGGCGACCGTGTCGCCGAGGTCGACGAACTCGTCACCGCTCCGCGCCGCCAGCCACCTGACGAGTGGGGCGTCGTCGAGGAGGACGTCGATCGCCCCCTGTCGCAGCTCGGCGAGCGCGGCATCCGGGGATCGGTAGACGGTGACGGTGCAATCTTCCAACGTCTCGCGTGCGTACGACTCGCCGCGGCTCCCGATCGTGACACCGACGCCCTCGGCCGCGCGCAGGACGGCCGCCGTCGTGTGGTAGCGGGCGGCGTCGCGACGCCGAACGAGTCCCGTGACGCCCGATCGGAGGTACGGCGTCCCGAGCAGGAGCTGGTCGGACGGGAGTGCCGCCGCGGTCGGTGCCGACATGACGACATCGACCCGTCCGTCGAACAGGGCGGGAACGAGCTCGGCGCGTGGGAGCGCGACGAGCCGGAGCGCGCGCTGCAGGTCGCTTGCGAGCCGGCCGGCCAGCTCGACCTCGAGGCCCGTGAGGCGCCCGTCGTCCTGGAAGACGAGTGGTGGCACGTCGGCGGCGACGCCGACGCGCAGGGGGGGCAGCGATCCCGGGGCCCGGTGCGGCACCGTGCACGCACACGCCACGGTGGCGACGGCGAGCACGAGGGCGCGGCGTGCGTCGGTACGGAGCGCGGATCCGGGGCCGACACCCGGCACGCGCTAGCGCATCTCCTCGAGACGGCGGATACGTTCCTCGAGCGGTGGATGCGTGGCGAGCAGGGCCATGAACCCGCCCGGCCGGCCGGAGATCTTGAGGCTGGCGACCGCGGCCTGCCGGTCGTCGACCAGCTCGACCGTGCTGCGCAGGCGGTTGAGGGCGGCGATCATGCCCTCCCGGCCGGCGAGGGCGGCGCTACCGCGGTCGGCCCGGAACTCGCGCCAGCGCGAGAAGGCGCACACGACCATCGAGCCGAGGATGCTGAGCGCGATCTGCAGGACGATGGTGATCATCATGCGCGTTGCCGGGCGGTCGTCGTCGCGGGACGAGCCCTGAGTGACGGCGAACGCGATGGCACGGGCGAGGAACAGAACGAACGCGTTCACGACGCCCTGGAGAAGGGTCATCGTCACCATGTCGCCGTTCGCGATGTGCGTCACTTCGTGACCGAGCACGCCCTCGATCTCGTTCGCGCGCATGCGCTGGAGGAGGCCCGTCGAGACGGCGACCAGGGCACGCGCTCTGGTCGGGCCGGTTGCGAACGCGTTGACCTCCGGGCTCTGGTAGATGCCGACCTCCGGCATGGCCGGGAGGTGGGCACCGCGGGCGAGCCGGTACACCGTCTGCACGAGGTCGGCGAGCGCGGGATCGCGCGTCTCGGGGTCGATGACCTGGACGCCCATCATCATCTTCGCCAGCACGCGGGAGAGGGCGAGCGAGACGAAGGAGCCGGTCATGCCCCAGACGAGGCAGAACGCCATGAGCGACGGGTAGTCGATGCCATAGGCGTGGAGCCCCTGGCGAAGCCCGAGCAGGCTCGTGACGATCGAGATCGTCAGCAAGACGAGCACGTTGACCGACAGGAAGAGGACGATGCGTTTGCCCCAGGCCATGGACACCTCCAACCGGCGGCAGAATAGCCCCAGTCCCGGAACTCCGCCACGGGCACGGGGGAAGGGACCTGCGCTCGGGTCAGGGATTCGGACGCCCGGCGCCAGCGCGCTGGCCACCCTGCCCGCCGACGGGGCCGAGACGGTGCAACGGTCGGACCCCAGAGGGCTTGGGGTGGTGGCACCTGCCTTGCTGAATCGCGGGGCATGGCCGACCCGGATTCCCGACGTGCTGACCCCCTTGATGGTCTCCTCGAGCGCTACCTCGACCTCGATCGGCGCTTCCAGGACCGGGGAGGCGTCGGGAGCCTGCTGAATGCCTGGGCAGGGCTGCGGCAGGACTTGGAGCGCGTCGCGCTCGCGGAGCTCGAGGCCATGGCTCGGGAGATCCGTGAGGTGGTCACGGCGCTCTTGGAAGAGGACCGTGCACAGGCCCATCGGGTCATCGATGCCCTGCTCAAGATGGACGCGGAGCTACGGGGGGTACGGCAGCTCAAGGTCGCGTTCGGGGCCGCCGTCGAACCGGGGATCGACAGCGCACCGGCTGCCGTTCTCGGCGTGCGCTGAGGCGGAACGCCTGCGGCTCAGCCGCAGACGAGGTTCGGCTGCGCCCCGCTGTCCCACGTGCACGTGACGTCGGCGCCGAGCGGCCGGTCCGTCGTGATGCGGAAGGCGCCGTGGCTCCCCGCGCCAATGCGGCAGCGGACGCCCTCGGGGAGGCTTACTCCGGGGAGTTCGCTGCACCCGCCCCGGACGAGGTAGGTGCCGTGCGTTTCGCGGTACCGCTCCTGGGCGGCTGCACTGTTCGCGGCGACGGTGGCGACCTCGAGCTCGGCGTGTGCTTCGCGCCGCGTGGCGTAGCCCGGGACTGCGGCGGCGACGACCGTGCCGATCACGACCAGGATGATCAACAGCTCGATGATCGAGAATCCCTTCGTCGCCTGCGTCATGATGCGAGGTCGAGACAGCAAGGACGGGACCATCCCGGGAGTAGTGGGAATTCGATGCCTTGGGCACCGGAGCCGTGCAGGCGTGGCACATGGGGCCGCGGGTGCCAACGCGGCCGGTGGCACATATGCGCCGCGGGGCCTCAGTCCGGAGGCGCCGGCGATGCGCCTGGCGACGTCTCCGGGTTCACGAGGCGCCGCAGCGCCTCGATCCGGGGGACGAGGCTGTGCGTCGCGGGCGGCACACCGATGCTCCGGGCGAAGCCCATGGCGTCGGTGGGCTCCCCGAGGAGCACGAGAGCCGGGATTGCCGCCATCGTTCCCAGGCGACCGACGAAAGAGAGCCCACCGCGCGGGGGCCTGCGCAGGTCGACGACGAGCATGTTCGGTCGGACCAGGTCGAGGAGATCGTCGGCCTGATTGGCCTCGGGGGCGATGGCAACCGAGATACCGTCGCGCGTGAGCGACCCCCAGAGCGCGACCAGCGCGTCGGTGTTGGCCCCGGCGACGAGGACGCGAGTGTTACGGCGAGGGCGGTTGGGAAGTGCAGCCCGGATCGCCGCGGCATCGGTGGCGGCCGCCACGGGCTCGACGACGCCGAGGGGCAGGGCGAACGGGGCCCCGGCCAGGGCGAGGCAGCCGCGGAACGGTACGGTGCAGCCTCCTGCTCGGAGGCGGCCGGCCGTCGCGAGCGCGCTCGCCGAGGCCACATTGACGACGGCGAGCGCGGGTCCGATGCGCGCGAGGCTTTCGGGCGTCGCGGTGCCGAGAGCGAGCGGCTCGACCCGGTGCCCCTCGACCTCGCCGTGCTCCCAGCCGATGCCGCCGTCGAGGATGACGACCGCAGGGTTGCCGATGGTTCCCTCCTGCATGGGTCCTTCGAATGCAATCGCGTGGCCAAGGCTCGCGCTGTTCCGGTCGAGCCGCAGAGCAGATCGGGGGTGCGTCCTGGCGGCCTGCCCCGCCGATCGTGACCCGCGAGGCTGCAACGAGGGCAACGCGAGAGTAACCGGCTGCAGATCGGTCTGTTGCCTGCTACTGAGGTGAGTCATGCTTCGCACGGTCTCGTTGGCCATCGCGCTCGTTTGTGCCGTCCTGACTGCCCCGGCGGCCGCCGACCCCCCCGATCCCGCGGCGCGGCGCCCGGCGCCGCCGCGCGTGAGCTACCTGGACGGTGACGTCTCCTTCTGGCGGGAGGGCGCGGAGGACTGGGCACCGGCCAAGCGCAACACGCCGATCGCAGAGGGCGATGCGCTGTACGCCGCGCCGAACGCGAACCTCGAAGTGCAGATCGGGACGGACGCGTTCGTGCGGATCGGGGACGACACCGACCTCACCTTCGGACAGATCGAGCGAGACTACCTTCAAGTCCGTGTGAAGGGTGGGCACGCTGCGCTGGACTTGCGGCAGCTGCCGCGTGGCCGGCGTATCGAGCTCGCGACCCCGACCGCGGCCTTCACCGTCGACGACCCAGGTTACTATCGCGTCGACATCGGTCCCGATCGGACCCGCTTCGCCGTTCGCGGTGGCACGGCGACGGCGACACCGCCTGGTGGAGAGGCGGTGGACGTTCCGTCCAACAGCGAGATCGTCTTCGAGGGCCAGGGCGACGTACCCGGTGCCGTGCGAGAGGCCGCCGACGTCGACGACTGGGACCGGTGGAATCAGGAGCGCAGCCAGCGCACCAGCCGGCCGGCGCCGAGTGCACGCTATATCCCAGAGGGCGTCTACGGCGCGGACGATCTCGACGAGCACGGGACGTGGCGCGAGGAACCGCGGTACGGTCACGTGTGGGTGCCGTCCTCTCTCACGCCGGGCTGGGCGCCCTATACGACCGGGCGCTGGGTGTGGGACCCGTACTATGGGTGGACGTGGGTCGACGATGCCCCGTGGGGCTGGGCGCCGTACCACTACGGTCGCTGGGTCTTCACCGGCGGCTCGTGGGGCTGGTCGCCGGGTCCGGTGATCGCTGCGCCGATCTATTCCCCGGCGTTGGTTGCGTTCTTCGGGAGCCCCGGGCTGTCGGTTGGTGTCAGCATCGGTGGCCCGGCCGTCGGCTGGGTTGCTCTTGGGTGGGGTGAGCCGCTCATCCCGTGGTGGGGGCACCGGGGATTCGTGGGCGAGCCGTGCTGGTGGGGATGGGGCGGACAGCGGGTGGTGAACAACATCGTCGTGCAGCGCAACACCTACATCCGCGCGCAGAACGTCACGATCTACCAGAATGCCCGCGTGCCGAACGCGATGGTTGCGACGGAGCGGCATCACTTCGGAAGGGGGAACTGGCAGCGTATGTCGCTGTCGAGATCCGAGAGCCAGGCGCTCAAGCCCGTGCATGGCCGGCTCGACGCGCGGCCGGCGCCGGAGAGTTTCGTCCCTGCGACGGGCAAGGGGCGGCGTCCGCCCGAATGGTCGCAGCACCGCTCCGTGGTCGCCACCCGCGCAGGGGGGCCACGGCCAGCGCCCGACCAGCGCTCGGGAGGACGCGGGGCGGCCGAGGCGCAGGGGCCGCGGCTCGTCCCCGCGCCTCAGGGCCGCGCGGGTCGACACGAGGAGGCGGGTGGTACGTGGCGCAACGGGCAGCGCGGCGGAGGCCGGCTCGAGCCGCAGCGGACCGAGCGCGCGACCCGGCCCGAGCGGCACGATGCGCCGCGGGCGGAGGTGCGCCCGGAGCGCGTCCATCCGTCCAGGCCGCAGGACCGTGGTACGTGGGGATCGACCGGCCAGCCGGCGCAGCCGGGACGTCGTGAGACACCTCCGTCACCGCGGCTGCAGCCGAGCGACCGCCGGCCACGCGAGTTGCGTCCGGACTCACCGCCCCCGCCGCGGCTCCAGCAGCCGCAACACGAATCGCGAACGGGTCGTCCGTCGCGACAGCCGGCCTACGAGGCACCGCGCTCCGAGTCGGTACCCCAGCCGCGTCCGGAGGCGGCACCGCCTCGGCACGGCGGTAGGCACCACGATGTCGAGCGCAAGGGACCGTCGCAGGGACCGACTGCGCCGCGGCAGCCGCAGGGTGGCGCCTGGCAGCAGATGCAACGACACCCAGACCAGCCACGGCTGGTCGCGCAGGCCGATCGTGCTGGCGCCAGGCACCGTCGTCTCCGCGACTGACGCGCTCCGGTTGCCTTCCGGTGCCGCGATGGTGATATGAGCCGCCAACTGGAAGGCGCGCGAACGGCGATGGATGGCACCCGAATCGAGCGCGACAGCATGGGCGCGATGGCGGTTCCCGCCGAGGCGTACTACGGTGCGCAGACCGCTCGCGCGGTGCAGAACTTCCCGATTTCTGGTCTCCGCTTCCCGCGTCCGTTCCTTCGCGCCTTGGGCATCGTGAAGGCGGCCTGCGCGCGGGTGAACCGTTCCTGCGGCCAGCTCGAGCCCGGCATCGCCGACGCCATCCTCGCCGCCGCCGCCGAGATGATCGACGGCCGTCTCGACCGGGAGTTCGTGGTCGACGTGATGCAAACCGGCTCGGGTACCTCGACGAACATGAATGCCAACGAGGTGCTCGCGAACCGGGCGATCGAGCTGCTCGGTGGCGCACGCGGCACGCGCACCGTCCACCCCAACGATCACGTGAACCTGGGGCAGAGCTCGAACGACGTGTTCCCGACCGCGATCCACGTCGCGGCCTATGCGCAGATCGCCGCCGAGCTGCTACCCGCCCTCGACGAGCTCGCGCGCGCCTTCGAAGGGCGCGCGGCGGTGTTCCACGATGTCGTGAAGGCGGCGCGCACGCACCTCCAGGACGCCGTCCCGATGACGCTCGGGCAGGAATTCTCCGGCTACGGCAGCGTCGTGCGCCACGGCATCGCGCGCGTGACCGCGACGCTGGGGGATGTCGCCGAGCTGGCCATCGGCGGCACGGCGGCGGGGACCGGCCTCAACGCGCCCTCGGGCTTCGGCGCGCGCGTGACGGCGGAGATCGCGAGCATGACCGGGCTCCCGTTCGTTGCCGCCCGCAACCCGTTCGAGGCGCTGCAGAACCGTGACGCCGCGCTCCAGACATCGGGCGCGTTGCGCACGGTCGCCGTGGGTCTCATGAAGATCGCCAACGACCTGCGGTTGCTCGCCTCCGGGCCGCGCACCGGGCTCGCCGAGATCACGCTGCCCGCGGTGCAGCCCGGCTCGAGCATCATGCCGGGGAAGGTGAATCCCGTGATCCCGGAGGCGGTCAATCAGGTTGCCGCACTGGTGATCGGACACGATGCCACCATCGGCGTCGCCGCGATGAACGGTAGCCTCGACCTCAACGCGATGATGCCGGTCATCGCGCACGCGCTGCTCGAATCGATCGCGGTCATGACCAACGCCAGCCGCGTGTTCGCGCGCCGTTGCGTGACGGGAATCGAGGCGGACGTTGCCCAGTGCCGCCGGTACGGTGAGCGGACGGGGCAGCTGGTGGCGGCGATCGCCCCGGTGATCGGGTACGACCGGGCCGCCGCACTGTCCGAGCGGGCGCGGGAGCGCGACGTGCCGATCCGCGTGATTCTCGAAGAGGAGCAGGTGTTGCCCGTCGAGGACCTCGAGCGCCTCCTCGATCTGCAGCGTCTCGCCCGTGGCGGCCGCGTCGGGTGAGACGCGCGCGGCCACCGCGCATCGCCCAGGTCTGAAGCCTAGCCCGCGCGTTGCACGCGGAAGCCGATGCGGGGGAAGTGCACGACGACCTCACCGAGCGCGGGATCGCGGCGGCGTATCGCGATGTCGTGTGCGCTCGTGCTGACGATCTCGCCCGCGACGGGGTCGAAGCCGTAGTCATCCGGGACGACTTCGACACGCTGGCCCGGCGTGAGGCCGTTCGGCTCGCGGACGTCAGCGCCCGCGCGCGCGGGCGCCGGCATCGCGTCGCGCGCGATGGCGAGCGCGTCGCCCGGTGTCATCGCCTCGTGCGCGCCGTGGCCCATCCGGTCGATGCGCTCCATCCACGCCTGAACGCCCGGAAACTCGCCGAGCGCCGTGCTCGCCTGCGGCGCCACGCGCAGAAACCAGAGGGGATGGAAACAGGCGGCGTCGGCGAGGCTGAACGCGGGGCCGAGCAGATGAGTCCGGCCGTCGGCGAGCTGTGCTTCGAGGAGCGCCAGCATCCCGCGCACCTGTTCCCGCGCGTGGGGCGCCTCCTTCGGCACGGCGGCGAAGTCCCGGCCCGGCATCATCTTCGTACGGTCCGCGATGAACGCCGGCGGCACCAGCGCGCCGATCTCGGCGAACACGATCGCCACGGTCTGGAGAAAGAGGAGGCGGTCGGCCCAGAGGCTCCAGGCGTGGGCCGTCCCCTCGCTCGCCCCCGGGTAGAGCGTGGGCTCTGGGTAGAGGCGCTCGAGCGTGCGGGCGATCAGTTGGCTGTCGCAGTACACGTCGGCGCCGACCTGCAAGACGGGGATGCGGCGATATCCACCGGTGAGCGGGAGGAGGTCCGGCTTCGGCATGACGTTCGGCTGGACGACGCCGTACCAGGGCACGCCCTTGTGGGCGAGGACCTTGCGGATCTTCTCGGAGAACGGGGATGCGTCGTAGTGATGGAGGACGAGCTTCGACATGTGCGGATCTCCCGGCGGGGGCTCTAGCCTGGATTTCTCACCACGGCGAGTGCGGGGTGCCCCTGCGCGGCGCCGAGGCGCGGGAATTGGGGGGGACGCTATGACCGGACGCGGCCGGCGGGTTCGTGACGGCCACCGGGCGGTGTGGGGGGGCGCAGCCCGGCATGCGACAAACACCCCGCCCCTCGCGGCGGCGCCGCGGGCCACGCAGAGACGCGGTCAACCGGCGTGGGGGTTAACAGCGCCGCGGATAGTCGTGCTGCACTCGGGCCAGCGCGTGGCGAAACACGGCCTGCAGCGGGAAGACGCTGCTCATGGCCACGACGACGCGGCGCACGCTGACCGTGACGAGGGCGCCCAGTTTGAGGAGGCGCGTGCGAATCGTGCCGACCTGGGCCCGCGCGAGCGCCGTTCCCGCGAGGCCGACGCGGCGTAGCTCGTGCAGCAGCACGTACGCCACCGACGCGATCCAGAGCCGCAGCTGGTTGGCCCGCAGCGTCGCCGTGCTCGTGCGATCGGCGAAGAGGCCGAGCTGCTGCTCCTTGATCCGATTCTCCATGTCCCCCCGCGCACAGTAGAGCTGCTCGTACAGCGGGGCCGCGGCCAGCCGGTCGGGCGCATAGGAGGTCACCACGAAGCGCGGATTGGCCTTGCCCGGCAGCTGTTCCGCCTTCCCGATCACCCGCCGCGCCCGCGTCCACGAGTCCTGGGTCTGGTACGTGAAGTCCTTGAAGACCCGGGCGGGCTCGCCGGTCGTTGCGTGCGCCGCGGCCGCCCGCGCCAATTCGGGCGCGATCTCGCGCTCCAGCCGAACGTTGCGCGCCAGGCCGAACACGTAGTCGACCGCGTGCGCTTCGCACCACGTCATGAGCGCATCCCGGCAAAACCCCGAGTCTGCCCGCAGCGTGATCGCCACCGTCGGCCACGCCGCCCGCAGCTGCCCCACGACGCGCTCGACCGCCTCGAGCGCGCCCGCCGCGCCGTCACCATCGGCCGTCCGAAGTTGCGCGACGAGCAGGAAGTCCCCGCAAAAGACGTACAGCGGCAAGTAGCAGTAGGTCCGGTAGTAGCCGTGGAAGAAGCGGCCTTCCTGGTGCCCGTGCAGGGGGTCGTCGGTCGCGTCGAGATCGAGCACCACCTCCGTGGGCGGCGTGGCCTGGGCTTGCCGGAACGCCGTGACGAACAGCGCCTCGATCGCCGCCCCGTCGTACACGAGCTTGGCGTAGCGAGTCTGGGCCGTCGCGTCAGCCGGTGTGCGCTCCAACCGGTTGAGGGTGCTCTTGCCCGCGAGCGCATGTCCCCGATCCCGGGCCCGGGCGCGCGTCGCCCCGGTCACGTCCGCTTTGCCCGCGGCCGCCGCGAGCAGGGCGTCGTCGCGCAGGGTGTCGTGGTCATTGAGATCCTCGTACCCGCACGCCTGCGCCAGTACCCGCTGCCCGAGCAGCTCCGCCACGGTGTGCTCGATCCGCGCGGGGTCCCGGTGGTCGGTGAAGCAGGCGGCAAAGTCCCGCAGCAGGCCCGACCGCTCCGCCACCTCCCGCAGTAACAGCACGCCGGCATCGCTGGTGATCCGGCCCGCATCGAATTGCCCCACCACCTGCCGGCTGCCGACCCCTTGGAAAACGAGCGGCGCTTCCCTACAGTCTGTCTGCACCGCGCCTCTCCTCTCGCCGAACGATTTCTCTTCGCAAAGAACCGTTTAGCAGAGTGAGCGGCGCGGTGCGCCTTTTCGTGGTGAGAAATCCGGGCTAGCGCATGCGAGGTCGAGGCGTCCACCGATCGGCCGACGCGCCCGCTCGGTGTGCCGCTGGCGGCACACGTGCAAGACGGGTCTCGCCCGCAGGGCCGAAAATGTAGGGCCAGGCAGGTTCTCGCCGGGTGGTCGTGTCCTTGCACTGCTGGTGGATGCGATGACGAACCGGCACCGCACGCTGTTGCTCGGCCTCCTCAAGCTCTCGGACCTGGTCGTCGTTCTGGCGGCGTTCCTGGCTGCGCTCTGTGCGGCGATTCCGGGCGAGCGCTGGGTGGACGTGCTCGAGATGCGGGTGCAGGTGCGCAACGCGCTCTTCCTGTCCGTCTACCTCGTCTACTGGCACGTGGTGCTGCTCGCGTTCGGCCTCTATCGGTCGCATCGGCTGGCGCCGGTCGCGCGCGAGTGGCGCGACGTGTTGTCCGCGGCATTCGTGGCGGCGGCGCCCCTGGCGCTCGTGAGTGTTCCGCTGCGCCTCCAGTTCGTGGCGGGCCAGTTCCTCGCGCACTTCGTCGTGTTCGCGGGTGGGGGCTTGCTCGTCGAACGGCGGCTGCTCAAGTTCGCCGCCCGTACGATGCGGCGCCACGGCCACAACCTGCGGCACGTGATCGTGGTGGGCGAGGACCGCGACGCCCTCGACATGGCGGCGCACTTGGCCCGCCGGGTCGACCTCGGCTACCACGTGGTCGACGTCGTCGAGACCCCCGACCTGCCGCGCCAGGAAGAAGCCGTCCTCGCTCGCGTGGCGCGCCGGGTCGCGCAGGAGCCGATCGACGAGGTCTTCGTCGCGCTGCCGCTCGACGCCGGAAGCAGTCTGATCCGCCGGGTGATCGCGCTCTGCGAGGAACAGGGGATCACGGTGCGCGTGGTGGCGAGCATCGTCGACCTCGTGTTGGCGCGCGCGCAAGTCGACGAGATCGACGGCCAGCCCGTCCTCACGGTGTTCACGGGCCCATCGGACTCGCCGTCGCTCGCCGTCAAGCGCGTGCTCGACCTCACGGTGTCGGCGGTGGCCATGGCGGTGCTGGCGCCCGTCTTCGCGCTGATCGCGCTCGCCATCCGTCTCGACTCGCGCGGTCCGGTGTTCTTCGTCCAGGGCCGCGTCGGGCTCGGAGGCCGCCGGTTCGACTTCTTCAAGTTTCGCACGATGATCCCCGACGCCGAGGAGCGCCAGGCCGCGCTCGAGCATCTCAACGAGGCCGACGGACCGGTCTTCAAGATTCGCCACGACCCGCGCGTGACGCGCGTCGGGCGCTGGCTCCGCCGCGCGAGCCTCGACGAGCTGCCCCAGCTCCTCAACGTGCTGCGCGGCGACATGAGCCTCGTCGGCCCGCGTCCCCTGCCGGTGCGCGACGTCCAGCGCTTCGACACGCCGGCGCATCGCCGTCGGTTCAGCGTCAAGCCGGGGATCACGTGTCTGTGGCAGGTGGAGCGACGGGTGCCGGAGTTCGACGCGTGGGTGAAGACCGACATGGCCTACATCGACAACTGGTCGCTCGGGCTCGACATGAAGATTCTCTTGCGCACGATCCCGGCCGTCTTCTCCGGCCGCGGCGCGGTGTGATCTTGACAGCGAGGATGCGGGCGCGTAGCTAGACCAGGAACCCCGAAGGTCCGGCACCTTTTAACTTGGCCCCGAGAGGTCAGGAAGGGTCCTGCATGACGCCCGCCACGATACGCCCCGGAATCACGCACGCCTCCCGGTCTGGCCGCGGAGGCGCTTTCGTGTCGGGGCAGCGGCGGTGAGCCCGAACGGGAGCCGCCTCGTCATGGACGCGCGTGCCATCCAGCGCGCGCTGGTCCGGATCGCGCACGAGATCCTCGAGCGCAACAAGGGGACGGGAGATCTGGCGCTGGTCGGTATCCGGTCGCGCGGGATCCACCTCGCGCAGCGAATCCGCCAGACGATCCAGGAGATCGAGGGCGGGACGCCGGTGCCGTACGGGGTGGTCGACATCACCCTCTACCGCGACGACCTCGACCGCGGCGTGCAGAACCCGGAAGTGCGCGGGACGGACATTCCGTTCGACGTCGAGGGGCGGCGTGTCCTTCTGGTCGACGACGTGCTCTTCACGGGGCGGACGATCCGGGCCGCCATGGATGCGCTCATGGACTTCGGCCGGCCGCAGTCCATCCAGCTCGCGGTCCTGGTCGACCGCGGCCACCGCGAGCTGCCGATCCGGGCGGACTACGTAGGCAAGAACCTCCCCACCGCGCGCGGCGAGCGGGTGCACGTGCGGCTCGGCGAAGCGGACGGGGTCGACGAAGTCGTGATCGAGGGATCGTAGGGAGGCGCCATGGGGTTCACGCAGCGTCACCTGCTGGGGCTGGAAGGCATGCCGGGCGAGGAGATCATCGCCATCCTCGACACGGCGGCGTCCTTCAAGGAGATCTCGGAGCGCGACATCAAGAAGGTGCCGACGCTGCGCGGGAAGACGGTCATCAACCTCTTCTACGAAGCCTCGACCCGCACGCGCACCTCCTTCGAGATCGCGGCCAAGCGGCTCTCGGCGGACACGATCAACATCACGGGGTCGAGCTCGAGCGCGCAGAAGGGCGAGACCCTGGCCGACACGGCGCGCAACCTCGAGGCCATGCGCCCGGATGCGATCGTCGTGCGGCACCCGGCCTCGGGCGCGTGCGAGTTGCTGGCGCGTCACGTGTCGTGCTCGATCATCAACGCCGGCGACGGCTGCCACGAGCACCCGACGCAGGCGCTGCTCGACCTGCTCACGATCCGCGAGCACCGCGGCGACCTCCGCGGCCTCACCGTCGCCATCGTGGGGGACCTGCTGCACAGCCGCGTCGGGCGATCGAACCTCTTCGCGCTGCGGGCGCTGGGAGCGAACGTCCGCCTGGTCGGGCCACCGACGCTCCTGCCGCCGGAATTCGCGCGGCTCGGGGCCGAGCTGCACTGGAAGCTCGCCGACGGTGTGCGGGGGGCCGACGTCGTGATGATGCTGCGCATTCAGCGCGAGCGGCAGGGGCGGAACTACTTCCCGAGCGTCGACGAGTACGCGCAGTACTTCTGCCTCACTCCCGAGATCGTCAAGCTGGCGCAGCCCAACGTCATCATCCTGCATCCCGGGCCGCTCAACCGCGGGCTCGAGATATCGAGCGACGTCGCCGACGGCCCGTACTCGGTCATCATGAGCCAGGTCACCAACGGCCTCGCGGTTCGCATGGCGCTCCTCCACCTGCTCATCGCACGCGGCAAGGCGGAGGACGCGGCCGGGAGCGGCGCGGCACAGGAAGGTGCCGAGGTACCTCGCCGCCGCAGTGGAGCGCGGGCATGAGCGACCGACTGCTGATTGCGGGGGGGACGGTCGTCGACCCGATCGCGGGAACGGCGGTGCCGGGTGACGTGCTGCTCGAGGACGGGCGGATCGCGGCGACCGGCGCACCGGGCTCGCTCGGGGGCGAGGACCGCCGCCTGATCGACGCGACGGGCCTGCTCGTCCTCCCCGGGCTCGTCGACATGCACGTGCATCTCCGCGAGCCCGGATTCGAGTACAAAGAGACGATCACCACCGGCGTGCGCGCCGCGCTCGCCGGCGGATTCACCGCGGTTGCGTGTATGGCCAACACCAGCCCCGTGAACGACAACGGTGCGGTCACGGAATACATCATCGAGCGGGCGCGGATGGCCGGGGGGGCGCACGTCTACCCGATCGGAGCCGTGTCGCACGGGCTGCAGGGCGAGCGGCTCGCCGAGATCGGCGAGATGCAGCGCGCCGGCATCGTCGCAGTCTCGGACGACGGTATGCCGATCATGGACGCCGGCCTCATGCGGCGGGCGCTCGAGTACGCGCAGCTCTTCGACCTGCCGGTGATCGTCCACGAGGAGGATCGCGACCTCGCCTGCGGCGGCGTGATGCACGAGGGCGAGGTGTCGCTCCGCCTGGGGCTCCGCGGCGTGCCGGCGGCGGCCGAGGAAGTCATGGTCGCGCGCGACATCGCGCTCGCCGAGCTGACGGGTGGACGGCTCCACGTCGCGCACATCAGCACGGCCGGCGCGGTGGCGCTCGTGCGCGCGGGACGGGCGCGGGGCGTGCGCGTGAGCGCGGAGGCCAGCCCCCATCATCTGTTCCTCACCGACGACGCGGTCGCCGGCTACGACACGAACGCGAAGATGGCGCCGCCGCTGCGCACGAAAGCGGACGTGGCGGCGCTGCGGGAGGCGCTCGCCGACGGGACCGTCGAGGCGATCGCCACGGATCACGCGCCGCACCATCAGGACGAGAAGGACTGCGAGTTCGATCAGGCCGCCAACGGCGTCGTCGGGCTCGAGACCGCGCTGCCGCTCGCCCTGCGGTTGGTGGCCGAGGGCGTGCTCGACCTGCCGCGCCTGGCGGCGCGGATGTCGAGCGGGCCCGCGCGCATCCTGGGAGTGCCGGGGGGAACGCTCGCGCCCGGAGCGCCGGCCGACCTCACGCTGGTCGACGCCGCGCGGCGGTGGCTGGTCGTCCCGCGCAGTTTCCGCTCGAAGTCGCGCAACACGCCGTTCGCGGGCTGGGAGATGACGGGGCGCGCCACCATGGTCCTCGTCGGTGGGCGGGTCGTGTACGAGGAGGAGTCGCCGGTCGTGTTGAGGAGCGCGTCGTGAAGGAGGCGGTGCTGGCGCTGGCCGACGGGACCGTGTTTCGTGGCCGCGCCTTCGGCGCGACCGCCGAGGCCACGGGAGAGTTGGTCTTCAACACCAGCATGACCGGGTACCAGGAGATCCTGACGGATCCTTCGTACGAGGGGCAGCTCGTCGCCATGACGTACCCCGAGATCGGGAACGTCGGCGTGAATCCCGAAGATACCGAGTCGCGGCGTGCCTTCGTCCGTGGCTTCATCGTGCGCGAGTATTGCGATGTTCCGTCGAGCTGGCGGGCGCGCGAGAGCCTCGGGGCGTATCTCGTGCGCCAGGGCATCCCGGGGATCGAGGGCATCGACACGCGGGCCCTGGTGCGCCGGCTGCGCGATCAGGGTGCGCAGGTGGCCGTGCTCTCGACCGCCGAGCTCGATGCCGAGCGGCTCGTGCGCCGCGCCAAGGACGCGCCCAGGATGGAAGGGCAGGACCTCGCCCACGCCGTGACCTGCGACCGCCCCTACGACTGGACCGAGGGGCCGTGGCGGCTGGACGGTTCACGCACGACGCTCGAGGAGGCCGCGGCGGCGCGCGGCGGCCGTGTGCGGCGCGTGGTCGCTTACGACCTCGGCATCAAGCACAACATCCTGCGCTGCCTGGTGGGCGTGGGCTGCGCCGTGCGGGTCGTGCCCGCGTCGACGCCGGCCGCGGCGGTGCTCGCCGAGTCGCCCGACGGCGTCTTCCTGTCGAACGGCCCCGGCGATCCCGACGCGGTCGCCGGCGCCCGCGAAGCCGTGGCGGCCCTGCTCGGAAAGGTGCCGGTGTTCGGTATCTGCCTGGGCCACCAGATTCTCGGACTCGCCCTCGGCGGGCGGACGTACAAGCTCAAGTTCGGCCACCACGGCGGCAACCAGCCGGTGATGGACCTCACGACCGGCAAGGTCGAGATCACGGCCCAGAACCATGGCTTCGCCGTCGACCCGGCTTCGCTCGCCGGGCGCGCCGACGTGACCCACGTGAACTTGAACGACCGCACCGTGGAGGGCCTGGCCGTGCGCGGGCAGCCCACGTTCTCGGTCCAGTACCACCCCGAGGCGTCGCCCGGGCCGCACGACGCGGCCTACCTCTTCCAGCGCTTCGTCGATCTCATGGAGCGCCGCTGACGATGCCGCGTCGGACCGACATCCACACGATCCTCCTCATCGGCTCCGGTCCGATCATCATCGGCCAGGCGTGCGAGTTCGACTACTCCGGCACGCAGGCGTGCAAGGCCCTGAAGGAAGAGGGCTACCGCGTCGTGCTCGTCAACTCGAACCCGGCGACGATCATGACCGACCCCGAATTCGCCGATCGCACCTACGTCGAGCCGCTCACGGTCGACGTGCTGGAGCGGATCATCGCGGCGGAACACCCCGACGCCCTGCTGCCGACGGTGGGCGGGCAGACCGGCCTCAACCTCGCGCTCGACCTCGCCAATGCCGGCGTGCTCGACCGGTACGGCGTCCAGCTGATCGGCGCCAAGGTCGACGCCATCAAGCGCGCCGAGGACCGCGACCTCTTCAAGGCGACGATCGAGGGCATCGGCCTCGGGCTGCCGAAGAGCGGCTACGCGCGATCGTTGGAGGACGCCCGCCGCGTTCGGGGCGAGATCGGCCTGCCGCTCATCGTCCGCCCGTCGCGGACGCTCGGTGGGATGGGCGGCGGCTTCGCGACCACCGACGAGGAGTTCGAGGCGGTCGTACAATGGGGGCTCGACGCGTCGCCGGTCCGCGAGGTGCTGGTCGAGGAGTCGATCGCGGGATGGAAGGAGTTCGAGCTCGAGGTGATGCGTGACGGCAAGGACAACGTCGTCATCGTCTGCTCGATCGAGAACTTCGACCCGATGGGTGTCCACACCGGCGACTCGATCACGGTTGCCCCCGCGCAGACGCTCACCGACAAGGAGTACCAGCTGATGCGCAACGCGTCGGTCGCCATCATCCGGGCGATCGGTGTCGACACGGGGGGATCGAACATCCAGTTCGCGGTGCACCCGGAGAACGGGCGTCTGGTCGTGATCGAGATGAACCCGCGGGTGTCGCGCTCGAGCGCGCTCGCGTCGAAGGCCACCGGCTTCCCGATCGCGAAGATCGCCGCCAAGCTGGCGGTCGGCTACACGCTCGACGAGATCCGCAACGACATCACGCGCGAGACGCCGGCCAGCTTCGAGCCCACGATCGACTACGTCGTCACCAAGATCCCGCGCTTCACGTTCGAGAAGTTCCGCCAGGCAACCGACCTGCTCGGGCCGCAGATGAAGTCGGTCGGCGAGGCGATGGCGATCGGGCGCACGTTCAAGGAGTCGCTGCAGAAGGCGATCCGTTCGCTCGAGATCGGCAGCGCCGGCTTCGAGTCTCGCTCGACGGTCACCGATGCGACGCTGCGCGAGCGGCTGCGCGTGCCCAACGCCGACCGGCTCTGGCTCGTCGGCGAGGCCTTTCGCCGCGGCCTCACGGTCGAGGACGTGTTCGGTCTCTCGAGGATCGACCCGTGGTTCCTCCGGCACGTCGCGGAGATCATCGCCAGCGAGCGGGCGCTGGAGACGGCGACGCTGGAGGCCCTCCCGGCCGCGCGGCTGGTCGCGCTCAAGCAGGACGGGTTCTCCGACCACCGTCTGGCCACGCTGCTCCGTACGACGGAAGAGGCCGTGCGAACGCGCCGCGAGGCCAATGGCCTCGTGCCGGTGTACAAGACCGTCGACACCTGCGGCGGCGAGTTCGAGGCGTACACGCCCTATCTCTATTCCACCTTCGAGCGCGGTGACGACGAGGCG
Organism: Binatia bacterium; assembly: GCA_046327955.1. GTDB lineage: Bacteria > Desulfobacterota > Binatia > DP-6 > DP-6 > JAXLXP01. The sequence goes on along the minus strand of JAXLXP010000012.1, from coordinate 146,378 downwards.
CGGCCGAGCACGCGCCGCAAGGTCGTCATCCTGGGCGGCGGACCGAACCGGATCGGGCAGGGCATCGAATTCGACTATTGCTGCGTGCACGCGTCGTTCGCGCTCCGCGCGATGGGCTTCGAGACGCTGATGGTCAACTGCAACCCCGAGACCGTGAGCACCGACTACGACACGTCGGACAAGCTCTTTTTCGAGCCGCTCACTTTCGAGGACACGCTGTCGCTGCTGCGCCGCGAGAACCCGGAGGGCGTGATCGTCCAGTTCGGGGGACAGACGCCGCTCAAGCTGGCGGTCCCGCTCGAGCGCGCCGGGGTGCGCATCCTGGGGACGTCGCCCGACGCGATCGATCGCGCCGAGGATCGCGAGCGGTTCGAGCAGGTGCTCTCCACGCTCGATCTGAAGCGCCCGCCGAACGGCATGGCGCGCTCGCCGGATGAAGCCGCACGCGTGGCGGAGCGACTCGGCTACCCGGTGCTGGTGCGACCGTCGTACGTCCTCGGCGGCCGGGCGATGGAGATCGTCTACGACCGCAGCAGCCTCGACCGCTACATGCGCGAGGCGGTCATGGCCTCCCCCGAGCATCCGGTGCTGATCGACCGTTTCCTCGACGATGCGATCGAGGTCGACGTCGACTGCGTGAGTGACGGTCACGACGTGGTGATCGGCGGCATCATGGAGCACATCGAGCGCGCCGGCGTGCACTCGGGCGACAGCGCCTGTTCGCTGCCGCCGTATTCGATCGACCCGACCGTGCAGGCCGACATCCGCCGGCAGACGGTGGCGCTCGCGCGCGAGCTCGGCGTCGTCGGTCTCATGAACGTGCAGTTCGCGGTCAAGGGTCTCGACGTCTACGTCCTCGAGGTGAACCCGCGCGCGAGCCGGACCGTGCCGTTCGTGAGCAAGGCGATCGGCGTGCCGCTGGCCAAGGTCGCCGTGGGCTGCATGGTGGGGCGCACGCTCGCCGAGCAGGGCTTCACGCGCGAGATCGTTCCCGCGCACGTGAACGTGAAAGAGGCGGTCTTCCCGTTCATCAAGTTCCCGGGCGTGGATACGGTGCTCGGACCCGAGATGAAATCGACCGGCGAGGTGATGGGCATCGACACCACGTTCGGCGCGGCCTTCGCCAAGGCACAGATCGCCGCGGGCACGCTTCTGCCCCGCACGGGCCGGGCTTTCCTGTCCGTCCCCGAGGCCGAGCGTGGGGCCGTGGTGCCCATCGCGCGGCGTCTCGTGGGCGCGGGGCTCTCGCTGGTGGCGACGCGCGGCACGGCCGCCGCGCTGGTGGCGGCCGGCCTGGCGGTCGAGACGATCAACAAGGTGCAGGAGGGCAGCCCCCACATCGTCGATGCCCTCAAGCGCGGCGAGGTCGCGCTCGTCATCAACACGCCGGCCGGCGCGGAGGCCGTCCGCGATTCGTTCCCCATCCGCCGGACGGCACTCGAGTGCCAGGTGCCGTACTTCACGACGGTCGCGGCCGCCGCGGCGGCCGCGGCGGGGATCGAGCTGCTCGCGCGCGGCGCGTTCAGCGTCCGTCCGCTGCAGGATCATCACGGGCGCGGATGACGCCGGAGGCGGTGCCGTTCGCGGCGTTGGTGCAAGCGCTGGCGGCGCCGCTCGAGTACCTCGCCGCCGACGACTTCCGGCGCATCGAATCGACGCGTCTTCCAGTGGGTGCGCTTCTCGAGCGCGTGGCGAACGCTCGGCGGGAGGCCGCGGGCGCCGCGGCCGGGCCGCTGGCGGAGCTGGAGACGATCCTGCGGGCGGTCGGGCCGGCACCGACGGCGGCCCACGTCCCGCTTCTCCGTCAGGCCCACGCGCTGCTGCCGCGGCTCCGTGCCGCGGCGAGCCCGGTGGCGCGGTGGACGGACTATCGCGCGACGGCGGCGCCGGTCGACGCTGGCCTCGCGGCGCTCGCGCAGCCGGCGCAGTTCGTGCGCGCCGTCGGTCCGCGGCGCGCCGCCGAGCTCGAGCGCTTCGGCCTGACGACCGTCGAGGACCTGCTCTACCACCTGCCGTTTCGCTACGAGGACCGGCGCGCGATGGTGCCGCTCCGGGCGGTCGTGCCGGGCACGGAGGTCACGACCACTGCGACCGTGGTCCGCGTACACGAGGGCGTAGCCGGCCGGACACGGCGGCGCGTGCTCGAGGTCGAGGTTCAGGACGGCGACGCGCGGGCGGTGCTCGTGTGGTTCAACCAGCTGCGCTACTTCGCGCGTCGGTTTCAGCGGGGCCAGCGTGTCGTCGTGTTTGGGCGCGTCGAGACCTCGCTCGGGCTCGGCGGGCTGCGACTGGTGCACCCCGAGGTGACGCTGCTCGAGGCGGAGGAGGACGCCGGCGCTTGCGCACGTGTCCTCCCGGTGTACGAGAAGCCGACGGCGATGCCGGTGGGGGTCATGCGCCGGATCGCGCAGGCGGCGGTCGAGGACTTTGCCGACCAGGTGCCGAGCGTGCTGCCCGCCGAGGTCGCCGAACGCCAGCGCGTGCTCGATCTGGGGCGTGCGCTGCGACATGTCCACTGCCCGGCGCCCGAGGCCGACGTCGCGGCGCTGCAGGAGGGGGGCTCGCTCGCGCACCGCTCGCTCGTGTTCGACGAGCTCTTCTTCCTGCAACTCGGACTCGCCCTGCGACGCAACGCGACGGTGGCGGAGCCGGGCACGGCGTTTCCCGCTTCGGTGCGGCTGGTGGCGGCGTTGCGGCGGGAGCTGGCGTTTCGGCCGACGGGCGCGCAGGAGCGGGCGTTCGCGGAGATCGCCGCCGACTTGGCGGCGCCGCATCCCATGCGCCGGCTCCTGCAGGGCGACGTGGGCAGCGGAAAGACGCTGGTGGCCCTGCTGGCCGCGCTGGTCGTGATCGAGGCGGGGTACCAGGTCGCGCTGATGGCGCCGACCGAGCTGCTGGCGGAGCAGCACCTCGCCACGGTCGCACCGCTGCTCGCGCCGCTCGGCGTGCGGGTGGTGCTGCTCACGGGCTCGCTGCGCGGCCGGGAGCGCCGCGACGCGCTGGCGGGTCTCGCCGACGGGAGCGTCGCGCTCGCCGTGGGGACGCACGCGCTCATCCAGGAGGGCGTCACGTTCGCGCGCCTCGGCCTCGCGATTGTCGACGAGCAGCACCGGTTCGGCGTGCTGCAACGCGCGGCGCTGCAACGCCAGAGCGGGGCGGAGGCGTGCGCCATCGACGTCCTCGTCATGAGCGCGACGCCGATCCCGCGCACGCTCGCGCTGACGCTGTACGGCGACCTCGCCGTGTCGACGCTCGACGAGCTGCCGCCGGGCCGCACGCCGATCACGACGTCGCTCTGCCGCGAATCGCGGCGCGTGCGGCTCTACGAGCGCGTCCGTGCCGAGGTGGCGCAGGGGCACCAGGCCTACGTGGTCTACCCGCTCGTGGAGGAATCGGAGCGCTCGGCGCTGCGGTCGGCCAGCGCGATGGCGCGCGAGCTGGCCAGCGGGCCGCTGGCCGGGTTGCGCGTGGGGCTCGTGCACGGACGGATGAAGGCCGAGGCGAAGGACGCCGTGATGCGGGCGTTCAAGGCGCGGGAGCACGACGTGCTCGTGTCGACGACGGTCATCGAGGTCGGCATCGACGTGCCGAACGCGACGGTCATCGTGATCGAGCACGCCGAGCGGTTCGGGTTGGCACAGCTCCACCAGCTCCGCGGGCGGGTGGGCAGGGGAGCGGCGCCGGGGTACTGTTACCTCGCGGTCCCGGACTGGCTCGGCACCGAGGCATTCCAGCGCCTGCGGGTGCTCGAGCAGAGCACCGACGGGTTCGAGATCGCGGCAGCGGATCTCGACCTGCGCGGCCCGGGCGACCTCCTCGGCACGCGCCAGGCGGGGCTGCCGCCGTTCCGGGTGGCGAGCCTGGTGCGTGACGCGGCGGTCATGCGCGCGGCCCATGACGAGGCGATGCAGTGGCTGGCTCGGGATCCGGAGCTGTCGCGGCCGGAGTCGGTCGGGCTGCGAGCGGTGCTGCTGCAGCGGTGGCGTGGCCGACTCGAGATCGCTCGGATAGGATGAGGGCCATGGCACTCACGATCGATCCACGCATCGTCCGTGGCATGACCCGGCAGCTCGAGCAGTGGCGCGCCGCGCTTGCGGCCGGGGGTGGGCGGGCCGGCTGGAAGATCGGCCTCAATGCGCCAGCCACGCAGCGTGCGCTGGGGATCGCGCACAGCGTCGTGGGCCACCTGACCGTCGCGCGCTGCCTGATGCCCGGCGTGGCGCACTCGTTGGCGGGCGGGACGCGGGTCCTGGTCGAGCCGGAGGTCGCCGTCGTGATCGCGGGGCCGGTGCCGCCGGACGCCGACGATGCGAGGATCCGTGCGGCGATCGCCGGGCTCGCGCCGGCGATCGAGATCGTGGACCTCGACGGCCCGGTGGACGACGTCGAGCGCATCGTGGCCGGCAACGTCTTCCACCGCGGCGTGCTTCTCGGTCGCGACGATCCGACGCGTGCCGGTGGGGCGCTCGCCGGCATCACGGTCACGGTGACGCAGGGGGAGCGCACCGTTGGCCCGTTCGATGCGGCGGTGGTGCTCGGGGACCTCGTGCCGATCGTCCGCTTGGTGGCGGTGACGCTCGCGGCGTGCGGCGAGGCGCTCACCGTCGGCGACCGCATCATCACCGGTGCGCTCACGGCGATGCCGGTCGCGCCGGGCGACATCGTCGATGCCGACTTCGGTCCGCTCGGGACGGTTGGCCTCCGCTTCGCCGAGTGAGGCCGCCGTCGGGGATCAGCACGAGGGCAGCACGCGGCCCGGGCGCGGCGTGCTCACCGCGATGTCCGCGCGGGCGACCGTGCTCGTGCGGGAACGTGACGCCCGTGGTCGCGAGCGGTCTGGCCACCGAGGCTACAGGGGTTCCTGCTGCGTCATGCAGTGAATCGTGCCGAGCCCCCACACGAGATCGACCGCATGGATGCCGACCACGCGCCGCTCCGGGAACAGCTCGGCGAGGGTGGCCAGCGCGTGGCGGTCCGCCGGGTCGTTGAACGTCGGCACGAGCACGGCCTCGTTGCCGACGTAGAAGTTGGCGTAGCTCGCGGGGAGCCGCTGACCCCGAAACGTCACGGGTGCCGGCATCGGCAGCCGAATCACGCGCAGCGGCTCGCCGTCCTGATCGGTCGCGTGGGAGAGTCGCTCGAACGCGTCGGCGAGGCGGGAATGGTTCGGGTCGGCGCAGTCGTCCGTGTGCGCCACGACCACCGTGTGCGGATCGGTGAAGCGCGCGAGGTCGTCGACGTGCCCGTGCGTGTCGTCGCCGACGATGCCCTCGCCGAGCCAGATCAACCGGCGGATGCCGAGGTGGTCGCGCAGCGCTTGCTCGAACCGACGGCGCGGCAGGCCCGGGTTGCGCGCCTGGACGGGGGAGCGGAAGCACTCCTCCGTCAGGAGCAGCGTGCCGCGGCCGTTGACGTCGATGCCGCCGCCCTCGAGGACGATCCGGCGTGTGCCGACGGCCGGCCGCCAGGCGGGGAGGTGGAGGAGCCGTGCGAGGCAGCTGCCGATCCGCGCGTCGCGCCGCCAGTTGGCGTACTTGGCCCACGCGTTGAAGCGCCAGGCGACGAGCCCGACGCGACCGTCGTCGTGACGGACGAAGGTGGGAAGCGAATCGCGTGTCCATGAGCGGTCGGTCGCGACGCGGTAGAAGTCGACGCGCGTGAGGTCGACGTCGACCTTCCGGAGGACGCCGCGCGCCGCGCGCTCGTGCGCCGGGCCCTGCACGAGGATGCGCACGCGCTCGCCGGGAACGAGATGGCGGACGACCTCGGCGTATACCAACGGGATCGACTCGAATTTTCCAGGCCAGTCCGCGTGCGCGTGTGGCCACGCGAGCCAGGTGGCGGCGTGGGGCTCCCACTCCGCGGGCATGCGGAAGCCGGCGGCGGCCGGCGTCGGGGCGCGGCTCATTCGTCGTCGAGCAGGCGGCGGGTGATGGGCGCGTAGGCGTCGATGCGCCGGTCGCGCAGGAAGGGCCAGTTGCGCCGGACGTCCTCCTGGCGCGCGCGGTCGCACTCGACGACGAGCACGTCCTCGTGGCCGCCGGCGGCTTCCGCGAGCACGACGCCGAACGGGTCGGCGACGAACGAGGCGCCCCAGAACTCGAGCCCGCCCCCGGCTGGCCCCTCGTGGCCGACCCGGTTGACCGCGGCGACGTAGACGCCGTTGGCGATCGCGTGTGCGCGCTGGATCGTCTGCCAGGCCTGCAGCTGGTGCACGCCGGACGTCGCCTTCTCCTGCGGATGCCAGCCGATCGCCGTTGGATAGAACAGGACGTCGGCGCCCGCGAGGGCCGTGAGGCGCGCAGCCTCGGGGTACCACTGGTCCCAGCACACGAGCACGCCGATGCGCCCGACCCGCGTGTCGAAAGCCCGAAACCCCAGGTCGCCCGGCGTGAAGTAGAACTTCTCGTAGTAGAGCGGATCGTCCGGAATGTGCATCTTGCGGTAGCGCCCGCACTCGCTGCCGTCGGCGTCGAGGATCACGGCCGTGTTGTGGTAGAGGCCGGCGGCGCGCCGCTCGAACACCGAGGCGACGATCACCACGCCCATCTCGCGCGCCACCGCGGCGAGCGTGTCGGTCGTCGGACCGGGGATCGGCTCGGCCAGGTCGAACAGCGCGGCGTCCTCTCGCTGGCAGAAGTACTGCGTGCGGAAGAGCTCGGGGAGGCAGATCACGTCCGCGCCACGCCGCGCGGCGTCGCGCACGTGCCCGACGGCCCGCGCGACGTTGTCGTGCGGGTCCGGGCTGCAGCGCATCTGCACGAGGCCGATGCGGAACCGGGTCGGGCCGCCCATTTGGGCACCCTGCCGGCGTGCCGTGCGGGAGTCAACGACGGCGGGGCCGATCCTGGACCGGGAGCAGGAGGGTCCCATGCCGTCCCCGGTGCTCAGCGCGGGAGCAGCAGGTTCACCAGGAGGCCGAGCACGAACATCGCGCCGGCGAGGCGGTTGTGGTGGAAGGCGATCGCGACGTACCACAGCGGCCAGAGGCGGTAGCCCGCCGGCGGCGCGTCGGGTTTCGGTTGCGCGTACATGCGGAGCACCTGCACGAGCCGGGGCGCGGCGACGGCGACCAGCAGGACGCCCGGCCCGAGGCGCCCCGCGACGACCAGGGCGATCGTCACGACGTAGAAGAGGACCATCAGACCCTGGTTCAGCCGTAGCGCGCGCTCGCGTCCGAGGAGGACCGGCAGCGTGCGGATGCCCCGCGCGGCGTCCTGGTCGAACTTGTCGACGTGCTTGCCGATCAACACGGTGGTGACGAGGATCGCGTACGGTACCGAGGCGAGCCACACCCAGGCGGGAAGCGTGCCCGCCGTCACGTAGTACGTGCCGCCGATCATGAGCGGGCCCCACACCACGAACACGCCGGGTTCGCCGAGCCCGTGGTGCTTGAGCTTGAGTGGTGGTGCCACGTAGAAGACCGAGATGAAGAGGCCGCAGAGCGCGAACGCGGCCACGGGCCAGCCGCGTGCCGCCACGAGCACGAGCAGCACGGCGAGGTCGGCCACGTTGCACAGCACGATCGTCCGCAGCAGGCCGCGCGTCGAGATGAGGCCGGAGAACAGGGGATGCGGCGCGTACTGCGTGCGAACGTAGCCGGCCGTGTCGACGCCGCCCACGGTGTCGAAATAGTCGTTGATCATGTTGTTGGCCGCGTGCGCGATCAGGAGACCGAGGCACGAGAGCGCGAACCACCCCCAGTGCGACTGCGGCGCGCTCGTGGCCGCGAGGAGGCCGCCGATCAGGCCGGAGAAGAGCGTCAAGGAGAATACGCACGCGCGCGTGATGAGCAGCCAGCGTGACACCGGATCGATGGCGCGGCCGACGGGGAGGTTGCCCTGCGCCAGGATCTGTCGCCAGGAATCGAGGAGCGTGCCGAGGCCGGCGGCGGTGCGGGGGAGCGGCGGCGCCTGCGCTGTCATGGCAGTCGTGTAGGCGCGGCGGCCCTGGCGGGTCAACCCGGAGGGGCGCATCCGTTCGACGCCGGTGCGGGGTCGGCAGTGGCTGCAGCACGAGCTGCAGGTTTGACCCCCTGGGGCCGTTCCTCTAAGTAGGATCCGCGCTCCTGCCCGAGGTTTCTGGGGGGCGGCGGGGACGCGGGGTGGAGGGACGGCGGTGGTGGCACGCATGGATTTCCCACGGATCAAACGACTCCCGCCCTACGTGTTCAACGTCGTCGGCGAGCTCAAGCAGGCCGCGCGCCGCGCCGGGGAGGACATCGTCGATCTCTCCATGGGCAACCCGGACGGACCGACGCCGCCGCACGTCGTGCAGAAGCTGATCGAGGCGGTGCAGAAGCCGGTGAACCACCGCTACTCGGTGTCGCGCGGCATCTACAAGCTCCGCGTCGCGATCTGCGACTGGTACCGCCAGCGCTACGGCGTCGAGCTCGATCCCGACTCCGAGGCGATCGTCACGATCGGCTCGAAGGAGGGCATCGGCCACCTCGCGCTGGCGATGCTCGGCCCCGGCGACGTCGTCTTCTGCCCGAGCCCGACGTACCCGATCCACCAATACTCGGTGATCATCGCCGGCGGCGACCTGCGTTCGATCCCGCTCGTTCCGGGCGACGACTTCCTCGCCCGCCTCCAGGAAGCGGTGCGCACGACGTGGCCGAAGCCGCGGCTCCTCATCCTCAACTTCCCCGCCAACCCGACCACCGCGGTCGTCGACCTCGACTTCTTCCGCGGCATCGTCCAGTTCGCGCAGGAGCACGGCTGCCTCGTCGTGCACGATCTCGCCTACGCCGATCTCTGCTTCGACGGCTACGTCGCACCCTCGTTCCTGCAGGTGCCGGGCGCGAAGGAGATCGGCGTCGAGTTCTTCACCCTCTCGAAGAGCTACAACATGCCCGGGTGGCGCATTGGTTTCGCGGTCGGCAACCCCGAGATCATCGCGGCGCTCGCCCGCATCAAGAGCTACCTCGACTACGGCATCTTCCAGCCGATCCAGATCGCGGCCACGCACGCGCTCACCGGGCCGCAGACGTACGTGGACGAGATCCGGGAGACGTACCGCGTCCGCCGCGACGTCCTCTGCGACGGGCTCGACCGCATCGGCTGGCACGTGCCGAAGCCGAAGGCCACGATGTTCGTCTGGGCCGAAATCCCGGACGAGTTCAAGGCCATGGGGTCGCTCGAGTTCTCGAAGTTCCTCCTCAAAGAGGCGAAGGTCGCGGTATCGCCGGGGATCGGCTTCGGCGAGTACGGCGACCAACACGTCCGCCTCGCGCTCATCGAGAACGAACACCGAACGCGCCAGGCCGTGCGCGGCGTTCGTCGGGCCCTCGGTGACGGACTCTCCCCGCGGGTCGCGCGCGCGGTCCGCGCCCGCGCCGGATGACGCAAGGCCGCGCGCGGTGGCACGACCCGTCAGGGTCGGCCTGATCGGCTTCGGCACGATCGGGACCGGCGTCATCAAGGTGCTGCGCACTCATCGGGCGGAGATCGCCCGGCGTGCGGGCCGCCCGATCGAGATCGCCGCCATCGCGGATCTCGACGTGCGCACCGATCGGGGGGTCGTTGCCCGGCCCGCGCGGCTCACCACCGACGCCATGTCCGTGATCAACGACCCGGACCTCGCGATCGTCATCGAGCTGATCGGGGGCTACGAGCCCGCCCGCCGCTTCGTCCTGGGCGCGATCCGCGCCGGCAAGGACGTCGTGACGGCGAACAAGGCGCTCCTCGCCGTGCACGGCGAGGAGATCGTCGCCGAAGCGGAGCGGCATGGCGTGCGACTCGGGTTCGAGGCGAGCGTCGGCGGCGGGATCCCCATCCTCCGCACGATCAAGGAGGGCCTGGCGGGGGATCGGACCGTCGCCGTCTACGGGATCGTGAACGGCACCTGCAACCACATCCTCACCACCATGACGCGCGAGGGCCGCGGCTTCGACGACGTGCTCGCCGAGGCGCAGCAACTCGGGCTCGCGGAGGCGGATCCCGCCGCCGACGTCGATGGCATCGATTCCGCGCACAAGCTCACGCTGCTCACCACGCTGGCGTTCGGCGTGCGGCCGCGTTTCCGGGACATCCCGACCGAGGGCATCCGCCACGTCGACGCAGTCGACATCGCGTTCGCGCGCGAGCTCGGCTACACGATCAAGCTTCTGGCGATCGCGAAAGAGGGCCGCGACGGGATCGAGGCCCGGGTGCACCCGACCATGATCCCGAACGGCCACCTCCTTGCCGACGTTTCGGGCAACTTCAACGCGATCTTCGTGCGCGGGGCGGCGCTCGGGCCGACGATGTACTACGGGCAGGGCGCGGGTTCGATGCCGACCGCAACGGCCGTGGTCGCCGACCTGATCGCGGCGGTGCGGGACCGACAGGTCGGTCCCCACGTCCGGATCCCGCCGTGGGGGGTCCCCCAGGCCGCGCTGCGCACGGCGGTGATCCGCCGGCTGGCCGACCTCGAGAGCGAGTACTACCTGCGGTTCATGGCCCTCGACCGCCCCGGGGTGCTGGCCCGCATTGCTGGAGTCTTGGGGAAGTTTGAGATTAGTATTGCCTCCGTGATCCAGAAGGAGCGCCGCGCGGGCACTACGGTCCCGATCGTGATCCGCACCCACCGGGCGCGCGAGCGGAACCTGGCCCGTGCGCTCGGGCAGATCGGGCGCCTGTCGGCGGTGCGCGGGCGGCCGGTGTGCATTCGCATCGAGGACCAGCTCGAGTGAGTGGCGCGGTCGCCTGGCGCGGGCTCATCGAGCAATATCGGGAGCACCTCCCCGTGAGCCCGACGGACCGCGTGGTCACGCTCAACGAGGGCAACACCCCCCTCGTGCGCGCCGACCGACTGGCGGCCGCCGTCGCACCCGGTATCGAGCTGTACCTCAAGTGCGAGGGCCAGAACCCGACCGGGTCGTTCAAGGACCGGGGCATGACGGTCGCGGTGACGAAGGCGATCGCCGCCGGGGTGGAGGCCATCATCTGCGCGTCGACCGGGAACACGTCCGCCTCGGCGGCGGCGTTCGCTGCGCGGGCCGGGATTCGCGCCTACGTCGTCGTGCCGCGCGGCAAGATCGCGCTCGGCAAGCTCTCGCAGGCGGTGATGCACGGGGCGCGCGTGATCCAGATCGAAGGGAATTTCGACCAGGCTCTCGAACTGGTGCGCGACGTGAAGGAGCGCTACCCGACGCAGCTCGCGCTCGTGAACTCGGTCAACCCGGACCGCATCGAGGGCCAGAAGACGGCCGCGTTCGAGATCTGCGACGCGCTCGGTCGCGCGCCCGACTACCACATCCTGCCGGTCGGCAACGCGGGCAACATCACCGCGTACTGGAAGGGCTATCGCGAGTACCACGCCGCGGGACGCATCGACCGGCTGCCGCGCATGATGGGCTACCAGGCCGCCGGGGCCGCGCCGCTGGTCCATGGCCATCCGGTCGCCGAGCCGAAGACCGTCGCGACGGCCATTCGCATCGGGAACCCGGCCAGCTGGAAGGGGGCGATCGCCGCACGCGACGAATCGGGCGGACTGATCGATGCGATCGACGATCAGGACATCCTCTCGGCCTACCGCCTGCTCGCCCGCAGCGAGGGCGTGTTCGCGGAGCCAGCGTCGGCGATCAGCCTCGCCGGCGCGCTGCGGCTGGGCGCGAGTGGCTGCCTGCGACCGGGCGACGTCCTGGTCCTCACGCTGACGGGCCACGGGCTCAAGGACCCGGATACCGCGATCGCGAGTTCGGAGGCCGCCATCTCGATCGCGCCGCACCTCGACCGGCTGGCCGCGGCCCTCGAGCTCGGGTAGGCGCGGGGCAACGCGATGAAGGTCGTCGTCCTCGAGGTGGACGGGCTCGCGGATGAGCCCCTGACGGACCTGAACGGGAAGACCCCGTTGGAGCAGGCCCGCGTGCCGAATCTCGATCGCATGGCGGAGCGCGGCATTCTCGGCCTGAGCCGCACCATTCCCCGCGGGCTGAGCCCCGCGAGCGACGTGGGTGCGCTGTCGGTGCTCGGCTACGACCCGGCTCTCGCCACGGGCGCGGCGGCACTCGAGGCGCTCGGCCGCGGCGTCGACCTCGGCGAGGACGACGTCGCGCTGCGCCTCGACCTCGTGCGGCTGGAGACGACCGACGCGGGCGTCGAGGTGCTGCGCGAGGTCGTCACGTCGGTGACCACCGACGAGCGCCGGCTCGTGCTCGACGAGATCGCCCGGCGGCTCGGGCGCGAAGGCCTCGAGTTCGTCGGTGGTTCGGGGGCCAATGCCGCGTTGCTCGTGTGGCGCCGGGGCCCGGCGGGAGTGCGGGTGCTGTCGCCGTACGACGTGCTCGGCAAGCCCGTGGCGGCGGCGCTGCCGCAGGGAGCCGGGGCGGAGGTGCTGCGCGAGCTGATCGCGCGCGGTCGCGAGATCGTGCGCGATCATCCGGTCTTCGTCGGTCGCGAGGACGCCGTGCCGAACGCGATCTGGCCGTGGGCGGCCGGCGGGCGCGGTCGACTCGATCGGTTTCCGCTGTCGGCGGCGGTCGTGGCAGGCGCGGACCTGCCCCGCGGGCTCGGCCGGCTCGCCGGCTTCGACGTGATCGACGTCCCCGGCGCCACCGGGGGCCTCGACACCGACCTGCGCGCCAAGGTCGAGGCCGGCCTGCGCGCGCTCGTCGACCACGATTTCGTGCTCCTGCACACGAAGGCGCCGGACGCGGCCGGTCATCTCGGCAGCCCGCAGCGCAAGCTCGAGGTGCTCGAGCGGATCGACGCCGAGATCGTCGGCCCGTTGCTCGAGGGCCTCCGGCAGCAGGGCGGCGAGTGGCGCGTCCTCGTGACGGCGGATCACATGACGTCGTGCGCGCGGCGCGCGCACGTCGACGAGCCCGTGCCATTCATCGTCTACACGGCGCGCGACGACGAGAAGCCGCGCGGCGAGAGTCGCCGCTTCCACGAGCGCGACGCGCGCGAGCACGGCATCTTCATCCCGGAGGCGCACACGCTGATGGAACGCCTCCTCCGTCGCTGACGTCGATGGAACGCAACCTCGCCATGGAGGTCGTGCGCGTGACCGAGGCCGCGGCGCTGGCCTCCGCGCGCCTCATGGGCCGTGGCGACGACACGGTGCCCGACCAGGCGGCCGTCGAGGCCATGCATCGCGCGTTCGCGGCCGTGACGGTCGATGGCACGGTCGTGATCGGCGAAGGGCCCGAGGACGCCATGCCGAAGCTCTGGGTGGGGGAGCGCATCGGGCTCGGCCAGGGCCCGCGCGCCGACGTCGCGCTCGACGCGCTCGAGGGGGCCGCGAGCTGCGCCACCGGCGGGTACAACGCGCTGGCGATCATCGCCATCGCCGACCACGGGAGTTTCCTGCGCGTTCCCGAGACCTACATGGACAAGATCGCCTGCGGGCCCGAGGGCCGCGGGGTGGTCGACCTCGATCTCTCGCCGACCGAGAACGTTCGCCGCTTCGCGGAGGCGAAAGGCGTCTACGTCGAGGACCTCACGGTCGTGATTCTCGACCGGCCGCGGCACCAGAAGCTGATCGAGGAGGTGCGCCGCGCCGGGGCGCGGATCAAGCTGCTCGGCGACGGTGACGTGTCGGCGGCGCTCGCGACGACGCGGCCGGAGGCCGGCATCGACATCATGATGGGCGTGGGCCGTGCGCCGCAGGGCATCCTGGCGGCTGCCGCCCTCGTCTGTCTGGGCGGGGAGATGCAGGCGCGGTTCCAGCCGCGCAACGAGACCGAGTTCGCGCAGCTCCGCGCCGCGGACATCTTCGACCTGAAGCACAAGTACCGCCTGAGCGAGCTCGCCGCGGGCTCGGTCACGTTCGCCGCCACCGGCGTCACGCAGGGCGACTACCTCGACGGGGTCCGCTACGTGAAGGGCGGGGCGACCACGAACTCGGTGGTCATGCGCTCGGCCACGGGAACGGTCCGCTTCATCCGCGCCCACCACCGCTTCGACCGCGACCCGCAATACTAGGCGCCGACCCGAGAGGGGTCTCGGGTCGGGGGGGACGGACGGGTCCCGTCGCGGGCTTTCGGGTTGCGGGCTGGGGAGTGGGTTGGAAAGGGGTTGCGAATCCGGGTATCTCCTGCGCCGATGGACCTCGTCGCCGAGCGGTCGTTTGCGAATCTCCATCTCGAGCGCAGCCAGGCGGTGGCGACGATTCGCCTCGATCGGCCGGCAGCGCTGAACGCCCTGGACGGGGCGACGCTCCGCGAGCTCGCGCGCGCGCTTCGCGCGGTGCGGCGTGACGAGGGCGTTCGCGCCCTCGTCGTCACCGGCAGCGGCGACAAGGCCTTCTGCGCGGGGGCCGACGTGGCCGCCATGGCGGCGATGTCGGCGCAGGAGGGGCATGCCTTCTCGCGGCTCGGGCACGAGGTCTTCGCCCGGCTCGAGGCGCTGCCCATCCCGGTGGTCGCGGCGCTGAATGGCGTCGCGCTCGGCGGGGGACTCGAGCTGGCGCTCGCCTGCGACTTCATCGTCGCCGCGGATCGCGTCCGGGTCGGCCAGCCGGAGATCAACCTGGGGCTCATCCCCGGGTTTGGTGGGACGCAGCGCCTGCTCCTGCGCGTGGGGCTCGCCCGGACGCGCGACCTCGTCTACCGGGGTCGCATGATCCGAGCCGAGGAGGCGCACGCGATCGGGCTCGTCGACCGCGTGGTGCCGGCGGCGGAGCTCGCGATGGAAGCGGCGAAGCTCGCGGCGGAGCTGGCGGAGAAGGCGCCGGTGGCCCTGCGGCAGGCCAAGCGCGCCACGCGCGCGGCGGTCGAGGGCGTTCTCGCCGCCGGCTGCGAGTACGAGATCGAGGCGTTCGGCGTCACGTTCGCGAGCGAGGATCGCGTCGAGGGCACGCGGGCCTTTCTCGAGAAGCGTCCGGCTGCGTGGAAGGGACGATAGGTGCAGCTCGAGCTGACGGAGACGCAGCGCCAGCTGCGCGATACGGTGCGAGCCTTCGCGCACGAGCAGGTGCGCCCGACGGCCGCCGACACCGACCGGCACGCGCGCTTTCCGCACGCGCAGGTGGCCGAGCTCGGCCGCATGGGCGTGCTCGGGTGCTTCGTGCCCGAGCAGTACGGCGGCGCGGGGTTCGACCACGTCGGCTACGCGCTCGCGGTCGAAGAGCTGTCGGTCGCGTGCGCGGCCACCGGGGGCATCGTCCTGGCCCACGCATCGCTGGCCACCTGGCCGATCCTCGCCCTGGGCACGGAGGAGCAGCGCCGTCGGTACCTGCCGAAGCTCGCTGCCGGCACGTGGCTCGGTTGCTTCGCGCTCTCCGATGCCACGTCGCGCCGCACCACGGCGCGGCGCGACGGTGATCACTACGTGCTGAACGGCACCAAGGACTTCGTCACCAACGCGCCGGATGCCGGCGTGGCGATCGTGTTCGCCACGGTCGATCCCGCCCAGGGCGACCGTGGCGCCACCGCCTTCATCGTCGAGGTCGCGTCGCCAGGCTGGCAGGTCGTGCGCGTCGACGAGAAGATGGGCGTGCGCGGTGCGCGCTCGGCGCAGGTCACGCTCACCGACGTGCGCGTGCCGGCCGGAAACCTGCTCGGCGCCGAGGGGGGCGGCTCCTCGGTCGCGCTGCGAACGCTCGACGGCGGCCGCATCGGTGTTGCCGCACAGGCGGTCGGCATCGCGCGCGCGGCGTTCGAGGACACGCTCGCGTACACCCGCGAGCGGCGGGCGTTCGGGCAGCGCCTCGCGGACTTCCAGAACACGCAATTCCGCCTCTCCGACATGGCGGCGCGGATCGAGGCAGCGCGGCTCCTGACGCTCGAGGCGGCGTGCCGCAAGGACCACGCGCTCCCGCACGCGAAGCACGCCGCGATGGCCAAGCTCCACGCCACCGAGACCGCCATGGACGTGGCCACCCAGGCGGTGCAGCTCCACGGCGGCTACGGCTACACGCGCGAGTTCGCGGTCGAGCGGTACTTTCGCGACGCGAAGGTCACCGAGATCTCCGAAGGCACGTCCGAGATCCAGCGCGGCGTGATCGCCGAGCAGCTGCTCCAGGAGGCGCCGGGCGCATGACCAAGCGCGAGTGGCTGGAGCGCGAGTATCGCCGGACTCCGGCGCGTTCGGTCCGCTTCTCGACCGTCTCCGACATGGAGGTGGATCCGATCTACACCGCCGAGGACGCGGCCGGGGCAGGCGCCGATGGCATCGGTCTCCCGGGCGAGTTCCCGTACACGCGCGGCGTCTACCCGACCATGTACCGCGGCCGCCTCTGGACCATGCGGCAGTTCGCCGGCTTCGGCACGGCCGAGGACACCAACGCGCGCTTCCACTTCCTGCTGCGACAGGGCCAGACGGGGCTCTCCACCGCCTTCGACATGCCCACGCTCATGGGCTACGACGCCGACCACCCGCGCGCGCTCGGCGAGGTGGGTCGCGAGGGGGTCGCGGTCTCGACGCTGGGCGACATGCGTACGCTCTTCCGGGGCGTCCGGTTGGATCAGGTGACGACCTCGATGACCGTCAACTGCTCGGCCAGCGTGCTCCTCGCGATGTACTTCGCGCTCGCGGAGGAAGCGGGCGTCCCGCTCGCGGAGGTCGGGGGCACGATCCAGAACGACATGCTGAAGGAGTTCATCGCGCAGAAGGAGTGGATCGCTCCGCCGGTCCCGTCGATGCGGGTCGTCGTGGACATGATTCAGTTCTGCGCCGAGCACGCGCCGCGCTGGCACGCGGTGTCGATCAGCGGCTACCACATCCGCGAGGCGGGCTCGACGGCGGTGCAGGAGCTGGCGTTCACGATCGCCGACGGCATCGCCTACGTCCAGGCGGCGGTCGAGCGCGGTCTCGACCCCGATGTGTTCGGGCCGCGTCTCTCCTTCTTCTGGAACCTGCACAACGACTTCCTCGAGGAGGTGGCCAAGCTGCGGGCGTCCCGCCGGATGTGGGCGAGGATCATGCGCGATCGCTTCGGGGCCACGAACCCGAAGGCGATGCAGCTTCGCTGCCACGCGCAGACCGCGGGTGCGTCGCTGACCGCGCAGCAGCCCCTCAACAACGTGGTGCGGGTGGCGATTCAGGCGCTCGCCGGCGCGCTCGGCGGCGTCCAGTCGCTGCACACGAATTCGCTCGACGAGACGCTCGCGTTGCCGAGCGAGCAGGCGGCGATGGTCGCACTGCGCACGCAGCAGATCATCGCCGAGGAGAGCGGCGTCACCAACGTCATCGACCCGCTCGGGGGCAGCTGGGCCGTGGAGGCGCTCACCGATCGGATGGAGCAGGAGGCGAACGCCTACATCCGGCGGATCGACGACCTGGGCGGCATGGTGCGGGCGATCGAGCTCGGCTACCCGCAGCAGGAAATCGCCGAGGCGGCCTACGCGTACCAGCAGCAGGTCGACCGCGGCGACAAGGTGGTCGTCGGCGTGAATCGCTACCAGGTTCCGGAGGAGCGGCCACCGGAGCTGCTGCGGGTGTCGCTCGACGTCGAGGCGCGCCAGGCCGAGCGCGTGCGGCGTTGGAAGGAGGATCGCAACGCAACGGTCGCGCGCGAGGCGCTCCGGCGCGTGCGGCAGGCGGCCGAGGGGCGTGAGAACCTGATGCCGCCGATCCTGGCGGCGGTGAAGGTCGGGGTGACCGTCGGGGAGGTCTCCGACGTGTACCGTGAGGTCTTCGGCGAATACCGCGATCCGGGGTGGCTGTGAGCGAGCGGCCGCTGCGGATCCTCGTCGCGAAGCCCGGGCTCGACGGTCACGACCGCGGCGCGAAGATCATCGCGCGCGCGCTGCGCGATGCGGGCTTCGAGGTGATCTACACGGGCCTCCACCAGACGCCCGAGATGGTCGCCGAGGCGGCGGTGCAGGAGGACGTCGACGCAGTTGGGCTCTCGATCCTGTCGGGCGCGCACTTGACCCTGTTCCCGGCGGTCCTCCGGGAGCTCCGCAGCCGTGGCGGGGGGGACATTCTCGTCTTCGGCGGCGGCATCGTCCCTGACGAGGACCGGGCGGTGCTCCGGGAGGCCGGAGTGGCCGAGGTGTTCACGCCCGGGACCTCGGTGCAGGACATCATCGCCTGGGTGCGCGGGAACGTTCGCATCCGGTCCGAGCAGGACTGATCCATGGACTTCGAGCTGAGCGGCGCGCAACGCGCGATTCGAGACGCCATCCGGGACTTCGGCACGCGCGAGGTGAAGCCGCACGCCGAAGAGTGGGATCGGGAAGAACGCTTTCCCGCCGAGACGGTCCGCCGGCTGGGCGAGGCCGGCTTTCTCGGCATGACGTTGCCGCGGGAGGTCGGTGGTGGCGGGGCCGACACGCTCGGGGGGGCCCTCGTCGTCGAGGGGATCGCGCGCTACGACGCGTCGCTCGGGCTCACGGTGGCGAGCCACACGTCCCTGGCGAGCGGGCATATCAACCTGTTCGCGGGCGAGACGCTCCGCCGGCGGTACCTGCCGCGACTGGCGAACGGCGAGTGGCTCGGCGCCTGGTGCCTCACCGAGCCGGCCTCCGGGAGCGACGCGGCCGGGCTCCGCACGCGCGCCGTGCGCGACGGCGAGTCCTGGGTGCTGAACGGCGCGAAGATGTTCATCACGCAAGGGTCCGTCGGGCACGTGTACGTCGTGCTCGCGGCGACCTCGCCCGCGCTCGGGCAGAAGGGCATCTCGGCGTTCGTGGTGGAGCGCGGGACACCGGGTCTCTCGACCGGCCGGAAGATCGAGAAGCTCGGCTTGCGTGCCAGCGACACCGCCGAAGTGATCCTCGAGAACGTGCGCATCCCCGGTGGCAACCTGATCGGCGAGGTCGACCAGGGCTTCAAGCAGGCGCTGCGCGTGCTCGACGTCGGTCGCATCGGCATCGCGGCGTGGTGCTGCGGGATCGCGCGCGGCGCGCTCGAGGATTCGCTCGCCTACGTCCGCGAGCGCACGGCCTCCGACCGGCCGCTCGCGGAGCCGCGGGCCGTGCAGTTCCTGCTCGCCGACATGGCGACGCGGCTCGAGGCCGCGCGGGTGCTGCTCTATCGCGCCGCGCACCTGAAAGAGGCCGGCCGTCCGTTTCGCACCGAGGCGTCGATCGCGAAGCTGACGGCGTCGGAGGCCGCGATGTGGATCACGACCAAGGCCGTGCAAATCCACGGCAGCCACGGGTGCCGGCGCGACTGCGCCGTCGAGCGCTACATGCGCGACGCGAAGCTGGGCGAGATCGGCGAAGGGACGAGCGAGGTCCAGCGCCTCGTGATCGCGCGCGCGCTCCTCTCCGGCGCGCCGCTCGGACTGTAGCGCGCCGCGCGGTCGGCTCGCCCGGGGCGTCCTACCGGGATCGCCGGACGTCGACCCGCCGGCACTGGGACGTGATCGGACACGCCGAGCAGCGCGGCGACAGGGGATGGCAGATCGTCTGCCCGAACGCGACCAGCAGGTCGTTGAGCCCGATCCAGTGGCGGCGCGGCAGCTTGACGCGCAGCGCCCACTCGGTCTCCTCCGGCGTTCGGGTGCGGACGAACCCGAGCCGGTTGCTGATCCGGTGCACGTGCGTGTCGACGCAGATGCCGGGGAGCCCGAATCCCATGGTCCGCACGAGGTTGGCGGTCTTGCGGCCGACGCCGTGGAGCGTCAGGAGGTCGTCGATCTCCGCCGGCACGCGCCCCGCGAAGCGGGCGAGCAGCTCGTCGCAGACACGGCGGAGGCCGCGGGCCTTGGTGCGGTAGAATCCGACCGGGAAGATCGCGCGGGCGATCGTCGCCTCGGGGAGGGCGCGCAGGGCGGCTGGCGTGTCGGCGAGGGCGAACAGCCGTGCCGCGGCGGGGCCGGTGGTGTCGTCCTTGGTGCGCAGGGAGAGCAGGCAGGCGACGAGGATGCGGAAGGGGTCCTGCGCCGTCGTGTCCGCGACCTCCGCGAGCGCGGTCGTGGGCCATGCCGGCTTGACGCGCGCGAGGCGGGCGAGTGCCCGGCTCATCGCGCGCGCGTCGAGCGGGGCCCGTACCGCGCGGGAAACCCGTGCCGCGAGCGCCGGTGACGGGGTCGATGAACCGTCGCTCACGAGGGATCGGGCGGGATCGTGATCCGCGCCAGCAGCTTGAGCGAGTCGAGCACGCGGCGGAAGCGCTCGTCGTCGGTGGAGACGATCTTGGCGAGCGCGAGGCCTTCCATGAGGACGAGCGCGAACGTGGCCGTTCCGCGGTAGAGGTGCTGGACGTTCGCGGGGATCGGGAAGAGCTCGGCGAAGGTGCGGTCGACGGTCGTGTAGAGGCGGTCGGAGAATGCCGTGACGCTGCGGTGCAGCTCCGCGTCTGTGCGGGCTGCGACGATGAGCTCGAGGGCGGCGTAGAACGTCGGTCCCGACACCATCGACCAGAGGAGGTCGACCGCGACCGCGGCCCGGTCGACGCCTGCTGGCAGGCCGGCGAAAGCGGACTTGAACTCCGTGATGCGGCGCTCGAAGAGGTGTTCGACGGCGGTGAGGACGAGCTCGGCCTTGGTGGGGAAGTGATGCAGCTGCGCCCCGCGTGAAACCCCGGCGCGCTCGGCGATCTCGGTGGTCGTGACGCGCGCGTAGCCGACTTCGAGAAGACACGCGACGGTCGCGTCGAGGAGCTTGGTCCGGGTGGAGGCGCTGCGCTCGGCCTGCGTCCGGCGCGGGGGCCGTGCGGAGACCGTCGCCATCGGGCGTCAGCTTGCCGCCGGCTTCGAAGCCAGTCAATGCCCGACGGACATCTCGGGCGATGCCGCGACCGGCTGGTCCTGCGCGCGGGGGTGGGGTAATCAGCGCCGCGTGGAGCAGCGGGCGGTCATCATCGTGGGGTCCGGGCCCGCCGGGGCCGCGACGGCGCTCGGCATCGCGGCGCGAGACTCCGAGCTGGCCGCGCGAACGCTCCTGCTCGACAAGGCCGTACACCCGCGGGACAAGGTCTGCGCCGGCGGCGTCATCCCGAAGGGGGTGGCGCGACTTGCCGCGCTCGCCGTCTCGCTCGACGTCCCCCACGTCCGCGTCGACGCGGCGAGCGTGCGCGTGCCGGGTGCCGCCCGCGTCCTCGTGTCCGCCGACGATCTCTGTCGCGTCGTGCGCCGGCGCGAGTTCGACGCGCGGCTCGCCTGGACGGCGCGCGACCGCGGCGTCGAGCTGCGCGAGGGCGAGCGGGTGACCCATCTGGCGCGCGACGGCAGGGGCATCCGGGTCGAGACCGCCGCGCGGGCCTATTGGGCCCCGATCGTCGTCGGCGCCGATGGCAGCGGCAGCCTCGTCCGGCGCGCGCTCGTGGGGCCCTCCGGAGCGCCGATCGGCCGCGCCGTGATGTGCGACGTGCCGGTGACCGAGACCTCGTGGGACGGCTACGCCGCGCGCCGTTACGACTTCGACTTCACGGCCTGCGCTCGCGGCCTGCGCGGCTATCGCTGGGTGTTCCCGTGCGTGATCGACGGCGTGCCACATGCCAACGTCGGCGTCTACGCGCTGCCACCGGTCGAGGGAACGCGGCTCAAGGCGGAGCTGACCGAGACACTGGCGGACGTGGGTGCGGCGCTGCGGAGCTGGCAGGCGTTCCCGATTCACACGTACGCGCCGGGCGCGCCGGTGTCGGCGCCGGGCGTGGTACTGGTCGGCGACGCCGCGGGGGTGGATCCGCTGATGGGCGAGGGCATCTCGTTCTCGCTCGAGTACGGACTGCTCGCGGCCGACGCGATCGTTGCGGCGCACGCCCGCGACGGTCGTGCGTTCGCGGGCTACGCGCGCGCGGTGCACCGCGGGCCGATCGGGCGCAAGCTGCGGTTCCTCGGTCGCGCGGCGCGGGTGTTCTACGGGCGCGCCGGCGGGATCGCCTTTCACCTCGCCGCGGCGAGCCCGCGGGCGCAGGCGGTCGGCCTCAAGTGGTACAACGGCGTCGATGGGCTCGACGAGCGGCCGGTCCTGCCGCTCGCGGCCCGCTTCCTCCTCGGACGCGCGCTTTGACAAGGCGCCCGGCTCCTTGCTAGCGACGCCGGCGGTGGCTGGCGGGGAGCAGGGACGCCCACGGCGCCGGCGCGGGGCGACCGAGGCGACGACGCATCTCGAGGCGCTGCTCTGGCAGCTCGGCATCCGCGCGGTGGCGGGCGTCGACGAGGTGGGCATGGGGCCGCTGGCGGGGCCGGTGGTCGCGGCCGCGGTCGTTCTCGAGCCCGGGAGCGCGATCCCCGGTGCGGCCGACTCGAAGACGCTCACGGCGGTGGCGCGGGAGCGACTGGCGCAGGAGATCCGTTCCCGGGCGTGCGCGGTGGGCGTGGGCGCGGTCGAGCCGGAGGAGATCGACCGGATCAACGTCTACCAGGCCGGCTTCGAGGCGATGCGCCGGGCGCTGGCCGCGCTCGCACCACTCGAGCCCGGCTTCGTTCTGGTCGACGGGCGCGAGATCCCGGCGCTCGGCATTCCGCAGAGCGCGTACCCGAAGGGCGATACGTTCGTCTGCTCCATCGCGGCGGCGTCGATCGTCGCCAAGGTGCATCGCGATGCGATCATGCGCGCGCTCGACGGCGAGTTCCCGGCGTACGGCTTCGCGCGCCACATGGGCTACCCCACGCCGGATCACTTGGCCGTGCTGCGCGAGGCCGGGCCCTGTCGGGTGCACCGGCGGTCGTTCGCTCCGGTGCGAGAGGCGGCCGGGCTCGGTCAGCTCGGGCTCCCGACGCTGCGCGGCGCGGGCGCGGTGCGTCGGGCTTTTCCCTAGTCCGTGAGGGTCTATACTGGGGCCGGCATGGATTCCGCGCTCCTCCTGCAGCTCTACCGGCAGATGACGCTCTGCCGGCGGTTCGAGGAAGCCGCCGCACGGGCGTACTCCCAGGGCAAGGTCAAGGGATTTCTGCACCTCTACATCGGGCAGGAGGCCGTGGCGGTGGGTGCCCTCGCGGCGGCGGAGCCGACCGACTACGTCGTCTCGACGTATCGCGAGCACGCGCACTACCTGGTCCGGACGAGCGATACCCGGGGCGCGATGGCCGAGCTGTATGGCAAGGCCACCGGCTGCAGCGGCGGCCGCGGGGGATCGATGCACTTCTTCGACGCGCGCCGCCGCTTCTTGGGCGGCTGGGCGATCGTCGGGGGGCACGTCCCGATCGCGGCCGGCGTGGCGTTCGCGTCCAAGTATCGGGAGGAGCCCGACGTCACGCTCTGCTTCTTCGGCGACGGCACCGCCAACCAAGGCGCCTTCCACGAGGGGCTCGCGCTGGCGGCGGTGTGGAAGCTGCCGGTCGTCTTCATTTGCGAGAACAACCAGTACGCGATGGGAACGCCGCTCTATCGCACGCTCTCGGTCGACGACGTCTCGGTGCGCGCGCGCGGCTATCCGATGGAAGCCGAGATCGTGAACGGGGACGACGTCCTCGAGATGCGCGACGTGGTGCACCACGCGGTCGACCGCGCGCGCAAGGACCACGTCCCGGTCTTCGTCGAGGCGAAGACCTATCGCTTCCGGGGCCACTCGATGTCGGATCCGGCGAAGTACCGCACGCGCGACGAGGTCCAGAAGTGGATGGAGCGTGATCCGATCGGTATCCTCGGGCAGCGCATGGAGAAGCTCGGCATCGCCAGCGCCGACGACTTGCAGGGCATCGACGATGCGGTGCGTGCCGAGGTGCAGGACGCCGTCGACTTCGCGGAGCAGTCGCCGGCGCCGGCAGCCGACACCGTGCACGAGTACGTCCATGCCTGAGCCGCGCATCCTCACGTTCCGCGAGGCGCTCCGCGAGGCGATGGTCGAGGAGATGGAGCGCGACCCGGCGATCGTTCTCCTCGGCGAGGAGGTCGGGCACTACAACGGCGCCTACAAGGTCTCGGAAGGCATGCTCGAGCGCTTCGGCGAGCGCCGAGTGGTCGACACGCCGATCGCGGAGACCGGGTTCGCCGGGGTCGGCATCGGCGCGGCGATGGTGGGCCTGCGGCCGATCGTCGAGTTCATGACCTGGAATTTCTCGCTGGTCGCGTACGATCAGCTCGTCAACAACGCCGCCAAGCTGCGCTACATGTCGAACGGGCAGTTCACGCTGCCGATCGTGTTCCGCGGCCCGGGCGGCGCGGCGCACGCGTTGGCTGCGCAGCACTCGCAGGCGCTCGAGTCGATCTACGCGCACGTGCCGGGGCTCAAGGTCGTCGTCCCCGCCACGCCCGCCGACGCGAAGGGGCTCCTCAAGGCCGCCATCCGCGACGACGATCCGGTGTGCTTCATGGAGAGCGAGACGATGTACTCCATGAAGGGCGAGGTCCCGGTCGGCGAGCACGTGGTGCCCCTCGGGGTCGCGGAGGTGAAGCGCCCCGGGCGAGACGTCACGCTGGTCACGTGGGGGAAGATGGTCCACGTCGCGGTCGATGCCGCGGCAGCGCTCGCAGCCGAGGGCATCGAGGCCGAGGTCCTCGACCTGCGCACGATCCGACCGCTCGACGTGCAGGGGCTGGTCGCGTCGGTTCGCCGCACGCACCGCTGCCTGGTGGTCCAGGAGGGGTGGCCCTTCGCGAGCGTGGCGTCGGAGATCATCACGGTCGTGATCGAAGAAGCTTTCGACGATCTCGATGCCCCGCCCGTGCGCGTGACCAGCCTCGACGTGCCGATGCCGTACGCGCACGCCCTCGAGAAGCTCGTCCTGCCGACGGCGCCGCAGGTGGCGGCGGCGGTGCGGCGGCTCGTCGGCGGCGAGCCCGCGGTGTCTGCTCGACTCGCGGTGGGTGGACGGTAGGAGCGCATGCCGATCGACGTGACGATGCCCAAGCTCTCCGACACGATGGAGGAGGGGAAGGTCCTGCGCTGGCTCAAGCACGTCGGCGACCGAGTGAGCCCGGGTGCCGTGCTCGCCGAGGTCGAGACCGACAAGGCGGAGATGGAGCTCGAGGCCTACGACGAGGGCGTGCTGGCCGAGGTCCGCGTCGGCGAGGGCGAGTCGGCTCCGGTCGGTGCGGTGATCGCGGTGCTGTCGACGGCGGGCGAGGCGCTCGCCAGTCCAAAGGCGCAGAGCGTTCCGCCGCCGATCGTGCCGGCTGCGCCAGAGGCTCCGGTCGCGCCGGTGGCGCCCGCGCCGGCCGCCGAGCGCGTGCGTGTTTCGCCGCTCGCCCGGCGCGTCGCCAGCGAGCGTGGGCTCGACGTGGGACACATCCACGGCACCGGCCCGGGCGGCCGCGTCGTGCAGCGAGACGTCGAGGCGGCGCTCGCGACGATGGCGGAGCCGGCGGCGGTCGCACCCGTGGTACCGCCGCGTTCCGTGCCGCCGCCGAGTGGGCCGACGAGCCGGCGTGTCGAGCTTTCGAAGATGCGTCGCACGACCGCGCGCCGGATGGCGGAGGCCAAACGCGACGTGCCGCACTTCTACGTCTCGTCCACCATCGCGATGGACGAGGCCGTGCGGCTCAAGGCCGAGCTCGCTGCGCTGGGTGGTGCGTGGACGGGTGTGACGTACACGCATTTGCTGCTGCGGGCCGCCGGCCTGGCGCTCCGGGCCGTGCCGGAGATGAACGCGTCGGGCGACGGCGACGCCGTCGTCCTGCACGGTGCGGCGCACATCGGCGTCGCGACCGCGCTCGACGAGGGGTTGATCGTCCCGGTCGTCCGCGACTGCGACACGACCGCGCTGGCCGAGCTCGTCGCGCGCGCCCGGGGCGTGGTCGAGCGCACGCGCGCGGGGAAATTCGCCCCCGACGACCTGCTCGGCGGCACGTTCACGATCTCGAACCTCGGCATGTACCCGGTGAGCGAGTTCGCCGCGGTCGTGAACCCGCCGCAGGCGGCGATCCTCGCGGTGGGCGCCGTGCAGAACCTTCCCGTCGTGCGCGACGGAGCGGTCGTGCCCGGCCACGTGATGACGCTCACGCTGTCGTGCGACCATCGTATCGTCGACGGTGCGCTCGCCGGCCGGTTCCTGGCCGAACTCAAGCGGCTGCTCGAGCACCCCGTGGCGCTGCTCGTCTAGGCGGCGCGCTCGGGGGACATGGGCCGTCGCGTGCGGTATCCTCCGGAAGGCGTGATCCTCGAAGTGGCCATGGCCGGGCGGGTACCCTACGAGCGCGCGCTCGTGTGGCAGGAGGCGCTCGTCGCCCGGCGGCAGGCCGGGGGTGTGGATGCCCTGCTGCTGCTGGAGCATCCTCCCGTGTACACGCTCGGCCGCGGTGCCGACGCGGTTCACCTCGGTGCGGCGGCTGGGGGCACCGTGCCCGTGCATCGTGTCGCGCGTGGCGGCGAGGTCACCTACCACGGCCCAGGTCAGCTCGTCGGCTACCCGATCGTCGGGCTCGCCGACCTGCGACCGGACCTCCACTGGTATCTCCGGACGCTCGAGCAGGTGCTCGTCCGAGCGCTCGCCGACCTCGGCGTCTCTGCCGACGCGGTGCCGGGGCGTACCGGCGTGTGGGTCGAGGGCCGGCGCAAGATCGCGTCGATCGGGATCGCGGTCCGTCGCTGGGTGACGTGGCATGGCTTCGCGCTCAACGTGGACGCCGACCTCGCGGGCTTCGGCGCGATCACGCCGTGCGGTATCCCGGGAGTCGAGATGACCTCGATCCGGCACGAGGGGGGGGCCGCCGACATCGCCGTGGTCGTCGCCGCGGTGCGAGACCAGTTCGTGGCGACCCTCGGCTATGCAGGGTGGCGTCCGCTCGAAAACGCGATAGAGGGCACGGCATGGACGTGACTGGCCCCGTCGTGCGGCGACATCCCCCGTGGCTGAAGGTGCGGGCCCCCGGGTCGCCCGCCTTTCTCGAGACGCGCGCGATCATCAAAGGGCTCGGTCTCCACACCGTCTGCGAGGAAGCGCACTGTCCCAACATCGGTGAGTGCTGGGGCCATCGCACCGCGACGGTCATGCTCCTCGGGGACACCTGCACCCGCAACTGTGGCTTCTGTGCCGTTGCGCACGGGCGGCCTGTCGCCGTCGACCCGGAGGAGCCCGAGCGGGTCGCTCGGGCCGTCGAGGAGCTCGGCCTTCGGCATCTGGTCGTGACGTCGGTCGACCGCGACGATCTCGCGGACGGTGGCGCCAGCCACTTCGCGGCCACCGCGCGTGCGGTCCGAGCTCGCGTCCCCAGCTGCCGGGTCGAGGCGCTGGTGCCCGACTTTCAGGGCAACCTGCGTGCCGTCGCCGCGGTCGCGGAGGCGCCGATCGACATCTTCAACCACAACGTCGAGACCGTGCCGCGCCTCTACCGGCGGGTTCGGCCGGGGGCCCGATACGAGCGTTCGCTGGCCATTCTGGAGGAGGCGCGACGCCTCCGATCGACGTGGCTCACGAAGGCCGGGCTGATGCTCGGTCTGGGGGAGGAGCGGGACGAGGTGCTGGCCGTCGTTCGGGACCTCCGGGCGATCGGCTGCGATATCCTGACCGTTGGTCAGTACCTGCGCCCGTCGGGGGACCACTTGGCGGTCGAGCGCTATGTGACGCCGGCCGAGTTCGACGCGCTGCGCGAGGAGGCGATCGCTCTGGGATTCCAGCATGTTGAAGCGGGTCCGCTGGTACGAAGCTCGTATCACGCCTGGGCGCAGGTTCCCTGAAAACAAGCCAAAAAATTGCAGCTTTTTCCTCCCCAAAATATTGCGCGATCGCCTGGTTTAGCATACGGTGACGCTCCGTCGAGGAGGCACGCCGATGCTCAAGCTGTACGATTACAAGGACTGCCCATTCTGCCAAAAGGTTCGGGTGGTCTTGGCGGAGAAGGATCTCGAGTTCGAGCGGATCAACGTCGATCTCGGGAAGGGGGACCAGAAGACCCCCGATTTCCTGCGCCTCAATCCCTACGGGAAGGTCCCGGTCCTGGTCGACGACGACGAAGTCATATACGACTCGACCATCATCGACGAATACCTCGAGGACGAATACCCGTTGCCCCGGCTGATGCCGGAGGACTCCGCCGGACGGAGCCGGGTGCGGTTGCTCGAGGATTACTGCGACAACTCCTTCATCCCGCCCACCACGAATCTGCTCGTGCAACTGCGCAAGCCCGAGGCAGAGCGTGATCCGCAACGGGTGGAGCAGGCCCGCGAGGAGCTGCGTCGCTGCCTCTACTTCCTGCGCGAGAAGCTGGACGGGCACGACTTCCTGGTGGGTCACGAATTCACGCTCGCCGACGCGGCCTTCGCGCCCCGCATGATGGTATTGGGGCGCCTCGGCTTCGAATTCGAGCCAGGGCTCGCGCCGGTGCAAGCATGGCTCGACCGCATCCGTACACGCGCCAGCGTGCGCAGTCTCGGCCTGTAGCCCCTCTCGCGCACGTCGGGGCGTATGTCGTCGTTCGCGCCGACGCGGCGGCGGCGCGCGGCATGCGCGGCCGGGGCGGTGGCAGCCGAGGTTGCGAATGACGCTGCCCGCAGTCATCCCGCTCTTCCCCCTGCCCGACGTGGTCCTTTTCCCGCGTATCCCCCTGGCGTTGCACGTCTTCGAGCCGCGCTATCGCGCGATGGTGCGCGACGCGGCCCGTGGCGCTCGCCTCGTCGGCATGGTCCTCCTGCGCGGTGACGGGCAGCGCGGCCGTGAGGGCCATCCCGAGGTGTTTCCCGTCGGTACGGCCGGGGAGATGGTGCACGTCGAGGAGCTGCCCGACGGTCGGTTCGACGTCGTGCTCCGCGGGGTGACGACGTTCGCGATCACGCGTGAGATCGACCGCCGCACGCTCTACCGCGAGGCGGTCGTCGCGGCTCGCCCGCTCGCTCAGGACTGGGTCGATCCGGGGCTACGCGCGAGAATCGACATCCTGTTCCGGCGCTATCTGGCGCGGATCGGCCGGTCGACGGGACCGGCGACCGTCGTCGACTCGGTCGTCGACGACGAGTGTCTGGTCAATTTCTTCGCGCAGCACCTCGGGGTGACGCCGCTCGAGAGACAGGCGCTGCTGGAGACCGACTCGCTCGCCGAGCGGGCCCGGCGCCTCTGTGACACGCTCGAGTTCGCGCTCGAAGAGCTGCGCTTGCACGGCGGAGGCCCGGCGGGCCGCCCGCATTGAGTGTGACGATGTACCGACTCCTCCCGCTGCTGATCCTCTCCCTCTCTCTCCTGTCCGGCGCCTCGTCCGCGCGGGCACGCGACCCGCTGCCGTCGTTTGCCCCGGTCCTTCGCGATGCCGAGCCCGCCGTCGTGAACATCGCGACGATCGGACGGGACGACGAGGAGGGGGAGCCCGAGACGATGCAGGACCTTCTGCACCGTTTCTACGGCGAGCCGCGTGTCGCGCGCAGCCTGGGCTCGGGCTTCGTCATCTCGGACGACGGCGAGATCGTGACCAATCACCACGTGGTCGCCGGCGCCGACCGGATTCGCGTGCGGCTGGCGAACGACGAGGAGCTCGACGCACGGCTCATCGGCGCGGACGATCGCACCGACATCGCGCTGCTGCGGGTATCGGCGGGTCGTCCACTCCCCACGCTGCCGCTCGGGGATTCCGACGCGCTCGAGGTCGGCGACTGGGTGCTCGCCATCGGCAACCCGTTCGGGCTTTCCCAGACGGCGACGGTGGGCATCGTGAGCGCCAAGGGGCGGTTTCTCGGCGCTGGGCCCTACGACGACTTCATCCAGACCGACGCCTCGATCAACCCGGGGAACTCCGGTGGTCCGCTCCTCGATCTGGAGGGCCGGGTGGTCGGGATCAACGCGGCCATCGTGAGCCCGGCGGGGGGATCGGTGGGGATCGGGTTTGCCGTTCCGATCAAGCTCGCGACCTGGGTGATCGGGCAGTTGCGGGAGCACGGCCGCGTGGTCCGCGGCTCGATCGGGATCGCGATCCAGCCGGTCACCCCGGAGTTGGCGCGCTCGTTCGGCCTGAGAGCGGCGGAGGGCGCGCTCGTGGCGGACGTGACCGAAGGCGCCCCGGCCCAGCGTGGCGGGATCCGTCGCGGTGACGTGATCGTGCGCTGGGCCGACCGCGCGATCCGTCGCGCGCGCGACCTCCCGGTGCTGGTGGCGGGCACCACTCCCGGGAGCAAGGTCGTCGTCGACCTGCTGCGCGACGGGCAGCAGCGCAGCGTCGAGGTCGTGGTCGGCGAGCTGCAGGCCGGTGTCGAGCCGCCCGTTCAACGGCGGCGAGTCGGCGAGGGGGGCCTCGAGGAGTGGGGCCTCGTCGTCCGGCCGCTCGACGAAGCGGAGGCGCGCCGGCGCGGCTTCAGGGCCGGGGGACTGGTGGTCGTGGACATCGACGAGGCGAGTCCCGCCGAGGACGCCGGGCTCGAGCCCGGGGACGTGATCGTTCAGGCCAACCGGCAGGCGGTCCGTACGCTGGCCGAGCTCCGCAAGGCGCTCGGGGTGCGACCACACCATGCGCTCCTGCTCGTGCGGCGAGGGACCGCGTCGATCTACGTCGAGTTGGACCGGTGAGCCGCGAGACCCGGGCGCACCTGGCAGCGGCTCGGGCCGGATGGTAGGCTGCCGACCATGCCGCGGGTGCGTCCCAAGCTCTCGTTCGCCGAGCGCCTCTACCTGCCCGAGGTGGCGCGTGGTCTCGCCGTCACGACCCGTCATCTCGTCCGCAACCTGGCGCTCCACACCCTGCACCTGTTCGGTGTCGCCCGTGACCGGCGCGCGGCAGTCACGGTGCAGTATCCCGAGGAGCGCAAGGCCTACTCGGCGGGCTATCGTGGGTCGCACCGGCTCACGCTCAAGCCCGACGGCTCGGTGCGCTGCACCTCGTGCTTCCTCTGTGCCACCGCCTGCCCGGCCAAGTGCATCCACATCGAGGCCGGCGAGCATCCGGACGCGACGGTCGAGAAGTATCCGGTGCGCTACGAGATCGACACGCTCCAGTGCATCTACTGCGGCATGTGCGTCGAGGCGTGCCCGTGCGACGCGATCCGCATGGACACGTACGTTCACCCGCGCATCTGGGGCTACCGGCGCGAGGATTTCATCGAGACGAAGGCGGTCCTGATGGAGCGTTCGCGCACCCTCGAGACGCGCGGCACGGGAGCGCTCATGGACGACCTCCAGCGCGCGTACCGCGACGCCGAGGAGGCCGCCAGCCGGTGATCGTCCTCGCGCTCTGGCGGAGGGGACTCCTCGGCCGCCTCGATCGCGAGAAGGCGGCGTTCATCCTCGGCCTCGACCGGGACCCGCTCACGCTGTCGCGTCGGTATCCCATGTGGCGCATGCTGAATCCCCTGCGGATGCTGGTGTCCCCGCGCTACGCTGCGGCCGTGGCGGGGTGGCTCGAGTACCGCATGAACCTGTTCGACGGCGTCGAGGGCTGATCCGATGGCGAAGACCTACCAGCAGGTGATGGACGAGGCGCGGCGGCTCGTGCCGGAGGTGTCTCCGGAAGAGGTGCGGTCCCGCAGCGCTGGACCGAGGACCCCCATTCTCCTCGACGTGCGCGAGCGTGAGGAATACCGCCAGGGCTACCTGCCTGGCGCGGTCTCGCTGCCGCGGGGCTTTCTCGAGATGCGGGTCGAGGAGACGGTCACCGACAAGACCACGCCGATCGTGGCGTACTGTGCCGGCGGGACGCGGTCGCTGCTCGCCGGGCGCGTCCTGGTGGAGCTGGGCTACGCCGACGTGGTCTCGATGCGGGGTGGCTTCACCGCATGGAAGAACCAGGGCCTGCCCATCGCCGAGCCCCCGCACTTCACGAGCGAGCAGCAGGTGCGCTACAGCCGCCACTTCCTGCTGCCGGAGGTCGGCGAGGCCGGGCAGGCGAAGCTCCTCGGCGCGAAGGTGCTGTGCATCGGCGCGGGAGGGCTCGGCTCGCCCGCGGCGTTCTACCTCGCCGCAGCGGGCGTGGGCACCGTCGGGCTCGTCGACATGGACGTGGTCGATCTCTCGAACCTCCAGCGGCAGATCCTCCACACCAACGCCCGTATCGGGATGCCGAAGACCGAGTCCGCCAAGCTCACGCTCCAGGCGCTCAATCCGGACGTGAACGTGGTCGAGTTCCGCGAGCGGTTGTCGTCGGAGAACGCGATCCGTCTGTTCGAACAGTTCGACGTGATCGTGAACGGCTGCGACAATTTCCCGACGCGATACCTCGCCAACGATGCTGCGGTGATGCTCCGCAAGCCCCTGGTCGACGGTGCGATCTGGCAGTTCGAGGGCCAGTGCACGGTGTACGACCCGCCGCACGGCCCCTGCTACCGCTGTCTCTTCCCGGAGCCGCCGCCCCCAGGGGCCGTGCCGTCGTGCGCCGAGGCCGGAGTCCTCGGCGTGCTGCCGGGCATCGTCGGTTGCTACCAGGCGCTCGAAGCCATCAAGGTCATCCTCGGGCAGGGCCGTCCCCTGTACGGCCGCATGATGCACTTCGACACGCTCTCCGGCGAAGTGCGCGTGCTCAAGCTGCGGCGCGATCCCCACTGTGCGGTCTGCAGCGACCACCCGACGATCACGCGGCTCATCGACTACGAGCAGTTCTGTGGCCTCTCCGGGCCGTCCGCCTGACGGCGGCGCTCGCGCTCAGGTGTCTGCGGCGGTGAAGCACGCGTGATGCGTTCCGTCGCCGGCGTACTTGCGCTCGAACTTCGTCCGCGGGCGAGCCGGATCGGGGCCTAGGTCGGGGCGCGGCGCCAGGCCGGCCGCCGCGAAGCTGCGAGCGAGTAGGGCCAAGAGGTTCGGGACGTCCGTCGCGACGTGAACGACACCCCCAGGCGCGAGCGACGTGCGCAGCGCGCGGGCGAAGGCGGCGTCGGCGAGCCGGCGATCCCGGTGGCGGTTCTTCGGCCACGGGTCGGGGAAGTAGATGTGGTACGCGGCCACGGACGCCGGCGGGACGAGCCCCGCGATCACGCAGCGGGCGTCGGCGCCGATCGCGCGCACGTTGGTGAGCCCCTGCGCCCGCGCGCGGGCGAGGATGGCCTCGGCCGGTCCCCAGTGTCGCTCGATGCCGAAGAAGTTCGTGCCGGGCCGTGCGGTGGCGTAGGCGAGCAACACGTCGCCGCGCCCGGGGCCGATCTCCACTTCGACCGGGCGGTCGTTGCCAAAGACAGCGTGCCAGGGCGTCGGCGTGCACATCGGAGGGGACGTCGGCCGCGCGGGGCCGACCGGGGCGAGGCTCGTATATCGCCGGGGCCGATGCAATCCGACGGTGGCGCGCGGGGGGCGCCGCCGCGCTCAGGGCCGGGGTCGTCGACGGGATGGCGCTGCGCGAGGGCGGGCGCGACGTGTGCCTTTCAGCCCGGCCAGGAAGGCGGTCACCGGCCGGGTATTGAGCACGTCCGCTTTGGTGACCCACGCACGCCGAGCCTGGTCGATGCCGTATTCGCGTGCGTACGGCAGGTGCGCGGCGCTGTGCGCGTCGGAGTCGATCACGATGGGGACGCCGGCCTCGACCGCGCGGCGCACGTGCTCGTCGCGGAGGTCGAGCCGTTCCGGAAACGCGTCCAGCTCGAGAACCGTGCCGGTGTCCTTCGCGGCGGCGATCAGGGCGTCGATGTCGACGTCGTAGGGCTCGCGCTTGCCGAGGATGCGGCCGGTCGGGTGGAAGAGGATGTCGGCGTGCGGGTTCTGCATCGCGCGGACGATCCGTCGCGTCTGCTCGGCGCGCGGCAGGGTGAAGTACGAGTGCACCGCGATGCCGACCACGTCGAGCTGAGCGAGCGTCGCATCGTCGATGTCGAGCGTGCCGTCCCGGTTGACGTTGACCTCGGCACCGCTGAGGATGCGGATGCCGTCGAGTCGGGCGTTGAGCTTCGCGATCTCGCGCATCTGGCGGCGGAGCTTGCGCTCGTCGGCGCCGCCGGTCATTGCGAGGCTCTTCGTGTGGTCGGTGATCGCGATGTACTCGAAGTGCAGCGCGCGGGCGGCGAGGGCCATCGCCTCGATGGAGTCGTGGCCATCGGTCCAGTCGGTCTGGATCTGCAGGTCGCCGCGCAGGTCGCCGGGCTCGACGAGGGTCGGTAAGCGGTCGTCGCGCGCGGCCTGGATCTCGCCACGGTCCTCGCGCAGCTCGGGCGGGATCCAGGGAAGGCCGAGCGCCGCGTAGCAGTCCGCTTCGGTGCGGCCCGCGATGCGCTTCGCACCGCGGAAGAGGCCGTACTCGTTCAGCTTGAGGTCCTTGCCGATGGCGAGCTGGCGGAGCGCGACGTTGTGCGCCTTGCTGCCGGTGAAGTACAGGAGCGCGGCGCCGAAGCTCTCGGCGGGAACGACGCGCAGGTCGACCTGGAGGCCGCCCTCGATTCGGACGCTCGCCTTGGTCGGGCCGCGGCCGAGGATCTGCACGACGCCGGGCAGGGCCGCGAACGCACGCGTCACCGCGTCGGGCCTGGCGGCGACGGCGAGCAGGTCCCCGTCGCCGATCGTCTCGCGCCGCCGCCGGATGGAGCCGGCGACCGCGACCTGCCGCACGCCCGTCATCCCGGCCAGCACGGCGACGAGTGGCTCGACGAGTTCACGCACGACGTGCAGCGGCTGGCGGCCACCCACCGAGTGCACGACGGCGAGCGCCTTCAGGATGCGCTGCTCGCTGCGCTCGCCGAAATGCGGCAGCGTGCGGATCTTCCCGGCGCGCGCGGCGGCTTCGAGATCGGCGAGCGTGCGCACGCGAAGCCGGTCGTAGAGGGCCTTGACGGCCTTCGGTCCCACGCCTTCGACCGCGGTGAGGGCTGCGAGGTCGACCGGCATCCGGCGGCGGTACGTTTCGAGCGCGGCGCACTTCCCGGTGATGAGGATCTCGGCGAGCTTCTCGGCCATCGAGCGGCCAACCCCGGGGATCTCGCGCAGCGCCTTCTCGCCGCCCTCGCGGTAGAGCGCGGCGAGCGGGTGGTCGTGGGACTCGATCGCCTGGGCCGCCTTCTCGTACGCGCGGGGCTTGAACGGCACGTCCTCCATCTCGAGGTACGCCGCGAGGTCGCGGAAGGCGCGCGCCAGGTCCGCGTTGCGCATCTCGGGTCGTTTAGCCCGTGGGACTCCGGGTCGCCAGGCGGGGGGGAGTGTCTGCCCCGCCCGGCAACATCTGCCGGTGGGGCGCGCGAGGAGACCATGTGGGGACGGTGCGGCGATTGGTATCGGGGTTGCAGGATGGCCCCCCATGATCCCGCGGCTGCACGAGGTGCTCGGGACGGCACTGCCCGGGACGACCGGCGTCGCTCCCCGGCAGCCGGCGGCGGTGCCGTTCCGGCACATGCTGGAGCAGATGCTCGCCCCCAAGTCCGGTGGGACGACCTCGCCGAGCCGGTCCTCGCCGCGGTCGGTCATCAGGTCGCACCCCGTACGGCAGCCGGCCCCGGTGTTTCGTTTCCGTGTCCCCCACGCGGCGGGGTCGGGCGCTCGCGGTGCCCGACCGGGACAGCTCGGGACATCGCACGCCGGGACGTCGAAGCACGAGGTCGCGGCAGCCGTCCGGCATGCCGCCGCGACGGCCGGTGTCGCGCCGGGCCTCTCGGTCGCCGTGGCGCGCGCGGAGTCGAGCCTCAACCCGGCGGCGCGGAGTCCCGACGGCCGCAGCGTCGGGACGTTCCAGGTGCTCGCGGGCACGGCGGCGGAGATGGAGCGGAAGTTCGCCGCCGGAACGGTCGAGCGCCCGGAGGGCACCGACGACGTCGCGACGGGCGTCGGCTACCTGCGCTACCTGCACGACATCTTCGGCCGCGAGGCCCGACTCGGCCGCGGCCTCGCGACGGTTCCCGTCGGCGATCCGGCCGAGCGGCAGCTCTTCGCCGTCGCGGCGTTCAACGCCGGCGAGGGACGGGTCGCGCAGGCACAGGCGCGTGCGACCGCGGCGGGCGGCGACCCGACCCGATTCGCCGACATCCAGGGCTACCTTCCGTCGATCACGCGCGGGTACGTTGCCCGCGTGGCCGGCTACGCGATCGAGGAATCGGGTCCGGAGCCGACCGGCATCCGCGCCTAGGAGCCCGCCGGCGGCGCGAGGTCGGCCAGGAACTCGAGCAGGACGCGATTCACCTCGTCCGCCGCCTCCTGCTGCACCCAGTGCCCGCAGTCCGGGATGTAGTGCAGCGTGAACGGGCCGCTGAAGAGCGGCTCCATGTCGTAGGTGAGCGCTTTGCGGAGCGCGATGTCCTGCTCGCCCCAGATGAGGAGCGTCGGTGCGGCGATCTTGGGCCAGTCCGCCAGGTGCCGGCGCGCAGCGGGGAAGGGGCGGTCGCCAAAGAGAAATCGCCGCACGCCGGCCGGGAGCCCGGCCAACGCGTCGGTGCTGCGGAAGGTCGCGCGGTAGTAGTTGATCGCGGCCCGGAGCGCACCGGGACGGCTCGCTGCGTCGCGCAGGGCGCCAAGGTCGTCTTCCGTGATCGCCCCCTTGCGAACGGCAGACCTCCGGATCGCGTTGCCGACCGCCCACGCGTGCCCCAGGCCGAGCAGGGTCTCGGGCAGCCAGGGAATCTGGAAGAAGAACATGTACCAGCTGCGCAGGAGCTGCAGGGGGTCGGCGCGCAGATGTTCCTGGAACTTCGCCAGGTGCGGGCAGTTCATCACGACGAGGCGGCGCGTGGCCTCGGGGTGCTCGATCGCGAAGCTCCACGCGAGGCCGCCACCCCAGTCGTGGCCG
Organism: Binatia bacterium; assembly: GCA_046327955.1. GTDB lineage: Bacteria > Desulfobacterota > Binatia > DP-6 > DP-6 > JAXLXP01. The sequence continues at coordinate 110,077 of JAXLXP010000012.1, read as the reverse complement.
ACGATCACCGCCTCGCGCTCGCCGAGCGCGTGGATGAGGCCGAGCACGTCGGCGCGCAACTCCTGGAGGTCGTAGGCCGCGACGCCGGCCGGCTTGTCGCTGTCGCCGTAGCCGCGGAGGTCGGGTGCGACGACGCGGAAGCGCGGTGCGAGGGCCGCGAGCTGGTGCCGCCACGAGTACCAGCACTCGGGGAAGCCGTGCAGAAGGACGACCAGCGGCCCGCTGCCGTCGACGACGCAGTGGAGACGGATGCCGTTGGTCTCGATGTGGCGGTGCTCCGGTGCCATCGCCGCGCGCATATCGGGGCGACGGCGTCCGTGTCAATTCGCGAGACGACCGGCTGGCGTCGGCCCGGACGAGCCGGTAGAAGCGGCGCGCAGGGGGAATCCGCATGCCGCTCGAATTCGTCCGCTACACGAAGAAGGCGCACGTCGCCTACGTCACCATCGACCGGCCGGGGGTGATGAACGCGCTGCACCCGCCGGCCAACGAAGAGCTGTCGAAGGTGTGGGACGACTTCGCGGCAGACGCGGACGCGTGGGTCGCGATTCTCACCGGCGCCGGGGAGAAGGCGTTCTCGGCCGGCAACGACCTCAAGTGGACGGCCGAGCACGGCCTGCCCGGGCTGCCGCGGGGCGGCTTTGGCGGCATCACCTCGCGGTCCGATCTCTGGAAGCCGGTCATCGCGGCGGTGAACGGTGTCGCGCTCGGCGGAGGCCTGGAGATGGCGCTCGCGTGCGATCTCATCATCGCCGCGGAGCACGCCACGCTCGGCCTGCCGGAGCCACGCGTCGGCCTGATGGCGGCGGCGGGCGGGGTGCACCGGCTGCCGCGCCAGCTCCCGCTCAAGATCGCGATGGGCATGATGCTCACCGGCAGGCCGATCACCGCTGCCGAGGGCGCCCGCATCGGGCTGGTGAACGAGGTCGCCTCGTCGGCTGCCCTCATGGCGACGGCGGAACGCTGGGCATCGGCGATCGCCGAATGCTCCCCGCTGTCGATCCAGGCGACCAAGCAAGCGGCGCTCGAGGGCCTCGGACGGCCGCTCGGCGATGCGCTGCGCGGCGACTATCCGGCGGTCACGCGCCTGTGGAGCAGCGAGGACTGCATCGAGGGACCGCGGGCGTTCGCGCAGAAGCGGAAACCGACCTGGAAGGGCGCCTGAGGGGGCGCGGCGTCAGTCGCCCTTGGCGCGCGAGAGATAGCTCCCCGACTCGGTGTCGACGCGGATCAGGTCGCCGATGTCGATGAAGTTCGGGACCTGGACGACGAGGCCCGTCTCGGTGGTGGCGGGCTTCAGCACGTTCGTGACGGTCGCGGTCTTGAGGCCCGGCGTCGTGTCCGTGACCTTGAGGTCCACGGTCTTGGGCAGGCTGACGCCCATGGGCTTCCCCTCGTAGAACTCGACCTCGATCTTCGCGTTCGGGAGGAGGTAGTGGACCGCGTCGCCGAGCTGGTCGGGGTCGAGGCCGATCTGGTCGTAGGTCTCGGTATTCATGAAATGGTAGAAGCCGTCGGCTTCGTAGAGGTATTCCATCTCGTGCTGCTCGAAGGAGACGCGGTCGACCTTGTCCTCGGAGCGGAAGCGGTGCTCGGTCTGGGTGCCCGCCCGGAGGTTGCGGAGCTTGGTCTGGACCATGCCGCGCCAGTTGCCGGGCGTCACGTGCACCACGGTCATCACGCGCCAGAGATCGTTCTGGTGCTGGATGATCATGCCCGCGCGGAGCTGCGTGGCGGGTATCACTGGCATGGGGACCTCCTGAGAGCGAGAACGCGAATCGAGTCGTCTAGCATCGGGGTCCGACGGATGCCAGTCGCCTCGCGGCAGTCTCGGCTGGCGATGGGTGGCGGGCCCGTGCGCTCCGCGCCGTGCACCGCGCCCGGGCGGCTGCTAGGAACGCCGCGTGCTGGTCGTCTTCGACGTCGACGGGACGCTCACGCGGACGGTGGGGCTCGATGCGGCGCTGTTCGCGCAGGCGGTGCACGACGTCCACGGCATCGTGATGACCGACGACGACTGGCGCGCCTGCCCGCAGGTGAGCGACCAGGGGCTCGCGGAGTACACCCTCGCGCGGCGGGGCAACACGGCGCGTGCCGCCGCGCGGGCCGTGAAGCGGCGGTTTCTCGAGTTGCTGGCGACGGGCCTCGGTGCCCCGTCTCCGGCCCTGCGCGTGGCCGGGGCCGCGGAGGTCTTCGCAGGGCTTGCCCGCGCCGGGCATCGGGTGGCGATCGCGACCGGGTGTTGGGAGGCGGCGGCGCGGCTCAAGCTCTCGCGTGCGCTGGTCGCGCACGCGCGGGTCCCGTTCGCCTCGAGCGACGATCACCCGGCGCGCGAGGCGATCCTCCGAATGGCGATCGCGCGCGGCGGTGCCGGAGCCGGAACGGAGCGAGTGGTGTACGTCGGCGATGGTCCCTGGGACGTCGCGGCGACGCGGCGCCTCGGGCTGCCGCTGGTCGGCGTCGATCACGAGGGGTCGGGACGGCTCGCGTCCCTCGGCGTGTCCCACGTCGTGCGCGACCTGGCCGACCTCGACGCGCTGGTGGCGGCGCTGGCGGCCGCGGTCGTCCCGGGGGCCGCGTAGCGAGCGCGTCAGCCCGGCTTCGGCGCCATCACGACGAGCAACGCGAGGCGGCTGTCGCTCGGGTTGCGGACCGCGTGCTCCTCGCCCGCGGGCGCACACACGAGGTCGCCCGCGCCGACGTCGCGCTCCTCGCCGCCGACCCGGATGCGGCCGGTCCCGGAGAGCACGTAGTAGAGCTTGTCGCCGACGGCGTGCCGGTGGCCGGCCTGCTCCTGCCCGGGCTCGAGGCCGTAGACGTCGCAGAAGAGATTCGGGGTATCGACGAGGTTCACCTTCGCCATCTTCTGGGCGGCGAAGGCGACGCGATCGGCGACGTGGTGGAAGCGGTCCATGCGATCTCCCTCCTCAGCGCATCCCGAGCCCGATCCAGGCGGTCCACACGGCGAGGGCGAGCGCCAGCCAGGCGGCCCCTTGCATGCGCCGGACCATCCCGCGCTGCTTCTCGGGCTCGATCGCCAGCATCCCGAGCTCGGCCCGCACCAGCCGGTGTGCGATCCCGAAGGAGATATAGGTGCCGACCATGGTGAGGGCGAACGTGAGCGCGAGCTTCGTCGCCAGCGGCCAGAGCAGCTGCTGGAAGTCCGCGCCGTAGCGCGCCTTCAGGTCGGTGAGGCCGGAGGCCCCGGTCATGATGAGGACGCCGAGCGCGCCGACCGAGAGCACGTTGTACGGCCGCAGCCCCCGTGCGAGCGCGGTGCGCTGGACGGCGGGATCCTCGATCACGGTGGTCGCGGGCAGGAAGACCAGTGCCAAGCTCAGGGTCGTGCCGAAGTACGTTGCGAGCGCGAGCAGATGGACCAAGCGGGTCAGCGGATCCACAGCGCCCCGGCTAGCCCGCGGGCGACGTGAATGCAACCGCGCGCTTTGACAGGCTCGGATCCAGCGGGTAGACGAAGCGCGTTCCATGGCGAAACCCATCGAGCCCCCGAAGCCCCGCCGGATCGCCTCCGGCGAGGAGGCCTTGATCGCCGAGGCCGTGGTCGTCACCCGGCTCGACAAGGCGATCGGCTGGGCGCGGAAGTACTCGATCTTTCCGTATCCGTTCGCGACCGCGTGCTGCGCGATGGAGTACATGTCGCTCTCCATGACGCCGTACGACATCGACCGGTTCGGTGCCCTGCTGCCGCGATTCACGCCGCGCCAGGCCGACCTGCTCATGGTGATCGGCACCGTGACGATGCGCCAGGCGCCGATCCTGAAGCGCGTGTACGAGCAGATGGCCGAGCCGAAGTGGGTGATGGCGTTTGGTGCCTGCGCCTCCACGGGCGGCTTCTACGACAACTACGCGACGCTCCCGGGCATCGACCGCATCGTGCCGGTCGACGTCTATGTGCCCGGATGCCCGCCGCGACCGGAAGTCGTCCTCGACGGCCTCATGGCGCTGCAGCGCCGGATCCAGCAGCAGAAGCAGCCGCTCGCGTCGACCACGGCCGAGGCCGACACGCGGTAACCGGAGCGGCCCATGAGCGAACACCTGCTCCTGCGCTGCCGGGACGTCCCCGACCTCCGCAAGCTCGCGGTGTACGTCGCGCACGGCGGTTACGAGGCCGCGCGCAAGGCGCTGACGCAGCACACCCCCGAGCAGCTCATCGAGATGGTGAAGGCGTCCAACCTGCGCGGGCGCGGTGGTGCGGGGTTCCCGACCGGGATGAAGTGGGGGTTCCTTCCCAAGCAGGACGCGAAGCCGGTCTACCTCTGCGTCAACGCCGACGAGAGCGAGCCCGGGACGTTCAAGGACCGGGAGATCATCGAGGCCGACCCGCACCAGCTCCTCGAAGGCATCCTGATCTCGGCGTTCGCGATCAAGTGCCATGCCGCGTACGTGTACATCCGGGGCGAGTTCAAGCTCGGCTACGATCGCCTGTGGACGGCGGTGCGCGAGGCGCGTGAGGGCGGGTTCCTCGGCCGGGACATCTTCGGCACCGGCTTCGACCTCGAGGTGGTCGTGCACCGTGGCGCGGGGGCCTACATCTGCGGCGAGGAGACGGGTCTGATCGAGTCGCTCGAGGGCAAGCGCGCCTACCCGCGCATCAAGCCACCGTTCCCCGCGGTTTACGGGCTCTTCGGCTCCCCGACGATCGTCAACAACGTCGAGACGCTCGCGTGCGTACCACACATCGTCGCGCGCGGCGCGGAATGGTTCAAGAGCATCGGGCCGGCATCGAGCCCGGGTCCGAAGCTCTTCTGCGTCTCGGGGCACGTGGTGCGGCCGGGCGTCTACGAGCTGCCGATGGGCACGCCGCTGCGGGAGATCGTCTACACGCACGCGGGCGGGATCCCGAACGGCCGCCGACTGAAGGGCGTCATCCCGGGCGGTGCGTCCATGCCGATCTTCACGCCGGAAGAGATCGACGTGCCGATGGACATGGACTCGGTCCAGAAGGCCGGGTCGTTCCTCGGCTCCGCCGGCGTGATGGTGATGGACGACACCGTCTGCATGGTGAAGACGGCGCTCATCCTCGAGCGCTTCTTCCACCACGAGTCGTGCGGCCAGTGTACGCCGTGCCGCGAGGGCACGGGCTGGCTGCACACCGTGCTCGAGAAGCTCGAGGCGGGGACGGCCGAGCCGCGGGAAGTCGACCTCCTGCTCAGCATCGCCAACAACATGCAGGGCAACACCATCTGCGCGCTCGCCGACGCCGCCGCGATGCCGGTGCGCGCGCTGGTCACCAAGTACAAGGCCGAGTTCGAGGAGCATGCGCGGCTTGGCCGCTGCCCGCTCCGCCCGGCCGGCGAGACCCCGAGACGCGCGCATGCCCACGGTTGACATCGACGGTCGCTGCATCACGGTCGAGGACGGCGTCACGGTCATCCAGGCCGCGGAGCGCCTCGGCATCGAGATCCCGCACTACTGCTGGCATCCGGGGCTCTCGATCTCCGGGAACTGTCGCATGTGCCTGGTCGAGATCGAGAAGCAGCCGAAGCTCCAGATCGCCTGCAACACGCGGGTGACCGACGGCATGAAGGTCTTCACGCAGAGCGAGAAGACCAAGGTCGCGCAGAAGTCGGTGCTCGAGTTCCTGCTGCTGAACCACCCGATCGACTGTCCGATCTGCGACCAGGCGGGCGAGTGCAAGCTGCAAGAATACTACATGGACTTCGACCGGCAGAAGAGCCGTATTCCGCTGCCGGAGAAGGTGCACAAGGGCAAGGCGATCCCGATCGGGCCGCTCGTGATGCTCGACCAGGAGCGCTGCATCCTCTGCGCGCGCTGCACCCGGTTTCTCGACGAAGTTACCAAGACGAGCGAGCTCGCGATCTTCGAACGCGGGAACCACAACCGGATCGACCTGGCGCCGGGCCGGACACTCGACAACCCGTACTCGGGCAACGTCGTCGACATCTGCCCGGTCGGCGCGCTCACGAGCCGCGACTTCCGTTTCCGCGCGCGCGTCTGGTACCTCGAGCGCGCAGAGTCCATCTGCGGCGCCTGCGCGACGGGCTGCAACATCGAGATCTACCACCGCGAGGGCCGCATCTTCCGCTTCCAGCCGCGGCCGAATCCGGACGTGAATCAGTACTGGATGTGCGACGCCGGACGGCTGTCGTGCCATACGCTCCAGGGCGAAGGCCGCCTCATGCAGCCGCTCGTGCGCGGGGGAGAAGGATTCCTCTCGTCGACGTGGCCGCAGGCCATCGGTGCCACCGCCAGCCGGCTCGCGGATCTCGCCAAGGTGCACGGCCCTGGCGCCGTCGGCATCGTGGTGTCGGCGCAGGCGTCCAACGAAGAGATCTTCCTGCTCCGGCGCCTCGCGATGCGGCTCGGGGCGCGACTCGTCGCCGTCGCGTGGTCGCCGGCAGGCGCCTTCCACGACGAGCTCCTGATCCGGGCGGACAAGAACCCCAACACGACGGGACTCGTCCTACAGGGCCTCTCGCCCGCCGGGGGCGTCGAGGACCTGCTCGCGGCGGTCGACCGCCGCGAGGTCCGGGCGCTGCTCGTGCACCGAACCGATCTTGCGTCGTGGGGCGACGCGGCGCGCGTCCACGCGGTGCTGGAGAACGTCCCTGGCCTGATCGTGCTCGACAGCGAAGCGCGCGAGGTCGCGCGGTTCGCCGACATCGTCCTCCCGATCGGTACGTACGCCGAGAGCGAGGGGACGTTCACGAACCATGCGTCCCGGGTGCAGCGCTTCCACGCGGCGGTGCCAGCGCCCGGGGAGGCCCGGGCCGGCTGGCTCGTGCTCGACGAGCTGCTCGCGCGGCTCGAGGGCCGCGAAGCGGCGACGAGTGCTGCGGCCGTCTTCGCGACGCTCGCCGGCGAGTGTGCGCCGTTCGCGGGTCTCACCTACGCCGAGCTCGGCGATCAGGGCCGGCCGGCCGTCGCACCGCGCTGAGCGTCCGCGCGTCGAGCCCGAGGCACTGCGCCCACCAGAGCGCGAGTCCCCGCCATGCGCCCCAGGCGGCGGCCGTGAGCACCGGCGGTTCAGAGCCACGGACCCATCGCAGCGTCGCGGCATCGATCGCGGGTCGGTCGTAGTGGCCGAGAACGAGCAGCATCCACGCTGCCGCGGCGGGGCCGATGCCGGGGAGCGCGCGGAGCCGGCGGACGAGGGTGGCCGACGGGAGCCGATCGGCGGCGGCGTCCAGCTCGGCCAGGTCCCAGGTGCCGTCGGCGACGCCGCGGGCGATCCGCTTGATCGAGACGGCGCGGGATCCGAGCCGGGCCTGCGCACGCGGAGGCGCCGCGCCCGCCTGGGCGATTTGATCGGGGGTGGGGAACGCGCGCAGCCCCGGCCGCGCGGCACAACGCGAGCCGAGCGTCCCCAGGTGACCGATGGTCGCAGCGCCGGCACCGGTGCGGCCTCTCCACACGATGGCCTTCACGAGGTCCTCGAAGAGCGTCGTGCCGCGCAGAAGGCGACCGAGGCCGGCGCGCGCGATCGGACGCAGTCCGGGATGGGTGCGACACAGCCGATGGAAGGACGTCAGGTCCTCGTCGAGGCGGAGCGCGCGGCGGATGCGCGCGGCGAGCGGCGCCAGGCGCTCGATCTCGTTGGCGTCGGGCCCGGTCGCACGCAGCACGACGCCGGCCGGCGCGGGACGGATGGCGAGCAGGTACACCGAGCCGTCGGCGAGGCGCTCGGCGCGGCGGAGCAGGGGGCGGACTCCGTCGTGCCACTGCCAGGGGGCGTGCGGCATCGGTCCGTGCGACAGCACGGTGGCGCGCAGGTCGAAGCGCCCCCGGGCCGGGAGGACGATCTCGGCGGTGGCGCTGCCCATCTGCGCCGCGGGCATAGCGTGCCCGCAGGCGTCTCGCCACTCCCGTACGTCCCGGGTGCGGCGCGCGTTGACTTCGCCGAACCCGAGCGGCCATAATCCGGGCCGGTGTCCGACGGTGTCCCACCGTCCACCGCCTGCGTGATGCGACCCACCGAGCAGCTCCACCGGCAAGCGCTCGCCGCCCACGGCGACCGTCTCGCACGCTACCTGGACGGTCGGATCACGGCGGACGAATGGCGCCCGCTGCGGCTGTCGTACGGGCTCTACTACCAGCTCGACCACACGAGCCACATGCAGCGGATCAAGATCGCCGGCGGCGTGCTCACCGCTTCGCAGCTCGAGGCGATCGCCGACGTCGCGGATCGCTACGGCCGCGGCGTCGGTCACGTGACGACGCGCCAGGACATCCAGATCCACTGGGTCCCGCTCGAGCGGATCATGGACGTGTACGACCGCCTGCTGGCGGTGGGGATCACCACGCGTGGGGCGTGTGCGGACACCGTCCGCAATGTCACCTGCTGCCCGTACGCCGGGGTGTCCCCGGACGAGCCCTTCAACGTCTTTCCCTACTGCCTCGCCATCCACGAGTACTTTCTGTTCAACCCGCTGAACCTGACGCTGCCGCGCAAGTTCAAGATCGCGGTCGAGGGCTGTCCTCTCGACTGCGCGCAGATCCCGGTCAACGACATCGGCCTCTACGCCAAGGTCGACCAGGGCGTGGAGGGGTTCGCGGTGTGGGCCGGCGGTGGGCTCGGCTCGCAGCCATTCCTGGCCCGCCACCTACGCGACTTCATCCCGGCGGCGGACGTGCTCGTGTGGTGCGAGGCCATCGTCCGCGTCCAGCATCGCTACGGCGAGCGCAAGAACCGTCACAAGGCGCGGATGAAGTACGTCGTCCAGAAGATGGGGCTCGAGCGCTTCCGTAGCACCGTCGAGGCGGAGGTCGCGCGCGTCGACGCCGAGCGTGGCGCGGAGCTCCGCGCCCAGGTGCGGACGATGGTCGCGGAGCATCGGGTGTCGCCGCTGCCCGACGCGCACCGCCAGCCGGCGCCCGAAGCCCCCGGGTTCGCGCGCTGGCGGCGCACGAACACGCGACCGCAGCGGCAGCCCGGCTACCGCAGCGCCATCGTCGAGCTCCCCCTCGGGGACATCACCACCGCACAGATGCGAGCGGTCGCCCGGCTCGTGCGCGAGCACGGCGATGGAACGCTCTGCTGCACGAACGACCAGAACATCGTCCTCCCCTCCGTACCCGATGCGGCCCTCCCGGCGCTGTTCGCGGCGCTCCTGCAGGCCGATCTCGCCAGCCCGGACGCCGGATCGATCCACGACGTCGTCTCCTGTCCGGGCATGGACTACTGCTCGCTGGCGATCACGCGCTCGATGGGCATGGCCGATCGCCTCCGCGCGGCCCTCATGGACGATCCCGCGACGGGCGATGGTTTCGCCGAGCGGCTCGGCCCCTTCGGGATCAAGATCAGCGGCTGCCCCAATTCCTGCGGCCAGCACAACGTGGGAGACATCGGGCTCACCGGCCATGCGATCAAGGCGGACGATGGGACGGAGACCCCATACTACTCCGTCCTCGTCGGCGGCAGCGTGGGCGAGGGCCGCGGCCGCGTCGGCAAGCGGATCGGCCGGTGGCCGGAAGCGCAGACCCCGATCGTCGTCGCCGCGGTGGCGCGGTTCTACGAGCGCGAGCGCCATGCGGGCGAGTCGTTCGCGGTGTTCTGTGAACGCGTCGGGGCAAAGCGGCTCGGTGAAGTCGCGGACGGCGCGGTCGGACCCGGCGCGGAGGCCTGATGCCGACGGGCGATGATACGCCCGTGGTGGATCCCTGGTACCGCGGCGTCATCGTCCGCGTGTCCTACGGCAGCGAATCCGGGGTGCTGCGCAGTGACGCGACGGGGCGTGAGTACCCCTTTCGTCACCCGCTGGTCGACATCCAGGGTCCGATCCCGCGGGTCGACGGCCTGCGAGAGGGCATGGCCGTCGGCTTCGATGTCGCGCGGAGCAGCCTCGGCGTGCAGGTGAGCGTGATCAAGGTCTTCGACTGAGCTAGAACGCCGCGGTTGCGCCGCCGTCGCACGGGATCACGACGCCGGTGGTCCACGTGCTCTCGCTGGAGAGGAGGTGGATGCCGAGGGCCGCGATCTCCTCCTCCCGTCCGAGCCGGCCGAGCGGGTTCGCTTTCGCCATGCGCGCGAGCTCCGCGGCTGGGTCGGGGCCGCTGCGAAAGCGTGCCTCGAGCATGGGGGTCAGCACCGGGCCCGGGGCGATCGCGTTGCAGCGAATCTGGCGCTCGGCCCACTCGCGGGCGAGGACGCAGGCGAGCATGTGCAGGCCGGCCTTCGCGACGCTGTACGCGGCGGCCCCGGGATGGCGCGGAGGCCGATATTGGAACCCACGAGCACGACGCTCGCGCCGCGCACGAGCCGCGGGCCGAGATGGTGGCAGAGAAGCCAGGGGCCGCGCAGGTTGGCGGCGATCATCTGGTCGAACGTCGCCACGGCGCTCTCCTCGACCGTGCCGGCGGCGAACTGCCCGGCGTTGAGCAACATGCCGTCGAGGGCGCCGCAGCGCGCCGCGTACGCGGCGACGGCCGCGTCGTCGGCATGGTCGAGCACGACGTGCTCGGCCGCGGGGAGCGTCTCGCGCAGCGGCTCGAGGGCGGCGCCCGATCAAGACGAGCGCCGCGCCGCGCGCGGCGAGGTCGCGGGCGGCGACGCGGCCGATCCCGCTGCCGGCGCCCGTCACCACGATCCGCGCGCCCGCGAACCCGCTCACGCGCGCTCCACGGTCGTCTCAGTCCGAGAGGCTGAACGGCGTGAAGTCGGTGTCCGTGTCATAGAAGTCCTCGTTCTCGGCGCGCTTGAGGAACCCCACCACGGCATAGGTCGCGGGCGTGAGCAGGGCTTCGACGCTCACCTTGAATATCCAGTTGAAGACGACCACGCGGACCATCGTGTCCGTAGTCCAGATGCCGGCGAACGCGATCGGGTAGAAGAGCAGGCTGTCGACCGCCTGGCCGGCGATCGTCGAGCCGATCGTGCGGGTCCAGAGGAAGCGGCCGCGGGTGAGGATATTCATCTTGGCCAGCACGAACGAATTCACGAAGTCGCCCGCCCAGAAGGCGAGAATCGAGCCCGCCACGATCCGCCACGTGTTGCCGAAGCAGACCTCGAGAGCGGGTTGAATGATCGCATTGAACGGCTCCATCGGGTTCGCCGGCAACCGGATCACGACCTGGCTCATCAGCGTGGCGAAGAGCATCGCCGCGAAGCCGGCCCAGATGACTTTGCGGGCGCGTGCGTAGCCGTACACCTCGGTGAGGAAGTCCCCGAAGACGTACGAGATCGGGAAGAACACGTTGCCGGCACCGAAGACGATCGAGCGGCCGAGCCCGGGCAGCGCGAAGGGCAACTCCACGTGGCAGGACTTTCCGGGTCCGATGAGGTTCGAGCACAACAGCACCGTCACGAAGCCACCGAGTGCGAGGTCGTAGTACCGGTAATGACGACCGCGCTGGTGCGGGAAGGCCGGCGGTGCGGGCTGGGTCACGGCGCCCCTGTGTGTGCCCCACCGCGCACGTGAAGTCCACCGGGTGCGTCAGAGCGGGAGCGAGGTACGAAAGAGGATGAGACGGCCGAGCATCTCGCCCACGAGCACCGCGAGCGTGGCAATGTAGAAGAGCCCGGTGGCGGCCATGGTCTGCGGGATCGCGAGGGTGCGGTGGATGAGGACGCCGATGGCGAGCGCTGCGACGGGTCCGAGGCCGACGCGCATGGCGAGCAGCGCACGGTGCTGCTCCCAGAGGAGCAGCACCGCATCGCGACCAGGTCCCACCGAGACGGCCAAGGTGGCCAGGGTGAGCAAGAGGACCGCCAGTTGGAGGACGAGCACCCCCATGTAGTACGTCGCCAGCCGCTTGAGCGGCACGATCGAGAGGCCGACGTCGATGAGGTACCAGTGGCCGAGGAGCATCCCGGTGGCGACGGCGCCGAGGACGAGCGCGCTCAACACGAACCCGAGCGGATAGAGGAGCGCTGCGGCACCGAGGGCCGGCCCGATGCGATAGCCGGCCGAGCTGACGGTGAGCGCAACCAGCGCCAGGACGAGCGACGCGGTGAAGCTGCGTGCCCGCAGGCGCCCCGATTTGCCCCACATCGACGCGAGGTAGACGGACAGGGTGAGGGCGAAGGCCGCCCACGTCACGAGCTCGAGCGGGTTCGGCGTGGCCTCGGGGCGCAGCCCGAGGGCGATCCGACCGGCCAGAAACGCGAGCGCCGCGGTGAGAAACACCGCGGCGCTCGACTTGTAGAACCCCCGCTCGACGACCGAGGAAGGGGGGAGGGTCAGCCCGATCATCCCGCCCGCCGCGAGTTGCGCGAACACGAGCAGGAAGCATTCACTGAACCTGGTCACGAGCCGCCCCTCCTAGACGACCCCGCCAGGCGGAGCAACCGCCCGCTCGTCAGCGCGCCATGATTTCGACGCGACGGTTCTTCGCGCGTCCCTCTTCGGTGCCGTTGTCGGCCACGGGCTTCGACTTGCCGAACCCCTTGGTGGCGATCCGCGACGCGGCAATCCCGTGCGCCACCAGATGATCCCGGACGGCGGCGGCGCGGCGCTCGGAGAGCTTGAGGTTGTAGGCCTCGGAGCCGATGGCGTCGGTGTGGCCCTCGACGGAGACCGCCAGCTTCGGGTCGTCCTTCATGGCCTTTGCCGCCGTGTCGACGATGGCCTTGCCGCTCGGCTTCAGCGTCGCCTTGTTGAAGTCGAAGTTCGGCCCCTTGAGCTCTGCGATCTTCCGCGGAGCCGGAGGCGGCGGAGGCGGTGGCGGCGGGGGCGCCGGCGCGGCCTTCACCGGATCGCAGATGAGGTGTCCGAGCACCGCGCCGAGCGCGGCGCCGCCGACGAGGCCACCCGCGATCGCGCCGCCGCGCTCGCTGTTGGTTGGGCTGTCGTCGACGTTGTTCATTGCCACGCCGCCCACGGTCCCACCGATGGCGCCGCCGATGATGGCGCCGCCGATCGCGCAGCCATCCCACTCGCGCTCATCGTGCACGAGCGTGCAGGACGACAGGGTGAGGCCGAGCAGGGTCCCGACCGAGATGAGTCTGACTGATCGCATGCGCCCCCCTTCCACGAAACCAAGTGATTGGTGACCCGGTGCGGGTACCCAAAATGCGGCGAGTGGTCAAGCGGAGCGCAGGGCTTCCGCCATGTCGGCAGCCCGGGAGCTTGACACCGCACCCGGCGCCGCCTTTCATGCGGGACCAGGAGGTGACCATGCAGAAAGGACCAACGGTGCCCGTGCTGCTGGGGCTCGCGACGCTCGCCGGCTGCACGGGTGGGCCCGACGTCGAGGAGATCAAGAAGGGCCAGCAGGACATCCTGGCCAAGCTCGATGCGCTCGGCAAAGCGATCCAGCAGGTGAAGCCGGCCGCGCCCGCTGCGCAGGGCCCTGCACAGGCCGACCCCAACAAGGTGTACACGATCCCGGTCGCGAACTCCGCGCTCAAGGGGCCGCAGACCGCGAAGGTGACGATCGTCGAGTTCTCGGACTTCCAATGACCCTTCTGCGCTCGGTCGGCCAGTTTGGTCGACGACGTGCTCAAGGCCTATCCGAACGACGTGAACTTCGTGTACAAGAACTACCCGCTGCCGTTCCACCAGAACGCGATGCCGGCGGCCAAAGCGGCCCTCGCGGCGGGGAAGCAGGGGAAGTTCTGGCAGATGCATGACGCCATCTTCCAGAACGCGGCGCAGCTCGGTCCCGACAAGTTCAGGGAGCTCGCGGGCCAGATCGGTCTCGACGTCGCGCGCTGGGAGAAGGACCTGGGCTCTGCGGAGGTCCAGCAGCAGATCGACCAGGAGATGCAGCAGGCACGGACGGCCGACGTGAGCGGCACGCCGACCTACTTCGTCAACGGTAAGCGCTTCATGGGACAGCGCACGGTGGACGGCTTCAAGCAAGCAATCGACGAGCTGTTGAAGGCCAAGAGCTGATCGCAGCTCGGCTTTCTCGGTGACGAAGGGGCGGCACATGCCGCCCCTTCGTGTTTGCGGGAGTCGTTCGCGGCAGACGCACCGCGCGCGGCGCGCACGAACTCGCAACGACGCCGCGATGTTATGCGCCGACGCTCCGCGCGCGCCGTTTTTGTCTTGCAATCGTCACGCACCCGGAGTACATGAAGGCCCCCGTTAGGGGCGGAATAATCTTTCTTACACATGAGCAGGTGGAGGTTCGGGGTCGGCTTCTTCTCGGGAGGGGGAAGCGGGGCGTGGTGGGGCGGAAGCGGGATGGGCGGCCGTAGCTGTGATGTGCTGAGGGGGCGGGGGGTTGTGGTGGATCTCCCCACCTGTGGACAAGGCGCACGCAGCCGAATCTTCGAGAGCCCGACGCGGAGTCGGATCGAAGAGGGTGTGGGGGATGGTCGACGCCATCTGGGCGGAGGCGCTGCAACGGCTGCGCGGTACGCTGTCGGAGCAGCACTTCGAGACATGGGTCGCGCCGCTGCGTGCGGTGGCGTGGAACGGGGCGGAAGTCCAGCTGGAGGTGCCGAACGGGTTCTTCCGTGACTGGGTGAAGCGCTACCACCTCCGGGCGATCGAGGACGCGGTCCGGCAGGTGGCTGGCGCCACGGCGGCGGTCCGGCTGGAGGTGAACCGCGCGCTGGATCGTCCCACGACGACGCCACGACCGACGAGCGCACGGCCGCGAGCCAAACGGGTGGAACCGGCGCCGCCGCCGGGCGACCCGCGCTACACGTTCGATACGTTCGTCGTGGGAGAGAGCAATCAGGTCGCCCACGACGCTGCGCGCGCGGTGGCGGAGCGGCCGGGTACGCGGTTCAACCCGCTCTTTCTCTACGGCGGCGTCGGCCTCGGGAAGACGCACCTCCTGAAGGCGGTGACCTGCGCGGCGGCCGCCGCGCGGGGAGCGGATAAAGTCCTCTGCCTGTCGGCGGAGAATTTCGTCAACGAGCTCATCGACGCGCTCAAGCGCGAGCGGATGGACGCCTTCCGGCGGCGGTTCCGCCGAATCGAGACGTTGATCGTCGACGACATCCAGTTCCTGGGGGGCAAGGTGCGCTCGCAGGAGGAGTTCACCCACACCTTCAACGCGTTGCACGGCGGTGGCCGCCAGATCATCCTCGCGTCCGACCGCGCGCCGCACGAGCTGCCCGGGATCGAGGACGCGCTGCGCAGCCGATTCGCCTCGGGCCTGCTCGTCGACGTGCGCCCGCCGGATCCGGCGCTCCGGCTCGCCCTGGTGCGACGAAAGGCGCTTGCGCTCTGGGAGGCACCGGAGGAGGCGGTCATCGTCTTCCTGGCGGACCACTGGTGCGAGAACGGGCGCCAGCTCGAGGGGGCGATTGCCCGGGTCGACGCCTTCGCGACGCTCAGTGGTCGCCCAGTCACGATCGCGCTTGCGCGCGAGGCGCTGCGGGCGTTCACGCCCGTGCGCACCGGCCGTCCGACGCTCGACCGGATCGTCGGCGAGGTCTGCCTCGCCTTCAAGGTGACGCGCGCGGAGATTACCTCACGGCGGCGGACGGCGCGGGTTGCGCTCCCCCGCCAGGTGGCGATGTACCTCTGCCGCCGCCACACCGACGTCCCGCTGCACACGATCGGCGCTGGGCTGGGCGGTCGCGACCATTCGACGGTCGTACACGGGCTCGCGGCGATCGAGGGCCGGCTCCGCGACGACGGCGGGCTACGCGCCCAGGTCGCCAGCCTCGAGGCGCGGCTCACTGCCTGAGGAGCGGTCTGTCAGACGTCGCCGACCGTGAGGCCACGTGCCCGGAGGGCGGCGCGCAGCGCGCGGCGCCACGGCTGCCAGTCGACGGGCGTGCGTTCCACCTCGTCGTCGGTGAGCGTGGTGCGGAGCAGCACGCTGAAGGGCACCCGCAGCGGTGCGCGGTGTACCAGGATCTCGCCGGTGTCGGTGACGCGGCAGAGCGGTGCGGGGAGATCGGCTGCGGTGAGGCGGAGGACGACGGCCTCGCCGTCCGGCGGGGTGTCGGCGAGTGCGACGGCGGGGAGATCCGGGTCGGCGCCCGGGGCGAGGTCGTCGATCGGGGCGGGAATCCCGTCGGCGGCGAGGGCCGTGATGGCGTCGGCGACGACGTCCGCTGCCAGGGGCCGGTTGCGCTGTCGCCAGACGACGGGCTGGTAGAGGTCACACGGGTGATCGACCAGCTCCAGGCCCGCGAAGATGGTCGGCAGGAGGACGGCGAGCGTCGCCATGTCCCCGGCGGCATGAGCGGCCACGGCGGCCGCGTAGTCCGGGGCGCTGCGGATGGCGTCGAGCGCGGCACGCAGGTCGCGCACGACGGCCTGGGCCTCGGCGAGCAGCGGGATCGCCGTGTCCGCGTCGAGCGTGCTCTGGTGATGACCGCGGCGTGCTCGATCGCCGACGGCGAACGCCGCCGCCCGCAGGGCCAGCGCCGAGGCGCTCGTGCCGGCGCGGTAGCGCTCGAGCCGCGCCACGAGCGCGCCCGCGTCCGCGATCTCGGCTGCGAGCCGGGTTACGATGCCACCGTCGTCCATTGGGGGGTTTTTACAACCTGCGCGCGGGTTTGCTAAGGCAGTCGCATGCCTGCACGGCCGAGTGCCGGACGCCTCACGGTCCGGCAGGTGCTCGACACCGCCGTCGAGCTCGAGAAGCGGACGATGGACCTCTATGTCGTCTTCGTCCAGACCTTCACCCGGCCCGAGGAGGTCCGCAATTTCTGGTTCACGATGGCCCGGCACGAGGCGTTCCACTGCGGTGCGCTCGCGCTCGTCGAGAGCATCGTGCGGACCGATGCGCGCGCGGGGCGGGCGACCGTCCGGTTCGATCCGCGAACCGTCGCCCGTCTGCGCTCGCTCCTGGTGGCGTACCTGCGGGAGGCGCGCCGGGGGGTCGCACTCGAGCGCGCGCTCGAGATGGCGATCGACATCGAAGCGTCGGAGCTGGAGGACGTGGTCGCCGACCTGCTGAAGGCGGTTCGCAACCCGCAGTGGCGCGCGCGGGCGATCCAGCTCCTCATCCACGACCTCGGCGACCTGTCGTACCTCGTCGAGCGCTATACGAAGAACGAGTCGCTGCTGCGCCGAGCCGACGAGCTGGTCGAGCGACGGCGCGGCGCGCTGCCGGAGTCGTCACCCGTGCAGAAGCTCCGCGTCGGACGGTCGAGGTAACGCCGTGGCGCGCGCACGAACCCCCGTCGTCGTCACGGTGCCGGCCTACCTGGCCGCGGTGCGCAGCATCCACGGCATCGGTGCGGTCGAGATGGCTCGCGCCCTGCGCGTGAATCCGTCGATGGTGCGGCGATGGCAGCGCGGCGCGTTGGTGCCGACCTACCGTCGCCTCAGGACGATGACCGGGCTGTGGGGCGGCGATGCCGAGCTGCTCGCGCTCGGCGCGTCGCTCCAGCGCTACAGTCGCGCGACCGGCGTGTCGCTCGAGGAGGCCGTCCGCCTGATCCGGACGGGACGGCGGACCGCGCCGGTGCGGCGGCAGGCGGCGCGGCCGGTCGATCGGCGCCAGCTCGCGCTCCCGATCGGCGCGTAGCCTTGCACCGGCCCAGGGCGGGGGCTACCTTTCGGCCCACGATGGCGGCGGATCAGTCGCGTGGGCTCGCGAAGGACACGATGATCGAGACGGCCGAGGGCCCGGTCGCGATGTGCGAGACGCCGAACAAGGGGTTTGCGGTCATGACGCGGATGCACGGCCGCATCGCGTTTCGACAGCTGATCAAGCTCACCACGCAGGTCGGCGTGCCGCTCGTGCGCGTGACGCTCGACACGGGCCATCGCATCGTCGCGGCGGCGGGACATCCGTTCTTCCGTTTGGGGATGGAGTCGGTGCCGGCGCGCGAGCTGAAGGCCGGCGACGTGCTCGAGACCGCGTTCAACTACCGCGAAGGCTACGTCCCGCCCGACGCCGGCGGATTTACCTGGCGGCCCGGCATCGGCGTCGCGGCGGTCGAGGCGGCGGGAGAGGGCGAGGTTCTCACCGGGACCGTCCGTGACACGCATACGCTGTTCCTCACCGCCGGCGTCCTCTGCGGCGAGTGACACGGTCGACGCGCTCGCGCGGCGAATCGTGCGCTGCCGGCGCTGCGTGCGGCTGGTCGCCCACCGCGAGCGCGTCGCGCGCGAGAAGGTCGCACGCTTTCGTGACTGGACCTACTGGGGACGCCCGGTTCCCGGTTTCGGCGACCCGGACCCTCGGCTCCTGATCGTCGGGCTCGCGCCGGCGGCGCACGGCGCGAACCGCACGGGGCGCATGTTCACCGGCGACGAGAGCGGGAACTGGCTCTACGCCGCGCTGCACCGGGCGGGCTTCGCGAGCCAGCCGACGTCACGCGCGCGCGACGACGGGCTCGCGCTGGAGCGGGCGTTCGTCACCGCCGTGGCGCGCTGCGCGCCGCCCGGGAACACGCCGACGCGGGAAGAGATCGTGACGTGTCGCCCGTACCTGGTCGCCGAGCTCGCGGCGTTCCGCCGCCTCGCGGCAGTGGTCGTGCTCGGGAGGGTGGCCCACGATGGCCTGCTGGCGGCGCTGCGTGCGCGTGGCGAGGCGGTACCACGGCCCGCGCCGCGGTTCGCGCACGGCGCCGAGCACCGGCTCCCATCGGGCGTCGTCCTGCTGTGCTCGTACCACCCGAGCCAGCAGAACACGTTCACCGGGCGGCTCACGCGACCGATGCTGGACGCGGTCTTTGCGCGTGCGCGCGGGTTGGTGGGCGACGCCTAGGCGCGGGGTCGGAGGGCGTCGGGGCCGAACGCGGCGCGGAGCGCGGCGACGTCGCCGGCGTATGTCTCGCAGGGCACGCGCCCGCCGGCGGTCACGACCTCGACGGGCACGCGGTCATAGAGCCGCCCGGCGTCCTCGTATTCGTCGAGCCGTGCGAGCGACGTCGGGTCGATGTCCGCGAGCAGCAGGCCGTCGACGTGGGCGCCCGCACGCTCGAGGATGAAGGGGTAGCCCCGAACGGGGACGACGCGGTCCCAGCCGTCGAGGCGGGCGGGCCGGGAAGGGAAGGTTCGGCCGGTGAGCCTGCGGAGCAGCCCGGTGTCGACGAGCGTGCCATAGACGAAGAGCGCCGTCGCCATGGCCCGAGGTCTACGCCGCGTGCGGATGAGAGACGTGCTCGTCGCGGTGGACGCTGACGGTCACGCCGAGCCGCTTGAGCCGCGCGAATCGCTCGCCGATACCCACCAACTCGCGGTCGGACGCCGTGATGGGCAGCGCCAGATCGAGGCGTGCGCCGCGGCCGGCGGCGAGCGCATCCTCGGAGAGCTCCTCGGCCATGTAGGGCGTGAGGCACACCGCGCGCTCCATTCGCGGGGGACCCTCGGCGTTGGCGGTGACGACGCGGGCGCGGACCATCGGTGCCCAGGTGGCGGCGAGGCCCTCGGCCTCGGCGCGGAGTGCCGTGAGCCCGAGTGTCGTGTCGAGGAGGTCACCGTAGGTGCGCCACCGCTCGATCGTGCGGTCGGGGATGGTGACGTCGAATTCGTGCTCGAGCTGGAGTGCCAGATCGACGAGGTCGAGGGAGTCGGCTGCGAGATCGTCCACCAGCGAAACCTCCGACCGCAGCTCGCCTCCCGCGACCCCGAGATGCTCGGCGACGAGGGCCCGGATCCGCGGCTCCAGAAAATGCTCCATTCCACCACCTCGCGTGAAGATGCCCACCCGACCGGATCGGAGTTCGGAGGCGACGGGTATCCGCAGCCCGTTGAATGATGCTGCCCGGCAGGAGACGTCTCCTTCTAGATCGGGCATCGGGCAAGCGGTAATCCCCTCGAATGGGGTGATCGCTTCGGGATCGCGGGGGAGCGGTACTGCCCGAGTGGGCAGTGGGGGTGCCGGGAAGGAATGCGACTTGACCCGAGGGCCCGGAACGAGGCAGCTCTCGCTCGGAAGCAGGCATGCGAACCCTCGACACGGGCGCCGTTCAGCGGCTCTACACGGAGAAGGCGGCGTTCTACCACCGCTTCTTCGTCGATCTACTCGGCTATGGCCGCGGGCTCGAAGTCCTGCTGGCACGGTCGGGGTACCTCCGGCCCGGGCTCAGGGTGCTCGACGCCGGCTGTGGCACCGGGATTCTCACGCGGAACCTCCACGACCTCGCGCGTGCCGCCGGCATCGCGCCCGTGACGTTCCACGGCTTCGACCTCACGCCGGCGATGCTGGCGATCTTCGAGCGCTGGATCGCGGAGCATGGCGCGACCGACATCGCGCTGCGGCAGGCCGACGTCCTGCGGCTCGACGACCTGCCCTCCGACTGGCGGGACTTCGACTTGATCGTCTCGTCGGCGATGCTCGAGTACCTGCCGCGGGACAGGCTGGTGGACGCCCTGCGGGGTCTGGGGGGCCGCCTCCGCCGCGACGGCGTGTTGTTCGTCTGCATCACGCGACGCAACGTCCTGATGAAGTGGCTCATCGAGTGGTGGTGGGAGGCGAACATGTACGAGCGCGCCGAGCTCGAACAGACGTTCACCGCCGCGGGTCTGGTGGCGAAATTCGGGCGCTTCCCTTTCCCGTATCGACACCTCGATCTCTGGGGGCACGTGATCGAGGCGCGGCGCGCCTCCTGAGTGGCGGCGCGCCGCGCGCGTCGTTGCGAAGCTCCGGGAACGTTGCTAAGCCCGCGACGTCCTGGCTTCGCCCTCGTAGCTCAGGTGGATAGAGCACCGGATTCCTAATCCGGGGGTCACGTGTTCGAATCACGTCGGGGGCACTCTCGCATCGCCCCGTCTTGTCGACGGCGCTCGTGCCGACTACACCTCCGGGCGTGCCCGGCACGCCGTCCGCGAAGCGTTGGCTGTTCGATGCCTGGTCGCACTTCTACGACCTCGAGTTCATCCAGCGCCTCACCTACCGCCCGGTACACGATGCCGTCGTGGCCGCCCTCCGCGAGCGGCCGCCGCGCCGCCTGCTCGATCTCGGCTGCGGCACCGGCCTGCTGGCGATCCGCCTGCGCCGGGAGATGCCGGGCACGGCGCTCGTCGGCTGCGACTACTCGATCGGGATGCTGCGCCAGGCCCGCGCCCGTCTTCCTGACGCGCCCTGGGTCCAAGGCGACGCCGGGCGCCTCCCGTTTCGCGACGGGGCGTTCGACGCGATCGTGTCCACCGAGGCTTTCCACTGGTTTCCGGACCAGGCGGCAGCACTCGCCGAGTGCCGTCGCTTGGTGGTGCCCGGAGGCCGCCTCCTCGCCGCGCTGGTGAATCCTCCGCTCGAGGCGATGAGCCGTGTCGTCCGTGTCGGCTCGGGCCTGGTCGGCCAGCCGTTCTACTGGCCGACGCGGGCCCGCATGCGCGATCTGCTCGAGGCGGCGAGGTTTCGCGTCGACGCGCAACGGCGCATCGTCCGTCTCCCGGGAGGCGTGCTGCTGCCCCCGGTCCTCACCGTCGCCACGCGGGTCTGAGCCGGCGCAGGCGGCTCAGTGCCCGCCGGCGCCGGGGGCGGCAGGCGGATCGTAGATGTCCGGCCGCTGGGCGCCGGTGACGACCAGCGAACCCGAGGCGCCCTTCTGCGTGCGGAAGATCGCGTGGTCGACGAGCGTGTAGGTGCCGGGCACCTCGACCGGGAACTCGACCACCGTGGCGCCGCCCGCCGGGATGAGCGTCGTCTGGATGCCGCGCGCGGGGCGGCTCAGCAGGTCACCCTCGCGGTATACGCGATCGAGAATCTCGCCGATCACGTGGAACGACGAAATCAGGTTGGGCCCCGCGTTGCCGACGAACAGCCGGACGCGCTCGCCGGTCTGCGCCTGCAGCGCGCCGGTGCCGTGCAGCGCACCGACGTGGCCGTTGAAGACGACGTAGCGCGGGTGCTCGTCGAGCCCATCCTGCGGCGAATACGTCGCCGTGCCGCCGCTCGGCGCCGTCGTGTAGAACTCGCTCTGCATCACGTAGTACTCGTGGTCGACGGGCGGGAGCCCGCGCTTCGGCTCCACCAGGATGAGGCCGTACATGCCGTTGGCGATGTGGTCGGCCACCGGGGCCGCGGCGCAGTGGTAGACGTAAAGGCCGGGGTAGAGGAGCTTGAACATCCCGACCTTCTCCTCGCCCTCGAGCGCGAGCGTCACGGCAGCGCCGCCGCCGGGACCCGTGACCGCGTGAAGGTCGATGTTGTGGGGCATCCCCATGCTGTCGCTGTTCGTGAGGTGCACCTCCAGGGTGTCGCCCACGCGAGTGCGGATGAAGGGCCCGGGCACCTGGGCGTTGAACGTCCAGGCATCGTAGCTGACGCCGGTCGCGAGCGTGATGGTCTGGACGGACGTATCGAGATGGACCTCGAGCATCGCCGGAGCGGCGCGCGAGATGGGCGGTGGAACGTTGGGTGCGGAGCTGATCGGCGCGAGCACCCCGGCCCGCGTGGGCGCGTTCGGCGCGAGCGCGAGCGCGGCGGTCAGGGCCATGGTCCAACGCCAGCGGATGGCGGTCATCTGGGTTCCCCTCCTGCGACAGCGTCGGGGCGCGTCGCAGTGCCCCGCGGGCCGAGCTGTACCGCGACTGTGGGGCGCTGGCGATATGACCCGCGTCATAAGGTACCGCCGATCACATGCGGTCGAGCACGTCGATCCCGAGGAGCTCGAGGCCGAGGCGCAGGGTGCGTGCCGTGAGATCGCAGAGGAGGAGCCGTCCGGCGCGGACCGACTCGTCCGCCTGCAGCACCGGGCACCCCTCGTAGAAGGCGCTGAACGCGGTCGCCACGTCGTAGAGGTGCGCACACAGCCGATGGGGCTCGAGCGTCGTGCCGACGGCGCGCACGACCCCGCCGAGTCGGAGCACCGTGAGGACGAGCGCGCGCTCGGCCGGGTGCGCGAGCACGGGCGTCGCCGGCATCGCCTCCACCCCGGCCTTGCGAAAGATCGAGCGGATGCGAGCATAGGCGTACTGGAGGTACGGCGCGGTGTTGCCGTCCATCGCCAGCATGCGGTCCCAGCTGAAGACGTAGTCCTTCACGCGGTCGCTGGCGAGGTCGGCGTACTTGATCGCGCCGATGCCGACGGCGTGCGCGACGGCCGCGCGTGCGGCGTCGTCGAGCGCCGGGTTCTTCGCGGCGACCAGCGCGGCGGCGCGCCGCTCGGCCTCGTCGAGCAGCTCGGCCAATCGGATCGTGTCGCCACTGCGCGTCTTGAAGGGCTTGCCGTCCTCGCCGAGGACGGTGCCGAAGGTCACGTGCTCGGCGCGTACGCCGGGCGGCAGCCAGCCGGCGCGCTCGGCGGCGGCGAACACCATTGCGAAGTGCTGCTGCTGGCGCGCGTCGGTCACGTAGATGAGGCGGCGAGCACCGAGCACTTCGACGCGGTAGCGCAGCGCCGCCAGGTCGGTCGTGGCGTAGAGGAAGCCGCCGTCGGACTTGCGGACGATCAGCGGCAAGGGCTCGCCGTCCTTCGTGACGAAGCCAGGAAGGAAGACGCAGATCGCGCCCTCGCTCTCGCGCGCGAGGCCCTGCGCCTCGAGCGTCGACACCACGTCGGCGAGGCGGTCGTTGTAGAAGCTCTCGGCGCGGATGTCGTCGTCGGTGAGCGCGGCGCCGAGGCGGCCGTAGACCGTGTTGAAGTAGTCGGTCGACTGCCGCACGAGCCGGCGCCACACGTCCAGCGTCGCCGGGTCGCCGTGCTGCAGCGCGACGACGCGGTGCCGTGCACGCTCGGCAAACGCGGCGTCGGTCTCGAAGCGGGCGGCCGCCGCGCGGTAGAGGACGTTCAGGTCGCTGCCGCCGGCCGTGGGGTGCTCGAGCAGGTGCTCGATGAGGAGCCCGAACTGCGTCCCCCAGTCGCCGAGGTGGTTCTGGCGCACGACGTGCTGCCCGAGGAAGGCGAGCGTGCGTGCCAGCGCGTCGCCGATCACCGTGCTGCGCAGGTGTCCGACGTGCATCTCCTTGGCGACGTTCGGCCCGGAGTAGTCGACGACGACCGTGCCCGGTTCCGCCGCGGCCTCGACGCCGAGGCGTTCGTCGCCGGCGAGCGCCGCCGCCTGGGCAGCCAGGAACTCGGTCGTCAGGGTGAGGTTCACGAAGCCGGGCCCGGCGATCTCGGGCGGGCCGCAGAGCCCGCTCGTGTCGAGCGCGCCCACGATCGCCTCGGCGGTCTGGCGCGGGTTGCGGCCCACACGCTTGGCGAGGCTCATCGCCGCGTTGCTCTGGTAGTCGCCGAACCGCGGGTTCTGCGCCGGCCGAACGAGCGGGTCGGTGTCGGCGAACTCGGGCCCGAAGGCGCGGGCGATCGCGTCCTGGACGCGACGGTGCAACAGGTCTGCGGGATCGGCCACGGCGCGGCATGCTTGCCGTGGCCCCCGGCGGGCGTCAAGCGCACCAGGCCCGAGAGGTGGCGTGGGGTGCGTGCGGGGGCGCGCGCTACGCCGTCAGAGCAGGATGCCGCGCAGGAGCAGGCTCGCGACCGTGAAGTAGATGACGATCCCGCTGACGTCGACGAGCGTGGCGACGAACGGTGCCGATGCGCTGGCGGGATCGAAACCGAGCTGCCGGAGGCCGAGCGGGAGCATCGAGCCGGCGAGCGTGCCCCACGTGACGACGCCGACGAGGCTGCCGGCGACCGTGCAGGCGATGAGGAGATAGTGATCGCCGTAGGTGTGGAACATCGCCTGCCAGGTCAGGATGCGGATGAAGCCGATGACGGCGAGGATGGTGCCCAGCGCAACGCCGGCGGCGAACTCGCGGCGGACGACGCGCCACCAGTCGCGCAGCTTGACCTCGCCGAGTGCGAGCGCGCGCACGACCAGCGTCGAGGCCTGGGACCCGGAGTTGCCCCCGCTCGAAATGATGAGCGGCACGAAGAGGGCGAGCACGACGGCGCGCGCGATGTCGTCCTCGAAGCGTCCCATCGCCGTTGCGGTGAGCATTTCGCCGATGAACAGCGCCGACAACCAGCCGGCCCGCTTGCGGAGCATGCGCCAGAAGCCGATGTCGAGGTAGGGCGCGTCGAGGGCCGCCATACCGCCGAACTTCTGGATGTCCTCGGTCGCCTCCTCCTGCACGACGTCGACGATGTCGTCGACGGTGACGATGCCCTTCACCCGTCCTTCCTTGTCGACGACGGGGATGGCGAGAAAGTTGGTGTCGGCGAACAGCCGCGAGAGCGCCTCCTGGTCCATCTCCTCCTCGGCGGTGACGACGTCGGTGTGCATGATGTCGGCGACGGTCCGCTCGGGGGAGGCCGCGAAGAGCTCGCGGAAGGTGACGACGCCGAGCAGTCGCTGCTCGGCGTCGAGGACGTACACGTAGTAGATGGTCTCCAGCCGCTCGCGCGCCTGGCGACGGAGGTAGCTGATCGCTTCGTCGACGCGCATCTCCGGGCGCAGGCGGGCGTAGCGGGGGTTCATGAGGCCGCCCGCGTCGTCCTCGGCGTACTTGAGGAGCGCCGAGACCTCGAGTCGCGTCGGCTCGTCGAGCAACGCGAGCAGGCCGTCGCGCTCCTCTTCCGGCGCGGCCTGGATCACGTCGGCGGCGTCGTCGGGAGCCAGCAGCCGCATCCACGACCGGCGCTCGCCCGGCGAGGTGCCGAGGATGAGCTCGGCCTGGTCGCGCGACGACAGTGAGAGCAGGAAATCCTCGGCTTCGGCGTAGGGCAGCAGCCGCAGGCCTTCGAGGCGCTCCTCGGCGGACAGCACGGGCCACGCCTCCTGCAGATCGACCGAGAGGAGGGTGCGGTCGCGTGCCTGTGCCACGGCTTCGGCGGTCACGCGCACGCCTGCTCCTCGCGCGCGGACCGGAGCCCAGCTCCCTCGGGCGCCTCTGCGTGTGCCACGGACGAACCTCCTGCCACCCCGGGGCCGGGCAGGCGGTTCGGTCGAGGCCCGGGGCGGAACTAGTCGTGCTCGAGACGGCTTGGGCCGTCGCTGCTCATCTCGTCTCCTGCCTACCGGAACGCGCCGGGATGGTCCAGCCGGCGGGTCGGACGCGCTCATACC
Source organism: Binatia bacterium (assembly GCA_046327955.1). GTDB lineage: Bacteria > Desulfobacterota > Binatia > DP-6 > DP-6 > JAXLXP01. The sequence continues at coordinate 84,326 of JAXLXP010000012.1, read as the reverse complement.
ATCGACCGAAGACGGTGCGCCCGAAGTCGCAGCGTGCGCGGCGGAGTCTGCAGCGACGCATGGAGGTGGCGGCGGCGCGCGAGCGCGGGGTCGCCGGCGCGGGGCTCCCGCGGGCACGAGCGTTGCTGAGGTTGGGTCGCGTGGCCCGTGGCGGTCCGGGCAGGGGGCGTGCCGGGGACGGTATCCCTCCCGACGACGCTGACCTCAGCGCGTCTCCTGTCCGGCTGCCGGCCTACCGGCAGCGCACGCGGCGCGGATTCGCGGTGCAGGACGGCGTCGCCTCGAAGCACTGGTCCCCGATGACGAGGCGGGTCGAGAGTCCCGTTCCGCTCGGGCCCTCGAGCTGGAGCCGCCGCCCGCGCAGGTCGACCTGGATCTCGCCGCCGCGCCGCGCCTTCAGCTTGACGGAGGCGACGCCGCCGGCGCGGCCGTGGAACACGAACGAACCGCGGGGGCGTGCGCTGCGCCAGCCTCCGGCCGCCAGCGTGTCCTGAAAGACCGTGGTGTCGCCCTCGCGCAGCGCGAGCGTCACGGCGTCGCCGCCGGCGGGGTCGAGCGGTGCGGCCGGATGGATCGTTCCGGCGAGTGCGAGCGCGCCGCTGCCGTCGCGCCGGCCCTCGCGCTGGAGGCTCAGGCTGCGGACCGCGAGCGCGGCCGGGCCGGTGCCGGCCTGGCACTCTCCGCCGACGCAGGTCTCGAGCCCGTTGCAGGGCTCGTCGTCGGGGCAGGGTGTCCCGTCGGGCCGAGTGCCGCCGGTCTGACACGCGCCGCTCTGGCAGCTACCGGCCGCAAGGCACGGGTTCGCGGGCGTGCACGCGGTGCCGTCACTCGCTGCGGTGCCGCGACGGCAGACGCCGGCCGCGCAGGCCTCGGCGCCGTTGCAGATGTCCCCGTCCTCGCACGGCGTTCCGTCGGCCTGCCCCGGGCACGTGCCGCCCGGTGGCAGGCAGGTGATCCGGTGGAAGGGGTTTTCGTAGGCGTACGGATCGCTCCCCACCGGAGCGCCGCCCGAATACGTGCCGTCGGTGAAGCAACTGTCCGGGACGTGGCCGGTCGGGCCGGCGTATGGCGTGAACTGCTTCGCGTACTCGATCCGGAAGATCACGCTGTCGGCGGTGAGGGCGTTGCTGTTGTCCTGGCGGCCGACGACGTAGAGCACCTGCTGCCCGAGGGGATTCGGGGCCTGGACCATCGCGGTCAAGTTGAAGAAGGAGAGCGTCTCCAGGGTTCCGTTGCCGTCGAAGTCGGAGAGCACCTGGAAGTCGCCGTCGTTGGCGCTGTCGTGGAACGCGACCGGGGTGACGCCGCCGGGGTGCGGCAGAAAGCACGGTGCGTCGAGGTCGATCCGATAGATGCGCGCGCTGTCGCGCAGCAGGTAGAAGACGTCGCCGTAGTAGTCGGACGGGTAGCCATCGCCGGTGTACGCGGTGAGCCCGGTGATCACCGGGTTGGCCGTGTGCGTGACGATCGGCCGGCGCCAGGCCGGATGGTTGGCGTAGACGTCGGCCGGCGTCTTGCCCGCGAGGCAGGCCGCGACGCCGCTGGCGGCGATGGTGGCGCCCTCGAGACACGGCCAGCCCTGGTTCGTCCCCTGGTCGACGACATCGATCTCGGCCTGCTGGCTGTCGCCGCGCTCGCTCGCGTAGAGCTGTCCGGTGAGCGGATGGACGGCGAAGCCGACGGGGTTGCGAAAGCCCGCCCCGAACACGTCGGGCTCGGGGCCGAACGGATTGGACGGCCCGGGGGCCGCGGTCGATGGTCCCTCGACGGCCAGACGGAGCACCTTGCCCGCCGGGTTGGGGTTCCCGTCGTTGTTGGCGACGGTGCGGTCGGGGTACTCGGCGGCGCCGTTGCACACGTTCGTGCAGAGCGTGCCGTTCTCGGTCCCCCCGAACCCGTTGGTGCCGGTGAACACTTGGGCATTCCAGCGGTCGGTGCCGCCGTTGTCGCCCACGCCGACGTAAAGGCAGCCGTCGGCGCCGAACGCGAGCGCGCCGCCGCTGCGGGTCGCCTGCTCGGCGGGCGGCTCGAGCGGCGTCTTGACGACGCCCAGGTAGTCGCCGGTGCCGCTGGCGTTCTCGCGAAAGACACGGATCTCCTGCGTGACGCTCGAGTCGGTCGTCGTGAGATAGACGTAGACGAGCTTCGAGGTTGCGAAGTCCGGCGCGAGCGCGATGCCGAGGAGCCCCTCGTCGGTCGTGGTCGCTCGGACGGTGTCGACCTGGGCCCACACGAGGCCTTCGTCGAGACGGGAGCCATCGGCGGTCCTGTAGTCGGAGTAGACGCGGATCTCCGCCTGGCCGGGCGTGCTGCCGGTCGTCTGGCCGCGCGCCTGGATGGTCGCGAACAAGCGACCGTCCGGCGCCACGGCCACGGCGGAGATCGGATACGCGGCATGGGCGATGCCCACCGCGCGGAACCCGTCGGTGGCGAGCGTCGCCGCGGCCGGGGCGGGGCGCAGCAGCATCGCGGCGAGGAGCAGCAGGACCCCGGCGGGGCGACGACGCATCGACATGCAGGCGAATCCTCCGGTCTGATCTAGGCGTTCACCATGGCCGTGAGCGGACGCACGCCGGCCGGGAGGTAGTCGTTCGGATTGGCACCGGCGAGCACGAGGAGACCGGACATCATGTTGGTGACGTCGAGGATCTGGCCGCCGTTGTCCGGCTGGCCGGTGTCCAGGTTGATCTTCGTGCCCTCCTGGGTGCTGTCGGTCAGGCCGTACGCGCCGGGGCGGACCCGCTTGCCCAGCAGCAGCATCGAAGTCCAGGGGTGATGGTCCTTGCCGTTGGTGCCGTTGAGCTGCGGAGTGCGTCCGAACTCCGAGCAGTAGACGATGGTGGTCTCGTCGAGCAGGCTCGCGGCCGCCAGGCCGCGCTCGATCGCCAGCTGCCCGACGAACGCATCGAGGAACTGGAAGAGCCGGATGTAGGAGGAGTTCTGATCGCTGTTGAGCGTGTGCGTGTCGAAGCCTCCGACCTCGTTGATCGTGACGCTGGTCGTCAGGCCGTTGCGGAAGGCGTCGGCGATCGACCGCGCCAGCGTCGCGCCGTTGTTGGTATTCTGGGGCAGGGACTGTGCGAGGCGCGCCAGACGCTCGCCGCGCTGCTGCGCGTCGCGGAAGTTCGCGAGCTTGCCGTGGATCGCGCTCTGGGCGTCCTCGTCGAGCAGGCGCTGGTACTCGAGCGCGCGCTGGATCTGCGCCTCGCCGAGCGCGGAGACCCCCGGCTGGGTCTGGTTCACCGGGTCGGTGTGACTCGGGATGCGGGTGTATTGGAGAGCGGTGCCGAGCTGGCCGCCGACGCGGCCGGAGAGGCCCGCGAACGGGCCGGTGAAGCTCGTGCCGGAGAGCAGCAGGTGCGGCAACGGCAGGTCCGCGCCGTTCTTGTGCGCGGCGATCACCGCGAAGTCGGCGCGGGTCGGGTCGACGTAGCCGGTGAGCACGAGCTGCTTGCTCTGGTCGTGCGACGTCGAGCGCGTGCCGATGCCGTTCACGATCGCCGAGCGGCTCGCCCAGTTGTCGAAAAACGTGTCGACCGCCGGACGCGTCGTGGGATTGGACATGTACGTGAGCGGCCCCACGGTCCGGATCGCGGAGACGGGATCCCCGGGGATGTCGACGTCGACGCCGTCGGTCGCATCGGTCGGGTCGTGGACGTCGAAGACCTGGGTCACGTCCCAGCCGCCGTCGGCGAGGAACGTGATGATCAGGTGCGGATCGGCCGCATCGGCGCGTGCCTGCCGAGCGAAGGGCCATGGCACGGCGGCGAGGACGGCGCTGGTGACTCCCAGCCGCAGCAGGTTGCGGCGCGACAGATCATCGGTGAACCAGTTGGCCATGTGTCTCGTCCTCCCCTCGTCGGCTCAGTACAGAAGCATGTGCGGGCTGCGCAGCATCGCCGTCAGCAACCCGCGCCAGGCGCGCTCGCCCCGGGTGCCGGGCACCTGGTTCGAGCCGGTTCCCCCCTGGGACGTGTCGGCCCAGAGATTGCGGTAGAGGTCGACCCAGACGTCCACGGTCGACGTGTCCGGTGCGACCCGTTCGCCGTACATGCGCCGGATGAGCCACACGATCTCGTTTCGGATCGTCGCCTCGTCGACGGCCGGGTCCTCGCTCCCCGTGATGCCCTTCAGCAGCGTGCGCTGGTCGTCGGGGAGCGACAGGTCGGTCTGCACGACGTGGTCGGCCGCCAGCGCGGCGAGCTTGCGCTGCACCATCGCCACGGAGGCGTTCAGGCTGAACGACCGCGCGGAGACGTTCACGCCGTTGAGGCCGCCGAGGATGATCTTGAAGCCGTCCTTCTCCTCGGTGAGCAGCGGGAGCGGCTCGGTACGCGGCGGATCGGAGTTCGGGTCGTTGTCGTCCTCGTTGTCCTCGGGTTGCCGCACCCAGACGAAGCCGGTGAGGTCCTTCACCAGGGCCTCGAGGCGCTCCGGGCTCGTGCGGCGGACCCATTCCGGGTCGTCCGTGCTCGGGCGGCCCGTGTAGACCGGCGACGTCATCCAGCGCTTGACGAGCCTGCGGAAGACGTAGCCGTCCTCGGAAGCCCACTTCTGTGCGACGTCGTTGGCGGCGGTGAGCTCGTCGTTGGTCTTCGGATCGCGCAGGAAGAGCATCTTGAAGACCCGCTTGGCCTGGCACTGCGCGAACTTCGGGCTCTGCACGAGCAGACGGCCCATGTCGCGGATGTCGGTGCCGGGGACGCCGTCGACGGCGGGAGGCCGGCGGTTCGCGCTGCGCCAGCGCTCGCCGTTGCCGCGAAAGAAGTCCGTCGGCCCGGCGTCCTCGAGCCCGGCGTCGTCCATCTTGAAGAGGAACGACGCCATCGGATCGAGGCGGTCGTGACACGCCTTGCAGTCGGCCCGGGTCGTGACCGCGTTCAGCACGGCGTTGGGATCGTTGTTGTCGACGTTGCGGGTCACGTCGACCACGGTGTCGAGGAAGTTGTAGCAGTGGAACACGATCGACCAGCGGTTCGCCCGCCGGCGGTTCTTGTTCGTGTCGTTTGTGGTCCACACCTCGTAGAAGGCGCTGGTGGAGAGCAGGCCGGCGTGCGGGCGCCCGTCGGTGTAGTGGGTGGGCTGCCATGCCGAGCCGGTCACGGGTTCCATGGGGTAGGGCATGCGCGTCGTGTCGCGCTGGAGGAGGTCGTTGGCGACGGTGTAGTCGGCCGTTCCGAGCTCGGTGAACGGCCGGTCGTTGGCGACGATGTAGGCGATCAGCTCGAGGGCCTCGCCGTAGATGGACGACGTCTCGTCACGCGCCTCGTCGCGATCGTCCTCGCGACGGACGAGGAGGGCGTCGTCGTAGACGTCCTTCACGCGCTCGAGGAATTCGGGCGAGTGGAGGAAGGCGTCGAGCAGGGCCCCGTACTCGGCCGAATTGGCCTCGAGTCGATCCATGTCCGCGGGACTCGGGCGGATGCCACGCAGGTCCATGCTGGCCCGCACGGAGAGATCGCTCGCCGAAAGCGGGACGAGGTTCACCGCGCCGCCGCCCCCGCCGCTGCACTGCTGGCCGGCCGCGACGAGGTCGGCCCACTGCGCGAGGAGGGCGTACTCGTCGCTGTTCTGCGCGAGCTGGGCCCCGCCACCATGGTTGAGCTGGCCGAGCGGCTTGAGAAGGAGACGCGACTGCGACGCGTTCGTCTTGTCGACGAGGGCGTTCACGCTCGTCTGGGTGGCGGCGGCGTCGGTGGGCGACACCGTGAGCCGCGCGCCTTGCTGCGCGGCGGATCCGCCCGCGACGTGGCAGCTCGCGCAGATCGGCTTCAACACGCGTTCCATCACCTGCACGTCGAAGAACGAGCTGTCGCACGGCGGCTGCGGGTCGACGACGTGCGGGCTCAGGCTGAGCAGACCCTTGGCCTTGGTGCCGGGGCCCTTCAGCTTGGCGCGGCCGCTGAAGGCGTCGCCGCTGGCGCGGCCCGACCACTTGAGGTGGACGCCGCTCGCGTTGACCCCGCTCAACTTGGCCTTGGTGCCGCGCACTCGGCCCGTGACGCTGTACTGTCCGCGCAAGCCGACGTCGTCGGCCGAGAGGGCCAGCGTGCCGCCCACGGTCCCGCCGTTGTCGGTGAGGGACGCGGTCACGGCGACCGAGCCGCGCGCGGCGACGTCGAAGCTGCCGCCCACGCGCCGCTCATGGCCGCAGCGGCGACCGCCGCGGTCGCGGCGATGGTCGCGACGACCGCGACCGCGAGCCCCATCGGATACTCCCACCTGTTCTTGTGCATCGTGCGATCCCCCAATCCCATCCCGCTCGCCACTATTGTGCAGGCTGCGGTACGAATCCGTCGGTGCGACCGGCCGACCGCGCAGCATGGAGCGCGGAAGCGGGCACGGCGCCTGCGAGGTCACGGTGCGCGCACCGCGGAAAGAGTGCGGCGTTGGTAGGCGTATGGTGCAGGTGCTGTGGCATCGTGACCCTGGGCCGTTGCAGAGAGATGCAACGCGCGTTCAACCCGAAGGGCAGAGGGGAGCCCACGGCGAATGCGGGGTGGGGGGAGCGCACGCGGCGCCGATGGCGCCGGACGGCCGGCAGGGAGGTGCCCGGTGCGTGGCGGAATACGGATCGGCGGCGGGCTCAGTGCCCGCGCCGGCGGCCACGCAGGGTGCCGGTGCCGGCGAAGCGTGCGCTGCCCACACCGAGCCCGACGGTGAGGTTCCCGCCGCTGAACGCGGAGAGATCGAGGCCGCGGCCACGGATGGCGACGCGCTCGCCGTTGCGGCCGCCGAGGGTCACGCTGATCCTGCCGCCGCCGGCTTGGCCGCGCACGCGGCGGCCGCGGCGGCCCTGGCCGACGTCGCCGATCGCGCCGCAGAGGACGGTGCCGTTCGCGTCGGCGAAAATGAGCGACAGCGGACCGGCTGGCGCCTGTGTGCTGGAGAGCAGGCCCGCGACCTCGATCGAGCGTTTGGTGACCTTGGCCTTGCGGATCGTGAGGGTGCCGGTGGCGCAGCCGGGATCGGCGGCGTCCGTCAGGCCGTCGCCGTCGTTGTCGCTGCAGTCGTCACAAGCCGACTCCGCGAGACGGCAGGTGGCGGGACAGGTGTCGCCGTCCGTCGTGTTGCCGTCGTCGCAATCCTCGCCGCTGGTGACGACGCCGTTGCCGCAGCCCGTGATCGCGCAGTTGTCGTCGCAGCCGTCGCCGTTGGTGAGGTTCCCGTCGTCGCACGCTTCGCCGCCGTCGACGACGCCGTCGCCGCAGGCGCTGGTCGTGGTGACGCTGAGTGTCCAGCTGCGCAGGCGGCCGGTGTTGCCGCCGGCGCGGTCTTTCGCGACGAGCGTCCATTGGCCGTTGGGGTCCTCCCCCATGAACGCGGCGAGCGCGCCCTCGCCGGCGACACGGCCGAACGCGGTGGGGCTCGCCGGCAGCGTCATGTCGCCGATCGGCGTGCCGGCGGTGTCGGCGAAGGTGGCGCCGGCGTACAGGTCGTCGTTGCCGCCGCCGATGCGCGTCTCGAGGTCGATCTGCCGGCCGCTCGGCGACGCGAGCAGGAACTCGAGGTCGCCGCTGTTCGGATGGGTGACGTCGACCGTGACCTCGACGCGGTAGATCCGTGGTCCGAGGCCCGAGACCGTCAGCGGAAAGCTCACGCCGGTGGCGTTGTTGTCCGTGATCGTCGTCCCTGGCGTGCCGGCGTCGAAGGCGAAGGCCGCGGGGGTTCCCGGCTTGAGGCTGCCGGCCGGGAGCGTGCCCACCTGGAGCGACCAGGCGCGCAGCGTACCCGCGCTGCCGCCGGTGTCGTCGCGTACGACGAGAAGCCACGTGCTGGCGAGGCCGTACGGACCGTCGGCCGGCTCGCCGACGAGGGCGCCGAGCGCTTCCTCGGGCTGCACCTGGGTGACGGGAGCGTTTGGCGCCAGGCTGGCGAAGGTGAAGTTGCGGACGTTGGGGGTCGAGCCGCCGACGACCGGTGTCTGGTCGTCGAACGTGGTGCCGGTGAACGCGTCCGCCTTGGTGCCCCCGTTGTTGGTGGACAGGGTGACCACCGTGCCGGACGGCGAGATCAGCTCGATGCGGAGCTGGCCCGGGCTGGGATGGGTGAGGTCGATCGTCACGTCGACGTCGACGATCGTGCCGGTGACGCCGGGAATCGTGATCAGGCTCTGCACCCCGCTCGGATCGTTGTCGGGGATCGGCAGCGACTCGTCGTTGCGCGCGGAGACCGAGGCGAGGCCCGGGAAGCTCGGTTGCGCGCTGCGCGCGACGGATGCCATGCACAGCAGCATGACGACTGCGGCGGTTGTGGTGCGCACGTTGCACCGAGGTGCAATCACCGTGCGCGCCGGATTCCCGCATGAGAGCACGCCGCATGCCGATCGGGGCGGCGAGATTCCGACGCTTCTGCGCGCGGAGGAACGCCCCGGTCGGGGGGGCTGGCGGGCCAGGCGTTGCCCCCGGCCATGCGATCGGGCTATGACGCGCGGCGCGCGCCATGCCCACCGACGACTGCCCCGCGCCTGCGCCCGGGGGAGGGGGTGAGGGACCAGATGTCGACCGACCAGGAGGCCCGCCGACAGATCATCGAGATCGTGCACGAGCTCTTCGCGATGGGGCAGCTCACGCCCACCGGCGGCAACGTGAGCGCCCGGGCTGCCGACGCCGACAAGATCTGGATCACGCCGAGCCAGATGTACAAGGGCGGGCTCACGATCGACTCGCTCCTGTGCATCACGGAGGACGGTGGGTTGGTTGCCGGGGAGGGAAAACCGTCGGTCGAGTATCAGATGCACTGGCGCTCGTACCGGGTACGCGAGGACGCGACCGCCGCCGTGCACACGCACGCGCCGTACGTCACCGCCTTCGGGATCACGCACCAGACCTGGCCGCCGATCAACACCGACGCGGTCTTCCTCGCCGACACGCGGATCGTTCCCTGGTACATGCCGGGGTCGCTCGAGCTGGCGGAGGCGGTCGGCGAAGCGCTCGAGGCGAGTCGCGGGGCGATCCTCCAGTGCCACGGTCTCATGGCGGTCGGGAAGACCATGCGCGACGCGGCGACGCGGGCCATGATGCTCGAGGAGACCGCGAAGGTGGTGCTGCTGGCCCGCCAGTTCGGTGGCGAGATCGCCGTGATCCCGCCGGAATGGGTCGAGCGCCTCGCTTCGGTCGCGGCGTTCCTGTGAGGGCCGGGGTTTGCGCACGACCCCCAAGGCACGGTAGCTAGCGGGCGTGGAACGGGGGAGTACGGAGAGCCGGCCGACTATCTTACTCGTCGAGGACAACGACGACATCGCGGTGGTGTATGCGGAGATCCTCCGGACGCTCGGCTACGACGTGATCACGGCGCGCGACGGCGAGAGCGCGCTGAGGGTGTTCGACGACCCTGCCCACGGCGTGGCGCTGCTCCTCACCGACCTCGCGATGCCGCGCATGAGCGGGACGGACGTCGTCCGGGCGCTGCGGGAGCGGGGAATCGAGACCCCGGTCATCATGCTCTCGGGGTACCCGGCACCGCCCGGCGAAGCAGCGCGCGGCGACGTCGCGGCCTGGTTGCAGAAGCCGCTGGAGGTCGAGGAGCTCCTCGGCGCAGTCGAGCGCGTGCTCGGCGCGCGGCGCCGCGGTCAGTAGGCGCCGGCGAGCTTGCTGTGGTCCCAGGTCGCGATCCGATCGGGACGGATTCGGATTGCGACGCGCTTGCTGGCCTGGGCGCGCAGCGCCTCGCGCAGTGCGTCGCCGTGCCCCGGCATGTCGTAGCGCACGTGGACCTTCTGCAGGACGTCGAGGACGTGCTCGGTGTCGGCGTCGATCTCGGCGCGACCGCGGATGAGGAGCCCCTTGAGCGTGTCGTACGTCGTGCCGGCTTCGACCAGCAGCGCGCAGCGGGGATCGCGCCGCAGGTTCACCGCTTTCTGCGACTTGGCGAAGGTCGTCATCACGACGGCGCCGTCGGGCTCGATCGCGTACCACATGGCCACGGCGTGCGGGTACCCCTCGCGGTCGAGGGTGCAGAGCGTGAGCGTGCGGCTGTTCTCGAGGAACGCTCGCTGCTCCGCGGGGTCGAGGGCGATCTGCGCGCGGCGCTTCATCGCCGGCTCCCTACACCATTTCTTGTGCTGCTGCGACCACCGCGATCCGTGGCGCGCGGCCTTTTGTTCGTCGCTTCCAGCCGATAGACGAGAGGGGATGCTCCGGGAGATTCACAAGGGACGGGTGGTCGACCTGCGCGTGGAGACCGTCGTGCTGCCGAACGGGCGGACCACCGACCTCGAGCTGATCGCCCACAAGGGTGCCGCGGCGGTCGCGGCCGTGGACGCCGACGGACAGGTGATCCTGATCCGCCAGTACCGCTACGCGGCACGCGGTTTTCTCTGGGAGCTGCCCGCCGGGGTGCTCGATACGCCGGACGAGCCGCCGGAGCGCTGCGCGGCGCGCGAGCTGCGCGAGGAAGCCGGCGTCACCGCAGGGGAGATCACGCGGCTCGGCACCGTCCTGCCGTCGCCGGGGTTCTCCGAGGAGCGCATTCACCTCTTCCTGGCCCGGGATCTCGGGCACGTAGGCCACGATCACGAGGCCGACGAGGTGATCACGGAGATCCGACGTGTGCCGGTGCGCGAGGCGCTGGCGATGATCCGCCGCGGCGACGTCGTCGACGGCAAGACGATCGCCGGGCTCTACCTCGCCGCGGCGGCGCTGGGGGTGGTATCGTGAAGGTCGGGCTCACGGGATTCGCGGCCGCAGGGAAGACGGCCGTGCTGTCGGCGCTCACCGGCATCGAGCCGCAGATCGGCGACCGCCGGCCGCAGATCGCAACCATCAAAGTCCCCGACGCCCGAGTCGACCGGCTGGCGGCGATCTACGCGCCCAAGAAGGTCACCTACGCCGAGGTCACGTTCATCGACTTCCCGCCCTCGCACGACCAGCAGAAGAAGGGCGTGCTCGACGCGGACGCCGTGGCCGCGCTGCGGGACGCCGACGCCTTGGTCCAGGTCGTTCGCGCGTTTCCGGACCTGGCGGGCGCGGCGGCGCATCCCGCCGCGGACGTCGAGGCCTTCGACACCGAGCTGGCGCTTGCCGACCTTTCGCAGGTCGAGAAGCGTCTCGAGCGCATGCGCAAGGAGAAGGGGCACGAGCGCGAGATCGCGCTGTTCGAGCGGCTCTCGGTCCAACTCGAGGCCGGCAGGCCGCTGCGCACGCTCGCGCTGTCGGCGGAGGAACGGGCGCAGCTCGCCGGGTTCGCGTTCCTGTCGCAGCGGCCGCTGCTGATCGTGCTGAACGTGGCGGAGGAGGCGGCGGCGAAGCCGGCGCCGGCGGACGTCGCGGCGCGGGCCGAGGCCGCGGGTGCGCAGGCGCTCGTCCTGTCGGCGAAGGTGGAGGCCGAGCTGGCGCAGCTCGAGGCGGCGGACCGGGCCGCGTTCCTCGCCGACCTCGGCCTCGAGGGCAGCGCGCGCGACCGCTTCCTGCGGTCGAGCTACGCGCTCCTCGATCTGATCGCCTTCCTCACGGCCGGGCCCGACGAGTGCCGGGCGTGGCCGATTCGCCGCGGGACCGTGGCACGGAAGGCGGCGGGCAAGGTCCACAGCGACATCGAGCGCGGCTTCATCCGCGCCGAGGTGATCGGGTTCGAGGACTTCGTCGAACTCGGCAGCGAGGCCAAGTGCCGTGAGGCGGGGAAGCTGCGCCTCGAGGGCAAGGACTACGTGGTGCGCGACGGCGACATCGTCCACTTTCGGTTCGCCGTCTGACCGGGGCTGGGCGCCTCAAGGGCGGGTCGCCCGCCGCCGATACTCCGTGGAGGGCCCCGCGCTGCCACGGACGCACATCCATATGCCGTCGATTCCGTCGCGGGTGCGGCAGCTCGTCCCGGCGCTCGCGTGCGTCGTGCTCGGCGTCGGGGTGACGATCTGGGCCTGGTCGCGGACCGAGGAGCGCGCGATCGCCGATCTCGCGACCCGTTATGGCTACGCGACGGCGCGCGTGCACGCGGAGCTGCAGCGGCGGCTCGACGACGCCGAAGGGGTGCTCGACGGTGCGCTGGGGCTCGTGGCCGCCAGCCCGACGATCGACCGGGCGCGCTGGCGGGCTTTCGTCACCGAGCAGGTGGACCGCCGGCGTCTCGCGGCGCTGCGGGGTCTCGCGTTCGTCGCTGCCGTGCCGGCGGCGGACCTGGGGACGTTTCTCACCGCCACGCGGGCGGACGGCGTGCCGAACTACCGAATCGAGCCGCGCGGCGTTCCGGTTCGAATTCCGTCCGGTGAGGGCTCGTCGAGCCGATCGACGGATGCGCAGCGCGCTCGGGCGCGACGTGATGGCGCTGCCCGCCGCGACTCGCGGCGCTCGAGGCCGCGCGCGACACCGGCCGCGTGCAGGTCACCGAGCCGCTCGACGCCGGGATGTCGGGCGTCGGGTGGGGCGCCGTCGGCTTGGTGGCTCCGGTGTTTCGTGCCGTCGCACGGGCGAGACGGTGCCGGCGCGCTGCGCGGCGCTCCTCGGCTGGCCGTAGCCGTGCTCGACGTCGCGAAGCTCGGCAAAGTGGTGGCCAGGACCGCGCCCGGGCTCGCGCTCGCGCTTTCTACGACGGGCCCGAGCCGCAGCAGGATCGACTGCTCTATCGGGACGCGCGTTGGCCGAACGCGCCGGCGCGCGACGAAGCACGGAGCGTCGCGTTCTATGGGCGCACCTGGCTCGTGGGGCTCGTGCGCGCGCCCGCCTTCTGGGCCCACCTCGACCGGTGGGAAGCGCAGCGGATCCTCCTCGGGGGGCTGCTCGTGACCGGCCTCGTGTCGGCGCTGGCGTGGACGCTCGGGAGCACGCGCGCGCGGGCGCTCGCGCTCGCCGAGGAGATGACCGCCCGGGCGCGCGGCAGCGAGACGCGCGTCCGCGCCGTGCTGAACAGCGTGCCGGTGGCGCTCTGGATCACCGGGCGGGAGGGGAACGTCGAGTTCGTCAATCAGGCATGGATCGAGCTCACGGGCCTGACGGAGGCGGGGGGCCCCGGGTCGAACGCGTCTGACGCGCTCCACCCCGACGACGCCGCGGCCGTGACCGCCGCGCAGCGGGCCGCTGGCGATTCGCACGTGCCGTTCGCCGTCGAGGGACGGCTGCGGCGCTACGACGGCGAGTACCGCGACGTCCTGTCGTGTGGCCGCCCGCGCTTCGACGAGGACGGAGTGTACGTGGGCCACGTGGCGGCGTTCATCGACGTGACCGAGCGCCGGCGCGCCGAGGCGGACGCCGAGCGCCACCGGCACACGGCCGAGGGCCAGGCGGCGGAGATCGCCGCGGCGCGGGTCGCGGTGCTCGAGGCGTCGCGGCTCAAGGACGAGTTCCTCGCGAACATGAGCCACGAGATCCGCACGCCGATGAACGGCATCATCGGCGCCACCGAGCTCTGCCTCGAGACCGAGCTCGATCCGGATCAGCGCGACTTCCTCCGGATCGTCAGCTCGTCCGCGCAGACCCTGCTCGGTCTGGTGAACGACCTCCTCGACTTCTCGAAGGTCGAGGCGGGCGATCTCGTCCTCAACGCGGTTCCCTTCGGCCTGCGCGAGACGGTCGAGGACGCGCTGCGGCCGTTCGCGGTCCGGGCGCACGAGCGCGGCCGCGAGCTGGCGCTCCGGGTCGTTCCCGACGTCCCGGAGGTGATGATCGGCGACCCGAGCCGATTGCGGCAGGTTCTCGCGCACCTGGTCGGCAACGCGCTCAAGTTCACCCCGTGCGGCGAGGTGGTGGTCACGATCGAGGTCGTCGCGCGCCACGGCGAGGACGTCGAGGCGCACGCGGCCGTGCGCGACACCGGGATCGGGATCGCGGCCGACAAGCAGGCGGTGATCTTCGAGTCGTTCACCCAGGCGGACGGCTCGGTCACGCGTCAGTATGGCGGTACGGGACTCGGACTCGCTCTCGTGCGGGAGCTGGTCACGCTGATGGGCGGGCGGGTCTGGGTGGAGAGCGCTCCGGGACACGGCAGCACGTTCCATTTCACGTGGCGGTGCGCGATCGACCCGGCGCGCGCGGCCGGGCCGGCGCCGCAGCCGGGGTCGCCCGTGCCCGGCGCCCGCGTCGTGGTCGTCGGCGACCGCCCGGCGTCGCGGGCGGTCGCCGGCGAGCTGCTGACCGCGTGGGGCGCGGTGGTGACGACCGCCGCCCGCGTCGCGGACGTCGAGGCCGCGGCCCGGCCCTTCGACCTGGCCGTCGTCGATGCGGGCGTCACGGACGCCGGGGCCGCCACCGAGCTCGCCCGCGCCTGCGTCCTGCTGACGGCACCGGGCGCGCGCGGAGGAGGGACGGTGCCGGCCGGGCTGGTCGGCGCCCCGCGCGTGGCCAAGCCATTCGGCGCGCAGCAGCTCCTCGACGCGGTCACGGCGGCTCTCGCGCCACCGGAGCCAGCGGTGTCGTCTCCGGCGCCGCCGGCGACGCCGCCGGCGGCGGAGCGCCCGCTTCGCATCCTGCTGGTGGAGGACAATCCGGTGAATCGGGTCGTTGCCGTGCGGATGCTCGAGAAGCGGGGCCACCAGGTCGCCGCGGTGGCCGGCGGCCAGCAGGCGGTCGAGGCGACCGAGGGGGCGGCCTTCGACGTCGTCGTGATGGACGTGCACATGCCGGGCGTGGATGGCTGCACCGCGGCCACGGCGATTCGCGCGCGCGGCGATCGCACCCCGATCATCGCGCTCACGGCGCAGGAGACGGCAGGCGACCTCGCGCGGTGTCGCGCCGCCGGGATGGACACGCACGTCACGAAGCCGATCGATGCCGAGGCACTGTTCGCCGCGATCGAACGGGTCCTCGACGAGAGCGCCCGAACGCTCGCCGATGCCCGAGCCACGACCGACGACGCGTCGCGCGCAGAATTGACACGCAATCGCGGCGGCCGATAGTGTCCGCGCGATGCCCCACGTCACGTTCAAGCAGATGATGAACGAAGTGGTGGACTTCGGGAGCTGCTGCGAGTGCGGTAGCTGCGTCCTGGTCTGCCCCCACAACGTGATCGACTACGTCGACGGCAAGCCGAAGCAGGTCGCCAAGGCGACCGCGGCGTTCGACTACTGCGGGATGAGCGAGGGCATCGGCTGCGATGTCTGCGCGCAGGTCTGTCCGCGCCTCGGGATTCGCGAGTTCGACCTGCGCGAGCGGGTCTTCACGGACGAGGACCGGCGCCACGAGGCCGTGTTTGGCCGCTATCGGCGGATCGTGGCGGCACGGGCGAAGGATCCGGAGATCCTCGCGCGCTGCCAGGACGGGGGCGTGGTGACCGCGATCCTCGCCCACGGGCTGCGCGAGGGCCACTTCGACGGCGCGGTCGTCGCGGTGGCCGACGACGAGGCGCCCGCCAGGCCGAAGCCGCGCGTCGTGACGACGGTGGCCGACGCGATCGCCAGCGCGCGCTCGTGGTACACGTACTCGCCGAACGACCTGGCGCTCGCGGACGCGGAGCGGATGGGGCTCCGCAAGGTCGCCTTCGTCGGCGTGCCCTGCCAGATCACGCCGGTGCGAAAGATCCAACAGGTCGACCCGGCCTTCCTCGACAACGGCCGCAAGAAGCCGAAGCACATCGAACGTCAGACCAAGTTCCTCAAGGGCTTCGGCGAGATCGTCGGGCTGACGATCGGGCTCCTCTGCACGGAGGTCTTCACCTACGAGGGGCTCATGGTCGAGAGGATCCAGGGCGAGATGGGCATTCCGCTCGCCGACGTGAGGAAGTTCAACGTCAAGGGGAAGGTCCTGATCCAGAAACACGACGGCGAGGTCGTGGAGATGAGCTTGCACAAGGCGCAGGAGTACGCTCGCCCGGAGTGCCATCACTGCGGCGACTTCACCGCCGAGCTCGCCGACGTCTCCTGCGGTGGCGTCGCCTGCATGGACTGGACGATCGTCGTCCTACGGTCGGCGCGCGGCGAGGCGCTGTTCGACGACATGGTGGCACGCGGGCTGGTCGAGACGCGCTCGATGGACGAGTTCGAGACCTCGATGAAGGTCATGCTCCGCCTCACGCACAAGCAACGCGACCGCGTGCCGGTGCCGCCGGGTCGGGCGGCGCGCTACGTACGGCCCGCCGGATACCCTCCGGCGCCGGGTGACCCGTCGGACGTCCCCCCCGGGGCGCCCGTGTCAGGAAGCTGACCCCGAGGCCCGCAGGTCGAGCGGCCGCGCTGGCGCTCGCCATGGCGTCACGCCATCGACGGTCCGACGCGCCCGTGCCGCCGTCCGTGGCCAATATCGAGCAGGATTCCAGCGCGTGACATGGCACGTAAGCTGCTCATCGCCCATCCATTCGCTCCGGCGCGTGCGAGCGCGCAACCGTGACCGGCTGTTTTCGGTTCGCGGCGAGGGCCTGCGGTCGGTCGAGAGCGAAGGCGAGGGTAGGAACGCATGCGCGCGTTGGTGGTCGACGATTCCCGGGCGATCCGGGTGGTGATCGGACGCCTCCTGCGGGAGGTCGGCTTCGAGGTCGTGGAGGCCGGTAATGGGCGCGAGGGGCTCGAGCGCCTGAAAGAGGGTCGGCCCGACGTCATCCTCGTCGACTGGAACATGCCGGAGATGAACGGTTTCGAGTTCGTGGTCGCCGTGCGCGCGCAGTCCGCGTGGGACGACGTGCCGCTGATGATGGTCACGACGGAGACCGAGACGGAGCAGATGGCGCGCGCGCTCGAAGCGGGCGCGAACGAGTACGTGATGAAGCCGTTCTCGCGGGATGCCCTGCTCGAGAAGTTGGCCGTGCTCGGTGTCGTGGGTGGGTGAAGCATGAGCCGGGTTCGCGTGCTCGTCGTCGACGACTCCGCGGTGGTGCGGCGGATCCTCTGCGACGTGCTCGCCAGCGTGCCGTGGGTCGAGGTCGTCGGGACCGCGCACAACGGCAAGGTCGCGCTCCAGAAGCTCGGTGCGCTGCGGCCGGACCTCGTGACGCTCGACGTCGAGATGCCGGAGCTGAACGGGCTCGAAACGCTCACCGCCCTGCGCCAAACGCACCCCCGCCTTCCGGTCATCATGGTGAGCACGCTGACGGGCCCCGGCGGTGAGGCGACGCTCGAAGCCCTGGCGCGCGGTGCCACCGACTACGTCACCAAACCCACCAAGACCGTGGGTATGGCGGCGGCGCAGGCCGAGGTCCGCGAACAGCTCGTTCCGAGAATCGCGGCGCTGTTCCCGCGCGTGGCGATGCCCGCCGGCGCGCCGGCACGCATGGCGTCGCGCCTGGTCGCGGAGCAGGCGGGGTTCACCCTCGCGGCACCGCGGGCCGGGCTGGTGGACGTCGTCGCGATCGGTGTCAGCACGGGTGGGCCGAACGCGCTGGCGGTCGTATTGCCGTCGCTGCCGGCGAACCTCGCGGTCCCGATCGTGATCGTGCAGCACATGCCGCCGGTGTTCACGAAGCTGTTGGCCGACCGGCTGGCCGCGCGGTGCCCGTTCCCGGTCGCGGAGGGCGTGCAGGGTGCGGCCGTCGAGCCCGGCGAGGCGTGGCTCGCACCCGGCGATTTCCACATGGAGGTGGAGCGCCATGGGCTCGCCGTGCGGCTGCGCCTGCACCAGGGGCCGCAGGAGAACTCCTGTCGGCCGGCGGTCGACGTCCTGTTCCGGTCGGTGGCGGCGGTCTACGGGCCGCGCGTGCTGGCCGTCGTCCTGACCGGCATGGGACAGGACGGATTCCTCGGGTGCGGGTTCATCCGCCAGGCTGGCGGCCAGGTGATCGCGCAGGACGAGGCGACGTCGGTCGTCTGGGGGATGCCGGGTCACGTCGCGAACGGGGGCCTGGCCGAGAAGGTGCTGCCGATCGAGCACGTCGGTCCGGAGATCGTCCGGCGGTTGGCGGTGGGACGCGCGGTGCGGTCCGAGCGCCGCCGGCCTGCGAGCGGGACGGGCCCGCGATGAGCCAGACGGCGCCGGCCGAGTTCGAGTACATCCAGAAGCTGGTCCGGGAGCGGTCGGCGATCGTGCTGGAGGACGGCAAGGTGTACCTCGCCGATTCTCGCCTGGCGCCGCTCGCGCGTGAGGAAGGGTTCCAGTCGATCACGGAGCTGGTGGCGCAGTTGCGCGGCGAGCGCTTCGGCCGGCTGCACCGTCGCGTGGTCGAGGCCATGACCACCAACGAGACGAGCTTCTTCCGTGACCTGCACCCGTTCGAGGCACTGCGATCGGCGATCTTCCCCGAACTCGTCGGGCGGCGGGCCACGACGCGGACGCTGGACATCTGGTGCGCCGCGAGCTCCACGGGGCAGGAGCCCTACAGCCTCGCGCTGACGATCCGCGAGCATTTCCCGGCGCTGGCCACCTGGAACGTCCGGATCACTGCCACCGACCTGAACACCGAGGTCCTGGCGCGGGCTGGACGGGGGACGTACTCGCAGCTCGAGGTGAACCGAGGGCTGCCGGCGCCGATGCTCGTCAAGTACTTCGAGCGCAAGGGCCTCGAGTGGCAGCTCAAGGACGACGTGCGCCGGCTGGTGACCTTTCGCGAGCTCAACCTGGCGGAGAGCTGGCCGACGATGGGGCCGCTCGATCTGGTCATGCTGCGCAACGTGCTCATCTACTTCGACGTCGAGACCAAGCGCGCGATTCTCGGAAAGGTGCGCCGCCTGCTGCGGCCCGACGGCTATCTGTTCCTCGGCGGCGCCGAGACCACCATCAACCTCGACGACGGCTTCGAACGCGCGCAGTTCGGGAAGGCGTGGGCCTACCGCGTTCGTGGGGGGGAGTGATGGCGGGAGAGTACCCGATGGAAGAGGCGATGTTCCAGATCGCGGAGAGCGTCTGGAGCGAAGTGCTCGGTCTGCAGGTCCAGCCGGCGCCGGGCGGCGGGGGACCGTCCGACGCCACGGACACGACGGGCGGCTGCATCGAGATCTCGGGCGCCTGGCACGGGGCGGTGAGCCTGCACTGCCCGGTCGAGCTCGCGCGGACCGCGGCGGCGATCATGTTCAGCCTGGCTCCCGAGGCCGCCACCGCGAGCGACGTGGAGGACGCCCTCGGCGAGCTGGTGAACCAGATCGGCGGTAACCTGAAGGCGCTCCTGCCCGGCCCCTGCCAGCTCTCTCTTCCGGTCGTGGGGGCAAATGCTGCCGCGTGGGTGGCCGGCGCGCGGCTCGTTCATCGGATCGTGCTCGAGTGCGAGGGCCAGTCGCTGGTGGTGGCGCTGCTCGAGCGGGGCGACGCCTGAGCGTCCGGGTGGCTCAAGTGAGGGGGACAGGCAGCCGAAAAGGAGACGGTGCCCGTGTGTGCCTGTGGGCACCGGTACTTGGAGGACCAGCACAGTGATAGGGGACCAGCTCCTGATCGATGCGACACGCGAGGTCGTCGAGACCTCGGCGGCGACCAGCGTGAGCGGAGCCCGGCCGGGCAACGGCGTCGCCGGCGACTTCGACGGGATCATTGCCCTCCTCAGCTTCAGCGGCAGTTGTCCCGGAACCCTGGCGATGCTCTGCCAACCCTCGATCGCGGCCTCGCTCGCGGCTGGCATGCTGGGGATGACCGCCGACGAGATCGAGGAGGAGATGGTCGCGGACGCGCTCGGCGAGCTGCTGAACCAGGTCGGCGGGACGGTCAAGCGCAAGCTCGCCGCGGACGGTGACGAGATCGCCCTGTCGATTCCGTCGGTGGTGAGCGGATCGCACGTGGCGATCAAGGTGCTTGCCTCCAGCATGCCGGTGGCCGCGGACATCGTGACGGACAGGGGGACCATCCACGTGCGGTTCTGGATGCCCAGCTAGGACGGATGAGCATGGCGAAGGTCTTGACGGTGGACGACAGCAAGGTGGTGCGGACGATGGTCTCGAAGCACCTGCAGCCCTACGGCTGCCGGGTGGTCGAGGCCGCCAATGGCCAGGAAGGCGTGGAGGTGGCGAAGCGGGAGAAACCCGACCTGATCCTGCTCGACGTCACCATGCCGGTGATGGACGGCCGCCAGGCCCTCGCCGCGATCCGCGCCGATGGGGCGATCAAAGACATCCCGGTCATCATGCTCACCGCCGAGAGCGGCAAGGATCTCGTGCTCGAGATCGTGAAGCTCGGGGTCAAGGGGTACATCGTCAAGCCGTTCAACAAGGAGACCTTCGAGCGCGAGGTGTCGAAGATCCTCGGTGCCCCGACCAGCCAGCCAGCGAAGCCGGCCCCGGCGGCCGCCGCGGCGCCGGCGACGGCCGTACCCGTCGACCCGCAGGCGGTCCTCGTGGTCGACGACAGCGATCGCATCCTCGAGCTGGCCAGGGAGGCGCTCGGCAACAGCCTCAACGTGCTCACCGCGGACAGCGGCCGCGGTGCGGTCGCGTCGTTCGCCGAGGCGCACCCGGCCGTCGTGGTCATCGACTTGGCCATGCCCGACATGGACGGGTTCGAGACGCAACGGCAAATCAAGGCCGGCGGCGGCGGGAATGCGGTGTTCATCGCGCTCGTCGTGCGCGGGGACGCCGAGGCCCGCGAGAAGGCCAAGAAGACGGGTTTTCGTGCCGTGGTCGAGAAGCCGATCCAGGCCGAAGAGCTGCTCTCGCAGGTGACCGTCGCGATCGCCAACGCGGCCGGCGGCGACTTGGTGGTCAGCGACGAACAGGGATGCCCGGTGCTCGTGTGTCCGGACCCGCAGTCGAAGACCTTCGCCAAGTTCGTCCCCGCGGCGCAGAAGAAGATGCGCGCCCTCGCGGAGGACGGCAACGACAAGCTGATCCTGGACCTTGCCACGATCACGCAGGTCAACACGGGTCTCGTGAAGACGCTGGTGCAGCTGATCGCCGATGCGGCCCAGATGGGCATGCGCACGGCGGTGTGCGCCCCGGCGCCCGTGGTCGAGAACCTCAAGCAGTTCAGCGAAGCGGACAAGGCGGTCTACGCCTCGACGCGCCAGGCCGCCCTGGGCCAGCTCGGTTGAGGAGGAGCAGGCGATGACGAACACAGGTGGCGAGCAGACCGTCGAGTCGCGTGAGGAGCTCCAGGCGCGCGTGCGTCACACGCTCGTGCGGCTGTCGCGCAGCGGCGAGCTGCCCTCGTTGCCCGCGGTGGCGACGGCCGCGCTCGCGATCGCGCGCGATCCGATGGCCGATGTCGACAAGCTCTGCCGGGTGATCCAGACGGACGTCGGGATTGCCGCGCGCGTGCTGCGGGTCGCGAACTCCGCGATCTACAGCCAGCGGCGTCCGGCCAAGACCCTCAACCAGGCGGTCACCACGATCGGGTTTCGCACGATGTCCGACATTCTCATGGCCGCATCGCTCCGATCGCTGTTCGACGCCAAGAGCCCGTATGCGCAACGGCTCTGGGACCACGCGCTCGCGGTCGCGCTCGCCTGTGAGGAGGTCGCGCGCACGACGGGCAACGTGCAGGTCGGGACGTGCTTCCTCCCGGGTCTGCTCCACGACATCGGCCGCGTGGTGTTCCTCTTCACCGACCCTGCACCGCTCGACGTGATCGCGAACCTCCTTGCCGACGGCGAGGGGCAGCAGTCGCAGCTCGAGGTGGAGTGGTACGGGTTCGACCATGCCGCCGCGAGCGCGACGCTCGCGGAAGAGTGGGGTGTGGCCGCGGAGGCGTGCGACGCCGTGCGCTGGCACCACGAGCCGGCCAGCGCCTCGGCGGGCCGGAAGATGGCCGAGATCATCAACGTGGCGGACCGGCTCATCTACACGATCGGCCTCGGGACGGGGCCCGTGCCGCCGCCGAGCGCGACGATCCCGGGTCTCGCGCTCGCACCCGAGGAGGAGGCGGCCTGCGCGGCTCGGGCGAGAGAAGCGTTCGACACGCAGCGCAGCCTGTTCCAGTAGGCCGGGACGCGAGGACGGGGAGTGGCATGAGCGAAGCGGACGAGATGGAAGAAGTGGTCACGGAATTCCTGGTCGAGAGCTACGAGAACCTCGACCAGCTGGACCGCGACCTCGTCGCGCTCGAGAAGGAGCCCGGGTCGCGCGAGATTCTCGCGAGCGTCTTTCGCACGATCCACACGATCAAGGGAACGTGTGGGTTCCTCGGGTTCGGCAAGCTCGAGGCCGTGGCCCACGTCGGCGAGAGTCTGCTCGCGCTCCTGCGCGACGGGAAGCTCGCGCTGGACGCGGAGCGGACGAGTGCGCTCCTCGCGATGGTCGACGCCGTTCGCCAAATGCTCGCCAGCATCGAGGCCACCAGGGCCGAGGGCGAGCGCGACGACGCGGCGCTGATCGCGCGGTTGGTCGAGCTGCAGCAGGTCGATGCCCCGGCCGCAGTGCCCGTCGAGCCCGCCGAGCCCGCGCCGGTCGTGGAGCGGGTCGCGCAGGTCGCGAGTCCCGTGTCCGCGCCGCCGGCCGAGAGCGGCGGCCCGGTGGCGGGTGGGATGGTGTCCGACACCAACATCCGCGTCGACGTCTCGCTACTCGACCGCCTCATGACGCTGGCGGGCGAGCTGGTCCTCGCGCGGAATCAGATCCTCCAGTACAGCGCCGCGCAGGCGGACACGACGTTCCTCGCCGCGTCGCAGCGCCTCAACCTGATCACCACCGAGCTGCAGGAAGGGGTGATGAAGACCCGGATGCAGCCGATCGGCAACATCTGGAGCAAATTCCCGCGGGTCGTGCGGGATCTCGCGGTGGCGTGCGGCCGAAAGGTCGCGCTCGAGCTCGAGGGCGCCGAGACGGAGCTCGACAAGACGATCATCGAGGCGATCAAGGATCCGCTCACGCACCTCGTGCGCAACGCGGTCGACCACGGCATCGAGCCGCCCGACGCGCGTCGGGCGGCGGGCAAGCCCGCCGAGGGGCGGCTGCTCCTGCGCGCGTTCCATGAGGGCGGGCAGGTCAACATCGAGATCTGCGACGATGGGGCCGGGATCGACCCGGAGAACATCCGTCGCAAGGCGCTCGAACGCGGGCTGATCACCCCGGAGCAGGCCGCGCGGCTCTCCGATCGCGAGGTCACGCGCCTTCTCTTCCTGCCCGGGTTCTCGACCGCGGAGAAGGTCACCAACGTCTCCGGGCGTGGCGTCGGCATGGACGTCGTCAAGACGAACATCGAGAAGATCGGTGGGTCGGTCGACGTGTTCAGTACCCCAGGCGAGGGGACGCGCTTCCGGATCAAGATCCCGCTCACGCTCGCGATCATCCCGGCCCTGATCGTCACCTGCCGCGCGGAGCGCTACGCGATCCCGCAGGTGAACCTGGTCGAGCTCGTTCGCGTCGAGGCGAAGGAGCGCGCCCAACAGATCGAGCACATCAACGGCGCGCCCGTTCATCGCCTGCGCGGTCATCTCCTGCCCTTGGTCCACCTCGACCGCGAGCTCGGGCTCGGGGCGGCGGAGTCGGGCGACAATGCCCGAGCGGACGATGCAGTGAACATCGTCGTGCTGCAGACGGGCGATTGCCTGTTCGGTCTGGTGGTCGACGAGGTGAACGACACCGAGGAGATCGTCGTCAAGCCGCTCAGCAACCTGCTGAAGGGCATTCCGGCGTTCGCGGGGGCGACGATCATGGGCGACGGGCGGGTCGCGTTGATCCTGGACGTGGTCGGCCTCGCGCAGGGGGCGCACGTCGTCCACGAGGCGAGCGAACGTGGCGCCGTGGCGGGGGGGAGCGAAGACGGGACGGCGGGCGAGCGCCAGTCGCTCCTCCTGGTCACGGTCGGTGAGAGCGGACGCCTCGCGGTTCCCCTCGGCCTCGTCGGCCGGCTCGAGGAGTTCGCCCGCACGGCGGTGGAACGGGTCGGAGCGCGCGAGGTCGTACAGTATCGAGGCGAGATCATGCCGCTGCTGCGGCTGGGGGACGTGCTCGGCGAGGCGCACGCGGCCGGCGGCGAAACGCTCCAGGTGGTGGTCTATGCGGCGGGACGCTGCCACGTCGGGCTCGTCGTCGACCGGATCGTCGACATCGTCGAAGAGGTCATCGTGGTCCAGGGGCACGGGACGCGGCCGGGCGTCGTCGGCTCGGCGGTGATCCAGCAACGCGTGACCGATCTTCTCGATGTCCCCGAGTTGATCCGCGCGGTCGACCCGACGGTTCTCGACACGCCAGCCGAGCCGAGTGGCCTCGGCGCGGAGGGATGAGCGATGGCAGACGTCCAACAGCTGTGTACGTTCTCGGTGGATGGCCTTCTGCTCGGCGTGGAGGTCGAGAAGGTGCAGGAGGTGATCCGTCACCTGGCGTCGACGCGCGTGCCCCTGGCGCACCCGGTGGTGCGCGGGCTCATCAACCTGCGCGGCCAGATCGTCACCGCGGTCGACCTGCGGCGGCGCCTCGAGCTCCCCGACCGACCGGCCGACGTGGCCGCGCTGAATGTCGTGATTCGAACCGACGACGGGACGGTCAGCCTGCTCGTCGACGAGATCGGCGACGTGATCGAAGTGTCCGAGGAGACGTTCGAGCGGCCGCCCGACACCGTTCGCGGTGTGACGCGCGAGCTGATCCGCGGGGTCTACAAGCTCAAGGGTCGCCTGCTGCTCGTGCTCGACACCATCAAGACGGTGCGGATCGGTGCGGCCGACGTCGAACAGGCGGCCTGAGGGCTGATGGTCTCGCCCGAGGTGGTCGAGCAGTCCGTCCGGGAGGTGCTCGAGACGGCGGCCGGCTCCCCGGTGGTGTCGGCAGCCGTCTGTGGTCCCGACGGGCAGCGCTTCGAGGGCGTGGTGGGTATGGTCGGCTTCAGTGGCGGCCGTACGGGGACGCTGGTCGTGTACTGCGAGCCCGGGGTCGCCACGCAGATTGCCAGCGGCATGCTGGGCATGTCGCCGGAGGAAGTCGATCCCGGCCTGCTCGCCGACGCGATCGGTGAGCTCGTCAACCAGATCGGCGGCACGCTCAAGCGCCGCCTCGCCGCGACGTCGGACGGCGAGTTCGCGCTGTCCGTTCCTTCCGTGGCGTGTGGCTCCGCGGTGCGGGTGACGGTGGTGGCGAACGTGACGCCCGTCGGCCTCGAGGTACGGATCGGGGCGGGACCGGTTCACGTGCGGCTCTGGCTGTCGGCCTGACCCGGGAGCTCGCCCCCCCGTGGCGTCGGCTCCGCGGGCCGTGCTATGACCCGCCGTCGTTCGGGCCCCGTGCGCGCCGCGCGTGGTCCGCCCAGCGACGGAGGAGGACCGTTCCCATGGCCAAGGCAGTCATCGTCAGCGCCACCCGCACAGCGATCGGTACGCTCGGAGGGGCACTCGCGCAGCAGCCCGCGACGAAGCTCGGGGCCGTGGCGGTCCGGGAGGCCGTTCGGCGCGCGCAGCTCGACCCGGGCCTGGTCGAGGAGGTCATCCTCGGGCATGTCCTGCCGGCCGGGCTGGGGCTCAACCCGTCGCGTGTGGCCGCGCTCGAAGCGGGCATCCCGAAAGAGATCGGCAGCTTCGGCGTGAACAAGGCCTGCGGCTCCGGGCTCAAGGCCGTCGCGCTCGCGGCGCAGTCGATCCAGCTGGATCAGGCCGATGTCGTGGTCGCCGGCGGCATGGAGAGCATGAGCGGCGCGCCGTACATTCTCAAGAAGGCGCGCTTCGGCCTTCGCATGGGACACGATCAGATTCTCGACTCGATGATCGCCGACGGCCTCACCTGTCCGATCACGCTGGTGCACATGGGCATCACCGCGGAGAACGTCGCTGCCAAGTACGGCATCTCGCGCGAAGAGCAGGACGAGTTCGCGGCCGAGAGTCAGGCCAAGGCCGGCGCGGCAATCGCCGCCGGAAAGTTCAAGGCGGAGATCGTGGCGGTCGAGGTGCCCGGTGCCAAGAAGGGCGAGGTCCTGAAGTTCGAGGTCGACGAGCACCCGCGCCCCAGCAGCACGGTCGAGAAGCTCAAGCCGCTCCGTCCGGCATTCAAGCCCGACGGTGGGACCGTCACGGCGGGCAACGCGTCGGGGATCAACGACGGTGGCGCGGCCGTGGTCGTCATGTCGGATCGCAAGGCGAAGGCGCTCGGCTTGACGCCGCTCGCGAGCATTCGTTCGTATGCGGCGGCCGGCGTCGATCCGTCGCTCATGGGGATGGGCCCGTGGCCGGCTTCGGAGAAGGCGCTCGAGCGCGCGGGGCTCCGCAAGGAGGAGATCGACCTCTGGGAGCTGAACGAGGCCTTCGCCGCCCAGTCGCTCGGCGTGCTGCGCGAGCTGGGCATCCCGAAGAGCCGTGTCAACGTGAACGGCGGCGCGATTGCACTCGGGCACCCGATCGGTGCCAGCGGCGCCCGCGTGCTCGTGACGCTGCTCCACGCGATGCAGGAGCGCGACGCGCGCCTGGGCCTCGCCTCGCTCTGTATCGGCGGGGGGCAGGGCATCGCGCTGATCGTCGAGCGCGGCTGACCGTCCCGTGCGGGTCGCGGCCTTCTTCGACGTCGACGGCACGCTGATCGCGCGGAACTCCGCCCAGCTCTACATGCGGCACATGCGGCGCACGGGTCAGGCCCGGCGCCGCGACGTCGCGCGCACCCTCTATTTCCTCGCGCGCTACAAGCTCGGCATGCTCGACCTCGACCGCGCGCTCGCGGCCAGCATGGACTGGGTGCGCGGCCGCGCAGAGGCGGCGCTCCGCGCGGACTGCGCGACATGGTATGCGCACGACGTGCGACCTCACCTCGTCCCGGAGATGGTCGCGGCGGTGGAGGCGCACCGCCGGGAGGGCCACGTGGTCGCGATCGTGACGAGCGCGACGCGGTACCTCGCCGAGCCCCTCGGCGACGACCTCGGCATCGAGCACCTCCTCGTCAGCCAGCTCGTGGTGCGCGACGGGGTGTTCACCGGCGAGGTCGTGCGGCCGATCTGCTACGGGCGAGGAAAGATCCACTGGGCCGAGCGCTTCGCGGCGAGCCACGACATCGACCTCGGGGCCAGTTTCTTCTACACGGACTCGATCACCGACCTCCCGCTGCTCGAGCGCGTCGGCGAGCCGCGCGTGGTGAACCCCGATCCCCGGCTGGGGCGCCTGGCGCAGCGCAGGGGTTGGCCGGTGACGCGTCCCCGTGTAGGAAAGGACAGCGGCGCGCTGCTCGCGACCTCGGGGTGAGGGGGCGACCGCCGAGTGAGGGGAGGAGCTGGTATGGAGCGGATGCGGCGGCGGGGGGTGTTGATCGGGCCGTTGCTCCTTCTCGGCGCGGGGCTGTTCGTCGGCGTGGCGCTGTGGCGCTACCTGATGCTCGACGGAGGGGCGGGCGTCGAGTCGCTGTCCGCCGGTGACCGCCACGCCCTCGCCCGGGTGCTCGAGCGGGACGCCACGCCGTGATCTCGGGAGGACGGGGGGGGGCCGCGAGGGCGCCGGAGGACAACCTCCGCCGGCTGCCGCCGCAGAGCATCGAGGCCGAGCAGTCGGTCCTCGGCGGCATCCTGATCGAGAACGCGGCACTCGATCGGGTGGTCGAGCTGCTCGGGCCCGACGACTTCTACCGCGAGGCACACCGGAAGATCTTTCGCGGCATCCTGTCCCTCTCGGAGCGCAACGAGCCCGTCGACCTGATCACGCTCTCCGAGGCGTTGCGTGCGCGGGGCGAGCTGGCGGACGTCGGGGGGGGCGCCTACCTCTCCGAGCTGGCCGAACGGGTTCCCACCGCCGCCAACATCGTGAACTACGCGCGCATCGTGCGCGACCGCTCGGTGCTGCGTGCCCTCATCACCGCCGCGACGGAGATCGCGACGAGGGGCTACGAGGCCCCCGAGGACGTGAGCGATCTGCTCGACCAGGCCGAGCAGCGTATCTTCGCGATCTCGGAGCGCGAGGTGAAACCGGCCTTCGTCCGCATCCAGGACGTGCTCAGCGACACGCTGCTCATGATCGAGCGGCTCTACGAGAACAAGCAAGCGGTGACCGGCGTCGCAACGGGCTTCGTCGACCTGGACAAGCTCACGGCCGGTTTCCAGCCCACCGACCTCATCATCATCGCGGCGCGCCCCAGCATGGGGAAGACGGCGTTCGCGCTGAACATCGCCGCGAACGCCGCGCTGCGCGGCGACATCGGGGTCGCCGTGTTTTCGCTCGAGATGTCGAAGGAGCAGCTCGCGATGCGCCTCCTCTGCGCGGAGGCGCACGTCGACCTGGCGCGCGTGCGCACGGGGCACCTGTCGGACCGGGAGTTTCCTCAGCTCGCCATGGCCGCCGGGCGGCTCGCCGAGGCTCCGATCTACATCGACGACACGCCGGCGCTCTCGATTCTCGAGCTGCGCGCCAAGGCGCGGCGTCTCAAGCGGGATGCGGCAACCAAGCTCGGCCTCGTCGTCGTCGACTACCTCCAGCTCATGCGCGGCGGCGAGGGGCGGGACAACCGAGAGCAAGAGATCTCGGAGATCTCCCGGTCGCTCAAGGCGCTCGCGAAGGAGCTTCACGTGCCGGTGGTCGCGCTCTCGCAGCTCAACCGCCAGGTCGAGAGCCGCAACCCGCCGAAGCCGCGCCTGGCCGACCTGCGCGAGTCGGGCGCCATCGAGCAGGATGCCGACGTGATCTGCTTCATCTACCGCGAGGAGGTCTACGTCGAGGACACCGACCGGCGCGGCGTGGCGGAGATCATCGTCGCCAAGCAGCGCAACGGGCCGATCGACTCGATCGATCTGACCTTTCTGCACGAGTACACGCGTTTCGAGAACCGTGAGGTCGCCCCGGAGGATCGCACGGCCAGGGACGCCGCGGGCGGGCCGCCGCCGGCGGGCGGTGGCCCGCACCTGCGGATCGGCTGATCGCCCCCGTCAGCGGCCGAGACGCGTGACCACGTCACGCGTGGCGGCGACGACGTCTGGGGCCTCGACGAGAGCGGCGATCATCGCGACCGCGTCGGCCCCGGCGGTGCGGACCGTGGTCGCGGTGTCGGCGGTGATGCCGCCGATCGCCACGATCGGGCAAGGCACCAGCGGGCGCAGTGCACGGAGGCGAGCGAGGCCGCGCGCGGGCAGGGCGTCGGCCTTGCTCGTCGTGGCGCAGATCGGCCCGAAGCCGATGTAGTCTGCCCCCGCGGCGACCGCCGAACGGGCCTCGCCCTCGTCGTGCGTCGAGACGCCGATGTAACGCTCGGGGCCGAGGATGCGGCGTGCGTGCGCGACTGGAAGGTCGTCCTGGCCGAGGTGCACGCCGTCGGCGCCGACGGCGAGGGCGACGTCGGGGCGATCGTTCACCAGGAACAGGGCACCGTACCGACGGGTGAGCGCGCGGATCGCGTCGGCGGCGGCGAGAAGATCGCGGGCGGCGGCGTCCTTCAGGCGGAGCTGGAGGAGTCGGGCGCCACCGGCGAGCAACGCGGCGGCGAGGTCCGCGGGGGCCCGCCCGGTGCGCAGCGGGTCGACGATCGCGTAGAGCGGCGGGATGGCGACCCGGCGGACGCCGATCACCGCCCGCTCGCGGGCCGCGGGATCGGCAGGCCCAGGTCCGTGATCTTCTTGCGGAGGGTGTTGCGGTTGATGCCGAGGGTCTGCGCCGCCTTCAGTTGGTTGCCGGCCGAGCGCTCGAGCACGTCCACGAGCAGCGGTCGCTCGACCGCCTGGATGACCCGCTCGTAGAGGGCGCCGTCGGCGGTGGCGTCGGTGGCGAGCAGGTGCGCGAGTCGCTCGCGCACCGCGGCCTCGAGCGAGCGATCGTCGGTGGCCGGTCGCGGGGCATGACCCGCGAGCGCGACGTCCTCGGAGACGAGGGTCCGGCCCTTGGCGAGCACGGCCGCGCGGCGAAGTGCGTTCTCGAGCTCGCGGACGTTGCCCGGCCAGGCGTGGTGGACGAGGCTCTCGCGTACGTCGTTGGTGACACCGACGATCTGCATGCCGAGCTCGCGGTTGATCTTGTCGACGAAGAAGTCGATCAGCTCGGGGATGTCGCCTCGCCGGTCCCGCAGCGGGGGCATACGGATGCGGACGACGTTCAGCCGAAAGAAGAGGTCTTCGCGGAAGCGGCCGGCGCGGACCGCGCCTTCGAGCTCCTGGTTGGTGGCCGCGACGATCCGGACGTCCGTGCGGATGGGCTCGCGGCCGCCCACGCGCGTCAGCTCGCGCTCCTGGAGTACGCGCAGCAGCTTGGCCTGGAGCCCGAGCGGCATGTCGGCGATCTCGTCGAGGAAGAGCGTGCCCCCCGCGGCCGCCTCGAACTTGCCGATGCGTCGCTCGACGGCGCCGGTGAACGCCCCGCGCTCGTAGCCGAAGAGCTCGCTCTCGAGCAGCTCGTTCGGGATCGCCGAGCAGTTGAGCGCGACGAACGGCCCGCGACGGCCGGAGTGCTCGTGGATCGTGCGGGCGACGAGCTCCTTGCCGGTCCCAGTTTCGCCCTCGATCAGGACGGTGGCGTCGGTGGGCGCGGCCCGGCCGATCACCTTGTAGACCTCTTGCATCGCGGGTGTTCGGCCGACGACGATCTCGGGCCGGTCGGCGAGCGCGCCGCGCAGCCGCTCGAGATCGCGGGTGAGCCGGCGGAGCTCGAGCGCCCGATCGATCAGCACGGCCACCTGGTCGAGGTCGAACGGCTTCGTCAGGTAGTCGTAGGCGCCGCGTTTGGTCGCCTCGATGGCGTTCGCCATGGTGCCTTGCGCCGTCATGATGATGAACAGGGTGTCGACCCCTGCGTCGCGGGCGCGGGAGAGGACGTCGAGCCCGGAGAGCTCGGGCATGCGGATGTCGACGAGCGCGACGTCGAAGGCGCGCGCGGTGAGGGCCTCGAGCGCGGCCGTGCCGGTGGCGACGGCCTCGACGTGGTGGCCGCGCTGGGTGCACGCCCGCTCGAGGACCCAGCGGATCGAGTCTTCGTCGTCGGCGAGGAGGATGTTGGCGGGTGGGTGTTCAGTCGGCGTCGACATCGGTGTCGCTCACGGGCAGGGTGACGCGGAACCGGGCGCCTCCCGAGCGGCGGGGCTCGTAGGTGATCGTGCCGCCGTGCTCGGTGACGATGCGCTGGCAGACGGCGAGCCCGAGGCCGGTGCCCTGCGCCTTGGTGGTGAAGAAGGGGGCGAAGAGGTTGGGCTGATCGGTCTCCGGCACGCCGGGGCCGTCGTCCTCGAGGAGGACCGCCAGCATCTGCGCGCGCGAGCGCCCGCGCCGGACGTGAAACCGGTGCTCGATCCGGGTGGAGACCACGAGATCGCCGTGTCCCGCCATGGCCTCGAGCGCGTTCTTCACCAGGTTGAGGAACACCTGCGTGAGCTGTGCGCGGTCGCCCTCCACGGCCGGGAGGCTCGGGTCGAACTCGGTCCGCAGCCGAACCTGTCCCCACTCGGGAGCGCGACCCTCGAGCGCGAGGACGTCGTTGAGGACCCGGTGGATGTTCACCATCGACAGCGCGAGCGGCCGGCGGTGTGCGAGATCCCGGAGCTGCTCGATGAGGCCGTCGAGGCGTTCGACCTCGCGCACGATGATCTCCGTGCAACGGACCTGCTCGGGGTCGACGAGGGCGGCGCGCAGGAGCTGCGCGGCGCCCTTGATCCCGCCGAGCGGATTGCGGATCTCGTGCGCGAGTCCCTCCGCAACGGGGCCGAGAGCGGCCAGCCGATCTGCGCGCGCGGCGGCGGCCTCGAGCGTGCGCTGGAGGCTCAAGTCGTGGAGGACGACGACCGCACCGGAGCGGCCGCCGGACGGGTCGTGCACGGGCGCACACGCGGCGCTCACCGGGAGCTCCTCGCCCCGGCGGAGGAGGAGCCCCGCGAGACTGCGGCGGGTAACTCCCTCGCTGAGCGTCGTGTGGGCGAGCTCACCGATCCAGCGGTTCTCCGGACGAACTCCGAAGAGCGCGGCGACGTCCTCTCCGATCGCCTGGGCCGCCGAGACGCCGGCCAGCAGCTCGGCGGCGGGGTTGAGGTCGACGACCCGTCCCGCGGCGTCGAGGACCACGACGCCGTCGTCGAGGCTGGCGAGCACGTCGGGCCACGGCGGGCGGGGCGAGGGCTCCGGGGCGGGCGAGGCGCTGCGGCGGCGCAAGGGCGACGTCAGAGATCGCCCTCGCCGCCCGTGCCGCCGTCGCTCGTGTCGTCGCCCTGATCGCCGTCGCCGGCGTCCATCTCTTCGACCATCTCGTCGAAATCGTCGCCGAGGTCCTCGCCGAGTTCATCGCCCATCTTGCGCATCCAGCGGGCCATGCTCTTGGGGTCGTTCTCGTCGAGGCCGCCGAGGGCATCGGGGTCCGAGAGCGAATCGATGCGGTCCTCCTCCGAACGCACCATGGCGAAGCGGGACATGAGACGGGTCAGGGTGCGGCTTCCGCAGTGCTCGCACACGGGATCGACGGCCTCGCTCACGCGGAGCGTGAGGACGGTGGTTTTCTTGCGGCAGGCGCTGCAGCGGAACTCGTAGATCGGCATCGCGATCCTCGCCGCGCGCAGAATACACGGGTCCCGATGGTGGGGCCACCCCGGGGCGCGCGTGGCCTACTTGATGGCTTTGGCGGAGAAGCCCTTGTCCGTGTAGGCGAGCGCAGTCCGCTTGCCGTTGACGGTGCTCTCGAGCAGCACGTCACGGCCCCAGAGACGGTGCACGAAGGCCAGCGTCCGCTCGGCGTATTCGAGCTGGAGGTCCCGTCCGTCGTGGGCGTGAGAGAGGAGCAAGGTGCGGGTTCCGCCGTGATCCGCGTCCTCGACGCGGATCACGGGAATGCCGCCCATGCCGACGCTCGCGAGCAGCGTGTCCTTCACCTGGCGCCACCCCTCGTCGTCGGAGACGTGGCTGATGACCATCTCGTCGCCGCGCGGGTCGGCCTGGAAGAGGTCGAGGTCGCGCATCAGCGACTCGCTGAGCCAGCGACGGACGAACGAGACGTCGCGATCGACCTCGCGCGTGTCGAACACGAGCTGCAGGCCGCTGCGCCCGGGCGGCAGCGTTTCGCGCTCCTCGGGGGTGCCGCTGTCGCCGCGGCGCTCGATGTCTTCCCAGAGCTTGAGGCCGAGGTGGTACGGATTGAGCCCGCCGGGAATCGGTCGCACCACCTGGTTGTGGCGCACGAGGAACTCCAGGTGCAGCTCCGACGGCAGCTCCAGGCTCTCGAGGATGCGCTTGTGCCAGAACGAAGCCCACCCCTCGTTCATGATCTTCGTCTCGATCTGCGGGATGAAGTACCGTGCCTCCTCGTGGACGATCGTGAGGATGTCCTTCTCCCACTCGTCGAGGAACGGGTTGTGGTCGCGGATGAAGAGGAGCAGGTCCTCCTCCGGTACGGGCGGTGTGCGGCGGACATCGGGGAGCTCGACCTCGGGCCGCCGGTGCAGGCGGTGGAAGGGGTCGGTGGGCGGCGTCGCCGCCTCGACGAGTCGGGTCCGTTCCTCCTCGGCCGTGAGCTTGCGCACGGCGAGGTTGCGCCGACACTGGAGCGAGAGGGCGTGGGCGGCGTCGAGCAGGGCCTCGACCTTCTCGAGCCCGATGGTGGGGGTCTCGACGTAGTGGCGGATGCGCTGCGCGTGCGCCTTGAAGGTGCCGATCGTGAACTCCGGGCGCGTGGACTTGAAGGTGAAGTTGTTCTTGAAGAAGTCGTTGTGGCCGTAGACGTGCGCGATGGTGAGGATCTGCAGGAGCAGCGTGTTGTCGCGCATCAGGTACGCGAGCGAGGGGTTCGCGTTGATGACCATCTCGTACGGCAGGCCGGACACGCCGTGGTCGTAGAGGGTCTTGAGCTTCTCGAACGCCTTGCCGTAGCTCCAGTGCGGGTAGTGCGAGGGCATGCCCGAGTACGCGGTGTACGCGAGCATCTGGTGGTGGTCGCACAGCTCGAACTCCTGCGGAAAGCAATCGAGCCCGAAAGCCTCGACCTTGGCGCGGATGCGCTCGTCCCAGTACTCGAGCTCCTTGAGGGTGTAGTCAGCCACGGACCGCCGACTGCTCCGCGCCCCGGTCCTTGGCGAGGAACGCCTTGAAGGAGGGCCAGATGTCCTCCTTGCGCTCGATGAGGACCGTCTGGAAATTGTCGGCCTCGAGACGGCGGAAGATGTTGAGCATCGAACTCTCGTAGTAGCGGGAGCCGAGCGGCTTGATCTCGCCGTAGCCGAAGAGGTTGCAGACCTCGGTCAGCTCCGTTGCCGCCTTGAGTGCCGCAGGGTTGTCCGAGTCGAAGTTGTCGCCGTCCGAGCAGTGGAAGGCGTAGACGTTCCACAGCGAGGGGTGGTAGCGCTCCTGGATGATCTCGAGGGCACGCAGGTAGGCCGACGAGATGAACGTCCCGCCCGATTCGCCCTTGTGGAAGAACTCCTCCTCGGTGACCTCCTTCGCCTCGGTGTGGTGGGCGACGAAGACGATCTCCACGTTCTGATACTTCGTGCAGATGAACTGGAAGAGCATGAAGAAGAAGCTCCGAGCGAGGTACTTCTTCATGGTGTCCATCGATCCGGAGGTGTCCATCAGGCAGATGACGACGGCGTTCGACTCCTTGCGGACGTCGGTCGACATGTGGCGGTAGACCAGGTCGCTCGGGTGGAAGGGGAATCGCCCCGAGCGCGGTGCCACCGGGGCGCTCGTCATCTGGGTGGTCGCGCGGCTCGCGGCATCGAGGCTGCGGCGGTGGTTCGTGGCGAGCTTGCGGCGCACGCGCTCGCGCATGCTGCGCCGCTTGTCGAGCCGGATGCGGATCCCGACGTGGCGGTACCCCTTGCGCTTCGTCGTGCGGAGCGCGTCGATCTGCCGCAGCGCCTTGCGCTCGAGGTCCGGCAGCTCGAGGTCCTCGAACATGATGTCGATGAGCTCTTCGAGCGTGACGTCGGTCTCGTAGTAGTCCGCACCGGCCTGGTCGCCGGCCTTCTCGTCGCCCTGTTGGCCCGGGGTGCGGGCCTTGCCGACGACCTGGCCCTGCTCGGAGTTGCCCTCGCCCTGGCCGACCGTCGGCGTGTTGTCGCCGTAGACGAAGCGGTACTCGCGAATCCCGCGGATCGGGACTTTGATGATGCGGTCGCGATCCTTTCCGATGATGGACTCCTCCGCGATGATGTCCGCGATGTTGTCGCGGATGGACTCGCGGATCTTCTGCCGGTGCCGCGTGCGATCGCCGGCGCAGCGATCCGAGCGTTCGGCTTCGGACGGCTGGTAGGGGCGGAAGATCGAGTCGAGGGTCGGCATGGGCGTGTCCCGCGGCCGCCTAGTCCTTCCAGAGGTTGTTGGCGGCGTACTTGAGCACGACGTCGACGCAGCTCTCGCAGTAGCCGTTGTCCAGCAGGTTGCGGACCATCGCGTTGTACTTCTGGTTCTGCTCCTCGTCGCGGGTGCGGGCCTTGGTGATGATGCGGCTGATGTCGCGCACCGAGCTCATGAGCTTCTTCTCGATCGCCTCCTTGAGCGGCTCGTAGGAGCGGTAGGAGATGTTCTCCCCGCGACGAGAGCCAGCCCACAGGTATGCGATCACCTCCTGCCGGAAGCCCTCGGCGGCCGACCCGATGATCGCGATCTGCTCCTCGATCGACTTCATGAACCCCTCGTCGGGCTGCAGCTCCTCCTTCGTGTTGCGGTCCTTGACGCGCGTCTTGTTCACGAAGGCCTCGGCGTGGTCGAGGTAGTTCTGGAACAGTGCCTCGGCCTGCTCGGAGTAGGAGTACACGAAGGCCTTCGTGATCTCCTTCTCGAGGCGCTCGAGGTACTCCTTGTGGAGGGTGTCCTGGAGGAATTCGAGGTACTGCTTGCGGGCGTCGTCGGGGACGTCGGCCTCCTTCACCATGTTGAGGAGTGCCTCGCGGACGTTGATCGGGTTGATGCAGTTGCCCTCGACGTTGTCGGAGAGCGCATTGTCGAGCGCCTTCGAGATGAAGCGGGTCGAGATGCCGTTCATGCCCTCGCGCTTCGTGTCGTCGCGGAGCTCGGCGGCGTCGAGCTTCTTGGTCTTGCCCTTCTCGACGACCTCCTCGCCGTTGTAGAGCTTGAGCTTGGTCATGAGGTCGCACTTCGCGGTCGGCTCGAGGCGGGAGAGGATCGCGAACATCGACGCGAGCTCGAGCGTGTGCGGCGCCACGTGCGCGTGGAAGTCCGAGTGCTTGATGATCTTCTGGTAGATCTTGACCTCTTCGGACAGGCGCAGGTTGTAGGGCATCTTCACCACGACGATGCGGTCGAGGATCGCTTCGTTCGTGTGGTCGGCCTTGAAACGCTGCCACTCGGCCTCGTTCGAGTGGGCCACGATGCAGGTGTCGACGTAGACCATGCCGTGGCGGCCTGGCGCCGGGATCACCTTCTCCTGGGTGGCGGTGATCATGGCGTGAAGGTACTCGGTCTCGTTCTTGAACACCTCGATGAACTCGCAAGTGCCGCGGTTGCCGACGTTGAGCGCGCCGTTGAGCTCGAGCACGCGCGGGTCGCCCTCGCTGTAGAGGTCGAGCTTCGAGATGTCCTCGCTGCCGATCAGGACGGAGGTGTCCTGATTGTTCGGGTCGACGGGCGGGACGACGCCGATGCCGACGCGGTTGCGTTTCGAGAAGGACCGGGTGACGATCGGGACCTCCTCGTAGCGGAGCCCGAACTCTTCCTTCAGTCGGAAGCGGCACACGGGACAGAGGTCGCCCTCGACGTGCACGCCGAGCATCTTCTCGAACTCCTTCCGCAGGTGGCGCGGAATGAGGTGGAGCGGCTCCTCGAACATCGGGCAGCCTTCGATCGTGTAGATGGGCGGCAGTTCCTCGAGGCCGCGCTGCAGCCGCTCGACGAGCGAGCTCTTGCCCGAGCCGACCGGGCCCATCAGGTAGAGCACCTGGCGACTCTCCTCGCCTTTCAGCGACGCCGAGTGGAAGTACCGCACGATCTGGTTGATCGTCCGCTCGATCCCGAAGAACTCGTCGGCGAAGAACTCGAAGACCTTGACGGGTTCGTCCTTGTAGAGACGCATCACCCGCGGGTCGTCGGTGTCGAGGATGTCGCGGCTCCCGCGCCGCATCATCATCTCGTACATGCGGGCGTGCGCGAGCTTCGGGACGGTGGGGTCGGTGCGAACCAGTTCCAGATACTCGAGGAACGCGCCCCGCCAGTGCTTCGATCCCCGCGCCGCGCGATCTTCCTTGATGATCTGCTCGAACGAAAGGCTCTCCATACCGTACGCTCCTCGTGGGGGCCGTCGGCTTACGGCGGACCGGCAGGTCCGGTGCGCCCGCCAACGGCGGCTCGCTGGGTGCGGATGTTGTTGGTCACGATGACACGACGCTCCAGTGCTGACCGAACAGCACGCTCTGCGCCGGTGAGGCTGCAAGTGGCATGCCGCGGACGACGACGGTGCGTTCGGGACACGGAGAACGGCTGATGGTGGGCAAGAATACGTCGGGTCGGGCCGATCTCACCGCCCCGGTGCGTTCCTCGTCGGCCCGCTGCCTCACCGCCCCGCCTCTCCACCCCGCAGGGTGCCCCAATCAAGGATCCCGCTCTACCCCACCGCGCAACGCGACTCGGAAGCTACCGTCCGGTCGATTTGCTGTCAAGTTTTTGGCGATGCTGCGAGCGCGAGACAGGGAGACCGTTGGTGGCGCGCCGCAGCAGAGAGGGAGCGGGAAATGGTCCCAGGGGGAATCGAACCCCCGTTACCGACGTGAGAGGCCGGCGTCCTAGCCGCTAGACGATGGGACCAACTGCTCGCAGCTGAGGAGGGAGGACTCGAACCTCCAGTGCCCTGATCCAGAGTCAGGTGGCTTACCAATTAGCCGACTCCTCAACGCGGCCGCGACGCTACTGGAAGGCCCGGAGGCAGTCAAGAAGACGACGGCGTTGCGAGGCTGCCCAGACGGTCGAGCGCTGCGCGCAACCGCATGACCGTGCGCTCCTGCCCGAGCACGTCGAGCAGCTCGAAGATGCCCGGGCTCACGGTGGTGCCGGTGATCGCGACGCGCACGGGCTGCGCGAGCTTGCCGAGCGCGAGCCCGTGCGCGTCGAGCGTCTTTTGGAATGCCGCTTCGATGGTCGCGATGTCCCAGCGGTGCAGCCCGGCGAGGTGACGCGTCACGTCGTCGAGCGCCGGGAGGACGGCTGCGGTGAGGTGCTTCGTGGCGGCTCTGGGATCGGGGTCGCCCGGCTCCGCGAGGTAGATGCGGAGTTGCTCGGCGAGCTCGACCAAGGTCTTCGCCCGCTCCCGCAGCGTCGCGACTGCGCGCGCGAGCCAGGTCCGGTCGGTGGGGACGGGGAGACCCGCGCGCTCGAGAAAGGGCGGCACCAGGCGCGCGAGCTCCTCGGGCGACGTCTGCTTCACGTGCTGGAAGTTCACCCACAGGAGCTTCTCCGGGTTGAACACGGCGGCCGATCGCGCGACCGACTCGAGTCCGAAGTGGGCGACGAGATCCTCGCGTGTGAAGAGCTCCTGGTCGCCGTGGGACCAGCCGAGGCGGACGAGGTAGTTCACCATCGCGTCGGGGAGGTAGCCCATCTCGCGGTACGCGGTGACGGACGTTGCGCCGTGTCGCTTCGACAACCGCGCCTTGTCGAGCCCGAGGATCATCGGCACGTGGGCGAAGCGCGGGATCGACGCGCCGAGCGCGCGGTAGATGAGAATCTGGCGCGGCGTGTTGGTGAGGTGGTCGTCGCCGCGGATGATGTCCGTGATGCGCATGTCCGCGTCGTCCACCACGACGCAGAAATTGTAGATCGGGGAGCCGTCGGAGCGCAGGATGACGAAGTCGTCGAGCTCCGCGTTCTGGAACACGACGCGACCCTTGACGCCGTCGTCGACGACGGTCTCGCCGTCGAGTGGCGTCTTGAACCGGAGCACGTACTCCGTGCGGCCCGGGGGCGCCCCGGTGCGGGCGCGACACGATCGGTCGTACGCGGGCTGCCGGCCGCTCTCGAGTGCGGCCTTTCGGCGTGCGTCGAGCTCGTCGGGCGTACACCAGCAGCGATAGGCGCCACCCGCGCGCAGCAGCTCCTCGGCCTGGGTCCGGTACAGCGCAGTGCGCTCGCTCTGGAAGAACGGGCCCTCGTCCCACCGGATGTCGAGCCAGGTGAGGCCGTCGAGGATGACTTGCGTCGATTCGGGCGTCGAGCGCTCGCGATCGGTGTCTTCGATCCGCAGAACGAAAGTGCCCCCGTGATGGCGGGCGAAGAGATGGTTGAAGAGCGCCGTCCGGACGCCCCCGATGTGCAAAAAGCCCGTGGGGCTCGGTGGAAAACGGGTCCGGACGGACATGGCGCGCGATTCGACCGGAAGGTCCCCGGCATGTCAAACGCTGGATTCGCTGGGGTTTCGGTGGTGTTTGTGACTCGGGCGAACGGCCGACATACTCAGTCATCGGACGGACCCGCACGGCGTCACACATGCGCGTCGAGAGGTAGAGAATGACCCTCAAGAAGATCCTGGTGGTCGAGGACAATGAGGACAACCGCCGCATCCTCGTCTACCGTCTCCGCAAGATCGGCCAGTTCGACATCCGCGAGGCGACCAACG
Source organism: Binatia bacterium (assembly GCA_046327955.1). GTDB lineage: Bacteria > Desulfobacterota > Binatia > DP-6 > DP-6 > JAXLXP01. The sequence continues at coordinate 45,212 of JAXLXP010000012.1, read as the reverse complement.
GTCAGGAGGCCGTCGAGGCCGTGACCGCCGATGCGCCGGACCTGATCTTCATGGACCTCAAGATGCCGGTGATGGACGGTTGGGAGGCGACGCGGCGGATCCGGCAGATGCCCGGTGGCAACGCCGTGCGCATCATTGCGCTTACCGCGCAAGCGATGGCGGGCGACGAGCAGAAGGCGCTCGCGATCGGGTGCGACGATTACCTGGCCAAGCCGGTCGTCGACCCCGACCTCGTTCGCCAGAAGCTCGAGCGCCTGATCGGCCAAGCGGCCTGAACGGCGCGCTCAGTCGGTCGCGGCGCGGAACCCGCGCAGCGTGCGCGCGGTCAGGGTGCGACCGATCCAGGCGGCCAGCGCTGGGGACGCCCGCTTCACGAGGTAGATGAACCACGCCTCGGGGCTGACGGGCAGGACCGAGGTGTTGCGACCGATCGCCCGCACGATCGCTGCGGCCACGCGGTCCGGTCCGTAGTTGCGGCGCTGGTAGTCGGCGATCATGCGTTCGCGTGCCCCGGGGAGGGCGGTGACGCCCCGCAGGCGCGAAGTCGCCGTGATCGGAGTGTTGATGATGCCCGGACATACCGTGGTCACGCCGATGCCGTGCGGGTGCAGCTCCTCGCGTAGCGCTTCGGAGAGCCCGAAGACGGCGAACTTGCTGGTGCTGTAGGCCGCGAGCAGCGAGCTCGCCGCGATGCCCGCCGCGGAGGCGACGTTCACGACGTGGCCGCCGCGCCCGCGTTGCACCATCGGCGGCACGAAGTAGTGGCAGCCGTGGATCACGCCCCAGAGGTTGATCCCGAGCAGCCACTCCCAGTCCGCGAGTGGCGTTTCGACGAGCCGGCCCCCGAGGCCGACCCCGGCGTTGTTCACGAGGATGTCGACGGCCGGGTGGGCGCCGTGGACGTCGGCCGCGAACACCTCCATCTGCTCGCGGCGCGCGACGTCGACGAGATGCGTCGCGACGTGCCGGCCGAGGGCGCGTGCGTCGCGCGCGGTGCGCTCGAGGCCGTCGGCATCGACGTCGCAGAGGACCAGCGTGGCGCCGGCCCGGCCGAGCGCGAGCGCGGTCTCGCGACCGATGCCGCTGCCCGCGCCCGTGACGAGGGCGACCTTGCCGCCGAGGTCGCGCGTGTCCACCGCCGGCGACGCTTAGCAGCGCGCTCGGTGTCGGGGCAAACGGGGGACGGCTCACGGACAGGGGGCGGCGCGGGTCGCTCCGGGCGCCGCCCCCTTCTGCAGTACGGCGATGCTGCTGTGATGAAGAAGTGTCGTGTCGTGCGCGAGCAGCGTGAACGCGCGCGCGGCGAGCATCGCGTGCATGCGTGCGGGAGTCATGTCGGAAAAGCCCCGGTTTGCCCGTGCCGCGGACTTGGTCTTGTCGGCGTACTGCACGACGGCGACGCCGTCGTGCCTGAGCACGCGCTCGATCTCGCCGAGGTAGGCCCGAATGCCATCGGCGTCGATGTGGACGAAGACGCCGAACGTGAACACGAAGTCGGCCGAGGCCGTCGGAATGCCCCCGAGCTCGTAGCCGCTGGTTTCGTAGAAGCGCAGGCGCTCGAGGTCGCGGGCGAAGCGCTGCCGCAGGTAGGGGAAGAACTCGGGGTTGACGTCCACGACCGTCACCTCGCGGGCGCGCAGGAGGTGCTCGGTCCAACGACCGCCGCCAGGGCCGATCTCGACGACGCTGGCGTCGGGGGTGGCGAACGGTCGAAGGTAGCGCTCGAGCACGGCCGTGAGGTCCGGACGCCGGTCGCGGCCGAGCAGGCGGTGGAACATGCCCCGCAGACCGGTGGGGGCGGGCTCGCCCCACTGGGAGCCGTAGAAGTGCTCCGTGCGACGTGCCGAGGTGCGTGCGAACTCGCGAAGATCTGTGCTCCACGTCCGCCTGTTCCACTCGACGTCGGGCATGCGGGACCTCCGTCCGGGGGCGATCGCGTGAGTTCTAGGAGCGTCGGAGCTGCGGGTCAATCCTCGGAAGGCGGGATGGCGGGGGTCATGACGCTTTGTCGACCTCGGCGTAGTAGCCGCGGCAGAAGATCCGGTAGCGATCGAAGCGATCGAGCTTGTTCAGCGCGAAGAAGACGCAGTTGTGGATCGCCTTCATCAGCCGGCCGACGCCGAACGGGATGTGCGAGTAGAACGCCTCCATCATGTGCCCGACGACGTGGAAAAACCCGCCGAAGGAGTAGATCTTCACGACCGCGTAGTTGCGCAGCAGGGTGTGCAGGCCCGACTTCGTGTAGCGAAAGAAGTCGAACGGCGCGCCGTGGTTCTTGTAGATGAACGGCACCACGAACATGCCCTTGCCCCCTGGCTTGAGGACGCGGAAGAGCTCCGCGGTGACCCGCCATGGATCGGGCACGTGCTCGAGGACGCTATCGCAGATGATGAAGTCGAACGTGCCGTCGCCAAACGGAAGGGCCGCGGCGGACGCCTGGACGTCGGGGCCGTTGAAGGCCTGCACGTCGAGTCCCACGTACCGATTCCCGTTCGTCTCGAGCAGCGCCCGGTTCCCGGCCCCACCGCACCCCACGTCCAGGGTCAGCTTGCCGCCCCCGGCACCCACCTGCGCGATGATCTGGTCCTTCCGCGGCTGCGTCCCGTACTCGCAGTGGAGGTTCATCGAGAAAAATCGCAGGGCGCCCTTCGTGTCCTTCCAGCGGCGTTTCCGCTTCGGCGAGGAGTACTCGACCGGGGCCTGATAGAGATCCTCCCAGCGGTCCTGCACGCCCCAGAGGAGCCGCTGGCGTTGGAACTGCCGGTAGAGGTCGAGGGTGGCGGTCCGGGATCCGAAGTGGGACTGGGAGATCCCGAGACGCGAGAAGGCCTCGCGGTTGGCGGCGAAGAACTCGTCGTCCGACCTGGTGTCCCGCAGGCTGTCCGGGAGCAGGCGCGGAATCCCGTCGACCACGGGGAACCATCTGCGGCAGCCGCCGCAGAGGACGATCCGTCCGCCATCCGGTGCGACGGTCTGGCCGGCTGCGGTGCCGGAGGAATCGAATGCCGAAACGGTCCCCCGACACTCGGGGCACCGGATGATCGCTACGAGTCCGCTGTCCACTGCGTTGTACCCTCTTCCCGGTCCGTGGCTCGCCGAGGGCCGGGCGGAACCGTGTAACACGATGCGGCGCAGCTTGTGGAGAGGCGGTGGCAGGGGGCAGGGCATGGGCGTCGCCATGCTCGGGGCTGGCGCGCTCCGCGCCTTGCGGCACTGCGGTCGAGCGTATAAGTCCGCGACCAGCCAGCAGTCGAGCCGTTAGCTCAGTCGGTAGAGCAGCTGCCTTTTAAGCAGCGGGTCACTGGTTCGATCCCAGTACGGCTCACTCGGAACGGCTCCTTGTGTTCCGTGCATATGCAGAACCTGCACGTCGGACCGTGCCGGTGCCGTTCGGCCGGTGACCGCAGGCAGCGCGGCGGGGACACGGCTCGGCAAGCCGTGTCCGCTCAAGCCCGCTCGACGCTCGAGAGTATGACCGGCTCGTCGAATCCCTTGGGCAGCCGCTTCCCTGCGGGCTCGAAGCGCAGCCCCGGGCCGGCGGCTTCGTCGGTCACCGGCGTCGTCACGAGCAGCTCGCGCGGGACGGCCAGGTCGGCCAGCCGCGCCGCCAGGTTGACGACGGGACCGTAGTAGTCGCCGCCGCGCACCAGCAGCTCTCCCGCCGCGAGCCCGCCACGTGGTGAGATGCTGGGGTCGCTCGCGAAGCGCTCCATCAGCGTGAGGGCGATGTCGCACGCTGGTGCTGCCTCGACAGCCACGAACATCACCGCATCGCCGATCAGCTTCACCACGCGCCCGTCGCGTGCGGTCGCGACGTCGTGCGCCGCGGTCTCGAAGCGTTCCACCACGTCGGCCAGCTCGCGCGCCGAGAGCCGCCGCGAGAGCGGGGTGAAGCCGACGAGGTCGACGAAGCCCACGGTGGCGTGCAGGGTGTCCGTGCCGGGACCGCGACGGGCATGGCGGAAGCGGCGGATCGCATTCTCGACCTGGCTGCGGAAGATCAACGCGAGCGCCTGCGGTAGCTCGTCGAGACGTTCGAGCGCGATCGCGTTGGCCTGGGCCAGCGCCAGCTCGCCGGACTTGGCCTCCAGCAGTGGTCCCTCGATGTTGACGAGAAAGAGCGACACGACCGCCTCGGCGATGCGCGCCAGCGAGGAGCCCGCGACGCGCGTGAAGCGGCCGATCGCCTCTTCCCCGAAGAGCAGGGCGCCCTCCTCGAACGAGCGAAAGCCGGGGACGTCGCGCTCGGAAAAGGTGCGCTCGCGAGGGTCGATGCGCGGAAGTCCGGCCGCCAGGCATATCGCCTCGATGCGCTCCGGCGTCATGCCGGCTCGCGCCGCGACCTCCGGCAACGTCAGCGTGAGGTGCTCGTGCGTGATGAGATCGCCGGCGAGGCTGACCAGCCGCCCCTCGCGGAGCGCCCGGGCCATGCGCTCGACGCTCACGCCGCGGTTGGCGAACCATTCGAGCAGGGCCAGGCGGTCTGGGGCGTTGGGCGCGGCGGGATCGTAGAGGCCCGCCTCCTGGTAGGCGGAGATGGATGACGTCACCTGTCGCCCGCATACGTCCGGGCCGCGGCGTCGGTCAAGGCGGAGGTGGCCGACCGTTCCCGCGCCGCCAAGCGCGGGGCCTACGCCTTGATGACGCGTTCCTCGACGAGGAAGAATACCATCTTGCTCCGGTCGAGGAACCGTCGCTCGTCGTCACGGATTGGCTTCCCGTCGGGACCGGCGAGCCGCGCGAAGGTCGCCTGGCAACTCGCGAGATCGTCGTACCAGACCTCCGACACGCCGTCGTACGGAGGCTCTCCACCGTCGGGCGCGGGCGCGACCTGATGGTTCTGGACGTAGCGGCGAATCTCCGGGGCGATGCGTGCCACCAACGGGCCGTGATGGCCCGCCCAATGGCGCGAGAACTCCTCGAGGCTGAGGCCGTCCTTCCGCTTGAGGAACGCGAGGATCTTGACCACGGCTCCGGTCCGGCGGAGTGGGGTCAGTCTTCGAGCGGCGGCTGCGGGCCCGGAATGATCCCGGCGATATCGGGATCCTCCCCCTCGGGCGGAGGGGGCTTGTCCTCGGCGCTGCGCTTCCGCTCCTGTCGTCGTGCCTCCTTCTGGAGGCGGTGCTCTTGACGACTCTTCTCTTTCTGTCGCTTGGTGACGCTCGCCATCGGTCCGAAAACTACACGAGCAAACGCCGCAGGTCGACCCTGGGCGGTCGCGCGAGGGAATCCGGGGCCGGCACGTGCCAGCCCCGGAGTTGAAACGGGATTAGTAGCGCCGGCCGCCGCCGCCACCACCGCCGCCGCCGAAGCCACCGCCCCGCGGGCGATTGCCTCCACGGCCGCTGCCACCGCCGCCGCCACCACCCGTGCGCTCGTGGGCCTCGCTCACGTTGAGCGCGCGGCCCTGGAGCTCCTTGCCGTTGAGCTCCGCGATCGCGGTCTGTGCCTCGCTCGACGACGCCATCTCGACGAAGCCGAAGCCGCGCGAGCGGCCGGTGGCCCGGTCGGTGACGACCGTTGCCGACTCGCAGGTGCCGATCTGCGAGAAGAACGAGGTCAGATCCTGGTTGGTGGTATCGAACGACAGATTCCCTACGAACAGCTTCTTGCCCATGACTGAACCTTCTCCTGGCCCCTAGACGCGGGGCCTGCCTGAATTATGTCGCCGTTGCCTGGGCGAGAAGCCGGCTGTCGCTAGACGAGCGGGCCGCGCTCAAACAAGAGGACCGGTCGTTTATACGCGAATCGCCTGGCCGGGCAACCGGGAGCTCCCCGCATCCGAGCCGTGGTCCCGGCTCAACCCTGGCAAGAATCACGCCGATAGGTGGGCAACGCGAGGCCGAGATTGGATGGGTAGAGGGCGGCGTGGATGAGCGGCCCGCCGGCCTGACGTCCCCTCGTCGCGATCGAGCCGAGCGCGTTCGCGGCGCTCAATCGCGATTCGACCACGCCGGTCGAGCGGCTCGGGTCCGTCGTGGGACGCCTGGTGGCACGGTACGCGACCGGCGAGATCGCCGGAACCTCACAGAGGCAGCCCGCACCGGAAGGGGGCGCAGAGGATCGGCGGCGTCGCCTGGTCGGTCGGTTCCGGTGTGACGTGGGGGCCGAGTTCCGTTCCCGACCGAGCGCATCGACGCTATCTAGGTCGCGTGGCAACGGGCTATGTTGAGCCCCTTGCCATGCGGTCTGCCTGGGCGCCCGCGTGGCCGTGGGCGTCACGATTGCGTCACTCTCCACCACCGGATGCCGCGCGATACGGAGTGCAACGGCCAGGAGCCACGCCCAGCTTTGCATAGCACGGGGCACGCCAGTTGCTTCCTCGCGTTCCCGATGGCGCACGAGGAGTTCCGACATCTGGGCGGAGGTCGCAAGGGAGTATTCCTGCTCCTCCGCTACGTCTTCATCATCGCCGCGTGCTACCTCATTCTGGTTCACGCCCCGAAGGAGGGACTCGGGCCCATGCAGGGCCTGATGATCGCTGCTGCGCTCGGGAGCAACGTCGTTCTCGGCTTCATCGCGCCCGAGACACTCTTCGCCTGGTACATCGAGGCCCCGATCATCACGGCTGACACGCTCTGGGTGTCCTGGGCGCTGCAGTCGACCGGGGCGATCGGGGGGGACTTCTTCCTCCTCTACGTCTTCGTCCTGTTCCTGGCGGCCACCGGCGGGAACCTGGTCATGGTGGGCCTCGGCAGCATCCTGGTGAGCGCGGCCAACCTGTACTTCGTCCAGCAGACGGTGGCGCTCACGTCTCCCGTCATGCTGCGGGTGGCCTTCTTCTTCTCCGTCGCACTGTTTTACGGCCACGTGGTCACGGAGACGCGGCAGGAGCGCCTCCGCGCCGACAAGGGGTTCGAGTGGGCGCGGAGCCTGGAAGCGAAGGTGGCGGAACGTACGGCCGAGCTCCGCCGGCTCTATGAGGAAGCGCAGGCTGCCAGCCGCGCGAAGTCCGAGTTCGTGGCGAACATGTCGCACGAGCTGCGGACACCGCTCCACATCATCATCGGGTACGCCGACATTCTGCGGGATGCCGAAACGCGAACGCGGGGAGGCGAGCAGGACCAGGCCATCCGCCGCATCCGCGAGGCGGCCGCTGGTCTGTTGCACCTGGTCGACGGCGTCCTGGAGATCGGGAAGCTCGATGCAGGGCGCGTCGAGGTGAACCACGAGGTGGTGGCGCTCCCGAACTTTCTCGAGGGCCTGCGGCAGGAAGAGCGGTTGCCCCTCGCCCCGGGCGTCGAGCTCGGGTGGGACATCGAGGCGGGGCTGCCGCCGATCGAGACCGATGTGGCCAAGCTCGCCATCATCCTCAACAACCTCGTCAACAACGCGATCAAGTTCACGCGTGCCGGCCGCATCGTCGTGCGGGTGCGCCGGAGCGCCGATGCGGCGACGTTCACGGTCGAAGATACCGGGCCGGGCATCGCGCCGACGCAGCTCCAGACGATCTTCGAGCCGTTCCAGCAGGGCGAGGGGGTCACCAAGGGACCGTACGGCGGGGTCGGCTTGGGGCTCGCAATCGTGAAGGGGCAAGCCGCGCTGATCGGCGCCGACGTGAACGTCGAGTCGCAGGTCGGTCACGGGACGCGGTTCACCGTCACGGTTCCCCTCACCCCGCGCCGCGTCCGCCGCGCTGCCGCGTAGGCCAGGCCCATCGTCGTCCCACGACGGCGCACCCGGATCGTCTACTGTGCCCGCTCGATCTTGGCCCAGGTGTCGCGCAGCGTGACCGTGCGATTGAAGACGAGCGTGCCGGGACGCGAATCGAGCGGGTCGACGCAGAAGTAGCCCATGCGCTCGAACTGGTGGCGGCTCGCCGGTGCCGCGCTCGCGAGGCTGGGCTCGAGCTTGCAGCCTTCCACCGTCTCCAGTGAGGCGGGGTTCATCCGGGCGAGCCAGTCGTCGCCGCTGGGGTCCTCGACCGTGAACAGTCGATCGTAGAGCCGTACGGTCGCATCGACGGCGTGCGGCGCCGACACCCAGTGGATCGTCGACTTCACCTTGCGGCCGTCGGCCGCCGCGCCGCCGCGCGACGTCGGGTCGTAGGTACAGCGCACCTCGGTCACCTCGCCGGTGCGATCGTCCTTCACGATGCCGGTGCATCGCACGATGTAGGCCCAGCGCAGGCGGACCTCGCGACCGGGCGACAGGCGAAAGTACTTGGGCGGTGGGCTCTCGCGAAAGTCGTCCTGCTCGATGTAGAGCACGCGCCCGAAGGGGACCTTGCGCGTTCCCATCGCGGGGTCTTCGGGGTTGTTGACGGCGTCGAGCTCCTCGACCTCGCCCTCGGGCCAGTTCTCGATCACCAGACGCAGGGGCCGGAGCACCGCCATGACCCGTGGGGCGCGCTGGTTCAGGTCCTCGCGGACGGCGTGTTCGAGCATGGCGACGTCGACCATGCTGTTGCGCTTGGCGACGCCGATGCGCTCGCAGAACCGCCGGATCGCCTCGGGGGTGTAGCCGCGACGCCGGAGCCCCGACAGCGTCGGCATGCGTGGGTCGTCCCAGCCGTCTACGAGCCGGCGCTCCACCAGCTCGAGCAGCTTGCGTTTGCTCATCACCGTGTACGTGAGGTTGAGCCGGGCGAACTCGATCTGCTGCGGCCGCGCCGCCGTCCGGCAGTGCTCGACGAGCCAGTCGTACAGCGGCCGGTGATCCTCGAACTCGAGCGTGCAGATCGAGTGCGTGATGCCCTCGATCGCATCGGACAGGGGGTGCGCGAAGTCGTACATCGGGTAGAGGCACCAGCGGTCGCCCGTGCGGTGATGGGTCGCGTGCCGGATGCGGTAGAGGATCGGGTCGCGCAGGTTGAGGTTGGGGGACGCCATGTCGATCTTCGCTCGCAGCACGTGTGCGCCGTCGGGGAACTCGCCGGCGCGCATGCGCGCGAAGAGGTCGAGACTCTCGGCGACCGGCCGGTGGCGATGGGGGCTCTCGCGGCCTTCTTCGGTGAACGTGCCGCGATGCGCGCGGAGCTCGTCGGCGGTGAGGCTGTCGACATACGCCTTCCCGTCGCGAACCAGGCCGACGGCGAACTGGTAGAGCTGCTCGAAATAGTCGGACGCGTAGAAGAGCTTGTCCTGCCAGTCGAAGCCGAGCCAGCGGACGTCGCGCTGGATGGACTCGACGTACTCGACGTCCTCCGTGGTCGGGTTGGTGTCGTCGAACCGGAGGTGGCAGACGCCGCCGTTCTCGAGCGCGATTCCGAAGTTCAGGCAGATGCTCTTGGCGTGCCCGATGTGCAGGTAGCCATTGGGTTCGGGCGGGAAGCGGGTGACGACCCGGCCGCCGTGCTTCCCGGTCCGGTTGTCGTCGGCGACGATCTGGCGGACGAAGTCGGGGCCGGGACCCTGGGGTTCGGGAGCGGGCGGACGCGGCATCGCCCCCTTTCCTAGCGGGGCGGGGGCGGGGGCGCCACTCGCGTCAGCGCGTCGGCGTGGCCGGCACGCCGCGGCCGCGGCGACGGCGCGCCTCGTGGATGTGCTTCACCAGCTCGAGGATCTCCGTCTGCCGCCGCCACGACTCCTCGGCGCTCGCGGGCGAGGCCTCGTCTTGCGGGCTGCGACCGGTGGGTCGGGGATCGCCCTCGCGCTCGGCTGGCATGTTCATACGCTACGCCGCCCTTGCGGCGAGAGCAATCCGGGTGCGGTCGGAGGTGCTTGCGACCCGGGCCGGATCCCGGAATCTGGACGGGGAGAGGGACGCACGATGACCCCGGAGCAACGAGAGGCCCTGGAGGAGCAGGCCGAGCGACTGCGGTCGGCCGTGACCGCGCTCATGTCCCTGTCGCGGCCGACGCAGGACCGGCTCGATCGCGCGCTGTCGTTGTTCGCCCGCACCTTCAAGTACGAGCCCACGGGCGCGGCCCTGGAGCCGTACCGCCGCATCTACCAGGCGATCGGGGACCCACCCGTCGGGACCATGCTCGCCGTGCCGGTGGAGACGCTCGGCGCCGAGGACACCGAAGGTCTGGTGAGCGCGCTGCTCGAGCTGTACGACGTGGTCGCCCGCGAGCTCGCACAGATGCTCGCGGCGTCCGAGCCCGCGTAGGCGCTGGTTGACGCCGCACGGCGCCCCGTGCGACGAGGGCGCGCCATGGGGGCGGGGGGGACGGCCACGGACATGCTCCGGCGCGTGCTCGATGCGCGCGTCGGCGAGGTGCTGCCGGAGCCGACACCGCTCGACCCGACGCCCGGCCTCTCGGCGCGCCTCGGCCGCTCCGTCCTGCTCAAACGCGAAGATCTGACTCCCGTCTTCGCGTTCAAGGTGCGCGGTGCCTACAACAAGCTGGCTCGACTCGGGCCCGTCGAGGTCGCGGCCGGGGTGATCGCCGCCTCGGCCGGCAACCACGCCCAGGGGGTGGCGTTCGCGGCGGCGCACCTCGGGATCCGCGCGCGGATCGTGATGCCGCGCACGACCCCGTCGATCAAGGTCGACGCCGTGCGCCGGCTCGGTGCCGAGGTCGTGCTGGCGGGCGACAGCTATTCCGACGCCGCGGCGCATGCCGAACGGCTCACCGCGGAGAGCGGGATGACCCCGGTCCATCCCTACGACGACTTGGACGTGATCGCGGGCCAGGGCACGATCGGGCTCGAGCTGCTTCACCAGGCGCCGCGTGATCTCGCGGCCGTCTTCGTGCCGATCGGCGGGGGCGGCCTGGCGGCCGGCGTAGCGGCGGTGATCAAGGCGGTGCGCCCGAGCGTGCGCGTGATCGGCGCGCAGGCCGAAGAGTCGGATGCGATGGCGCGCTCGCTCGCACGCGGCGAGCGTGTCACGCTCGATCACGTCGGCATCTTTGCCGACGGGGTCGCGGTCAAGCGCGTCGGGGCGCACACGTTCGCGCTCTGCCGCGAGTACCTCGACGGCTGCGTGACCGTCTCGACCGACGAGCTGTGCGCCGCGATCCAGGACGCGTTCGAGGCGGTGCGGACGGTGCTCGAGCCGGCCGGCGCGCTCGCGCTCGCGGCGGCCAAGCGCGCGATCCGTGCCGGTGGACTCCCGCCGGGGACCGTGGTCGCGGTGGCGTCGGGCGCCAACATGAACTTCGCCCGCCTCGGCTATGTTGCCGAGCGGGCGCAGGTCGGCGAGCACCGCGAGGCCATCCTCGCGGTGACGATCCCCGAGCGTCCGGGCAGCTTCCTGCGCTTCTGCGCGCTGCTCGGCGATCGCAGTGTCACCGAGTTCAACTACCGGCTCGCCGGACGCGCCGAAGCGCACGTCTTCGTCGGCGTCGAGGTGGCGGGTGCCACGGAGGGTGCGCAGGTGGCGGCGGCGCTCGGCGCGCACGGCTACCGTTGCGTCGACCTGAGTGACGACGACCTCGCCAAGACGCACGTGCGGCACATGGTCGGCGGGCGCGCGGCCGAGGTGGCCGACGAGGTGCTGCTCAGCTTCGAGTTCCCCGAGCGGCCCGGCGCGTTGCTGCAGTTCCTCACCGCCCTCGGGGCGCACTGGAACATCTCTCTGTTCCACTACCGCAATCACGGGGCGGCGTATGGGCGGGTGCTCTGCGGGCTCGAGGTGCCCGGCCCCGAACGTCACGAGCTGCGCCAGCGGCTCGACGGGCTCGGCTTCGCCTTCGTCGACGAGTCTGCGAACCCCGCCGCGCGGCTCTTCCTGCGCTGAGCACGCGCAGCGGCAGGAGCGCGTGCCCTCTGCGCGGCGGTCGCCATGCGGGCGCGCGCGGCCTGCTGCCTTGACAGTTTCCTTCCCGCTCCCGTAAGGTCCCGCGCCGGATCACGCCGCCCCGTGCCGGCTCTGCGATCCACCCGCGCACCGTGCAGGTACTTCGCATTTGCTTCGTGGAAGCGAGCGTCGGCGGCGTCCTCGGAGGGTCGCTGACGGGCATCGTGCATCTGATCCGCCGGCTGGATCGGGCGCGGTTCGCCCCGGCGGTCGTCCTCTACGAACCCAAAGACCTCGGCCTCGAGGGGGTCCCGATCCACGTGTTGCCGTCGCTGCCGGTGCCGCCGCTGGACGCCGGCCGCGGCCGGGTGGCGCGCGCGGCCCTGCGCGTGCGCGAGCTGCTGGGGGTCGTGCTGCCGCGGGCGCGGGCGCTGGCGCGGGTCCTCCGGCGCGAGCGACCCGACCTCGTCTACCTGGCCAACGGGATCACCACGAACCTCGACGGGGTGATCGCCGCGGCGGTGTGCGGCCTGCCGGTGCTCTGTCACGAGAAGGGGCTGCGGCGCATGGGACCGATCGAGCGCGTCCTCTCGCGCTGGGTCGATACGTCGGTGGGCATGACCGAGGAGGTCACCGCGCACCTGCGCGGGCACCGCGCGCGCTGCGGGCGGTTTCTCACCGTGTACGACGGGATCGACCTCGACGAATTTCGTCCCGGCGGGGGTCCCGCGGTCCGGCGCGAGCTCGGCATCGCGCCGGGCGCGCCGGTCGTCGGGATCGTTGGCAACCTCCAGGAGTGGAAGGGGCAGCATCTCTTCGCGGAGGCAGTTGCGCGCGCCCGGCGCGACGTCCCGGGGCTGCGGGGGCTCGTGGTGGGTGGCGTGCACCGCCACGGGGCGGCCTACGCGGAGCGCGTGCGCGGCATCGTTGCGCGAGAGGGGCTCGGGGACGCGGTGCTGCTCACCGGCGCGCGGCGCGACGTCGCGGCGTGCATGGACGCCATGGACGTCGTCGTGCACTCCTCGACGCGGCGCGAGCCGTTCGGGCGCGTGTTGATCGAGGCGATGGCGCTCGGGCGGCCGCTGATCGCGCCGGCCGAGGGCGGGCCGCGCGAGATCGTCGTCGACGGCGAGAGCGGGCTTCTCGTTCCGCCGCGCGATCCGGCGGCGCTCGCGGCCGCGATGGTTGCCCTGCTGAACGACGGGGCCCGCCGCGCGGCGATGGGGCGGGCGGCCCGAGCCCGCGTCGAGGCCGTGTTCGACATCCGCCAGCACGTGCGCACGATGGAGACGGTGATGGACGAGACGATCGCCCGACGCCGGCCCGCGCGCCGGGTGATCGCCGCGGCGAGGGCCGCGTGATGGCGATCCTGGCGCTCGCGGAGTCCTCCCCCGAGGCGGTGTTCGAGTTCCTCGAGACCAGGATGTCGGCCCGCGGGCGCGCGCACTGGCGGTGGAAGTTCCAGCTCGGGCGCGATCGCGACGGGCGGGCGTTCTTCCATCAGGCCCCCGATGGGCGGGTCACCGGGTTCATCGGCCTCCTGCCGACGGCGCTGCACGCGCCGGGCCGGGTCGTCCGTGCGACGTGGTTCGTCGACTGGGCGACGGGCGAGGGCGGCGTCGGGGCGGGCGTCGGGCTCTTGCGGCGGGCGCAGGCGACGACCGACATCCTGCTGACGCTCGGAGGCTCGCCCGACACGGTGGCCATCCTGCCGCGGCTCAAGTGGCAGCGGATCGACGCCCCGGGCATGTGGATCCTGCCGGTGAGCGGCCGCACGGTCGCGGCGCGTGCAGCCGGCCGGTCGGTGGTGCTGCGCTTCCCGTCCCGGCTCGTGGGTGCGCTCGCCCGGTGGTACTTCCGGCCGTCGCGCCCGCCGGCCGGCCGGTTCTCGCTGCGCGAGGTGGATCGCTTCCCCGAGTCGTACGACGCCGTGTGGAATGCGCGGTGCGCCGAGTTCGCGCCGCTCATGGACCGCTCGAGCGCGCAGCTCAACTTCATGTTCGCGGACTACCCGGAGGGCGGCTACCGCCGCTTCCTGGTGCTCGACCGGGGCGCGGTCGTGGGCCACGTGGTCCTGCGCGTCGATCACCACCGGGGCCAGGCGCGGGGGCGGATCGTCGATCTGCTCTGGCCGCGGGCGCAGGCGGAGCTGGTGGAGTGGGTGGTGCGCGAGGCGACGTGGCGCCTCGCGCAGGCCAGTGCGGACACCGTCGAGTGCACGGCGTCCGTGCCGGAGCTGGAGCGGGCGCTTGCGGCCGTGCGGTTCTCGAACCGGTGGCCGGTCCGCATCTGGTACGACCGCCTCCCGGAGGGCGTCACCCCTCCGCAGACGTGGTTCATCACCTTCCTCGATTGTGACCGGGCCTACCGGTAGGGTGGTCGCGAGCATGCGGGTAGCGATCACGGAGGTCTTCGCGGCGGTGTTCAGGCGCCCGGCCGCATCGTTCGCCGGCGACGTGTCGCCGGCGACGGTGGAGGGCTGGGACTCCGCGCGCCACGTCGAGCTGGTGGTCGCGCTCGAGGACCGCTTCGGCTGCATGTTCGATCCGGACGACGTGGCCGAGCTCACCACGCTCGGCCGGATCGAGGAGATCCTGAGACGGTATGGATGCGAGTAGCGTAGCGCGCCCCCTCAGCCCCACCGTGGTTGCGTCCGCCGCGGAGGAAGCGTTCGCCCGCATGGCGCTCATCCGGGCCGTGGAGGAACGCCTGCTCGCGCTCTTCGGCGAGGGCAAGCTCTTCGGGACGACGCATACGTGCCTCGGACAGGAGGCCTGCGCGTTCGGGGTCGTGGGCGCGCTCGACCCGGCGCGCGACCTCGTCTTCTCGAATCACCGCTGTCACGGCCACTACCTCATGTGGAGCGACGACGCCGAGGGGCTCGTGGCCGAGATCATGGGTCGGACCACCGGCGTGGTGGGCGGCCGCGGCGGCAGCCAGCATCTCTGCCGCGACGGCTTCTTCTCGAACGGCGTGCAGGGCGGGACCACGCCGGTCACCGCCGGCATGGCGATGGCCGAGAAGCGCAAGGGCACGGGCGCCGTCGCGTGCGTGTTCATCGGCGATGGCACGCTGGGCGAGGGGGCGGTGTACGAGACCCTGAACCTCGCGTCGCTCTGGCGCCTGCCGGTGCTGTTCGTGCTGGAACACAACCAATGGGCGCAATCGACGCCGACGTCGCTCACGATCGCGGGCGACGTGGTCGCGCGCGCGGCGGCGTTCGGCATCGTCGCGGATCGGCGGCCGGCCCGCGATCCCGTCGCGCTGCAGGCGCACATGCGCGAGGTCGTCGCGGGCATCCGCCGGGAGGGCCGTCCGTTCTTTCAGGTGCTCGACACGTACCGTCTGGGCCCGCACAGCAAGGGCGACGACAATCGGACGCCGCAGGAGATTGCGCCGCACCGTGCCGCGGACCCGTACGGCGTGCTGCGCGCGGAGCTCGGGGAGACGCGGGCCGGCGTGCTCGAGGCCGCCGCGCGGGCGCGCGTCGCTGCCGCGGTCGAAGCCGCGGAGGCGGCGCCGTTCGCGGCCCTCGCCGCGGACGAGGTCGAGCGCCTCCACCGCCCGCGTGGCGTGGGCGACCTCGTGCGCTGCGGGCTGGCGAGGGAGTCGACGCAGACGGTCGTCCAGCGCCTGAACGAGGGCCTCCACGAGGTGATGGCGCGGCGCCCGGACGTCGTGGTCCTCGGCGAGGACATCGTCGATCCGTACGGTGGCGCGTTCAAGGTGACGCGCGGCCTCTCCTCGCGCTTCCCCGACCGCGTCTGGGCGACGCCGATCAGCGAGGCGGCGATCGTGGGCATGGCGGGCGGGATGAGCCTTCGCGGTCTGCGGCCCGTGGCCGAGATCATGTTCGGCGATTTCATCACGCTCGGCGCCGATCAGCTCGTCAACCACATCGCGAAGTTCCACTGGATGTACAATGGCCAGGTGGAGACGCCGGTCGTGATCCGCACGCCCGTGGGCGGGCACCGCGGGTATGGCCCGACGCACAGCCAGTGCATCGAGAAGCTCTTCTTCGGCGTGCCGGGGCTGGTCACGGTGGCCGTCAGCCAGCGGCACGATCCGGCGGTGCTCCTCGCCCACGCGGTCGAGGACGACCGCCCGGTCCTCTTCGTCGAGCAGAAGATGCTCTACGGCAAGCGGCTGCGGGTCGATCCGCCCGTGGGGCTGGTGCTCGACCTGCCGGCTGGTGAGGAGCGCGAGCGGTATCCCACCGGGCTGTGGCGCCCGGCCGAGGGCACCGCGGACGTGACGGTGGTCACGTACGGTGGCATGACCGAGATCGTCGAGGAGGCGCTGGCGCGGCTCTTCGAGGAGGACGAGGTGTTGGCGGAGTTCATGGTCGTGGCGCAGCTCGCGCCGTTGCGGGTCGAGCCGATCGTGGCGTCGGCGCGCCGCACGGGGCGTCTGCTGGTGGTGGAGGAGGGCACCGAGCCCTGGGGGCTCGGCGCCGAGGTCGTGGCGCGGGTCGCCGAGGTCGTGCCCGGCACCGTGCGGTGCGGGCGCGTCGGCGCGGCGCATCTGCCGATCCCGAACGCCCGGCCGATGGAGGACGCGATGCTCCCCGACGTCGAGCGCGTCGTGGCGGCCACGCGCCGCCTGCTCGGATCCGCGACGTGAGCGCCACCGAGCCGATCGTCGTTCCGCGCGAGAACGTCAACGACGACAGCGTGTACCTGATCGACTGGCTCGTGGCGGACGGGACGCGCGTCGAGGCTGGCACGCCCGTCTGCACGATCGAGACGTCGAAGGCGAACGTCGACGTCGACGCGCCGGTCGCGGGCTTCGTGCGGCATCAGCGGTGCAAGGGCGACGAGGTGCCGGTCGGAGGAGTCCTCGGGTACCTGACCGCGACGGCCGACGGTGTGCTCCCGACCGAGGCCCGGGCGATCGCCGCGCCGACAGCGCCCGGCGCGGGCGAGACCGTCATCAGCGGCAAGGCCCGCCAGAAGATGGCGGAGCTCGGCCTCGATCCGAGCCTGTTCGCCGGGCGCGGGGTGGTCAAGGAGAAGGACGTCGTCGAGATGGCGGCGCGCGCCGCGTCGGTGGCCGCTCCGGCGGCCGCGGATGCTCGCGGGCCGTCGACCGTGACGCCGCTCTCGCCCGTGCAGCGGCGCACGGCCCGGGTGATGGAGGAGAGCGTCGCGGCGATCCCCTCGTCGTACCTCGAGCGGGAGATCGACTTCGCGGCGCTGCGCGCCCGCGCGCAGGCGCTCGCGCAGGAGTCCGGTGCGGTCGTGACCGAGCTCGACCTGCTCGTTGCCGGGGTGGCGCGGGCGTGTGCACGCTTCCCGCGCTTCAACGCGGCGCTCGAGGATGGCTATCAGCTCCGCGCGTTCGCGCAGGCCAACGTCGGCGTGGCGATGGACCTCGAGGGCGAGCTCTACGTTCCCGTGCTACGCGACGCGGGCACGAAGGGGGCGGTCGAGATCGCCAAGGCGCTCCGCGGGCTGCTCTACCTGACGCAACGCCATCGGCTGGAGGCACAGCAGCTCACCGGCGGGACGATCACCGTCACGTCGATGATCGGACGGGGCGTGCGCCGGTTCATCCCGATCCCGTACCCGCGGCAGTCGGCGATCGTGGGCATCGGCGATCCGGCCGGGGACCGGGCTGCGCTGTGTGTCGTCTTCGACCATCGGGTCGCAAACGGCAGCGAAGCGGCGGCGTTCCTCGGCGCGATCGAAGAGCTGGCGCGCGGCGCATAGCCGCGGCCGCTGGTCACCGCGCCTGGCAGTCGACGCGCGTGGGCGGCGTGCGCTCGCAGGCGAGCGTCTGGGTCACGCCCGCGGTGAGCTGCGCGCAGGTGTTCGTGACCGCGCCGCGGCGCGCCTCGTCCTCGGTGTCGGCATCGACCGTGCGGCAGGCCTCGCGGCCGTCGAAGGCGATGCAGACTTCGCAGCGCTCGCCACCGACGTGCAGGCTCGTCGCCACGACGACGGCGCCGATCAGGACGAGCGCGATCAGCGAAACCCAGGACGTCCACTTCACGGGTTCCGTGCTTACCGTGCGCCGATGGGAGCCGCCAGCCCGGCCGGCTTCGCCGTCACCGAAGGTTCACGCGGCGGCGATGGACCCCTGGGGAATTCCCTGTATGATGCCCGCAAGATGAACATCGATGGGAGAGCGGAAGAGGCCGCCATGTGGCGGATGCGGGATCGCGGTCGGATGGGAGCCTGGGGGCTCGAGGAGCTGATCGAGCCGCAGATCCGGGCGGTGGTGGCCCAGGAGCTGGGGGTGGAGCCGGAGGGTCTGACGCGTGACGTGTCCCTGCGCGAGGACCTCGCGGCGGATTCGCTGGACCAGGTGGAGCTCGCGCTCGCGCTGGAGGAGACCCTCGGGGTGACCCTTCCCGAGGCGATGATGGACTCGCTGCGATCCTACGGCGAGCTCGTCGAGCGCGTGGTGGCGGCCGTCGCGGCGCAGCGCCGCGTGTCGCCGGGTGACCTCGCGATCGTGGTGCGGACGCGCATCGTTCCGCCCTCGACTCGGGGGGATCGGGCGCTCGAGCGCGCGACCCTGCTCACGGCGTACGAGGCCCAGACGATCATCGCCGACGCGGCGCGCCTCGGGCGCGACACCCGGCTCGAGGTGATCGTGCCCGACGCCACGGGGGATGGGATCGTCGGCCAGATCGAGCGCCTGTTCGCGGGCCTCGTCACTCGCGGCGTCGCGGTGGTGGTGCAGCGCGAGCGGACGGCCGCCGCGGAGCGGGCTCGCCGACGGGCCTGAAGCCGGCGCGGCGGTCGCTCGTGATCGGGGCGGCGCCGCGATACGATGGCGTCCGATGCGGGCGGGTGTCGGCGGTGGGGAAGCGGGTGGTGTACCGGGGCGCGTGTCCACGGTCCTCTTCGACGTCGGCAACACGCTGCACCACCTCGATCACGCGTTCATCGCGACGGTCGTGACCCGTGCCGGTCATCCGACCACCGCCGGCGCGGTGGCGCATGGCGAGTACGCGGCGAAGGCGGCGGTGGATGAGATGTTCCGGGCGCGGGCCGGGGGCGCAGACGGTGGCCGCCAGCTCTCGTACTTCGAGGTCGCGCTCGTGGCGGCGGGCGTGCCAGAGGCGGCGCTCGCGGACGTGATGGCTGCGCTGGTGGCGGAGAACGCCCGACGGTCGTTGTGGCGCGTCCTCCACGCCGACACCGCCGACGTGTTGGCCGCGCTCGTGGCGCGCGGTTTCTCGCTCGGCGTGGTCTCGAACGCCGATGGCCGAGTGCCGGCGGCGCTCGCGGCCTGCGGTCTCGCCAGCTTCTTCCGCGTGATCGTCGACTCGCACCTGGTGGGCGTCGAGAAGCCGGACCCGCGCATCTTCGCCCCCGCGCTTCGGGCCTGTGGCGCCGAGCCCGCCGCGACGGTCTACGTGGGCGACCTCTACGAGATCGACGTGCGCGGGGCGCGCGCCGCCGGCATCGCGCCGGTGCTCATCGACCCACTCGGAGCGTATCCGACGCCGGTCGACTGCCCGCAGATCGACCGGCTGGGGTGTCTGCTCGACCTGCTCCCCGCGCGCGCGGGGTGATGGCTGCTCCCGTCTTCATCGGCTCGGCGTTCGTCGCGCAGTACCCCACGGGGGGCGGCAACTTCTGGGTGCCGTTGCAGTACCTGCTCGGCCTGCGCGACCTCGGGGTCGATGCCTGGTGGCTCGAGGTGTTGTTCACGCGCGGCGACGCAACCCGCGACCGGGCGTGTCTCGACGCCTTCCTCGGTCATGCGAGTGCCCTCGGCGTGCGCGACCGCGTCGTGGTGCTCTACTTCCCCGCCGGTTCGCGGAACGAGCCGACGGGGCCGGTCGAGACCATCGGCATGGCAGCGGCCGAGCTCGCGGCGCGGGCGCGGGACGCGCTCCTCCTCAACATGGCCGACAGCATCCGCCCGCCGCAGCGGGCGGGGTTCGCGCGCGCCGTCCTGTTCGATCTCGACCCGGGGCCGTACCAGCTCTGGGCACGCGAGTGGGGGATGGGCGTCGGCGATCACGACGCGCATCTGACGATCGGCCAACACCTCGGGGCGAGCGATTCCCCGGTGCCGCTCGGCGGCGTCCGGTGGGAGCGCTGCTGGCCGGCGCTGTACCTGCCGGCGTGGCCGCTCGTGCCGCCGGCGCGCGCGGCGCGCTACACGACCGTGACGCAGTGGTGGAACGACCAGTACGCGTTCCTCGACGGTGAGTGCTTCGACTGCAACAAGCGCTCGGGGTTTCTGGAGGTCGTGGAGCTGCCGCGGCGGACGGGCCTCACGCTCGAGCTTGCGGCCAACCTCCACGCCGACGAGACCGCCGATCGGACGCTGCTCGCCGACAACGGCTGGCGGCTCGTCGACCCCGAGGCCGTCGCGTCGACGCCGCAGGCGTTCCGCGCCTACGTGCAGGCGTCGCGCGGCGAGTTCAGCTGCGCGAAGCCCGCATACGTGAAGGCGCGTGCGGGGTGGGTGAGCGATCGGACGATCTGCTATCTCGCCAGCGGCCGACCCTGCGTGGTGCAGGCCACGGGGGCCGAGCACCATCTCCCGCCGAGCGCCGGCCTGCGCTTCTTCGGGACGATCGACGAGGCGGCCACCGCGCTCGCCGCGGTCGAGGCAGACTACGCGGCCGCGGCACGAGCCGCCCGGGCGCTCGCGGAGGAGGTCTTCGCCACGCGCGTCGTGCTGCCGGCGCTCCTCGCCGCGGTCGGGGCGTGAGGACGCGGACCGCGCGGGGTCAGAGGTATCTCTTCGCGCGGACGGTTCCGTCCGGGCGCATCTCGTAGAGCAACGGTGCGCCGGTCGGGATCTCGAGCTGGAGGACCTCCTCCCGGGTCAGGTGATCGAGGTGCATGACGAGCGCGCGCAGCGAGTTGCCGTGCGCGGCGACCAGCACGTCGTGGCCGGCAAGGATCTCGGGGAGGATCGCGTGCTCCCAGTACGGCAGGACGCGCGCCGCGGTGTCGGCGAGGCTCTCGCCGCCGGGCGGCTTCACGTCGTAGCTGCGGCGCCACTGGTGGATCTGTGCGGCGCCCCACTTCTCCGCGGCCTCGGCCTTGTCGAGGCCCTGGAGGTCGCCGTACATGCGTTCGTTGAGCGCCGGATCGCGCACGGTGCGGACCTCGGGATGGCCGGCGGTCTCCAGTGCCAGGCGGGCGGTGTCGATCGCGCGCCGGAGCACCGAGGTGAACACGATGGCGAATCGGCGCCCGCGGAGCTTCTCGCCGGCGGCGCGGGCCTCGGCCTCGCCGCGTTCGGAGAGGGGAACGTCGACCCAGCCGGTGAATCGGTTCTCGAGGTTCCACTGCGACTGGCCGTGGCGGAGCAGGATCAGATCGGGCATGGGCGTGGCGTATAGCGCGGGGGCGCGCCGTCGCCAAGACGATCGCGTTGCGCCATGCGACTCACTTTGATAGCGTCCGTGCGCCGATGTGGGTCATTCTCACGCTGTTCGTCCTGCACTGGGTGGTGGCGGCGTTCTTCCAGTCGAGCTTTCAGCACCGGTACGCGTCGCACCGGATGTTCGTGCTCAGCCCGCGCGCCGAACGTGTGTGGCACTTCCTGACCTACTGCGCACAGGGGTCGTCGTACCTCTCGCCGCGCGCGTACGCGATCCTGCATCGCGAGCACCACGCCTTCAGCGATACGGAGCGCGACCCGCATGCGCCCGGGCGTTTCTCGAACGTGTTGTCGATGATGCTCGAGACGGCCACGCGCTACAGCGCGCACGTCAGGCGCACCTCGGCCCCGGAGGCGCGCTTCCTCGGGAACACCCCCGAATGGCCGCTGCTCGAGCGCTGGGGCTCCGGCTGGCCGAGCCGCATCGCCTGGGCGACCGCCTACGCGCTCCCGTACCTGATCTTCGCGACGGCGTGGTGGCAGTACCTGCTCCTGCCGGTGCAGTGGCTCATGGGTCCGGTGCACGGGGCGATCGTCAACTGGTGCGGCCACAAGTACGGTTACCGCAACTTTCGCACCAAAGATGCCTCGCGGAACACGCTGCCCTTCGACGTGATCTCGATGGGCGAGCTGTTCCAGAACAACCACCACTCCGCCGCCGGACGCATCAACTTCGCCAGCCGCCGGTGGGAGCTCGACCCGACGTACCATGTTCTCCGTCTGCTGGCCGGCCTGCGGATACTCGACCTGACGCCCGGCGCGCTCGCGGAGGCGTAGGCCGCGGCACTCACCGGCGCGGGTCGATCAGGACGCCGGGGTTGAGGATGCCACGGGGGTCGAGGGTGGACTTGGCGGCGACGAGGGCCGCGCCGAAGGCGTCCGGCCGCTGGCGGTCGTACCAGGGGCGATGGTCGCGGCCGACGGCATGGTGGTGCGTGATGGTGCCGCCGAGGCGAATGAGCGCCTCCGAGGCGGCGGCCTTGATCTCGTCCCACTGCTCCAGCTCGCTGCCGGGACGGCCGGGAGCGATCACCGAGTAGTACGGCGCTGGCCCATCCGGGTAGGCGTGACTGAAGCGCGCTGCGACCTCGCCGCTGCCGCACACGCGACGAACGGCGTCCCGCACCGCGGACAGCACCCCGGCGTGGAACTCGGAAAAGCGGTCCCAGGTGATCGCAGTCTCGAACGTGTCACTGATCATGCCGAGGCTGACGAGCGTATCGCGCAGGTACGGGGCGTCGAGGAAGGCGCGCCGCCAGGCGCCGGCGGCCCCTTCGCGGTCGCCCTCCATCGAGCGTCGCGTGCGACCGGCCCCGTCGGGAACGTGGCCGCCGTGGTCGCGGGCGCACTCGAGCGCACGGTCCATCCACGGGTCGAGGGGATGGTCGGCCGATTCGAAGGCGACGAGGAGCACGCTCTCCGCACCGGTGCCGGCGCCGGCGAGCTGCGCCTCGATCGGATCGAGGAGCCGGCAGTTGGCGGGGAAGAGGCCCGCCTGTGCGATGGCGCGCACCGCCTGCGCTCCCGCGAGGAAATCGGTGAACGTGATGCTCGCCGCGGCACGGAAGCGCGGGCGCGCCTGCAGGCGCATCCAGGCTTCGGTGATCACGCCGAGCGCGCCCTCGGAGCCGATGAATAGCCGATCGGGGCTCGGTCCCGCGCCCGATCCGGGCAGCCGTCGCGTCGCGACGACGCCCGCCGGGGTGACGACCCGCAGCGACTCCACGAAGTCGTCGATGTGCGTGTAGAGCGTCGCGTAGTGCCCCCCCGAGCGGGTCGCGATCCAGCCGCCGAGCGCGGAGAATTCGAACGACTGCGGGAAGTGCCGCAGCGTGAGGTCGTGCGGGCGCAGCTGCTCCTCGAGCGCGGGTCCGAGTACGCCCGCCTGGATGCGGGCCGCGCGCGACGTCGCGTCGACCTCGAGGACGCGGTCGAGGCGGCCGAGGTCGAGCGAGACGACGCCACGCCAGCCGGCGCCGACGCGTGGCTCGACGCCCCCCACCACGCTCGACCCCCCGCCGTAAGGGATCACCGCCACGTTCGCGTCGGAGGCCCAGTCGAGGAACGCCACGACGTCGTCCTCGGAGTTCGGGTACGCGACGAGGTCGGGCGGGTGTGGATAGTCGCGGCGGAAGGCGCGGACGATGTCGCGGAACGCCTTGCCGTACGTGTGGCCGGCGCGGTCGAATGGGGCGTTCGAGCAGCGGTCTGCCAGCGCCGCTGGTGGAGCCACGCGCGGCGCAGGAAGGGTCAGCTCCTCGAGCTGCGGCGGCGTGCGCGGTACGCGCACGTCGATCCCGAATCGCGCAGCGATGAGCTGCGCGATCGCGCGCGCCTGGTCGGGGGTGGGCCCGTGGCCTTCCCGGCCCCAACCCCAGAAACGACGCGGGGGGAGGCCAGGAGTCCCGTTGGGCATCTGTTAGAAGCGGCGCCCGCCGCCCCCGCGGCCACCACCACCACCACCGCCCCCGCCGCCGTAGCCGCCACGACCGCCGCCGCCCCCGCCCCCACCGCCGCCGCGGCCGCCCGACTGCTCGCGCGCCTCGCTGACGGTGAGCTTGCGGCCCGCGAGGTCGTAGCCGTTGAACTCGGCGACGGCCTGCTCGGCCTCGGCCGGGGTGCTCATCTCGACGAAGCCGAACCCACGCGAGCGGCCGGTCGCGCGATCCATGATCACGGACGCCGACTCACAGGTCCCGGAACGCGAGAAGAGCTCCTTCAGGTCCTCGCTGGTCGTGTTGAACGACAGGTTGCCGACGAACAGCTTCTTGCCCATTCCCTCTCTCCTTACCCATCCTGGGGCGTGTCGAACTCGACCGTTGCTTGGGCGAGAAGCCGGTCGCCTTCACTGGCGAGGATCGCGCACAAAGCAAGGACAGCACCCGTCTAGCCCAGTCGTTGCATCCCTGCAAGCCATTTTCCCAGCTGCCTGGTCGTGCGAGCGGCCGGCGCGGGCGGTGCGCCTACCAGCGCTCGTACTGGACGGCGCGGCGGGCGTAGCCGGCACCGCGCAGCAGGTCGCGCAGGCGCAAGACGAGATCGCCGACACCGCAGAGATAGAACTGACGGGTGCGGTCGCCATCGGCATCGACCCAGCGCCGTTGCACCTCTGCCGCGAGATCGCCGGGCGCGACGTCGATGACCGCGACGCCGGGGAGGGCGGCAAGCTCGTCGCGCCAGAGCGGCAGCGTGCGCCCATAGAGCAGGGTGACGGGGAACGTCGCGGTGGCGGCGGCGCGGTGGAGCATCGGGCGAATCGGGACGATGCCGAGATCCGCGGCGATGAAGACGACGGCGGCGGCGGGCGCGCGATCGAGAAGGAACGCCCCCCAGGGGCCGGTGAACCGGATACTGGCCCCCGGCGCGAGGTCGAGGAGATACGCCGAGGCCCCCGCACCACCCGTGACGCGGTTGAGGCAGATCTCGAGCAGCTCGGGCTCGGTGGGGTCGGAGGCGATCGAGTAGGCGCGCGTGACCGTGCGGTCGCCGACGGGAAGGAGCAGGGAGAGAAACTGCCCCGGTCGGAACACGACGCCGCGGCCGGGCGGAAGGCGCAGGAACAGCGAGTGCACGTCCGGTGCGTGCGCGACGATGCGTTCGACGCGCGCGACGTGCGGCTCAGCCATGCGCGGGGGCGAGGTTGACCGTGAAGCGCGGCACCACCACCTCGACCTCGGCGTCGTCGGCCGTGATCACGGCCTGGCACCCGAGGCGCGACGTCGGGGCGAGGCCGACCGCCTTGTCGAGCATGTCCTCCTCGGCCTCGGACGACTCGGAGAGGTGCCCCGAGCCTTTGGTCACGATCACGTGGCAGGTCGTGCAGGCGCAGTTGCCGCCACAGGCGTGCTCGAGCGGGATGCCGTGTCCCAGCATCACGTCGAGGATCGATCCGGGAAGCCCGTCGTGTTGGAACGGCGCGCGGCCGAGATCGAACTCGACGACCTCGTCGGGTGCTCCACTCTCGAACGTGACCCGCAGCGTCGCCATGGGGGCTCGCTTCTACCATCGGGCCTGGACGGGTGCGAGCCGCGCGGTGGCACCGGGGCCGGCGTTGGGTGTAGACGAGCGGGCTCATGGCGATCCATTACGCGAAGGACGGACACGTCGTCACGATCACCATCGACCGGCCCGCGGCGCGCAACGCGCTCGACATCGAGCACTTCGGACAGCTCGCCGACAGCTGGGTGCGCTTTCGCGACGACGCCGATGCGTTCGTGGCGATCCTGACCGGGGTCGGGGACGTCTACTGCGTGGGCGCCGATCTCAAGACGTTCGTCCCGATCGTCGCCGAGCGCGCCGACAAGCTGGCGGCGGGCGAGGCGACGCTCGCGGTCGGCGAGTCGAGGTACTCGATGGCGCACTCGCTGGTGGCCGTCCTGCGCGACGGCGCGGTGATCCCGGAGACCGGCGAGGAACTCAAGCTCTACAAGCCGGTGATCGCGGCGATCAACGGTATCTGCGCGGCGGGCGGCCTCGAGATGATGTGGAACACCGACCTGCGCGTGTGCGCCGACGATGCCTGGTTCCAGCTCGCCGAGCCGCGCCGCGGACTCTTCCCTGGCGGCGGCTCGACGGTGCACAGCGTGCGGCAGCTCTCGTGGTGCAACGCGATGGAGGTCCTGTTGCTCGCCGACCGGATCTCGGCCGGGCGCGCATACGAGATGGGCCTCGTGAACCGCGTGGTGCCGCGCGCCGAGGTCATGGGCGAGGCGCGCCGGCTCGCCGAGATCGTCTGCCGCAACGGCCCGCTCGCGATCCGCGCCTGCAAGCGGTCGGCGAAGGAGAGCACGTTCCTCGGGCTCAAAGAGGCGCTCGAGAACGAGATGAGCTACTCGGCGAGCGTCTTCATGAGCGAGGAGGCGAAAGAGGGCCTCCGCGCGTTCAAGGAGAAGCGCGAGCCGCGCTGGCAGGGGCGATAGCTCGCACTCAGACCTTGGCCATCGCCACCTGCGGCGGGGCGACGAACGTCCCGCCCGCCCGCAGCCACGCGCGGACCACGTCGTTCCCCTCCGCCGGGTTGTACATGTCCTCCTCGTAGCTCCACTGGTTGGTGCCCGCGTACCGGAGCACGGACCACGAGGGAAACTGAAACGGTGCCCCGCTCGGGTCGGTCGGGTGCTCGAGGCGATTCTGGCACTGGAAGACGACCCAGCCGCGCGCTTCGTCGATCACCACCCAGTCGTTGGGGAAGGTCATGTGCGGAAACGGCGCCATCACGCCGGTGATCCAGCGGACGATCGCGTCGCGCCCGTGGAATTCGCCGTACGCGTGCTCGACGTAGTGTGCGTCGAGGGTGAACTGGTTGCCCCAAATGGTCCAGTCGCCGGTCGCGGAGCTGCGCTCCCGCAGGGCGCAGTACTGCGCGAAGGCGGCGTCGATCTCGGCACGGGTGTAGTTCGACATCGTGGGAGAGGAGGCTAGGGCACCGCAGGCGCCCCCGTCAACGCCTGCGCCGTCGATCGGTCGGGCGGCTCCGGTACGAGCGCCGCGCTGGCGATGGCTCGACGGCGGGGGCAGAATCGTCCCCGTGTCCGAGGTCCCGGAGATCTTCGGCCGGTGCGACGAGCGGTTCACCGGGGTGCGCGCCGCGCTGCTGCGCAACTTCCGCGAGCACGGGGAGACCGGAGCGGCGGTCGCGGTCGCGGTCGATGGCCGCTTGGTCGTCGACGTGTGGGCCGGTTGGGCGGACCCCGCGCGCACGCGCCCGTGGCAGGGCGACACGCTGGTGAACGTCTTCTCGGTCGGCAAGGCGATGGCCGCGCTTGCCCTCCTGATCCTGGTGGAGCGCGGGAAGGTCGAGCTCGACGCGCCGGTGGCGCGCTACTGGCCGGAGTTCGCGGCCCAGGGAAAGGCCGGGGTCACCGTGCGCATGCTGCTCGGCCACCGCTCGGGCCTGCCGGCGATCCGCCGGCTGCTTCCCCGCTTCGCGATGTACGACTGGCCGCTGATGACCGCCGCGCTCGCGGCGGAGACGCCGTGGTGGGAGCCGGGTCGACAGCACGGCTATCACGTCAACACCTTCGGGTTTCTGGTCGGCGAGGTCGTGCGGCGCACGAGCGGGGAGCGCCTTGGCGCGTTCTTCCGTCGCGAGGTCGCCGGTCCGCTCGGGGCGGAGTTCTTCTTCGGGATCGGCCCCGAGTACGACGCGCGGATCGCGGACTACCTGGTCGGCGACGAGCCGCCGCCGCTGGGTGCCGAGGGGGACGACGACGCGCGGCAGCGCCTGCTGCATCGAGTCTACCTGAATCCGCCCGGCGTGTCGGGCTTCGGGACCGTCAATACGCGGGCCTGGCGCGCCGCCGAGATCCCGTCGACCAACGGCCACGCGAGCGCGCGCGCGGTCGCCCGAATCTACAGTGCGTTGGCCTGCGGGGGCGTCGTCGACGGGATTCGGATCGTGGAGGCGGACACGATCGCGCAGGCGGCCGCCGAGGCGTCGGCGGGTCTCGATGCGGTGCTCGCGCGCCCCTCGCGTTTTGGGCTCGGCTTCCAGCTCACACAGCCCGAACGCCCGCTCGGCACGAATGCCCGCAGCTTCGGCCATTTCGGGGCGGGCGGCTCGCTCGGCTTCGCCGATCCGGATGCGCGCCTGGCCTTCGCCTACACGATGAACCAGCCCGGGCCGCGCTGGCAGAACCCGCGCAACCGCGCGCTGATCGACGCGGTCTACGCCGCGCTCTGACGCGGGTCCCGCCGGCGGCCGACGGAATCGAACGTGTCCCCGGCGGTGCCGAGTTGGAACCAGGACGGGGCGGTCGCCGCCTCGCCTGCGCCTCCGGTCTTGTGTCCCCTCCGGGTCTGGCTCTTCGGTTCCCTATCCCGGGGTAGAGCTGGTTGGGCCCTCCGGCGCTGCAAGACACCGGGAGCGGTCGGTAGGCGTACTGGTCCAAGGAACTCGTAGAGCGCGCGGAAACGTTTCGTTTTACGCGTGGCCGCACTCCTCACCACGCCAGGCCCTCCGAGCCTCCGCCGCGATGAAGTAGACCATGCCCAACGCGGCGACGGGGTCGGCCCACCACCACCCGAAGGCGGCGTTGAGCGCGATTCCGGCGAGCGTGAGTACCGCGAGCCAGAGGCACGCAGGCGTCTGCGAGGCGTCCGCATCCAGCGCTCGGCTCCCGAGGGTGTGAGCCAGGTCCCGCTTGGCACGTCCGAGCCAGAGCATCGCGACGATGGAGACCGTCGTTACGACCATCCCGACGAGTCGTTGCGCGCGGCGTTCGGCGTGCTCGATCCGCTCGGCATGTGACGCTCGCTCTGCGAGCAGGTGCCAAATCAGGATGGCGCCCGAGACGCTCTCGACGAAGCTGTCCACCCCGAAGCCGAGGAGCGCGACGCTGCCGGCGCTCACGGCCGCCCCGACTGACAAGCCCCTCCACGATGTTCCAAGCTACGTGAGCCACTCCACGCGCAGCCCCCGCTGGACGTGCTGTTCACGGTCGGATGTCACGTCGCCCTCGCGAAGCGCCGGCCGAGGCGGTGCGCAAGAAGGTAGAACGTCGGCAGCGCGAGCAGCGTGAAGAGCGTAGAGGTCACGAGGCCGCCGATCATGACGACGGCCAGAGGACGCTCGATCTCCGTGCCGTGCAGCCGGAGGACGAGCAGTGGGAGCAGCCCGCAGATCGCGGTGGCCGCCGTCATGAGCTTCGGTCGCACGCGGCCGATGCTGGCTTCCCGGACGGCGTCCTCGAACGGTCTTCCCTCGTCGAGCAGCTCTCGGGTCTGAGTGACGAGCACGAGGCCGTTCTGCACGGCGATGCCGAACAGGCCGATCAGGCCGACCAGGGAGGACACGTTCCACGTCTCTCCCGCGACCAGCAGCGCGACGATACCGCCGACGAACGCGGTCGGGAGGGTCGCCAGGATCACGAGGGCGTCCCCCCACGACCCCAGGGCGAGGTAGAGGAGCACGAGGACGGCCAGGATGGCGGCGAGGATGGCCAGCCTCAGCGAGCGTGCGGCGCGGACCTGGCTCTCGACGCGTCCACCCACGTCCACGAAGTACCCGGGCGGCAGGGGGACGCGCTCCCGGACCCGTTGAGCCACTTCCGCCGCTGCGCTGCCGAGGTCGCGCCCGGCGACGCTTGCCTCGACGGCGATGCGCCGGCTCCCCGCCTCGCGGCGTATGGCGCCCGGACCGAAGACCTGTTCGATGTCCGCGAGCTGGCCCAGAGGGATGCGCGAGCCGTCATGCCCATCGACGAGCAGCGCCCTGAGAGCGGCCACGTCGTTCCGGCGGTCATCCTGGAGCCGGACGACGAGGTCGAAGCGCCGCTGTCCTACCCACACCTCGGACGCGTCCTCGCCCACGAGCCCGACCCGGATGGCGCGGATGACGTCGCCCGGCGTGAGCCCGACCCGGGCGACTCCCGGACGGTCGATGGCGAGGCGGAGCTGTGGGAGCCCCGTCAACGGCTCGACCCTGAGGTCCGTGATGCCGTCGACGCGACTCATCACCTGCCGCACCTGTTCGCCCAGGCGGACCAGCTCGTCGAGGTCGGCACCGAAGACCCGCACCGAGAGGTCCGCCGGCGTCCCGCCGAGCCCTTCGTCGAGGCGCATGCCGAGGGGGGTGGTGAGAAGCGTCGAAACCCCCGGCACGGTCTGCAGCTTCTCCCGGACCGCGTCTTCCAGCTCATCGAGTGACCGGTCGCGATCCTTCTTGAGAACGATCAGCACGTCGGAGACCGTGTGTGGCATCGGGTCTTCCGTCCGCTCCGCACGTCCGGTCCGGCGGACGACGTCCTCGACCTCCGGCAGCTCGCGGAGCGCGTCCTCGACGCGGTGGTTCAGACGGTCGACCTCGTCGAGCGAGGCTTCCGGCGGCACCATCGTCTGGAGGAGGAGGGCGCCCTCGTCGAGGCGCGGCATGAAGTCGGAGCCGACGACACGAGCGAGAAGGAGCGCGGGGACCGTAATCGCCACGGCCAGCGCGAGCACCCGCCCGCCATGGCGCAGGCTGACGTCGAGCAGGGGTGCATAGAAGCGCTTCACCTGGCGCACGAGCCACGCGTCGTCTTCGTGTGCCGCTCCTCCCCGGGGTCGCAGCAACGCGGCCGACGCGAGCGGGACGACGGTCATCGCCAGCACGAGCGAGGCGGCGAGCGCCGCGATGACCGCAGCCGCCAGGGGTTGGTACATCCGGCCCTCGATCCCCGACATGGCGAAGAGCGGCAGGAAAACGGCAACGACGATGATCGTCGCGAACGCAATCGGCCTGCCAACCTCCACGGCGGCGCAAAGTGCGTGCGCGGCGCCCGTCTCGGCTCCCCGGTGCCCGGCCCTCATGCGGTGGAGGACGTTCTCGGTCACGATGATGGCGGCGTCCACGAGGAGGCCGACCGCGATCGCGAGGCCGCCGAGCGTCATGGTGTTGAGGCCCGCTCCCGCCGGCCGGAGGAGAACGCCCGCGAGCGCGATGGAGAGGGGCAGCGTCAAGGTCACGATGAGCGCGGCGCGAAGGTCTCCGAGCAGCGCGACCAGGACGAGGACGACGAACACGGCCCCGAGGAAGACGGCGCGGCCGACGCCGCCGAGCGCCGAGTCGATCAGCTCCGACTGGTCGTAGACGATGCGAAGCTGAACGCCCGGAGGGAGGCTGCGTCGCAGCTCGGCGATGGCCTCTCGGACGCCGGCAGCGACATGCACCGTGTCGGCGCCGAACTGCTTCGTCACCCGGCTGCTCACGACCTCACCGCGCAGCCGGTGGGCGAGTCCACGCCGCACGGCCGGGGCCTCCCGGACGTCGGCGACGTCGCCGAGGAGCACCGGTGTGGTCCCCCGGACCGCCACGACGGTCTGATACAGGTCCGCCGTGCTCTTGGCGCGACCGACGGCGCGCACCGTCCACTCCATCGGTCCCTGCGTCACGATGCCCCCAGCGGCGTTCACGTTCGCACCGTCGACGGCGTGCATCACCTCGTCCAGCGTGACCCCCCGCGCGGCCATGCGGTCGGGGTCGAGCTGAACCTGGAACTGCCGCAGGTATCCGCCGAGCCGTTCGACGGCGGCGACGCCCGGGACCGCAAGCAACCGGTTGCGGACCTCGAACTCGGCGAGGTCCCGCAACGCCATGAGGTCCGCAACGCCCGGCTCCGCTTCCAGCGTCAGCTCGAAGATCTCGTTGAGACGGCCGGTGAGGCTGGAGACGAGCGGTGCGTCGGTTCCCGGCGGGAGCTGCGGCGTCACCTGTCCGACCCGCTCGGCGACGAGCTGACGCGACCGGTAGTAGTCGGCGTCGGCCTCGAACTCGACCGTCACCTGCGCCACGCCGAGCTGCGACGTTGACCGGATGCGGCGAACGTTCGCAAGGCCGGCGAGACCCGTCTCCATCGGAATCGCAATGCTCGTCTCCAGCTCCTCGGCGCCCATGGCCGGGTTCTGGACGATCACGTTGAACACGGGCGCCGAGAGGTCCGGGAACACGTCGCGGGGCAGCGCGATGAGCCATGTGGCCCCGATGCCCGTCGCCGCACCGACGAGTAGAATCGTCAAGAGCGGGCGCGCGAACGCCGCCCGGATGATCCGGCCGACGAGGCCGTCAGTGCTCATGGCGCTCGCCCTCGCCGCGTGCCTTCTCGGCCTCGGCCTTCAAGAGAAAGGCGCCCTCGACTACGACGGTCTCGCCCGGCGTCAGTCCTTGGAGGATTTCAACCTCGCCGCCGAGATCGCGTCCGCGCCCCACCTGACGTGGCTCGAAGACGCCTTGGCCGCGTGGCAGGAAGACGGCCCAACCCTCGGCGACCCGCTGTAGCGCAGCGGCAGGAATGGCCACGGTCGTGGACGCCGCCTCACCGAATGGCAGCCAGGCGCTCGCGGACATGCCTGGGCGCAAGAGGCCGTCGGGGTTGTCGAGGTTCACCCGGACGTCGACGGTGCGCGAGCCGGGATCGACGCGCCGGCCGACCAGCGCGACCGTCCCCGAGAAGGCGCGCCCGGGAAGGGCGGCGAGCGAGACGCGTGCGGGTGCGCCAGCCTCGACTCGGACGGCGTCCCGCTCGAAAGCGTGGGCGATGAGCCACAGCCGGGAGAGGTCCGCGACGCGGAACAGCACGCGCGAGGGCTCGACCATCTGACCGCGCACGACGTCCCTCTCGATGACGGTGCCCGCGACAGGTGCCCGCAGCGAAAGGCGCGCCGCGTCCTCGGCCGCCGAGTCGTCGTTCTCGCCGCCGAGGGCGCGAAGGCCCGCCGCCGCCGCGCGGAGGTCCGCTGCCGCTGCGACGGCCGCAGCCTCCGCCTCCTCCACCTCGCGGCGGGGAACCACGCCAGCGAGACCGCGCTTGCGAGCGAGCACTTGACGCGTCAGTTCCACGCGCGCCCGAGCGCCGATCACCGCCGCGAGTGCCTTCCCCAGCTCGACGCTCTCCAGGACCACCAACGGCTGCCCGACGTCGACCGTGTCGCCAATCCCCGCCCGGACGTCGACGACGCGGGCCGAGATGGGAGAACCGACCTCGGCGTACCGTTCCTCGTTGACGCGGATCTCCCCGAGGGCCGTTACGCCGTCACCGCCGGGGCGCGCCTCGACGGCGCTCGTGGTGACGCGCAGGTCGCGCAGCATCTCGGGGGCGATCCGAAGGAGATGGTCCGGCGCCTCGGCGGTGTGCGCTTCGACTCCTTCGTGCGGGTGTTCGGCCGTGGACTCCTCGTGGCGCCCGCACGCGAGGGCGGTGAGCAGGGTGAGGCAGACCCAAGCGCTGCGCACCGTCATCGGAGGACTCCGGCCCGGCTCTCCAGGTCGACGGCGGCGAGCGCGGCTTCCAGTGACCGGTCGACGTAATCGAGGCGCGTTCCCAGGGTCTCGCGCCGAACGAGCAGATAGTCCGGAAGGCTCAGCTCGCCGGCGTCGTAGGCCCGGCGCGCGAGCGCGTCGTTCTGTTCGAGGACGGGGAGCGCGTGTCGCTCCAGATCGCCCACGGCATCGGCGAGCCTAACGTAGGCGTCGAGGCCCGCCCGCACCTCGACCTCCGCTGCCCGGCGCCGGAAGTCCAGCTCCAGACGCAACCGCCGTGCTCGCGCCGTGCCGGTGGCTCGCTGCTCCTGACCGTTCACGAACACCGGAAGGGACAACGAGACCCCCGCGAGCGGGACGTCCGCATCCTCCTCTCGTTTGAACCCGACGCGGAAGCCGAGGTCAGGCCAGCGGGATCGGCTGCCGAGCTGTGCCTCGGCGTCAGCGACCCGCAGCTCATCGGCGAGCGCGCGCAGGTCTGGCCGCCCGGCCACCGAAACGAGCAAGTCGGGGAGGGGTGGGGCCTGACGAAGGCGCAGGTCGCCGCGTACCTCGATCGGCTCCGCGGCATCGACGCCGAGTGCGACCTTGAGGTTGCGGATCGCGATGTCGCGTGCGGACTCGGCGGCCCGGACGGCGGCGCGGGCGCGCGCCGCCGCGACCTGCGCGACGTTCAGGTCGAGGTCGGGGATGTCGCCAGCGCTGTGCCGCCGCTCCGCGACGGCCAGCAGGTCGGCCGCGACGTCCTGGTTCTGACGCACGACGCGCACGAGTTCCTCGCTCGCGACGGTGCGGATAAAGGCGGAGGCCACATCCCGGAGGGTCTCGCGGGTCGTGTCCTCTGCGGCGGCCAGCTCCTGCTCGACGCCGGCCTCGGCGCCACGAACTCGCGCCCCGCGTTGTCCCCCCAGCTCGAATGTCTGCCCGAGACTCGTCTCGATGTCAGTCGAGACTCCCCGGTCTGAGTCACGACGTCCGCCCGTCACGTCCAGGACGGGGTTCTCGCGGAGCAGGACGGACGCCCCGGCGAGCCGCCCGCGTGCCTCCTCGGGTCGCAGGCGGGCCGCCAGGATCGCGGGCGCTTCTCGGCGCGCGCGCTCCAGCGCGCCGTCGAACGTCAGGACGGTGCCGAGACCGGGACGAGCAGCAAGGACGACGACGACAGACGCTGCCGCCAGCGGGATGCGGAACATGGGTTCTCCTCGCGTGTGGGGCCGCCACGCGGGCAGCCGATGTCAGGAGCGACGGGCTACGCGAGCAGACACTTCGGGACGTGGAAGATGTCGGCCGGCTCCGGATCGGTAGGACGCAGGATGGCGACCGAAGGTACGCGCTCTCGGACGACGGCAGGTGTGACCGGGACGCACGCCAGGCCCAGCGCAGCGGTGTGCGTCGAAGGCGCGCAACTCGGGCAGGCCGGCGGGCACCGGCCGTCGGGGCCGTCGTCCGCGCAACGCTCCGGGCAGATCATCGTCGGCGCGATGGCCAGGGAGACCATCACCTGTGCCTGCATCATGGCGAAGAGGAACAGGACCGCGCGGTGGGACATGCTCGCGAGGACGATACCGGCTCACCCCGACGGAGTCGAGCTGACGGCTCGTCTCGTTCGGTGCTGCTCGGTCACGGTACCGAGGGCTGAGTTGGAGACCGGCTCCGCCCAGGAGCAGAAGGATGAGCTCGACGAGGAGATCGCGTTGGTCGAGATGGCAGCCGACGACGCAAGGCTTGACGAGCTGGACATCGAGGCTGTGGTGGCTTTCGCGGAGCACGTCCTCCTGAACGCCGCGCGGCGCTGGCAGGAGTTCTCGCTGATCTTCCGTCTGTTGCGCGCGGTGGTACGCAAAGACGAAAGTGAAGTGTCCCCGGCGGGATTCGAACCCACGTTACCGACGTGAAAGGCCGGTGTCCTAGGCCGGACTAGACGACGGGGACGGACGCGCGGACCCGGCAGGTAATACAGCAGCCGGTTGCAGTCAATCGGGCGGGGTCCTTGCCCTCCGGGCGGTCGCCGCCGCCTGTCTCGCCGTGCGGGTGTCGGCCCCGCCCGCGGGGCTGCCGAGCTGGCTTCCGTCAACCCGCTCGGGGTGCTACCCATATCAGAACTGACCAGTCAGTTCTGATGATGCGTACCGAAGACAAACGCCGACGCATTCTTGCCGCGGCCACCGCTGTGTTCGCCGAGCGCGACTTCCACCGGGTCCAGGTGAGCGAGGTTGCGACGCGGGCCGGGGTCGGCAAGGGGACGGTGTACCTCTACTTCCCCACCAAGGAGCAGCTGCACCGAGTGGCGCTCGATGCCAGCCTCGAGTGCACGCGGGCGGAGATGCTGCAGGCCGCCGAGATGCGCGCGCCCGTCGATCAGGTCCTGCGCGCGATCGTGCTGCCGCTCCTGCGCTTCTTCTGGCGGCGACAGCACTTGCTCACGCTGGTGCAGCGGCACGAGCGCCGCGGCCACGCCGACGGGCGGATGCGCGCGCTCCGCGCAGTCGAACAGGTCCTCGTGCGCAATCGCCTCGGGGGCACGCCGGCGGCGCGGCACTTGTCGGCGGCGTTTCTTCTCGGCCTTGCCCGAGCGGCGATCCTCGAGCACGGCCCGAGCCATCGCCCCGAGGCGGCGGCCGATGGGGTGGTCGAGGTCTATCTCAACGGCCTGCGGGGGACGGCGCGCCGGGCGCGCGTGCGCCCGGTGCGCCGGCAGCGGAGGATCGCATGAGGCACGCGATTCTCGGGGGGGCGCTGGCGCTCCTGGCGCTCGGAGCGGGCTGCGAGGGCGGGTCGCGCGCGGGGGACGCGCCGGGCGCGGGTCGATCGGATGCGGTGCCGATCACCGTGGCGCCGGTGGCTGTTCGGACGGTGGAGCGTGCCGTGTCGGTCGTGGGGACGCTGCTCGCCAACGAGGAGGCCGAGGTCGCCAGCGAGGTCGAGGGCCAGGTCGCCAGCATCGAGGCTGACCTCGGAGACCGCGTCGGCCGGGATCAGGTGCTGGCCCGGGTCCGCGGCGACGTGACGGAAGCCAAGCTGCGCGAAGCCGAGGCCGCCTTCGAGAAGGCGACGGCCGACGAAGCGCGCGCGAGGCCGCTGCGCGGGCAGGGCGTGATCTCGCCGCAGGAGTACGACCAGGTGCGCTCGCAGCTGGACGGCGCGCGCGCCCGGCGCGACCAGCTGCGCATCCAGCTCGACCGCACGGCGATCCGTGCGCCGTTCGACGGCTCGGTGGCGGCGCGCCTGGTCAGCGCCGGTGATTACGTGCGAACCGGGAGCGTGATCCTCCGGTTGGTCCAGGACCGGCCCCTCAAGTTCCGCGCGGAGGTCCCGGAGCGGGAGGCCCCCGCGCTGCAGCCGGGCCAAGAGGTGCGCATCGGCGTCGACGCGTTTCGCGGCGAGACGTTCTTGGGCCACGTGAGCCGCGTGGCTGCGGCGTCGGACACGCATGCGCGCTCGCTGGCGTTCGAGGCCGTGGTTCCGAACGAGGACGGCCGGCTGCGTCCCGGGTTCTTCGGCCATGCCGACGTCGTGATCTCGCACGACGAGCGCGCCCTGGCCGTGCCGCGCAGCGCGCTTTCCACCTTTGCCGGCGTCACGAAGCTGTTCAGCATCGAGGATGGCGTCGCGCACGAACGCGAGGTGGCACTCGGCGTCGACCTCGGCGACGGCTGGGTGGAGGTGACGCAGGGCGTGACGCGTGGAATGCAGATCGCGACCAGCGGCATCTCGCGGCTCACGGAAGGGGCACGCGTCGCGGTGCGTGCCGACGTGCCGCCGGGGGCCTGATGCGTTTCGCCGACGTCTTCATCCGGCGCCCGGTGTTCGCGACCATGCTGGTGTCGGCGCTGGTCGTGTTCGGCTTGTTCTCGTACCGCAAGCTCGGGCTCGACCTCTTCCCCAACATCGACTTCCCAATCGTCACGGTGACCACCACGCTCAAGGGCGCCGGCGTCGAGGAGATGGAGACCGGCGTCACGAAGGTTCTCGAGGAAGCCATCAACACGATCGAGGGCATCGACGAGCTGCGCAGCATCACGAAGGAAGGCTTCTCGCAGGTCGTGGTGCAGTTCGTGCTCGAGAAGTCGCGCGAGACCGGGGCGCAGGACGTGCGCGACAAGGTCGCGGGGGTGCTCTCGCAGCTCCCGGTCGGTACCGATCCGCCCATCGTCGACAAGTTCGACGTCGACGCGATGCCGGTGGTGAGTATCGCCGTGTCGGGGAAACGGAGCCTGCGCGAGGTGACCGAGCTCGCGCGCAAGCAGGTGAAGGAGGACATCGAGACGCTCTCGGGGGTGGGCCAGGTCATCATGATCGGCGGGCAGGAGCGGGCGGTGAACATCTACGTCGATCCGGATCGACTCACCGCGCAGGGGCTCGCGATCGGGCAGCTCCGAACCGCCATCGCGCAGCAGAACCTCGAGCTGCCCGGCGGCCGGCTCGACCAGACCCGCCGCGAGCTGGTCGTGCGGACGATGGGCCGGATCGAGCGCGTGCCGGACTTCAATGACCTCATCGTGGCGCACGTGGGCGACCGGCCACTGCGGGTGTCGGACCTCGGCTACGCGGAGGACGGCATCGTCGAGCCACGGAGCCTCACGCGGCTGAACGGCGAGAACGCCGTGCAGCTGGTCGTGCGCAAGCAGTCGGGCACCAACACCGTCGAGGTGATCGACCGCGTGCAGGCCGAGCTCGGACGGCTGCGCGCGGTGCTCCCCGCCGACGTGCAGATGCGGGTCACGCGCGACCAGTCGCGGTTCATCCGGGCGTCGATCGAGACCGTCAAGGTCCACATGTGGCTCGGCGCGGGGCTGGTCGCGTTCACGGTGCTGCTGTTCATGCGCGACTGGCGGAGCACCTTCGTCGCCGGGCTGGCCATCCCCACGTCGATCGTCTCGACCTTCACCTTCATGAAGTACATGGGGTTCACGATCAACAACCTCACGATGCTCGGGCTCGTGCTCGCGGTGGGGATCGTGATCGACGACGCGGTGGTCGTGCTGGAGAACATCTTCCGCCACGTCGAGGAGGACGGCGTGCCGGCACGCCAGGCCGCCTCGCAGGGCACGGCGGAGATCGCGCTCGCGGTCATGGCGACGACCCTCTCGCTGGTGATCATCTTCCTGCCCGTGGCGTTCATGGGCGGCCGCGTCGGACGCTTCTTCCACAGCTTCGGGCTCACGGTCGCGTTCGCCATCCTGGTGTCGCTGCTGGTGTCGTTCACGCTCACGCCCGCGCTCTCGGCGCGCGTGCTCCGCGCGCGGGGAGGGAAGGTCCACGGGGGGCACGTCTACCGCTGGATCGAAGGGTGGTACGGCCGCGTGCTCGCATGGTCGCTGCGGCGGCGGTGGGTGATCGTGCTGACGGCGGTCGGGGTCGTGCTGTCGACGGTGCCGCTGTTCGACGCCGTCGGCAAGACGTTCCTGCCGAACGACGACCAGAGCGAGTTCGAGGTGTCGATCCGCACGCCGTCCGGGTTCACGCTCGCCGAGAGCGGGCGCGCGTTCGACGAGATCGCCGGACGCCTGCGCCAGTTGCGCGGCGTGACCGACGTGCTGGTCACCATCGGCGATCAGTCTGGCCGGGTGAAGGCGGGCCAAGGGGACGTCACGAGCGGATCCGTGTACGTTCGCATGGTCGACCTCGCCGCGCGCGACTTCTCGCAGTTCGAGGTCATGGCCGACGCGCGGAAGCTGCTGGCCGACTATCCCGACCTGCGCACGGGCGTGCAGGGCGTCAATCCGCTGGCGTCGAGCGGGTCGCGGGTGGCGGACCTCGAGTTCAA
This sequence comes from Binatia bacterium, assembly GCA_046327955.1. Classification (GTDB taxonomy): domain Bacteria; phylum Desulfobacterota; class Binatia; order DP-6; family DP-6; genus JAXLXP01. The sequence goes on along the minus strand of JAXLXP010000012.1, from coordinate 6,720 downwards.
CGTGCGCGGCCCGGACCTCCCGCAGCTGCAGGCGTACGCCGAGCGGATCATGGCGGGCATGCGCCAGCTCCCGGGCATGGTCGACGTCGACACGACGCAGGCCGTGCGGACGCCGGAGCTGCGCCTGAGCATCGACCGCGAGAAGGCGTCGGACCTGGGGGTGAGCGTCCAGGACGTCGCCGCGACGGTGCAGACGTACATGGCCGGGCAGCCGGTGTCGAAGTACAAGGAGGGTGACGAGCAGTACGACATCTGGCTGCGCGCCGAGCCCGGCAAGCGACGCGGCCCGCAGGACGTTCTCGACTTGACCATCCTCGCGCGGGACGGGCAGCTCGTCCGACTCGGCAACCTGGTCCGCGAACGCGAGGACCTGGGTCCGGCGCAGATCGACCGCATCACCCGGCAGCGGTCGATCGGAATCACGGCGAACCTGCTGCCGCAAGTCCCGCTCGCGACGGCGGTCGAGCACGTGCGGAGCACGGTGCGCGGCCTCGACCTGCCGCCCCTCTACAACGTCCAGTTCGGGGGGCGGGCCAAGTCGCTCGCCGAGAGCAATGCGAATTTCGCGATGGCGTTCGGAATGAGCTTCCTCTTCATGTACATGGTGCTCGCGGCGCAGTTCGAGAGCTTCCTGCACCCGATCGCCATCCTCCTGGCGCTGCCGCTCACCGTCCCGTTCGCCATCGCCTCGCTGCTGATGCTGGGCGAGGCGCTCAACGTGTACAGCACGCTCGGCATCTTCATGCTGCTCGGCGTGGTGAAGAAGAACGGCATCCTGCAGGTCGACTATACGAACACGCTGCGGTCACGCGGGATGCCACGTGACCGCGCCATCCTGGAAGCCAACCGCGTTCGCCTCCGTCCCATCCTCATGACGACGGTCATGCTGATCTTCGGCATGCTCCCGATCGCGCTCGGCCGCGGGCCGGGCTCGGGATCCCGGGGATCCATCGCGCGGGTCATCGTGGGCGGGCAGGCCCTGTCGCTGCTGATCACCCTCCTGATCACGCCGGTTGCGTATTCGCTGTTCGACGACCTCGGACGCTCGTGGCTTCCGTCGTGGCGTGAGCGGGTGCGCCGCCTGCTCGCGCGGGCCCGCCGGGGCCCGCGGGCAACGGCCGGGGCGTAGGCCACCGCGGCGCGAGCGCTCACCCGCGCCGGTTACGGCTCAGCGATCTCGACGACGTGCTGCCCGGCCTCGAAGGGGCCGCCGGTGGTGGGTTTGGCACGCGACGATGTCTCGCCCACCTCGGTGACAGTGACGGTGCCGACGAGGCGCTGCTGGTAGCCGACGGTGCGGTCGCCGACCGTGATCGGGCGGGCGTCGGCCACGACGCGGAAGCCGTCCCCAACGCGAACGCCGTGCGCGGCGGTGACGGTGAGCACGAGGAGGTCGCCCGACAGCGCGGTGACCTCACCGTGGAGCGGGAACTTGACGCGGACGGCGGTGGCGATGCGGTCCGCCGCGGCGCGGGCGGCGGTCGTGACCCGCGCGGGATCGCCGAGGTCCTCCGCGAGCGTGGTCACCGCCTCGGCCTGGATGGCGCTCATCAGGCGGAGCTGCAGCTGCGCCTTGCCGTCGACGGAGTAGGTGCCCCCGAGCAGGAGGGCGGGGGTGTCGAGGACGGCACCGAGGCGCTGAAGGGTGCTCGGGGACTCCAGGCTCTCGGGGGTGAGCCCGAGGCGGGTGGTGAGCGCGTCGGTGATGCCCCGCGGTGCGACGCGGAGGCGTGGATTCGTGTCGAGCGCTGCGAAGAGGCCGGCGAGGAACGCCGCCCCCTGTCCTCGCGGGGAGAGCGGTCCGAGCGTGTCCCGCATCAGGACGGTTGCCAGCGCGGGCTTGCTGGCCTCCCAGGTGCCGAGGCGCTTCGCCTTGGCACCGGCGGTGAAGGCTGCGGCCATTGCTTCGACGTCCGCAACGGCGGGCCGGGGCGCGTCGAGTGCAGCGCGCAGTGCCACGACGAGCTCGTCGTCGGGCGCGAGGGCCTGCGCGGTGGCGAGTGTGGCCTGCGCATCGGCGACGCGGCCTGCGTCGGCGAGCAAGACCGCCCGGTCGGTCCAGGCATGGAGGAAGAGCGGATCGGCAGCGACGGCCTGGTCGAGGAGGCCGAGGGCGCTGCCGGCGTCGGAGGTGAGGCGGCTCGCGTAGACGAAGGCGTTGGCGCGAATCCAGGGCACGGGGGGCTCGGCGGTGCTCGCCGCGGTGAAGGCGCGGCGGGCTGCGTCATGGTCGCCGCGGGCGGCCGCCACCTCACCGCGGCCGAGCTGCGTGAGCGCGGCACCAGCCGGCGCGGGGGCGAGCGCGTCCGCGGCGATCTGCGCGCTGCCACTCGCCAGCGAGATGGCCGCCTGTCCGATGGACACCGCGGCCTCGGCGCCCGGGGCGCGGCGGATCGCGTCGAGTGCCTTGGCGGCGGCGTCGAGCCGGTGAAGGCGCACGAGCGCGAGGATGGCTCCCAGGCGCGCGTCGACGGCGGCAGGCCCGGGCGGCACGGCGTCGAAGAGCGTGCGGGCGATCTCGAAGTTGCCGCGCGCAGCTCTCCGCGAGGACCAGCAGGAGCGGGCGTTTTGCGGATCCGGCTCCCGGCACGGCGTCGGCGACCGCCGGGTCCGAGGACGGGTGCGGCCGGCCGCTCGCGGATGTCGTAGCGCCCGGCGACGTTGCCTCCCGTGTCGGCACAGGCGGCGAACGCGACGTGGTGCTTGGCTGCGAAGGCCTTGGCGGCGTCGCCGGTCCCGGCGATCATCGCCGCGACGCTGGTGCTCGCGGGGGAGGCAGCCCGCTGGTACGTGTCGAGCTGGCGGACCAGGTCGCCCGTGGAGGCGGCCTCCGGGGCGAGGAAGACGACGACTCCGATCCCGCGCGCGGCAAGGGTCTGCGGGGAGATCGTCGTTCCGTTGGTGCAGGCCAGCTCGAAGGCCACGGTGGCGGCGCCGCGGGCGGGCGGCGCCAGCAACGGGACGACGAGAAACACAGCGAGCCGCAAGGCGTGTCGAGCGATCATGGGACCGTTTCGGTACCACAGACCGATACCGCCGACGAGCGGCCGTGGCATCATCCGTCGAGGTCGCGCAGGCCGGTTGGCGCCGCGTCGATGGAGTCCTGATCGCCGATCGCGCGCGCCATCGGCAGGAACGTTCGCCAGGCCGCTCTGGCCTCGGCGGTGCGGCCGAGCGCGAGCAACGCGACGGCGCGCTGGTAGTGGGCACCGTAGTGCCCGGGATCCCGCCGGAGGACTCCGTCGAAACGCTCGAGGGCACGGACGCCGTCACCGAGCCGATGTTGGTACAGCACGCCCGCGAGCATCGCCGCTTCGGCGCTGCCGGGGTTGGCGGCGAGCGCTCCGTCGTATGCGGCGGCCGCCGCGGCCCACTGTCCATGCTGCTCGAGGAGGCGTCCCTGAGCGAGCCACGCGGCGAAGTGGACCGGATCGATCGCGACCGTCTGCTGGTACTCGGCGAGTGCCTCGTCGCCGCGGTCGAGGCGCTCGAACGCGAGCGCTCGATGGTAGTGCGCGAGCGCGAGCCCCGGGTTGCACTGGACCGCCTCGTCGGCCCAGCGCAGCGACGCCGCGGTGTTGCCCTCGCGGGCCTCGAGCGCGCTCAGGTTCATCTGCAGGTACGCGTAACAGGGCGACAGCCGGTGTCCCTGCAGCAGCAGGCGGCGCGCCAATCGGTTGTGGCCGCGCAGCATGGCCGCGTGTCCCGCGTTGAGCCAGGCCCGCTCGTTGCGCGGCGCCTTGCGAGTGGCGTCGCGCCAGAGCGCGAGGTCGTCGACCCAGACGCGGTTGCGTGCGACCGTGGCGAGGCCGAGCGCGGCGCAGACGAGCCCCACGAGCGTCGCGAATGCCGCCCGCCGCCGGCGGGCGGGAGCCACCCGGACGGCCGCATGGAGTGCGAGCGCGGCGATCGTGGCGAGGCCCAGCATGCCCAGGTAGGGACGGTGCTCGTTCACTGGCTCGGCGAGCGGGAAGACGCTCGACTCGGCGGCGAGCGCGATCCCGTACCATACGGCGGCAAACCCGAGCGCGGGCAGGTGGCGGTGCGCACGCCACGCGAGCACCGCGAGCGCGACCAGGACGGCGAGACTGCCGGCGGCCTGCAGCGAGAAGAAGGTGTGCGCGATCGGGTAGTCGATGCGGTCGACCACCAAGGCGTCGGGCCAGACGAACAGGCGCAGGTAGTAGAGGTACGCCGACCACTCGGTCATGAGGTACGTCCACGGGGTCATGCCGGCCTGACGCGCCGCCGCCACCACCCACGGTGGGAGGAGGAGGCGGCGGTAGAGGATTCCGGCACCCGCGGTCGCCGCGAGCGACGCGACCAGCGCCCAGGGGACCCGCCGTCGGGCGATCACGAACCACGCGACGACCATGAGTGGCAGCGTGACGGCGATCGCCTTGGTGAGCATCGCGCCGGCGAGGAGAAGGACCGCGAGCAGCGCGCGCCGACGCACGGCCGCGTCGAACGCGCCGAGGTAGAACACGGCGGTGAGGAGCGCGGAGCGCGCGGAGATGTAGTTCACCGGCTCGGTGTTGAGCGGGTGCACGGCGACGATCAGGGCGGCGGCCGTCGCCACCGGGAGGGCGGCCTCGCCGAGCCAGAGATGATCGCGGACGATGCGGAAGACGAGGAGCGTGGCGAGCCAGTGGAGGGCGAGGTTCACGGCCAGGTAGCTCGACGGGTCGCGGCCCGACACCGCATGGTTCAGCGCGAAGGTCGTCATGAGCAGCGGCCGCAGATCCTTGTTCTCGTGCAGGATCGTCGTGGTGTCGGGATCGACGAAGAAGCGCGGGATGCTCGCGAGGCTTCGGACGTGCGGGTTCTCCTCGATCACGTGCCAGTCGTCGAAGTGGAACGCGCCGGGAAAGGCGTTCGCGTAGGCGGCGGCGATCACCACCGCGAGCAGGATGGCGCGCCGCCGGAGCACGCGCCGTCTGCTACTGCACGCCCGGCGCGAGTTGGAGGGCGAGCGGATCGACGCCGAGGCCACGGATCGCACGCTCCCACATCTGCTCGGGCGGGCTGTCGAAGACGAGGTCGGGGTCGGCGGGCGCGGTGAGCCAGGCCGACGCCGCGAGCTCGGCGTCGAGCTGGCCGGGGCCCCAGCCGGCGTAGCCCAGCAGCAGCCGGGCGCGCTCCGGTTCGTGGTCCTCAGGCGCGGTCTCGAGCAGGCGACGGAGCACGTCCATCGACGCGGTGAGGTGGAAGCCGTCGGAGATGCGCTGGCCGTCGCCCTCGCCCGGGTCGGTGCCGAGCAGCAGGAACCCACGCCCGGGCTCGACGGGCCCGCCCGACCACAAGTTGAGGCCGCTGTCGGCGGCGAGGGGGCTCGAGGGCGACGGCTTGAGGCACGGACCTCGGTCGGCCGATTTACGACGAAGCCGAGGGCGCTGCTCGGGCCGTGCTCGCAGAGCAGCACGACCGTGCGGTGGAAGTTCGGATCTCGAGCTGCGGCATCGCCAGCAGCAGGGTGGGTGCCAGGCCGTCGGACATGGCGCGATGGTCGCCACGGCCCCGCCGTTTGTCAACCGCCGTCGCCGCCGTTCGGGTGCACCAGGTGGTTGAGTGGCCGGTTGCCGTGGCCCGGTGTGCCCCCCGCGGCGAGGGCTGCGGTGACGTAGCGGCGCGCGCGGGCGATCGCGTCCGCGAGTGGCGCACCCGCGGCGAGGCCGGCGGTGATCGCGGCCGCGAGCGTGCAGCCCGTACCGTGGGTGCTGGCGGCGCCGACGCGCCGGCCCTCGAGGTCGTGACACGCCCCGTCGGCGAGCAGGACGTCGACCGGCGCGCCGGGCAGGTGTCCGCCCTTGACGAGGACCGCCCGCGCCCCGAGATCCGCTAGCCTCCGTGCGGCGTCCCGCATGGCGGCCACGTCCTGCACCGCGCGGCCCGTGAGCGCCTCCGCCTCGGCGAGGTTCGGCGTCACCAGGCTCGCCAGCGGAACCAAGTGCTCGCGCAGCGCGCGGGCGGTGTCACCGGCGGTGAGCGACTGGCCCGCGGTGGCGACCAGCACCGGGTCCACCACCAGCGCCGGCAATGGGCGCGCGCGCAGGCACTCCGCGAGCGCCGCGACCTGGGCGGCGTCTCCGAGGAGGCCGGTCTTCGCCGCAGCGACCGGCAGGTCATCGAGCACGGCGACGAGCTGAGCGACGACGAACACGGCATCGAGCGCGCGCACGGCCCGGACCTCGCACGTGTTCTGGACCGTGAGCACCGTGACGACGCTCGCACCATAGACGCCGAACGCGTGAAAGGTCTTGAGGTCGGCCTGCAGCCCGGCGCCTCCGCTCGGATCGGAGCCAGCGATGGTGAGCGCCACGGGGAGCATCCGTCGGCGCTACCCTGCGCCGGCCGCGGGGTCAACGCGACTCGCCCTTGCTGGTGCGATCGGCTATGCGGTCGTGCCCATGCAGCGGATCCAGCTCGAGGTGTACCAGACCGACGCGGAGGCCTTCGAGGCGACGGCCGAGCTCGCGGCGGAGCAGCTGCGGGCGGCGGCGGTTCGGGGCCGAGCGGACGTGGCGCTGGCGGGGGGTCGCGGCGGTCGCGGGGTGATGCTCGCGCTCGCGGCCCGCGGGGACCTGCCCTGGGATCGCATCGAGTGGTGGCTCGGCGACGAGCGCTGCGTCGCGCCGACGGATCCGCTCAGCAATTTCCGTCTCGCGCGCGAGAGCCTGTTCGTGCCGCGTGGGGTGGCGGCGGCGCGGATCCATCCGCCGC
>JAXLXP010000011.1:0-195049 GCA_046327955.1 Binatia bacterium | reverse complement strand
GTCCGCCTATTGGCCGGTTTTCAGGTGTCGATCATTGGCCGGTTTTGGGTGTCGACCGAGGAGTAGAGGCAATTCTTTTTCCACCACTCCTGACACTCGACCACCGTGCCATGCAGCACGTCTCGCTGGTGGACGCTCGAAATTGCCTTCATCAGGAGAGCGTACGCCTCCTGGTGGGCCTGCAATCGCCGGTCGAGAGCAGCCATGCGGAGGGCATGCCGGAAGTCCGCTTGCCGGAGCACAAGACGGTTCTCCTGGGCCAACCCTTCGCGCCGCCGCTCGAACTCACCTTGCAGGTAGTGATCGAGCAGTCGCTTGAGGATGTACCCCGCGACCGCAACGCCGGCCCCTCCCGAAAGGAACGGCCCGAGGATGCTCTGTAGGTCCATTGTGCCTCCCGACCACGCGCGTTCGATTATATCGCGCCGCCCTATCGGGGCCGAGGATGGTCATCGCGCCCCTCAGCCAGCCGTTCGCCGCCCGGGTTCGAGCGATCATCGCCACCGCGACGGTTCCTGCTCGCTCTCGAACAGGGTGCGGTGGCGCGTCAGGATGACAGCAACCTGGATCGGGTAGTGGCGTCCAGTGCGGAGGTGACCGACCCACGCGGACCCGCGATGTACACCATCGAGGATCGTGACCGGGCCAGAGATGCTGCGAGCGACCGCCACGAATGGGCCGGCGACAGGAGCTTCCCCGGAAGCCAGCTCCCGTCGCTACGCTCCCCTTCCGGGCGTTCTGGACGTGGCTTCAGGCACACCCAAACTGCATCGTCCGCGCTGGGACACCCAATGCGATCATCTACGATGACGACGACCTCCACTGGCACTTCGTCAGCGAACCCCCCGATACTGAGGTAGTTCAAGTGTTCCGAGGGAAGAAGCTGGTCGCGGAGATGATGCTCGCCCCGGCCGTGATTGCCCATGTGCAAGTCGAACCGAGGGACGAGAACGAGTACGGCTTCGCGCTCGTGACCGAGACCGGCACGGAGCAGACCGTCGCCTACCACTTCGTCCTCTCGCACGGCTACGCGGCCGACGAGCCCGTCACTCCCGGCCGAACCGTTCACTAGCCGACGGCGACTGCCCCCCCCCCGCCCAGGCCGAGGTGGACCGCATCCCCGAACTCCTGGGCGAGATCGAGCGACTGCGGGAGGTGCTGTGGGCGCGGCTCGCCTTGCGGATCAACCGGCCCGACCTCAAGGAGGACCGTCTTCTCAGCATCGGGGAGCCCGCCATACCCGCGGCGCGAACCGCCCCGTGCGCGCCGCGTAGCGCCCCCAGCGCTCGCCGAACACGGCCTGAAGGTGCTGCTCCTCCCGCAGCGCCTGCACGACGATGCCGGCCGCCGTGAGCGCCGCCGCGACAACCACCGTTGCCACCGGGACGACGAGGACCTGGCCCACGATGATCAGCAGGAAGCCGCTGTAGATCGGGTGGCGCATCCAGCGGTAGGGCCCCTTCTGGGCCAGATCGGTCGTGTTCTCCGGGTCGATCCCGATCCGCCAGGCACGCCCCATGAGGACGACGGAAGCCGCGGTCAGCGCGACCCCGGTGCTGAGCACGCCCATCCCGACGGCGCGCACGGGCTCGCCGCTCAGCGGCGCGTCTCCGAAGGCGATCCAGCCCCACACCGCAGGCCAGAAGAGGAGCCCGAACGGGGACACCCGCTCCCACCGATCCGCCAGCGGGCTGCGGCCGAGCCGTCCGAGCACCACCGGGCTCCGCCCGAGCGTGCGCCGCATCCAGGCGATCTTCGCGCCGAGGACGAGCGGCGCGCCGACCAGCAGGGCCATGAAGAAAGCGCGGGTCACCTCGCCCTTCTACTCGCGTCGCCGATGTCGCCGCTCTGCGCGCACGTCACCACAAGAAACACGCCCGCCGAGTAGTACGGCGGCGCAACCTTGCTCCACGAGCGCTTGCCCTAGGACAGCGTCCTCGGCGCGCCGAAGGGCTTTTCGTCATCGGGAACGCGGCCTCCGTAACTGCGCCCATCAACCTCGCCATCGGGGTCGAAGTGGATAGAGAGATCACTCCACTCCTGTTCCTGCTGGCCCCGCATGATACGATCAGCTCGCACTCGCGACCACGTGCGCGGGGGGCTCTTGGCGATGGATATCTCGCAGCCCATGGACGGGGGGAATCCCACGCCAACCTCCAGCATGAAGCCGCCGCCGAGCGAGAGCTGCTGTTCCTCAAGCACGGCGTAGCTCCCGTCCTCGTCCTGACCGACTTCTCCCGTGGCCAGCGGCACGCTCAGGGCATCAAGAGAGACCATGAAGCTCGCCCCCACGATTCGCCCCGCGACGACGGCCCCTGGGCGCAGCCCACGTTCAACCACCTCATCAAACGGTCTCACCTTGAACCGCATCGGCAGCGCCTCCCACCCACGCGCCATAGCACGCAGAAGCGCACCGGGCACGCCGGAAGACCGACGCCCGTCTGCGGTAGGTCAGGGTCCCACCCCCCAACAGGAGGACCACTATGGGCGCCGACAACCCTGGCCTCGTTGACCTTGCTGCCAACCCTACCCTCCCCGCTCAAGTCGATCTCGACCACATCCCCTAACTCCTCTGGGAGATGAAGCGGCTACGAGCGATCCCGTGGGCGCGGCTCGTCCTGCGGATCAACCGCCCCGCCCCGACCCAGGACCGCCTTCACGTCGCCGGTCAGCCGCCGTCGCAACTCACGCAGTGTACGATGGCCCGTGCAGCAAGAACGTCATCTGCACTTGCAGACCAGCACTGCGCAGCGTCGCCGCAACATCGTGGTCATCGAGCCAGTCCCTCAGCCGGTTCGCGAAGCGTCCCGGAGCCTGGTCTCGAATGTCATCGAAGAACGACAGCGGCACCTTCACGAGAGCCACCCGCCGACCACTGGCGTCCTCTACACCGAAATCGTGCGACCGGGACATCTTGTCCTCGAACTCGTGAACTGCATGCTCGGAAAATGCCCGTTCGAGATATGCCCGGACGACGGGAACGCCTTCCTCCTGAGCCGTCATCTCTCGGCGCGTAGCAGGTACTACGGACCAGGGTCAACGCCGTGCGCCGCGCCGCACATGGAGCGCATCCACGAACTCCTGGCCGGTGTCAACGTCGAACGGCCTAGAGTGTCACCGGAAGGCCACCACCTACGCCCCGCACCACGAGCGCCTTCTCCAGCTTGCGGAACAGGAACGAGATGAGGCCGAGCACGTCGAGCGCGTCCTCCCGGGTCATCGGCCAGTGAAGCTCCGGCTCGTGCGCCTGCGGATTCCTGACGGCGTTCATCAGCCCCATGCACAGGAACATCACCCCCGACTGCTCGTCCTTCTCGCTCTGCGCCGCCTGCATGTTCAGCTTGATGGGGCCGGCGAGGCTCAGCGCCTCGCTCATGAGGGGCTGGCCGCTCTTGTCGATCCCTGAGTTACTCCGCACGGCGGCGTCGAACGCCTTGCAGCTCTCGAACACCGCGTGGAAGTAGGCGCCTCGGCAGAAGTGGCTGCGGCCGTGGCGCCGAACCTGCGGATGGAAGCCCCGCCCGTCGAAGGCGATCTCATCCTGCGTCTTCTCGTGCCGTACCGTGGAGGCGCGCTCGCCTGTGCGGCGTAGCTCGCCGTCGTCTGCGATCCGCAGGCCGTAGAAGTCGAGCACGCCGTTTACGGCCTTCAGGACGCCCTCGAAGCGGTCGCGCTGCCCAACGTAGCCCTGCGGGTTGCACATGGTCTTGATAATCTGGAGCACCGCATGGGGCTGGCCGCCGCCTCGTCGCTGGAGTTCATCAAACGCCGCCGCGACGAAACGCCACTTGGTCTCGTTGCCGTGGACGAACTCCGGGGAGCCGCCGCGGGCGAACAGGCGCGTGATCTCGCTGCCCGTGTAGTTCTCGCCCACGATCTGCGCCAGCGTCTCAATGGCCTCAGGCCGCAGCGCGTCCAACCGCTCAGCCATCCTAGCCTCCTGACGGCCGTTTCTTAGCAGGGCGAGCACCTGTCACCAACGAAGGGGGCGCGCCCGTGGACAGCTCGATAGTCGTCTGTCACTCGCTTGCCGCGTCGTCGCGTCGTCCCTAGGGAAGGGCGGGTAACAGCGCATCGTCATCAGGGAGCCCTCTAAGCCGCCCGACCCACCCTGAGCTTCCCCGGGTTTCGTGGACACCCCGAATCGCACGAAAGTGCGGTAGGAGAGTGTCATGGGGAAGCGGAAGCGGGAGCGGCGATCGTTCACGCCGGAGTTCAAGGCGGAAGCGGTCAAGGTGGTGCAGCAGAGCGGCAAGACCGTCGCGATGGTTGCGCGGGAGCTCGACCTGACCGAGACCGCGCTGCGGCGCTGGGTGGAGCGGGCGGAGGTCGATGCCGGACGCGGGCGCGAGGGGGCGCTGACGTCGGACGAGCGCGCCGAGTTGGCGCAGCTACGACGCGAGGTTCGCACGCTGCGGATGGAGCGTGACATCCTAAAAAAAGCGACGGCCTTCTTCGCCAAGGAGCAGGGATGAAGTTCGCCTTCATCGCGCGCGAGAAGGCCATGTTCCCGATCGACCTGCTCTGCACCGTGCTCGGGGTGAGCCGCGCCGGCTTCTACGCGGCCCAACAGCGGCCGGTCGCGGCCCGGCGACACGAGGATCAACAGCTCGCCGTCCACGTCGCGGCCGCCCATGTCGCCAGTCGCCGCCGCTACGGGAGTCCGCGCGTCTATCGGGAACTCCGGGCGCAGGGGCACGTCATCGGCCGCCATCGGGTCGCGCGGTTGATGCAGGAACAGGGACTGCGGGCGCGGAAAAAGCGCCGGTTCCAGCGCACGACGGATTCGCAGCACGGCCTCCCGGTTGCGGCGAACATCCTCGATCGGCAGTTCACGGTCTCGACGCCGAACACCGCGTGGGTGTCCGACATCACGTACCTCTGGACGCGCGAGGGCTGGCTGTACCTTGTCGTGATCCTCGACTTGTTCTCGCGCCGTGTCGTCGGCTGGGCGCTGCACGACCGGATCACGCGCCAGCTGGCACTCGACGCCCTGACGATGGCCCTGTGCCACCGCCAGCCCGGCCCCGGCCTCGTGCATCATTCCGACCGGGGCACCCAATACGCGAGCGGGGACTACCAGGCCCTGCTCACCACACACGGGATCGTGTGCAGCATGAGCCGGCGCGGCAACTGCTGGGACAACGCCGTCGCGGAGAGCTTCTTCTCGACGCTCAAGATCGAACTCGCGCACGAGGCGGACTGGACGACGCACGCCGAAGCCCAGGCGGCCGTCGCCGAGTACCTGGAGATCTTCTACAACACGCAACGGCGCCATTCTGTCCTCGGCTACGTCAGTCCTGTTGCCTTCGAACGCCAGCACGAGGAGAACCTAGCAGCCTAACCCGGGTGTCCACGGAATCCGGGCAAGCCCAGTCAGGTCGCCGGTGCTTCTGAGCCGAGCAAGAAGTTCCGCACGTCGGCAAGCACGCCCCTACTTGGGAGCAGGCCAGTAGTCAGCCACGTCAGCCACTCGTCCAGCACGCCGAGCGCTTCGTCGCTCAGGCAGTAGGAGGTTACCTCGCAAGCGTTCGAGTGCCGACCGATCGGCTGGATGTGGTCGAGCCGGAGAATCGACTCCGTGGCACCCGCTACCGGCAGCTTGTCCCACAAATACTGTGGGTATTCGCAGCGCCGGATACGATCGACCATGCGCGGATCCCACCCCCCACGGGTGCCATCCTGATCGCCCCCATAGTACGGGGCGACCAGCAGCGTCGGCGCGGACTGCCACCGGGCTTTGCCCTGCCGCATCTCCTTCGGAACCTCAGGCATCGGAGCGCTCAAGATGACCGCCGGCCGAACCTTCGCCCGCGAGACGATGCGCAGCTCGCCTGGATTGGTTGGCATGGCCGCCACCGGGAGCTTCGATGTGCGACGCGGCTGGCCAAGGCGGAGTGGCTCGATGAGAACTGTCGCCGAGCGGTGCTCGGTGGGTTCATCGCGACCGATGGGGGTGAGCTGGTACGGCTCCTGGTCGACGTGCGGGATCACGACGCGCACGAGTCGCCCACGGCGGAAGTCGGTCCCGGCAGGCGCCGTCCACCAGGCCCCGACGAACCCTTGCAGGGACTCGTCAGGGTATGCCGGGATCACGCCGGCCACGCGACTTCCAGATGTCGTCGGCGAACGTCACCGTGCCCTCGCCGGCCTCGATCGGCGGCCCGGCGAGGCTGTCGAGCCAAGCCTGCCCCTCGGCGAACACGGCATCGTAGCGCGGCGGCGGGTCGGGTGCGGCCAAGGTACGCGCAGTTGCACGCTCGCGGAGCTTTGCCTGAACCCGTTCCCGCAACGCGGCGACCGCCGCCTGTTGCTGTTTCCGCGCCGACTTCGAAAGCGATGCGGCGGGTGCAGGTTTCGGGAGGGGACGCGCAGGCGCCTCGGCGACGGTGAAATCGAGCATCTCACCAGGCTCAGCATTCAGCATGGGTGCGGTGCGGTACACGTAGTCGAGGAGTCCAGCCGTGTCGTTGCCGTACTCGCGAATCGCACGCTTGATCGCCGAGGCGACCTCCAGGGGCAGCTCGTCGTCGAGCCGGTCGGCGAGCCGTGCGTCGTCGAGGAGCCACCGTACCCCCTCACGGTCAGCCTCGTTGTAGGGGAAGCGACGCTCGCGCACTTCGAGAGCCTTCACGGCGGGCTCGATCCGGGCGAACACGGGCTCCGCCCAGGGGCCGAAATAGTGAAACCGCCACGGGGCGCCGGTGAAGGTCTGCCCGCCGTGCCGCTCGGCGTGGGCTAGGTCGCCGAGGTAGACGTACTTGAGCAGGTGAATTGGCCCGAGTTCGCGATGGCTGGAATCCCCCTGACCGGCGACGGCCAACGCGTACTGGACGAGTCGATCGACTTTGGACGTATCCACGGGGAGTTCAGCGCCCCAAGGGCAAGACGGTGGCCTTCACGGTAACGCGCGGGGTCGCGAGTATCGAGCACCGCTTACCGCGGACGCCCCGATCCCAACAAGGGGCATCCGGATCGACCGGAGGAGGCAACTACGTGCGAGAGCGGCGGGCGACGGTCTTTGCAGGTTATGTGCCCTCAACCATTACGCAACCGGCCCAGAGGCATCCGGGTGCTGAGCACGGTCTCGAACCGTCGCGGCGCTGCTACCGAGATCGCCTTGCTCTCTTCCCCTTCGCTTTCGCGCTCGGGGTCTTCGATGACCTCTTCCGCTGCGACGCCGGTTTCGGTTTACGCGCCGCTGTTCGGTCGTGCTCGAGAGGGTGCTTCTGGTTGGCGTAGAACTCGGACCCACGCGTTCCATAGAGCTGTTCGCGAGGGACCGGGGACGTGAGGCGGAAAAAGCTGAGCTGGCACGGGCGGTCGATCAATGGCGTCAGCCGAATCGTGAGCGGACCTCCATTGCGAATCTCGAGCACGATCCGGCCGGTCCAGCCCGGCTGAATCCACGGGGCCGTCTGGTGCATGCTGAGGCCCATGCGCGCGTAGGTACTTCGCCCTTCTACCAAGGCAACCATGTCCGGGGGCACGGTCACGCTCTCGTGGGTCATAGCGAGAACGAATCCACCGGGCTCGAGGTCGTAGAACTCCGGCTTCCCGAAGGCGTTCTTCTCGGCCAGCTCCGCCGTCTGCCAGAAACCCCCCGGACCGATGTCGGGAAGGCCCTGCGCTACCGACACCGTGATGTTCGCCACATCCCGCAGCTTCGTGAAGCTGTAACCCAACCTGAGATCGACCGACACCGGCCCCCACTGCTTGTCCTCGAGGGGAGGGGCGAAGACGACCCTCCCTCGCTTCACCGCCCGTCTCAGGTCGGGCTGCGAGAGGATCACGGCCGCGCTTCGCTCAGGTGCTCTTCGGCCCAGCTCTTGGGAAGCGCCGCCATGCCGCTCGCGGTGGTGAAGAACGAGCCGGGCACTCGTACGACGACGCTGTCCGGCGTCGCACGCTCGACCACGCCCATGAGGAACGCCTGGCTGTCTTCGGGCGAACCCGACCACGCCACGAACTCGCTCCGAACGAAGCCCGAAGTCACGTCCGTACCGCTACGGATCGTGACGAGCTTCTCGGAGGTGAAGGGCCCCGGTTGAACATCACACGGGACCAGAACCCGCTGTCCCCGCTCAAACTCCTGCATCACCCCTCCCAGCCGCCGACGCCAGCGACGGACGCCAGTAACACGCTCATTGGCTCGGTGCCAATGGACGATAGCGGACGGTGTCGGTCGCGGCCACGGGGGGGCCGCGACTTCATCAAGTTTACTCTGGAGCGCCTAACGTACCCGATGTGGCTGAACCGTGGCCGAACCACTGAGAGGTATGCGGCGCGACGGTGTCGCATGCACCCCCCAGAGGCCAAGCGCGTGGGCTTGCCCGGATTCCGTGGACACCCGGGTTAGGCTGCTAGGTTCTCCTCGTGCTGGCGTTCGAAGGCAACAGGACTGACGTAGCCGAGGACAGAATGGCGCCGTTGCGTGTTGTAGAAGATCTCCAGGTACTGGCGACGGCCGCCTGGGCTTCGGCGTGTGTCGTCCAGTCCGCCTCGTGCGCGAGTTCGATCTTGAGCGTCGAGAAGAAGCTCTCCGCGACGGCGTTGTCCCAGCAGTTGCCGCGCCGGCTCATGCTGCACACGACTGGGTGTGTGGTGAGCAGGGCCTGGTAGTCCCCGCCGCGTATTGCGCCCTGGTCGGAATGATGCACGAGGCCGGGGCCGGGCTGGCGGTGGCACAGGGCCATCGTCAGGGCGTCGAGTGCCAGCTGGCGCGTGATCCGGTCGTGCAGCGCCCAGCCGACGACACGGCGCGAGAACAAGTCGAGGATCACGACAAGGTACAGCCAGCCCTCGCGCGTCCAGAGGTACGTGATGTCGGACACCCACGCGGTGTTCGGCGTCGAGACCGTGAACTGCCGATCGAGGATGTTCGCCGCAACCGGGAGGCCGTGCTGCGAATCCGTCGTGCGCTGGAACTGGCGCTTTTTCCGCGCCCGCAGTCCCTGTTCCTGCACAACTGCGCGACCCGATGGCGGCCGATGACGTGCCCCTGCGCCCGGAGTTCCTGATAGACGCGCGGACTCCCGTAGCGGTGGCGACTGGCGACATGGGCGGCCGCGACGTGGACGGCGAGCTGTTGATCCTCGTGTCGCCGGGCCGCGACCGGCCGCTGTTGGGCCGCGTAGAAGCCGGCGCGGCTCACCCCGAGCACGGTGCAGAGCAGGTCGATCGGGAACATGGCCTTCTCGCGCGCGCGATGAAGGCGAACTTCATCCCTGCCCCTGGGCGAAGAAGGCCGTCGCTTTTTTTAGGATGTCACGCTCCATCCGCAGCGTGCGAACTCGCGTCGTAGCTGCGCTAACTCGGCGCGCTCGTCCGACGTCAGCGCCCCCTCGCGCGCCGCGTCCGGCATCGACCTCCTCGGCCTCGCTCCACCCAGCGCCGCAGCGCGGTCTCGGTCAGGTCGAGCTCCCGCGCAACCATCGCGACGGTTCTGCTGCTCTGCTGCACCACCTTGACCGCTTCCGCCTTGAACTCCGGCGTGAACGATCGCCGCTCCCGCTTCCGGGCTTCCCCATGACACTCTCCTACCGCACTTTCGTGCGATTCGGGGTGTCCACGAAACCCGGGGAAGCTCACCACCACCTGGGACGGCGTAAAGCGCGGGGAGGCGGTGACCGTTCGTGCCCTCCGCGCGAAGGCGGCGCCCGCCGTGGCGCAGGGGCGCCCGCCCCACTACCGCTTCGAGCACAAGCCGAAGGGGAAGCCCTTCTCTGTCACCGTCACCTTCTCGAAGTCGCGCGCGACGCACGAGGAGGTAAAGGGCGCGCTCAAGGACGCGCTGAAGCACGTCCCCTAACATCTTCATGCCCAACGTCCACGACCCCAAGCGCAAACCGCTCGTCACCGTCGAATTCCAGACGGAGGTCGATCTTGCGACGGGCGTCCGCGAGAAGCGGATGTTCGTCAAGATGTACTTCGAGGCCATCCACTCGGGCCTCCTCGCCGCACTGCCTGACGAGCTCTGGAAGACCCTCTGCGCGCTCGCCTGCTACATGGACGAGAACGGCAACTGCTACCCGAGCCAAGCCCGCATCGCGAAGGACCTCGGGGTGGCCCGAGAGACCGTGAACCGACGGATACAGGCGCTGCTCACCTTCCGCTTTCAGGAGCACCCGGTCCTCAGCCTCCGAAAGAACCGCGCGAGCCAGCCCGGCGGCAGCCGCTGGGCGAACAACGTCTACCACCTCCATCCGATCGCTGGCCTCGCCATTTTCAACCAGCGCGCCCCCACCTCGGAAGCCGAAAAACTGCATGAAGACGTGGCAAACCTCTATGTGACGCCAACCTCACATAGGGAGGGCTCTGTGTTAGTCGAACGTCACACACAGCGGCGTCACACTAACCAGAACCAAGGTGTTAACCAGAACGTTGACGTAGACGTTAGGGAAACCCCTCATCAGAAGGGGACTGGAACACACGGACTCGTCGCTCTCGCCGACCTTCTGAAAGAAATCCCTGGCAGGCCTTCATTCACTCAACCATCGCTCAATCCCAACCGGCTCGATGAACTTACTCAGCTCGCCGCCGACCTTCTGAACGACCACAAGCCGGTCAGCCTCCGCACCTTCCGCCGCATCGCCTCGAGTCTCGGCGAGCGTACTTTCCGTCTCGTCCTCGACCAGGCCAACGCCGCCGCGAAGGACGGTCTCATTCGCGGCACGAAGGCCCGGTACTTCATGGGCGTCGCGAAAGAGACGGCCAGAGCCCGCGGGCTCGATCTCGGCCTCCAATCACAGTCCGCGCGTCCTTGACGCAGAGCTGTGCAACCACATCGAGGGATGATCGTGGTTGACCAAGCGACGCCATGCTACACCGGCACCTCGGCATGGCGGACGACGACAAGCCCCCGACCGTGGTGACGCCGCCACCGGCTACCACCAGGGTCGCGAGCTCTGGCTCCTCCGTCGTGGTGACGCCGACCGACACCGGGAGCGTCGGAACGCAGACGCCGGGCGTGACTACCGCGCTCACCGTCGTTCCGCCGCCGACGCAGGGCGCGGTCCTCGAGTCACCCTGGCTTACCCTCTTTGAAAAGGCAGGTCGCCATGCGTCCACGCTGGCGATGGCCGATGTGGCGTTGGCCCTCACGACTCAGCACGCGGTCGAGGCTGAGCGGCTGGACGCCGCGGACAGACGAAAGGACGAGTTGATCCACGGCCTTTCGGGACAGCTTGGCGACGAACGAGTCAAGAACGCGAAGCTGGAGACCGAGAGAGAGACCGGCGCGAGTCCTACCCTGGTTATCTGCGGGACTTCCCTCATCGGGATTGCTAGCATCCTCGCGACCGCCATTCCCACTGCCACGGCCTTCGTCTCGGTCCTCGTTGTGCTGGCGGTGGTACAGATCGGTCTCGGCCTCTGGCGGCCGAAGGGATGGCGGCGTTGATGGCGACCATCCTTCGGACGATCGATGAGATCACGCTCGAGGGCGTCTACGACCGCGGAGCACCTAACGCGGAGCGGATCGCGTACCGCGCCCAGCGCCAAGTGGACTTGGGCGAGTACATCGTGTGCCTGGCGGCGACGATGCCGGACGGCACCGTGGCGCCCCTGCCCGATCAAATGTTGTGGCTCGGCGCAGAGCAGGTCGACGCAGGGCACTGGATATTCGTCTACACCGGCGCCGGCAATCGTCGCGCGACACGGACGACGGGCGGCGAACCGGCCGTTGTGATCCACTGGGGGAAGCAGCAGACGATCCTGCACGACCAGGGCATCGTGCCCGTCATGTTCCACTTGGGTGGTATCCTGACCGAACGGAGCGCCGAGACGCTCGACGAAATCATCAAGCGGCTGCTCCCATTTACTCCGCCGGCTCACCGCCTCACGATGGACGAGGCGGTCAACGCGCTGATCGCGGGCAAGGACGCGCCGCGCCGACCGCCCTCACTCAAGGATATGACGCCCGAGGGGAAGATGCTCCAGGCACTCCTGGAATCGCAGGCGAAGAAGAGCGGCTCCCGCTGAGTCGCGACGCGCTGGCCGTGGCCGCCCACCACCGCAAGCCCCCCACCCCATCCGAGCAGGCGCAGCCTGGAGGTGATCGTGTTGCTTACCTCTCTCTCGTGCTGTCGTTCGCGCTCCCGCAGATCGTCCCGCAGAGCGTAGAAGTCCCGGAGTAGCTCCGCATTGCCGAGCGCTGCGACGGGCGCGGCCTCGTGCTCCTCTGTTGACTCCTCGGTCATGGCGGGCTCCTTCCGTTCCGCGGGGAAACCTGCATGTTGCCGTCCGTAGGGTACCTCCTCCCGAGCGGTTTGCGCGGCTGTAGCGGGCTCTAATTGCGTCAGGTAGCAACCTAGACTCCGGGAGTCGAGCCGCCGTATACTGACCGCGGCACCTGCCCCATCGCGGGCCAGAATAGCCCCGCCTGCGAACGCTTAAAGGCGCTCGCCTCTCCCGGGGAGCTCGCCGCCGGCGAGTTCCCGGGGGGAATGGGTCCCCACCGCACGGCATCGGAGGGTCCGATGTTCGAGCTGAAGATCGTCCGCGAACGGCGCGAGGGATACGGCGCCCTGCGGCGAGTGCGCGAACCGCGCGACATCTACGAGGCCTTCCGCGGTCGCTTCGAGAAGGCCGACCGCGAGGAGTTCCTCGCCGTCATCCTCGACGGGCGGAATCAGATCACCGGCTTCAACGTGGTTTCGGTGGGCTCGCTCACCGCCTCGCTCGTCCATCCTCGAGAGGTCTTCAAGCCGGCCATCCTCGGGAACGCTGCGGGTGTGGTCCTGGTCCACAACCATCCGTCGGGTGACCCCGAGCCCTCAGCCGAGGACAAGGCGCTCACCGAGCGCTTGAAGCAGGCCGGGGAACTCCTCGGCATCAAGGTCCTCGACCACATTGTGATCGGCGACGGCCGCTACGTCGCGTTCTCCGAGCAGCAGCTCCTTTGAGACGCAAAGAGCCTACCCCGGGTAGGCTCTTTCTTCTTGACCCGCCGTCCGGTCGTCCAACGGCGATTGGGCGACACACCGTGCAGCTACATCTGCCGGTACGTAAGGCCAAACGGCCGAAGCGTGGCCGACCCCGGTCATGATCTCTAGCTTGGAGCTTCCTCGAGCAGGCGCTCAATTTCCGCCAGCTCTTCCTCCTTCAAGGAGAAGAGATTCCCCTGAAAACTGCGTTTGACGGCCCCGGTGTGTGCGAGAATGACGTTGCTCTTCAGCTGAGCGATCGAAATGGGCTTCGCCCCGACCCGTAAGACGCGCACCTCAGCCCGCTCCATTCCGAAGAATCCACACCAGCCGTGCTCGTCTGCGATAAGTCTTACGACCTCAAGTATCCGCTGGATACCGGCACCTGTCTTATAGATAACGAGTACATCACCTGCGCTCGCCCCCGGGTGGCAGCACCACCAAGTGAGGTCCCCTTTCCCAGCATCCTCTAGATGCCGTGGGTTCCGAGCAACGTTGATCCGAATCTCACGACGGGAGTTTCGTGCTCCTCTCGCCTTTGGTTTCCCGAGTGCTGGTCGCTTCATTCGCTCTGTACTCCCCACCCCGCTGCCCCCCGGGGGGGGAACGGTAGTAGGCCCGGAATACTTGTGCGCTGCAAGCCTCTACCCTACACTCGCCCGCGCTCGGCGCTGGCCGTGGGCGGCGGGGTGGCGGCATGAAGGAGACTTCCTCCAGGAAGAACAACCAGCTCACCGGAGGGTCGGACGACCCGGAGGAGATCGAATGGTACCTTCGGGGCAGTTCAACACACCCCTTCCTCATCTGCGGAGACGCCCTGACTGTTCTCACTACCTTCCCCGCGGAGTCTGTGGACTGCTGCATGACCAGTCCGCCCTACTGGGGGCACCGCCAGTACGCGGCAACGGGGATTGGACTTGAGCCCGACCCTACATCGTACATCGAGCACCTCGTCGCGATCCTCAGCGACGTGAAGCGCGTACTGAAGCCCTCAGGCTCTCTCTGGCTCAACATTGGAGACACCTACGTCAGCAAGTGCCTCGCTGGCATCCCGTGGCGTGTCGCGCTCACCCTGATCGACAAGCAAGGCTGGGTTCTCCGAAACAGCGTCCTCTGGAACAAGGTTAAGGGTGGCCCGGACAACGCCCGAGACAAGCTGCGCAATGTGCACGAGGACGTCTTCCACTTCGTCAAGTCGCCAACGGGTTACTTCTACGACGTGGACGCCATTCGCTCCTCGCCTAAGACCGCCAAGGTCATCAACGGAGCTGTCGTCTCAGCAACAGGCGTTTCCGGCGTGCGCTACAAGCGCCAGATTGAGCGCTCAACAGCTCTCACACCACGAGAAAAGACCGAAGCCATGGCGGCCCTTGAGCAACTTCTAGAGGACGTGCGCGCTGGCAAGCTCGCCGACTTCCGTATGATAATCCGTGGCCAACAACGCACGACACACTCGGACTCCGAACGTGTGTCTGGTCGCGCGCGCGAATTGACCGAGCGTGGCTTCTACTTCCTCAAGTACCACCCCAACGGCAGCAAGCCTGGAGACGTGTGGGATATCATTCCCGAGGACACACAGGGACGCGACGGCCACTACGCCCCCTACCCTCAGGACCTCTGCCGCATCCCCATCCTCGCTACATGTCCGCGCAATGGCGTAGTCCTCGACCCCTTCTGCGGTACGGGAACAACCATGCTCGTCGCGCTCAAACTTGGCCGCAAGTCGGTAGGGATCGATCTCTCCACTGAGTATCTCCGCTGCGCAGCGGACCGCTGCAATATGCTCTTGTGAGTAAGACTCTCGAGCTCTTCGGACTGCTGACTACTCGCGACGCCGACTGGCGCTTCGTCGTCGATAAGCAGCAGTGTCCTTACCTCGAGCGGAAGTGCCTCAAGATCCGAAAAAGCGAGCCCACAGTCTCGATCGGCTCTTGCACGGTGCGGTACGGTCAACATGAGCAGCCGATCATCATTTGCCCGTATCGGCTCCTGGAGCGTAAGCAGGTCTTCACTGATTGCTTGCACCTCCTTACCCTGCACGAGCCTGGCAACGAGTTTCACGTCATCCCGGAACTCTCTATTCCCGGTGGGAGCATCGACTACTGCCTCGCCTCAGTGAAGGGCGGTAAGGTCAAGGACTTTGTGGGCATCGAGCTTCAAACGCTCGATACCACTGGGACGGTGTGGCCCGAGCGGCAGCGGTTCCTTCGGGACCACCATATCCCCGTTCTGCCTGAAGATGTGTCGTCGACCAAGTCCTTCGGCATGAACTGGAAGATGACAAGCAAGACGATCCTTGTACAACTCCATCACAAGATTGAGACATTCGAGCACATCAACAAGCACCTGGTCCTCGCGGTCCAGGACAGGCTCATCGCCTACATGAGAACCGAGTTTTCCTTCGGTCACCTCAACACCCCAGCCCGGCTTGGCGACCCGATGCACATCCACGCCTACACGGTCGCTGAATCCGAAGCGGGGTTACGGCTCGAACTCAGCGAACGGACCAGCACCGATACTGCTGGCATCGCCGCCTGCCTCGGCCTCCAGGTGAGTCCGCACATGGACCTCGAGGTGATCGTCAAGCTGCTCGAGTCGAAGCTCTCGCCAAAGACGCTTCTTACCTTCGAAGGCCCGATGCCGAGCCCGGAAGAGTTGCCCGAAGCCTGAGCACTAATGCCCTTGAGGCTTCGCGCCGGCACTCCGCCCCTCGGTGGGCGCGCAGATACTCAACTTTTGGTATCTCCATCCCGCTGATGAGGACATCGGCAAGATTCACATTCTCGTGCCAACGGACACGTTGCTCGCCCTTGAGCGTGGGCAGTGGACGATGAGTCTTAGCCTTGATGTGACGAAAAGGTCGACGACCTGACCACCGCCAGAAGCAGAAAGGGCCTCTCGCTGTGGTAGAAGCGGGGCAACCACGCTCTGGACTTGCCCCGACCGGGCGAACACCTGCGTTAAGCCGCTGCGCGGCGATTCCCTCGGTCGACACCTCAAAACCGGCCAATGGTCGACGGGTCAAACCCGGCCAATGGCGACGGCGCGGATGTCATGATCGCTCTTACTGCGTAGCGCCCTCCGCGGGCAAGGCATGGTGGCGCATCCGCCAGCTGCGCGGGCCGCACTTGAGGACGTGGGCGTGGTGGAGGAGCCGATCGAGGAGCGCCGTCACGGCGGCGGTATCGCCGAGGAGCTTGCCCCAATCGTCGACCGGGCGGTTGGAGGTGAGGAGCGTGCTGGCCCGCTCGTAGCGGCGCATGACGAGCTCGAGGAGGTCTTCGGCGGCGGTGGCCGGGAGCTTCCGCATGCCGAGGTCGTCGATGATGAGGAGTGGGACGGTGGCGAGCTCGGTCATCTTCGCGCGGCGGGTGCCGTCGACGCTGGCCTCGGCGAGCTCGTCGAGGAGGCCGTGGGCCTCGGTGTAGCGGACGCGGTAGCCCTGCTGGATGGCGGCATGGCCGATCGCCTGCGCGAGATGGCTCTTGCCGGTGCCGGGTGGGCCGAGGAAGAGCGCGTCTTCGCGCTGGGCGATGAAGCGGCCGGTCGCGAGCTCGAAGACGAGCGTCCGGTGGAGCTTCTTGTTGAAGTCGAAATCGAAGGTGTCGAGGGTCTTGTCGGGATCGCGGAAGCGCGCGTGCGTTCGGCGCCGGGCGAGGAGGCGATCTTGGCGCCGGACGAGCTCATCGCTGACGAGCGTGGCGACGAGATCGAGTGGCGCGAGGCGCTCGGCCTGCGCTTGGCGGAGCCGCGCTTCGAGGACGTCGGCCATCCCCGAGAGCCGGAGCTGGCGGAGGGCGCGATCGAGTTCGGGCAGCGTCATTCGGGAGTCTCCTTCTCGGCGCGGCGATCGAGGAGATCGCGGTAGAGGGTGAGCTGACGGATGAGCGGATCGACCTGGGTGAGCGTGAGCGGGCCGGCGACGCGCCGCTCGAGATAGCGGCGCACGAAGCGATAGGTCGGGACGCCGAGGTCCCGTGCCGCGGCACACGCGGCCTCGACGGCGGGCACGCCGTGGTGCTTGGCGAGGGCGAGGACGCCGAGGATGCGGCGGACGCCGGCGGCGCCGTCCTGCTGATGGATCGTCGCGCAGAGCAGGCCGATCGCCCGCCCCGCGCCGGTCGCGCGCGCGAGGACGGCGAGGACATCGGGCGGCGTCCGCCGGGGGCGATCGGCGGCCGCAATGCGATGCTGGCCGCGCGCCTGCCAGCGATGCTCGCGCAGGAGCTGCCCCGTGCGCGGATCGAGGAGGCGCACGGTCTGGCCATCCCACTGCACCGGGAGGCGCTGGCCGAGATAGCCCGGCGGGGCGCCGTAGTACGCGCCGTCGACCTCGACGCAGCCGTCGAGATGCACGGTCCGCGTCCCGTGCTGGTAGTAGCGAAACGGCGTGAGCGGCAGCGCTCGCAGCGCGGGCTGCTCCTCGGCAAACATCGCCGCCACTTGCCGCTTCGTCGTGCCGTGGATGCGCGTGTCGGCCCAGCGCGTCTCCCAGTGATCGAGGTAGGCCTGGCCGTCCTCGAGGTTCTCGAAGCGCATGCCGCGCAGCGGCGTCTTCTGCGCATGGCCGACGCTCGCTTCGACCTTGCCCTTGCGATCGGGATGGCGGACCCGACACGGGAGGGCCACGGCGCCGTAGTGCGCGAGCACGTCGCGGTAGAGGGGATTGACCGTCGGGTCGTACACGTCCGCGGCGAGCACGCCCTCCTTGAGATTGTCGAGGACGACCGTCTGCGGGACGCCGCCCAGCTGGCGAAACGCGCGCTCGTGAAGTTCGGCCCAGATCTGGCTGCTCGATTTCCAGGTGAGCAGCCGGACGGCCTTGCGGCTGTAGCCGAGCGTGAGGACGAAGAGCCGCGTGCGCCGGTATTTCCCGGTCTGCGGGTGGCGCACCATGGCGCCGTCGCCGTAGTCGACCTGGGCTTCCTCGCCGGGCGCCGTCCGGATCACGGGATGGGCATCGGGCGGCGCGACCGCGCGCAGCCGATGGACGAAGCGTTGGACGCTCGCGTAGCCGGCGGCGAAGCCGTGGCGGTCGACCAGGTCCTGCCAGATCGCCATGGCGTTGCGGCCGCGGCCGAGCGCCTCCGTGATCAGCTCGCGGTACGGCTCGCACGTGCTCGCCGCCGGGCTCCGGCCGGGGCGCGGGGGGCACGGCGGCGGCCCCGAGTCGGTCGACACCCCATTGGCCGGTTTTGCCGTCGATCCCGGCTCCGAGTCGGTCGACACCTCGTTGGCCGGTTTTGATGGTGGTCGTCGGCCCCAGCTGCCCGGCGGCCGCACCGCGATCCCCGCGGCCTTCAAGTAGGCGCTCGCCGTCTCGCGGCGCACGCCCGTCTCGTCTTCGATGCGCCGCAGCGGCCAGCCGAGTCGGCCGAGGGCGAGGACCTGCTGTCGTTTCGTGTCGCTCAAGACGTTGGCCATCCTGACGAGGGGACCCCAGTCCCCATCGTCCGTTCAACGTCCGAGCCGTCCGCCTATTGGCCGGTTTTCAGGTGTCGATCATTGGCCGGTTTTGGGTGTCGACCGAGGGCGATTCCAGTACCGGTCCTCGTAGTCGACGGGGCTCAGCATGTCGATCGCGGAGTGCCGGCGCTGGCGGTTGTAGACAGCTTCGATCCAGTGAACCGTGGCCGTCCGTGTGCGAGCACGGGTCGGCCAGGACCGCGGCTCGATGAGTTCGAGCTTGTAGGTGGCGAAGAAGGATTCGGCGAGGGCGTTGTCCCAGCACACGCCGGTCTTTCCCATCGACTGCTTCACGCCGTGCCTCTCGGCCAGTGCTCGGAACTCGGCTGACGTATATTGGCTTGCCCTGTCCGAGTGGAAGATGACGCTCTCCACGTTCCTGCCGCGCATCGCGACGGCCAGCCTCAACGCGTCGCACACCAGCGATGCGCGCATGTGATCGGCCAACGCGAATCCGATCACGCGCCGCGAGAAGACGTCGATGACCGTCGCCAGGTACAACCAGCCCTCCCACGTGCGAAGGTACGTGATGTCGACCACCCAGAGCGTGTCCGGGGCGGGGGCGTCGAACTCACCATGCACGAGATCGGGGATCGCGGGTGGCGTCGGCTCCGGTGTCGTCGTGCGTACCCAGCGGGGGGACGACGCCCGCGGAGCCCGGCGACCGTCATCAACCGCGCCACGCGCTTGCGGCCGACGTCGTGGCCTTGGGCCCGCAGCTCCGCGAGGACACGCGGCACACCGTACTGGCCAGCCGACGCGGCGTGAATCGCGCGAATCGTCGCCGTGAGGGCGGTGTCCGCGCGCGCCCGCTCGGACACCGGCCGGTCCTGCCACTCGTAGTAGGCGGTGCGGGAGACCTGGGCGATCCGGCACAACTGCGTCACCGAATACCGTCGACTCTCCGCCTCGACGAACCGGTACCGGCTCATCGGGTCTCCATCGCGAAGAACGTCGCCGCCCGCTTGAGAATGTCCCGCTCGTCGCGGAGCACTCGCACCTCCCGCCGCAACCGACGCAATTCCTCGCGCTCCTCGGTCGTCAGCCCGGCCTTGTCCCCCGCGTCCACCGCCGCTTGTTCGACCCAGCGGCGCACGGCCGTCTCGGTCAGGTCCATCTCCCGGCAAATCGTCGGGACCGTCCGGTCACCCTGTCGCACCAACGCGACGACTTCCGCCTTGAACGAGGCCGTGAACGATCGCCGTCCGCGGCGACGCCCCCAGGGCTCCTCCACCTTCTTCCGCATCCGAACACCCTCCTCGTGGGCTCACGCCCACATCTGAGGTGTTCGCCGGTCGGGGGCAAGTCCAGAGTCGCTGACCATCTCGTGGGCAGCTTCCGCTTCCCCGCGGTTTCGCCTTCCCTTCCCCCTCCAGTGTGCTATCCTAATATCTGACACCTAATCGCCCTTATGTGTCGGATAAGGGTCGGGGTGATCCGGACGGCGGTGGAAAACGATGATGCGGAAGGCCCCGAAACCCGAAAACAATCTGACACATAACGTCCCGGCGATCGTCCCCGCGCTCCTTGAGCGGGGGAAGGACAGCCTGAAGGCGCTCGCCGCGGTCTACGTCGTGACCGAGGTCGCCGGGCAGGCGAAGGCGACGATCGCCGCGAAGCGCCGCGACCTCGGTCGCTTCTTTCGCTTCTACGAGGCCCTCTACGGGCACGACCGGCCCGAGGAGTGGTATGCGTCGGTCACGCGCGAGTTTGTGCGCCAGGAGGCCAAACAGGGCGTGTCTGAGGCCACGCTGGCGCGCACCTACGCCTCCGTGCGGCATTTTGCCCGCTGGGTGCACCACAAGGTCCGCGCCTTCCCCCTCGGCTGCCCGACCGACGGCGTGAAGCCGCCGCAGGACCCCGAGCCCGAGTGGAAGGGGTTAAGCCGCGCCGACGAGCTCCGGCTCCTCGCCGCGGCGCAGACGCTCCGTGTCCGTCCCGGCCGCGGGACCGACCAGGGCCTTCGCGATCATGCCGCGATCGCCGTGCTGCTCGGCTCCGGCCTCCGCGTTTCCGAACTCCTCGGCCTCGACGTCGGTCAGTACACCGGCCGCGGCTTCAAGAAGGTGCTCGCCAAGGGCGGACGCATCCGCGACGTCGTGCCCGTGAAGGCCGACGCGCGGGAAGTTATCGAGGCGTGGCTCGCCGAACGCGGGGAGAAGCCCGGGCCGATCTTCACGACCCGGACGGGAGCCCGGCTCTCCCGCGAGCAGTTCTACAAGGCGATGCAGCGGGTCGTCGACCAGGCGAACGTCCATCGGAAGGCGGCCGACCGCCTCGAGGTCTCGCCCCACGTGCTCCGGCACACCTTCCTCCGCAAGCTTGCCGAGGAGAAGGGCGTCCACTACGCGAAGGAGGCCTCCGGCCACAAGAGCGACCGGTACATCTGGCGCTACGTAAAGCCGAACACCGAGAGCCTCGCCGACGCGATCGACAGCCTCGACTAGGGAGTGGGCTAGGCCATGTCTATGAGTGAGGATGAGGCCAGGTACGACGAGTTCATCAGCGATGTCATCGCCGAGGCATACCCCGAGCACGCGGAGCAGGCGGTCGCGGAGTTCACCACGGCGCGGCTGCAGTCTCACTACTTGGCGAATCCGAATCTCGCTGAACCGGCCCTTCGAGCCCTTGCTCACGCTCGAGGGCTGCTGGCGGCTCGCGATGCGACCGCGTCGCTGGTGTTCGCGGCGGCAGCGATGGAGGACTGCGTCCGGCGCACGCGCACCTGGACGCGGGTGACGCCCACCGTCAGCTGCGCCGAGCACCAGGTCGAGATCGCGCCGTGGGGGCAACGCCACCGGATTGTGGTGTATCGCAGCCACGTGCAGCACGAGACCGCGAAGAACTTCCAGCTCGATCTCTTCGATCCGCGCGACGGGCACTACGAGTACAGTGCGGTCGTCACGAACAAGCCCCTCGGTGGGCCGGCGCTGTGGGCCTTCATGTGCGGGCGCGGCGTCCACGAGAAGGTGTACGGGGAACTCAAGAGCGGCTTCGCCTTCGCCTGCGTGCCCACGATGCAGTACGCGGCGAACAGCGCGTGGCAGCTCCTGAGTGTCCTCGCCTTCAATCTCAGCCGGAGCTTCCAGCTCGCGACGACGGCCCACCGCCGCTCGGCGTCCCGTAAGCGCCGCCCGCTCTTCGGCTTCGAGACGATTCACACCCTAAGTCCGCGATCGGCACCCTCGTGGAGCGCACGACCAGGTTCACGATGCTGTTGCACCTGCCACCGATGGAAGGCCACGGTCAGCAACCCCGGGTGAAGAACGGGCCACCGCTCGCCGGTCACGGCGCCGAGGCCGTCTGCGACGAGATCGCCAGAGTGATCGCGACGCTGCCCGAACAGCTCCGTCGGTCGCTCACCTGGGACCAAGGGACCGAGATGGCGCAGCACGCGCAGCTCCGCGTCGACACCGGGCTGGCGATCTACTTCTGTGACCCGCATAGCCCGTGGCAGCGCGGGACGAACGAGAACACCAACGGCCTCCTGCGCCAGTACTTCCCGAAGGGCACCGACCTGCACCGCCACCGCCGCGACGACCTCGATGCCGTCGCGCTCGCGTTGAACACCCGCCCGCGCAAGACCCTCGACTGGCGGACTCCCGCCGAGGCACTCGACGAGCATCTACGATCAATGAAACATGGCCGTGTTGCGACGACCGGTTGAGCCCAAGCTGGCAGCCTTGATCGGAGTGATGCACGACGTTGGTCGGCCGGCGCTCTGCGACGGCCATGTTGAGCGCCCCGAGCACGAGGTCGGTGCGGAGGTGGGTGGCCATGGCCCAGCCGACGATCCGCCGGCTCCACGCGTCGAGGACGACGGCCAGGTACAGGAAGCCAGCCCAGGTCGGGATGTACGTGATGTCCGCGACCCAGAGTTGGTCCTTCGCGGTCGCGGTGAAGTCGCGCTCGACGAGATCAGGGGCCGGGCGGGCGTCCCGGTCGCGGTGCGTGGTGATGGTCCCTTTGCGGCGGCTGACGCCCGCCAAGCCCGCCGCGCGCATCAGGCGGGCGACCCGCTTGCGCCCGACGGGGTGGCCCGTCGCGATGAGTTCGGCGTGCACCCGGGGCATGCCGTAGGTCTCGCGCGAGCGCGTATGCACGGCCTGGATCTGATGCGTGAGGGTGGCATCCGCGGTCGCCCGGGCGGAGGCGGGCCGCGCGCACCACGCATAGTACCCGCTGGGGGAGACACCCAAGACGCGGGCCATGGTCGTGATCCGATGCCGGGCCTGGTGCGCTCTCATGAACTCGAATCCTTCGGCGGGATCGAGCCGGTCTCCCGAGCGAACCAGGCCGCGGCTTTTTTCAAGATTTCGCGCTCCTCGCGCAGTGTCTTGTTCTCACGCCGGAGCCGCCGCAGCTCCTCGCGCTCCTCGGTGGTCAGGCCGTCGTTGCGCCGACCGCCATCGCGATCCGCCTGCACGACCCAGTTGCGGATCGACTGCGCCGTCGGCTCGAACTTCTTCGCGAGCTCCTCGGGCGTTCGTCCCGCACGCACCTGCTCCACCAATCGCTGCCGGAACTCCGGCGGGTACGGTGATCGGGTTTGGGGCATCGTGGACTCCTCTTTCCCCGAAAGGGGGTTGGTGTCCACGGAACCGGGCTAACTCCACTTCACGAAGCTCGCCGGGCGCGGACGCTTCCGCCGCTTTGCAGCCCGTCTTGTCTGGGACCCTTTTCCTCGTTGCATTTCTTGCCCCCTCACCGCGCCACCAGCACGCGGTTCCGCCTGGTCCACAGGAGCTCCGTGCCACACGGGCACCGGCCGTCCTCCCCGCGGCTGATCGTCCCCGTCGTCCCGCCCGACGGCAGCTGGCCTCGTAGGTCCGCGCGCATTGGTAGACGCCCGCTGCAGGCGCGAGCAGACTCGCCATGACCCCGAGGAATCCGAGCAGCCAGCCGATGAGGAGAACCGCCAGTAGCAGGCGCGACGCGAACACGCCGCCGATCCCGCCGGTCGGTTCCGTTACTTTCATACCGCCCTCGTCTAGTGCCGACCACGTCCGGGCGCCGCTCCACCCCCATCTACCGACGACGCCGGCTTGCAGCATCGCAGTAAGCGTTGGAGGGTAGTTGCCTAGCTCGCCCCTTGTCATCGCGCCTCGCCTGCGGTACACGCCCGTGACGCGTACGAGACCGCCACGGGAGGTGGAGCGGCGACCGGACGGACGGAGGCGGGACTTCTCTCTGACCAACGATGGCTGAGCCCCCGCCACCCCGATTTAACGCCGGTGACGCTGTGCGCCTACGGTCTGAGCCGGATCGCGTCGGCACCATCCGGAACACGCCACCGCCCCAGCTCCACAGCGGCGAATGGTGGTACACGGTCGCGTTCAACGCCGGGCTCCCGCAGCAGCATCCCGAGGGCGATCTCGATTCCTACGACGGGGATGCAACGAACGTCGACTCCCTCCTCCTGCATAACAGCTTCGCCGGCCGCGACGCGTTGCAAAAGCTCGTCACGCACCTGAAGCTCCGCGTTTCGCTCCGCTCGCAGATATACGCACTCGCCGCCTCGCGGACCACGTTCTACGCGTTCCAATTCAAGCCACTTCTCAAGTTCCTCGAAGCACGGCGCCACCGATTGCTCATCGCCGATGAGGTGGGTCTCGGAAAAACGATCGAGGCCGGGATCATCTTCACCGAGCTGCGACAGCGAAAACCGCTGCGCCGCGTGCTCGTCGTTCCACCGTCGCACCTCGTGCCGAAGTGGCGCGCGGAGCTCCGTAGGCGCTTCGACCTCGACCTCCAGCCGATGGGCACGACCGATGCGCTCGACTTCCTGCATCGTTACCAGGAGGAGGGTGACGAATGCCAACTTCAAGGCATCCTTTCGCTGCAGTCACTGCGGGGACGCCGATTGCAGGAGCGCTGGGAGGAGGTGTCACCTGATCTCGATCTCGTCGTCTTCGACGAGGCCGGCCGAATCCGCAATGCAGATACTCTGTCACATCAGGCCGCTCGACGCGTGTGCGAAAACGCCGATGCCGTCCTGCTGCTCACGGCGACGCCGGTGCAAACGGGCGCGGGCGACCTGTTTAACCTACTACGACTCCTCGAGCCAGAAGAGTTCACGAGTCTCGATGTCTTTCAGGCGCGCCTGGAAACCAACGAGCACGTTCTCGAAGCCCTCCGTCTTCTCTCGGCCCGAGTCTCGGGTCGCCAAGTAGCTGATACGCTCCGCGGGGTAGAGCGCACCCCCCTCAAGGCACGGTTTCTCGACAACCCCATTTATCACGACATCCTTTCACGGCTTGAGCAGAGCGCCGCTCCCGATCGACGTGCGCGGACAGAGCTGCAGCGTGACCTGACCGGCCTGAACGTTCTCGGGCATGTGCTTAGCCGCACGAGGAAACGCGAGGTGCATGAGTACAAGGCCGAGCGACGGGCGAAACTCCTAACGGTAGAGCCGACTCCCGTGGAGCGCGAGTTCTACGACCGCGTGACGACGCTTTGTCGAGAACGGCTTCTCCGCAGCGGGGCGACACCATTCGCCGCCTTCATCACCATGCATCCGCAGCGGCAGATGGCGAGCTGCATGGTAGCGATGATCGACTACGCCGTCGCCAGACAGCAGCGCGAAAGACAGTCAGAGGCTCTTCCCGATCCGGAGGCTTCCGATCTCGACGTGGAGGATGTCGAAGACTTCGAAGAGGCGTACGACAACCGCCCAGCAGTGACCCAGGACTGGGCCTCCCTGGGCGACCTCGACGAGTGGCGTGCTCGCCTCGCCACCCACGATAGCAAGTGGGACAAACTGCTTGAGGCGTTGCGTGACCTTGATCGCGAAGAGGCGGGCGCCAAGGTTGTGGTATTCGCGTTTTTTAAGGGAACGCTGCGTTATCTGGAACGCCGCCTCGGCGAAGAGGCTATCGGCTGCGTGCGTGTGGACGGGGACGTCCCCACCGACCCGGATGACCCGGATCGCGACGAGCGAGCTAACCGCATCGAGGTCTTCCGCACCGATCCACGGGTCCGCGTCCTTCTCTCCAGTGAAGTTGGGGATGAAGGTATCGACCTGCAGTTCGCACACGTACTCGTGAACTATGACCTGCCCTGGAATCCGATGCGCGTCGAACAGCGGATTGGCAGGCTGGATCGCCTCAACCAACCGTCGGACGTTATCCAGATCATCAACCTCTCGATGCTCGGCACCATCGAGGACAGGGTATTGAAGCGTCTCTATGACCGCATCGAGATCTTCCGACGAAGCATCGGCGATCTCGAAACGATCCTGGGGGAGGAGGTGAGGAAGCTTCAAACCGACCTCTTCGCTAAGCAGCTCACACAGGAAGAGATGGATCGTCGGCTGGAGCAGACCGCCGAGGCCATCATTCGGCGCCAACATCACTTGGAGCAACTTCAGAGCCACGCGGAGTCTCTGCTCCAGAGCGACGAGTTCTTTCTGGAGGCGATCCGAACGGCGCGGTCGCGTAGCCGCTACTTTCGCGGTGAGGACTTGCTCAATTACATTCGAGACTTCCTGACGGACCATCACCGGGATTGCGCCATCGAGGAGGAGATCGCCGACCGGATGTACCGGCTGCGGGTTTCCGATTCCCTCCGTCAACTCGTGCGCGCCAGCGTGCCTTCGCACGACCTGGGCCTCCGGCTCTTCCTCACCCGAAGCCAGAGCGGTACGCTGCGCCTCTGTATAGACCCCGAGATGGCGCAGAGCGACCACCACGCCGATCTTCTCACGTTTCACCACCCAGTTATTCGCGCCATCAGCAAGTACTACGATCAACACACGCAAGAGCTCCACCCGATCTCGTACGTTCGAGTTCGGAGCATGGTTGTCCCGCCGGGCCGCTACGCATGGTTCCTCTTCCAGACAGAGGTCACAGGCGCCCGACCTGAACGCGATCTTGAGATCGTCGGGTTCTCCTTGGACGGCGGAGACCCATTATCGACCGACGCAAGCGAGGAGCTGCTGAACGCGCTGCTGCTCGACAGCGAAACCGTCGCGCCCTCGGCCCGGAAGGGTAGTGTGTCGGCGGATCTGATCCGGCGGGCTCATGACGTGCTCACCGCCAGACTGTACGAGCGGTTCGAGAGGCGGAAGCGAACCAACGACGCGCTCGTGAACAACCTTCTCGCGAGTCTCCGGGAGAGCCACGAGCGGACGGTTCGCCTCCGAAAGGAGCAGATCGCCGTCGCTCGCGAGCGGGGCCGCAAAGAGACCTATATCCGGGGGCGGGAAACCGGCCTCCGCAACCTGGAGGACGCGCATCAGCGGCGAATCGCGGAGGTCGAGGCCACCCGGACCCTCGGGAAGAGTTTCGACCTTCGCGGCGCTGGAGTCGCGGAGGTGGACCACGGCGGGTGACTGGAAAGAACAACTCCGGGAGATCAGCAAGAAACTGCTCGCCACGGGGCAGCCACAGAAGCCCAAGGTAGGCACCGCAGTACCGAGGGCCACCGTGCAACCCGAACGGGCTGCCACAAGGCCACCGGAACCGCGGACGGTTCCAAAGCTCCCCTTGCCGTTAACCCCACCGCCGCCAACCAGGCAGACTAGGGCACCGGAATTCATCGTGGCCAAAGGATCCGAAGCGCGCGTACCGCTCGATAGCCATCGGACGCCACCGCCGAAGATGAAACCGCGAGCGCTGTTGCCCGACGGTCCGAGAGACGGGACCACTCGCAGGTGGACGGTAGGCGTCGACTTCGGAACGAGCACGACGAAGGTATGCTATCGGGAAACCAGTGGTCCGAGGCGGGATGATCGGGTGCATGCGCTCATCATCGACGACGCTGAAGAGTTGCTATGCCCGTCCGTCGTAACCTGCGATGGGGGCCGACTCTACTTCGGCAGTGAGGCACTCAAACGCGGGAGACGATCGGGCAGTACCGTTTTCCAACATCTCAAGACCTGCCTCGGCTGCGAGGCAGACGTGAGTAACGCACGACTTACGGGCTGTCGCTTCTTCCCCACCGGAGGCAGTGCCTGCGGGCAGCCCGCCGCCGTTCCCGATCACGGTCAGATTACACCGACCGAGCTGGCGACCTGCTTCCTCGCCTGGACATTTGGGCGAGCTCGGGCGAGGCTCTCACAGGATACCGCGCCAAACCTGACATTCAACGTCGGCGTTCCGGTCGGGGATCACATCGAGGACTCGTCGCTGATGCGCCGCTATCGACGAATGGGATCCGATGCGTGGCGACTGTCGACCGTCATGAACCAAGGGGTGTCCCTTACCGAAGCCGCGGACTGGATTCGACAGCTCAGGCCGCTGCCTGTGCCACCACCGGAGCAAAGCAAGGTCGCCTACTGCTTCGAGGCGGGGGCAGCGCTTCTCGCGTTCGCCATGCGGCCGGGAGCCGCCGACGGCATTTATGGTCTGATCGACATCGGGGCATGGACGTCGGACGTCGCGTTCTTTCACTTCTCGCCACCCGACGAGACAAACCTCTCGCCTGTCGTACACCTATACGCCGCCGACAGCCTCCGTGTCGCTGTCAACGAAATCGACGAGCGTACGGTCCATTCCGTGTACGAGGTTTGGGGGCTAAGGTTCGACCCTCGGCAACCGGTTGGCCCGACTGCAGACGAGCTCCGCGGAAGGCGCGAGAGGAACGAGTTCGGAGGCGTCGCATCGATCAACGGGTACAATCGTCCCATCAGCGCCGCCGCGCTCGCGTTCGCGCGGGACTGTGTTCGCGACCGGTTGCAACGGCAAACGGTGGAGCTGCTGAGAGGCGCCACGAAGAAAGATCCGCGTGTCAGTCACTGGAAGGGCTGTCCCGTCTTCATCGTCGGGGGAGGGGCTGCCGAAACCGGGCTCTGGCAGCGCCTGGGTGAAGGCTTGCCGGTCATCGGCACGGTACGTGCATTCTCGGACGAGTTACCGCTCCGCATTCCCCGAGAAGAGCTCGCTCACCGCTTCGCGGTGGCCGCGGGTCTTGCCTACCCGGAAGCCATGTGGCCCAAAGTATACGCGCCATCCGAGGTGAGCGAGTTCTCGCGGCCGCCGGTCCGGCAAACCCCGACGCTTAATGATCTGGGGCTCGACGACGACTGACGCGCGGTGTCCGCGGGTGCTTGAGGACCGTGACGTCATCGACGCACCGCGCGAGTTCAGAGCAGCGCGGAGCGGTCGAACGGCTCGACCTGTTCGCCCATGACATACCGCGGGGCACCTTGACACACGATCACAACGCCATCGTCCGCGCCCGTCGCCGCGAGCGTGAGCGCGCCGGCGCAGGCGTTCGCCAGGTCATCATGCGCGCCTGGCCCATGGTCGATTGAGTCCCTGCCGCCACGGGCCGTGCGGCGCTCGAGACCAAGGAGTTGCGCCTGCAAGCGCGCGTGGTCGAGCAGCGCGACGCCCCCACTGTTCAGCAACGGGATCGAAGACAGCGGTCTGGCGGATCACGGCGCCATCGCCTTCCGGTTTCACGTCGAATTCCAGCCACGCGCGGCCGGGAAGCTTCATTTCCGCCGCGAGCCGCAACCGATGGTCGGGCTCGCAGGACTCGACGCGCCAGAAGTCGACGGTATCTCCGACCGCAAGCTCCTCAGGGTGTCGACGGCCACGTCGCATCCTGACACCACCCGCCCAGAGGTCGATCAGACCGCGCAGGCGCCACAACCAGTTGGCGTAGTACCAACCGGTGGTGCCACCTACGCGGCAGACTGCCGCGAACGCCGCGGCCGGAGGGACGGCCACGCGCGCGGTTCGCGAATCGACGAGGCGCGTCCCGAAGCGCATCCCGCCCCAGGATTGTGGGGTGCCCGACGACGAAATGGCATCCGACCAACGTGTAGCCGCGTACTCGGTATCTTCGTTCCGCATCGCTCGCTGAACCGCTGCGCGCAATCCCATCGGGCGGATTCCGAAGACCTGCAACGCGCGATCGTCGTTGACAGTGGATTCGTTCTCCACGCTTTCGATGAGCTTGCGCCCGACGCGTGCGTACACCGGAGTGGTGAGCCCCAGCCACAAGCTCGAGAGCCGTGGCGTCAACAGCGGCACGGGAATCAGCCACCGTCGCAAGCCGCGCTGGCGCGCGTATTCCTGCATGATCCCGGCATAGGAGACGCGATCCGCACCGCCGATCTCGAAAATCCCGTCTCCGCCTCGGGGCAGGTCGATGGCGGCCAGCAAGTAGGCAAGCACGTCCTCGATCCCGATCGGCTGCGCAAGCGTGCGCACCCAACGAGGGCAGAGCATGATCGGGAGATGTTCGACCAATGAGCGGATGAGCTCGAAGGAGAGGCTGCCCGATCCGAGAATGATCGACGCGCGCAGTTCGGTGACGGGGACCCCGCTGGCGCGCAGCGCGGCCCCGGTTTCGTGCCGGCTGCGCAGATGCGTCGAGAGGCGTGCGGTATGGTCTGCGAGGCCGCCTAGGTAGATGATGCGCTGAACACCGGCTCGATGGGCGGCCGCTCCGAAGTTGCGAGCCGCCGTCCGGTCTTGCTCGACGAAGTCGCCGCCCGAACCCATCGAGTGCACCAAGTAGTACGCGGTGTGCACGCCTGCGCACGCTGCTGGCAACGTGGCAGCATCCAGAACGTCTCCTCCGACGGCTTCAGTTCCCGCGTCCGCTCGAGAAGCGAGGAACTCGGGTCGTCGCACCAGACAGCGAACTGGGTACCCGCCCCCCCGGAGTGCTCGCAACAGCCGCCCGCCCACGTACCCAGTGGCACCGGTCAGCAGGATGGTGGATTTCGTCGGGCGGTTGCTCATGGTGTGGTCGCGCTTCGTGGGGAATGCGGTCGTCACCCGGGGGCTCTCGCTGTGACCCGCTCCAGTTCGGTCTCGGTCGCAGACAGGGTGTCGAACACCATCCCGCCGAAGTCCCTGATCCCCGCCGCCACCGCCCCGGCGTCCGCTCCGCCCAACCAGAGCTCACATTCGCGCGGGAGCGCCCTGCGAAGATCGCGCACCTCGTGCATCGCGCGAGCGCGGTTCTCGCCGCCTACGATGCTCAATCCGGCCACACGCGCGCGCGTCCGCTCGGCCGCCGTGGCGATCTCCGCCGCCGGCAGGTCGACGCCCAGATACACGACCTTTACGCCCGCATCCCGTGCGAGCAGCGCAACCGACAGCAGGCCGATCTCGTGTCGCTCGCCGGCGGGCGTCGCCAGTACCATCGGATGCCCGGTCGCCGTTCGGCCGTGCAGCAAGCCGCCGAGAAGATTGCGCAGCGCCCCGGTGAGCAGGTGCTCCTCGCCGATCGATCTCTCGCCCTCTGCCCAGCGCGCCCCGATCCGGTGCACCAGCGGCACCACGACTGTCTGCACGAAGGGACGGATGCCCAAGCCGACGACGGCGTCTCCGAGCAGGCGCGTGACGGTCGCCTCATCGAAGGCCGCCAATCGCTCCATCACGCGCGTGATGACCCCTTCGCGCGGTGCGGCCGCGTCCGAGCTCTCGAGCGTTCCGGCGTCGGGCGTACCCTGCGTGACCAGTTGCTCCAGCGCCGTCTGGCTCAACGCGGCGACGTCGCCGATTGCTCGGCCCGCCCCCACGACCCGTGCCAGCAACCGCAGGTGGGTGATGTCCGCCGCCGAGTACAAACGAGCTCCGCGTGCGCCCCGGATCGGCGCCACGACGCCGTAGCGCTTCTCCCACGCGCGGATGATGTCGGGGGTGAGCCCGGTGTGCGCGGCCACCGTGCGGAGCGGAAACGCGCCGTGCGCCGGGATGCGATGGCGTCGTGCCGAGCTATTCATCTTGGCGTTCCGATCGACGAAGTCGGTTCGTGCGGCGGCCGCGTCGCCGCGTCTGCCGGCGATGGTTCTGCGTGCGTGGCGACCCACGCGTCCACCCGTTCCCACTGCTGGTCCAGCCAGGTGATGCGTTCGGCCAAGGTGCGAGGAATCTCCGCGCTCGGCACCCGCCAGAATTGCATGCGGAGGGTCTGCCCGATCAATCGTCCGCTCCAAATGTCGTTCAAGGTCGCGGTCCGTTCGAATCCCACGTGCGCGAGAAATGCGACGTCGACGTCCGGGCGCGTCTCGAGCAGCGCCATCGCGCCGCCGTGCCGTGGGGGCAGCACCCGTTGCAGCCGTCGCACGCGGGCAAGGCGTTCGAGCTGCCCCGTGTCCGTCAGATGGGCCAGCGCACGTTCCCGCTTCGCCTGCGTGAAGCGCGTTCCCTCCGGAAACAGCAACACCCCATCGCGTTCGCCGAGGGCGGCGGCGAGCCCGCGCAACAGCGCGATCTCCTTCTCGCGCTCCCCGGATCCACGACGGACGAAGGCGTTCCGGGTGCGCTGGCCGACGATGTCGAGACACGGATCCCAGAGCAACTCGCGCTTCATCACGTGTCCCAGACGCAGCGCGCGCGGCTGCGAGACGAACACGGCGGGGAGGAGCGTGTCCAGCGTGCTGGCGTGGCGTGAGAACAGAAACAGTGGCCCGCACCGCACCGCCTCCGTGCCCGTGACGGCGACTTGCATGCCGAACAGGCGGGTCGCCCCCGCGAAGAGCGTTCGGGCCCAGATGCGCTGCAGCACCAGGTTCCACGTCACCCAGCGGTCCAGGTTGGTACCGGGCCGGCCGGCATTCGCGAGCCAGAGCGCGAAGCTCGCGATGATGCCGAGGGCCTCGCAGGCAAAGTAGAGCGTGATTCCAAGCACGCAACGCACCGTGACCAGCCGGCCGGTGCGGCGGAAGGCGTCGATCGCCAACGCCACCACCGTGGTCAACGGCAGGAGCCCGACGCTCAGCGCTCCCGAAATCAAGTACGCCGGAATGGTCAGAGAGCGACGGGCCCATCGTGCCGAGACACGTTCTGCCACCGGCGGTGGCTCGCACGGGCCGGTCACACGTGGCTCCAATGCCTCTCTACTCACGGTCGGGTCCCACCACAAAGCGCCCGTACACGCTCGATGAAGGCGATACTGTCGAACTTCCGCGACGTGCTGGCGTACGACATGTAACGGACGGTGCCGTAGACGGGGCGTTCGGGGCCCCATGCCCGGTCGTGTTTGCCGCCGATCGCCCACGCGATCCCCGCGTATCCGTTGGGATCGCGGCCGTCGAGCTCGTAGCGGTCGTTCAAGCCGACGGCGATGGCATACGCTGCCTCCGGCGACGCGCTCCACTCGAGGATCTTCTTCGCCCAGTACATGCGCAGATACCCGTGCATCCATCCGGTGCAGACCATCTGCTGCTGCGCCGCATTCCACAACGGGTCGTGCGTCTCCGCCTGTTCCAGCTGTCGTGGGGTGTAGTGGTGGAGCCGCGCATCCGGGCGATGCGCAGCGAGGGTGCGGAGCGCCCAACGCTCCGCACCCTCGAGACGGTCGTAGGCCGGATTGTAGCGTACGAAGTTCACCGCGAGCTCGCGGCGGACGATCACCTCCTCGAGGAACGCTTCCCGATCTGCTTCAGGCGCGTCGGCGTTCCGCACGGCCAGCGCGACGGTGTGCGGCCCGATGTGCCCGAAGTGCAAGTAGGGAGACAGTTGGCTGGTGCCGTCACGGTCGGGATGATTGCGATGCTCGGCATAGCCGGGCAAGCGCTCGGCGAGAAACCGACGCAGGATCCGGCGAGCCGCCTGGCTGCCGCCCCGGAGGGTGGCAGCGGGGCTCACCGACCGATCGATCGGAAGCCCTTCGAGCACGGCGCGATCCGGACGGAGGGTGCGGAGGGATCGGGGCGGCGTCCAGACGTGGCGCGTCGCGTGCTGGCGGATGGGACGCAAGAAGTTCGCCAGCTGCTCGCGAATCCGCGGGCGGATCGTCCGTGCCGCATAGTGCTCTTTCTGCAGGAGGCGCGAGGGGACGATCACATCCGCGTCGACCGTCCAGAAAGGGACGCGCAGCTCCCTCGTGAGACGGTCCTTCTGGCGTTCGGACCCTCGGAGCGGATTCTCGTCTCCGACCACGAGCGCCGGATGGACGTCGTCGCAGAGCCGCAGGAAGTCGTGATCGGGAGCTTTGCGCAGCACGAAGGCGATGCCGCGCCGGGCGAGATCCTCGGCGACGTCGCTCAGCCCCTCCGCCATGAACCGGTAGTGGCGCAGGTTGGCGCCACGGACACCGGCGGACAGTGCGAAGTAGACGAGGACGGGCTTCCCGAGGGCATTTGCTGCCGCAATCGCGGTCTCGAGCGCGGAGTTGTCGGTCGCCCGCTGCGCGCGCTGCATCCAGTAGACGACGGCGGATCCGCCGGGCGCCGGATCGCCGCCGCGCCGGAGCGTGACGCGCGGGTCGGCGGCCAATCGTGCGATGTCCATGCTCTGCTCGTTCGAGCCGGGAAGCGCGCTGGAAGCCTACTCGTCACCTGCTGCGGCCTTCGGTTCCCACCGCTGCGGCACTTTCTGAATCTTTCCAATGTCGTATCCCTCGCGGTCCAAGAGAGAGATGATGCGCTGGTAGTCCGCCTCGGGCATCGTCGGCCGGCGGGCCATGATCCAGACGTAGTCGCGCTTCTCGCGCCCGATCACCGTCTGGGAATAGTCGGCGTCGAGGTACACGATGCGAAAGTCACCCTTGAACGGCCAGACGAACTGCATGCCCCAGATCGCGTTGCTCCGTTCGTCGAACACGAATCCACGCGGCCGATAGCGCTTGAGCTCGCCGTCGAAGCCGCCTTGCCGGAACGTGAATGTCGTAGCGATCGTGCCGTCGGTGTCCAGCCGGTACGACTCGACGGCGTTGTAGGCATCGATCTCGACGAACGTCGGAATGTTGGCGATCACGTACCAGTCGCCCATGAAGCGGGGCAGGTCGACATGGGGGACCGAGACGATGGGGGGCCGCGTCGCGGCGCAGCCAGCGCAGATGACCGCCATGCTCAGCAACCACGGCCGGAGTCGTCCCCTCATGGGTTTTCCTGCTCCGACGCCAGCGTCATCCGCTTCGGCGGTCCGGGAACGAAGGCATTCGTCCTGAGAACGTAGTCGCGATAGGCCGGTCGCCGCTGGCCGATGTCCTTCTCGAGCAACGCGACGCCGGAGACTCGCAAGAGAAGGAAGGACATCAGGAGCGGCCCCACGAACGACCACCAACCGCCGCCCGCCCAGCCGAAGAGGAAAAAGGCCCACCAGATGCAACAGTCGCCGAAGTAGTTCGGGTGGCGCGTGTAGCGCCACAGGCCCCGGTCCATCACCCGACCACGGTTGGCGGGGACCCTCTTGAAGCGGGCGAGCTGGAGATCCCCGACCGACTCGAAGGCGAAGCCGGCGCCCCAGATCGCGATGCCGGCAAGGTCGAGCGCGTTCAGACTTCCGGGGGCGGCGATCGCGGCGAGCAACGGCAGCGATACGATCCATGCGAGCGTGCCCTGCAGTCCGAAGATCAGATACAGGCTCTTCAGCGCGAAGTGCGGCTCGTTGCGGCGGCGGATCGTCTGGTACCGGCGATCCTCCGGCTGTCCCCAGTTGCGCCAGGTGAGATAGACAGAGAGACGCATTGCCCAGAGGACGAGCAAGACCAGGACCAGCTGGGCCCTCGGCCCGCGCTGCGGGACGGTCGCAGCGTAGCCGAGAGCGGCGACGACGAAGAACAGGGGCCAGATGCTGTCGACGATGCTGACGTCGCCCTTGTGCACGCTCACGCACCACGTCGCGAAGGCGGTGGTGAGAACGGCGCCGAGGCCGACGAGGAAGGCAGTCGAGTCGAACACGAAGAGGTCCCCTACTGAGAGAGGCTCTTAGCGGCCAATCGCGGCACTGTCAAGGGTTGTCAGGTCAAATCTTGACACGGCGATCGCCGGGTGACATAGCAAAGAGCCGAGCGGCGCGCTCCGAGGCGCCCTGGTCTCCTGAGGTCAGTCAATGCACCGGTTCGTGAATTTCGTCTCCTTCTACGCTGGGTGGCTCGCCTGCGTCGCCGGGGCTGGACGAGGGTGGCTCTGGGAAGGCCCGGTGGCAGCCTCCGTACTGCTGCTGGTGCATCTCTCACTGGCTCCCCAGCGACGTCGCGAAGGTGCCCTCATCATCGCGGCCGGCGTCCTGGGCTTTGCGGTCGACACGCTGCAAGCGTCGGCCGGGCTGTATGCGTTCACGGGGACCAGCGTTCTCCCATGGCTCTGCCCACCGTGGATGGTGGCGCTCTGGGCGCTATTCGCGAGCACCCTGAACAGCTCGATGGGATGGCTGGCCGGTCGCTATCGCCTCGCGGTCGTGCTCGGAGCGCTCTGCGGACCGGTGAGCTACCTGGCGGGCGAGCGCCTCGGCGCGATCACCCTCTCGTCCAGCACCCCGACGAGCCTGGGCGGCATCGCTGTCGTGTGGGCCCTGGTGATGCCGGCGCTTCTCTGGATCCGCGAGGCGCTATCCCAAGCGGGGCCGGACACAGCCGCCGACCGAGGTCGGCTCTCGAGAGCGACGCGGCTCATCCCCGGCGCTCTGGTCGTCGTCCTGGCAACTTCGCTGTCCGGCGTTGCGGCCGAGATCGAGGGCGTACGCTTCGCGGATCAGGTTCGCTCCCACGACGTGACGATGCAGCTGCGTTGCGTCGGGCTCCTGCGCTACAAGGTCTTCATCAAGGCCTACGTGGCGGCCCTGTACCTGGGTGATGGCGCGGTTGCCGACGACGTTTTCGCCGACGTTCCGAAGAGACTCGAGCTCAGCTATTTCTGGAGCATCAAGGGAGCAGATTTCGGTCGGGCTGGCGACGAGATACTCAAGCGGAACGTGGACGAGCGGACCCTCACGACGTTGCGACCGCGTCTAGAGCGGATCAACGGCTGGTATCGCGACGTCAAACCGGGCGATCGTTACGCGCTCACCTATCTGCCCGGTGTCGGGACCCAGTTGGCGTTGAACGGCAACGAGGTCGGCGTCATCGACGGCGCGGACTTCGCGAAAGCATACTTCCGGATCTGGCTCGGCGATGAACCCATCGATGCCCGCTTGCGCGCCCAACTCCTCGATTGCCGTCGCGACATCGCCGACCAGGGGCGCGCTGTCGGGACGGCCAGGGCAAGGTCGTCCGAAAGATAGAACACGCGATCTCCCCGAGCGGCGTCCGCTCGCCCGAAACCGATCGCGAAAGTCGTTCACCGAACCGGAGGCAGCCCAATTCCCAATCGAGTCTCGCGCCCGATGACCGAGCCCGTCCTCGTCACCGGCGCGTTCGGTCTCGTCGGATCGACGCTCGTGCGGCACCTCATCGCCGAGGGCCGTCCTGTGGTGGCGACGGATCTGGACGTACCGCGCAATCGTGCGAAGGCGCGCCGTCTCGCTCGATCGGCCCACGTGGACGTCCGGTGGACAGAGCTGACCGACGCTGGCGCGGTGGCCGCCCTCGTGTCGAGCGTGAAGCCGGGCGCGATCGTGCATCTCGCCGCCCTGATACCGCCCTTCTGCTACGCCAGCTCGAACCTCGCACGCAGAGTCAACGTCGAGGCGACAGCCGCACTCGTGCGTGCCGCGTCCCTGCTGCCCGTGCCGCCACGGTTCGTCCTGGCATCCAGCGTTGCCGTCTACGGCGCCCGCAATCCGCACCGCTGCCCCGAGCTGTTGTCCGCGGCGACCCCGGTGCATCCCTGCGACCTCTACGGAGCGCACAAGGTCGAAGCCGAGCAGGTGGTGACGTCGTCGGACGTGGACTGGGTGATACTGCGCCTGGGCGGCGTGCTGAGCGCCGAGCCGCGGTGGGACGTGGACCTGGACATGATCTATCTCGCGAGCGTGCTGCCGGTCGACGGGCGAATCCAGACGGTCGACGTTCGCGATGTCGCGCGCGCCTTCAGTGCAGCCACCACCACCGAGATGACGAGGGAAGCCTTCCTCATCGGCGGCGACGAATCCCATCGGGTGGTGCAAGGAACGCTCGGGTCTGCGATGGCCGAGGCGATGGGACTCGTCGATGGCGTGCCGCCTGGACGGCCGGGTGATCCCGCAAGCGATGGGGACTGGTTCGCAACCGACTGGATGGACACCACCCGCGCGCAGCAGGTGTTGTCGTTTCAGCACCACTCCCTGCCAGAGATCTTCGCCGAAACCCGGGCCAAGGTCGGCTGGAAGCGGTGGCCGTTGCGGGCGATCGCGCCGGCGATGCGGATGTACCTGCGCTCGAGATCGCCGTATC
Organism: Binatia bacterium; assembly: GCA_046327955.1. Lineage (GTDB taxonomy): Bacteria > Desulfobacterota > Binatia > DP-6 > DP-6 > JAXLXP01. Next base: position 157,655 of record JAXLXP010000011.1, on the reverse strand, counting down.
GCCACGCCGCTGGCGACTACGCCGATCCGTGGGGAGCCATCAGGAGCAAATGGGGCGACCCCTGCGGACGCCCCGGTGTCGTCAGCCGCGGGTGACGATCAGTCGCATCCCACACCCGATGCAGAACATCGAGCCCTGGCGCCGCGACACCGCGTGCTGATCGGCGGTGCACGCTCGCCGGGGGATGTTCTGGTTCACGACCCCGCCGCACTGCGGGCAGTGCGGCACTGGCGCGTTGGCGCGTCGATGATTCATGTTCTCGCACGCGATCGGCGAGCGCCGGATGCCGGTCATGCGGGAACCCGCATCACGTCGAGCTCCTCGCGCAGGCCACCGGCGTCGAGACCGAGCGCCTCGCACAGGTTCTCGAAGCTGAACGGCCACGTCCGATCTCTGCTCGCCACGTAGGCGAGCGCCTTGCGGATCGAGCGCACGTCGATCGTCCCCTGGCCCATCGATCGTCGATAGACGGAGCCACCGCGACAGTCGTCGACGACTGCCTGCAGCACGGCCGCCATCAACCGTTTGGACGGCTCGCCGCGCCGCCCGCCGGCGCGGATCGAGTACTGTGTCGGGAGCATGATGTGGATCATCGCGGCCTCGAGCTGTGGGCTTCGGCCTCGCGTTGGCCCTCGCGGAACTCGGCCCAGAAGCGGGCGCGCGCGGCGAGCCGCCGGCCGCCTTCCTCGTGGTGTCCGGTGCTCACGGCGATGGGACCACGTCGTCCCCGCAACGACGTCCACAGGAATCTGAGCGCCTCACGCCAACGATTTCGCATCGTTGTCCATCTGCGCGGGAGCCCGATGCTCCGTCCTCCGATCCGGCGATGTGGGCATGGCACGATTCTCCTTCCGGAGTCCGCGCCGAGCACACGTGGGGAGGGAGCGGAGGCCCCCTGCACAGTCGCGCTGCGGGGCTCTGAACGGGCTCGATGAGCAGCGTACAGGACTTGCGATGAGGGCACAACGCGCAAGCGAACCGCTCGCGAGCCTGCCCGGGGACGGAAGACATCCCGCTCCCGTTGACGGGCGCGGAGGCACCCGCTACGCGACGGGCGTCGCGATGGGAACCGAGCCGAGCACGAGCCGCACGTTCGACGACCTCTCCCCCGGCGACGCCGTGAGTCTCACGCGCACGCTGGTCCGCGAGGACGTGGCGGTCGTCGAGGCGCTCGCGCGCACGTACCTGCCGGCGGCGGTGTTCGCGGGCGGGGAGGGCGCGACCTACCCGATCGGGTTCGCGACCTGGGCCGGGATGATGGTCCCGCTCGCGCTCGGAACCGCGCTGCCCGGACCGGGCACCGTCTATCGCGCGCAGACCGTGCGCTTTCACGAGCCCGTGTACGCGGGCGACACCGTGACGGTCACGATCACCGTGAAGGACAAACGGGCCGAGGATCGCGTCGTCGTCCTCGACTGTGTCGCCAGGAACCAGGACCGGCGCACGGTGCTCACCGGCACCGCCGAGGTGATCGCGCCGCGCACGCGCGTCGAGCGCCTCGGGGCGACGCCGGACCTCATCTTCCACGATCATCGCCGGTACGAGGCGCTGGTCGCGCGGTGCCAGGGGCTGCCGACGATGGTCGCGGCCGTCGCGCACCCGTGCGACGAGAGCTCGCTCGCCGCCGCGATCGGCGCGGCGGACGCCAAGATCATCCAGCCGGTGCTGGTGGGGCCGGCGGCGAAGATCCGCGCGGTGGCCGCGGCCCACGCTCTCGACATCGCCGCCTTCGAGATCGTCGACGTGCCGCACAGCCATGCCGCGGCCGCGAAGGCGGTCGAGCTCGTTCGCACCGGACGGGCACAGCTCGTCATGAAGGGGAGCCTCCACACCGAGGAGCTCATGCACGAGGTGACGGCACACGAGACCGGCCTGCGGACGGAGCGCCGCATCAGCCACGTCTTCGTGCTCGACGTCCCGACGTACCACAAGCCGCTCTTCGTCACGGACGCCGCCATCAACATCGCTCCGGGGCTGGAGGAGAAAGTCGACATCCTGAAGAACGCCATCGAGCTGGCCCACGCGCTCGGCGTGGCCGAGCCGAAGATCGCGATCCTCTCCGCCGTCGAGACGGTCACGGCGAAGATCCCGTCGACGCTCGAGGCGGCGGCGCTCTGCAAGATGGCCGACCGCCGTCAGATCACCGGCGCGGTGCTCGACGGCCCGCTGGCGATGGACAATGCGATCAGCCGCGCGGCGGCGAAGGCGAAAGGGATCGAGTCGCCGGTCGCGGGCGACGCCGACGTCCTGCTGGCGCCCGACCTCGAGGCGGGGAACATCCTGTACAAAGAGCTCACGTTCCTCGCCAACGCCGACGCCGCGGGCATCGTGCTCGGCGCGCGGGCGCCCATCATTCTCACGAGCCGCGCCGACAGCGTCCGCGCGAAGCTCGCGAGCTGCGCGGTGGCGGCGCTCTTCGCGCACGCGCGACGGCGGACCGCGAGCGCTCTCGGCTGACGATGACCGGCGCCGTCCTCGTCCTCAACGCCGGTTCGTCGAGCATCAAGTTCGCGCGCTTCGACGTCGGCACCGCCGGGGCCCTCGAACCCGGGCCGCACGGCGAGATCGAGGCGATCGGCGGGACTCCGCGGCTCGGCGTGCGAGCGGGGGACGGGACGCTGCTCGCCGACCGCCCGTGTGCCGCGGCCGAAGCGGCGGACCACCGCAGCGCGATCGCCACGATCCGCGCCTGGCTGCACGCGCACCCGTCGGCGCGGCCGCTCGCCGCCGTCGGGCACCGCGTCGTGCACGGCGGGCGCGAGTTCGCCGCGCCCGTGCGTGTCGATGCGGCCGTGCTCGCGACGCTCGAGCGACTCGTCCCCCTCGCGCCGCTCCATCAGCCGCACAACCTGGCCGCCATCCGCGCCGTGACCGAGGCGACGCCCGACGTGCCGCAGGTGGCGTGCTTCGACACGGCGTTCCATCGCACACAGCCGCCGGTTGCGCAGGCCTTCGCGCTGCCGCGACGGTACGCCGACGAGGGCGTGCGGCGCTACGGCTTCCACGGCCTCTCGTACGAGTACGTCGCGTCGGTTCTGCCGGGGCTCGCGCCCGGGCTGGCGTCGGCGCGGGTCGTCGTCGCGCATCTCGGCAACGGCGCGAGCATGTGCGCGCTGCGCGCCGGCCGGAGCGTCGCCACGACCATGGGGTTCACGGCGGTCGACGGCCTGCCGATGGGCACCCGTACCGGCGCGCTCGATCCCGGCGCCGTGCTCCACCTGCTGGACCACCACCGCCTGGACGCCCGCGCGCTCGAGCGGCTACTCTACCACGAGTCGGGGCTGCTCGGCGTCTCCGGCATCTCGAGCGACATGCGCACGCTGCTCGCGAGCGACGACCCGCACGCCCGCGAGGCGATCGACCTCTTCGTGTATCGCATCGGGCGCGAGCTGGGATCGCTCGCCGCCGCGCTCGGTGGACTCGATGCGCTCGTCTTCACCGGGGGCATCGGCGAGCACGCCGCACCGGTTCGGGCGCGCGTCTGCCGTGACGCGGCCTGGCTCGGCATCCGGCTCGACGAGGCGGCGAACGCGGCCGGCGGGCCGTGCATCTCGACCGTGGCGGCGGCAGCCTCGGCATGGGTCGTCCCGACCGACGAGAACCTGATGATCGCGCGGCACACGGTCCGGGTGCTCGGCGGCTGAATCCCGCGGGACCCTTGCCGCTGGACGAACGCGCGTGGTACCGCGCGCCGATGTCCGAGCGGTGGGGACCCCTGCGCAGCGTCAACGCCTGGGAGGCGAGCGAAGGTGCGCCGTGGCCCCTCGGGGCGACGTGGGTCGAGTCGCACGCGGCGTGGAACTTCGCGCTCTTCTCCCGCCATGCGACCGGCGTCACGCTGCTGCTCTACGCCGCGGACGATCCCGCGACGCCGGTGCACACGGTGCGGCTCGACCCGCTCGTCAACAAGACGGCACACATCTGGCACTGCTGGGTGCGGGCGAGCGCGGCGGGTGGCGCGACCCTCTACGGCTACCGCGTCGAGGGGCCGGTCGGGCCCGGACATCGATTCGACGCCGAGAAGATCCTGCTCGACCCGTTCGCGGAGGCGGTCTTCTTCCCGCCGCGCTTCAGCCGCGCCGCCGCCGCGCGCCCCGGACCGACCGATGGTCGAGCGCCGCTCGGTCGGCTGCCCGGACGCACGCCCGCGTTCGACTGGGGCGCCGACCCGCGCCCACGCCATTCCCACGACCTGATCGTCTACGAGCTCCACGTTCGCGGCTTCAGCGCCCGCCCGAGCTCGGGCGTCGCGCCGGAGAAGCGCGGGACGTTCGCGGGCCTGGTCGAGAAGCTGCCCTATCTCCGGGAGCTCGGCGTGACCGCCGTCGAGCTGCTGCCCGTGCACCAGTACGACCCGCAGGAGGGCAACTACTGGGGCTACATGACGCTCGACTTCTTTGCGCCGCACCGGGGCTACGCGAGCGGCGACCCGGCCGTCGAGTTCCGCCAGATGGTGAAGGCATTCCACGCGGCGGGGATCGAGGTGTGGCTGGACGTCGTCTACAACCACACGACGGAGGGTCCCGCGGACGGGCCGACCTACAACTTCCGCGGCATCGACAACCGGTCCTACTACCTGCTCGGGCCGGACGGGGCGTACCGGAACTACTCGGGCTGCGGCAACACGCTGCGCTGCGCGCACCCGGCGGTGCAGGGGCTCGTGCTCGAGAGCCTCCGCCGCTGGGTCGAGGACATGCACGTGGACGGCTTCCGCTTCGACCTCGCGTCGATCCTCGCGCGCGGGCCCGACGGCACGCTCAGCCGCGAGCCCGCGCTGATCCGGGAGATCGCGCAGCTCGCGTATCGGGCGGACGTGCGCGTCGTCGCCGAGGCGTGGGACATCGACGCCTATCTCCTCGGGCAGGGCTTCCCCGGGCTCACCTGGCGCCAGTGGAACGGCAAGTTCCGCGACGACGTGCGCGCGTTCGTGCGCGGCGATCGCGGCCGCGTCGGCGCCCTGATGGCGCGGCTCTACGGCAGCGACGACTTGTTCCCGGAGCGAGAAGCGTATCGGCCCTACCAGAGCGTGAACTTCGTCACTGCCCACGACGGCTTCTGCCTCCACGACCTGGTCACGTACGACCGCAGCCGTGCCGGCGACACCTCGAGCTGGAACCACGGCTGGGAGGGCGACGAGGACGCGCCGGCGGCGGTGCTGGCGCTGCGGCGCCGGCAGGTGCGCACCTTCTTCTGCCTGCTGATGCTCGCCAACGGTACGCCGATGTTCTGCGCGGGCGACGAGTTCCTCAACACGCAAGGTGGCAACGCCAACCCGTACGATCAGGACAACGAGACGACCTGGCTCGACTGGGATCTCCTCGAGCGCAACCGCGACGTGTTCCGCTTCTTCCGGCTCATGATCGCCTTTCGCAAGGCGCATCCGACGATCGCGCGCAGCCGGTTCTGGCGTGGCGACGTGCGCTGGTACGGCGTCGGCCCCGACGTCGACCTCGCCGCCGACTCGCACAGCCTGGCGTACTGTTTGCGCGGCGCGCGCCTCGAGGACGACGATCTGTACGTGATGATCAATGCCTGGCAGGCACCGCTCGAGTTCGTCGTGCAAGAGGGGCAAGCGGGAGACTGGCTGCGCGTGGTCGATACGGGCCTGGTCGCTCCCGACGACATCGCCGAGCCGGGACGAGAGACCTTGCTCGACGGCCTCGCGTACCGCGTCGAGGCCGGCTCGGTCGTCGTGCTCCGCCGGCCCTGGGCTCGGCAGATGGGGAGGTGATCGCGATGCGGATGGACGCCGGTGAGCGAAGGCCCGACTGGCCGGCGCACGAAGCGCTCGCCGTCCAGACACTGGGCCCCTGTGAGCACCCGTCGCCCCTCGGGCTGGTCGATGGCCACGAGCCGTTCACCGAAGCGGACACGCGCGTGCTGCTCTGCTCCGACACCACGGAGCTGCGGCGGTTCCTCGACGCCGGCGAGCCGCCACCGTCGTTCGAGCCGGCGGGGCCGCGCGCCCGCGTCTTCTTCGATCCGCGGCAGATCGCCTGCGGCATCCTCACGTGCGGCGGCATCTGCCCGGGGATCAACAACGTCGTCCGCTCGCTCGTGCTCCGGCTCACCTACGCCTATGGCGTCCGCCGCATCCTCGGCTTCCGCTACGGCTACGCGGGGCTCGCGGCGCCGGACGTGCACGCGCCGATCGCGCTCACGCCGGACCTCGTCGAGGGCATCAACGACTACGGCGGGACGTTCCTCGGCTCGTCGCGCGGGCCGCAGGACCCGGGGCGGATGGTCGAGACGCTCGTCCAGCGCGACGTCGGCGTGCTGTTCGTGATCGGCGGTGATGGCGGGCTGCGCGGCGCGTCGGCGCTGGCGGGCGAGGTTGCCCGCCGCGGGCTTCGGATCGGAGTGATCGGGGTGCCCAAGACGATCGACAACGACCTGCAGTGGACCTGGCAGAGCTTCGGCTTCGACACCGCGGTCGGCGCGGCGGCGACCGCGATCGAGGCGGCGCACGACGAGGCGCGCTCGGCCTGGAACGGCGTCGGGCTCGTGAAGCTCATGGGCCGGCAGTCGGGCTTCATCGCGGCGCACGCCACGATGGCGAGCGGCGACGTCAACTTCTGTCTGGTGCCGGAGGTGCCGTTCACGCTCGAGGGCGAGGGCGGCTTCCTCGATGCGCTCGAGCGCCGGCTCGAGGCCAAGCGGCACGCGGTCGTCGTCGTTGCCGAGGGCGCGGGCCAGGATCTCCTGCACGACGGCCGCGCGCCCGAGCACGACGCGTCCGGCAACGTGAAGCTGAAGGACGTCGGCGTGTTCCTCCGCGACCGGATCACGGCGGCGTTCCACGCGCGCGGCAAGGACGTCGTCGTGCGCTACATCGACCCGAGCTATGCGATCCGCAGCCGGCCCGCCGATTCCTTCGACGCCGCGCTCTGCCTGGCGCTCGGCCAGCACGCGGTGCACGCGGGGATGGCCGGGCGCACGAACATGCTGGTCGGCGTGTGGAACCAGCGCTTCGTGCACGTGCCGATCCCGATCGCGGTCGCGACGCGTCGCCAGCTCGACCCGCAGGGCGAAGCCTGGCGGCGCGTGCTCGAGGCGACGGGCCAGGCGGCGGCGCTCGTCGGCCGCTGAACACCGCGCGTTCTAGTGCGGCGGGCGGGCGCCGCCCATCTTGCGCATCATCTCCTCGATGGCCTTGCGCTGCTCGGGCGACATGCCCTCCATCGCCTCGTTCATCTTCTGCTGTGCCCCGCGGAGCTGCTGCTCCTGCTCGGGCGACAGGGACTCGGCGCCGAAGAAGTCGGCCTTGGTGTAGCCGGCGGGAATCTCGAAGAGCGACGCGGCGAGCGCCTTCTCCTCGAGCCGCAGCACCTCCATCGTGACCCGGGGCTCGGTCGATCCGGGATCGCGCGTGATCATCCGCAGCGGCAGGCCGTCGGCACCGGCCTCGCGGAGTGCCGGCATCCAGCCTGGGCCGCGGCTCGAGCTCCGCTCCATGGCCGCCAGCCAGGCGCTCGAGCCGACCACGTCCTTCGCGGTACAGAGCTCCACCTGGCGGCCCCGCTCCGAGACGGCGAGGAACTTCTCGCAGCGGTGGCCGGCGATCGTGTCCGTGCCGAGCTTGGTGACGGTGAACTTCTCGGGTGGGCTCTTGGCGTCCTTGGCGAACGCGGTCGTGTCGAGGACGGAGTACGCTTTCCGCTCGTCGTTGATGCTGTAGACGATCCCCGGCTCCGAGAAGCGCTGCAGCCACGTCATCCGCATCGCCGCGCGCCCCGTCGCCTTCTGCAGCTCGGGGCTCTGCATCTCCATCTCGGTCCGCAGGGCCGCCTTCGAGATGAACGTCCGGCCGGTGGCCGTCGAGGGACCGCCGTTCTCCCGCCGCATCGTGAGCTTCGAGTCGGCGATGCCCTCGAACTCGCCGCCACGGGCGGCCGTCGTCGCGGCCACCACGAGCAGCAGGGCGATCAGTCTCCGCATGATCTCGCGCCTCCCGGGCAGCCGGCTCGTTGCCGACCGCGCCCGCCGCTTCTCGCACGGGTCCGGCCGGGCTTCCAGTGCCGGACCCTTGCCTTTGAACCGGCACCGGCGTACCGCCGATGCGTTCGTGGACGGGGCTCGGACCTCGTCCCTGAGGAGGACAGTGATGAAGAGCGTGAACAAGGGCATTCTCATCGCGAGCGCGGCGGCGAGCCTGTTGCTCGCGGGCTCGCTCGGCGCGCGCGCCGAGGAGAAGGCGGGCGGCGACAAGGTGCACTGCGCCGGCGTCAATGCGTGCAAGGGGCAGGGGGCCTGCTCCGGCGCTGGTCACGCGTGCGCGGGGAAGAACGCGTGCAAGGGCCAGGGCTGGGTCGAGCTCGACGCGGCCGACTGCAAGGCCAAGGGCGGCAAGGTCGTCGCCGAGAAATAGCCCCGGGGCAGGGCCGGGGCCCGCGCCCCGGCCCTGCGGACCGGACAGCCCATGTCGAGCCTCGTCCCCTACCTCGGCCACGGCGTCGGCCTTCGCCCGCCCCACTTTCCCGAGATCCTGGCAGGTGATCACGGGGCGGAGTGGTACGAGGTCATCTCCGAGAACTTCATGATCCGTGGCGGCCGGCCGCTGCACGTGCTCGAACAGGTGCGGACGCGGGCGCCGATCGCGATGCACGGCGTGTCGCTGTCGCTGGGCTCGGTCGACCCGCTGAACGAGGCCTATCTCGCACAGCTCGACGCGCTCGCGCACCGCGTCGAGCCGGCGTGGATATCCGACCACCTGTGCTGGGGGCGGATCGACGGGCGCTACGCGCACGATCTCTTGCCGCTGCCCTACACCGAAGAGTCACTCGCCCACGTGATCGGGCGCGTGCAACAGGTCCAGGAGCGTCTGGGGCGGCGCATCCTGATCGAGAACGTGTCGAGCTACGTGACCTTCGCGCACTCGACGATGCCGGAGTGGGAGTTCCTGGCCGCGGTCGCGCGCGCGGCCGACTGCGGCATCCTGCTCGACGTCAACAACGTCTACGTGAGCGCGGTGAACCACGGCTTCTCGGCGACCGAGTACATCGCCAGCGTTCCGATCGAGCGCGTCGGCCAGATCCACCTGGCTGGTCACAGCGACCTCGGGACACATCTGCTCGACACCCACGACCACGCCGTCTGCGCGGCCGTGTGGGACCTCTATCGGTTGGCCGTGCGACGCTTCGGGCGGGTGTCGACTTTGGTCGAATGGGACGCGCAGATTCCGCCGTTCCCGACGCTGCTGGCCGAGGCCGATCGGGCTCGTGCCATCGAGTCGGAGGAGCTCGGTGATGTCCGCCGTGCCGCCGCTGAGTGAGTTGCAGCGCCTGTTCTGGCAGGCGATCGCCGAGCCCGAGGGCCCGGCTGGCGTCCCGGCCCTGACGGCGGTGGTGCGGCCGACGGCGCGCCTCGGCATCTACGCAGAGATGTACTTCTGGCGCCTCGTGGAGGCGTTGCGCGAGGACTATCCGAAGACCGCGGAATGCCTGGGCTGTGACGGCTTCGCCAGCCTGGTGCGCGAGTATCTCCGCGCGCACCCGTCGGTGAGCCCGTCACTGCGCCAGCTCGGCGGGGCGATGGCGGGCTTCGTGGCGGCGTCGGCCGCGGCGGTGTGGCCCCCCTTCCTCGCCGACCTCGTCCGGCTCGAATGGGCCCGTGTCGAGGCCTTCGACGCGCCCGACGTGGTTCCCCTCGGGCTGGCCGATCTGCGCACGATCCCACCCGAGGAGTGGGGCCGCCTGCGCTTCCGGCTCGCCCCGGGCTGCGTGCTGTTGCGATCCGAGTGGCCGCTGCACGAGCTCTGGGATGCCCCGGTGCGACCGGCCGCCCCTGTGCCGACGACCCTGCGCGTCTGGCGACAAGGGTACCGCGTGTTCCACGCTCGGCTGGGTCCCGACGAGGCCATGGCGCTCGAGCGCGTCGCCGCGGGCGACACGTTTGCCCAGATCTGCGAGGCCCTGGCGGACGGCGACCTCGAGCGGGTGGTCCCCCAGGCCGGGGGGCTCCTCGCCCGTTGGCTCGAGGACGAGCTCCTGGTCGGGGCCTGACCCGCGACCTTCGGACGGCTTGTCCTCGCGGGACCTCGCCGTTACAGTTATCCGAGGTGGCGTGCATGAGAATTCCGGTTCTGCTGCTCGCCCTCCTCCTGGGTGCCGGGGCCCTCTGGCCGGTCCGGGCGCAGGAGCGTAAGGGGCTCGTACCTCCGACCCGTGGCGGGAAGGGGTTCACCACCCAGGACGAGCGCGACGTTCTCCTCGAAGTCGCGCAGCAGATGCGGGGTAAGGCTGCCGGCCTGCGCGACAAGGCCGACGAGATGCGGCAGATCGGCAAGGACGACCTGGCCGGCGCGCTCGACGACCGGGCCGACGGCCTCGAGGACCGGGCCACCGAGATGGAAGAGGAGGCCGACGAGCTCGCCAAGCCGCCCTCTACCGGTGGCGCCCGCCGGCACGGGGGCCGGGCGGCGGGGAGCTGAGCGGCTCTCGCTCTGCGGAACGGCATGACGCGGCTCAAGAAGGCGGCGATCGAGCCACGCGAGTTGACGGCGGCGCGGCAGCGGCTGAGCAGCGGCGAGCTACGCCTCAAGTTCGCCGTCCTGGAGGACGCGCTGCGCATCCTGCTGGAGGGGCCCCGGCGGGCGGGGAGCCGGCAGGTGTGGCGTGAGGCGCGGACCTGGCTGCTCGATCGGAATCGGGCGTACGCCTTCTCGTACGAGCAGCTCTGCGAGGCCCTCGGCATCGACGCGGAGGCGCTTCGGAGCGGGGTCATGGCCGAGCTGGCCGCGCGCGTCGAGCGCGCCACCGCGTCGCACCTGCGGGTCGTCGGCTCCCTGCGACGGCTGGGCCAGCGCTGACGCTGCCGAACGGCCCCTTTTTTCGACCTGGGCCTTGACTCGCGGCGCGCGTGGCTTACCTTGCGCGCGCCCGTCCGCGGGACGGGTGTCTCCCAGTATCTACCCGAAGGAGGTTCCAGGGCCATGGCAACAAGCATTCGGCCGCTCGGCGATCGACTCATCGTCAAGCGGATCGAGGATCAGGAGCAGCGCAGCAAGGGTGGCATCATCATCCCCGACACTGCCAAGGAGAAGCCGCAGGAGGGTCAGGTGGTCGCCGTCGGCAGAGGTCGCCGCGAGGACGGCCAGGTGATTCCCCTCGATGTCAGGGCCGGTGACCGGGTGCTCTTCGGCAAGTACGCGGGGAGCGAGGTCAAGCTCGACGGCGTCGAGCATCTCATCCTCCGCGAAGAGGACATCCTCGGCGTGGTCGAGGCGTAGGGAGGAAGGACACGATGCCAGCAAAGATCGTTCGTTTCAGTGAGGATGCCCGGAGCAAGGTTCTCCGCGGCGTGAACATCCTGGCCGACGCGGTCACCGTCACGCTCGGGCCCCGCGGTCGCAACGTGGTGCTCGAGAAGTCGTGGGGCGCGCCCAACATCACCAAGGACGGCGTGACCGTCGCCAAGGAGATCGAGCTCTCCGACAAGTTCGAGAACATGGGCGCGCAGATGGTGAAGGAGGTCGCCTCCAAGACCTCCGACGTGGCCGGCGACGGCACCACCACCGCCACGGTGCTCGCTCGCGCGTTGTTCACCGAAGGCGCCAAGCTGGTTGCCGCCGGGCACGACCCGATGAGCCTCAAGCGCGGCATCGACCGAGCCGTCGTGACGATCACCGACGAGCTCAAGAAGCTCTCCAAGTCCACCAAGGGCAAGGAAGAGATCGCGCAGGTCGGCACGGTGTCGGCCAACGGTGACACGGCCATCGGCGAGATGATCGCGGAAGCGATGGAGAAGGTCGGCAAGGAGGGCGTGATCACGGTCGAGGAGGCCAAGAGCCTCGAGACCCAGCTCGACGTCGTCGAAGGCATGCAGTTCGACCGCGGCTACTCGAGCCCCTACTTCGTCACCGACCCCGATCGCATGGAGTGCGTCCTCGAGGACGCGTACATCCTCATCCACGAGAAGAAGATCTCGTCGATGAAAGACCTCCTCCCGGTGCTGGAGCAGGTGGCACGGGCCTCGAAGCCGACGCTCGTGATCGCCGAGGAGGTCGAGGGCGAGGCCCTCGCCACGCTCGTCGTCAACAAGATCCGCGGGACACTCACCGCCTGCGCGGTGAAGGCCCCCGGGTTCGGCGACCGCCGCAAGGCCATGCTCGAGGACATCGCGATCCTCACCGGCGGCCGGATGATCGCCGAGGAGCTGGGCCTCAAGCTCGAGAACGTGACGCTCAAGGACCTCGGGCGCGCCAAGCGGATCACCATCGACAAGGACAATACGACGATCATCGACGGCGCCGGCAAGAAGGCCGACATCGAGGGTCGCATCAAGCAGATCCGGGCGCAGGTCGAGGAGACCACCTCGGACTACGACCGCGAGAAGCTCCAGGAGCGGCTCGCCAAGCTCGTGGGCGGCGTCGCGGTGATCCGGGTCGGAGCCGCCACCGAAGTCGAGATGAAGGAGAAGAAGGCCCGCGTCGAGGACGCGATGCACGCCACGCGGGCGGCGGTCGAGGAGGGTATCGTGCCGGGCGGCGGGGTCGCGCTGCTGCGGTCGCAGACGGTGCTCGATCAGCTGAAGCTCGACAACGCCGAGGAGCAGGCGGGCGTGCGCATCGTCCGGCGCGCGATCGAGGAACCGCTGCGCTGGATCGCCAGCAATGCGGGCCAGGATGGCCCGGTCGTCATCGAGAAGGTCCGCCAGGGCAAGGGCTCGTTCGGCTTCAACGCGGCGAAGGAGCAGTACGAGGACCTTCTGAAGGCGGGCATCATCGACCCGACCAAGGTCGTGCGGACGGCGCTGCAGAACGCGGCGTCGGTGGCCGGGCTGCTGCTCACCACCGAGGCGATGATCGCCGACAAGCCCGTGGAGAAGAAGGGCGCCGGTGCCGGCGCGGGCATGGAGCACGGCGGCGAGGACTACTAGCCCACCGCGGATTCCGATCGGAACGAGGGGGCGGGGCCACGCCGGGCGTGGTCAGCGCCCCTTCGCTTTCCTGCGGGGTCCGACGCTTGACGGCGCCGGATACGGGCGTCATGGTCGACGACGCTGGGGGAGCCGCCCGCCCTGAAGGCGGCTGAGAAAGCAGGTGCGCGCCTGCTGACCCCTCGAACCTGATCCGGGTCATTCCGGCGGAGGGAAGCGATGACGCAGCTCGAAGCGGCCCGCAAGGGCCTGATCACCCCCGCGATGCGCCGTGTGGCGCAGCGCGAGTGCACGACGCCCGAAGCCATCCGCGACGAGGTGGCGCGCGGTCGCCTCGTGATCCCCGCCAACGTCCGACATCTCGCCGGTAGCGGCGGCGCGGCGCCGGCGAGCGAGCCGCGTCCCGAGCCGCCTGCTGCGGTGGTCGGGCACCCGGGTGCCCCGGCCGAGGCGCGCTACTGGGTCAACCAGACCGTGGTGCAGCGCGCCGCCGCCATCGCCGATGGCGAGCCGCTGCGCGGCGAGCGCTCTCCCCGCCGCCTCGACCCGACCGGTATCGGGCGCATGATCACCACCAAGATCAACGCCAACATCGGCGCATCGCCGGTGTCGAGCGATCTGGCCGCGGAGGTCGAGAAGCTGCGCTGGGCGCAGCGCTTCGGCGCCGACACGCTGATGGATCTCTCGACCGGCGGCGACCTCGGCGCGTGCCGCCAGGCGATCCTCGACCACAGCACGATCCCGATCGGGACGGTGCCGATCTACAGCATGATCGTCGGCCGCCAGATCGAGGACCTGAGCTACGACGTGATTCTCGCAGAGGTCGAGCGCCAGGCGCGTCAGGGCGTCGACTACTTCACGATCCACGCCGGCGTGCTGCGCGAGCACCTGGGCCTCGTGCGTTCGCGGACCACCGGGATCGTATCCCGCGGCGGGTCGCTGCTCGCCAAGTGGATGATCCACCATGGCCGGCAGAACCCGATGTTCGACCTCTTCGACGAGATCAGCGCGATCATGCGCGAGTACGACGTCACGTACTCGCTCGGCGACGGGCTCCGCCCCGGCTGCCTCGCCGACGCCAGCGACGCGGCGCAGCTCGCCGAGCTGCGCACCCTCGCCGAGCTGGTCCACCGCGCGCGCGCGTCGGGGGTGCAGGTGATGGTCGAGGGCCCGGGCCACGTCCCGCTCGACCAGATCGGGTGGAACATGCGCCTCCAGCAGGAGCTCTGCGACGACGCGCCGTTCTACGTGCTCGGCCCGCTCGTCACCGACGTCTTCCCCGGCTACGACCACATCACGAGTGCGATCGGCGCGACGGAAGCCGCGCGCCACGGTGCGGCGATGCTCTGCTACGTCACGCCGAAGGAGCACGTCGGCCTGCCGAAGGCGGAGGACGTGAAGGCCGGCTGCATCGCCTACAAGATCGCCGCGCACGCGGGCGACATCGCGCGCGGCGTGCCGGGTGTGCGCGCGTGGGACGACGCGCTGTCGCGCGCGCGCGCGGCGCTCAACTGGCCCCGGCAGTTCGAGCTGGCGTTCGACGGCGAAACCGCGCGCGCGTTGCACGACGAGGACCTCGAGGTCGACACGGACTTCTGCGCCATGTGCGGCCACGACTGGTGCAGCATGCGCATCTCGAAGGAGATCGTGGAGTTCGCGAGCGGCAAGGACCCGGCGTCGCAGCCGGAGCGCCGCGCGGTGCGCAGCCCGGGCATCGGCGACGAGGGTCGCGCGCTGCTCCTCCAGCGGGGCGTGCCGCTGCCCGTCGTCGAGGGCAAGCACGCGTGCCACAGCGACCACGTGCCCGACGCAACCGCGGCACGGGTGGTGCAGACCGGGCACGCGCTGGACGGCTAGCGGCCCCCGGCTGCGGGTCCGCCCACCAGCGGCCCATGTCGCCAGGGATTGCGGTTGGCGCACGGGCGGCGCGTGAGTCTGTGCGGACCGCCCGCTGCTGCGCGCCGCCGCTACACCAAGGCGCTGGACCAGGCCTCGAGTCGGACGCCCCTTCGTCCGGTGATCCGGCACGGGGTGGGGCCCAGCACGCACTCCGAAGCGCCCGAGCGACTTGCCGTCGCGCGGGACGTTACCGCGCGGCCGGTCGGGCTACTCCGAGTCGCGGTGAACGCGGGTTGACTCGACCGGCGGACGCGCATATCGGGCGCTCGTGACGACGGTGCCCGACCTTGGTGCCGAGAGAGAGGAAACGATGATGGCTCGCATGTGGAAGAACGTCGCGGCCGGGGTCGTGCTTGCGACCGTGGTCGCCAGCCTCCCCAGTGCGTCGGAAGCGAAGAAGGCCGGCAAGAGGCGCACGGTGTCCGCGACGATCGAGGGGAAGCACGTCAAGTGGGGCGGACGGCTGTTGAGCTTCACGCAGAACGACAGCGGCTTCACCATCATCGGGACGAAGGCCGGGGCCACCAAGACGATCGGCGTTGGCTGCCCGGTGATCCTGAGCGCACAGACGTATCCCGTGACGGTGGACACCTACTGCAGCGGGCAGTACGCGGAGAACGGCGGGAAACGATACTGGTTCAACACCGGCGGACCCACGTCCGCCCCATTCCAGGTGACGTTCGATGCGTTCGACGGCACGGTCGTCGAGGGGCGGTTCAGCGGCTCCCTCACCCCGGTCGTCGGCGCCACGAGCGCGGTCACGGTCGAAGGCTCGTTCCGCGGCGCGCTGAACGGAAGGTAACCGCCGCCCTTCCGTAGTCGGCTCGCAGAGCGGCGGGCTCGCGAGCAGGCCGGACACAGCGGGGGCCCAAGTGCGACGGGGCCGGTGCTGGGGCCACGGGGCGCCCTCCATTCGAGTGCTGACCAAGCGGGTCGTACACGAGTGGTGGCATGCCGCGCGCTACCCTTCGAGCAGTGCCCCACTCCACAGGTCTCGCGCGAACGCCGCCGCCGGGAGCACGTCGCGAGGCTTACGACGATCCGCTGCCGACACGCGCAAGGAAGATCGGATGTGTGACGGCGGTCATATACGGCGCGTCCGAAGGCATGTGACAGATTAGAGATTTCAGATCGTACTCGATGGGAGAATCGCATGAAGACGAAACAAATCGCGGCCCTCGGCGTCCTTTTCACGCTTGCCTTCTCCGCCGGCAGCTCCACGCTCGCGCGTGCTGACGTGCAGGTGAGTTACACGGTTGACGAGACGGCGCTCAAGACCGCTGTCGCCGGGACCACTCTGACGTTTCAGCTCTACAGTGATAGCGCGTGCACGATGGCGGCCGGTGCCGCGGTAGACGTCGCGATCGAGAACGTCGGATTGGTCGAGCGCCTGAAGCGGTTCTCGCCGAAAGGCGCCGCGAAGCCTCCGAAAACCGACCGACTGACGACCGTCCTGGCGGGAGTCACGGCTCCCGGCACGGCCTTTCTCACCGTCACGGGCACCGGCATCGCGCCCGTCGGCAGCGGCTGCCAGCTGCAATTCAGTTCGGCGGGTACGAGTCTCCCGTGTGCATCGCAGGTGGGCAACGAGGTGTACTTCACCGGCTGCAACGTGAACGTGCGCAGCGGCAGCGGCTCGACGGATGGGCTGACCAACGGGCTCGGGAACCTCATCGTCGGCTACAACGAAAACGACTCCCTTCCTATTCGTTCGGGCTCGCATAACGTCGTTGTCGGCCCGGATCATTCGTATTCCGGGTACGGTGGGCTAGTAGCTGGATTTAGGAATACTATCTCTGGCCTCTACTGCTCCGTCACCGCCGGCAGAGACAACAAGGCGGGGGGATTCGGTGCCTCCGTCAACGGCGGCGCCAAAAACCAGGCGATGGGAGAAGCCGTCTCCGTCAGCGGCGGTTTCAACAATACCGCCGAGGTATTCGCCGGATCTATCGTCGGAGGCCAGTGCAACTACGTCGGGACCGGGACCGCGCCGGGTTGCACCTTGGATTCCGTTACTCCCGGCGTGGCGGCGACGATCAGCGGCGGACAGCTAAACCAGGCGACTGCGATCAGCGCATCCGTGAGTGGCGGAGGCGGCAACATGGCGACGGAGGAGGAGGCCTCCGTCAGTGGCGGCTCGAACAACCTCGCGTTCGGGCTCTTTGCGTCCGTCAGCGGTGGCAACGGCAACTGGGCGAGCGGACGGTCCTCCTCCGTCAGCGGCGGAGAAAGCAACAATGCATTCGACTACGCCTCTGTCAGCGGCGGCCTGTCCAACGTTGCCACAGCCAGCCACGCTTCAATTACGGGCGGCCAGTGCAATTACGTGGGGATCGGAACCGCGCCGGCCTGTACCCCGGACAGCCGTACCGGCTATGCGGCGTCGATCAGCGGCGGCCAGCTCAATCGCGCAACCGCGAACAGCGCTGCGGTGAGCGGCGGGAAGAGCAACTTCGCGAGCAGCGTGGCGTCCTCGGTGGCCGGCGGGCAATGCAACACGGCGGGATCGGGTCTTGCGCAGACATGCCCGGGGTCGGGCAGCGCCGGGCAGTTCGCTTTCGTGGGCGGCGGCCTCGACAACTTGGCGAACGGGCTCGACGCGGCGGTGAGCGGCGGAGACAGCAACGTCGCGTCGGGCCCCGAGGCCGTGGTCGGCGGCGGCGTGTTCAACCATGCGACCGCAAACAACGCCACGGTTGGCGGGGGCGCCTCGATCACCAACGCCGTCAGCGGCACGTTCTTGCCGTAGAACGCGCGGCAGTCGGCAGCATGTCGATCCGGGGGAGCCGGGGCTCTTGCCCCGACTCCCCCGTTCGTCGCCGAGCGAGGGTCGGTGTGTTTCGGTGCTGAACTCGAACGTTCCGACCCAGTGACGTAGGTGAGATCGGCGACCAGGAGCTGATTCGGCCGCGTTGCGGTGAAGGTCCGCTGCACGAGATCGGCCGGCCGGGTCGCCGCCTCGTTCGGCGTGGTCGTGATCGGAAACGCCCGACCGCGCACCGCAGCAGGCCGAGCCGGCGCCACACTTTCGCGACGCCGAACACCTCGAAGTTCCCCTTCCAGACCCGCCGAATCTCGCCCTCCAGCGCCGCGTCCCGCTGCGCCAGCACCGGGCGCACCGTCCACTCCCGCATCGCCGGGGAGGACCCGCTCGGTCGTCCCATGGCGCGGCCCTCTCAAGGAATCGAGCCACCGACAAAACCGGGGCGGTTCAGAAGCACCACGAGCTGCCCAATCGCTGCGCGAAAAATTTCAGCGACCTCAGTGTCGGGACGCCATGACCTGCCGGCATTGGCCTTTGCCCCGGCCATCCACGCCCTGGAGACGTCGCGTGGGACGTGCTACGATGACGCACATGGAACGTATGGGTGTGCGTCAGCTTCAGCAGAACGCCGCGGCGGCCGTGCGGCGCGTGCGCAGGGGTGAGCGGATCGAGGTCACCGATCGCGGTCGCCCCGTCGCCATGCTGGTCCCCGTCGCCGTCGGCAACGTGCTCGACGCGCTCGAAGCGGCAGGACGCTTGGTCAGGGCCGAAGGCGATGTCCTCGAGGTAGGCGCGCCAGTCCGGTTGCCGCGTGGCACCGAGGCGCCCTCTCGCCGCCTCGCGCGCCTGCGCGCCACGGAGCGCTGAACCGGGGGGTCGTCATGGTGTACCTCGATGCGTCGGCGCTCGTGAAGCTCGTCGTCCTCGAGCCCGAGTCGCGTGCGTTGCGGGCGTATCTCCGTCGCGAGCCGGAACGAGTGTCGTGTGGCGTGGCCCGGACCGAGGTCCTGCGTGCCGTGCGGCCGCTGGGACCTGCCGCCGTCGAGACGGCCCGTCGGCTTCTGCGAAGCGTCAACCTGATTCGGCTCGACGACACGCTCCTCGACGCCGCAGGCATCCTCGAGCCGCTCGCGCTGCGCTCGCTCGACGCCATTCATCTCGCAGCGGCCGAGCTCGTCGCTCCCGCACTGCGCGCGGTGGTCACCTACGATCGACGCATGGCGGCCGCCGCCGCCGCTCTGGGATTCCCGGTGGCCGCGCCGGCCTGAGAAGAGGCCTGCTCGCCCGGCGGGAGCATGAGCGCGCCCCGCGTTGGAACTCGTGCGACCGCCGTATATCCTGCCGTGCGATGGCGCATCCCGACAGCATGCGGACCCGTGGCACCCTCCGCGCGGGCGGCAGGGACTACACGATCTACCGACTCGAGGCCCTCGGCGCGCGGGCAGCGCGGCTGCCGTTCTCCCTCAAGATTCTCCTCGAGAACCTGCTGCGGCGCGAGGACGGCGTGTCGGTGACGCGCGACCACGTCGAGGCGCTGCTGGCGTGGGATCCGAAACGCGTGCCCGACCGGGAGGTCCCGTTCATGCCGGCGCGGGTGATCCTGCAGGACTTCACCGGCGTTCCGGCCGTCTGCGACCTCGCCGCGATGCGCGACGCGATGCGCAGAATGGGCGGTGATCCCGGCCGCATCAATCCGCTGCAGCCGGTGGACCTCGTCATCGACCACTCGGTCCAGGTCGACGCCTTCGGCACGTCCGACGCGTTCCGCAGAAACGTCGAGATCGAGTTCGAGCGCAACGCCGAGCGCTACACCTTCCTGCGCTGGGGCCAGCAGGCGTTCCGGGACTTCCGCGTCGTCCCGCCCGGGACCGGCATCGTCCACCAGGTGAACCTCGAGTACCTGGCGTCGGTCGTCTGCGAGCGCAGCGACGGCGGCCAGCCGGTGCTGCTCCCCGACAGCGTGCTCGGCACCGATTCCCACACCACCATGATCAACGGCCTCGGCGTGCTCGGCTGGGGCGTCGGCGGCATCGAGGCCGAGGCCGCGATGCTCGGCCAGCCGACGGTCATGCTCATCCCGCAGGTGGTCGGCTTCCGCTTCCACGGCACGCTCGCTACGGGCGCCACCGCCACCGACGTCGTCCTCACCGCGACCGAGATGCTGCGGAAGAAGGGCGTGGTCGGGAAGTTCGTCGAGTTCTTCGGCCCCGGGCTGGCGAGCCTCTCGCTGGCCGACCGCGCCACGATCGCGAACATGGCCCCGGAATACGGCGCCACCATGGGCTTCTTCCCGGTCGACGAGGAGACGCTCGCGTACCTGCGCCTCACCGGGCGCGACGCGAGCCTGGTCGCGCTCGTCGAGGCCTACGCGCGCGCGCAGGGTCTCTTCCGCCTGCCGTCCGGACCGGAGTGCGAGTTCAGCGATCGCCTCGACCTCGACCTCGGCACGGTCGAGCCCTCGCTCGCCGGGCCCCGCCGGCCGCAGGACCGCGTGCCCCTGCGGCAGATGAAGCCCGCGTGGGAGAAGGCGCGTGCGGAGTTTCTGAAGGACCGTCCCGGCGACGCGGGTCGGACGGAGCCCGTCACCACCGAGCGCGGGAGCGGTGCAATGGGGCACGGCGCGGTCGTGATCGCCGCGATCACGAGCTGCACCAACACGTCGAATCCGTCGGTCATGCTCGGCGCCGGCATCGTCGCGCGCAAGGCCGCTGCCCGCGGGCTGCGCGTCAAGCCGTGGGTGAAGACGAGCCTCGCGCCCGGGTCCAAGGTCGTGACCCGCTACCTCGCCGACGCCGGCGTGCTCGCCGACCTGGAGACGCTCGGTTTCAACCTCGTCGGCTACGGCTGCACGACCTGCATCGGCAACTCCGGCCCGCTGCCCGAGCCGGTCGCGAAGGCGATCGAGCACGGCGATCTCGTCGCGGCCGCGGTGCTCTCGGGCAACCGCAACTTCGAGGGCCGCGTGAACCCGCTCGCGCGGGCGAACTACCTGGCGTCGCCGCCGCTGGTCGTGGCGTACGCGCTCGCCGGCACGGTCGACTTCGATCCCGAGCAGGATCCGCTCGGTACGGGGAGCGACGGCAAGCCGGTCTTTCTGCGCGACGTGTGGCCGACGGCGGAGGACGTCCGCGTCGCGCTCCGCGCCGTGTCGGCCGAGGGCTATCGCGCCGAGTACGCGGACGTGTTCGAGGGGGACGAGCACTGGCGCGCGATCGCGGCGCCCGCCGGCGACCTCTACCGCTGGCAGTCCGACTCGACGTACATCAAGGCGCCGCCGTTCTTCGACGGCATGACGTCTGCTCCGGCGCCGATCTCGGACATCCGCGGCGCGCGCGTGCTGGCGTTGCTCGGCGACTCGATCACCACCGACCACATCTCGCCCGCCGGCGCGATCAAGACCGACAGCCCGGCCGGCCGCTATCTCCAGAGCCTCGGCGTCCAGCCGAAGGACTTCAACTCGTACGGTGCGCGGCGCGGCAACCACGAGGTCATGATGCGCGGCACCTTCGCCAACATCCGGCTGCGCAACCAGCTCGTGCCCGGCGTCGAGGGCGGCTGGACCACGCACGTGCCGAGCGGCGAGAAGCTGTCGATCTACGATGCGGCGGTGCGCTACCGGGAGCAGGGCACGCCGCTCGTCGTGATCGCGGGCAAGGAGTACGGCACCGGGTCGTCGCGCGACTGGGCGGCCAAGGGGACGCTGCTGCTCGGCGTGCGTGCGGTGCTCGCCGAGAGCTACGAGCGCATCCACCGCAGCAACCTGGTGGGCATGGGCGTCATGCCGCTCGAGTTCCTGCCCGGCCAGAGCGCCGCGTCGCTCGGGCTCACGGGTCGTGAGACGATCGACATCGAGGGCCTCGCCGCGGACCTCGCGCCCGGCAAGCGGGTGCGGGTGCGGGCGACGGCGGCGGACGGCACGGTCACCGAGCTCACGGCCATCGCGCGCGTCGACACGCCGGACGACGTCACCTACTACCGGCACGGGGGGCTGCTGCCGTACGTCCTGCGCTCGCTCGTCGCCGCGAAGGCCTGACGCCGGGCGGACCGCTGTCAGGTTTCCGGGCAGCAGGGCCCGCGGCGGCGCCAGCGAATTGGCCCGGGAGGCGGCTGCGGGCGACGGGGCCTGCCATCCGTGGCCGCGGCATGCCGAGTGCATTTGCTCCGTCCCGGATGACCGGACGGGACGTGTTCCTCCTGCTCGGAACGGCGACCGCGGCCGGTGCCGTGGCGACCCGCCATCTGGCCCCCTTCCTGCGGTCGGTGCGCGGCCGGCGCATGCGGCGCCTGGTCGCCCTCGTGGGGCGCCTGCTATACGACGACCGATGTCGCGCCGCGGCCCCGGACCCCTCGCCGTCGTCCATCCGCTCCTGATCGTCACCGCGATCCTGGCCGTGCTCGGCTACGCCGTCCGGGAGATCGCGGCCTTCCGCAGCACCGGCGAGCGCGAGGCGGCCGTCGGGGCGCTCTTGGCCGTCGCCGCCGCCGTGGGCCTCGGCATCTACCTCCGCAGCCTGCGCGGCCTCGCGGCGCGGCTCACGCCGCGCACGAAACTGGCGCTCGTCCTCGGGTTGCTCCTGCCCGCGACCGTGCACGCCGGCTCGATCACGCTCGAGACGACGCTCTCCTCGCAGGTCGGCGAGGCCGTGCGGGTCACGGTCCTCGTGCGCAACACGGGCAGCGACGTCGCACACGACGTGAAGCCGCGCATCCTGCTCGGCGACGCGTCGCAGGCGGGCGAGCTGGTGCGCGAGCTGGCGCCGCAGCGGCGGAACGAGTGGACGTTCGACGTCGCGCGGCCGGCGCGGCCGGGGCGCTACCCCTTGCTCGCGACCGTGGCCTACAACGACGCGGGGTTCCGCGGCTTCTCCGCGGTGAGCGCGGTGACGGTGGACGTCGAAGGCGCCGCGCCGCCGGCGCTGCAGGGCAGCCTGTCGAGCGTGGCGCTCTCCGGCGAAGGCAACGTCACACTGAACGTCACGAATGCCGCGTCGGCGGCGCGCGACGTGCGGCTCGGCCTCTTCCTTCCAGACGAGCTCGGCGGCTGGCGCGACCTCGGGACGGTGCGGCTCGAGGCGGGGAAGTCGCGCGCGGTCGACGCGCGCGTCCAGAACGCGGGGGCGCTCGCCGGCAGCCGCTACGCGATCTACGGCGTCGCGCGCGTGGCCGGTGCGGAGCGCGACACGGCGCAGCTCTTCGCCGCCACCGCGACGGTGACGCAGACGCGCGCGATCGACTGGCAGGGGCATCTCACCGAGATCGCGCTCTACCTGGGCGCGGCGTTCCTCCTGCTCGAGGCGGCGTTGCGGGCGCTGGCGGCGCGGCGCGGGCCGCAGGACGCGTGACGGCATGCGCGGCGTTCCGATCGGTCTGCTGCTCTGCCTCGCCCTGCCGGCCCTGCCGGCCGCGGCGGTGAACGACGCCGATCAGCTGCTGGCACGCGCCAGAGCGGCGGCCGGGGCGCGCGCGCAGGAGGCGGACCGTCTCGGGGCCCGCGTCGAGCGGACGGCGGACGGTCGCAGCTTCGCCCTCGTCTGGCAGCCGCGCGCGGCGCCGGCGGGCTGGATCGTCACGCTGCACGGCAGCGGGAGCTGGGCCTACGACGAGGTCGTGCTGTGGCGGCCGTTCGCCGAGAGGCGTGGTCTCGGCGTCGTCGCTCTGCAGTGGTGGTTCGGCGGTGGCCAGAGTGTCGACGACTACTATGCGCCGCAGGAGATGCGACGCGAGCTGGGAAGCCTGTTGGCGAAACTCGGCGTCACGCCCGCCCACACGCTGTTGCACGGCTTCTCCCGTGCGTCGGCGAATCTCTACGCCCTCGTCGCGCTGGATCGGAGCACGCCGCACCCGCTGTTCCGCCAGGTCATTGCCAACTCGGGCGGCATGTCCGCCGACTTTCCGCCCAGCCGCGACGTGGTCGACGGCCGCTTCGGCTCGGCTCCGTACGCGGGAACCCGCTGGTGGCTCTACTGCGGCGACGGCGATCCGAACCCCGAACGCGACGGTTGCCCAGCCATGCGCCGCACCCGCGACTGGCTCCGGCGCCAGGGGGGCGACGTCGTGCTGAACGAGGATGCGGGCGGCGATCACGGGGGGTTCCACCGCCGTGGCCAGAACGTCGAGAAGGCCCTCGACTGGTTCGCGGGCGGGTGACGCCGGGGCGCGGCTACGCCGCCGCCCGAGCGAGTGCCTGCACGGTGCGGACGTCGAGCAGCGCGCCGCCGAGCCCGAGCGTCCGGACGTGGGCGAGCGCGGCCTCGGGGGCGATGCTCCCGCCGGCGGTGACCTCGCTGGCGTAGAAGCGGGTGGGGTCGGTTCGGAAGAGGGCCTCGCAGGCGGCGCGGTCGGGGACCATCTTGTAGCCGGGCGCATTGGCGGGTGCGACGATCACCGCGAAGCGGCGCAGCTCGTCGCCGAGGACGGCGGCCGCACGGACGGGGTTGTTGGTGACGAGACCGGCCTCGATGCCGAGGCGCTCGGCTTGCGCCAAGACCGCACGGAACACGGCCGTCACGCCGCCGGCGAGCGCGATCTCGGTCACCTGCGGGTGGAGGAACAGGCGCGCGATGCGCAGGCCGCGCAACCCGGCCAGCTCCATGTTCGCGACCAGCGTCGTGCCGACCGCGAAGTCCTTGCGCAGCACCCCGCCGACCTGGGTGACCGCGCCGAGCGCCTGGCGGAGCATGTCGCCGGGCCGCAGCCGGAGAAACCGCGCCCGCGCGGCACCTACCATCCCGAGGTCGGTGAGGTCGCGGATGAACGCCTGCATGTTCGGGACGACGGCCCACACCGGTACGTCGCGCCAGCGTTGGAACTCGACCAGCGCCTCGCGGATGGTCGCGTCGGCGACCGCCATGATCGCGCGCGCGCCGGCGGCGTGGGCCTCTTCGCAGATCGCGTGCACGGCGTCGGGGCGCGAGAGGTGGGCGACGGTCTCGATCCGCTCTCGCCACGACCGATAGTGGCGCCCCTCCGGAGGGCGCAGCTCGAGGACGAGGTTCACGCGTCCACCGGCGCGCCGGCGGCGGCCGACGCGTAGATGCCCTCGATCATGCGCTGCGTGTCGAGCGATGCGGCGAGCGAGCTGAACGGGAGGCGCCCGCTGCGGCAGGCGGCGACGAAGGCCGAGAGCTGGCGGTAGAAGGCTTCACCGCCGATGTGCGGCGAGAGGTCGAATCTCGTCTCGGCGGCGAGGGCGGCGGCGTGGACCTCGCTCCAGCCGGCCTCGTGGCCGCCTGCCGGCTCGAGCAGGTGCAGCAGGATGCGCTCGCGCTCGAGGACGAGGGTGCCGTTGCGACCGTCGATCGTCACGCCGTAGTCGAGCATCTGCGTACCCGGCATGCTCCACGAGGTGTCGATCAGGCCGGTGACACCGCTGGCGAACGTGAGCAGCGCCTGCGCCGAGTCGTCGACCTGGCTGTAGTGCGACCGTACGCTCGCGGTCACGCGCCGGATCGGGCCGAAGAACAGCCGAGGATGGCGAGCAGGTGACGGCCATGTTCGCCACCACGCCGCCGCGCCGCCTCTTTCGGAAGAACCACCCCTGCTTGGCGCTGAACACCTCGCTCACGTACGCGTGCGAGGTGAAGCGCCACAGCTCGCCCAGGACGCCCGCGGCGAGGAGACCGTGGGCCGCGCCGACGATCGGCAGGTGGGCGTAGACGTAGCCGCCCGAGTGCATCACGCCGGCCCCGTCGGCCGCGGCGACGATCGCCTCGGCGTCGGCGCGGTTGGTCGCGAGCGGCTTCTCGACGAACAGGTGCACGCGGCGGGCGAGGCACGCCTGCACGACCGGCAGGTGTGTGTGGGTGGGCGTGCAGACGAACACGGCCTCGGGGCTGGTGGCGCCGTAGAGCGCGTCGATGCTGGGGTAGAGCGGTGCCGTCAGGCCCTGGCTCGCCAGGTGCGGGGCGAGGCCCGCATCGCGATCGACGAAACCCACCAGCTCGGTCTCGGGGTGGACCTGGAGCAGGTGGCCGTGGATCATCCCCATGCGGCCGGCGCCGATCACCGCGGCGCGGAGCGGAGCGGAGGTCGTCACGAGGACGCACCCTCTATCCGAACCCACCGGCGACGCAAAGGGGCGGCGTGGGAGCCGGCCGCCGTTGACCGCCGGTCACGGGCCGACGTATGGCCCCCGCCATGGGACGGCTGGCGGGCAGGGTCGCGATCGTGACCGGCGGCGCCTCCGGGATCGGCGCGGCGACGCTGCGCCGGCTCGCGGCCGAGGGCGCGGCGGTCGTGTGCGCGGACATCGACGACGAGCGCGGCGAGCGGCTCGTGGCCGAGTTGCGCGCCGGCGGCGGGCAGGCCGAGTTCCGGCACGTCGACGTGGCGTCGCTCGCCGATCAGGAGGCCGCGGTCGCGTTCGCCGTCGACCGCTTCGGCGGCCTCGACGTGCTGCACGCGAACGCCGCCGCGAGCGGCGGCGGCTACGTCGCGGAGATCGATCCGGCGGTGTGGGACCAGAGCCTGCGCATCATGCTCACCGGGGCGTTCTACGGCATGAAGGCGGCGATCCCGGCCATGCTGGCGCGGGGCGGCGGCTCGATCATCGCGACCTCGTCGATCGAGGCCATCCAGGCGGAGCGGATGGCGGCGCCGTACAACACGGCGAAGGCGGGGCTCGTCAACCTGACGCGCACGGTCGCGATCGAGTACGGGCGTCGCAACATCCGCGCCAACTGTATCTGTCCCGGGTGCGTCGACACCCCGATGCTCGATCTCGTCCTCGCCATGAGCCCCCACACGCGCGAGCAGCTCGGCGCCCGCCACGCGCTCGGACGGACGATCCGCCCGGAGGAGATCGCCAACGTCGTCCTCTTCCTGGCGAGCGACGAATCCTCGGCCATCACCGGCGCCGCCCTGGTGGTCGACGGCGGGTTCACGTGCGACGCGGGGGTCGCGGGCTTCCCGCCCTTTGGCGAGTGACGCGGGCCCGGGTCCGACGCTTGCCCCGGCAGGCGATCTCGGGCAGTGCAGGTGGCGGGTAGATGCCGGCCGTCGTGATCACGAACCTCCGCCGGAGCTACAACGGGCGGGAGGCGGTGTGCGGGATATCGCTGGAGGTGAACGAGGGGGAGATCTTCGGCCTCCTCGGCCCCAACGGCGCCGGCAAGACCACCACGCTCTCCGTCGTCTCGACCCGCATCCGGCCGAGCAGTGGCGACGTGTGGGTCTTCGACAAGCACGTCGTCCGCGACGTCCACGACGCGCGCCGGCTGCTCAACGTCGCGCCGCAGGAGGAAGCCCTCTACCCGACGCTCACCGCCGAGGAGAACCTGGCCTTCTTCGCCCGCCTCTACGGGGTGCCGCGCGGCGACCGGTCCCAACGGATCGCCGAAGCCCTCGAGATGGTCGCGCTCACGGGTCGCAAGGACGATCGCGTCTCGACGTACTCCGGCGGCATGCGCCGGCGGCTGAACCTCGGCTGTGCGCTGGTGAGCGCGCCGCGTCTGGTCCTGCTCGACGAGCCCACCGTGGGCGTCGACCCTCAGTCGCGGGCCCACATCTTCGACGCGGTGCGCACCCTGCGCGGCCGCGGCATCACGATCCTCTACACCACCCACTACCTCGAGGAGGCGGAGAACCTCTGCGACCGCATCGCGATCATGGACGAAGGGCGCGTGGTTGCGCTCGGCACGCTGCCCGAGCTGATCGCCCGTTCGCACGCCTCGGAGGTGATCGAGCTGCGCCTCGCGCAGCCGCCCGCCGACCTCCGGGCCGTCGAGGCGCTCGACGGCGTGCAGCGGGTCGAGCTCGCCGGCACGGAGCTGCGGGTCTTCACCTCCCGCGCGCAGCAGGTGCTCGCGCGGTTGTGCGGCAACGCCGCGCTTCTCGACCACCAGTCGATCGTGCAGACGCGGGTCACGCCGATCACGCTCGAGAACGTGTTCATCGAGCTCACCGGGAAGGAGCTGCGGGACTGATGCGCGCCGCCGTCGCCGGACTGGTTCTGCTGGCGCTTGGATCCGCCGCGGAGGCCGAGCCCCTCGGCCCCATGGCGCGGACCCGGCAGGTCCTGGAGAAGAGCCACGACATCGTCCTCGGACCGGGGGACCGCACGCAGAAGGTGAACGCGCTGCGCGATCTCCTGCGCGGCTTCCTCGACACCGAAGCCATGGGCCGGCAGGCCATGGGGCGACACCTCGACGGTCGCAGCGCCGCCGCGGTGAACGATTTCCTCGCGATCTTCCAGGAGCTGTTCGTCCGCACGTACGTGCAGCGCCTGCTGCTCTTCGACGCGCCGGAGTTCGCGTTCGGCAAGGAGACGGTCACGGGCGACACGGCGCGCGTTGGTACGGAGATCGTGACGCCCAAGGACCGCTTCGCCGTGGACTACCGGATGCGCCGCAGCGGCGACGCCTGGCGGGCCACCGACATCCTGGTCGAGGACGTGAGCCTGGCCGACAACTTCCGCTCGCAGTTCGACGCGGCGCTCGCCAAGGATTCGTTCGACAACCTCATGGACCGGCTGCGCCGAAAGCTCACGGGCCAGCCCGATAAGGCCGCCTTCTGACGCGATGCTCGCCGTCTTCCTGAAAGACCTCCTGATGATCCGCCGCGACCGCGCGGCGCTGTTCATCTCCCTCATCGTCCCGATCGTGGTGGTGACGATCATCGCCGAGGCGCTGTTCCACAGTGACAGCGGGCCTCAGATCCTCGTGCCGGTCGTGGATCACGACCAGGGTCCGGTCGCGAGCACGTTCATCAAGCTGCTGAAGAAGCACGCCGACGTGCAACCGATGAGCCAGGCGGACGCCGAGTACCTCGTTCGTGACAAGAACAAGGCCCCGGCGGCGATCGTCTTCCCCGAGCACCTGAGCAAGAACTACCTCCAGGGCAAGACGACCGAGATCACGCTGCTCACGGATCCGGCCGCCGGCAGCGACCTCCAGCAGGTGAAAGTGCTGCTGCTCCTGATGGACAAGGAGGCGGCGGCGCTCGCCGACCCGCTCGACGAGGAGAAGATATCGCTCAAGGAGATCAACCTCACGGGGAACCGCATCTCGGTGACGGCCTTCGAGCAGAACGTCCCCGGCTTCGCGATGATGTTCGTCCTGCTGGCGGTGATCTTCGGCACCTCGATGAGCATGCACGACGAGCGCGAGTGGGGCACGCTGCCCCGCCTGCTCGTTGCCCCGGGGGGCTTCACCTGGATGCTGGTGGGCAAGCTGCTGGCGCGATTCTGCCTCGGCGTCGGGCAGATGCTCGCGCTGTTCCTGTTCGGCCACTGGGCGTTCGGCATCTCGCTTGGCGCGTCGCCGGTGGCGTTCGTGCTGCTCACGGCGGCGATCGTGTTCGCGATCGTCGCGATCGGCATGCTGGTGGCGGGCCTGGCGCGCACGCGCGAGCAGACCCTACCGCTCGGGCTCGCGTTCGTCATGGGGCTCTCGGCGCTCGGCGGCCTCTGGTGGCCGGAGTGGATCCAGCCTGATTGGATGCGCATGCTCTCCTCGCTGGTGTTCACGACGTGGGCGATGCGGGGGATGAACGACCTGGTCCTGCGCAACCGGGGCCTCGAGGCGATGGCCCTTCCGGTGACCGTGATGATCGCGTACGGTACGGTGGCGCTGGCCGCAGGATTGTGGCTGTTCCGGGTTCGGCACAGCGCGCGCTGAGTCGCGTGCGGCTGCGGACGCATGGGGGAGGGGTGGTGATGGGAGGAAGAACGATGCTGGTCGCGGCGGTGCTCGTGTGGGCGGGCCCGGCGCTGGCAGCCGAAGTGGGGACCGAGCCCGCGGGGGTCGAGCGCCTCGACCTCGCCGCCTGCATCGAGCGAGCCTTGGTGGCGGCACCCGACCTCGCCACCGCCCGCGCCGCGGTCGACGTGCGCGAGGCCAAGCTCGCGCGGGCGCGGCGGTCGAAGTACCTGCCCGAGGCCGGCCTGCTGAGCACGACCGGCGCCGCCCCACGTGCGCGCGGGCGCATCGACGCCGACTCGAGCTGCCGCGGCAATCCCCAGTGCCTAGCCGAGAACCGCGTACGGGACACCACGTCGACGCGCCAATACGGCCCGTTCTCGCGCGTGGAGGTCGGCTTCGTCCAGCCGCTCTGGACGTGGGGGAAGATCACCGCGGGGATCGAAGCCGCGACCGCGGCCGTCGAGCAGGAGGTGGCGGCGAGCGCGGAGAAGCGCGCCGAGGTCGTCGAGCAGGTGAAGACGCTCTACTACAACGTGCTGCTCGCGCGCGCGGTCGAGGGCGTCGTCGTGGAGACGCGCGATGCGTTCGTGAGCGCGCTCAAGACCGCGCGCGAGCGCCGCGAGAAGGGCGACGCCAAGATCACCGAGCTCGACATCTTGAATCTGCGCGTCGGCGTCGCCGAGGTCGCCAAGGAGATCCCGCACCTGCAGGCCGGGGCGATCGGGGCGCTCGAGGCGCTGCGCCGGTTGATGGGTCTCCCGCTCGACGCGCCGGTGGATCTGAAGGATCGCCGCCTCGAGCCGGAGGAGACGCCGCTGCGCCCGCTCGAGGAGTACGAGGCGACGCTCTTCCGCACCAACCCTGCGTGGAAGCAGATCGTGGCCGGCGTCGAGGCCAAGAGCAACGAAGTGAAGAAGGTCGAGGCCGACTACTTTCCGAACGTGTTCGTGAAGGGCGGCTTCGAGTACTCGTACGCGCCGGAACGCACCCGGCAGATCAACCCGTTCGCCTACGACGATTACAACTACCTGCGCGGGCCCGGCGGCGAGCTCGGCGTGAGCTGGCTGCTCAACTTCCACGTGACCGCGGCGAAGGTCGCGACCAAGCGTGCGGAGCTGGTCCGGCTCGAGAGTGAGCAGCGCAGCGCCCAGACAGGGCTCCCGGTCGAGCTGCGCGACACGTACCGCCGAGTTCTCCAGACGCGCGAGGCACTCGAGCAGCTCGTCGACGGGCGCAAGGCCGGCCGCGCGATCCTCACGTTCGCGGTGACGAACTTCGACCTCGGCATCGGCGAACCGACCGACATCTTCGCGGGCCTCGGGAACTATGGGCGCGTGTCGAGCAACTACTTCGAGGCGGTGCGGGACCACAACCTCGCGCGGGCGGCGCTCGCGCGGCTCATGGGCGAGGCGGGGGCGGCACCCGCGGCGTCGGCTGTTCCGTAGGCGACTCCCCCACGCACCACGTCTGCGTTCGTCAGCGCCCTGTCGAGCGCGCGACCTGTGCCAGACCTTCGGCGAGCGGCGTGAGCCGCACGTGGAAGTCGCCGCACAGCAAGCGCAGGTCGCACGGCGCCTCGAGCGTCGCACCGCGCACGTTCTCCGTCGTGAGCGGCGGGCTCGGCAGCAGCCGCTCGAGGACCCACGCGAGCACGAAACTCAGGCCGAGCGGGAGGTGGATCCGCCGGAAGCGCTTGCCGAGCGCGACGCAGATGGCGGCCACGAACTCGGTGTAGGTGACGCGGTCCGGCCCGCCGACGTCGTAGGTGCGGGCGGCGAGCTCCGGGCGGGCGAGCGTCTCGAGCACGACGGCGACGAGGTCGTCGAGGTACACCGGCCGGAGGTGCCACGTCCCCTTGCCGATGATCGGGACGATGGGGAGCTGGCGCACGAGGCCCGCGAGCTTCGTGAAGACCCCGCGCGTGCCCGGCCCGTACACCAGGCTCGGGCGCAGGATCGTGACGTCGAGCCCCGAGGCGAGGAACAGCTCGTCGGCGATGCGCTTGGTGCGCCCGTAGAGGCCGGGGCGCGGCAGGTGTACGTGCTGCGTGCTCATCACGATCACGCGCCGGCAACCGGCGCGCCGACACGCGGCGATGAGCGCGGTCGTGCCGCCGACGTTCACGCGGTAGCCGAGCGCCGCGTCCATGCGGCCGCCCGAGGTCGCCGCCCCGAGGTGCACGACGGCGTCGCAGCCACGGACCGCGGCGTCGAGGCTCGCCGCGTCGAGCAGGTCGCCGCGCACGATCTCGACCGGCGCCGCGGGCGTCGGGACCGGCAGCGTGCGGACGAGGAGCCGTGGTACGTGTCCGGCGCGGAGCAGTGCGGGCGTGAGCGCCGTGCCGATGAAGCCCGACCCGCCCGTGACCAGCACCCTAGCCACGACGTCTCCGCGGCGGTGGCACCTTGCGCAGCTGCGCGAGCTGCTCGGCGGCGAAGCCCGCCCAGCGGTTGCCCGGGTACGTGCTGATCACGTAGCGGAACCGATCGCGCGCGGCGCGGCGGCGCCGCACGGCATCGTGGGGCTCGGCGGCCGCGGCGCCCAGCTGCTGCAGGCAGAGGCCGACGTGGTAGTGGGCCTCCGCGACCCAGATGGCGCCCGGGAAACGGTCGATCACCGTCTGGTAGCCGGCCATCGCCTCGGCAGGCTTCCCACTGCGCAGCAGGCTCGCGGCGCGGAAGAAGGTCGCGTCCGCCGCGGTGTTGGATTCGCCGCCGAAGAAGATCGCACCCTCGAAGTCGGGAATCGCCTGCGGGTAGTTCTGCTTCGAAAACGCGTCCCAGCCCCGGTAGTAGTACCGCGACGGCAGGATGTCGCGCGCCACGTTCCAGCCGGTGACGAGCAGGACCGCGCCGGTCGTGAGCGGCACGAGGATCGGCCACCCCCGCACGAGGAGCCCGTCGAGCGCCGCGCCGCGCCCGCGTCGCCGCAACGGCACCGCACAGACGAGCAGTCCGGCAAGGGTCGCGCCGATGCCGAGCCAGTCGACGCCGATGCGCCGGTAGGCGAGGCGCACGTGCGGGCCGTTCGGGAAGACCAGCATGAAGGCGGGGCTCGCGAGGAACACGCGGTCGGCGCCGTCGACCTGCCAGTTCGGCGAGTAGGACACGGCGATCCAGTGCGGCTCGCCGGGGCACGTCGTCGTGAACTCGATCGCCAGGTGATCGATGTGCTCGTCGATCTGGCAGTCGTGCGCGATCGGCTCGTGCGGGAGGTGCGTCGGCGTATCGCTGGCGAGGAAGCGCGCGCGATCGGCGGGACCGACGTCGCTCGCACGCACGATCGGGACGTCGAGCGCGCCGTCGGTGGCGAACCAGCGGTGGAAGTCGAGCTTCCAGCGCCGCGTCGCGATGGCGACGGGCCGGTACCGCGGCACGCGGACGTAGTGTGGGTCGGCGTCCTTCATGCGGAAGACCACGTACGGCGGGTTGGCGAACAGGCGCATCCATCGCGGGTCCTTGTCGAGCTCGCCGATGATCTCGGGGGTGATCGCGATCAAGTCCTGCGCGTTGAACAGCTTGAGCCGTGGCGTCGCGTGCACCGGGTCCATCGACGGGTAGCTGTAGCCCGGGATCACGCCCGTGCCCTGCTTCGAGATCTGGGACTGCAGCCAGTAGACGAACGGCGACGTGACCGCGGTCTGCAACAGGACGCCCTCGAGCGTGGCGCGGCCCGAGAGGAGCGCCATGTCCTCGAACACCCGCATGCTGCCGAACCGCTCGTGCTGCGGGGAGTTCTCGTAGGCGACGCGCGGGTCCTGGATCGTCCCGTGCACGGCGTCCATGAGGCTCTTGAGCAGCGGCCACGACGGCTTGCGTTCGAGGCCCTCGTAGTTCCAGCGGATCCACGTCGGCGTGAAGCTCGTGTTCGCATGCGCCCAGGCCGCCACGGCGACGGCGAGGGCGAGCCCGCCCAGGTGCGCCGCCCGTGCCGGCGCCAGCACGCGCGCCGCCACGTCCACCGCGAGGAGGATGAGCAGGAGATACACGAAGGGGACGAAGCGGATCTCCGGCAGGCCGATCGTGGTGGCGTTGAAGAACAGCAACGTCGTCGCCACGGCGCCGACGAGCAGATACGCCGCCGGACCGTCCTCGGCGGTCGCGGACCACACCGTGCGCACGCCATGGCGGCCCGTCCGTCGCGCGTCCCAGACCGCGAGCGCGATCCCGAGCACGGCGACCGCGCCGAGCACGCACCACTCCCACGTCACCTCGCCGAGCGGGACGTGCACCCAGCGCTCGAGAACGACCGTCGGCGGCAGACCCAGGGCGAGCAGCAGCGCCGCGAGCGTGAAGGCGACCTGACGCGCGGGATGGTCGCCGCGCTTCGGTCCGACCGTCATCCACAGGACGTCGAGCGCCGCCAGGCGGAAGACCGGCCAGAAGATCGCCGGGGTCACGTCGCGCCACGACTGGAAGATCCACTTCCAGTTGATGGACGTCGCGTAGCCAATCTTGCCGATGAGCGGCACGAGCCAGAACCCCATGAGGAGGACGGCCGTGCCGTAGACGCGCACGATCCAGCGGATGTTTCGGGAAAAATTCCTGCGGTCGAACAGGAAGAACACCCCGGGAGTCGCGGCATTGAGGAACGCGACCGGATGGCAGAGGCCCGCGAACGCGAGCACCGCCGCCTGCAGCCGCCAGCCGCGCCCGCGCTGGACGCCGCGGTAGAAGAGGCCGACGAAGAGGACCGCGAACGCGAAGCCGAGGCTGTGGGCAAACTCGCCGGCCAGGGTGCTCGGGATGTTCCCGCCCCACATCGAGTTCCCCTCATTGAAGAGGAAAAGGAGGCTCGCCGACGCGCCGATCGCCGCGATGGGCCCGCGGTAGCCCATCGCGAGCAGTGCCAGCGCCGTGCCGAGCGGGAGCAGGAACGACCCCGACGCGGTCACGAGCTTGAACGCCGCGTTCAGCGGGACGAGCTTCCCGAGCAGGAGGATCAGCAGGGACGGCGGCAGGAAGTAGTACTGGTATGGCGCGTAGCCGGCGAAGTTGCCGAGGTCCCATCCCTGCGGCAGGCCCGCCGGCAGAAGCGTGTCGCGCAGGTGATGGACCGGGCGCAGGAACGACGGCGTATCCCCGCCCGCCACCATCGTGTCGAGCAGCAGGAGCTGCGGCTCGAAGTACGAGAGCAGGTAGCGCCACGCGCCCACGACGGCGAGGGCGACGACGCAGAACCGCGCCCACCTCGGCTCGGGTCTATCCATAGAGCCCGCGGCGGTACCGCCATGCGATGCGCAAGGTGTCGAGGAACATCTGGGGAGCGTGCGTCGACAGCCGTACCGAGGAATCCTCGTTGTGCACGAGACGGAGCGGTTGCCGGCGCACCTGATAGCCCGCGTCGAACGCGCGACGCAATATCTCGACGTCGAAGGCGAAGCTGGTGATCTGGAGGGCACGGAAGAGCGGCTTGGCGACCGCCGTTCGGTAGCCTTTGTAGCCGCACTGCGTGTCCGGGAGTCGCAGCCCGACGAGGTGGTGGACGCACCACGTGAAGGTCGCGCTCGACAGGCGGCGGAGGAGCGTCACCGGGACCGCGCACTCCGACTCGGGCAGCAGGCGGTCGCCGATCACGATGTCCGCGCCCGCGCGCAGCCAGGCGAGGGTCGTCGTCAGGGGCTCGAGGCCGAAGGGCAGGTCGGAGTCGGTGAAGACGATGTACTCGCCCTGCGCGGCGAGCACGCCGGCGCGCACGGCGCCGCCCTTGCCCTCGTTGCGGGCGAGGGCGATGCGCCGCGTCCCGGGCGGCAGCTCGTCCGGCGAGGGGATCTCCTCGGGGCGGCTGCCGTCGTCGACGACGATCAGCTCGGCGGTGTCGCCGAAGCGCGCCCGCAGGAATGCCCCCGCCTCCACGGCCGCCCGCACCGCGCGCGCCCGCTGATTGAAGGCCGGGATCACGAGCGAGAGGGTGACGGGGATGGCGCGTTCTCCCTGCGGGCGTGGCAGCGGCCCTCGGCGGTCGTACGTGTCGCCGTGCGGAGCAGGTCCGGCAGCGTCGGCGCGGTCGACACGGGCGGGGTTTACCGGATGCGTGCCGGCCGGTCCACCGCGGGCGGGCTCCCGTCGCGCACGAGGCAGACCTTCTCCGCCACCCCGTCGAAGAAGTAGCCCGAGCCGCCCTCGCCGACGAGCCGGATCATCGCGTCACCATCGAGGACGCGAATGCCGCCGAGCACGTGGATGCCGCGGTGGAAGAACGGCGGCGGCCACGGTGAAGCCGTGGGGCCGGCGAGGACGACGCATCGTGCCCCGCCGGCGGCGGCGAGCAGGGCGTCGAGCCCGCCCTCCACGAGCGCCGAGCCGGTCATCACGACGACGGTCGCCCGTGCGAGCGTCGCCTCGGCGGCCGCGGGCGGGCGCCAGAGCGCCTGCTCGTCGTCCTTGAGCGCGCCCGCGTGCTTGTCGACCACCCACAGCTCGGCGACGCGGCGCTTCAACGCGCGGATGAAGGGCACGAACGCGCCGACGAGCGCGACGCGGTCGTCGGGCCGTACGCCGGCCGCCTCGAGCGCGTCGACGCCGCGGACGAGGCGGCCACCGGGCACGCCGGCCCGGTCGATCGCGCGCGCCGACAGCGCGTTCAGCACCGCCACCGCGACCGCGCGCCGCAGCGGGACCTCGCCGAGGGCGTCGGCGGCGAGCGCCCAAGCGTCCGCGCCCACGTGCCGGCCGGCCCGCGGTGCCGCGGCGGCCGTCCGCGGGCAGCACACGGTGTCGGAGAGATCGCGCGGCGTGAACGCGACACCGACTTCGCCGCTCGCGAGCCGGACCGCGGTGTAGAACACGCCGATGCGTACGTCGGCGACGACGGCAGGCTCGTCCGCGAGCACCCGCCGGAGGTCGTCCAGCCACTCCGCGACGATCGTCCGTCGGTCGTCTCCGGGCGCGGTCACGTACGGCGTCCCATCCGGCTACGACTCCGGCATCGTGAGCTGTACGAGCTGCGGGTAGCGCGTGACTTCGACGTACCCCATGCGACGGTAGATCGGCTCGCCCATGACCGACGCCTGCAGCGTCACCATGCGCGCGCCGAGGTCGAAGGCCGCGTTGGTGGCCGCGCGCGTGACCAGCTCGGCGAGCCCGCGGCCGCGCCCTTCGGGGAGCGTCCCGACCCAGTACACGCCGCCGACCCCGTGCGAGAGCAGGATCATGGCTGCGGCCGTGGGTGCACCGTCGACCACGGCGAGGAACGCCGCGATGTGCGGCGCGAGCAGCACCTCGGGACGGCCGAAGAGCGCGGGCGCGACGTCCGGCGGCATGCCGTAGGTGGCGTACGCGCCGCCGCTCACGTGTGCGAAGGCCTGCACGTCGCCGGGCGTGGCGACGCGGCGGAGTTCGACGCCCGGGCCCGGTGCGGCATCGGCCAACCGCCCCTCGATCACCATGGCGGGTGGGCTTCCGAAGTCCGCCAGGCCGGCTTCGGTCGCGACGGCCTGGAGATCGGCGTCGGCGTGCGCGCGCAGCATGAGCGTGAAGCCGCGGTTCTGCGCGGCGAAGAAGCTCCGTGCCCGCGCGAGAACCTCCGCGGGGCCGAGCGTGTCGTCGAGGCGCATGGCCCCGTTGACGAGCACGGGGAGCGGATGGGCGCCGGTGAAGCACAAGAGCCCGTCCCGGTCCTCCACGACGCCGCCGGCGCGACGGGAGAGATCGCGGAACGCCTCGGCCATGTTGAGGTCGGAGAGCAGGATCAGCTCGTCGCGGGTCATGTGCGCCACTCCGTTGCCACGAGGCGATCCATGGCACAGCCGTTGCCCGCCTTGCAAAGCGCGATGTCGGTGCAGGTCCGACCGTCCGCGTCGCGTCTTTACGGGCACACGCAATTCTCGTAGAACCCGCGCGCAACGATGCCCGGAGAACACCGCAGGAACGCGGCGATCGTGATCGAGCGTTCCGAGGCCGACGGGGTGTCCCTGCCGGCCGGGATACGTCGTTCCGCCGGGTACTTTCCCGAGCTCGAGTCCCTCCGTGGGCTCGCGATCGCCCTGGTCGTCGCGTTCCACACCGACGGGCTGGTTCATGTGCTCCAGAAGGCCCGGCCCGCGCCCTCGGTCGTCTTCGCCTTGGTCCGCGCGGGGAACGCGGGAGTCGACCTGTTCTTCGTCCTGAGCGCGTTCCTGCTGGCGCGGCCGTTTCTCGTCGCGCGAGACCGCGGGCTCGGATCCGTGGATCTGCGCCGGTACTTCGCGCGGCGTGCGCTCCGGATATTGCCGCTCTACTGGACCGTCGCCATCACGACGACGGTTCTCACCGCGGCGCAGCCGGCGGATATCCTGCGCGGCGTGCCGCTCCTGGCGTTCGTGCACACGAGCGCGCCGCCGCCACAGATGACTCCCTATGCGACGGTGTGGTGGAGCCTCGCGACCGAGGTCCAGTTCTACCTCCTGCTGCCCGTGCTCGGGATGGTGCGGAGGTCGGCGTTCTCTCGGAGTCTGGCCGCAGGATCGCTCGTCCTCTGGGCGGTTGCGTACGTCACGTGTCTTGCGCGCCCGTCGCTGCAGGCGGACGAGTCGGTCTGGCTGTTCGCGACCGTGTTCGGCCGGGCCCCGGCATTCCTGTTCGGCATCGGGGCGGCAGCCCTCTACCTGCGTCACGGTGAGACCCTGCGGCGATGGCTGCACACCCGGCCGGTGATGCGCGCCGGAGGGGCGGATGCGCTGCTCGCCGCGATCGTCGTGCTGTTGATGCTGCTCCTGCGGGAGGTCGCCGGGCGTGGGTTCCCGGCCGCCGAGCGGGCCCCGT
This sequence comes from Binatia bacterium, assembly GCA_046327955.1. GTDB lineage: Bacteria > Desulfobacterota > Binatia > DP-6 > DP-6 > JAXLXP01. The sequence continues at coordinate 119,736 of JAXLXP010000011.1, read as the reverse complement.
TCCAGCTCTGGCACGTCGGCAGTGCTCTTCTGTGGACCGCGTTTCTCGGGCTGGTGCTCGTGGCGCCGCTGCGGTGCCGGCCGCTCGTGCACAACCGCGCCCTCACCGCCCTGGGGATCGTCTCGTACTCGGTCTACCTGTGGCACATCCTGGTGGTCTGGCCGTGCCTCAGGGCGCTCAAGACGCAGTGGCCCGGACGCTTCAACGCATGGACGCCGGAGACGATGGCCGCCGCCGCCGTCATCGCGACGCTGGTGCTCGCGTGGGCGGCGGTGAGCTACCGCTTCGTCGAACGCCCGTTCCTGCGGGTCAAGTCATCGCTCGGGTGACGTTCGCCCGCCGATCGCGCTCTTCTCCTCGCGGCGCATCGCCAGCTCGGCGGCGCGGCCGCCTCGTGCCTGCAGGCTGCTCCAGTCCGCCGCCGACACGAGGAAGCGCACCGGGCGGCCGGCGACGGTATTTTCCGGGAAGAAGACGACGAACATCGCCGCCCAGCCCGGCAGGGACGTGGGGAGGTAGACCCGCAAGTCGAACGGTTGGTTCACGATGGTCGTCACCTGCCCGGGGGGTGTTCGCGCGATCTGTTCGCGGATGCTGCGCAGCATCGCCTCCACCTGCACGCGCTGCGCGGGCCAGTGGTCGATCGGCAGGGGTGCGCGCGCGCGCACCCCGAGCAGGGCGACGGTCCACGCGACCGCGGCGACGCGCACCACGCGGGCGGCGCGGGGACCGCGCGAGGCGATGTTCCCGAGGGCCGTGCACAGCGTGAGGCCGAGGAGGGCGACTGGGAGGTAGTGATACCGCGTCGAGCCGGCGGCCGTCGCTGCCGAGACGCCGAGGGCCGCGAGCAACGTGGCTCTCCCGGCAGCGACGGTCCCCCACGTCGCTGCGACGACCAGCGTTAGCGCGAGGAGATGACGTCGGCCGCGAGGCGAGGCCCCTGCGAACGCGAGCGCGGCGATGAGCAGCAGGATCGCGGTCCCGGCCAGTCGCCCCGACATGTCGGTTGGGGAGACGCCGAGGCCCCCGAGCAACAGCGCACCGGTGCCGAATGCGAACAGGTGCGCGAAAAGCACGACGACTGCCACGAGCGCGTGCGAGGTCGTCGTATCCCGCAGCAGCTCGCGAACCGGCTCCTCCATGTCGCGGGAGCAGGAGAGCCAGAGCCCATACGCGGCCAGCGTCCCGATCACGCCGAGCACGAGCAGGCCGCCGGTCCCCCCCCGAAGCGGCTCGCGACCCAGGAGGACGACGGCAAAGGCCGGGAAGACGGCGATGAGGCCGAGCCCCATGCCGAACGCCGTGCTGCCCGCGGCCAGCAGCACGAGCCAGAGGAGGGCAGTCCGCTGGGGGACATGCTCGGTCGTTCGGGACCAGTGGTGGACGTTCCAGATCACTGCCAGCACGATCGTCGTGAGCAGCACCTGCCCGTGGACGGAGTACCACCCGAGCGCCCCCTCGAGAATCGCGCTGGTTCCCCACACCACGGCCCCGAGACACGCCAGCGCCGCGTCGCTGGTGAACGCCCGGATCACGATGAAGAGCAGCGTCGTGTTGAGGACGTGGTTTCCCAATGCCAGCCAGAAGAACGGACGCGGCTCGGGCCCGAAGACGCGAATCGTCGCCAGCGAGACGAGGTTGAAGACGGTGAGGGGGTGCCCCGTCGTTACCTGACCGAGGAGGCTCGGGAGACTCCTGGTGGCGAGGTCGTAGAGGTGCAGGAAGTCGTCGGCGTAGAAGTAGTTGTCGAGGATCGAATGCCAGACGACGATCGCGGCGACGGGCGGCGTCAGGAATGCGAGGGCGAAGGCCAGTCGACGCAAGGCGTGCACGATTCGGCGTCGCCTATGCGGTCCCACGTGGCCCCGTCAAGGCGCAGCGTGCTGCCGCATCACGGAAACAGGGGTTGCACGCCGCGGCGCGCGGCGCGACAAGGGGCCATGAATACCCCGGCGGCCGGCGGACCCTGCCCCGAGTGCGGGGTCGACAACGCGGCAGATCACAACTTCTGCAAACATTGCGGAACGCCGCTCGGCGGCGACTCGGAGCGCGCGATTGCCGCGGGACACGCGGAGCGGACGCGGGACCGGTGGCTCGAAGTCCTCGGCTCCAACCCGAAGAGCCCACAGGGGCACTACAACCTGGGCCTCGCCTATTACCATCTCGGGCAGGTCGGCAACGCGATTCGTGCCTTCGAGCGCGTGACGCAGCTCGACGACGCCTACCCGGGCGTGCACTTTCAGCTCGCGGTCTGCCACTACCGCCGCGGCGCGATGGCCGAGTGTGCGCGCGCCGCGCGGCGCGCGATCGCGCTCAACCCGGCCTCGGCGCCGGCGCATTTCCGCCTGGCGCTCTCCCTCTTCCATCTCGGTCGGCTCGACGAGGCCGCCAGTGCGTTCGAGGCGACGCTGCGGGCTGACCCCGAGTCGATCATCGCCTGGTACCACCTGGGCGTGATCCGCGAGCGGCAGCTCGACCTCGCCGGGGCGGTGCGCTGCTTCGAGCGCGTCGTCGCGGCCAATCCCGACGATGCGGCCGCGCATCATCACCTCGGGCTCGCGTACAGGCGCCGCGGCCTCGAGGGGCTGGCGATGAGCGAGCTCGTGCGTGCGCTCGAGATCGACCCGTCGGACACCGCTGCGCTCCAGGAGCTGCAGGAGCTGCAACGATAGCCGCGGAGATAGGCGCGGGTTACGGCGTGGGGTTGGGCTCCTCGCGTATCCACTGACGGACCCACGGCAGCAATGCGTAGGCGGGAAGTGCGAGCGCGGCGGTGAGCGCGAAGTAGCGGGCATAGCCGAGCGCGGCGACTCCGCGACCGGAGAACGGGCTCACGGCCATGCCGGCGAAGCTGAAGAGCGCGGAGAGTACGGCGTACTGCGTGGCGGCCTGCCGCTTGTCGCAGACGTTCATGAGGAAGGCGAGGAACGCCGCCGTGCCGAGCCCGCCGGTGAAGCTCTCGCCGAGCGACGCGGCGTAGATGCCGGGGCGACCGGCGTCGCTCCATGCGGCGGCGGCGTAACCGAGGTTCGAGGCGGCCTGCAGGAGGCCCAGCACCCAGAGTCCGCGCAGGATGCCCCATCGCGAGGTGAACCATCCTCCGACGAGCGCGCCGAGAACCGAAGCCGCCACCCCGAGCGTCGTCGACACGAGCGCGATGTCGTCGAGCGTGAGCCCGCGGTCGACCCAGAACGGCTTGACCATCGGGCCCATCGCCTGATCGCCCAGCTTGTAGACGACCACGAACAGGAAGAGCGCCGGCGTGCCGGGGCGCGTGAGCCAGTCGCCCAGCGCCCGCAGCCAATCGGGAAGGGCTTGCGGCCGCACGGCGGTGAGCGGAAGCGATCGCACGCGGATCGCGATGGTGGCGAGGACTGTGGCCGTCGCCAGGAAGGCGGCGGGCCATCCGATGCGCCCGGCGACCATGAGCAGGAGCCCTCCGCCCACGATCAGCGCGGCGCGATACGCCGAGACGCGTATGCCGTTGGCGCGTCCCTCCTCGCCGGGCTCGAGAATCTCGATCGTGTACGCGTCGATCGCGATGTCCTGCGTCGCTGCGGCGACGGTGAAGCCGAGCAGCGCGAGGGTGAGCGCCGTGCCGACTGGTGCCGCCGGGAGGAGCGAGATCAGGGCGAGTGCCGCGGCCAGCATCCCGAGCGCGCCGCTGATCCATCGTCGGCGGCTTCCGAGCCGGTCGACGAGCGGGGCCCAGAGCGGCTTGAACGTCCACGGGGCCTTCACGAGGCCCATCAAGTCCCCGATCGCCGCGAGCGACGCGCCCTGCGTGCGGAGGTAGACCGGCAGCGTGTCCACGACGATTCCGAAGGGCAGCCCCTCGGCGAAGTAGAGCAGCGCCACCCACCGGAGCTTCCGCCGCGTCCCCACCGCTCCCGGGCTCTACCAGGCGCGCCCGGGGCGCGCGAGCGCGGCGCCGCGGGTCGTTCGCGCGGCCGATGAGGTTGCGGCCGGCAAGCCGCTGTGGAAAGAGAGGCCGGACACGGACTCGCGGAGGGGAAGCTGATGGGTTGCCGTCACGGAATCGCGCTCATGGTCGCACTGCTGCTCGGCCTCCCGGCCGCGCTGCCCGCGGCCGAGAAAGGAAAGAATCCGATGGTCGTCCTCGAGACGTCCTTGGGCAGCATCAAGGTCGAGCTGTTCCAGGACAAGGCGCCGATCTCGGTGCAGAATTTTCTCGACTACGTGAAGGCCGGTTACTTCGACGGCACGATCTTCCACCGCGTCATCCCCGGCTTCATGATCCAGGGGGGCGGCCTCACCGCCGACATGAAGGACAAGCGTGAGGGCCAGAGGCCCGCGATCAAGAACGAGTCCTCGAACGGCCTCAAGAACGACGTCGGTACCCTCGCCATGGCCCGCACCTCCGTGCCCGACAGCGCCACGTCGCAGTTCTTCATCAACGTGAAGGCCAACGACTTCCTCAACCGGGAGAAGTCGCAGGACGGCGTCGGCTACGCGGTCTTCGGCAAGATCGTCGAGGGTATGGACGTGGTGAAGAAGATCGAGGGCGTGCAGACCACCTCGAAGCCGCCGCACCAGAACGTCCCGGTCGAGCCGGTCGTCATCAAGTCGGCGAAGATCGTCGAGTAGCGCTCAGTCCGCGGCGGGCTGTGCCGCGTCGGTGGCCGTGACCGGGCCGGGGCGTGCCCAGCGCTCGATCGCCTCGCGCAGCGCGGTCGCCTTCACCGGCTTCGAGAGGTAGTCGTCCATGCCCGCGGCGAGGCACAGCTCGCGATCACCAGCCATCGCGTTGGCGGTCATCGCGATGATCGGGGTGCGCGGACCCTGGATCTCGCGCGCGCGGATGGCGCGCGTGGCGGCGAAGCCGTCCATCTCCGGCATCTGGCAGTCCATGAGCACCAGGTCGTAGGGGACGCGGGCCACCGCGTCCACTGCCTCGCGACCGTCGCTCACGACGTCGACGCGGCAGCCGAGCCGTGCGAGCTGCGCGCGCGCGACCGTCTGATTCACGGGGTTGTCCTCGGCGACCAGGATGCGCGGCCCCCCGCGCAGAGTGGGGTTACGGGTCGGTTCCGCGCGTGCCTCCGGCGCGGCCTGCTGCACGCCGAGCGCGGTCAGCACCGCGGCGAGGAGCTGGGCCTCGCGCACCGGGCGGAGGATGTCGATGCTGCGGCGGGGTGCGCCGCGGCCCCCCGCCCCGCACAGCAGGACCACGGCGACGCCGGCACACCGCGGGTCGGCCGCGATCGCCGCGGCGTCGGGCCCGCCGTCCGGCGCGCGGAGCCGGTCGTCGGCGATCAGCACGTGGTAGGCGGTCCCGTCGCGCGCGGCGGCGACCAGCAGCTCGAGCGCGACAGCGGCGTCGGGAGCCTCGTCGACGGTGAGGCCGAGAGCTTGCAGGTGCGCGGCGAGCGCCGCGCGCAGCGGCGCGCTCGCCGAGGCGCAGAGGACGCGCCGGCCGGATGGGATTCGCGCGGCGTCGGGCAGCGTGGTCTCGGCGCCGGCCACGCGTCCGACCCGCACCGTGAACCAGAAGACACTGCCCGCTCCGGCGACGCTCTGGAGGCCGATCGCACCGCCCATGAGCTCGACGAGCTGCCGGCAGATCGCGAGCCCCAGACCGGTGCCGCCGTAGCGGCGGGTCGTCGAGCTGTCGGCCTGCGAGAAGGACTGGAACAGCCGTGGCTGCACGTCGGCCGGAATCCCGATCCCCGTGTCGCGCACGTCGAAGCGCAGGAGGGCGTGGTCGGCGGCTTCCGTCTCGATGCGCACGCGCACCGCGACGCCTCCCTCGCTCGTGAATTTGACCGCGTTCCCGAGCAGGTTGACGAGCACCTGACGCACCCGCGTGGGGTCGCCGCTCACCCGCCGCGGCACGGACGGGTCCACGAGCGCGACGATGTCGAGGTCCTTCGCCTGCGCGCGCTCCGTGAGCAGGTCCACGGCGTCTTCGACCAGACCGCGCAGATCGAATTCGGTGGTCTCGAGCTCGACGCGGCCGGCCTCGATCTTCGAGAAGTCGAGGATGTCGTTCAGGATCGCCAGCAGGGCCTCGGCGCTCGTGCGAACGGTGTCGGCATAGCGGCGCTGCTCGTCGTCGAGCTGGGTGTCGAGAAGCAGGCTCGTCATGCCGATCACGCCGTTCATCGGCGTGCGGATCTCGTGGCTCATCGCGGCGAGGAACTCGCCCTTGGTGCGTGTCGACGCGAGGGCGGCGTCACGTGCCTGCGCGAGATCGGCCTCGGCCCGTTGCCGGCGCGCGATCTCGTCACGCGCCGCGAGGACTGGCGCGGCGAGAAAGGCGATGTGCTCGAGCGCCTGCCGGTCGGCCGCGTCGTAGGGCGCGTCGCGGCCCTCGACCTGGATCACACCGATGGCTCCGCCCTGGTAGCGGATGGGGACGGCCATCGCCGGCGCGGCCGCGCCGGTGTTGGTGACGAGCCGGCGGGTCTCCAGCGCCTCGGCGCAGAGGCCCTGCCATTGCGCCGGCGCGAGGACGGACCCGGGTCCGTCCTCGGCCGGCGAACACACGAGCTGCCCGTGGTCGTCGAGATAGGCGATTCGCCCGTGCCGGCTGTCGAGCTCGTCGCGCGCGAGACCGAGGACGTCGGCGTAGATCGCGTCGCCGACGCTCGAGTTCAGTACGCTGGCGACACGGCGCTCCAGGGCCGCGCGCCGCTCGAGATCACGCCGGAGCGCCTCCGCGTGCTCCTCGAGGCTCCGGCGCGCGGTGACGTCGCGCAGTGAGCCGGCGAGGTGCACGGGAACGCCGTGCTGGTTGCACGCGCCGATGCCGCGGAACTGGAACCATCGATACCGACCGGAGGCGACGCGAAGGCGGTACTCGGTCTCATACGACGTGCCGTGGCGGAGCGCGTCGCCGATGACGGCGGCGACCCGCTCCATGTCGTCGGGGTGCGTGAGCGTGGCGATCACGTCGAGGGTTCCCGACAGCTCGGTCGCGGTGTAGCCGAGCAGGTCGAGCGCACGCGGCGAGAATGCCACCTGGCCGGTGGAGAGGTCGGCGACCCAGAACCCGTCCATCGACCCGCGCATCGCGAGATCGAAGCGTTCCTCGCTCGCCCGCAGGGCGGCCTCGGTGGCCTTCAGCCGCTCGAGGTCGGTGATCGCGCCGACCATGCGCACCGCGTGGCCCTCGCCGTCCTCGGCGACGACCTTGCCTCGGTTGAGGACCCACTTCCAGGCGCCCGTCCTGGTCAGCAGGCGGTACTCGAGCTCGAACGCCGGCGTACGGCCGCTCAGGTAATCCTCGAACGCGTGCGCGGCGAGCAAGAGGTCGTCGGGGTGGATGAGGGCACCCCAGCGCGCGGGCGCGGTGCCGAGCTCGCCCGGGGCGTAGCCGAGGATCTCCTCGAACCGCGGCGCGAGAAAGACGATGTCGCGAGCGATGTCCCAGTCCCAGAGGCCGTCGCCCGTGCCATCGATCGCGAGCGCGAGACGCCGCTCGCTCTCGAGCAGCGCCGCCTTCGTCTGGCGTTGGTGCGCGAGCGTCCCGGCGAGGGCTTGCACCCCGGGAAAGAAGAGGACCATCCACACCTGGGTCCAGAGAACCTGCTCGCGGAACGGCACGCCGACGAGCGTGGGGGGCAGGTGACCGTGGGAGGCGCCGAAGGCGGTGGCCGTCGCGAGCAGCGCCGACACGCAGGCGGTGGTTGCGGGACCGAAGCGCGCGGCGGCCCAGAGCGGAAACGGAAGGAGGAGGAACGAGGGCAGGGGGATCGCCCCCGTGTCGAGGCCACCGAACTCGTGGAGCGACAGCAGGCCGAGGCCGGCGGCCAGCGCGGCGGCTTCGAATCCACGACCGACACGCGGGCGATGCCACGACGCCGTCGCGACCGCGACGGTCAGGGGCGCCACGAGCACGGTGCCGATCAGGCCGCCGAGCCACCACATGAGCCAGCCGTCCCAGAACGCGTCGCCACGGCCCGCGGCGATGCTCGCGCCGACCCCGAGAGTGGCGCCGAGCGGGATGCCCACCAGCGCGGCGGCAAGGCCGAGGGCAACCATCGGCGGCACGCGGTCGAGCCGGAACGCCGGGCCGGTGGTGTAGCGCACCAGCCATGCCGGGACGACGGCCTCGAGAAGGTCCGCAAGCGCGTAGGCGACGGCGAGGGCCGGCGACGTGCCGCCGAGGGCGGAGAACGTGAGGCTCGCCACCGCCGCGCCGACGAGGAGCGCCGGCCACTCGCGCGCGTCGGTCAACAGCAGCGCACCGACCAGGAGCCCGGTCGAGGGCCAAAAGGTGACGAAACTCGAGTCGTGGAACGCGAGTGACTGCCCGATCCCTATGGCAAGGAGGTACCCCGCTGCCATGAGCAGCGCCCGACCGAGCGAGATGACGAGCGGGTGCGCCGCCCAGGAACGAGCCGAGAGCATCGACCACTTATCGGCGGCCTCGGGACCCAGGATGAGGCCAAACTGGGTCATGGCCGACTCGACTACCGACTTGGCGGGATGGTGAGCCTTGGCGGCCCGGTATCAGGGGCGCCGGGGTCTCCGAGTCAGCGGGGCGTGACGACCGTGCGCGCGGCGGCGTCGCGCTCCGCCGCGTCCAGTGCACGGCCGAATTCTCGCCGCCCGTCCGCCAGCAGCGCTCGGGCACGCGCGATGCCTCTCACGCGGGCCGCGTGGCCCACGAATCGGCAGCCGCGGCCGAAGTGGCGTCCGACGGCTCCGGGAACGTGGTCGCGCGCGCAGAGAGGGCTCGAGATGCCCCGCGCGCAACGGCACGAGACGCCGTCGAAGCCCGCCGTCGGGCAGGGCTGCGTGGTGCTGGTGGTCGACGTGGGCGTCACGGTCGTGCTCGTCACGCTGGTGGTCGTGGTCGCGGCGCCGCCGCACGCGGGCACTGCCGTGTGGGCGCACGAGCCGTCGTGCTCGCAGGTGTCGATCGTGCACGGGTCGTCGTCGCAGGCGTCGCCGCGCCCGTCGCCGTCGGCGTCGAAGCTCCGCATTCCTTCGTAGGTGAACTGCGCGTAGGCGTCCGGCACCGGAAGGCGATCGGGAAGCGCGTCGAGGTAGGAGTGCTCGGGGCTCGCCGTCCGGATCGCGTCCGCGATCGACTGGACGACGGAGACGACGCACCGACCGCCCGGGCACTGGCAGCCGCCGCGCGCCTCGCACGGCGCGAGCGCCATCAACTCGACGTAGTTCGAGTGTGCGAAGAAGTCCTGCGTGGCGTGAAAGACGTGCCCGAGATCCTCCCAGGCGCGATAGGCGGCGAGGGCGTTGCGGGCGCGCACGAGCCGCTGCACCAGCGGGTGTGCGATCCCGAGGCTTTCCGCGAGCGTCCGACAGCCGACGAGCGGGGCGCAGTGCTGGCCGAGCGCCGCTTCGACGTCGCGCTCGACGAGCCCGATCACGTTGCGGGCTTCGCTCATGATCAGGCCGAAGTGCCCGCAGAGGAAGGCGGGGTTCGCCAGGCAGGCCGGGTCGGGCAGGTGGCGCTGGCGAGGCATGTGGCGTCGCTCACGAGCGCGCGCAGCGCGGCGGCGACGTCGTCGGCGATGCCGCCGAACGCGGTCCAGTGCGGCGCCAGGAACTCCGGGTTGCCGGAGGCGTTCGCCGCGGCGGAGGCGAGGCGTTCGCCGATCCGAAAGAAGCCACGGCGGAATCCGGCTCCGTCGTCGACGGCGGTCGAGCTGTTGTCGAAGTGGCTCTCGCCGTCGAACTGGTGCGTGATGTCGGTGTTCTCGACCCCGCGCTGGACGTCGAGGACGAGCCGCGCGTCGATCGACGGGGTGACCGCAGTCATCGCCTCGGCGGTGATCTCCTCGTGGATCGGGTCGCCGACGTGCGGCAGGAGCCCGGCGAACGGGCCGGTCGCATTGATCTGGAAAGCCGAGGCGGACCCCGACGAGAGCGCCACGAGCAGCGCGCACGCGAGACCGGTCCGCATGAGGGCGTGCTAGACGGGGCGTCCCCTTCTTGACAACGCACCATGTCGGCATGAGGCCCGGTCGCGGTGCCGTGGGCGAGCATCGCGAGCCACGCCTCCCACTCGGCGGCGCGCCCGGCCCAGGTGTACTCCCGATTGGCGAAGGCGACCTGGCGCTGGAGGTGCGCCTCCAGCGCTGCCGGATCGTCGGGGACGAGGACGCGGGCGACGGCGTCGCAGAAGCGCTGCGCATACGCCATCCAGCCCTGGCCGAGCGAGAGCAGCGTGGCGAAGCCCGCGGTCGTTTCGGGCAGGGCGGCCCGATCGGAGGTGACGACGGCGCAGCCGCTGGCCATCGCTTCCATTACGGCGATGCAGGATGTCTCCGGAAACGTGTTCGGATACGTGAGCGCGGTCGCTGCGCGCAGCTCGCGTGCGAGCACGGGCTGCGGCACCGAGCCGATCAGCTCGACTCCGCCGACCTCGCGGCAGCGACGGTAGAGCTGACCGAACTCCGCCTCGTCCGCCGCCTGTGCGACGCCGTAGACCCGCATGCTCGAGAAGACGCGCAGCCGCGTCTCGGGCACGAGGCGGCGGATCTCGCGGAACAACTCGACCAGGAAGTCGAGCCCGCGAAACGGCGTGCTCGCGTAGGTGACCACGGGCGGCCGGCTCTTGGCTGGCAGGATCGCCTCCCCCGGCGCGAAGGCGCGCTCGAAGACCGGTGCGATCGCGTTGCGCAGCACCTGGCAGCGCCCCGGGTCGAGGGGAAAGTGCTCGAGGATGTCGGCGCGATGCCACGCGCTCACCACCGCGAAGCCGTCGTAGGCATCGCGCTCCGCCGCGTCGGCGAGCGGGGCGGTGACGGGCTGCGAGGCGTCGTTCTGGAGCCAGGCGACGAGCGGCGTGCGAGCGTCCAGGAGGTCGCGAAGCCGCGTGCCGTGACCGAGTGCGCCGGCCACGACGAGTGCGTCCGGCCGGGCAGCGTGCAGGTGCTCGGCGAGGCGGGAGCGGTGTGCGCAGCGGACGCCGCGGTGGAGTCCGGGCTGCGACGTATCGGTGTGGAGCCACACCTCGTGGCCGCGAGCGGCCAGCGCCTCGGTCAGGTAGCACACGCCCGACTGCGAGCCGCCGAGAGGCCGGTCGAAGATACTGCCGGCGTGGTAGTCCCAGCCAGCGAGATCGACGAAGGCGAGGCGCATGGTCTGCTGGCCGCCAGCGTAGGGCGGGGGGGACGCGAGTCTCAAGCGTGACGCCCGACGTCGATCGGCCGGCGTGTCACGGGGCCTTGATCTGCGCCGAGAATCCGTTCGCGTCGTTGCGGAGGATGGCGGTGTCGAAGACGGCGTCCCAGCAGGTTCCGCCGATCACCTCCATTTGCGCGACCACCGGCGTGCCCAGGGGCAGCGTCGGAAGCGGCAGCGCACTGCCGCCCGCCATCAGACTGATCGACCCAACCCCGCTGGCAGATGTCTTCACCCGCAGCTTCTTCAGGCCGCGGACCGTCCGAGCCGTGTCGACGTAGGTGAAGAACACGGGCACTTTCCCGGTCCAGCATGGCTTCGTGCCGCAGGTGCCTCCCGCCGGCGCGACGAGCGTGATCGCGCGTGCCGCTCCGCTCGGGGGCTGCTCGTAGAGACAGAAGGCATAGCTCGTCGTCGCCCAGGGGTTGCCGAGGTTGAGGAGCCCCCCGGTGTTGCCGCTCCACTTGAACACGAGCTTGCTGGCCGCGGGCTTGAGGGTGTGCGTCCGCAGCAGGACGGACGCGACCGACGGTCCCGCGCAGTCGGTCCTCGGTGTCGGGGGGCAGGCGTACATGCAGGCGTTGCTGCAGACGTCGCCGTCGATCGTGTTGCCATCGTCGCATTCCTCGCCCGGGTCGAGGTTCCCGTTCCCGCAGGCCGTGGTCGTGTAGGCGACGAAGTCGAGCGGGCGTGCCAGATGGACGTCGATTCCCTCGAGATAGACCGGGTTGCCGTCGAGGGGCACCCGTACCTGGCCTGCGAGCGGAACGAGGGTCGCCGCGTTGCCCATGGCATCGGTCGCCGTCACGGTCGTGGTCCCGGCGGGAACGCTGACGACGAGTTGCCGGGCGGGGTTGGTCGGTGCCCAAACGTCGACGGCGGGATCCTCGCGCACCACGGCGATCACCGTTCGGCCCGCGTCGTCGAACACGTAGCCGTTCACCGTGCCGTCGGTCTTCACGGCGAACGTCCGCACGAAATCGGCGCGACCGACTTGGTCGCTGAGCGTGCGCACCGCGATTGCCAGCGCATCCGGGGTGTAGAAGGGGCCGAGCGGGTACGTCCCGAAGGGCAGGTCGCCATCCTGAAAATACGCCCAGATGAAAGGGAACAACCTGGTCGCCCCCGCCGCGCGCTGCCGGATCCACGCGGGAAGCAAGTCATGGGTGCCGCCGGCAGCTTCGGTGTTCCAAAACGGCTTCGGGGGGATGTGGGCGTTCAGCAGGAGTATCTTCGCGTGGTTCACGGTGGCGGGCCCGCCGTAGTGGTAGCCGAAGGCGTCGAGCGAGGGGCCCCCGAGCGGCACGAAGGCATTTTCGAAAGCGTTGCTGCCGGTCGACGCGAAGTTCACGACGACGCGAGCGCTCGGGTTCACGGTCTTGAGGGTGGTCGCGGTCAACGAGACGAGGTTGCCGAAGAGCTGCCCAACTGCGGCGGGAGTGAAGAGCTGCGCCGGCTCGTAGAAGAGGAAGCTGTCGGGCTCGTCCCATATTTCCCAGTCGTTGATCCGACCGGCGAAGCGCTCCTGCATCGTACGGACGAACAGCTCCCAGTCCGATGGGTTCGGCGTCGACGCGGCCCAGTACGGTCCCCACACCGTGGATGGGTCGGGATAGGTGATCTCGCGCTCGTCGTCCGGGTGCGACGAGGCCCACCGCGCGCTGCCGACGAGGGCTCCGAGGACGTTGATGCCATGAGACCGAAACGCGTCGACCCACACGCCGTAACTCGACGTGTCGAGCCAGGCCGGGTCTGCGGTGTTCGGCCGCGTGGTGCGTGCGTCCGTGGACCAATGGAACCCGTAGCGGACCCACTTGACGCCGAGGTCCTGCATCTCCTTGGCGATGGCGTCGGCGTTCGGCGTCTCATTGAAGACCCCACTCTCGGCCGGCATGACCGTGTATCCCACGGCCGAGCGGTCATCGAGGTCGGGGCTCGTTGGCGGGGGGACGACGCCCACCGCCGAATCCGCCGATGCGAGCGGCGGCTCGGTGAGCGTCTGGTCGTAGAGCTTCGCGGTGACCGCGAAGCGTCCTTGCACGGTGGAGGGGATCGTGAGCTGGCGGTGTACCGACGACCAGGTGATCGACACCGGGAACTGGTCGTGGAGCACGACGGCGCCATACGGATCCTGGACTTCGGTCACGAGCACGCCCGAAACCGTCGCGAATCCCGAGTAGACGGCGACGTCGAAGGTCTTCGGATCGGTGACGTAGAGGAGGTTGCCGAATTTGGCCGAGGTGATCTCGATCGCGGCACCGGTGGCAGGGCGCGGTGCCACGGCGGCCGCCATCGCGAACAGGAGGGCCATCGCAAGCGTCCTCGTGCTAGGCATGCCTCTCCCTACACCAGATGAAGGTGGCGAGGAAGATGTTTTTCACCCTTTCCGGATAGGCCTCATCCTGAGGGCGGCGGCCAAGCGGGACGTACAAGGTCTGGTCGAGATTGTCACGGTGCGCCGTGTCACCAGTAGCCCCGGAGCATCCGCCGCAGCCCGGCGGCGAACGCCTGAACGGCCGCGCGGTCGTCGAACAGTGCCGCACTCCGCTCGAGGATCTCTCGCCGCACCTTCGCGCGGGCCGCGGGGTCCGTCCCGAGCGCCAGGGCGCGCGCGACCCAGGCGTCCGGGCCGACGGTCGTGCCGGTGCTCGTGCCCATGCGCTGGTAGAGCGCGTGCGTGAGGCGGCCGCGCAGGAATGCTCCCGACCAGGTGACGACCGGGGTTCCCATCGCGAGCGCTTCGAGGCTCGTGTGGCCGCCGCCGAAGTGGAACGGGTCGAGCATGACGTCGGCCCGCGCGAGCAGCGCGAGGAAACGCGGGCGCGACAGGGGCGGCACGAAGACCACACGCGACGCAACGTCGGGCACGTGCGCGGCGAGGCGGTCGAGGAACAGGGTCTCCCATTCGCGGTAGCGCGGTTTCACGAGGACGAGCCACGACCCACGATCGCCGGCGAGGATCGCGCCGAGCGCCGGGTCGAGATCGGGGTGGAGCTTGAAGAGCGTCTGCGGGCAGATGTAGACCGTGCCGCCGTCGGGCAGGCCGAGCGCGGCGCGGTCGGGCAGGGGGTGCGGCGCCAGCGGCCGCGTCGAGCAGAGGTTCAGGCGGTCGAGGAGGAGCAGCCGCTCGCTGTAGTGGCCGCCCGCGGGGTCGGTCTCGAGATCGGCGTGCGACAGGAACCAGTCGACGGTGTCGATGCCGGTCGTCACGGGATGCCCCCAGGTCGTGCACTGTACGGGCGCGAGGCGCGCGAACGCGAGAAACCACGTGAACGGGTCCATGCCGATGTCGGCGAAGTGCAGGACGTCGAGCTCGAGGGCCGCGATTCGCGCGCGCGCCGCGGCGAGATCGCGCGGCAGGCGGACCGTCGTGCCGGCACCGGTCGCCATGTGCTCGGAGAAGCCGTCGGTCTCGCCGTCGACGAGCAGCAGCACCGTGTCGATCTCCTCGGCGGACAGGTGACGCAGGATGCCGTCGTTCAGATGGCCGATCGTGTGGTCGCGGAAGTGCGTCGACAGGAAGCCGACGCGCGGGCGGTCCCGTGGCCGCCGGCCGACGTGCGGTGCCTCGAACGTGAGCGAGGGACAGGCGCGGCGGACGATCGTCGCCAGTCGGCGGTTCAGATCGCGATCGTTCTCGCCCTGGTAGGCCAGGTAGAAGTTGAGGTACGGGACGTCGGCGAGCGGGTCGGCGATCGCGAGTGGCTCGGTCGCCAGTGCGGCGAGACGCTGGGCGTAGGTCTGCCGCGCGGTGCGGGCATCCGCCACGGAACGCAGGATCGGCGGCAGCAGCAGCGCGCGGCGCAATCGATATGCATCGCGGTGCCCGAGGGCGAATGCCCGCTCGAGGTCCGTCGCCGCCGCGTCCATCCGACCCGCGTGCGCGTGGAGTGACGAGAGCAGCACGTGCAGCGGCTCGAGCCCCGGGGCCGCCGCGACCGCGACCTCGAGCCGCGCGCTCGCCGTCCCGAGGTCGCCTGCCTGTTCGGCGGCATGGGCTTCGGCTACCAGCGACTCGAGCTCGGCCGGAGCCGCGGTTGCGCCGTCACGTGCCATCCACGGTCCCCGCCAGGTCTCGTAGCGCAGGACGACCGCAAGCGCGAGCGGCGTGGACAGGCGCGGCGAAGCCGCCTTATAGATCCGCCATGAGCGCGGCGACGATGTTCATCGACGGCCGGTGGGTGGCAGCGTCGAACGGCGCGACCTACGAGGTCCCGAACCCGGCCACCGAGGAGATCGTCGGCAGCGCGCCCGATGCGACGGTCGAGGACGTGCAAAGTGCGATCGCGGCCGCGCGCCGCGCCTTCGACGATGGCCCCTGGCCGCGCAGCTCGCGCCAGGACCGTGCGCGTGTGCTCACCCGGATCGCCGACGGGCTCGAGCGCCGCAAGGAGGAGCTGCGCCGGCTCGTGATTGCGGAGGCGGGCGCCGCCCATGTCACGCACGACGTCCAGCTCGAGCAGCCGATCCGGCTCCTGCGCAACTACGCCGACCTCGTGCTCGGCTTCGCGTTCGAGACGCCCCTCCCGAACCGCGCTTCCGTGGGACCGCTGGGCCCGCAGATGATCTCGGGCGTGGTCTGTCGCCAGCCGGTCGGCGTCTGCGGGATGATCCCCACGTGGAACTTCCCGCTCTTCGTGGCCGTGCAGAAGCTCGGCCCGGCGCTTGCGACCGGTTGCACGATGGTCGTCAAGCCCTCGCCCTGGGGGCCGCTCGTCAACCTCGTGCTCGCCGAGATCGTGGCCGAGGCGGACCTGCCGCCCGGCGTGGTCAATGTCGTCACCAGCCAGGACCCGGCCATCGGCGCGGCGCTCTGCTCGGACCATCGCGTCGACAAGATCAGCTTCACCGGCAGCGTGCCGACCGGGAAGCGGATCATGGAGACGGCGGCGAAGACGCTCAAGCGCGTGCACCTCGAGCTGGGCGGGAAATCGGTCGGCATCTACCTCGACACCGACAACCTCTCGATGAACGCGATGATCGCGTGCGGTCCGGCGATGTTCCACGCCGGCCAGGGCTGCGCGATGGCGACGCGGGTGCTGGTCCGGCGGGAGGTGCATGACCAGTTCGTTCGGGAGATGGTGCAGTTCGTGCAGAGTGTAGTGACGGTGGGCGATCCCGCCGACCCCGCCGTCGTGCTCGGCCCCGTGATCCGGCCCGAGCGCCGCGCGGCCATCGAGCAGTACATCGCCGCCGGCCGGGAACAGGGGGCGACGCTCGCCACCGGCGGCGGGCGTCCGAAGGACCTCCCCAAGGGCTGGTTTCTCGAGCCGACGATCTTCTGCGACGTGCCGAACGACATCCGCATCGCGCAGGAGGAGATCTTCGGCCCGGTCGTCTCGGTGATCCCGTTCCGGGACGAGGACGAGGCGGTGCGGATCGCCAACGACTCGGCCTATGGCCTCGGCGGGGCGATCTACTCCGCCAACACGGCCGCCGCGGTCGATCTTGCGAAGCGGATCCGTACCGGCGTCGTCTGGGTCAACAACGGCATCAACATGGTCGACGCGCCGTTCGGCGGCTTCAAGGGGAGCGGCCTCGGTCGGGAGGGCGGCACGTGGGGCATGGAAGAGTACACCGAGATCCAGCACGTCGGCTGGACGGCGTGACCGCCGCGGCTCCCGTCAGTCGCGCGCCATCACCGTGAACGTGATGCCGTTGCGCCGCAGGTCGACGCGGTCCGGCAGGATGCGCACGACCTCGACGTCGCCGCTCCGTCCGCCCTCGCGCAGCGTCACCATCGCCCCGTCCTCGACCGCGAGCGCCACGGTGCGGCGCTCGGGCAGCGCCGAGTAGGCGAGGAAGCTCACGCGCACGCGCGGCGGTGGGCCGGTGCGAAGCTCGTCGACGGGAGCTGGTGGTGGCGCGGGGAGCGGATCGGGCACGGCCGCGGGCGGCGCCGGTGCCGGGATCGGTGGTCGTGCCACGGCGGTGGGCGGGGGCGCCGCGCGCGCGGGGACCACTTCGGCGCGCACGACCGGAGTCGGTGGTGGTGGCTCGGCGCGCGGTGCCGCCACCGGCTGGTCGATGCTCGCCCACGGCTGGTCGCTCGCCGCGGGTGCCGGTACCGGTGGCGCGATTGCGAGGGTCACGTCCGGCTTCGCAGCGACGGGTGCCCGCCGCCAGACGAGGCCCGCGGCGACCGCTGCTCCGCCTGCGAATGCGGCGGCCACGAGCAGCGCCGTGCGGATCCGCCGCGGGCGTGCGACCGGCATCGGCTCGAGCGGGAGCGTCTGCGTCTGCGATCGCTCCGCGGCTTCGACCTTCGAGAGGGCGTCCAGGATGGAGCTCATCCGCCCCCTCCGCCCGCCAGCGTCGGGCGGGCGTAGCCGCCGGCTGCGCCATAGAGCGCGATGCTCGTGAGCGGCCCGACCAGCCCGTCGGCCTGGAGCAGCCGGGAGCGCTGAAAGTCGGTCACGGTCGCGGAGACGCGTGCCGCAGGGGCGCCGTCGGCGCCCGGGTCGAGTCCGGCCCGCCGCAGCAGTGCCTGCACCCGCCGCGTGCCCTCGCCGGTCGGGTCGGCGGCGAGCGGCGCCGGCCCCAGGTGCTCGAAGTCGCGCCAGAGGACGTGCGCGCGGCCGAGCCAGGCGCGTTCCAGGTCGCTGGGCTCGAGCGTGAGACGCTCGCCGTGCACGTCGACCTGCAGCCGACCGTCCTCCATCCCCACGAGCGCGACGTACCGCGTTCCACCGTCGGGCGCGACGGGCAGCTCGAGGATCGCCGGGAGATCGAGAAGGTGCAGCATGCTCAAGTTGCCGGCCAGCGCGAGGTCCTGAAGGTTGCGCCGGCGTGCCGCCATCGCCAGGTCGGGCGACTCGTCGGCGGCGAGCGGGGCCGCGTGCCACGCGGCCAGCACCGCGTCGAGGGCGCTGCGGGCACTGACCTCCGCGTCGCGCCCCGCGAGCCGATCGGCGAGCGCGACGCGGCGTGGCTCCGGCGGTGGCGGCTCGAGCGCGGCGGCGAGCGCCGGCACCGGATCGTCGTGCTTCGGCGCCGTCACGGGCGCGGGCGCCACGGCCGTCGCGATCCCGAAGGTCGTTGGGTTGCGGATGGCCTCTCGGGCAACGAGGCCGATCACGCCGAGCGCCGCACCGATACCCGCCACCGCGACCCCGGCCCGCCACGCGGTGCCCGGTCGTGCCGGGAGGGGGATCGTCGCGAGCTCGCGGTGCGCGCGGCGGACGGCGGCGCGCGTGACACTGCGCCGCTCGGCGGCGAATGCGGCCAGCAGCGCACGATGCGCGAGCATGTTGACGAGGCGGGGTACGCCGCCCGAGAGCCGGTGGACGAGGCCGAGCGCCGGCGGCGAGAACAGGCGCCGTGCCTGCCCGCCGCTGGCGACCGCCAGCCGGTGGCGCACGTAGGCCGCGGTCTCGGCGCGATCGAGTGGCCCCATGTGCCAGCGCAGCGTGATGCGCTGGTTCAACTGCACCAGCTCCGGGTGGAGCAGGAGCCGCTGGAGCTGCGGTTGGCCCACCAGGATGATGCGCAGGAGCTTCTCGGTGCTGGTCTCGAGGTTCGAGAGCAGGCGGAGCTGCTCGAGGACGTCGATGGCGAGCGCCTGCGCCTCGTCGACGACGACCACGCAGCGCCGCCCGGCCTGCCGCTCGGCGAGAAGGTGCGCGTTCAGGCCGTCGATGAGCTGCTTGGGGCTCGCGCTGGTCGCCGGCAGGCCGAACTCGGCGCAGATCGTCTGCAGCAGCTCGAGCGAGGAGAGGGCGGGGTTGAAAACGTATGCGGCACGGACGTCGGGGCCGAGCTGGGCGAGGAACGCGCGCAGCAGCGTGGTCTTGCCAGTGCCGACGTCGCCCGTGATGCACACGAACCCGCTCTCGCGCAGGCCGAGCCGGAGGTGGGCGAGCGCCTCGGCGTGCTTGCGCGACCGGAAGAGGTAACGCGGGTCCGGCGTGAGCCGGAACGGCGCGTCGACGAGGCCGAAGAACCGTTCGTACATGGCCCGGGGCCGGCCCATAGCACCGCCCCGCCGTCCGTGCCACCGGGCCCCACGGCGTTACGTGCCGGCCTCGCCGAGGAGGTGGCGGGCGAGGAAGTCCTCCATTGCCGCGTTCGAACGCTGGTTGGCCTCGCTCTCCCACGCGAGCTGGAAGGCATGACCCGCACCCTCGACCAGGAGCAGCTCGCACGGCTTGCCGGCATCGGCGAGCTGGCGGTGGAGCCGCTCGGACTGGCGCGGGCGGACGACGTCGTCCGCCGTGCCGTGCACGAGCAGCACGGGGGCCGTGACGTGCTCGACGTGGTGAACGGGCGAGACGGTACGAACCCACGCTTCGTCGTCGCCGCGCGGGCCGAGGAGGTTCGCGATTGGATCGGTCCCGTCGGCGTAAGGAGTGCGGTTCGCGAGGTCGTACGGGCCCTGCTGGAGCACGAGCGCACGGATGCGCCGGGCCGCGTCGACGAGATCGGCGGGGAGCGCCGCGGCGAGCGCGGAGATGCCGGGGGTCACGTGCGCCAGCAGCGCGAGATACGAGCCCGCGGACATGCCGCCGAGCGCGAGTCGCTCGGGGTCGACGCTCAGCTCGCGGGCGTGGCGGAGGACGTGTCGCAGCCCGCGCAGGACGTCCTCGAGCTGCGCGGGGAATCGGTGCGCGGGCGCGAGCCGGTAGGACACCGAAATCGTGGTGATGCCCATGCGCGCGAACCGCACGGCGTTGGGGCCCGCGTGGCTCGGGTCGCCGCGCGCCCACGAGCCGCCGTGCACGAACACGAGCACGGGTGTCGGGCCGGTGGCGGCGACCGGCCGGTAGCGGTCGTAGCGCAGCGGCGTGCCCTCGACGTGCGTGTAGACGACGTCGGGGTCGAGCGCGTGCACGTCCGAGCGCAGCGGCACCCAGTCGCCGAGCTCGCGCGGAAAGGTCACAGCCAGCGCTCCAGGGTGTCCCCAGTGCCGTGGGGCAGAAGCGACGCGCGCCGCGGCCGCTCGGGGTCGTCGGCGCGCGCGTCGAGTGGAATCGCGGCGACCTGCCGCGGGATCTCCATGGTCCGGCCGAGTAGCACAGGCCGCCCGGCGCTGGAACCTCGTGCCGACGGCCGGTACTCTGGGTTCGTGCGTCCGTTGATCGGCATCACGAGCTACGCGCGTGGAGGGCAGCGCGAGTCGTTCTACGTGCCGACCGAGTACGTCGACGTCGTCCGCCTTGCCGGCGGGGTGCCGGTGATCCTGCCGCCCGTGGAGGGCGAGGTCGAGGCGCTGTCGGCGATCGACGGCCTCATGCTCCCCGGCGGCGGCGACATCGACCCGGCCCACTACGGCGATGACGACTACCACCCGACCAACTACGACATCTGCCGAGAGCGCGACTGCTGGGAGCTGTCTCTCATCCGCGCGGCGGTCCACCGTGCCGGCCTGCCGATCCTCTGCATCTGCCGCGGCATGCAGATACTGAACGTCGCCCTCGGCGGCGACCTCGTGCAGCACATCCCCGACCGCTTCGGGGAGCAGGTGCCGCACCGGGACCCGGAGCGCCGACCGGTGCATCACGACGTGCGCGTCGAGGCGACGAGCCAGATCGCCGCGCTCTGCGGCGGCACGACGCTCACCGTGCGCTCGTTCCACCATCAGGCGGTCGACGGCCTCGGGCAGGGGTTGCGGGCCGTCGCGTGGAGCACCGACGGTGTCGTCGAGGCGGTCGAGCACGTGTCGCACCCGTGGGTGATCGCCGTCCAGTGGCATCCGGAGCACGATGCCGTGCGCGATCCAAAGGCCCGCGGCCTGTTCGATGCGTTCGTCGCCCAGGCCGCGCGGCCTCGCTAGGCCACCCGCAGGCGTGCGAGCGCGTCTGCCCGCTGCACTGCCGCGAAGGCCTCGGGCGGTGGATGCCCCGCCAGCACGCGCGCCAGCACGGGCAGGGCACGCACGATGATCGCCGGGTCGGTCACGACACGCTCGGGCGGCTCGAGCATGTGGAAGGCGCGCAGCAGCGCGCGAAACACGACGGGATCGACGCGCGTCGCGGGCAGGATGCCGCGGTCGACGAACGCGCCGAAGGCGTCCTCCGCCATCGCGAGCAGTGCGGTGAGCGGGTCGGTGAGCGAGAGCGCCGGGCCGAGCCCGAGCGCGCGCCGGTCGCTGCGGACGGCGGCCTCCCAGTACGGCCCGAGCTGTGCCTCGCTCTCCCGTGCGAGCCAGAGGGCCTGCGCGTGGCGGTCGTTCGGGTGGCGGCCGATCGCCTCGTCGAGGACGGCGGCCTGGACGAGCGCCATCGGGCAGCCGCGGCCGTAGATCGGGTTCGTGTGCAGCGTGGCGTCGCCGATCGCGACGAAGCCGGTCGCGAGGGGGCCGGCGCCGTCGACGAAGCGGCGGCGGCGGTTCTTGAGATCGCCCATCACGCGCACCGGCGTGGCCGGGCCCGCGATCGGCTCCGAGACCGCCGGGGTGCGCCACGGGGCGATCCCGGGGAACGCCGCGAGGAAACGCTCGAAGCGGACGGGGTCGCTCAGGTCCTTGAGCGCGGTGTCCTTCACCGGGGCGCCCACGGTGATCGAGAACGTGTCCGCGTCGCCCGGGAAGACGGCGAGCTTGATCCAGCCGAGGTCGCCGGCGACGAGCCCTGCTCCGCTCGCGGGCGGTGGGCCGCCGGTCCGGCGGTAGAAGCGCGTGTAGTAGAAGATGCCGGTGTCGGCGGACTCCTCGTGCACGCGCGGCGCGCCAAGGTGCTCGAGCCACGCCGGCGCGTGCGAGCGCCGGCCGCTCGCGTCGACCACGAGCGCGGCGTCGACGATGGCGCCGTCGAGGAGGCGAACGCCGGTGACGGTCGGCCGCGCTCCGTCGCGCCGGTGGGCGACGAGACCCGTGACCGTCACGCCCTCGCGCACCTCCACGCTGGGCCGCGCGCGCACGCTCTCGCGCAGCGCCCACTCGAAGGTGGCGCGCCGGCACGCGAGCAGGACCACGTCGGCGTCGTCGGGGCGCGGCGGCAAGGTCATCCCGGGCGGCACGGTCTCGGCCAACGTGATCTCGCGCACGCCCGCGGCGCGGAGCCGGTCGAGGACGTCGGGCATGTGGGCGAGCAGGACGAGCCGCAGGCGAGCCAGGAACGCGTGCGAGTGGCGGAACTGGGGCACGCCGCTGCGCTCCCAGACCTGGAACGCCTCCTCGGGTCCGCTGACAGCCGTGCGCTCGTCGCGCTCGAGGACGAGAACACGCGCGAAATGGCGTGTGAGCAGCCGGGCCGCCGCGAGCCCGGCGACGCCGCCGCCCAGGATGACGCACGGCAGTGGCGGGTGCCCGTTCCCGTCGACCCTCGACATCATCGACCGACGATACGACATACCCTTGCCCGTGTCGTCCCCCCGCCTGACGCCGCGGTGCGCCCGTGGCTACACGTGGTTGCGGAGCATCAGCTCCTTCGGGTGCGGCTCGAGGTACGTCTGCCCGGCGAGATATGCGACGTCGAGCCGGCGCACGTGGTGGCGGACGAGGGTGAGCGGCACGACGAGCGGGACGAGGCCGCGGCGGTAGTCGTCGATCACGGCCACCAGTTCCTGCCGATCGGCAGGAACGAGGTGCTCGGAGAAGTGCCCGAGCAGGTGGTGCAGGACGTTCGCCTGCCGGCCGCGTGTCGCACGGACGCGGAGCCCCGTCATGAAGCGCGTGGCATAGTCGTCGAGCACGTTGGCGATGGGACGCGCCTTCGCCCGTGCCACGAGCGCGCCGAGCGCGCGGTACGTCTCGGGCTGGTGCGCGAGGAGCTGGTACTTGTGCGCGGTGTGGAATGCGATCAGGCCGCCGCGCGTCGGGCGGGCGGCGCGGAGGTCGCGCCAGCGCCGGTACGCGAACAGTCGCTCGATGAAGTTCTCGCGCAGCGCGGCGTCGTTGAGGCGTCCCTCCTCCTCGATCGGGAGCAGCGGCATGCGAGCCATGACGGCCCGCGCGAAGGCGCCGACACCATGCCGCGCCGGGGGGCGTCCGTGCGCGCCCCACACGCGCACGCGCTCCATCCCGCAGCTCGGCGAATCCTTCTTGAGCACGCAGCCGACGATGTCCTGCCGCGCCAGCGCTTTGGCCCGCCGGCGCGTCAGCCGCGCCATCGACGCGGTGTGGTCCTTCCCGCTGGCCGGGGCGACGAGCCGGGGCGCATCGGGATCGCCCTCGAGCCGGATCGTCTCGCGCGGGGTGCCGAGCCCGAGCTCGACCTCGGGGCAGACGGGAACCCACTCGACGAATGGCCCGAGGACGTCCGTGAGGAAGCGATCGTGCTTGTGGCCGCCGTCGTGGCGTACGGGCTCACCGAGGAGGCAGGCGCTGATCCCGACGCGCAGCGGGCCAGTCGTCGCAATTCCGGTCATGCCGTCTTATAGCGCGACGGGCTCGTCGGGCGGATGCGCGTGCTCGCGGGGCGATCGGGACGGCCAGGCGGGCGATGGCGTCAGGGGGTGGTGCGCGCTAGAGCGGCGACCATGATGGACGCCGCCCAGCTCGACGCGTTCCTGCGCGCCCGCCGCGTAGCCGTGCTCTCGATCCCTCGTGCCGGGAAGCCGCCCCTCTGCACGCCCGTCTGGTACGACTGGGATGGCCGGTGCTTCCGCGTCCACGTCGAGGACACGAGTGCCAAGGCCCGGGCCATTGCCCGCTTCGGCCCGGCCGCGCCGGTCTCGCTGGTGGTGCAGAGCGAGGTGCCTCCTTACCGGTACGCGATCGCGTACGGCTCGGCAGTGCTCGGCCCGGCGGGGGACGCGGCGCTCAGAACGGCGGTGGCACGGCGCTACTTCGGTCGGTTCGCCGGCGATACGTACGTCGCGCAGGAGCGGGCACGCGGGGTCGAGGGGCCGAAGCTGAGGACGATCGAGATCGTGCCCGAGCGCTTCGTGACGCACGATTTCCGTCCCGAGGCCGGGTGGTTCGGCCGGCTCTACTTCGCGCTCTGGCGGTGGATCCGACCGGTGCCGGCGTAGCGAGGCGCATCACCCGACGGCCGGGCCGTGCCTGCCCTGTTGGCGGGCGCTCAACTCCCAGCGATTACGTGCCGACATTCTCATGCACGTCGCTGCTCACGGCATGAGCGCCGATCGAGCCAATGGGAGGAACGCCGATGCCACGATTCCGTTTCAAGACGATCAAGGGAAAGCTCACGGTCGCTTTCCTGGCGCTCTCGCTCGTGCCGGCGATCCTGATCGCCACGCTCGCGTACCAGCGCAGCCGGGACGCGCTCCTCGCCAAGACGGGCGAGTTCCTGACGACCGAGGCACGCGAGCTGGCCGACAAGCTCGATCGCAACCTCTTCGAGCGGTACGGGGACGTGCAGGCGCTGGCCTTCAACCCCCTCGCCCGGGGCAGCCGCGAGGAAGTGACCCAGGCCGCCAACTTCTACACGCGGGCCTACGGCATCTACGACCTCATGCTGGTCGTGGATATGGACGGTACCGTGGTAGCCGCGAACACGGAGACCTTCGAGGGCAAGCCCCTCGACACCGCCGGGCTCGTCGGGCGCAGCGTGCGCGGCGAGGAGTGGTTCGAGAAGATCCGCACCGGCCAGGTGAAGGCGGGCGAGACGTACTACGCCGACCTCGCCGAGGACCGCTGGGTCGGGGAGGCCTACCGCAACCGCGGCCTCGCGCTCAACTTCTCGGCGCCCGTGTTCGACGAGAGCGGCAAGGTCGTCCGCGTGTGGTCGAACCGCGCCTCCTGGGATCGCATCGCCGGACAGATCATGGGCGAGGAACGCAAGACCCTCACCGCCCAGGGGCTGACGAGCTTCGAAACGCAGATCCTCTCGCACTCGGGCCTCGTGCTCGAGGACGCCGACTCCTCGGCGATCCTGACGCTCAACCTCGTCGAGAAGAACCTCGGGGCGGCGCAGGCGGTGGTCGCGGGCAAGACCGGGTACGTCCAGGAGATGCACCTGCGGCGGCGGGTCGACCAGGTCAACGGGTACGCGGCCTCACAGGGCGCTCTCGGCTTCAAGGGCTACGGGTGGGGCGTGCTCGTCCGTGAGGACGCGTCGGAGGCGACGCAGGTCGCGCGGGACCTGCGCAACTTCGTGGCCATCCTCGTGCTCGGCATCGCGGCGTGCGTCGTGTTCCTCGCGCGGCAGATCGCGCAGGGGATCGCGCGTCCGATCGGCGAGACCGTCACGGTGCTGGAGAAGGTGGCCGGCGGTGACCTCACTTCGCGCCTCGACATCCAGTCCGAGGACGAGATCGGGCGCATGGGGCGCGCGGTCAACGAAGCGGTGGAGAGCATGGCCGGCGCGCTCACGTCGATCTCGGAGAACGCGCAGACCCTCGCGAGCGCGTCGGAGGAGATGGCGGCCGTGAGCCGCCAGATGAACAACGCCGCCGACGGCACGTCGGGTCAGGCTGCCACGTCGGCGGCGGCCGCCGAGGAGGTGAGCAAGAACGTCCAGACCGTGGCGGTCGGGATCGAGGAGATGGTCGCGAGCGTGAAGGAAATCTCGCGCAGCGCGGGCCAGGCCGCCGCGGCCGCCCACGGGGCGGTCAAGGTGGTGGAGACGACCAACGACGCCATCGCCCGCCTCGGGACGAGCAGCGACGAGATCGGATCGGTGGTGAAGGTGATCACGTCGATCGCGGAGCAGACCAACCTGCTGGCGCTGAACGCGACGATCGAGGCCGCGCGGGCGGGGGAGCTGGGGAAGGGGTTCGCGGTCGTGGCCAACGAGGTGAAGGAGTTGGCCAAGGAGACCGCGCGCGCCACCGACGACATCTCGCGCAAGGTCGAGACGATCCAGCAGGACACGCGCGACAGCATCGTCGCCGTGGGGCAGATCGGCGATTCGATCCGGGAGATCTCGGACATCGCCAACTCCATCGCCGGTGCGGTCGAAGAACAGAGCGCCACGGCGAGCGAGATGAGCCGCAGCCTCGGAGAGGCCTCGCGGGGTGCGGGCGACATCGCCCAGGGCGTCACGGTGGTGGCGCAGGGTGCGCAGGAGACGCTCACGGGAGCGTCCGAGACGAACCGTGCCGCGGGCGACCTGTCGGCGCTGGCGGCGGCCCTCGAGCACTTGGTCAAGCGCTTCCGCATCTCCGCCCAGGCCAACGCCTGAGCGAGCCCACGTGTGCGTGCGCGCCGAGAGACGCGGGGGCGGGATGCCGCCCCCGCGTCTCGTTCATTTCGCCGCGGCGGGCGGCCCCCACGGCTTCCAGGCGTGCTCGGGCCGCGCCAGGATCGCGTCGATCACCGCGTCGACGGCCTTCGCCTGCTCGACCTTCCCCTCGGCCGCGGCCTTGTGCGTGATCTCGCGCGCCTCGGGGATGAAGTGCACGTAGAAGCGGTCGGCGACCTCGAACATCCCGTGCCAGTGCGTGTAGTCGGGGGCCATCATCGAGGCCCCGTGTCGCGCGCGCCGGCCCTCGTGGTGCCAGAGGTAGTACCAGGTCCACTCGATCGGCTCGTCGAACTGCGGCTTGGTGAGCAGCCCCTGCTCGAGCAGCGCGTTCATGATCTTCTGCCCGGGCTTCGCGACCTTTTCGTGGTAGAGGGTGACGAGCTCGTCGTACTGCCGGTAGAAGTTGTTGACGTAATCCGGCGTGTGGCAGGTCGAGCAGACCTCTTTCATGCGCGTCCGCTTCTGCTCCCACGAGTCCGCGACGAGCGGCTTGCGCTTCTCGGGGTCGGCCTCGGTGATGACCTTGTGGTCCTTGTCGGTGTCCATCACCTGGCTGATCGGCGGTCGGTTCGTCCACGAGATGCGCTCGCCGGGATCGTGCGTGATGCGACCGCCGTTGCGGATGTTGCCGGACATGTGACACGTGGCGCAGGTGGGCGCCTGGGTGTAGTCGCGGCCGAGCACCCAGGACTCCGCGTCGAGGTTCATCTGCTCGCGCAGGTCCCGGTATGCGACCCCGTGCTTCGACTCGTCGTAGATCTCCTTCTGCGGGTGATCTGGGCCGAGGTGGCACTTGCCGCAGTTCTCGGGCTGGCGTGCGCGCCGCGGCGAGAAGTCGTGACGACTGTGGCAGGCCGAGCAGGAGCCGAGCGAACCGTCGAGGTTGAGCCGGCCGATGCCGGTGTTGGGCCAGGTCGACGGGTGCAGCATCGGCCGCCCGTTCTTGTCTTTCTCGACCTTGGCGAGGACGTCGCGGTTGGTGGGCTTGCCGTCGGGTCCGGGCTTCAGGTCGTCGACCGTCACCATGCCGCCGTCGGTGGTCTTGAGCCCGACCTTGGCGCCGTGACACTGCCGGCAGCCGGAGTTGACGCTCGCCATCCCGTTCACCTGCGCGAAGTCGTGCTCGCGGCCGGGTGTCGGTGAGTGTGGGCCGAAGGCGACGCGCGCGCCTTCGACCGACTCGGCGAGGAGGTTGTCGAGCGAGGCCAGGATGTTGCCGGCCTTGGCGTGGTGGCTCGCCCCGAACTCCTTCGCCACGTCCGGGTGGCAGCGCGAGCAGTCGCGCGGCGTGACGACGGCGGCGATGAGCGCGCCGTAGTGCGTGAAGGCGTCGGCGTCCTCCTGCTCGGCGCGATGGCAGTCGACGCAGGCCACGCCCTTGCGCGCGTGCCGGCTGCCTTTCCAGTGGTCGATGATGCCCGGGGTCTCCTTGCGGTGGCAGTCGACGCAGTCGCGCGAGGCCGCCGGCACGACGATGTGCGGCGGCACGAGCCCGGCCTCCTCGCGTTTGCGTGCGACCTCCATCCGCTGGACGAACAGCAGCGACACGAGGAACGCTGCCCCCAGCACGGCGATGATGATCCGCTTGGTCTCGAGCGTCATCGCTTCCCCTTCCCCCTCAGTGCGCGACTACCGCTTCCCATACGGTGAGTCCGATGATGGTGAGCGCGCCCACGATGCCGATGTAGACGCTGGCCTCCTGGAACCTGGTCGTGCGGCGAATCCAGGCGTCGATGAACGGCCAGGTGACGAATACGAACATGACGAAGCCCATGCTGAGCACGGCCACGGTGCCCGAGAAGAGCTTGAGCCACCGGAACGCGACGTAGAAGAACCACTCGGGCTTGATCACCTCGGGCGTGGTGAGCGGGTCGGCCTTGGGGCCGAGCGTCGCGGGCAGGATCGTGGCCAGCGCGGAGAGCACGATCATGAGCAGGAGCCCGATGATCAGCTCCGTGTACATGTGGTCCGGAAAGAACTGGAAGTGGGCGGGCTTCCCGCGTTCCTCGTCGCGGAAATGGAACTCCGTGACGCCCTGGATGCGCACGATGGCGATGTGGAGCGCGACCAGGAGGACGATGGTCGTCGGCAGCACCGCGGCGTGCAGCACGAAGAAGCGGCTCAACGTGTGGGGGTTGTAGACGCTGCCACCGAGGAGCAGCTCCTTGCCGAGCCAGCCGACGACCGGGATGCGGTCCGAGATGTTCGCCCCCACCGTCGCGCCCCAGTACGAGAGCTGCTCGTACACCAGGCTGTAGCCCGTGAACCCCGTGAGCAGCGTCGTCACGAGGAGGCCCATGCCCACCAGCCAGCTGATCTCGCGCGGCTTGCGGTAGGCGCCGGTGAAGAAGACGCGCATCTGGTGCAGCACGACGGCGGCGATCATCAGGGTCGCGGCCCACTTGTGGACGCTGCGGATGTACCAGCCGAAGGCCGCCTGGTCGGTGATGTAGCGCACGGACTCGTACGCCGTGGCGGGTGCGGGCTGGTAGTAGATCGCGAGCAGGATGCCGGTCACGATCTGGACGACGAACAGGTAGAGCGGTGTGCCGCCGAGCGCGAACCACCAGCGCTTCAGGTGGTTCGGCACGGGCTCGTTCGTGAGGTCGCGCAGCTCGTCGCCCGAGATCGGCAGCCGCTCCTGCACCCATGCGCCGAGGCGGCTCATCACGCGGTCCCCGTGTCCGGGTCGGCCGGGCCGTCGTCGCGCGCGAGCTGCTCGAGCGGAGCCTCGACGTAGAGGAGGCCGTTCTCGATCTTGAGCGGGTAGCGCGGCAGCGACTGGCCGGCCTCCGCCGGTGGCCCCGAGATCGCCATCCCCGAGGGATCGAACGTGCCGTTGTGGCAGGGGCAGAAGAAGCGGTTGTTCTGGCCCTCCCAGTGCACCTGGCAGCCGAGGTGCGGGCAGGTGCTCGAGAGCGCGATGAAGTCGGCGACGCTGCCCGTGTCGCTGCGCCGTGCGATGGCCGCGGTGGCGCCGGTGGGCGTGCGGAAGGCCATCGAGTCGCCGACCTTCATGCCCGCGACGTCGGTGACGAAGAGCCAGCCCGTCTCCTCGGGGCGAGCCGGGTAGAGGTAGCGCCCCGCGATCGCCGCGAACGTGCCGTAGCCCGCGGCCAGCCCGCCGGCCATCGCCAGCGACGTCGTGCGCGACAGGAAGTCGCGCCGCCCGACTCCCTCGCCCGCCGGCTTCTTCGGGTCGCGTTCGTCCGGCATCTCCGCCCCCTCCTTTGGACCGACGCGCGTGGGAGCCCCCCGTCCGCACGCGTGTCGCGAAGCCCGATAGCAGCGATTCGCGCCGACCAAAAGGGGGGGCCATCAAGCTGGCTCGACGCCCGCGCGGCCGGCGGTTCAGTCGGGTTCCGGGTCGAGAGGCGCGTCGACGCGGTAGCCGCACTCCGGATCGGCGAGCGGCATACGGCGCGGCGGTTCGTCGTACCAGGGGTAGCCGCGGCAGACGAGGGGTCGCTCGTCGTACGCCGAGCAGCGGCCGTCGGCGCCGAGGCGCTCGCACGTGTAGAAGTGCGCGTCGGCGGGGAGGCGGCTCACGTAGAACGGGGTGCGCTCCATCGCCTCGCCGCGCGTGAGCGGCCGCCAGTGCTCGGCCACGAACTGGTGATCAGACGGGATGCCGAGGACGCGCGTGAGCGTGGCCATCTGCTGGATCTCGTCGGGTGCCTGGTCGAGCAGGATCGTGCGACAGCAGGCGCCGCAGCCGTTGCACTCACCCATGACGCACCAGAGCGTCCGCGGCGGCCTCGCCGCTGCGCACGCAGTCGGGGATGCCGACGCCGCGATAGGCCGAGCCGGCCAGGGCCAGGCCAGGCGCCGCGCACGCGGCTCGATGCCGGCGACGCGGTCGAGATGCCCGACCGTGTACTGCGGCATCGCCCGCGGCCAGCGCGACACGCGCGCCAGCTCGGGCTCGGCCGTGACCCCGAGGAGGCTGCGCAGCTCGCCGCGCACGAGCCCGAGCAGGACGTCGTCGGGGAGGCCGGCCAGTTCAGCGCCGCGCGCCGCCGACGAACACGCGCAGGAGCTCGTGTCCTCCGGCGCGCGGGCCGGGAACTTGCGGCTCGAAAACGTGCACGCGACCAGCGGCCGCCCTCGACGTTGGGGACGACGAAGCCGAAGCCGGCCGGCAGGCGGACGTCGGCGGCGCGGAACCCGAGGCTCACCGTCGCCGACGACGCGTACTCGATCGCCGCGAGGTCGCGGGCGAGCGCCGCGTCGAGGGGCTCGACCAGGCGGGCCGCCGCGTGCGCGCGGGCGTCGCCAGCACGACCGCGTCGGCGGCGAGGCGCTTCGCCGCCCGCGACGACGCGCCAGCCGCCTCCGTCGCGCGCGAGGGCGCCGTCGCCGCAGCACCCATCCGCACCGTTCCTGCGGGTAGCCGCCCGGCGATCGCGTCGACGAACGCGGCCATGCCGCGCCGGTGCGTCATGAACAGGCTGTAGCGCGCGCCGGCCGCCTTCTGCTCGGCCGCGGAGCGCGCCTGGCCCCCCGCGCGCAGGCCGAGGATGATGCTGCGGTGCTTGCGCTCGAGGTCGAGGAAGCGCGGCATCGTCGCCGCCAGCGAGAGCCGCTCCGGGTCGGCCGTGTAGATGCCGCTCACCAGCGGGTTGGCGGCGCGCTCGGCGCCTCGGCAGGCCGAGCCGGCGGCGCACGAACGAGGCAAGGCTCTCGTCGCCCGGGTCGCGGCGTGCCGGCAGCAGCAGATCGAGCGCCATGCGCAGCTTGCCCGGCCAGGAGAACAGCGGTGAGGCGGCGAGCGTCGACCAGTTCGTGGGCGCGAGCATCAGGAAGCCCTCGGGCAGGGCGTGCAGGCGCCCGCGGCGCGCGATGTACGTGCGCCGGTCGCCCTCCGTCGTCCCGGTGAGGTCGGGCGTGATGCCGAGCCGATCGCAGAGCGCCAGCGCCCAGGGCTTCTCGGTGATGAACGCGTCGGGACCGCCTTCGACGAGGAAGCCGCCCGTGTGCTCGGTCGCGATCGTGCCGCCGAGGCGCGGCCCGGCCTCGACCAGCACGACGTCGACCGCTGGGCCGCCCGCCCGGCGCGCGCTCGACCAGGCGCTGCGCGGCGGCGAGCCCGGCCACGCCGCCTCCGACCACGACCACCCGCCGCGCGCTCACCCCGCGGCCTCCAGCACGACCTCGGCCAGCATGCGGATGAACGCCGGATGGTCGTTCACCGCGCTCGCTCGCGCGAACCCGAGGCCCAGATCGCGCGCGGTCGCCGCCGCCTCGACGTCGAGGTCGTAGAGCACCTCGACGTGGTCGCAGACGAAGCCGATCGGCGAAACCACGACGTCGCGCACGCCGTCGGCCGCGAGCGCGCGCAGGACGTCGTTCACGTCGGGCTCGAGCCACGGGTCGCGCGGGCTGCCGCTGCGGCTCTGGTACGCGATCTGCCAGCGGGGCCACGCGAGCGCCGTCGCCACCGCCGCCGCGGACGCGGTGAGCTGCGCGACGTACGGCGACGCCTCGGCCGTTGCCCGCGGGATGCTGTGCGCCGTGAACACGAGCCTGGCGGCGGTGCGCCGCGCGACGGGAATTCGCTCGAGCGCCGAGCGCACGCCGGCCGCGATTGCCTCGATGAAGCCCGGGTGGACGTGCCACTGGGGTGCGTACGTGATCCGCGGCGCGCGCGCGCCGAGCGCCGCGCAGCCCGCGGCGACCGTTTCCATGTAGCGCTCGCGGCCCGCCTCGCTCGCGTGCGGCGACGATGAGGCCGACCGCATCGCGCACGCCGTCGTCGGCCATGCGGGCGAGGACCTCGGCCAGGTAGGGGGCCCAGTTCCGCATGCCGACGTAGACCGGCAGCGGGCGGCCGGCGGTCGCGAGCGCGGTGCGCAGCGCGTCGGCTTGGCGGAACGTGAGCGCGTTCAGCGGCGAGCGGCCACCGATCCGCTCGTAGTGCGGTGGGCCACCTCCGCGAGCCGCTCGGGCGGGATGCGCCGGCCGCGCGTGACCCTCGAGGAACGGCCGGATCTCCTCGGGCGCCGTCGGCCCGCCGAACGCGATCAGCAGCGCGGCGTCGGCGGCCACCCGACCCTCAGCGCGCCGACAGCTCGTGCACGGTGTCGACCAGCGCGCGCACGTGATCGACCGGCGTCCCGGGCATGATCCCGTGCCCGAGGTTGAAGATGTGGCCGGGGCGGCCGGCGGCCTGGCCGAGGATCGCGGCGGCGCGGCGGCGGATCTCCGGGATCGGCGCGAACAGCGCCGCCGGGTCGAGGTTGCCCTGTACGGCCGTGTCGTGTCCGACGCGTGCCCATGCGGCGTCGAGGTCGACGCGCCAGTCGACGCCGAGCACGTCGCCGCCCGCCGCGCGCATCGCCTCGAGCAGGCCGGTCGTGCCGGTGCCGAAGTGGATCACCGGGACACGCGGCGTGATCGCCGCGATCAGCGTCTGCATGTGCGGCAGGACGTATTCGCGATAGTCTGCGGGGCTGAGGCAGCCGACCCAGCTGTCGAAGAGCTGCACGGCCTGTGCCCCGGCGGCGATCTGCAGGTTGAGGTATCCGGCCACCGCGCACGAGAGGCGGCCGAGTAGCGCGTGCCACGCTCCCGCGTCGGTCATCATGAACGTGCGCGTGCGCGTGTGGGCGTGCGAGGAGCCGCCCTCGACCAGGTACGACGCGAGCGTGAACGGCGCGCCGGCGAAGCCGATGAGCGGGACGTCGGGGCGGAGCGCCGCGCGCGCACGCCGGATCGATTCGCCGACGTAGGCGAGCGCATCGGGCTCGACGGCGCGCAGCCGGTCGACGTCGGCGGCGGCGCGCACGGGGTCGTGGATCACCGGTCCGTCGCCGCGCCCGAACTCGATGCGGATGCCCATGGGCTCGAGCACGAGCAGGATGTCGGCGAAGATGATCGCCGCGTCGACGCCGAGGCGCTCGACCGCCGTGACCGTCACTTCGGCGGCCGCGTCGGGCGTCTTGCAGAGCTCGAGGAACGAGAACTTCTCGCGCACGGCCCGGTATTCCGCCATGTACCGGCCCGCCTGGCGCATCAACCAGATCGGCGTGTAGGGCGTGGGCTCACGCCGGCACGCGGCGAGGAAGGGCGGCAGCTCCGGCACGGCTCAGGCGTAGGCCGCGACGACTTCGCGGCCGAAGAGACGCACGTCCTCGGGATCGGTCTGCCGGCCGAGCGTCATGACGAAATAGGTGATGCCGAGCGCGCGGTTCGCGTCGACGCGGCGGCGGATCTCGTCGGGCGTCCCGCAGAGCGCGAGGTGCGGCGCGCCCTCGAGGAAGCCGAGCACGTTCATGAGCGACGCCGTGCGCCGCTCTGCCTCGGCGTGGTCGCCGGCGATCGCGGCCAGGCACTGCTGCGAGGTCACGATCTCCGCCGGGTCGCGGCCGATCGCGCGGCAGTGCGCGTCGAGGATCGCCCGTTTGGCGGCCACGTCGCCGTGCGAGATGCCGAGGTTGTTCCAGATGCCCGCGTGCTCCGCGACGAGCCGCAGCAGGATCTTCGCCCGCGCCGCCGATCATGATCGGGAGGGGGGTCTGCACGGGCTTGGGTGCGCAGGCGGCGTTGCGGACGTGGAAGTAGCGGCCCTCGACCGTGGCCCGCTCCTCGGTCCACATCGCGCGGAGAATCCGCAGCGTGTCGGCGAGCTGGCCGAGCCGGGTCCCGATCGGCGGGAACTCGTAGCCGTACTGCTCGTACTCGGTCGCGTGCCAGCCCGCGCCCAGGCCGACGATCAGGCGCCCGTTCGAGATCACGTCGAGCGTGGCGGCCATCTTGGCGAGCAGCGAGGGCGAGCGGTAGCTCACGCAGAGGACGAGGTGCCCGAGCCGGACCCGCCGGGTGACCGCGGCGATCGCGGTGATCTCCGTCCAGGGCTCGAGGCACGGGATCGTCTCCATCGGGATGGAGACGAAGTGGTCGACGCAGTGGACGGACTCGAACCCGTGCTCGTCGGCGGCCTGCGCGACCTCGACGGTGCGGCTCCACGAGGCGTGCCCCTGGGGCAGCATGAGGCCGAAACGGACCGGGTGACTCATCGCTTCCCGCCTAGCACGGTGCGGGCGCGCTCCGCCACCAATGCAACCAGCGGACCGAGCTTGGGCGGGTGTGCCTCGAGGTCGGGCGCGAGGCCGTGCGCCTCGAGCGCCTCGGAGCACACCGGGCCGACGGAGGCGACGACGGTGCGCGCGCAGCCGGCGCGCAGGCCCGTGGAATCGGAGGCGACGCGGAAGAGATGCTCGACCTGGACGCCGCTCGTGAACACGGCGACGTCGGCCGCCCCGCGCCCGAGCAGCGCGGCAGCGTCGGCGAGCGGCCCGGTGTCGTCGGGCAGCGCCCAGCGGTAGACGGGGACGCGGAGCACGCGCAGGCCGCGGGCTTCCAGCGCGTCGAGGAGCGCCGTGGGCGGCGCCCCGTACTCCTGCACGGCGACGGTCGCGCCCGCGGCGAGGCGCAGGCCGTCGACGGCACCGAGCACTTCGCGCCAGGTGTGCGGGGCGGGCACCACGTGGGCGCTGCCCACCGCCAGCTCGCGGAGCGCGGCGAGCGGCTTCGGACCGCGCGCGAGGATCGGCACGCCGGCGAGGAGGGCGGGGAAGTGTGCACAGGTGGGCGTCACCGCCGCGACGAGCGCGCGGGTGCCGACGCCGGTGAGCAGCACGACGGCGGCGACGGCGCCGGCCTCGAGCCGGCGCGCGAGCGCCACCGCCTCCGGGCAGTCGGCGAGCCGGTCCTCGCGCAGCGCCGGCGCGCGCACGACCCGCGCGCCATGCCGCTCGAGCATGTGGGCGAGCTCGTCGGCCCGCCGTGCTTCGAAGGTGACGACGGTGAGGCCGTCCAGCGCGCCGGCGTCCACGCTACTCCGTCAGCCGCAGGTCCCCGCGTGCCTCCGCCTCGCGGCACTCCGCGACCAGCTCGACGACCTCGCGGCAGCCGCGCTCGAGGGCGTCGCGCTCCGCGGGCTCGGCGAGCGTGAGCGCGTCGGTGATCGCTGCGCGCCACGGCTCGTGCAGCGCCGGCTCGAAGATCATCGGGACCACGTGCATGATTCGCAGCGTGGTGAGGGTCATCTCGTCGCGGTCGAGATCCTCGCGGCGCGCCTCGGCGCCGACGTGTCGGACATAGAGCCGCGCGTTCGGGTTTGGCCGGGACGCCTGCCCCGTCATGTCCGCCGCGGCGGCCGTGAGCTTGCGCGCGGCCACCTCGCGTTCGAGGACGTCGAGGATCACGGTGCGGTCCTCCGCGGGCATCTCGCGAAACACGTCGACGAGGCGTGCGAGGAGGGGGTCGGAGAGGAGCGTCTCGGTCTGGCGGGCGGCCTCGGCCAGGATCGTGCGCAGGGCCGCGAGGCGCGCCGGGAGGTCTCGGGTGGGAGTCTTTCGCGCCATCGTCTCCTCGGGTGCGCCGGAGACTGCGCCGGCCGCCCGCGAGCTGTCAACCCTGCCGGGCGCCGCCTGGCGGCGTCCGGCACGAGTCGCTAGACTCCGTCGCCGTGCGAAACGTACGCTGCCCCACCTGCCGGACGGCGGTCTCGTGGGAGGGCAACCCCCATCGCCCGTTCTGCTCGGATCGCTGCCGGGTCCTCGACCTGGGAGCCTGGGCGAGCGAGCGATACCGGATCGCCGGGGACCCGGTGCCGCTCGAGGACACCGACCCGGACGACGACGTGCCGCGGCGGTGACCCCGTGATCCATCCCACCGCGATCGTCGATCCCCGTGCCGAGGTCGACCCCACGGCCGAGGTCGGCCCCTACGTCGTGATCGACGGCCCCGTACGCGTGGGCCCGCGCACGCGGGTGATGGCGCACGCCTTCCTTGCCGGCGCGACGGTGCTGGGTGCCGACAACGTCGTCCACCCGGGCGCGGTCCTGGGACACGAGCCGCAGGACTTGTCGTACGCCGGCGCACCCACGGAGCTGGTGATCGGCGACCGCAACGTCTTCCGCGAGCACTGTGAGGTCCACCGTGCGACGCAGGCGGGCACCCGTACGGTGCTGGGGAACGACAACTACCTGATGTCGCACGCCCACGTGGCCCACAACTGCACCCTCGGTGACCGCACGATCATCTGCAGCGGCGCGCTGCTCGCCGGTCACGTCCAGCTCGGTGACCAGGCTTTCGTGTCGGGCAACTGCGTCGTCCACCAGCACGTGCGGATCGGGCGGCTCGCGATCCTGCGCGGGCTCTCACGCACCAGCCGCGACGTGCCGCCGTTCGCGATCATGGACGGTACGCACACCATCCGCGGCGTGAACCGGGTCGGCCTGCGACGCGCCGGCTTCGATGCGGCCCGCCTCCGCGCGCTCGTCACCGCCTTTCGGCTCCTCTTTCGCGTGCGGGCCAACCTGCGCGAGGCCCTGGCGCGGGTCGAGGCCGAGTGCGGTGGTCCCGACGTCGCGGAAGTGCTCGCCTTCATCCGCGCCTCGACCCGTGGCGTGGCCACGGGGCCGGCCGCCGGGAGCGGCGTGGACGCCGCGGGCGACGGCGAGTGAGGGCGTCGCCTTCCGCCGGCGAACCGGCTACCCTGGACGTGCGTCCGGCGCCCGGACGTGACGCGATATGCTGAATCAGCGACGCTTCGTCGTCGGCGCGGCGTTGATCGCTGCCGCCGTCTCGTACCTGGTGTACGCGGGCATTCGTACGACCTCGATGTACTACTTCGAGATGGACGAGTTCCTGCGTAACCGCCATGCGCACGCGGGCGAGGACATGCGCGTGAAGGGCTGGGTCCGGCAGGGGAGCATCCGCTGGGACGCGACCACCAACGACCTCGCCTTCGAGCTCGCTCGCCAGGACGGCACCGAGCCCGTCCCGGTCCGCTACAAGGGCATCCTCCCCGACATGTTCGCCGAGAGCCGCGAGGTCGTGGTCGAGGGGCGCTACACGGGGACCGACCTCGCCGCGAAGCAGATCATGACGAGCTGCCCGTCGAAGTACGAGCCCAAGAAGGAGGAGGGATGACGTCGATGACGGACATCGGGTGCCTGGCCGTCAGCCTCGCCTTCCTGTTCGCGGTGTTCGCCGTCGGTGCCGCGCTCGCCGGTGCGCTGCTCCGTCGCGGCGACCTCGTGCGCGCCGCGGAGCACGCGGCCTACGCGGTCTTCGGGCTCGTGCTGATCGCGGTCGTGGTGCTCCTACGCGCGCTCCTCGCGCACGACTTCTCGCTCGAGTACGTCGCGGCGTACTCGTCGAGCACGCTGCCCCTGCAGTACACCGTCGCCGCGCTCTGGGGCGGACAGAAGGGCTCGCTCCTCTTCTGGGCGTTCGTCCTCACGCTCTTCACGACGGTGGTCCAGCTCCAGAACCGCGATCAGAACCGTGATCTCATGCCCTGGGTCACGGCCACCCTGATGATCATCGCCGTGTTCTTCCTCGGCATGGTCACCTTCGTCACCGATCCGTTCGAGCGCCTGCCGATGCCCGCGCGCGAGGGGCAGGACCTGAACCCGCTCCTCCAGAACTACTGGATGATGATTCACCCGCCGTCGCTCTACGTCGGGTACGTGAGCGCGTCGGTTCCGTTCGCGTTCGCGATGGCGGCACTCGCGAGCGGACGGCTGTCCGACCGGTGGATCCGAACGACGCGGCGGTGGGCGTTGTTCTCCTGGTTCTTCCTCTCGCTCGGCAACCTGTTCGGCGCGCGCTGGGCGTACGAAGTGCTCGGCTGGGGCGGTTACTGGGCCTGGGACCCGGTCGAGAACGCGGCGTTCATGCCCTGGCTCGTCTCGAGCGCGTACCTCCACTCGGTGATGATCCAGGAGAAGCGCGACATGCTCCGCGTCTGGAACATGGTCCTCGTGCTGCTGACGTTCGTGCTCACCATCTTCGGCACGTTCCTCACGCGTAGCGGTGTGATCTCGTCGGTACACTCGTTCACGCAGTCGGGTCTCGGGCCCTTCTTCATCGCGTTCCTCGTCTTCACGATCCTGGTCGCTGGGGGGCTCCTCTTCTACCGGCTGCCCGAGCTGCGCACGCCGCAGACGATCGAGTCCTTCCTGTCGCGCGAGGCGGCGTTCCTGTTCAACAACCTCGTGCTGGTCGGGATCGCGTTCGCGGTGTTCTGGGGCACGGTCTTCCCGGTCATCTCCGAGTGGGTGCGGGGCGTGAAGATCACGGTCGGACCGCCGTTCTTCAACCGCGTGAACGCGCCGCTCGGGATGGTTCTCCTCTTCTTGATCGGGGTCGGGCCGGTGATCGCGTGGCGGCGGGCGACCGCGCGCAACCTGCGGCGGGCCTTCCTCTGGCCCATCACCGTGGGGTTGACGGCGGCGGTCGTGCTCCGCCTGGCGGGGGTGCCGTTCGGCTACGCGCACACGACCTTCGCGCTCGGGGTGTTCGTGCTCGGCACGATCGGGCAGGAGTTCTGGCGCGGCATGCGCGCGCGGCAGCGCCTGCTCGGGGAGCGCGCCCCGCAGGCGATCGCACGGGTCGTGGGCAAGAACCGCCGGCGCTACGGTGGGTACATCGTCCACGTGGGCATGGTCGCGATGTTCGTCGGCGTCGCGGCGTCGAGCGTGTTCCGCACCGAGGTGACGCAGACGCTGTCGGCCGGGCAGAGCATGGAGGTCGGCGGGTTCACGCTGCGCTTCGAGCGCCTGGCGCAGCACGAGGACGGTCACGTGCAGAGCCTCGCGGCGGTCGTGAACGTGTTCCGCGGCGACCGCCAGATCGCCACGCTCGCCCCCGAGAAGCGCTTCTACAAGAAGCCCCAGCAGCCCACGACCGAGGTCGCGCTCCGCTCGACGCTCACCGAGGATCTCTACCTCGTCCTCGGCTCGTACGACCAGAAGACGCAGCTCGTCACCCTCCTCGCCTACGTGAACCCGCTGGTCGCGTGGATCTGGCTCGGCGGGGTGATCCTCGCCATCGGAACGGCGATCACGATGACGCCGACGCCCGCTGAGCGCCGGGCGCGGGTCTCCGCTTCCGCCGAGATCGGCGTGCCGGCCGCCTGATGCGCGCCCGACGGCGACGAGCGGTCACGCGGGTGGGGTGGGGCGTCCGGGTCGCCCTGCTCGTGCTCGCGACGGTCCTGACGGCGGTGGGCACGGTGGCGGCCACCACGCAGCAGGAGGTCGAGGAGGCGCTCACCTGCCAGTGCGGGTGTGGGCTCACGGTTCATTCGTGCAATCACCTCCAGTGCCCGTCGGGCGAGCCGATCAAGAAGGAGATTGCCGAACGGCTCGCGCGTGGGGAGAACATGGAGACGATCCTGGCGGCGTTCCGGCAGCGGTTCGGCGAGAAGGTGCTCTCGGCGCCGACGTTCAAGGGGTTCAACTGGCTCGCGTGGATCACGCCGTTCGCGGCGGTGCTGACCGCCGCGGGCGTTCTGACACTCACGCTGCGGCGGCGGGTGCGCGCGGCAGCCGTGGCGGCCGGCGCGTCCCCCGCGGTCGCCGGTGACCCGGCCGAGCACGAGCGCATTGCACGGGCGCTCGCCGAGTTCGATCGCGAATCATGACGCCGGTCGCGCTCGCCGTCTTCGTCCTCGGGCTGGTGCTCATCGTGAGCGTGTCGATCTTCGTGGCGGCGCCGCTCTTCGGGCCGGCCGAGCCGCTCGGCGCGCCCGGCGACCCGGGCGAGCGCGAACGCTGGGAGCGACAGAAGCGGCAGGCGCTCGCGGCCATCCGCGAGGCGGAGATGGACCACGAGATGGGGAAGCTCTCGGACGACGACCTGCGCGGCATGCGGGCGAAGTTCGAGGCGGAGGCGCTCGAGGCCATGGCGGCGCTCGAGGGGGAGCGCAGGCGATGATCACGATCGAGCAGTTCCAGCAGGTCGAGCTCCGGGTGGGGACGATTCGCGCGGCCGACGTGCACCCCAATGCGGACCGGCTCGTCGTGCTGAAGGTGGACGTGGGCGGCGAGGAGCGGCAGATCGTGGCCGGCATCCGCCGCCACTACGAGCCGGCGGCGCTGGTCGGGCGCC
Organism: Binatia bacterium; assembly: GCA_046327955.1. GTDB lineage: Bacteria > Desulfobacterota > Binatia > DP-6 > DP-6 > JAXLXP01. Next base: position 79,618 of record JAXLXP010000011.1, on the reverse strand, counting down.
AGGTCGTCGTGGTGGCCAACCTGCAGCCGGCCACGCTGCGCGGCATGGAGAGCCAGGGCATGGTGCTCGCGGCGTCGGCGGGGGACGGGCTCACGCTCGTGCGGCCCGACGAGCCGATCGCGCCGGGGGCGGTCGTCCGGTAGTGGTCGCGCCGCCCGTTCGCGCCGTCGGGCTCACGCGCGCGTACGCCGGCACCCCCGTGCTCGCGGGCGTGGACCTCGTCGTCGAGGCCGGTGAGCTGGTCGTGCTGCTGGGCCCGAACGGCGCGGGCAAGACGACGCTGCTGCGCGTGCTGGCGACGTTGCTCGGCCCGAGCGGCGGGCGGCTCGAGCTCTTCGGGACCGTGGCGCGCGGGTGTCCGCCGGCGGTGCGCCGGCGGATCGGCTACGTCGGCCACGAGACCAGCTGCTACCCGGACCTCTCGGCGGTCGAGAACCTGCACTTCCATGCCGAGCTGTTCGGCGTGCCCGATGCGGCGGTGCGCGTGGCCGAGATCGTGCGCTGGGCCGGGCTCGACGGTGCCGCGCGCCGCCCGGCACGGGCCTATTCGCGCGGCATGCAGCAGCGCCTCGCGCTCGCGCGCGCGTTGCTGCACCGTCCGGACCTGCTGCTCCTCGACGAGCCCTTCACCGGCCTCGACCCCGCCGCCGCCGCGACCCTCGCTGCCCGTCTCGCGGAGTTGCGCGCGGCGGGCACGGCGATCCTGCTCACGACGCACGACCTCGACCGCGCCGCGCCGATCGCCACGCGGGCGGCGATCCTCGCGCGCGGCCGGATGGCGTGGACGGCGCCCGCGCCGTTCGATGCCGCCGCGCTCGCCGGGCACTACCGGGCCGTCGCGGGAGGCGACTAGGGCCGTGCGCGGCGCGCTCGCCATCCTCCGCAAGGACCTGCGCATCGAGTGGCGCACGAAAGAGAGCCTCTCGAGCTTCGTCGTGCTGGGCGTGCTCCTGCTGGTCGTCTTCAGCGTCGCGCACGACCCGACACCCGAGGAGGCGCCGCGGCTCGCGCCGGCCGTGCTGTGGGCGACGTTCGTCTTCACCGGGCTCCTCGGCATCCAGCGCGCGTTCCTGCTCGAGCGCGAGCAGGACTGCCTCGCCGGCCTGCTGCTGGCGCCGATCGACCCGGCGGCGATCTACGCGGGCAAGCTCGCCGCGACCGTGATCCTGCTCGCCGTGCTGCAGGCGATCGTCGTGCCGCTGGTGGGGCTCCTGCTGCACGTCGACCTCGGACCGGCGCTGCCGGGGCTGGCGGTCGTGCTCGTGCTCGGCAACGTCGGCTTCGCAGCGCTGGCCACGCTCTTCGCGGCGATCGCCGTGCGGGTCCGCGCCCGCGAGGTGATGCTGCCGCTGCTGCTCCTGCCGCTGCTGATCCCCGTGCTCGTCGGCGGCGTCAAGGCGACGGTCGCCGTGCTCGCTGGCGGCCTCGCCGAGGCGCGCGAGGCGATCACGGTGCTCGCGGCGTTCGACGTGATCTTCACGGTGGCGGGCTGGCTGCTCTTTCCCCTTGTGGTAAGGGACTAGCCGTGCGGCGTGTCGCAACCCTGCTGCCCCCGCTCACCGCGTTCGTCATGGCCTGGGCCCTGTGGCTCGTCTTCATGGTCGTCCCGACCGAGGCGCAGATGGGCATCGTGCAGCGCATCTTCTACTTCCACGTCGCGGTGGCGCAGGTGGCCTTCTTGGCGTTCTTCGTCGTCGCCGGCGCGAGCGCGGTGTTCCTGTGGAAGGGCAGCCGCGCCGCCGATCGGGTGGCGCTCGCGTCGAGCGAGGTTGGCGTTCTCTTCTGCACCCTCGTGCTCGTGACCGGCCCGATCTGGGCGCGCCCGATCTGGGGCGTGTGGTGGACGTGGGACCCGCGGCTCACGATGACCGTCATCCTCTGGGCCATCTACGCCGCGTATCTCATGCTGCGTGCGTTCGGCGGCGAGGACGATGCGGTGGCCCGTTACGCTGCCGTGCTCGGGATCGTCGGCGTGCTCGACATCCCGGTGATCCGCGTCTCGGTGCGGCTGCTGCAGGGCATCCACCCCGCGGTCATCACGAACAAGGGCGGCGGCAGCGGCCTCGCCGACCCGACGATGCGCCTCACGCTGCTCGTCTCGACCGTCGCCATGGTGCTGCTCGGCGCCTGGCTCGCGTGGCTGCGGGTGCGGACGCTCCGGCTCGAAGCCGACACCGCCGCGCTCCGGCGCGTCGCCGAGGGAGGAATCGCGTGAACCACTTTCCGTACCTCGTCGCCGCCTACCTCGCGATCTGGGCCGGGATCGTCGCCTATGCGCTGCGGCTCGGACGTCGCTGTCGGGATCTCGAGGAGGAGGTCCGCGAGCTTCGCGAACGCTTGCGCTCGTAGGCCGGGATGGCGCTCGACGCGGGCGTTCTCGCCGCGCTCCGCGCGCGGCTCGGCGAGCGGTGCTCGACGCGGCCGGGAGCCCTCGAGGCGGCCGCGCGCGACGCCTCCTCGCTGCCCGGCACGCACCCCGACGCGGTGGTCTGGCCGCTCGACACCGACGACGTCGTCGCGGTGATCCGGCTGGCGGCGGCGGCCGGCGTCGCGGTCACCGCCCGTGGGGCAGGCTCGAGCCTCGAAGGCAATCCGATTCCGGTGCGCGGTGGCGTCGTGCTCGATTGCTCGCGGATGGCGGAGATCGTGGCGGTGCGGCCCGAGGATCTGCAGGCCGACGTCCAGCCGGGCGTCGTCTACGCGCGCCTCAATCGGGTACTGCGGCCGCACGGGCTCTTCTTCCCGCCCTCGCCGGGTGGGAGCGCGGACGTCGCCACGATCGGGGGCATGGTCGCCAACAACGCGAGTGGAATCTATTCGGTGCGCTACGGCGGCACGCGCGATCACGTGCGCGCGGCGACGGTCGTGACCGGTACCGGCGAGGTGCTGCGGCTCGGCTCGCGGGCGCGGAAGACGGCGTCGGGCTACCACCTCCTGGGCCTCCTGGTCGGATCGGAGGGCACGCTCGGCGTCGTCACGGAAGTCACGCTCGCGCTCGCCGGGCTGCCCGCGGCGCGGCGGCAGGGGGGCTTCCTCTTCCTCGACGTCGTGGCGGCGGCGCGTGCCACCGCCGACCTCGTGCGGGGCGGGCTGGACGTCGCGGCGATCGAGTTCCTCGACGCTCGCACGGTGGCCGCGCTCAATCGCTTCGGCGCCTTCGGGCTCCCCGAGCGCCCGTGTCTGCTGGTCGAGGTGCACGGCACGCCAGCCGGCGTGCGCGAGGCCTGGCGTGCGATCGACGAGCTGCTTGCCGCCGCCGGTGGGTCGCCACTCGTGCTGCCTGGCGGGCGGGACGGTTGGACGATCCGTGAGCAGGCCACGCGGGCCGTCGCCGCGCAGCGGCCCAGGGCGGCGGTCGTCCGGGCGGACCTCGCCATTCCGATCGGCGCGCTGCCCGTGCTGGTTGCGCGCTGCACGGAGGTGACGGCGGCGCGCGGCCTCGCCGTCCACCTCTTCGGGCACGCGGGCCTCGGCATCCTGCACGCGCTCGTCCTGGCCGACGAAGCCGAGCGGCCGGCGGCGAACGCGGCCCGCGACGCGTTGATCGAAGCGGCGATCACGCTCGGCGGCTCGTGCTCGGGCGAGCACGGGATGGGCCTCGGCAACCGGCGCTGGGCGCTCCGCGAGCACGGGCCCGCGCTCGCGGTCATGCAGGCGGTGAAGGCGGTCTTCGATCCGCGCGGCATTCTCAATCCCGGCAAGATCTGGTGAAAGGCGGCGGATGCGGATCGTCGTGTGCGTGAAATGGGTGCCGCAGCTCCGGGCGCTCGCGTTCGACCCGCAGACGCGACGGCTCGTGCGCGAGGGCGTGCCGGGCGAGGTGAGTGCCTTCGACGTGCGTGCGGTGGTGGGTGCGGTCGCGTTGCGCGAGCGCCATGGCGGCGAGGTCGTCGTCCTCACGATGGGCCCACCGGCTGCGCGTGCGGGGCTCGTGGAAGGTCTCGCGCTCGGGGCCGATCGGGCGATCCACCTCGCCGATCCGGCGCTCGCCGGCTCCGACACGCTGGCCACGGCTCGCGCGCTGGCGGCGGTGCTCGTGCGTGAGGCCCCCGATCTGGTGCTCCTCGGCCGCGCCAGCGTCGACGCCGAGACCGGCCAGGTGGGCCCCGAGCTGGCGGAGCTGCTCGACCTCCCGCAGGTGACTGCCGTGCGCCATCTGCGGCTCGACGACGCTTGCCGCACGTTCGACGTCGAACGCGACACGGACGACGGCATCGAGACGGTGGCGGGCGCGCTGCCGGTCGTGCTGACGGTCGGCGAGGATTTCGCCCCCGAGCGGTTGCCGTCGAAGACCGACCGGCAGGCGGCGGCGACGAAACCGGTCGTGACGGTGGGGCTCGCCGACGTCGGGCTCGGGGCCTCGGCGGTGGGCGCGGCAGGCTCCCCGACGTGGGTGGAAGGTCTCGAGTCGGCCGATGTCGCGCGGCGTGGCGAGCGGCTCGAGGGCGGCACGCCGGAGGACCTGGCGCGGAGGCTCGGGGAGCGGCTACGCGCGCTCGGTGCGCTCGGCGGGTCCGCGGTCGAGGCGCCGGCGCTGCCGCCGCCGTCTGCTGGCACCGGACCGGCCGTCTGGGTGGTGGTCGAGATGGCGGGCAGCCGGCCGGCGCGCGTGACCGCCGAGTTGCTCTCCAAGGCGGTCGCTCTCGCGGGACCGCTCGGGGCACCGGTGGAGGCGATCGTCATCGGCGCCGGCACGGAGCACGTCGCGCGGCTCGCGGCCGCGGGCGCCGACCGCGTGCTGCTCGCCGAGGAGCCGTCGCTCGAGCCGTATTCGACCGAGGCGCACGCGGCCGTGCTCGCCGTCGCGATCCGCGAGCGCGAGCCGCGTCTCGTCCTGTTCGCGTCGACGATCCGTGGCCGCGACCTCGCGCCCCGGGTGGCGGCGCGCCTCGGGCTCGGGCTCACCGGGGATGCGATCGACGTCGACGTGGACGCCGAGGGCCGCGTGCGGCAGCTCAAGCCCGCGTTCGGCGGGGCGATCGTCGCCCCGATCCTCTCGCACACGCGCCCCGAGATGGTGACGGTGCGCCCGGGGCTGCTGGCTGCCCTGCGCCCCGACCCGACGCGGCATGCGGTGGTCGAGCAGCTGGCGATCCCGGCTGTCGAACCGCGTGTCCGCGTCGTCTCCCGCACGCCGCTCGAGGACGCAGGCGCGGGGCTCGATGGGGCACGGCTGGTGCTCGGGATCGGCCGTGGCGTCGGCGGGCCCGAGGGCGTCGCCATCGTGCGCGCGGTGGCGACGCGGATCGGTGCGGCGCTCGCCGGCACGCGAGACGTCGTCGACGCCGGCTGGCTGCCGCGGCACCTGCAGGTGGGGCTCACGGGGCGGGCGATCGCGCCCCGCCTCTACGTCGCGCTCGGCGTGAGCGGCGCGATGGAGCACATGGTCGGGCTGCGGCGCGCGGGGACGATCGTGGCGATCAACGCGAGTGCGAAGGCGCCGATCCTCAGAGCCGCGGACCTGGCCGTGGTCGCGGACCTGCACGCCCTGCTGCCGTACTTCGACGCGGCGTTCGCGGGGTGAGCTGGCCTACGCGGCGTCGATGCGTCGGACGGCGGACTCGAGGACCGTCATCCGGACCCCGTCGTCGGTCTCGATCTCCAGGATGTGGCCCTGTCGGCTCACCACCCTGAACAGGCCGGGCATCAGCGGGTTGACGACCCGGTCGCCGACGTGGATCGGTGCATCGCGCATTCGCGAGGCCGAGATTGCCGGGCCGCCGGCGACATTGCAAGGCGCTGCCGCCCGGGTGCCGCTATCGCCGCGCCCGCCTGCCGCGCTCGATCATCGCGGCCACGTGTTTGAGGAGGATGTCCGCCTCCAGGTTCACGCGGTCGCCGGGGTGGCGCTGCCCGAGCGTCGTCACCTTCAGCGTGTGCGGGATGAGCGCGACGCTGAACCTGCCACCGCGGCAGCGGAAGACGGTGAGACTCACGCCGTCGATCGCGATCGAGCCCTTCTCGACCAGGAAGGGCTGCAGCACCGCCGGGGCCTTGAAGCGGTAGAGGACCCACTCGCCGTCGGGCTTGATCGCCTCGAGGCGGCCGACGCCGTCGACGTGGCCCTGGACGACGTGGCCGCCGATCCGGTCCCCCATTCGCAGCGACCGCTCGAGGTTGACGCGGTCGCCGGGCGCGATCGTGCCGAGGTCGGTGCGGCGCAACGTCTCCGGCGACACGTCGACGCTGAACCGCCGGCCTTTGAACGCGGTCACGGTGAGGCAGACGCCGTTGAGCGCGATGCTCTCGCCGAGGGCGAGGCGCGGCAGCGGGCGCGGCGTCGTGAAGGTCATCCGGACGCCGCCGCCGCGGTCGACGCGGTCGTCGAGCTGGGCCTGCGCCTGGATGATCCCGGTGAACATGGTCAGTACTCGTCCGGGACCGCGCGGGGACGGTTGAAGAAGCGTCCGAGCCAGCCGTCGCGCTCGCGCTCGGCCAGGCGCTGGAACTCCCCGTGGTCGAGCCAGATGCCATGGCCGCCGGCGCACTCGTCGACCGTGATGTCGTGGTACTTCACCTGCACGAGCCGCTGGCCGCAGCGGGGACAGCGATCGTGGGCGAGCTCTCGGACCTCACCTTCGCTGGCGGCGCGGTGCGCCTCGCGGATCCGGCGCAGCGCTTCCGCATCGCGCTCGGCGAAGAACCGGTCCTCCTCCGCCTTCTCTTTCTTCTGCAGGGCGTCGTGCAGCCGGTCCTTCTCGTCGTTTCCGTCCGCCATGTTCGCTCCGGGCGCGGATTGTGCCCCGGGGGGATGGCAGGGTCAACGCGGGTCGGCTAAGGAGCGGCATGATCCCGCTGCGGGACACGATTCCCTCGCAGCGCGTGCCGGTCGTCAATTACGCGCTGATCGCGGCCAACGTGGGCGTGTTCGCCTTCGAGCTGACCCTGGGACCGCGACTCGACGCGTTCCTGATGACCTACGGCATGGTGCCCCGGACCTTCGGGCTCCGAACGCTGGTCACCAGCATGTTTCTGCACGGGGGATGGTTCCACCTGATCGCGAACATGCTCTTCCTCCACATTTTCGGCGACAACGTGGAGGACCGGCTCGGGCACGTGCGCTACGGGGTTTTCTACCTTCTCTGCGGGATGGCAGCGGGCGCGACGCAAGCACTCACGGCACCGACCTCCGCCGTCCCGATGGTGGGCGCGAGCGGCGCGATCGCGGGCGTGACCGGCGCATATCTGCTGTTCTTCCCCCGCGCCCGCATCGTGACGCTGGTGCCGGTCTTCGTCTTCTTGCAGGTGGTGGAGATTCCGGCCGTCGTCTATCTGCTGTTCTGGTTCGCGCTGCAGGTGCTGGCCGGGCTGGAGGCGCTCGGGGCGGGCGGGAGCCTCGGCGGCGTGGCGGTCTGGGCGCACGTCGGCGGCTTCCTGGCCGGCATGGCGCTCGGCCCGGTGCTCGCGCGGCGCCCGCGCGGGGTGGGTTTGACAGCTCGGGACGGCTGGACCACGTAGGTCGGCGGATGGACACGCGCGAGAAGATCCTCGAGACGGCGATGCGGCTCTTCTCGACGCAGGGCTACAGCAACACCTCGCTCTCGCAGGTGGCCAAGGAGGCGGAGGTCTCGAAGGCGCTCATCTTCTGGCACTTCGAGAACAAAGAGACGCTCTTCCGGACTGCGCTCCAGAGGACCCTCGAGCCGTACTTCATCAACGTCCTCGACGACCTCGAGGGCCTCTCGGAGCTCGAGCAGGTGAAGCGGCTCGTCGACGAGTACTACACGTTCGTTTCGAAGAACGTGTACTCCGTGAAGTTCTTTCTCGGCCTGATCCTTCGCGAGGACAAGCAGCCCGATGACGTCGTCGGGCACATGCGGGAGCTGCAGCGCCTCTACCAGGGCCTGCTCTCCAACATCCTCGAGAGCGGGCGCCAGAAAGGGGTCCTCCGCGAGACGATCGAGCCCGTCCTGGACGCCGGGCTCATCCTGAGCGCGCTCCACGGGATCCTCGTGCAGGGGTTCATGGAGCGCGAGGCGACGGGGCAGGTGTCGGCGCTGCTGGCGCACCTCAAGTCGAAGCTCGTCGACACACTGCGGCGTTGAGTGTTGGCCCCCCGTTCGGGGGGGGGGGCTGGGCATCCGCCACGCGCCTGGCCGGCGCGTTCCCCTTGACAAGTGGGGGCCTTTCCTTGGATAGGCCGACCCTATGCGGAATCGGGGGGCTCTGCTGGCGGTCGTCGCGGTCGGGGTGTGCCTGTGGGCGGGAGTCTCGCACGGGTACTTTCTAGATAAACAGCGTCGGTTCGACGTGCGGCTGCGTGCGTACGCGCAACTCGGGATCATGATGGACGATTCCGAGCAGGACTGGCAGCCGACGGGGAAATACGAGTGGGGGGACATCGCGCAAGAGCGCAATTTCTACAACCCCGAGTTCGACGCGAAGCTGACGGACTTCATGGGTCCGATCGCCGACGACTTCAAGTTCCACTTCGCGTGGTGGGGCTTCTACGACGGCCTCTACGACTACGCCAACGGCCCGTGGAACAAGAACCGGCAGAACCTGAAGGCGCGCCAGTCGCAGAGCGACAGCCCCCACAGCGAGCCGTTCACGTTCAACGACGAGAACAAGAATGCGCGCCGCATCTACGGCAGTCGCAACCGGATCAACGAGCTCTATCTCGACTACACGAAGGGCCCGATCTTCATGCGCGTCGGCCGCCAGGCGATCTCCTGGGGCGAGTCGGACGACGTGGCCCTGCTCGACGTCACCAATCCCTTCGACCTCACCATGGGGGCCCCGGGATTCTTCCAAGACACCGAGGAGGCGCGCATCCCGCTGTGGACCGCGCGCACGACGGTGAAGCTCATCGACAGCTGGAAATTCCTGTCGAGCTTCTTCGCCGACACCTACCTCGTCCCCGGGCCGATCGATACCACCGTGCCGATCGATCCGATGACCGGCGGCGTGAGCCCGTTCACGCCAGACGTCACGGATGCGCAGGGCACGGTGGGTGCGCAGGGCAACCTGGTCCACGTCGTCCAGACGTCGCGGCTGCCGAAGAACACGTGGGAGAACAGTCGTTGGGGCGCCCGGCTGACCGGCGTGCTGGCCCGAGACTACACGGTGCAGTCGTGGGTGTTCCGCACCTTCAACGAGCAACCCGTGCCGTGGCTGCTCGGTAGCGGCACGAACGGATCGGCGTTCGACCTCGGGAGCGCGGGCAAGTTCACGCTGATCGACGACCGCGGCTATCGGACGCCGGTGTGCCTCGACGCGACCGGAAACCCCGTCGCGGTCGGCTTCGGGAACGTGGGCCGCACGCGCGGGGGGCGGTATTGCAGCTATGCGGCGCCCAGCGTTGCGCTTCTCGACCGCCGGCTCGAGACCGTCTTCGGCGTCGCCGCGACATGGTTCTCGCAGCCGGTAAACGGCGTCATCCGGACGGAGGCCGAGTTCTTCAAGGACGAGCTCGCGTTCATTCCCGAGCGGAACCTCAACCCGGCGGCGCAGCTTCCGAAGGCCTTCGCGGTCGACAAGGCTGGGAAGCCGATCTTCACGCGCAACGGGATCCCCACCGCGAACTATCTGCGCTGGGTGATCGGCTACGACCGGTTCTTCTTCGCGCGTTGGCTCAACCCGTCCAACAGCTTTACCTTCGTCAGTGCGTTCCACGGCCAGTGGAACACGTCCGCGGGTCACGGCAAGGACTACCGGAACCCCGTGACCAAGCCAGGCAAGCCGCAGACCGAGCCGGGCCGCATCCCGGGCATGGCGGCCTGCGATCCCTACACCGGTACCGCCCTGCAGAAGGTTCTCTGCCAGACGGTCAACCCGAAGAACTTCGAGGACGAGTACGTCTTCGACAACCTGTTCTTCCAGTTCGCCCTCCAGACGGACTATCTGCACGGCCGGCTCACGCCGCGGATCGTCTCGATCATCGACGTGAGCGGGATATTCGCTTTCGCGCCGAGCGTGACCTACCGCATCAACGACAGCCTCCTGGCGAACGTCACGTACCTGGCGATCGAATCGTCGCGCCGCACTGGCCTCGGCACCTTCCGTGGCCACGACATGGCGCAGATCCGCCTGACCTACCAGCTCAACTGAGCCCCTTCACTGTGCGAGCGCCCGCGGCTCAGGTGCCGCGGGCGCTCAGCAGCAGCGACAGCGCCGCGTAGTACGCGGGGTAGGCGAGCGAGCCCACGATCAGGGCCCGTGGTGCGTGCGCCAGGTCGAACATCGCCCATAGCAGCACCGCGGACCACGCGAGCCCGAGCCCGACCGTGAGGGGCCGCAGCGTGGCGGTCCGCGACGGGTAGACGTAGCGGATCGGCACGAAGACCAGCAGCACGAACGTGACCAGGATCGCGGCGTTCGTCGCTGGAGCCCAGCCGAGGGCGTGAAGGTAGAAGACCACGATGTTCCAGTACGACGGGAATCCGGTGAAGTAATGGTCGGCGGTCTTGGCGGCCACCTGCGCGAAACCGTAGGCGCTCGACAGCACGACGGCGGTCGCGATGGGGATCGCCGCGACCGTCGGGACGAGGTCCATCTGCAGGATGAACATCGCCGGCACGATCACGTAGGTGACGTAGTCGACGAGGTCGTCGAGCCGCGCGCCATCGACGGTGGGGACGACCTCCTTCACGCCGACCGCCCGCGCGAGCGTGCCGTCGATCGCGTCGACCGCGATCGTGTAGGCCATCCACCAGAAGGCCGTCACCGCGTCGCCGCGCCGGATGGCGAGCAGCGCCAGGAGGGCGGCCGGAGCGCTGCTCGCGGTGAGCAGGTGGACGCCCCACCCGGCCAGCCGCCGCAGCGGGCTCGGCGCGGTGCCGCCGGCGTGTCGGGTTGCCACGGGGGGCGCTTGTACTGCGGCCCGGGCGGTCGAGCAACGGCAGCTACTCGCGGCAGAGCACCTGCTGGTCGCCCCGCGCCGAGCAGGACAGCCAGCCGGCGAAGCTTCGCCCGTCGATCTCGAGTGTGGTGCTGACGATCGGGCTCTGCGCGACGTCGACCGTGGCGCCGCGCAGCACGCCGCGGATGCGGTAGAAGCCCCGCCCGTCGCGCTTGAGCGTGATCGACACCCCGGCGCTGCGGAAGGCCACCCGCCGCCGCCCCGCGCGCACCGCGGCCGCGCTCGCCACGGTGTCGACGAGGACCCCTTGGCCGCCCACGAGCACCGCCCGCGCGGCGTTGGTGGCCGACGCGCCGTCGAGAGTGACCGCGCCCTTCCACACGATCTCGTCCGGCGACGAGCGGATCTTGTTCACGAGGATGACGTCGCAGCTGCCGTCTCCGGCGACCAGGGGGCAATGGTCGCAGAGGTCGCCGATGCCGTCGCCGTCGCTGTCGGTCTGCGCGGGGTTGGCAATCGTCGGGCAGTCGTCCTGCGCGTCCACGAGGCCATCGCCGTCGGAGTCGTCGACGTTCGGGTCACCGGTGCCGGGCCCGGGGTAGAGGTAGCGGGCGGCGTCCTTGTCGTCCTTGTGGAGCAGCGTCGCGAGCGTCTGGCCGCGCCCATCGAAGTGCGCGCGGTAGTACATCGTCGCGTCGCGCTTGTCGAAGTCCTGCTCGCCGTCGTCTTCGGAGGAATGGCCGATGCCGATGGTGTGGCCGATCTCGTGGGCGAGTACCTCGGTGACGTTGGCCTGGTTCCAGAACGAACAGTCCTGGAATCCGCTGTTCATCGTGATGTTGCCCTCGGTGATGCGGTAGAACGTGACCCCGTTCACCTCGTCGGTCTGGGAGGAGCTGCAGAAGCCGCCGAGTGCGAGAATGCCGCTGCACGACACCGGCCGGGGCATCTCGTTGAACGGATCGTTGAAGACGATCTGGGATTCACCGTCGCAGATGAGCGGCGCGCGGTCACCGGTGGACCCGCGTTCGAGGACGATGCTGGTCCGGTCGACGCCGGTCCACGCCGTCATCGCGGCGTCGACCGCGGCGAGCGTCGCGTCGCGCCCGAGCCCGGCGTCGCCCGCGGAGTCGACCTGGTAGACCACCGGCTGGCCGAGGTCGGGCTCGTGCCAGCGTCCGGGTGGCGAGTCCATGAGCGTGAAGGCGTCGGTCTCCTCGCGGGCGAGTCCCGGTGCGGTCGCCTCGGCTGGCACGGCGACGAGGGCGGCCGTGGCGCGCGGGCCATCCGTCGCGACGGCGCGCCGGATCACGCGCTCGAGGCGCGCGAAGGCGAGCCGGCGCCGGCGCGGTCCGCCGAGGACGGGCTCGTCGAGGCTGCGCTCGGCGCGCACGCCAGGTGTGCGACCGTCGCCGTCGAGGCGGTACTGACCCATTCCGAACGCGGTCGTGCGTGCGCTGCCGTCGCGGTGCGCGGTGAGGAAGAGCAGGTCGTGCTCACCGAGCGTGAAACGCGGCGAGCCGGCGAGCCAGAGCGTCTTCCCGCCGACGCGCCCACCCGGCTGGCGGAGCACGAGCAGATCGTGCGCGGTGCCCTTGTACGTGCGCTCGATCTCGACGGTGACGAGCGTGCTGATCGCCCCGGCGCGGTCGGCGACGCTCTCGATGCGCCGGACGGTGCCGGTGAGGATCGCGTCGGCGGTGCGCGCGAGCGTGCGCTCGCTCATGGCGACGAAGGTCGATCCGTGTGCCGCGGAGGCGACGGCGCTCAGCACGACTGTCAGCGACATGACCTGGCGAAACCTGCCCACGATGCCTCCCGGCCCGCGCGAGGGCGCGGACGCGTGGGCATCGTGCAAGGGAGGTGCCACAGCGGGTGCCGCCGAACCCGCTGTGGGATCAAGAACTTAGCAAGGGTCGCCTGGTCTTCGACGGGCCTGTGGCCGGCGCAAGCGCGGCGGTCGGCAATTAAGTGGCGGGTGGGCGCGTCGCGGCCAGCAGCGCGTCCATGGCGGGCGCCTCGGGCACCCCGTTGGCGGCAATCACCAGCCGTTCGACGACCGGTGGTGGCAACGTCCGTCCCGCGAGGCGGCGAAGCTTCGCACGCAACGCGTCGGGATCGAGGAAATTCTCCGGGTCGCCGAGGGGCTGGGCGACGTGTCGCTCGAGCGTCCGACCGTCGCGCAGGCGGATGCGCATCCACGCCGGCCAGGCGCGCGGGAAGCACGCGTCGAGGGCGGGATCCCGCACTGCGCGCACGCGGTCCATCAGCGACCGCACGTCCGGGTCGTCGAGCGTGGCGAGCGCGAACTCGTCAGGCGATGCCGCGCCGCGCGCCAGCGCCGCCGCGACCCCGAACGGCAGGCTGAATTGCAGATCGACGACCGACGTGGGGTGCCGTTTCCGCACCTCGGGCTCGCACACGATCGCCCAGCCGGCGGCAAGCACGCCGACGTCGATCGTCTCGATGGCCGCGGGGTCGATCTCGTGCTCGGTGCGCAGCGCGAGCGCCGCGTCGATCGGGCCCTGCATGTACCGGCAGCACGCATGCGGCTTGACGGCGGTGTCGAGCAGCTCGAAGCGGTCGTCGGCCAGCAGGGGTGCGGTCCGTGGCGCGTCGGAGTAGGCCGCGAGCACCCCGAAGCGTCCCTCGAAAATCGTCGCGGGTGCGACGAAGCCCGCGCGCGCCAGGCTCGCCGCGTGCAGCCCGGCCTGTGCCGCCCAGCCTGGGTGGAGGCGCTTCGTCCAGGCGCCGTCGGCGAGGAACTCCATCGAGCCCGCGGCCTGGCTGCCGGCGATGCCGAGCGCCGCGGCGATCGCGTTCGCGTCGAGCCCGAGGATGAGGCCAGCGGCGGTCGCCGCGGCGAACGCACCGCAGGTGCCGGTGGGGTGGAAGCCGCGGCGGTAGTGCGCCGCGGGGTCGAGGGCCATCGCGAGGCGCGCGCCGACCTCGTAGCCGGCGACGGCGGCGCGCAGCACGGCGTCGCCGGTCGCGCCCACCAGCTCGGCGGCGGCGAGCGCGGCCGGGAACACGCTCGCGCCGAGGTGGATCGATCCGCCCTGGTGGGTGTCGTCCATCTCGAGCGCGTGTGCGGCGGCTCCGTTGGCGCACGCCGCCGCAGGCACCGCCAAGCGGTCGCCGGTGCCGATCACCGTCGCCGTGCCGGCGAGCCCGAGCGCCGCGAGGCCGCGGCGGAGCACCACGCTGGACGCTTCACCCGCGCCGCCGACGGCAACGCCGACGAAGTCGAGCAGCAGCTCGTGCGCGCGCCGCAGGACGGCGTCCGGCAGCGTGCCGTCGCGCCAGGCGACGACCCGCGTCGCAAGCCGGCGCGCGATCGGCTCAGGCGTTGCCACGGCTGGCTTCGAGGTGACGGCGCCAGGCGGCAAACCGGTCCTCCCGCTCGTCGGTGGAGAGGCGGGGCGTGAACGTGTGCTCGCAGTGCCACGTGCCGGCGAGCTCGGCGGGGCTCGTCCACACGCCGGTCGAGAGGCCGGCCAGGTACGCGGCCCCCAGCGCCGAGGCCTGCAGCACCGCCGGCCGCTCGACCGGCAGGCCGAGCGCGTCGGCCTGTGCCTGCAGCAGGACGTCGCTGCGTGCCGCGCCGCCGTCGGCGCGCAGCGTCGCGGGGGCCGGGAACGGGCAGTCTTTGCGGAGGGCGTCGTAGACCTCGCGGCAGCGCCAGGCGATCCCCTCGAGCACGGCGCGGATGATGTGCGCGCGGGTGGCGGCGCGGGTGAGCCCGCCGATGACGGCGCGGGCCTGGGTCTCCATGTACGGCGTGCCGAGCCCCTGGAACGCGGGTACGGCCCACACGCCGGCGCTGTCGGGCACCGAGGCCGCGTGCGCGTCGCACTCGGCGGGTGTCGTGATGATGCCGAGGTTGTCGCGCAGCCAGGTGATCGAGGCGCCCGCGGTGATCGCGGTGCCTTCGAGACAGAACGTCGGCCGACCGTCACGCTGCCAGAGAACGAGGGGATAGGCGCCTTCCATCGAGAACAACGGCGCGGCGCCGACGTTGAGATCGATCATCGCGGCAGTGCCGTAGGTGATCTTGACCTCGCCCGGCACGAGCCGGAGCTGGCCCATCATCGCGCTCTGCTGATCGCCGATCACGGCTGCGAGGGGGACCGCCGGGAGGCCGAGCGCGCGATCGAGCGGCGCGAGGATCGCACCCGAGTCGACGATCGCCGGGAGCGCGTCGAGCGGGATGCGCAACGCCTCGGCGACGTGCGGGCTCCAGCCACCGGTGGCGAAATCGTAAAGACCGCTGCACGAGGCGTGCGAGCCGTCGGTCGCCTGGACTGCGCGGCCGGTGAGCCGTTGGACCAGCCAGGCGTCGAGCGTTCCGCACCGCAGGCGGCCGGCCGTGAGCTCGTGGCGCTCGGGATCGACGCGGTCGAGGATCCACTCGATCTTGGTCGCGGCCGCGAGCGGGCTCACGAACACGCCCTGCTCGAGCAGCGCGGTACAGCGGGCGGCGGTGCGGCCGTCCTGCCACGAGATCGCGGGATGGACGGCCCGACCGCTCGCCGTATCCCAGACCACCGCCGTGGCGCGCTGCGAGGAGAGGCCGAGACCGCGAATGTCCCGGGGAGGTGTGTCCCGGAGCGCCTCGCCGAGGACCTCGAAGATCGCCCCGAAGAGATCCTCGGTGGGGTGCTCGACGAGCCCGGGTCCGGGGCAGATGGGGAGGGCCTCACGGTAGGCGTTGGCGCGCACCGTTCCGGCCGCATCGACGAGCAGGGCCCGGACGCCGGTCGTGCCCACGTCGAGGGCCACGATCAGCGGTCCGGTGAGCGCTTGACGCATGCCCTCTGGTTCTATTGCATGGCAGACGCTCCGGCAAAGTGCGGAGCGCAAGGAGCAGGCTGAATTCATGCTGGTCAAGATGCGGCGCGACGCCACCCCGGACGAGATCCAGGCGGTGGAGAAGAAGATCGTCGACCTCGGCTTCAAGACGGGGAAGATGATCGGCGAAGAGATCACGCTGCTCGGCGTGTACGGCGACATCTCCCGGCTTCCGACCTCGGAGCTGGAGGAGATGGCGGGGGTCGAGCAGCTCATCCCGATCTCCCGTGCCTACAAGCGCGCCGCGCAGAAGGGGGGTCCGGTCACGCCCATCTACCAGACGGTGCGGATCGGTTCGGTGGTCTGCGGCGGTGACGACCTGGTCGTCGTCTCGGGGCCGTGCTCGGTCGAGAGCGAAAAGCAGATCATGGAGTCGGCCCGGTTGGTGAAGGAGGCCGGCTGCCAGGCGCTGCGCGGCGGCGTCGTGAAGTACCGGTCGAGCCCGTACAGCGGCTGGGAGGGCCTCGGCTCGTCCGACGTCGAGGCCCTGCGCAAGGGCCTCGCGCTCATCGTCAGCGCCGGGCGGGAGTTCGGGCTGCCGACGGTGGTCGAGATCCTCGACGCCGCCGACGTGTCGGTCTACGAGGACGCGGGCGTCGATTGCATCCAGATCGGCGAGCCGAACTCGAAGAACCAGGCGCTGCTC
This sequence comes from Binatia bacterium, assembly GCA_046327955.1. Classification (GTDB taxonomy): domain Bacteria; phylum Desulfobacterota; class Binatia; order DP-6; family DP-6; genus JAXLXP01. Next base: position 63,320 of record JAXLXP010000011.1, on the reverse strand, counting down.
AACCGGCTGCGCTCGACGCCGCTGCCGGTGATCCACAAGCGCGGCAATTCGCTCGACATCGAGGCATATCTCCTCTGGGTCGAGCGCATGATGACCACCGGCAAGGAGAACGTGATCCTCTGCGAACGCGGGATCATGAGTGCCGACCGCTACACGCGCAACACGTTGGACGTCGGCGCGATCGCCGCGTTCCGCTACCAGCTCTCCGGGCTTCCGATCGCGGTCGACGCGTCGCACGCCACCGGCATTCGTGACCTCGTACAGCCCGCCACGCTCGCCGGGATCATGGGAGGTGCGTCGATCGTGCTGGTCGAGGCACACCCGAACCCGCTCATCGCCAAGTCCGACGGCATGCAGGGGCTTTTCCGGGAGCAGCTCGTGGCACTCGTGAAGGCGGCGCGGCGGGTGTGGGATCTGCGCCGCGAGGTCGATCGTGACTACGTGCCGTCGGCGGCGCTCGAGCACGACTACATGGCGCGCGTCGAGGCGGACAAGAAGCGCTTCTTCCGCGCGTAGCGCGGCCCGAGGGATTCCCAGGTCACGGGCGAGGCCAAGGCCGGCTCCGCGAAGACGCCGAAGGCGAAGTGACGGGAGGCGTGTCCGCGTTTGCCCCGGGTCTTCAGACGGGGGTGTCCTCCGCGAACACGCGGCCGCCCTGCCCGCGCAGCTCGTTCTTGAGCACCTTGCCGGCTGGGCTGCGCGGGAGCGCCGCGTCGCGGAACTCGACGATCTCCGGGACCTTGAAGGCCGCGAGCCGTGCGGCGACGTGGAGGCGGATCTCCTCGGCCGTGAGGCGGGAGCCCGGGACCCGGCGGATCACGGCCTTCACCCGCTCGCCCAGCTCCGGGTCGGGCGCCCCGATGATGGCCGCCTCGTCGACCTCGGGATGGGAGGCGAGGCAGTTCTCGATCTCGACGCAGTACACGTTCTCTCCGCCGCGGATGATCATGTCCTTCGCGCGATCGACGAGGTGGTACAGCCCGTGTGCGTCGCGCAGGGCGATGTCTCCGGTGTGGAGCCAGCCGTCGCGGATCGCGTCGGCGGTGGCGTCCGGACGATTCCAGTAACCCGGGGTCACCGTCGGGCTGCGCAGGAGCACCTCGCCGAGGGCGCCGTCGGGCACGTCGCGTCCGTGGTCGTCCACCAGCCGCACGTCGAAGAAGGCCGCGGGACGTCCGACGGAGGTCGGGTTCTCCCGGAGATCCTCGCCGCCACACAGCATGACGATGCCGTGGGTCTCGGTCAGCCCGTAGCCGTTCGTGAGGCTCGGCTCGACCGGGAGCACCTCCCGCGCCAGTGCCATCGTCTCGGGTGCGGTCGGTGCGCCCCCGAAGGAGATGCGGATCAGGCTCGAGAGGTCGTGGGCACGCACCGACGGCGAGTGAACCACCCGGTGCAGCATCGTCGGGATGGCACTCCACGTGGTCACCTGCTCCCTGGCGATCAGCTCGAGCACGCGCTCGGCATCGAACCGTCCCTCGCTCAAGACCACCTTCGCCCCGGCGGCCATCGCCGTGCAGACGCCGGTATGCACGCCGGCGACGTGGAAGAGGGGGGCGGTCATCAGCGCCACTGCCTGCCCACCGCCGCTCGGCAGCGGGCTCGGCTCGCCGAGGAGCGCCGACACCATCCCGTGCAGCAGGATCCCCATCACCTGCGTGATGGTCCCGCGATGGGTCGTGATGCAGCCCTTGGGACGGCCGGTCGTGCCCGACGTGTAGAGGATGACGAAGGCGTCGTCCTCGGCGAGCGGATCGTCCGGCATCTCGGCATGCGAGCCGACGAGCTCGCGGGCCGCGCGCGTTCCGGCCGGGGGCGTGCCCGCGCCGCGCCAGAAGACCTCGTGCAGGGTGTCGACCGCCTTCAGCAGGCGCGCGACGCGCGGGAACAGGCGGTCGTCGACGACGAGGAGGCGTGCCCCCGAGTCGCGCAGCGCGTACTCGAGCTCCTCTTCGACCCACCAGCCGTTGAGCGCCACGGTGATGGCGCCGAGCGAGGCGGCAGCGAAGACGAGCACGAGATAGTCGATGCTGTTGTAGCCGAGGATCGCGATGCGGTCCCCGTGGCGGATGCCGCGGCCGCGCAGCGCAGCGGCCGTGCCCCAAACGAGGCGAGCGAACTCGGCGTACCGGACGCGCTGCTCGCCCTGAACCAGAAACTCCCGGTCGCCGTGCTCCGCGGCCCGGGCGACGAAGTCGCGGAGCGACCGCGCGCGCGCGGCGAAATTGCGCGTGGGAATTCCCCGCACCTGCTCGACGCGCAACTCGAAGGGAGAACCCGGGGAGGTGAGCTGCGCGAGTGCGGCCTCGTAATCCTTCTGCTCGATCGTCATGCGGGATGCTCCCTCGAGGTTGCGCGGTCCGCGAGCAGCGTCGCGTTGCGTGCGGCGAGTGCGTAGATCGATTCGCAGGGGTTCACCCCGAGGCTGGTCGGGAACACGGAGCCGTCGATGACGTAGAGGTTCCCGACGTGGTGGTGTCGCCCATCGGCGCCGACGACGGACGTCCGCGGGTCGCTGCCCATGGCGCAGCCGCCGAGCGGGTGCGTCGAGTTCACGTAGACGTTCGGCGACCGGAGCGTGAGCGCCCCGATGCCGGCGCGTGCCGCCCCCCAGCTCCGGTAGGGTCTCGCGTCGCTGCACGCGGGGTGGACGCTCTCGGCACCGGCTGCGAACTGGCACTCGGCCATCGCGAGGTAGGAGCTGCGGACACCGTCCCAGACGTAGTCGGTGATCGGGTAGTCGAGGACCCCGGCCCCGTCCCTCCGCAACCGCACGATGCCGCCCTGGCTGTCATCGTGAAATCCGTCGCGGATCTGCGAGACGAGAATGTGCAGCCGCGGGAGCCGCCGCGCGTAGTCGGCCATCTCCGTGCCGAGGCCCTTCCAGAAGCTCATGCTCACGACCGGCTGGGCGCCGACGACCTCCATGTTGAAGCCGGCCCGTCCGGTGACGCCGTCGCGCCACGTGAACTGGTTCGTGTAGATCGACTGTGGCGCGCCGTGGAAGGGCGCAATCGCGCCGGGCATGAACGACAGCGAATAGTTGTGGAGCTGCAGGAACGTTCGCCGCCCGATGCGCCCGGAGGGGTCCGGCACCCGAGAGCGCAGGAGCAAGGCGGGGCTGTTGATCGCCCCGGCGGAGACCACGACCCACGGCGCGCGGAGGTGTACGCGCCGCCCGGTCGGGCGCAGCCCGCGTTCGTCGAGGGCGACGGCCTCGACGCCGACCACACGACCGTCGCGGAGGACGAGCCGCTCGGCGCGCACGCGCGTGACGAGCTCGGCGCCATGGTCGAGCGCCGCGGGAATCGTGGTGACGTCCATGCTCTGCTTGGCGCCGACGGGACAGCCGAGGCCGCAGGTGCCGTGACCCGCGCACTCGCGCACGTTGCGGTTGATGGCGGCGTGGCTCCAGCCGAGCCGCTCCGCCCCCACGGCCAGGAGCTGGTTGTTGCGGTTGTGGTCCTGCCAGGGGCCGATGTTCAGTCGTGCCTCGATCGCGTCGAACCACGGCGCGAGATCGTCCGCGCCGAGTCCCTCGATGCCGTGGTGTTCGCGCCAGTGGCGCAGCGTCGGCTCGGGCGTGCGGAAGCTGCTCGTCCAATTGACGACCGTCGAGCCGCCGACGGTGCGTCCCTGGACGACGGTGAGCGCGCCGTCGCGGGTCGGAATCGCGCCGCCTTCGCGGTACAGACGCGACAGGCTCCAGGGCTCGCGCAGAGGGACCTCTTCGGGCCTGCGGTACGCGCCCTCCTCGACCATCACGACGCGCAGCCCCGCGCCCGCCAGCACCTCGGCGGAAATGGCGCCGCCGGCGCCGGTGCCGACGACGATGACGTCCGCCTCGAGCGCGAGGTCGTGCTCGAGGGTACTGCCGACGTGGATGCGGCGCTCCGTCATGGACTGTCCCCGCGCCCGAAGGGCCGCTCGATCGGCGGGCCCGGGTAGCCGATCTCGGTCCATGCGACGGGCAGGTCGAACCACGCGATCACCGTCATGGACTGGAGGAAATCGTAGATGCGTCGCAGCACGGGCAGGCGGCTGCGACGCGCCCGGCGCAGGAACCCCTCGATGCGCGCGGGCGGCGCGTCGCGCCAGCGACGTGTCGTCCCGAGCAGGACGAGGCGCGCCGGCAGGGGACGAAGCGCCGCCAGGAGGCCGCGTGCCTGGCGCTGAAGCGGGAGCGAGAGGTGCGCCAGGTAGTCGTCGAGCGCCCACATCGCGTCGTCGAGCGCACGCGTCCGCACGGTCGGGTCCGCGGGCAGCAGCGTGCCCAGGACCACCGGGAGTACCGCGAGCAGTATCTCCTCGCCGGCCGGGGAGAGTCCGCCCTTGCGCGGCGCGGGACGGGTGCCGTTCATCGCAAAGCCCACGCCGGTCCGATCACTGCCGCTGGTCGAAGGTGCGCCCGAATACCGTCGCGGCGATGAGGATCTTCTGGATCTGCAGCGTTCCGCCCGCGAGCGGCCAGCCTCGGCTGTCGCGCAGCATGCGCTCGATCGGGAAGTCGGCCGTGTAGCCGTAGCCCCCGAGGATCTCCATGGCCATGTCGGTGACCGCCTTCGCCGTCTCGTTCGCGAAGACCTTCGCCATCGAGGTCTCGCGAATCGACGGAAAGCCGGTCTGCGCGCCGACCGCGGCGCGGTAGACGAGCAGCCGGGCCGCGTCCACGCGCGTCGCCATGTCGGCGATCATCATCTGGATGGCCTGGCGCTCGGCGATCGGCTTGCCGAACGTCTTGCGCTCCATCGCGTAGGCCGCGGCCACCTCGAGCGCGCCGGTGGCGATCCCGAGGGCCATCGTCGCGTTCCCGCAGCGCTCGATATCGAAGCACTGCATCAGCGACCGGAAGCCGCCGGCCGGGACGATGAGGTTCTCGGCGGGGACGACGCAATCCTCGAAGATCAGGTCGCAGCTCGGGAACCCGCGCATGCCCATGAACTGTTCCTGCTTGCCGAACGAGAAGCCGGGCGTGCCTTTCTCGACGACGAGCGCGCCGATGCCTTTGGCCCCGCCGATGCCGTCCAGCCGGCAGTAGACCATGTACGCGTCGCTGTGCCCGCCCCCGGTGCAGAACACCTTGCGACCGTTGAGGCGCCAGCCGCCGTCCACCCGCACGGCCTCCGTGCGGAGATCGGTGAGCGCGCTGCCGGCTTCGGCCTCGGTCATCCCGACGCTGATCTCCAGGCGCCCCCGACACACGGGCGGGAGGAACCGCGCCTTCTGCGCGTCGGTGCCGAAGAACTCGATGACGCGCACGGGGCCGACGTTGCTCTCGAACACGGCGGCCGCGCACAGCGGCGAGACGCGCGCGAGCTGTTCGATGCACACGATGGCCGAGAGCAGCTCCTGACCGCCGCCTCCGTACTGCTCGGGCAGGCACATGCCGACGAGGCCGAGCGCGACCATCCGCTCGATGACGGCACGGTCCGGGACGCAGCCCTCGCGATCCCACCGCGCGGCGAGCTCCCGGCACTCACGATCGGCGAATTCACGAACCGTCTGCTGCAGGAGCTGCTGCTCCGGGCTGAGCTGAAAATCCATGCGTGCCTCCTGCTAGGCCGCAGCAGCCCGGCGCGCGCCGCCGAGGTGCGCGACCGCGTCGAGAATCAACGGCTTGGCGTCGTCGTCGGTTGCCTCGAGCATGCCGTCGAGCAGGGCGCGGTAGAAGTCGACCTCCCGCCGGAAGGCCGATTCGCCCTTGCGCGTGAGGCGCAGCACGGTCGCACGACGGTCGCGCGAATGCCGCTCGCGGCGCACCAGCCCCTGCTCCTCGAGGCGGTCGACGAGGCCGGTCATGGTCGATGGCGAGAGCGCGAGCTGCTGGCCGATCGCGGCCATCGATCGGCTGCCCCCGAGCCCGAGCGCCTGGAGGACGAGGCGATGGCGCACGTTGAGCTCCAGCGTCGGCCGGTCGGCGCCGCCCGCCGTGATGCGGTGGATGAGTCCCATCACGGCGCGGCCGTGATGCTCGTCGGCTCGGTGTGTCTTGCTCGCCATCGTCCCCCTCTCGTCGCCCGCGCGGTTCGATGATCGTACTATGCGAAGTTGAGATAGTACGCAATTCGTAGTATCGCCCGGGCACCACGAGGAGGGACGCCGATGCCCGTCACCATCGCCCTGAACCCCACGAGCCCGCCGCCGCCACCCGAGGCGCTCGGCCGTCGCCTCGACACGCTCCGCGGCGCACGGGTCGGGTTCTTCAGCAACAACAAGCCGAACGCCACCGTCCTGCTGGAGCGGATCGCGCGGGCGCTCGAGGCGCGCTTCGCGATCGCGCCGCGCTTCTTCACCAAGGGCGTCCCCTCGCTCGAGGCCGGCGAGGACCTGCTGCGCGCGTGCAGCGACGCGTGCGACGCGGTCGTGCTCGCCGCCTACGATTGAGGGTCGTGCACGTCGTGGAGTGTCCACGACCAGATTGAGCTGGCCCGCCGGGGGTGCGCGGTGGTCGGAGTGGTGACCGATGCGTTCGTCGGGTTCGCGCGCGAGCTGCTCGGCCAGCGCAATGCGGACGCGTTGCCGCTCGCCGTCGTGCAGCACCCGGTGGGCGGTATTCCGCGGGCGGAGGCCGAGGCACGGATCACCGACGCCGTCGTCGCGGCCGTGATCGCGGGGCTGCTCGCGTCGGGGGACGCGTGAGCGCGACGCAGACGGCGCCCCCGCCCGACCGGCTCGAGCTCGAGATCGACGGCGACGAGGCCGCCGCGCTCGAGCGCTTCCACGCCTGGGGCTTCACCGACGGCCTCCCCGTGGTGATCCCGACGCGGGAGCGCGTCGCGCGGATGTGCGCGGGTGCCAAGCACTACCCGCTCGAGAGCCTTGGCGTCCTGGCGCCGCGCGACGGCGCCGCCACCGTCCAGAAGATCGCGATCAACGCCGTCATGGCCGGCTGTCTTCCCGAGCACATGCCGGTGCTCGAAGCCGCGATCGCGGCCATCCAGGCCCCGGACTTCAACCTGATCGGGATGCAGACCACGACGCACCCCTGCGCCCTGCTCGCCATCGTGCAGGGACCCGCGGCGGCGCAGCTCGGCCTGAACGCGGGGCACGGCTGCATGGGACCCGGTACGCGCGCCAACGCGAGCATCGGCCGGGCGCTGCGCCTGATCCTGCAGAACGTCGGCGGAGCGGTTCCGGGCGTCACCGACAAGGCCACGCAGGGAAGCCCCGCGAAGTACGGCTTCTGTTTCGCCGAGAACGAGGCCGAGAGCCCGTGGCCGCCGCTGCGCACGACGTTGGGCCTCGCGCTCGAGGACTCGTGCGTGACGGTCGCGGCGGCCGAAGGGCCGCACAACGTGAACGATCACCTGTCGAGCGACGGGGAGTCGATCTTGAACACCATCGCGCAGACGATGGCGACCGTCGGCAACAACAATCTCTACGTCGGCGGCGATCACTTCGTCGTGTTCGGACCCGAGCACGCCAAGGTCGTCGCGGCCTCCGGCTTCTCGCGCGAGGACGTGCAGCGCTACCTCTACGAGCACGCGCGCGTGCCGGTCGACCGGATCTCCGCCCAGAAGCTCGAGGAGCTGACCTCATGGGGCGGCTACGCCGGTCAGCTGGACGCGTGGGGGGGGCGCATCCCGCTGGCCCGTGACGCGTCGCTGCTACGGGTGCTGGTCGCGGGCGGAGCGGGCAAGCACTCGTGCTGGATCCCGACGTTCGCCGTCGGTTTCAGCCAGACCCGCGCGATCGACCTGCAAACGGAGCTCTGCCTGCTGTGACGCAGTCCTGGCGGGGAACGAGCCTCGTCACCGGGGCGGCGGGCTTCATCGGCCGGCACCTCGTCGCGCAGCTCGTCGGGCACGGCGTGACGGTGCGGGCCTGCGTGCGGCCGGGAGAGCGCGCGGCCTTCCTCGAGGCACTCGGAGTGGAGATCGTGCGCGCGGATCTCACCCGACCGGAGACGCTGCCGGCGCTGTTCGCCGGCGGGGTCGAGCGCGTCTTCCACCTGGGGGCGATCTGCAACCTCTCGACCGCGTACCCCGCCCTGCGCGACGTCAACGTCGGCGGCGTGGAGCGCATCACGGCGCTGGCGCTGGCCGCCGGCGTCCGCACCTTCGTTCACGCGAGCTCGACCAGCGTCTACGGTCCGTCGCGCGGCGTGCCCTTCACCGAGGACGCACCGCGAACGCCGCAGGACGCCTACGGTCGCAGCAAGTGCGACGGAGAGGACATCGTCTGGCGCCGGGTGCGGGAGGGACTGCCGGCGGTCGTGCTGCGGCCCTGCACCGTGTACGGCCCCGGCTGCACCGACGGCGCGGGCAAGGCGTTCTCGCGGCCGGCATCGCTTGGCGCGATCCCCGGCCACGGCCGCCAGCGGCTCTCCAACGTCCGGGTCGAGGACGTCGCCGGGGCGGCGATCTTCCTCTCGGAACGCGACGGCGTGGCGGGACGGGCCTTCAACGTCGCCGACGACAGTCATCCCGGCATCGAAGAGGCCCTGCGGCTCGCGGCCGGGGCCTTCGGGACGAAGGTGCCGCGCCTGCATGTGCCGCTCGTCGCCGTGGCGGCGTTGGCGCGCGTGCAGGGCGTGGTGGCTGCGCTTCGCGGGACGATCCCGGATCTGGAGGCGGACGCCGTGCGCTATCTGTGCGACGACTACGTGGTGGACAACTCGCGGCTGCGCGCGGCGGGCTACCGGCTCTCGTACCCGGATTTCGCGGAGTCCATGCGCGGACTCGGCCGCGACTGGCGCGAGCAGGGAGGACGATGAGCGTCGTCGTGATCACGGGTCTGGCCCAGGGGATGGGGCGCGAGGTGGCGCGCCGGCTCGCCGCCGCGGGCGACACGGTCGCTGGCTTCGACGTCGATGCGGCGGGAGTCGCGTCGCTCGAGACGGAGCTGCAGGCGCAGGGGCGCGAGGCGCTGCTCACGACGCTCGACGTCTGCGATCGCCCGGGCATCCTCGCGTTCCGCGATCGGGTGCTGCGCCAGTACGGTCGCGTCGACACCGTCGTCGCCAACGTCGGCATCGGGTTCTTCGGGCCGTTCGAGGAGGTGTCGCTCGACCAGGCCAGCCGCTGCCTGGAGATCAACGTGATGGGCACCGCGGCCGTCCTCCAGGCGTTCCTCCCGAGCATGCGCGAGCGGCGGGCGGGGAAGCTCGTTGCCGTGTCGTCGCTCGTCGGCCAGATCCCGTTCCCCTTTGAATCGATCTACTCGGCGACGAAGTTCGCCGTCGAGGGACTCGTGCTCTCGCTGCGCTATGAGGTCGAGCCGTTCGGCATCCGGGTGGCGCTGATCCATCCCGCGCAGGTGTCGACGAGCTTCGCGGCCAAGATCCACGTCCTGCCGGCCGAAGGATCCCCGTATCGCGAGCGGGTCCGGCGCTTCATCGCGCGCGACGAGGAGCTGATCGTGGACGCGATCGATCCGGCGACGGCGGCGGACCGGATCGTCGCGGTGGTCCGCTCGCCGGCGCCGCACCTCTTCAACCCCCTCGACCGCAAGAGTCGGTTCTTCATGCTGCTCAACCGGTTCCTGCCACGGCGCCTCCGCGACGAGATTCTCCTCCGGCAGATGGACATTCGCTGAGGGACCGAGCCGGACGAGTCGTCGCTGCACTTGCTGCTCGCGCCGCTCGTCGCCGCCCGGCGGGGAGTGCCGCGTCGGCGTAGTACGCGCGTACTACGCCGACGTGATCGGTTCGGACCATGGCGTTGCGATCGCGGTGCCGGCGTGTCTCGGCTTGCATTGCCGGTGCGGAACGCGAAGATTCGTGGCCCCATGCAGCCGCTCGAGCGCTACGTTCGCTTCCTCGTTCGCCGCGCCTGGTTCGTGCTCGGCGCCGTCGCGATCCTCACCGTCACGATCGCGACCGGCATGGGCAAGCTCCGCCAGGAGTACGACATCGAGAAGTCGCTCCCGGCCAACCATCCCTACGTGCAGACCGACCGCGCGATCCGCCGCGAGTTCGGCGGCCGGACGACGTCGATCATCGCGCTGATTCCCCGCGACGGCGGCAGCGTGTGGCGGCCCGAGGTGTTGGAGGTGGTCCGGGCCGTCACGACGCAGGCGCTCGGGCTCGAGGGCGTGATCGCACAGAACGTCGTCAGCCTCTCGGCGCCGAGCGTGCGCTGGGTGCACGAGTCGGGCGGCTCCATCGTCGTCGACTACCTCATGAACGAGGTGCCCCGCACGCCGGAGGCGATCGCCGAGCTGCGCCGCCGCGTCGACGACGATCCGCAGTTGAAGGGCATGCTCGTCACCCCCGACGAGAAGGCCGCCATCGTCCTCGTCGACTTCTACGAGGGAATGCCTTCCCACGAGCTCGCCCAGCGGATCCTGTCGCTGCGCGAGCCGTTCCGCGACGCGCCCGTCGACTTCTACTTCGCCGGCGAGCCCGTGATGTCGCTCGCCGACCTCGCGCAGACCACCCAGGTGAAGCACCGCATCCCGCTCACCTTCCTGGTGGTCGCCGTGATGCTGTTGGTGTCGTTCCGCAGCATCCAGGGGATGGTCATCCCGATGCTCACGGCGACGCTCAGCACGATCTGGGCGCTCGGTCTCATGGGGCACACGGGGATCGTGATCGACGTGTGGAACGCGGCCGTGCCGATCCTCCTCGTCGCCATCGCCGCCGCGCACTCGGCGCAGATGCTCAAGCGCTACACCGAGGAAGTCCTGCGCACGGGTGACAACCGCGCCGCCGTGATCGAGAGCACGGTCAAGGTCGGGCCGGTCATGATCGCGGCGGGCACCGTGGCGGCCCTGGGGTTTGCGTCGCTCGCGCTCTTCGGGGTGCCGGCGATCGCGAATTTCGGCCTGTCGTGTACCTACGGGATCGGCAGCGCCGTCCTGCTGGAGATGACGTTCATCCCGGCGCTGCGCGCGCTGCTGCCGGCCCCGCGTCACCTTCCGCATCAGGACGGCGTCACCGACCGGCTGCTCGGTACGCTCGAGCGGGGCATCCTCCTGTACCGCGGCTGGGCGGTGATCGCCGGCACGCTGCTCGTGCTGGCGGTGGTGGCCGTGGGCATCACCCGCATCCGCACCTACGGCCCGACCAAGGAATACATGCCGGTCGGGAGCCTGCCGCGCGACCACCTGGACGTGATCGAGAAGCACTTCCCCGGCACGGTGACGATGACGCTGCTCTACGAGGGCGAGCCGGGCACGACCAAGCGCGTCGAGGTGCTCGAGCACATGGACGCGCTCCAGAGCGAGCTCGGGCGCGACCCGCTCGTGTGGCGCACCGCCTCGATGGCCGACCTCGTGAAGGTCCTGCACCGCACGTTCAACGCCGATGTTCCGGACCCGTACCGCATCCCCGACGACCAGAACCTGGTGGCGCAGCTGCTCTTCCTCGGCGACTCGCCCGCCTTCGAGCGCTTCACCGACCGCGCGCAATCGCGCGGGCTCGTGATGGCGTACCTGACCGACGACGACTCCGCGCGGGTCGGACCGCTGCTCCACCACGTCGAGCGCTGGCTGGTCGAGCATCCGGCACCTGCCGGAACGCGCGTGCTCGTCGCCGGCGGCTCGGGGCCGATCGTGCTCGCCGTCAACGAGCACACCACGCGTGGCAAGCTCCTCAACATGCTGGTCGTGCTGGCGACGATCTGGCTGGTCTCCTCGATCATGCTGCGTTCGCCGCAGGGCGGGCTCTACGTGATCCTGCCGATCGTGCTGACGTTGGTCGAGCTGTTCGGCGTGCTCGGCTGGACGGGCATCCGCCTCGACATGGGCTCGTCGTCGATCATCGCGATGGCGTGCGGCGTGGGCGCCGACTATGCGATCTACTTCCTCTACCGCCTGCGCGAGGAGCGCGCCCGGACCACGTCCGACGCGGCCGCGCTTTCCGCGGCGATGCACACCTCGGGCCGCGCCGTCGTCTTCGTCGCGGCGAGCATCGGTGCGGGCTTCGGCGTCATGGGCTTCACCGAGTTCCGGGCGCTGCAGCTCTTCGGCCGCTTCATGCCGGCGGCAATGGCGCTCTCGTGCCTCGCGGCGCTCTCCCTGCTGCCCGTGCTCGTCATGCGGAACCGGCCGCGCTTCGTGTTCGGCGACCGCGCCGAGGTCGACGAGGCGCCGGCGGTCACGCCGGCGAGGCAGCGGGCCGCGGCGGCAGCAGGACCCCCGGGTTCATGATCCCTGCCGGGTCGAGCGCGGCCTTCAGCGTCCGCAAGAGCGGGTAGGCGCTGCGCAGCTCCCGCTCGAGCCAGGGCGTGCGCAGGCGGCCGATGCCGTGGTGGTGGGCGATCGTGCCGCCGCACTCGAGCGTCGTCTGCAGCACGTGGCCCCAGGCGTCGAGGTAGCTCTCCTCGGCGTGTGCCCAGTCGGCGGGTTTGACCGCGAACGTGATGTAGAGGTTCGTGCCCTGCGGGTAGCTGTGCGAGCTGTGCGCGCTGCCCACGATGAGGCCGGGCACCTGCTGGAGGCTGGCGACGACGCGCTCGTAGAGGTCTCCGACGCGGTCCCAGTCGGCCGCCACCTCGATCGTGTCGACCACGATCTCGCGGTCGAGGAAGAAGTCCCAGCTCGGCACGGTGTTGCGGTGCTCGATCCAGTGCGCGACGGGTTCTGCACCGCAGGGGTGCGCGCCGAGCGCGGCGGCGGCTTGTGCGACCGCGGCCATCTCGCCCGCGACCAGCGCGCTCGGCCCTTCGCTCACGACGAGGAGCAGCGCCTGGCCCTCCGGCACCCATTGCGAGAACTGGCGCGTCGCCTCCGTGGCGTCGTACAGGCGGACGACCGGCGGCCGCCAGCCGACGCGCACGACGCGCCGGATCGCCTCGAGGCCGTCGCGGACGGTCGCGAAGGCGAAGCTCGCCACCTCGCGCCGCTCGGGCGTGGGGAAGATGCGCAGGACGACCTCGGTCACGACGCCGAACGTACCCTCGGAGCCGAGGAACAGCTCGCGCAGCGAGGGGCCGGTGGACGAGCGCGGGCGCGGGTCGATGCGCACGGTGGTCCCATCGGGAAGCACGGCTTCGAGGCCGAGCAGCAGGTCCTCGATGTTGCCGTAGCGGGTCGAGAACTGGCCTGCCGCGCGTGTCGCCACCCAGCCGCCGACGGTGGAAAGGTCGATCGACTGCGGGAAGTGCCCGCCGGTGTAGCCGCGCTGGTGGAGCGCCGCTTCGTAGACGTTGCCCATCATGCCTGCCTGGACCCGCACCCAGAGCGCGGTCTCGTTGAGATCGAGGAGGCGGTCCATGGCGCGCAGGTCGATGACCAGCGCACCCGCGGGCGGCGTCGCGCCGCCGAGCACGCCCGAGCCGGCGCCGTAGGGCACGACCGCCACGCCGAGCTCGCCGGCGGCGCGCAGCGCGCTTGCGACCTCGGCGGCGCTCTCCGGGCGCACCACGCACGCCGGGCCGGCGTCGAGCCGTCCCTGACGGGCGCGCAGGTGCGAGAGGATCCAGTAGTCGGTGCGGTGCGCGGCGAGGGACTCCGCGTCGGTGTGGACGCGCGCCGCGGGCAGAACCTTCGACAACGCGTCGGCGATGCGGTTCATTCGGGGAAGCTCCTCAGGCTGGCCGCCAGGCGGCGGTACTCGTCGACCTCGGCCTGCGTGCGTTGCGCGCTCCACCCGAGGCGTCGCGCGGCGATCTCGGCGACCGCCTCGACGCCGCCCAGCCCCTGCTGCGGGTCGAACAGCAGCGCCCGCGTGCGGCGCTGGGGATGTCGGTGAGCGTGAGCGCCATCTCGTCCTCGATCGCGTGCAGGATCTCGGCGCGGAGCACGGTGGGGATGCCGGCCACGGCGGCCGGCGTCGCCGTCGACCGCGACGCGCCCGAGCAGGCGCAGGACGTCGGCGCCGTAGAGTCGTGCGAGTCGCTCGGTGCCGTCGGGGGGAAGGTGCAGGGCGGGGCTGCCGCTCGGGGCCGTCGGATGACCGGGCGCGACGCCGCTCGGCAACGGCACCTGGTCCGTCTGGCACGCCGTGTCCTTTCGGTCGAGCCGCTCGCAGACCAGGTCGACGACACGCTCGGCCATGCGGCGATACGTCGTGAGCTTGCCGCCGGCGATCGAGATCAGGCCGGTCCCGGGGTCGGTCATGATCTCGTCCTTGCGCGAGATCTCCGACGGCGCCTTGCCCTCTTCGTGGAGCAGCGGCCGCAGCCCGGCCCAGGCCGCGACCACGTCGTCGCGCGTGAGCGGTGCGCCGGCGAAGCTGCGATTGGCCGCGTCGAGCAGGTAGTCGGCGTCCTCGCGCGTGACGTCGGGATAGAGTACGGGGGCGCCGAAGCTCGTGTCGGTCGTGCCGACGTACACCATGCCGTCGCGTGGCACCGCGAACGCCGAGCGCCGGTCGCGTGCCTGCATCACGACGATGTGCCGGATCGGCAGCCGCGCGTGGGGGATCACGAGGTGGACGCCCTTGGTGAGGTGGAGGCGGCGGGACGTCCGAGCTCCCGCCCGCCCGCAGACCTCTTCCACCCACGGCCCCGCGGCATTCACGACGACCCGCGCGCGGATGCGGCGGTTGGCGCCCGGGCGTGTCGCGAACCGTCGCTTCGGCGCCCTGCGGAGCGGACCTCGAGCGCGGTCCTCGGCGTGGTTGGCGCACAGCGCGCCGGCCTCGTGCGCGCCCTTCACGGTGTCGAGGACGAGGCGCGGTCGTCGGTCACGTTCTCGACGAACGTGGCGGCCCCGTAGAGGCGGTCGGTGCGCAGCGTGGGCTCGTGCGACGGCCTCGTCGCGGTCCCACATCGCGTGCCGCTCGTCGCCGGGGACCGACGCGACCTTGTCGAACGTCCAGAGTCCCGCGCGCAGCTTGACGTGCATGCCCATGCTGTACGTGGGCATGACCATGAGCTGCGGCTCGCAGAGGTGCGGGGCGATGTGGCGCAGCACGGCACGCTCGCTCGCCGACTCGCGCACGAGCCCGACGTCCCCCTGCTCGAGGTAGCGCACGCCACCGTGGATCAGCTTGGAGCTGCGGCTCGACGTCCCCGCGGCGAAGTCGACGCGCTCGATCAGGGCGGTGCGGATGCCACGCAGGGCGGCGTCGCGTGCGATGCCCGCCCCCGTGACGCCGCCGCCGACGACGAGCAACTCCAGGTCGGCGGTGGAGAGGGCGGCGAGGGCAGCCTCCCGCGTCTCGGGCGAGAGCGGTGACGCCATGGGCGGGAGCTCAGTGCTCCCGGGAGAGCTCGGCGAGGACGGCCTGCGCCTCGGCGACCTTGTCGGCGCGGCCCTGCTCGTTGGCGATCTCGAGCGCGCGGGCGGCGAAGGCGAGGGCGTTCTCACGCTCTCCGCGCTCCTCCGAGAGCCTGGCGAGGGTCAGTCGGGTGGAGAACGCGCGCGGGTCTTTCTCGAGCACGTGGCGCAACATGGCTTCGCCCCGCGGCTGGTCGCCGCCGAAGAGGCGAGGCAGTCGGACGAGGAGCGTGCCTTTGGACGCGAGCGCGTCGGTGTGCTCCGGGTTGATCTCGAGGGTGCGGTCGAGCTCCGTCATCATGCGGCGGAAGCCGAAGACCGACGTGATCCGCTCGCCGTCGATCCGCATCTGCTCACCGATGTTGCAGAACAGCGAGAAGTGCGCGTCGGCGCTGCCGTCATCGGCGGCCACTGCCCGCGTGCCGAGTGCTTCTCCCCGGGTGAAGTGCAGCGCGCGCAGGTCGCGATCCGTCGCGGTGCGGCCCGCCTGGCACTCGATGAGGGCCTGCCGGGCGAGATCGGCAGCCGACTCCTCGGCCTGCACGGGGGCCACGGCGACGCTGCCGAAAACCAGAAGGGCCAGCACGAACCGCCGGGCCGCACGGGACACGACCATGGGCGCGGATGATGCTGGACTCCCCCGAGCCTGTCAACCCGATCCACGGGTGCGGAGGTCAGTAGCCGAGGCGCCGAATCCGCCGCTCGTCGATGCCGAAGAAGTGGGCAATCTCGTGGACGACGGTCGTCCGGACCTGGCGCTCGAGGTCGTCCACGGTGCGGCAGGCGCGCAGCAGTGGGCCGCGGAAGAGCGTGATCCGATCGGGCAGCGCGTTGCCGTGGTCGTGCGACCGGCTCGGGAGCGGAACGCCCTGGTAGAGTCCGAAGAGCGACTGCCGGCGAGGATCGAGCCCCATGTGGCGCAGCAGACCCGCCGCCGGCTCCTCCTCGACGCAGATCGCCACGTTCGTCAGGTGGCGCGAGAACTCCCCGGGAATGTCGTCGAGCGCCGCGGTCACCAGCCGCTCGAACGCTGCGGCGTCGAAGGTGCTCGGGTCCAGGTCCGGCAAACGGGTCACGGTCGAAGTGTCGGACTGCTCCGGCGGACTGTCAATCGCGGCCGGTCGTCGACTACAGCCGATTCAGCCCGTTGAGCGCCGCGACCTTGTAGGCTTCTGACAGCGTCGGATAGTTGAACACGGTCTCGACGAAGTAGTCGACCGGCCCGCCGAAGACGAGTACGGCCTGCCCGATGTGCACCAGCTCGGCGGCGCTGCTGCCGATGATGTGCACCCCGCGCAGGCGATGCGTCTCGCGCTCGAAGAGCAGCTTGAGCATACCCGTCCGCTCGCCGGAGATCGCCCCGCGTGCGATCTCGCGGTAGAAGGCGTGCCCCACCTCGTACGAGACGTTCGCGGCGGTGAGCTGCTCCTCGGTCTCCCCCACCATCGAGATCTCCGGCATCGTGTAGACGCCGTAGGGGAGGAATACGCACTCGCCCCCCAGCTCGACGCCGAGCGCGCGCGCCATCGCGAGACGGCCCTGGTGCTGCGAGGTCGCGGCGAGACTCGGGAAGCCGATCACGTCGCCGGCCGCGTAGATGTGCGGTACGGCGGTCTGGAAGTGTGGGTTCACCTCGAGGAGCCCCCGGCGCGCGGCTTGCAGCCCTGCCGCCCCCAGGTCGAGCTCGGCGGTGTTGCCCTCGCGACCGACCGCGTAGAGCAGCTTCTCGCTGACCACCTGTTTCCAGCTCATCGTGATCGCGAGCACGCGCCCCGGTCGTTCGAGCTCGATCTTCGCGACCTCTTCGCCGAGGCGCATGACGATGCCGCGGTCGCGCATGCGGGCGACCAGCAGCTCCGCGATCTCGCGATCGGCGAAATCGAGCACGCGGGTGCGGGTGTCCATGACGGTCACTTTCGCGCCCAGCGCCGCGAACATGCAGGCGTACTCGCAGCCGATCACGCCGCCGCCGACGACCGTGAGGCTGTGCGGGATGCGGTCGAGCTTCAAGATCGTGTCGCTGTCGTAGATCGACTCGTCGTCGAATGGGATGTCGAGCGGACGCGCCGGACGCGAGCCGGTGGCGATCAGGATCACTTCGCCCGAGACCACGCGCCGCGCACCGTCGTCCTCGACCACCTCGAGGTGGTGCGGGTCGATGAAGTGGGCGGTGCCCTCGAAGACCGTGACGTCGTTCTTGGAGAGGTGGCTCTCGACCACCGCCGCCTGGCCGCGGATCACGGTGTCCTTGCGCTCCATCATGGCGGCCAGGGTGAGGTCCTTGCTCATCGCGGCCTGAAAGCGGGCCGCCGCCCGCTCGCGCGTGGCGATCATCTGGAGGATCGTCTCGCGCAGGGTCTTGCTCGGGATCGTGCCGGTGTGGAGGCAGCTCCCGCCGACGCGCTCGCCGCGCTCGATGATCGCCACGCGCTTGTGCGCCTTGGCCGCCTGAATGGCGGCCTTCTCCCCGGCGGGGCCGGAACCGAGCACGAGCACGTCGAATGCGAGGGACATCTGGAGCCGACCTCTCTATCGGCCGGGTGAGAGATCCGGTTGAGCGGTCGCCGGCGACCGGCGAATCCCTGGCGGTCGGTGGTCGTGGCGGTGCAGTTTTGTCTTGCGGCACAGGTGCGCGCCGGCCGGGCGCCTCGGGTCGCCGCCGGCACGCGCGTTGCACCGTTGCGAGACAGGCCCCGGGGGGGCCACATGGCCATGTTTCGGAAGTCGCGTCGCAGGCGTCCGCCAGTCGTCGAGGAGGCAGATCGGGTCGAAGAGGCCGGCGCGGACGAGGCGCGGGCTCCGGCGTCGGGCCGGGGCTGGGCCGCGGCGCTGATCGAGCGGCTGCGGGCCGTGGCGGCGGAGACGGCCTCGCCCGAGGAGGCGCTCGAGCCCGCGCTGCACCTGATCCTCGAGGCGATGCGGGTGCAGGCAGGGGCCCTCTGCCTCTTCGATGCGCGCCACGGCATCCTGCGGCTCACCGCCGAGCGGGGGCTCTCGGACGAGGGCTGTCACCGCTTGCGCACCGTGCGCCGCGGCGACCCCACGACCTGGGACATGCCCCTGCACGGGCTCGTGAACCGCGCCGCGTACCTCATCGAGAGCGCGGCGCAGAATCGGTACGTCCCGCGTCTGATCGAGGGCCGGGTTCCGGTGCGGACCGTCGCGTGCGTCCCGTTCTACGGGGCCCACGACCCGCTCGGAACGCTCGTCCTGGTCGCCGCCGCACCGCGCTCGCTCGCCGAGCGCGACATCGTCGCGCTCACGCGGCCGCTGCAGGAGCTCGCGGTGATGGTGCAGGCGGTGCGCCGCATGGCCGGCGTCCCCGATGAGGTCGTGTCGCCCGGCCTGCCGCCGCTTCGCATCGACGTGGTGGCGCTCAGCGCCGAGCGGGACACGCTGCGCGCCGAGCGCGCCGAGCTCGCCGCCGAGCTCGCCGCCGGGGTGAGCGAGCGCGAGCAGCTCGCGCTCGAGCTCACCGAGCTGGCGAGCGCCCGCGACCACCTGGAGGCCGACCTCGACGCCGTCCTCATCGAGCGCGACGCGCTCGCCGCCGATCTCGAACGGGTGCAGCAGCAGGCCGAGCGCGTGGCCGAGCTCGAGGCGGCGCTCGGCCGCGCGGGGCGCGTGGAGGATCGCCAGGACAGTGCCCTCGCCGGCGCCCTGGCCGAGCGGGATGCCCACAAGGCGCGTGTGGCGGAGCTCGAACAGACCCGCGCGGACCTCGCCCGACGGGCCGATGCGCTCGCGGCCGAGCTCGAGCGAGCGCGAACGGCGGCTGCCGGACAGGTCGCGGCGTCGGAGCGGCGGGTCGCGGAGCAAACCTCCGAGATCGCTCGCCTGAGCAAGCGCCTCGAGGAGGCGACCGTCACGACGCGGCACGCGCTCGACCAAGAGGAGCGCGAACGCCTGCGGCTGGAGGCCGAGCTCGAAACGGCGATCGGCCGTGAGGCGCAGATTCGTGCCGAGATCCGCGCCGAGGAGGCCCAGCATCGCGATGCGCTCGCCGTGGCGCTCGAGGCTTCGCGTGCCGCGGACGCGGCGCGGGCAGTGGCGGAGCGGGAGATCGAGACCGCCCGGACGCGCCTGGCGGCCCTCGAGACGACTGCCGAGAACGCGGAGCGCGTCGCCCAGGACGCCGAGCGCGAGCGGGCGCGTCTCGCGCTGGCGCTCGAGGCCGCGGCGGCGCGCGAGGCGGATCTGCGCGCGCAGCTCGAGGCCGTCGATGTCGGGCGCGCTGCCGGCGGCGAAGCCGAGATCGCGGCGGCGCACGAGGCGCTGCGCCTGGCCGAGGCGACGCGCGCAACCGCGGAGGCTGCGGCTGCGGCCTCGACGTCGCGGCTCGAGCACGTGCAGGCTGCGCTCGCGCGCGCCGAGGCACGGCTGCACGAGCACGAAGCGGAGCGCTCGCGCCTGGCGGGAGAGCTGCGCGCCGTCGCGATGCGCGAGCAGCAATTGCGCGAGGAGATCGTCGCGGCCGCGGCCCGACGGCTCACGACGAGCGACGCCGAGCTCGGCGCCGCGCGCGGCGCGGTGCAGCGGGCGGAGGCCGAGCGCGCGCAGGCGCACGCCGATGCCGAGGCGGCGCGCAACGAACGGCGTTCGGCCGAAGCGCAGCTCGCCGAGGTCGTGGCCGAGCTCGAGCGGACGCGCACCGACCGCGACCACCAAGTGGAGCTCGCGCAGGCGGTGGCGGCCGAACGGGCGCAGCTCGACGCGGCGCTCGCGACTGCGACGACGACGGAGGGCGCGCTGCGCGCGACGCTCGCCGCGGCCGAGCGCGAGATCGCGGCGCTGCGAGCCGAGCACGAGCGTACGCGCGTCGTCGCCCAGGCCCAGGTCGAGGGGGAGTCCACGCTGCGGGGGAGGCTCGATGCGCTGGCCGGCGAGCGCGATGCGGCGCGGACGGCACTGACGGGCGTCGAGGCCGAGCGCGATCACCTGCGGACGGAGATCGCGGCCCAGGCGGCGGCGCACGCGCGGCTCGAGGAGGCGCTCGGGCGTGAGACGAGCGCGCGCGCGCACCTGGCCGCCGAGCTGGTCGAGGTGCGGCGACAGCACCAGGAGCAGGCGGCGGCCACCGCTCCCGCGCCGGAACGGGACGCCGCTGCGGCCAAGGCACCGACCGCGTCGTCGGCTCCGGCGGCGCGGCCCGTCCAGGTCGTACGGCTCGTGAGCGCCGACGGCGAGGCGGTGGGAGCCGAGCCTCGGGAGCGCAGCGCGGACTCCAAGGTCGTCGTCGTGCTCGACAAAGACCCGGCCTGGAAGGTGGCGGCAGCCGAGGGCCGAGAGATCATCCTGCTGTCGCCGGCCGCGGAGGCGGCGGCGGAGATCGCTGCCCTCGCGCCCGATCGCGTGATCGTGAATCTCGCCGTTCCGGAGGCGCTCGGGGTGGCGATGGCGCTACGGGCCGCGGGCTGTCGCGCGCGGCTGTGGGGCGCGATCGCCGCGGCGGGTCACGATCGTGTGCTCGGCCTCGGAATGATCGAGCCAGCCGTCCACCCGCTCGATCCCGAGGTCGTCGTCGACGTTCTCGGGGGGTTCGTCACCCGTGGTGGACGCGTGATCGTCTCGGGTGCCGACGTGGACGGGCTCATGAGCCTGCGCCAGGCGCTGTCGCGCCAGCGCGTCGGGGTGACGATGGCGTGGGACGCGAAGCAGGTGGCCGACTTGCTCCCCGTCGTGCGGCCCAACGCCGTCGTGGTCGACCTCGACCTCCCGCGCCGGGACGGGTACGCCATCGTCGCCGGCTTGGGGGCGGTCGAGCCGCCTGCGCACGCCGTCCTGATCGGCGGGGTGGAGGATGCGCCCAAGGCGTTCGCTACGCTCCTGGGCGACGCGCGCTACACCGAGCGTGCGGTCGGTCGCGACACGCTGGTCGAAGCCGCGCTCGCCCGCAGCCAGGATCCTCCCGTCGCGGCGAAGACGGCCGATGCCGCCAAGGCCGGGGCCCGGGGTGGCGGCTACCGGGTGCGGCAGGTGGCTTGGGGGAAGTAACGCCGGCCTCCCAGCGATTGACAGCACCCGCGTGACCCTTTAACTTGCCCCCGGGCATCCCGTAAATAGGGGATGGAGGCAAGGCGATGCCGTCCGAGCCAGCGCGGGTGATCGCCCTCCTGGACGAACTCCAGGCGGCAGAGCGCGCAGGGGCAGAAGCCCTGGGCAAGTGGGTCACGTGCTGTCGTGAGCCCGCGTTACGGGGTGGGCTCCGGGTCGTGTATGCTCGCGATGCCGCCCACGCCGCTCTGGCGGAGAGCCGCCTGCGAACCCTCGGGGGCACGCCGGGCGCGCGCGTCGGACGAACGCTCGCCAGCCTCTGTGGCATGCTCTCGGCACCCGAGGTCTCCGACCGCTCGAAGCTGGCGATCCTGCTCGCGCGCTTCCCGGAGCAGGTGTACGACCCGTTCGCCGAGCTCACCCGGCAGATCGCGGCCGACGACGAGACGCGTGCCCTTCTCGAGACGATCGGCGACGACGAGCGCGCGAGCCTGCGCTGGCTGCGCGAGACGAGCGATCAGCCGCCCAGCGAGCAGGTGCCGGACCTGCTCCACGAGCGCACCGTTGCGATCGCCTGCCTCGACGGGCTCCACGCTGCCGCCGTCGCGGCCGCCGAGGTCTTCGCCGCGTGGATCGGGTCGTGCCTGCACCCCGGTCTGCGCGGCGGGCTGCGGACCGTGGCCGCGCGCGAGCAGGTCCACGCGCAGCTCGCGGCCCAGCGCCTGCGCGAGCTCGGGGGGGCGCCGGGTGCGACCATCGCCGCCGAGCTTCGCGCGGCGGCAGTCGTTCGCTATGGCGCGGCCGACGTGACCGATGACGAGAAGATCGCGCTCGTCCTCGGTCGCTTCCCGGACGAGTCGGCGGTGAGCGCCGTGTTCGGTGTCCTCCCGGCGCGGCTGCACGACGACCGCGAAACCCGCGAGCTGCTCCGCTTGATCGCCGCCGGCGAGATGGACACGGTCGGCTGGTTGCGCGCGTATCATGCGATGGGCCAGGTCGACCCGGTTCGCGGCGCCAGCGCGTAGGGCCTCACGCGTCGGGGGCGCACGAGCGCAGCCAGTGCACGACCGTCGGGTAGCGCGATACGGTGCGGCGCGCCCGCCGTCATGGGGTTCGCCGCGCGCCCACGGTCAGGTGGCCCGCGGCTTCGAGCACGACGAAGCGGGCCTCGCTCGGGTCGGTCAGGCCGGCGTCCCGCAGGGCGGCGTGGAGCTCTTCGTGGGTGATGCGCTCCCGGCGCATCGCGGCCTCGTCCACTTCTCCGTTGTGCACCAGTCGCGTGGCGCGGCCGTTCACGAGCCGTTCGACCGTGCGGCTGCGGACCGTGCCGAGAGCGACCAAGCCGTTCAGTGCGAAGATGGTCAGCGCGCCGATGATGCCGCCCAGCACCGAGTTGTCGTTGCCGATCGCGGCGTTCTGCAGGACGTTGCTCACGATGAGCAGGACGGTGAGATCGAACGGCGTGAGTTGGCCGACCTGTCGCTTCCCCATCACACGGAAGGCCACGAGGAGAAACCCGTAGACCACCGCGGCCCGCAGGATCTTCTCACCCACCGCTACCTCTGGCACCCACATCGGCCGGCCCTCCGTGGCGCGTCAATGCGCCTGCCGGGTCGGTAGAAGACTGGCACGAGGCCGTCAACCCGCCGACGCGCCCTCGACTTGTCCGGACGATTGCGCTAGCTGCGGCCCGGCATGGCGCAGGCACCGGTGATCGGCCTCACCGGCGGGATCGGCTCGGGCAAGAGCACGGTCGCGGCGATCTTACGCGACCTCGGCGCGCACGTGATCGACGCCGATCAGGTTGGGCACGACGTCTACCGGCCCGGGACGGAGGGCTTTCGGAAGGTCGTCGAGGCGTTTGGTCCGGGCGTCGTCGCCGCCGATGGGACGATCGACCGGCGGGCGCTCGGGGCGATCGTGTTCGGCGACACGCGAGCGCTCGCGCGCCTCAACGGGGTGGTGCATCCGCTGATCGGCCAGGAGATCCAGCGGCGTATCGTGGCGGCGCTCGACACCGGCGACGGCCGCCCGGTGGTGATCGAGGCGGCGATCATGCTCGAGGCGGGCTGGCGCTTCTTCGACCAGATCTGGCTGGTGAGCGTCGCGCCGGAGACGGCGATCGCGCGGGTGTCCGCGTCGCGCGGGCTCACGCGCGCGCAGGTCGAGGCGCGCCTCGCGGTGCAGATGTCGGATGTCGAGCGACGTAAACTGGTCGACGTGGTGATCGAGAACGACGGTGCGCCCGCGGAGCTGCGGGCGCGGGTGGAGCGGGAATGGCGCGCACGGTTCGGGTGATCACGGTGGTGGCGGTCCTCCTCGTCGCGGCGACGGTGCGGGCGGCTGGCGGACCCTGCGACGAGGACCGGACGGCGCTCGGCGTCGCGCTCGCGAACCGCGCGGGGGTACTCGTCCTCGAGACGGTCGATGCCGGCTCGCCGGCGGCGGCGAGCGGGCTGCGCGCGGACGACCAGGTCCTGCAGGCGAACGCGACCGTGCCGCGCGCGTGCATCGACTTCGCCAAGGCCGTACGCGAGGCGCGTCGGGAGCGCAAGGCGCTGCTCCTGCTCGTCGCCCGTGCCGGCACGCACCTGCCGCTGGTGCTCGGGGCCGAGGTCTGGACGCCAGCCGCGCCGCCGGAGTCGACGGGCGGCGCCGCCGCCGCGCCTGCGGGCCGTGGTGCCCCGACCGCGCCGGCCCCCGTTCCACCACCGCCGCCGCTGCCCGCCGACGTGCCCGTCTCGGTCGGCGAGGTGCTCGACGGTCTCGCGGCGCTGGCGCCCGCGAACCAAACGCCGACCAACCTGCGTGCCTATGGCGACGATCTCAAGCGCCTGCGCCGCGTGCTCGAAACCCTCGTCGTGCGCCGGGCGGCGCCCGCGGAGACGACGCTCGGCCTGCGTGGTGTTCTGCGCTACTACGCGGCTGCCGAGGTGGCGTGGAAGGCCATCGAATCGCAGCGGGATCGTGATCGCCGCCCCGCGCGTTTCCCCGTCACCGAGGAGATGCGGGCCGAGTACTTCCAGGACTCCGCCCCCGCGACGGTGATCGAGGAGTTCCCCTTCCTCGCGGAGACGGTCGTGCGGGAGCCGAGCTTCGGCCTGGTCGAGTCGAACGGGCTCTGGCTCCCCGTTCGCGCTCGCACGCTCCTCTGGGAGAAGGGCCGCGAAGCGCTGGCGCAACTGAAGCAGGGCCAGCAAGCGAAGTAGCGCACCGGGCCTCGCCCGGTGCCGCGGCTCGAGGCGCGCTACTTCTTCGCGCGCTGCTTGCGGACGTCCTGTGCCTTCTCGCGCCGCCGCACCTTGAGCCGCTCCCGGCGGCGCTTGCGGCGGCGGCGGAGTTCTCGTTCCCGTTCCGTCGCCATGCGGAGCGTGTATACGCTGCCGACGGGCGCAGCAAGCTGCCAGCGCTCATCGCAGCGCGGTCAACGTTCTGACCCGCAGCCGGCCCCAGGCCGGACCGGCGCTGGGCGATTTGCCCGCAGGGCGTGGTCCACGTATTGCTTACTGGTAACGCGTGTCGCTCAGCGTCGAGATGGATGCGCGGGCGTGGGACCGGATCGCCGCGGACTACTTCGGCGAGATCGTCAGCCCGTTCCACGGTGGCGAGTGCCGCCCGCTCCTGCGTGCGCTCGGTTTGATCCGGGACGCCCGCCGCAAGACGGTCGCCGACCTCGGCTGTGGGATCGGGACGCTGCTACCCACGCTGGCCGGGCGCTTCGGACAGGTGCTCGCGGTCGACTTCTCGGCCGAGATGCTCGCCCGTGCGCGCGCCGCCTGCCACGCCGACAACGTCACCTACCACCGTGCCGACCTCGCCGACCTGAAGCGTCTGCGCGGCCGCCTCGACGTGGCCGTCACCGTGAACGCGGTGCTCACGCCCAACGACGAGCGGCTCGATCGGATCTTCGCCGAGCTGCGGGCGACGCTCCGGGCGGGCGGGACCTTGATCGGAGTGTTCCCGGCGATGGAGGCGATCCTCTATCAGGGCTACCTCATCCACCAACGCGAGCTCCGCCGCCACGAGCCCGGTCGCGCGCGGGCGCGCACCGATCGCATCCTCGAGCACACGAAGTACGATTTCGTGCACGGCACGTATCGCGAGGCTGGCGAGGCGCAGAAGTTCTTCTACGACTTCGAGCTGCGCCACCGGCTCCGTCGCGCCGGCTTTCGGCGCATCCGCATGAGCCGCGTCGAATATCCGTGGACCGACGCCATCGGCGACTACGAGCGGTTCCCCGGCGAGCCGCCGATGTGGGACTGGCTCGTACGCGCCGCCGTCCCGGCGTAGCGCGGCGTTCAGTCGAGCACGGCCGCGTGCACCAGGTCGGAGAGGCGCTGGTGCCGCTCGAGGCTGAAGGAATCTTCCATCAGGCCACTCGACAGGAACGCGTAGGTGACGTCGCGCACGGGGTCGATCCAGAAGACCGTCGAGCCGGCGCCCAGACCGCCGAAGGTGCAGGGCGAGGCGAGGATGCCGAAGGGCGTGGGGTGAATGCCCTCGCCGCGGACGAAGAAGCCGAGGCCGAGGTTGGCGGGGAAGGGGGCCCAGCCGCGGAAGCTGCGCGTGTACTCGAAGAGCGTGTTCGGCAGGTCGCCGGTGCGGTTCACGGGAAGGACGTCGACCATCGCCGGAGAGAGGATGCGGACGCCTTCGAGCGCGCCGCGACCGCGCAGCATCTCCGCGAAGCGGTGCAGATCGGCCGCGGTGGTGACGTAGCCGCCGGCGGGCATCTCGGTCTCGGGGCCGAGCATCATCCCCATCGCCTCGAGGAAGATGGGATCGAGCATGCCGGGCCGTCGGTCGCGCGCGACCACCGGAGCGACGCGTGGGGCGAGGTCGGGCCGTAGCCCGAGCGAGGTGTGGAGCATGCCGAGCGGCCGGAAGAGGTCCTCCTCCAGGATCTGCCGGTACGGCCGCTGCCCGCCGTCGACGCGCCGAACCATCTCCGCGAGGATCGCGTGCGCGACGATGACGCTGTAGGTGACGCGCGTCCCGGGGGCGTGCTCGAGCAGAACGGTGCAGGTGGCGGCCACCACCGCCTCGAGGCTTCCCGTCAGCTCGGGCGGCATCGGGGGCAGCAGTGCCGGCACGCCGCCGGTGTGCGTGAGCAGGTGCGCCACCGTGATCTGCTCCTTGCCGCGGCCGGCGAACTCGGGGATCACCTCCGCGACCGGCGTCGTGAAGGCGAAGTCCCCGCGTTCGATGCGCGCCAGCACCATCGCGACGGTGAACTGCTTCCCGACGGACATGGAGAAGAAGGCCTGATCCCGCTCGACCGGCCGGCGCGCGGCGCGGTCGGCCCAACCGAAGTGCTCATGGAAGGCCACCGTGCCGCCGCGGGCGACGACGAGCTCGCAGCCGTCGTAGCGCTCCGCATCGATGTCGGCGCGGATTACCGTCCCGAGCCGCCCGAGGCGCTCGGGGTCGAAGCCGTTGGCTCCCGTCCGATCGTGCGTCATGGGCGCGCTCTATAGCGGCGGCGCACCAGCGATGCCATGGGGTCGCGCCCGCGTGCCCGTTGCGTCACGGGGACCCACGCGGTAGGCGAGGCCGCCATGATCGCCGCACCGCCGACGGAGCAGCTCAATCGCGACTGCCGCTGCATCGCCGTCGACTCGCCCCGGCTCGCGCGGTTGCTGGAGGAATCGGGCCTGGAGAGCGGGCTCGGGGCGGAGCTCGTGCGCGCGCACGCGCACCTGTTCGCGTCCGTCCCGGTGTTCATCAGCCGGGCACAGGTGGGGCAGATCGAGGCGATCGTGCGGGCGGTCGAGCAGGTGGGCGTGACCGAGCGCTGGCGCGCGGCGGCGCTCGCCGAGGCTCCCGAGATCGCCCGGCGGTGCGTCCGGGCCCGGGGGGTTCTCTTCGGCTACGACTTTCACGTCGGGCGCGAGGGCCCGCGGCTGATCGAGATCAACACGAACGCCGGCGGCGCGCTCCTCAACGTCCTCCTCGCGCGGGCGCAGCAGGCCTGCTGCGCGGAAGTACGCGAATGCCTGGCTGGTCCCTTTCCGCTCGAGTCCCGCGAGCAGGCCTTCGTCGACGCGTTTCGGCGCGAGTGGACACTCGAGCGCGGCGCCGTCCCGCTGCGGCGCATCGCCATCGTGGACGACGCGCCGCAGACGCAGTTCCTGTACCCAGAGTTCGTGTTGTTCCGCGAGGCGTTTCGGCGGGCGGGCTTCGAGGTGTCGATCGTCGCGGCGGACGCGCTCGAGGTGTGTGACGGCCGACTCGTCCACGCGGGTGAGCCGATCGACCTCGTCTACAACCGCCTGACGGACTTCTACCTCGCCGCGCCGGAACACGCCGCGCTACGCGAGACCTGGATGGCGGGGACCGTGGTCGTCACACCGCATCCGCGCGCACACGCCCTCCTGGCGAGCAAGCACAACCTGGTGCGCCTGTCCGACGAGGCGTTCCTGCGCGCGACGGGGATCCCGGACGACGCCGTGCGCACCCTGCTCGCCGCGGTTCCGCGCACGGTGCGCGTGCGGGATTCCGCCGCCGCCGATCTCTGGCGCGACCGGCGCCGGTACTTCTTCAAGCCGGCCGCGGGCTATGGCAGCAAGGCCGCGTACCGCGGCGACAAGCTCACGCGCAGGGCATGGACCGATGTCCTGGCGGGCGACTACGTCGCGCAGCAGATCGTCCCGCCGAGCGAGCGGACGATCGAGGTGAACGGCCGCCTCGTGCCGCTCAAGCTCGACGTGCGCGCGTATGCGTACGACGGCGCGGTGCAGCTCCTCGCGTCCCGCCTCTACGATGGGCAGACGACCAACTTCCGGACGGCGGGCGGCGGTTTTGCGGCCGTGTTCAGCGAGCGCGCCGTCTGACCGGGCGCCGCGCCGCACCTTGCCGACCGCATGCGGGGTGCTGCGGCCTGGAGACTCGGAGGGACCGCCGATAGCGTGAATGCGGGGAGGACATCCGCATGCGCGACGTGGTGGCTCTGGCAATCGGCGTGATGCTGCTCGGGGCAGGGGGCGTGGCCCGAGCGAACGAGGAGCAGCCGCAGCAGTTCCGGACGACGCTGGTTGCGAACAGCGGCGGCAGCGACCTGGCGATCGACCCGACCGCGGGAAGCGAGCTGGCGGTCGAGGCGGAGGATGGCGGGGAGCTGAAGCTCCGGGTCGCCGGCGTGACCGACGCGAGCGGGGCGCCGGCGCAGAGCGCCGCGAACACGCTCACGATCGTGGGACGGCTGGGTGGCGAGCGATTCCGGAAGAGCTTCTCGTTCGACGTGGTCGCCGGCGAGGGCCGTCTCCGCGACACGCTGGGTCTCGATGCGGGCGCGGTGCTCGAGGTCCAGGAGGTCACGCTCGCGACACCTGCGGGCGGCGTCTTTGCGGTTCCGGGCGTCGGACTCCCGGCCGTCCAGCAGCCTGAAGGGAATCCGCGCGTCGCGCGTTGTGAGACGGGGGGCGCGTTCGAGGCCTCCCTCGTTCCCGACGCCGACGATGGGGACTACGCGGTCGATCCCGCCCGCAGCCGGGTCGCCATCTCGGGCGGGGACGGCGGGGCGGTGCAGCTCGCGCTCGGGGGCGTGACCGACGCGGGCGGGACGCCCGTGAGCAAACCCGACAACCGCCTGGTGATCGAGGGGACGCTCAACGGCGCGCCGTTCTCCAGGACCTTCGTCTTCGAGTTGTCGGAGGGCTCGACGTGGCTCGGCGAGTCCCTCGGCCTGGCCGAGGGGGACGTGCTCGAGATCGGCTCGGTGGCGGTCGACGACGGAGCCGAGGTCTTCGCGGTGCCTGGGCTCGTCGTCTCCGACCAGAGCGACGACGACGGTGAACACCAGGACGGCGATGGGGACGGCGTCTCCGACGACGGAGACGCGTGCTCCGAGACGCCCGCCGACTCGGTGGTGAGCCCGAGCGGGTGCGGGGTGAGCGAAGTGTGTGGCTGCTCACTCGGGCACGCGGCACTGCGATCCTGCGTGCGGGCCGCGAGCAAGGAGATCCACCGCCGGGCTCGGGCGCGGTGTCGTCACGGCGCGAGCTGCCGCGGCCTGGCGCGCGAGATCGGGGCGGCGCGCCGGCAGGCAGTCCGCACCTGCCGGCCGTAGCCAATGAACCAGGCGGGGGGGGACGGTCAACGTCGCCCCCCGCTTCCCGGACGGATTTCGCGAGCCTAGTCGACCGAGGAGAATTCGTACTTCCAGCCGGGCCAGTTCGGCAGCGGCTTCCACGTCGCCTTCGCCGCGAACATGTCGTCGCCGACCAGGATCTGCGTGGTCATCGTCGGGACGGTTGCCTTGCTCAGGTCGCCGTACGACTGGATGATCACGTGCCACCGGCCCTTCTTCAGCTTGAACGAAGCCTTGGCGATGCCGCCGGCCTTCTTGGCGGTCTTGCTCTTGTACTTGAAGCCCGTCCCGGAGGGGGCCAGTGACCCGGCCGGCAGGAGCTCTCGAACGAGCACGTCCTTGTTGGTGTTCGTGAACAGGAACCCGAACTGCTCGTGGGCCGGATCCGTGGTGAAGGTGGCGCCCGCGCGCGGCTCTACGCCGCCTTGGATCTTCAGGTAGTCCTGCTTCGGTGGCTCGCGCTTGATGAGGAGCGCCGGGTCCTTGACGACGATGCCGCACGAATCCGTGCAGTCCGGATCGTCGCAGTCGAACAGCCCGTCGCCGTCGTTGTCCACCAGGTCGTTGCAGATCTCCTGCCGCTGGCAGGTGGACGAGCACCCGTCGCCGTTGACGGTGTTGCCGTCGTCGCACTGTTCGGCGGTCGCATAGACGTAGCCGTCGCCGCAGACGTTGTTGCGGCAGTTGGCGAGGCAGCCGTCGGTGTTGCTCTGGTTGCCGTCGTCGCACTGCTCGACGCCGACGTGCACGACCCCGTCGCCACACCGCGCCGTCGTGCAGTTGGTGAGGCAGCCGTCGCTCTCGTCCGCGTTGCCGTCGTCGCACTCCTCGGTGAAACCACCGCCCGGGGAGTTGTCGATGATGCCGTTGCCGCAGCGGCTGGTCGTGCAGTTCGTGTCGCAGCCGTCGCCGTTCACCGCATTGCCGTCGTCGCACTCCTCGCCGGCGGTCTGGATGCCGTTGCCGCACCCGGTGTTCTTGCAGTTGTCGTCACAGCCGTCGCCGTTGATGGCGTTGCCGTCGTCGCACTGCTCCGGTGGGTTGACGACGTGATTCCCACAGCCCGCACGCGTGCAGTTGCTGTCACAGCCGTCGTTGTCGATCAGGTTGCCGTCGTCGCACTGCTCGGTTCCCCCGACGACGCCGTTGCCGCAGCGGCTGATCGTGCAGTTGGTGTCGCAGCCGTCGCCGTTCACGCCGTCGCCGTCGTCGCACTCCTCGCCGGCGGTCTGGATGCCGTTGCCGCAGTGTGTGGGGGTGCAGTTGGTGTCACAGCCGTCCCCGTTCGTCGCGTTGCCGTCGTCGCACTGCTCGGTGCCGGTGACGATGCCGTTGCCGCACCCGGTGGCGGTGCAGTTGTTGTCACACCCGTCGCCGTTGATGGTGTTGCCGTCGTCGCACTGCTCGGGCGCCACGACCCGTCCGTTGCCGCAGCGTGGATCCTTGCAGTTGCCGTCGCAGCCGTCGCCGTCGAACGTATTGCCGTCGTCGCACTCCTCGCCGAGGCTCGGATCGAGGAACCCATTGCCGCAGCGGGGGAGGGTGCAGTTGTTGTCGCAGCCGTCGTCGTTGACGAGGTTGCCGTCGTCGCACTCCTCGTTGAGCGTGTTGCCGGGGATGCCGTCGCCGCAGGCTGCCCGGACCCAGTTCTTGACCGCGGAGCCGGTGACGGTTCCGGTGCGGGGCTGGCCGGCGAGCACGATGCCCTGGTGGTGCTGCGTCCCGGCATCCTGGAACTGGAGACCGACGGGCGCCGTGAAGCTCGTGGTCACGGTGACGTTGTCGGGTCCCGTGATCGAGCAGTCACTGTGCGTCCAGGTGTACGAGAAGCCTCCGAGCCCGTTGGTCGTGGCGGTGACCAGGTCGGGCCCGGACACGCCGCTGCGGGTGATCGTGATCGCCCGGCTCGGCATCGGCAACCCATTGGTGTCGTACACCGTTCCGGTGACCGTGTGGGTCTGGCTGGCCGGGTTGTTCGGGTTGCAGGAGTTGACCGCCGAGGGCGGGTTCACCGTGATCGTGTGCGGGACGACGGGGTCGTTGCAGCTCGCGTCGTAGTGCGCGAGCGCGTCGGCGCGAATCGTCGCCATGCGCGCGGCCACGTCCGAGGGCGAGGTCATCGTGAAGCCGTCGGTGAACGACCAGATCGCGCCTTGGATGGCCGCAGCCTCTTTCGCGACCGTCGACATCTGTCCGCCCGTCGGCCCGTAGGCGACGTGCGGGTAATAGTGGTCGAGGATGTAGTTCACCTGGCACGGATACGTCGGCGGAGCGAGCTGTGGCTCACAGACGCCGCCCGAGATCGTGTGCCCGATGTCGACGCAGTACGACAGCGTCGTCGGCCCGCTGTCGACGGAGATGTTGAACGTACCGGCGTAGCCGCTGTGGGGGCTTCCGGTGACGCTGACCCCGGATGCCGTGCTCACGAAGCAGGCCTGGGCCGCGAGCGCGTCGCCTGCGGTGGAGGCGAGCATGGCCGCCAGGAGGCCGCCGAGCGCCAGCGTCGAGGCGGTGCGGGCGCGCGCACACCCGCCATGGTGGACTGTCGTCATCTGTGTTCCTCCGCCGTACGTCGGTCAAACGGCCACGCGGCGCGCCTAACACCGCTGCCTGCGCAGTGTCAACGCAAAAAGGGGGCTGTCCGCGGGAAGCGGCATCCGCTGTCGGGGAGCCTTGCGCGTGTGCATGGTTCGCCCCCCCCGAGGCTTGACCCGCGGAGGCCCTCCGGGCGTATGGAAGGGCTCATGCCTCCGGTTTGTGCAGGACGCGTCGCGCTGGTCACCGGGGCGAGCCGCGGCATCGGCGCGGCCGTCGCCCGTCGCCTTGCGGCCGAGGGTGCGGCGGTGGCGGTGACGGCGCGAACGGTCGACCCGAGCCCGAAGCTCCCCGGCACCCTCGGCGAGACCGTCGACGCGATCACGCGCGCCGGCGGCCGTGCGGTGGCGATCGCGGCCGACCTCGCCGATCCGGCGAGCCGTGCGCGCATCGTCCCCGCGGCCGTGGCCGCGCTCGGCCCCATCGACATCCTGGTGAACAACGCTGCGGCGGCCGTCTACCGGCCGTTCCTCGAGCTCACGGAGAAGCGGTGGCGGCTCCTCTTCGAGGTCAACGTTCGCGCGCCGTGGGAGCTGGCGCAGGCCGTCCTGCCGGGAATGCGCACGCGGCGGTGCGGGTGGATACTCAACATCTCGTCGGCGACCGGGATCGTCCCGCAGGGGCCGCCGTTCGATCCCTACTCGGTGCACGGCGGCGCGCTCCTCTACGGCACGACCAAGGCCGCGCTCGACCGGTTCAGCGCCGGGCTCGCGGCCGAAGTGTACGCCGACGGGGTCGCGGTGAACGCGCTCTCGCCGGTGGCAGCGGTGCACACGCCCGGTGCGGACGCGCACGGCGTCGTACCCGAAGACCGGCCGGATCTCTTCGAGCCAATGGAGGTGATGGTGGAGGCGGCGCTGGCTCTCGTCACCGGCGACCCCGCCGACCTCACCGGGAGGGTCGCCTACAGCCGCCCGCTGCTCGTGGAACTCGGGCGCTCGGTACGAGGCCTCGACGGCCGGCCGCTCGGCTAGCCGTCGGGAAGAGCCCCAGGGTGGCGGACCGCTTCCCTTCCACGCCGCGGGCGCCCCGTGCCGTGCGCATCGGGGCGGTCGTGCTCGGGCTGCTCGGCGTCGCGCTCGCCACGCGCACGACGCTCACGAGCGCGGCATGGGTGGGCCGGGTCTTCCCCGGCTTCCTGTTGCTCGACAATCGTGTCGTCGCGTCGATCGGCCTCGCGCACTGGTCGGGCGCGACCGTGCCGAATCTCTACCAACACCAGGTGATCG
This sequence comes from Binatia bacterium, assembly GCA_046327955.1. Taxonomy (GTDB): domain Bacteria; phylum Desulfobacterota; class Binatia; order DP-6; family DP-6; genus JAXLXP01. Next base: position 30,305 of record JAXLXP010000011.1, on the reverse strand, counting down.
CGGTCGACGGCGAGCCCGTCACGACGGCGGCAGCGGTGTACGCGGCCGCAGCCCGTCAGCCGCCCGGGACGGCGCTCCGCTACCGGGTCGAGGGGCCGAGCGGCACGCACGAGATCGTTCTGCGGAGCCAGCGGTTCACGTGGCGCGACTGGATCCTCGTCTTCGGCCTCTACCTGCTGAACGCGTCCGTCTACCTCGCCTCGGGTCTGGTCGTCTGGGTCCTGCGCCCGCAGGCGGCGCTCGGGCGCGCCATGCTGATGTACGGCGTCACGAACTCGCTCTGGCTCCTCACCGCGATGGACGTCTACGGGCCCGCGACGCTCTTTCGCCTGCACGTGGTCGGCGAGACGTTCTTTCCGGCGGCGAGCACGCACCTGGCACTCCACTTCCCCGAGCCGCACCGTTTCGCACGCTTCTGGTGGCTCGCCTACGTGCTCGGGCTCGCCGTGGTCGCGGGCTACGAGGCGGTGCTCTATCAGCCGGCGCTCTACACCCGCGCCCTCAACACGACCATGCTCTGGCTCGGCGCGGTGGGTGTCTTCTTCGTATCCCGTCTCGTGCGCGAGTGGTGGCGCAGTCGCTCGCAGATCGTCCAGCAGCGCGTGCGCGTGATGACGCTCGGCACACTGCTCGGCATGGGGATCCCGGGCGCGATCTTCCTCGTCTCGGCCGTGTTGGGCGGGGGGACCTCGATCAATGCGGCCGCCTTCTCGGGCTTCCTGTTCGCGCTGTCGCTCGCCTACGCGATCGTGAAACACGACCTGTTCGAGATCGATGCGATGGTGAAGCGCGGGGCATACTACCTGCTGCTCACGGGGGCGGTCGGCGCGGCGTACGTGGGCGCCGTGGTCGTCTTCAACCTGCTGCTCCAGGCGAACGCGGTCACCGATTCGCCCGCGTTCCCGGTCGCCTTCACGCTCGCGGTGCTGGTCGTGTTCAACCCGCTGCGCACCCGGCTGCAGGGCTTCGTCGACCGCGTCTTCTTCAACACGCGCTACGATGCGGGCCGCGTCCTGGCCGCCATCGGTGCCGAGCTCGCCGGTGCGCTCACGCGCGACAGCATCGTCTCGCTCGTTCGCGGGGCGGTGCAGCGCGCGATCCCGAACACCGGGACGCGGCTCTTCATCGCTGGTCGGGACACGGGAGGCCCGCGCGAGGCGAACGGCACCGCCGGCGTTGCGCCCGTGCTCGTCGCACAGCTCGGCGACGGGCGTGTGGTCACGGCGTTCGACTCGCCCGAATCCTACCCCGATACGATGACGCACGCCGCGGTCGCGGATGCGCTGGCAGTGCTCGGCGCCGAGATCGCCGTTCCCCTCGCGCGCGGCGGCGAGGTGGTCGGCGTGCTTACGGCGGGACCGAAGCGTTCCGGGTTGTTCTACACCGCCGGTGACGCGGAGTTCCTGCGCGCGCTCGCGCACCAGGCGGCGATCGCACTCGCGAACGCCGCGTCGTACGAGGCGCTGGTCGCGCTCAACGCCGAGCTCGAGGAGCGCGTGCAGGAGCGCACGGCCCAGCTCGCCCAGTCGGAGAAGATGGCGTCGCTCGGCCGGCTGGTCGCCGGGGTCGCGCACGAGATCAACAACCCGGTGTCGTTCATCGCGGCGAACATCGCCCCGCTCCGCCGTCGGCTGCAGCGCGTGGCGGAGCGGCCCGAGGACGCCCCGCGGGTGCTGGCGGAGGTGACCGAGATCGTCGACGTGATGGCCCGCGGCGCGGAGCGGACCGCGGCGATCGTGCGCGACCTGCGCAGCTTCTCGCGCCTCGGCGAGGCGACGCGCAAGGCCGTCGATCTGCACGAGGGCCTCGAGGTGAGCTTGCGCCTGCTCGAGCCGCGCTGGCGCGACCGGATCACGATCGAACGCGACTATGGCACGCTCCCGGCGGTCGAGTGCGACCCGGGCCAGATCAACCAGGTGTTCATGAACGTGCTCGCCAACGCCTGCGACGCGATCGCCGGAGCGGGAACGATTCGCGTCACCACGCGCGCCGGTGCCGACGAGGTGAGCGTCACCATCGCCGACGACGGCCCGGGCATGACGCCCGAGGTCCAGGCGCGGCTGTTCGAGCCGTTCTTCACGACCAAGGACGTGGGCCAGGGCACCGGCCTCGGCCTCGCGATCAGCCACGGGGTCGTGGCGGCGCACGGCGGACGGATCGAGGTCGAGAGCGCGCCGGGCGCGGGCAGCCGTTTCCGGATCGTTCTACCCGCCGTTGCGCTTGACAGGGCGGCGGGCGCGAGCGGATAGGGTTGCGCCCGTGGAGATCGACTACCGGCGCTACCCGGTCCTCGTGGTGGACGACGAGCCGGACATTCTGCGGTCCCTCCGCTTCGACTACGGGGACGAGTTCGACATCCTCATTGCCGAGAGCGGCGCCCAGGGCCTCGAGCTGCTCGCCGTACACGATCCCGCGGTGATCGTGGCGGACCAGCGCATGCCGGCGATGACCGGCACCGAGTTCCTCATCCGCTCGATGCAGATTCGGCCCGACGCGCTGCGGATCATCCTCACCGGGTACACCGACGTCGAGGCCATCATCGAAGCCGTCAACACGACGCGGATCTACCGCTACGTGACGAAGCCGTGGGAGAGCGAGGATCTCCGCATGGCGCTGCGGCGCGCGGTCGAGATGTTCCACCTCGCGCGCGAGAACGCCCGTCTGCTGGAGGAGCTGCGGCACGTCAACGAGAGACTGGCGGCCGAGAACGCCTACCTGCGCGAGGCTACGACCGCCGCGCCCTACGAGATCGTCGGGGACAGCCCGGCCTGCCGCGAGGTTCTGGCGAAGGTGGCGAAGGTGGCGGGGTCGCGCAGCACGGTGCTGATCGAGGGCGAGACGGGTACGGGCAAGGAGCTCGTCGCGCGCGCGATCCACGTCAAGAGCCCGCGTGCCCGCGCGCTGTTCGTGGCGGTCAACTGCGCGGCGTTCTCCGAGGGCATCCTCGAGAGCGAGCTGTTCGGTCACCGGCGCGGCGCATTCACCGGGGCGGTCGGCGACCGGAAGGGACTGTTCGAAGTGGCCGACCAGGGAACGCTGTTCCTCGACGAGGTCGCCGAGATGCCCGTCGCCCTGCAGGCGAAGCTGCTGCGCGCGCTCGAGGAGGGGGAGATCCGGCCGGTCGGCGAGAACCGGCCACGGCGGGTCGATGTGCGCGTGATCGCCGCCACGAATCGGCGGCTGGAGGAGGAGGTGCGCGCGGGGCGTTTCCGCGAGGACCTCTATTACCGGCTGCGCGTGTTCCCGATCCGGCTCCCGCCCCTGCGCGAGCGGCGCGAGGACATCCCGGCGCTCGCGCGCCATCTCGTGCGCCGCCTCTCGATGGAGCTGCGCAAGCCCGTCGGCCCGCTCACCGAGGAGGCCATCGTGGCGCTGCAGTGCCATCCGTTCTCGGGGAACGTGCGCGAGCTGGCGAACGAGCTCGAGCGCGCGATCATCCTCGCGGCGCCGGGGGCGGCGATCACGGAGGACCTGCTCTCGGACGACATCCTGGAGGCGGCGGCACGGGCGGGGCTCCCCGAGGTGGAGAGCCACGGCCACGGCGACGACTTTCAGCGCGAGCAGATCGGGGCCGCGCTCGAGCGCACGGGGGGAGTGAAGGCACGGGCGGCGGCAGAGCTCGGGATCACGTACCGGGGACTGCTCAAGCGCATGCGCCGGCTCGGGATGTGAATCGCGCGGCGGCGCCCGTCAGGAGCCCGTCTCCTGGAGGCCGGTCTGTGCCACCGGGAGCAGGACGCGGAAGACCGTCCCCCGCCCCTCGACGCTCTCGACGGTGATCTCCCCGCCGTGCTCGACGACCATCTGGTGCGTCAGCGCGAGGCCGAGGCCGGTGCCGGCTTCCTTGGTGGTGAAGAACGGGTTGAAGATCTTCTCGACCTGGTCGGACGGGATGCCGCTGCCCTGATCCCGCACCTCGAGAAGCACGCCGCCCCATGCCCCGGGACGGAGGTCGACCGTGACCGCGCTCTGCGACGGGCTCACTTCGATCGCATTCAGCACCAGGTTGAGCGTGATCTGTTTGAGCTGATCGGGATCGGCCCAGACGGGCGGCAGGTCGGGTCGATTCCGGACGACGAGCGTGACCTGACGCTTGCGTGCGGTCGAGTCCATCAGGCGCAGCACCGGCTCGACCGTCTGCGCGAGGTCGATCGCGCGGCGCTCGGCGGTGGACGACTTGCCGAGCGCGAGCAGGTCCGACAGCAGGTCGGTGACGCGCCGGAGCTCGCTCAGGCTCAGATCGCGGAAGCTCGTGAGAAACTCGCGATCCTCGAGGCGGTGCGGCAGGAGGTCGAGGAACGTCTTCACCGCGACGAGGGGGTTGCGGATCTCGTGGGCGAGACCGGCGGCGAGCATGCCGAGGGACGACAGCCGGCTCGCGTGTTCGAGCTCCTGCTCGGAACGCCGGAGCTGGCGGGCCAAGCGCATGTGCTCGAGCGCGGCGCTGGATCCCGCGGCGACGTCGCCCAGCAGGTCGAGGTCCTCACCCGACATCAGCTGGAAGTCGTGGTTCGGCCCGAGCCCGGCGAACCCCACAAGCCGCTCGGCGATGCGCAGGGGGACCCCGACTTCCCAGCCGCGACTGCGGAACAGGGCGAGGGCGGGCCCCCGCGGCAGCTCGTCGACGAGCGTGGGGCCCGTCAGGCGCCCGAGGGCCGCGGCGGACTCCTCGGAGAGCGGCTCGGCGTCGGGCACCGGTGGGAACACCTGGACCGGCCGTCGCGCCGCGTCGTGCCGCACGAAGATCTCGACGCCGTCGACCTCGAGCACCTCGGCGAGCGTCGTGCCGAGCAGGTGGACGAGCTTGCTCTCCTCGATCACGTTCACGAGCTGGGCCGCGAGGTGGCGTAGCCGGCGGCGGTAGTCGTACCGCGACGGGAAGAGAGCCTGGTGCAACCGGGTCTCGAACGCGACTTGGAGCCGGGGCGTGAGCAGAGCCGCCAGGACCACGACCGCGCCGGCGGCGACGGCCAGCAGCGCCGGAACCCGGGCATCGAGGAGGCTCACGAGGGCAGTCAGCCCGAGCGTTCCCGGCGCCACGACGCAGACGAGGGCGAGCGCGAAGCTCACGCCCTTGCGGACGGCGTAGTCGAGGTCCATCACGCGGTGACGGGCGATGGCGTATCCGAGCAGCGGGAGCCAGAGGGCCGTCCCGAGGCTGCCGAGCGGGTAGGCGTTGATCCCGTAGATCGGCAGGAAGTTGGTGATGGCGAGCACGAGCTGAAGCCCCCCGCCCAGGAGCCAGAACTTGGCCACGGTGCGCTGTCGCGGGGACGTCGGGTGCCGGTAGGCGCCGAACACACGCTCGACGAAGAGAACGCCGAAGATCAGGAACGTGAAGGTGAACAGCGAGTATGCCGGCGCCGGCTCGATGTACCATCCCCACGTGTGCCGACTGAGGCCGGCGACGAGCTTGCCGCGAAGGTTCAGGACGCTGAGCGCGGTCCCGATCGCGTACCCTCCGACGAGCCAACGCCGCCATCGCCGCGTCAGCGTGTCGCCCCGGATCACCAGGGCCATGTGCAGCATCGTGGCGGGACCGAAGCAGATGCCGATGCGCAGGAGGCGGCTCCACCGCTCCGCCGCGGTCGGCTCGGACAGGAAGTCGAGCGCCGCGATGTCGAGGTTCCACGCGGCGCAGCAGAGAGCCATCCACGCGAATGCCCGGTGCATCGGCTGATCGGTGCCTCGCCGGACCACGATGAGCCCGATGGCGAGGCACGCAACCGCGCTGGAGAACGGGAGCAGGGCAGGGTGGATCATGGGGGTCGATCGATTGTCGCGGCCGGCTGGGAGAGTCACAAGGCACCGTGAACTGGACCCGTGAACCGGACCCATGAACCGCTCCGTCGAGTTCATGGTATTCGGAGTAGAACCTGCTGGGATTTCATGCGGTTGCGCCCTCTTCGCCCGGTGGCACGGCGCCTGCTGTCCATGGCCATCGGAGGTCCACCATGGCAAATCCCGCAGGTATTGCCCGCCACTCTTCCAAGACTCTCGTCGGCGACCCGCTCCGTGCCGCCCGGCTTCTCGACGGCTTCGCGTTTCGCATCTGCGAGGCCGAGGCGCAGACGGCTCGATCGCTCGCCGTTCGTCGCGAGGTCTACGTCCATCAGGTCGGTTACGACGTCCCGGTGCCCGACGAGTACGACGGGCGGTCCTGGCTCCTGCTCGCCGAGGAGGTCGCCACCGGTCTGGCAGTGGGTACGATGCGCATCACCCCGAGCTGGGAAGGATCGCTCGAGTGCGAACAGTACTTCTCCCTGCCTCCGGAGTACCGCGCGCTCGGGTGCGTCGAGATCAATCGGTTCGCCATCCTGCCGGAATACCGTCGTGGAGGTTCGGGGACGCCGGCGGTCTTCCTCGGGCTGTTCAAGCTCGCGTCGGAGTTCCTGACCAGAATGGTCGCACCGGCGAGCGGCGGTCGGTACGGACTGATCGCGTCCAAGCCGGAGCGCACGTGGACCTACGAGCTGGGTGGGTTCCGGAACACCGGCCACGAGGCACCGTACGGAAAGCTCGGCGGCTCGCTCCACCAGCTCCTGGTCGCGGACTTTCCCGACGGCTGGCGCTCGGCGCTCGCCGAGGGTCCCATCGCGAGCTTCATGACCGACGTCGACTGCCCCCAGGTCGTCCTGCCGAGGGCCTACCCCGAGACCGGAATCGGCGTGCCACGGTTCGTGGAGCCGCTCCGGATCGCCGTCTGAGCAGGCCCGATGACCACGTACACTCGTTTCGTGATCCGGTACCGGTGGGGGGTGCTTCTCGGTGTCCTGATCCTCACCGTGCTGCTCGGGGCTGCGATTTCTCGGCTCCACGTCGAGGTCGATCCCGACCGGCAGCTTCCGCAGGACCATCCCTTCATCGAGGCGCTCAACGACGTCCACCGCATCTTCGGTGACAAGAACCTGGTGATCGTCGGGCTCTTCCCGAAGGACGGTCGGGTGTTCACGCCGCGCTTCCTCGCCAAGCTGGCCGAGGTGACCGAACGCATTCGCAAGATTCCCGGCGCCAACGCGGCGCTGGTGCAGAGTCTCGCCTCTCCGGCGGTCAAGGACATCCGGGGAAACGAGGACGGATTCGAGGTCGCCCCTGTAATGGCGGACCCTCCCAACGACATGGTGGGGGCCGACCTCGTCCGTTCTCGGACTTTCGCGACGCCCGCCTACGTCGGCACGCTCGTGGCGGCCGACGGCTCGGCCGCCGCGGTGCAGGCGAGCTTCGAGCTCACACCCGCGCTACCCGGGTACCGCGCGCTCCATCGCGCGGTGCAGGACGCGGTGGCCGCGGCACAGGACGGCACCTTCGACGTGGCGTACTCCGGGGCCGTCGTGTTCCTCTCGGAGCTGACCGCATATGCCGGGAAGGTGGCGTACTACTTCCCGCTCGCCCTGCTCGTGATCGGCATCGTGCATTACCACGCGTTCCGTACGGTGCAGGCGCTCGTGCTGCCACTCGTCACCGCGCTCCTGAGTGTCGTGTGGGCCGTGGGGCTGATGGGGCTCACGGGCGTGCCGCTCGACCCGTACAACACGACGACGCCGATCCTCATCCTGGCGGTCGCGGCCGGCCACGCGGTGCAGGTGCTCAAGCGCTTCTACGAGGAATACGACCGCACCCACGACGTGCAGGCCGCGGTGGTGGCGTCGCTCGCCACCGTCGGCCCGGTCATGCTCGCCGCCGGCATGATTGCGGCCCTCTCGTTCTGCTCGCTGGCCACGTTCCGGACCGCGAGCATCCGAACCTTCGGGCTCTTCACCGGGTTCGGGATCCTCTCGGCCCTGGTGATCGAGCTGACCGTCATCCCGGCCGTGCGGGCGTCCCTCCCGGCGCCCCGCGGTCGGGAGCGGTCACGCGAGGCGGCGGGTCATCCGTGGATCGACGCCTTCCTCGGCGCGTCGGGGCGTCTCGCCACCGGGCGGCACCGGGGACGGGTGTTCGTCGCCACCGCCCTGGTGCTGGTGGTGTGCGCGGCGTTGGCGTCGCGACTCACCGTCGACAACAGCCTCAAGCGGAACTTCGGATCGTGGGACCCGGTTCGGCGCGGCGACGCGGTGTTGAACGCGCGCTTCGCGGGCACCAACACGCTGGTGTTGCTCGTCGAGGGCGAGCGCGAGGGCGCGATGGAGGAACCCTCCATCCTGCGCGCGATCGACCGGCTCGAGCGCTTTCTCGAGCGCCAGCCGGGTGTCGGCAAGGCGGTGTCCTACGTCGACTTCCTCGCCCAGATGCACCAGGCGATGAACGCCGACCGGCCGGACGCCGGCCCGCTGCCGACGACGCGCGGCATGACGGCCCAGTATCTCTTCCTCCACTCGCTCTCCGGCGGCGCCGAGCAGATGGACACGCTGCTCGAGTCGAACCATCGCATCGCCAAGGTGCGCATCCTGGTGCACGAGGACTCGACGCACCGCGCGCAGGAGTTGATCGCGCTGACGATCGACCAGGTCGCGCGCACGTTCCCGCTCGGTTACCGCGTGCGGTACACGGGCACGCTGGCGTCGACCGCAGCGGCGACGGAGGTCATGGTCGCGGGCAAGCTCCGCAACATCGGGCAGATCGCCGGGATCACGTTCGTGATCGCGGCGCTCCTGCTGCGCTCGTTGGTGGGCGGGCTGCTGGTGGTGACACCGCTCGCGTTGTCGGTCGCGGTGAACTTCGGGGTGATGGGCCTCCTCGGCATCCCGCTCGACATGACCACCTCCGCGATCTCGGCGATGGCGGTCGGCATCGGCGCCGACTACGCGATCTACTTCCTCTTCCGGCTGCGCGAGGAGCTGGCTCACCGGTTCCCGCTCGAGGTCGCGCTGCGGCGGGCGCTCTCGACCTCCGGAAAGGCCGTGCTCTTCGTCTCGACCGCGATCGCGTGGGGGTATGCCACCCTCTGTCTGTCCGGCTTCCGCATGCACGTGCAGCTCGGATCGCTCGTCGCGCTGGCGATGGTCGTGTCGTCGGCGAGCGCGCTCGTGATCCTGCCTGCGCTCGCGGCCCGCTACCGGCCCGCGTTTCTCTGGGCGACCGTCCCGCCGCTCCAGCCGGGCGAGGAGCACGAGGCACGGGTCGCGGCCTCGATCGCCTGAGGGGACGGGATGTGGCCGTCGCACCGGCGTCGCTCGCCCCGGAGCCCGCCGGGTTGGTGGCGTCGGCGTGGCGGCTCGCGCTCGGTCTCGCCGCCCGGGCCTGGGGACGCACGATCACTGGGACGCACCTGTGGCGCGTCGGGGTGCGGGGAGAGAACTGCCTACTCGAAACGGAGGACGGTGCGCTCGAGGCGTACCGCTTCTCTGCGACGCGCTGGGTGCGCGCGCCGCGCCGGATCGCGGCGGAGCGGGCGGGGCTCGCGCTGGTCACCGCCGAGCTCGAGCAGCACGGGGTGCGCGTCGGCGACGCGCCCGAGGAGGCCCACGTCCGCGTCGTCGAGGTGGTCGAGGCCGCCTGGCCCGAAGAGCGACTCGCGCCGGGCCGCGCGATGGCGTGGTTCCGCGAGGGGACGGCGGAGGACTGAGTCGCGGCCCCTCCGCGGGTGGCCAGCACGGTCGCCGCGCCGCCGCGGATCGGCACCACCGCGTGTGACGCTCACCCAGCGGGCGCGCAGCACTCGCGCCGCTGGCCACCGGCCGCACCGACCTTGCCGTCGGGGTCGGTCACCAGCACCCGCGTGTCGGCGCAGCGATACGTGATCGTCACCGTGTAGCGCCGCTCGCCCCGCTGGCGCAGGTCGGTCGTGGTCTGGCCTTCGTGGGCGCGAATGGTGTCGCAGTCGAGGCCGGCTACGACCATCTCGGCGACCTCGTGTGCTTCGACGGAGAACGCCTGCGCCCCCATTCGGACGGCCTGGAGGAATGCCCACAGACAGAACGTCACGGCGGCGATCGGCACGGCGGTGACGAACCGGCCGAGCAGCGGCCGGCGGCGCCGCAGCGACGCCCACCATGGCTGCGTGAAGAAGAACGCCGCGAGCACGTTCCATACGCCACGGCCGAGGAAGATCAGGGCGGCGAGCGGAAGCGGCAGGCCGTAGCCCCAGTCGAAGAGCTGATAGACGTAGCGCGAGGGCGTCAGTGCCATCCAGAGCGCACCGGCGGCCGCGAACGCCGGGACCAGGAACACGAGCCCCCCAGCGGCGCAGCTGGCGAGGAGGAGCCCGGCGCCGGCGCGCGCGACGGCGAGCCATGGCACGAGCCAGGTGTCGCGCGCGAAGGCGTGGACCGTCACCGCCTGGACGGCGGCGTAGACGACCACGAGCCAGAGCGCATCGTGGTGGGTCTGGTGGTAGCCGGGCTCGAACAGGTTCGAGCCGACGACGGCGATCGCGGAGAGAAGGCCGAGCGCAGCGGCGAGGCCGGTCACGGCGCGCATGAAGACCCGCACGCGGCCCTTATCGCTCACGAAACCCGCCTTGACAAAGCTCGACACGGTGGGGCAATCAATTCCGGTTCACCACCACCCCACTGTCACGGCAACAAGGAGGCACCTGGATGGCTCGTCTGCTCGAAGGAAAAGTTGCAGTTGTCACCGGCGCGGGCCGGGGAATCGGCCGCGAGCACGCCCTGCTCATGGCCAAGCTCGGCGCGAAGGTCGTCGTCAACGACCTCGGCGCGCACTTCGACGGCACCGGGGCTCCCACCGCCACGCCGGCGCAGGACGTCGTTGCCGAGATCAAGAAGGCCGGCGGCGAGGCGATCGCCAACGGCGACAGCGTCGCCGACTTCAAGGCCGCCAAGCGCATCGTCGACTGCGCGATCGACACGTTCGGCAAGCTCAACATCGTCGTCAACAACGCCGGCATCCTCCGCGATCGCATGATCTTCAACATGGGCGAGGAGGACTGGGATTCCGTCATCGCCGTGCACCTGAAGGGCACGTTCGCGATCTCGCGCCACGCCTGCGAGTACTGGCGTGAGGAGCACAAGAAGGGCAACGTGCTGAACGGTCGCATCATCAACACGTCGTCCGACGCCGGGCTCCTCGGCAACGTGGGTCAGTCGAACTACGGCGCCTGCAAGGCGGCGGTTGCCGTGATGGCGATCATCATCGGCGCCGAGATGCGCAAGTACGGCGTCACCGCGAACGCGATCGCTCCGGTGGCGCGCACGCGCCTCACGATCGACGCCACGCCTTCCACCGCCGGCCTCATGGGCGGTGAGGTCAAGCCGGGCGAGTTCGACCAGTTCGGCCCGCAGAACATCGCGCCGCTCGTGGCCTGGCTTGCCAGCGACGATGCGGCCGACTGCACTGGCCAGGTCTTCCGCGTCGGCGGGCGCAGCGTGTGGCCCATGAAGGGCTGGCACTCGGCCACCCGCGTCAAGAACGAGAAGCCCGAGACATGGGATGCCGCCGAGCTCGGCAAGCGTCTCAAGGCCGAGCTGGCCAAGGGCGTCACGGCCGGCGAGAGCATGGCGGACGTGTTCGCCGGGGGGCTGTGACCCCGCGGCGACGCATCCTGATCGTCTGTCACGCGAACACGAGCCGCAGCATCATCGCCGAGCAGGTGCTGCTGCGGCTCGTCGCGTCGCGGGGCCTCGGCCACGAGGTCGAGGTCCGCTCCGGCGGCATTGCGCCGTTTGCCCGCGACGGAAGCCTGGTCTCGCTCGATGCGCGGTTCGTCCTGCGGGAGGTCGGCATCGAGCTGCCGCAGGGAGCGGGTGCCACGGACCTCAAGCGCCAGCGCCACCTCATCGTCGCGGCCGACCTCATCCTGGTGATGACCGACGAGCAGCGCCGCATGCTCGCTGCCTTCGAAGAGGCGGCCGGCAAGCCGGTGCTGACGGTGCGCGAGCTGGCCGGCGAGTCCGGTGACATCGCCGACCCGGCGATGCAGAGCGAGGACGTGTTCCGGTGGTGCCGGGACGAGATCACGCGCTGCCTCGAGCAGGGGCTCGAGCGGCTGCTGGAGGCGTGAGCATGCTCGGGCTCTTCAAGAAGGCGCCGAAGATCGAGGCGACGTTCGAGGCGACGACCGCCGTCGCGCGCGAGCTGGCCAGAGAAGTGGCGGTGGCCGGCACCCTCACGCTGCGGAACGTGGGTCGGGACGTGGTGCTCACCGATCTCGAGGTCGTGCTGATCGCCGGCGGCACGCGCCGCATCGACCTCGAGCTGCCCGCCGTGTGGCGTGGCGGCCTCCGGCTCGCGACCGGGCAGGCGGCGAGCGAGCCCTGTGCCTGGACCGTCACGCTCGCCGCGCCGATGCGCGCGCCGTCGGCGGCGATCCAGGTCAACACGACCGCGGGTGGAAAGCTCACGCCGCTCGCGATGACCGCGAAGTTCCCGCTCGGCAACGAGTAAGCGGTCGGGCGCGTCGTCGCCGAGGCAGGTACCCGCCCCGGAAATGGCGGCGGGAGGTCGTTGCGGTACACCCCGCCGTCTACGGCAGGTCCGCGACCACTTCGCCCACGAGTCCGTGGATCGACTCGCTGCACGTCGTCGAGATGCGCTTCTTCGCCCGCTTGGTCCTTGCGGCCGCACTGGCCTTCGTCGCCACGGCCGCCAGCTTGTTCCGGACCTTCCTCGCCAACGTCCCCTGCTTCGCTCCGCTTGCCCCGAGCGCGCGGACGAGGAGGCCGTCGACGGACACGAGACGGACGCGGAAGCTCTGCTCGACGGAGGCTGGCATCGGATCCGAGCAGATGGCGCCCGCGATGCCCTGCTCGAGGGAGCAACGGGCCCGAGCGAGACCGACCACTGCATCGCAGGTCGATCCCGGCGGGAGGGTGGTGGTCGTCGTCGTGAGCGTCGTGGCCGTCACGCTGGTCACGCCAGGGTACTGGGTGCCGGAACTCGCGGACAGTGAGGCGCCGGCCACGGGTTGGTGGGTGGCATCCTGCAGCTCCAGTGCCGTGATCGTGGCCGTGCCGCCGAAATCCGTCACGCCAGCGAAGGTCTCGGCGACGGTGGGATCGAAGTCGATGTCGACACGCGAGGTGAGGATCACGTAGAACGCCGCCGCCGTCTCGTAGGTGATCGGGAAGGTCAGTCGGACCGGAACCTTGTCGTAGCGCGTGGCCTGGAAGGGCGGAAGGTACGCGGGCACGTCGTAGGTCGGCGCCGAGCCGGTGAGCGCGACCGCGTCGCCCGGCTTTGCCCGGTAACCGACGATCGCCGAGTAGGCCACGCCGCCGCCGGAAGTGATCTGCTCGCCGGCATGGGTGGGACTCAGGGTCGCCGAGTTCGTGCCGGAGACCTCCAGCTCGTAGACGAGGAAGCCGGGCGTTCCCGCAGGCAGCCCATGCGGGGTCAAGATGTCCAGGGTCTCGGCGGTCGACCGCGCCACCGCTTCCGAGATGGGGGTCGGCGCCGTGTTCGTCGTCGAGAACGTCGCCGCCGTGCCCAGGCTGAGGTAGTCGGCGTGCGCTTGCGCGGAGACGAACCCGACCAACGCGTCGTCGATGTTGAAGCTCTCTGTCGGGATCGCCGCGGACCCGACGCCCGACACGTAGTTGGAGTTGGTGCCGAAATACCAGTCCGCGTTGGTGAACACCTCGGCCGGTGCGATCTGCACCGACAGCAGCACGAGCGCCGCAGCCACGGCAGCGGTCGTGCGGTGTCTCGACAACGCGATTCGTGCGACGAACATCGTTCGAGCCCCGTTTCCTTCGCGCGGCAACCTATATTGGCGCGGACCGTGCCGACAACGTGCTGTGCGGTCCGGGGTCGCACCGCTGCAGCCGGACGGTCATGGGGCCGTGATCGACGTCCGGGCCCTCGTTCGTGGACGCGTCTCGCTCAGTCGCTCATGTGGGTGAGCGTGCGCAGCGAAAAGTAGCTCGGGTCCCACTTCCGCTCGATGAACGAGCTCTGATAGCGGCCGCCGAGCGCGGCGCGGTTGACCTTGTCGTTCACGCCGATGACGAGGTTCGGGAAGACGGCGTGATACGCCTCGTCGTTCTTCACGAAGTGGTAGCCGCAGGCCGCAGTGTAGAAGTACTCCCCGGCGCGGTTGTGCACGAGCTTCCAGTAGATGCGGTACATCTCCTTGTCGAAGTACATCACGACCTTGCCGAAGTTGTAGTACGGGTCGGTCGACTGCCCCTCGACGATCCACACGGGCCGCGCCACGAAGGCCAGGTTCTCCTGGATCCACCACGGCGCGCCCTTGCTCCCGCCGATCTCGTAGCCCGCCTTCATGTACGGGATGTCGACCGAGAAACGCGTCGGGTTGGAGGTGGGTTTCATCTGGAAGGGCTCGGGCCGGAGCACGGGCGCGAGGATCTTCCCCTCCCCAATCAGCTTCCACTTGTAGTACTCGATCTTTCCTGCGTAGCAGTTGAGATCGTCGGCGAAGATGTCGAGACCGGCGATGGGATCGGAGCGCGAGGCGGCATTCACGCGGCGCGCCCGCCGCGTGGACGGCACGTACGCCCAGATCGCGTCCTGGCTGTCCCAGTCCCAGTAGCGCTTGCTGAGCTGCGAGACGCCTTCGACGTCCTGCGGCTCGAGTGCGGCGGTGATGGCTTGGCCCTCGAGGTTCTCCGGGTTGTTCTCGATCCTGCCGTCGAGGCGGCCCTGATAGCCCATCGAGTGGATGAAGGCCTTCACGCGCCGGAACTCGTTGCTGGTGTCCACGCCGTTCAGGCTGAACGTCGCGCCGCCGCCGCCGGACGCCAGGCTCGCGAAGTTGAAGTTGTGCGCGATCTTGCAGCCGGCGTTGGGGTCCTGCGGGTCGATGGAGGGGAAGGGCATTCCGATCAGGAAGTCCGGGATCTTCCCCGTCGCCTTGTCGCGCAGGCCGCACTGTTTTTCCTCGACGTCGTACTTGCCGTCGTTCTGTTTGGTCGCGTCCCAGAACTTCTGCGAATAGTTGTCGTGGAACTTCTTGGGGTCGACCGGCAAGACCTTGAACCAGTACTCGCCCTTCTGGAGACGCTTCACCACGGGATCGGGCAGCAGGTCCTTGCCCTCCTGCCAGTTGTTGGCGTCCAGGATCCACGGCTGCGTGTCCGATGCCGCCTGTCCGGTCGCTGCGATGGTGGTCAGGACGAGAGCGGCCAGAGCCGGAACCCAATAACGCGGCGGCGTCCTCATGCAACCCTCCCTCGGAGTCGTGCGAGCCGCGTATGGTTCGCCTGTTTCGCGTCGGTTTTCAAGGCTCACCTCGTCATCGGGACGGGCGCGGTCTCGCCGAGCTTGGCGAGCTCCCAGCGGAGCACGCTGCCGACGAGAAGGACCTCGCTCCGCCCAGCCGCGCGTACGTAGACCCCGGTCCACGACGGGTTTCGCGCCCCGATCTCGAGGTCGAGCACGGCGGAGCCGTCCGGGGTGAGCAGGCGCAGACGGTCGGCCTGGGGGCCGAGCCCGAAGTCCTCGGGGCGCTGCGGTTGGGGGTCGACGACGAAGAGCGGTCGCAGGGAGCGGAGCGCCTCGAGCAGGGTCCCGGGTGCCTCGCTCGGCCAGGGGACCGCGTTCGGGTCGGTCCACCCGCCCGCCGTCCGTACCACCGCGAGGCTGCGGCCCGGACCGCCGACCTCGATGCGCGCGATGTCGCCAGGCGCGCGGGAGAGCAGTGGCGGGATGTCGTCGGGGGGCGGCAGCGGCGCGACCCGCACCCCGCCCCGCGTGAAGAACAGATAGGCGACGCATGCCCCGAGGACGGCGATCAGTCGCAGCGTGCCGCGCGGGGTCGGCATGACCTCACCCGTGACGCTGCCGGTGCGCCATGACAGCGGCCGCCAGCGCGAACAGCGCGCTCGGAATCACGACCGCCCCCCAGAACAGCAGTCGACCCTCGCCCGCGGTCAGCGCCAACGGGGAGAAGGTCCCGGCGGGCGGCGTGGCCGGGCGGGACGCAGTCATGGGATCGGTCCGGCCCACCAGCTCGGCGACGGTGAGCAGGAGATCGCGATTCCCGAGCAGACCGAGGTGCAGATTCGTCATGAAGTCGGAGTCCCCGAGCACGGCGAGTCGTCCCTCGATGCCGCTCGCGGCCGGCACGCGCACGAGCACGCCGACCGGGAGGGGGCCGCGGCGGTCCTGGCCCTGACGGAAGCCGGCGTCGGTGTGATCCAGGACACGCCGGTCCACGTCGGCCCACGTCGCCTCGCCGGTCATCGCCAGGTAGTCGTGCCGGTCGTCGGCGGCGGCCAGGCGCAGCGTCTGCGCGATCGGCAGTAGACCCGAGGCCTCGGGCGCGACGGGCACGAGCGTCTGGTTCAGGTAGGCGACGCGCGCCGACAGGCCGTCGGTGCCGAACAGGCGCCCCTGATCGTCCACCACCACGTCCTCGGCGAGCTCGACGCCGAATCGTCGTACGAGGGCGGCCACCGACGGCGGGGAGCCCGGGTCGGCGAGAACCAGCGCGTGGCCGCCGGCCTCGAGGTGCCGCGCGATCGCGTCCACTTCGCCCGGGGCGAGATCGCGGCGCGGGCCGGCGAGGACCACGAGCCCGGCGTCGGGAGGCAGCGCGGCGGCGCCCTCGAAGGCTCGGACGACGAAGCCGTCGGCCACCAGCGCTCGCGCGGCCTCCGCGGCACCGCCGCGCGCGTCGGCGTCGCGCGGGTCGTGCTCGCCGTGGCCGAGGACGAAGGTCGTGACCACCGGCGGAGTGCCGGCCACGCGCAGGAGGGCGGTCGTCACCTCGTCCTCAGTCACCGACTCGACGCGCTCGCGGCGCGCTCCGGACTCGACGATCGCGACGTTGTAGGAGCTGACGCCGAGCTGCTGGGCTGCGCCGGGGCTGCGGTCGAGGTCGAGGAAGCGCACGCTCACGCGCGGGGACGCATCGCGGTAGAGCCCGAGCAGGTCGCTCATCTCGCGCGTGAGGGCGCCCTCCTGCGTGTTGAAGAAGACGGTGACGCGGACGTCGTCGAGGAGCCGTCCGAGGACCTCGCGGCTGTGCGGGGACAGCGTGAAGTGGCGGTCGGGGGTGAGGTCGAGCCGGAGCGGATGGCGGGCGACGAGCAGGAGCAGGCAGACGAGGATGCCCAGCACCGCCAGCGCCTGCACGACGACGAGGGCGAGCGCGCGTCTCACGCCACGCCCCGCCAGGCGCGCGACCCGAGGGCCCGGTGCGCGACGAAGAGGAAGAACGCCGTGAGCGCGACGAAGTACGCCACGTCGCGGGTGTCGACGACCCCTTGCGCGAAGCCGTAGAAACGGTCGAAGAGGGAGACCAGCAGGAGCACGGGCGCCACCGTCTCCTGGAGGGCAGCCTCGTTCGCAGCGCCGAACCAGAACAACATCAGCGTCCCGTAGGTCAGCATCGCCGCGACGACCTGGTTCTCGGCGATCGCGGAGGCGGCGAGCCCGCAGGCGACGAACGCCGCACCGAGGAGCACGAGCCCGAGATAACCGGCCAGTACGGGAGTCCAGGGAAAGGGGTGGATGGCGTGCAGGACGACGGGACCGGCCGTGGTCCCCACGAGCATGACGAGATAGGCGGCGAGCGCCGCCAGGAATTTTCCGAGCAGCACCTCGTGGTCGCGCACCGGGAACGTCCACAGGAGCTCGAGCGTCCCGAGCTTCCGCTCCTCCGCCACGAGCCGCATCGTCAGCAGCGGGATGACCACCATCACGACCATCCGGAAGTCGAGGAACACGTACCGCCAGAGCCCCATTTGAAGGTTCGCGCCGCCGAAGAGCACGTACCAGGCGACGTCGGCGTAGACGAACCACCCGGTGAGCGCCGCGAAGACGGCGGCGAGGATCCAGGCGAGCGGCCCTCCGAACATGCTCTCGATCTCGCGCCGGCAGACGAGCACGGCCTTGGTCATTGCTGCACGAGGGCGAGGAAGGCCTCCTCGAGGTGGGTCTCGATCGGGGCGAGCGTGACGAGGCCCCAGCCCTGCGCCGCGACGGCGGCGGCGAGCGCCGGCCGGATCTCACGCCCGGGGACCACCTCGACGCGGCAGCGAGCGCGGTCGTCGCGGCTCGCGAGCGGCTCCACGCGGGCGACGCCGGGCACCGCACCGAGCGCGGCGGCGAGGGCCTCGAGCGGCGCCAGCGCCTCGACGTCGATGCGGGCGGCCGGGCGGAGCTGCGCTTCGAGCGCCGCGGGCGTGTCGCAGGCGAGCACGCGGCCCCGGTGGAGAATGACGACGCGGTCGCACATGTGCTCGACGTCGGCGAGCTGGTGGCTCGACACGAGGACCGCGTGCGTGCGGCCCAGCTCGCGGACGAGGGTGCGGGCCTCGGCGCTCTGGGCCGGATCGAGGCCGGCGAGCGGCTCGTCGAGCAGCAGCGCGGGGGGGGCGCCGGCCAGGGCGACGGCCAGCCCGACGCGCTGGCGGAATCCTTTCGACAGCGTGCGGATGCGGCGGTGCGCCACCGTGGTGAGACCGAGCCGCTCGAGCACGGGCGCAACGGCGGCGCGCGGGCGGGGAGCGTCGCGCATCGCGGCTGCGAACTCGAGCTGGCGGTGGACGGTCATGTCGCCGTGCAGGGCGGGGCGCTCGGGCGCGTAGCCGAGCCGCCGGCGTGCCGCGAGCGGTGCGGTCGTGAGGTCGTGCCCGTCGATCGTCGCCCGGCCGCCGGTCGGCGGGAAGACGCCGGCCAGCATGCGCAGCGTCGTCGTCTTGCCGGCGCCGTTCGGGCCGAGGAAGCCCACGACCTCGCCGCGGGCGACCGTGAACGACACGCCCTCCACGGCGACGACGTCGCCGAAGGTCTTGGCCAGTCGCTCGGCGGCGATCACCCGACCGCGAGGCGCACGGGCCGTTCGGCCGGGGGCGCCCTCCGCTCCGAGAGGAACCGGGGCCGCACGACTTTGATCCACGCCGGGACGAGGACGAGCCCGCCGAAGGTGTTGAACAGCATGAGGAGGGCGAGGAGCAGCCCCATCTCGGCCTGGAACTTGAGGTTGGAGAACCACCAGAAGATGGTCCCCGCGAGCATGGTCGTGGCCGTGAAGATGATCGCCTTGCCGGTCGTCGCGGTGGCGTAGTCGACCGCGGCGTCGATGTCGCGCCCCTCCTCGGCGGCGTCGATCATCCGACTGAAGTGGTAGATGCCGTAGTCGACGCCGACGCCCGCGCCGGCGGCGGCGATCGGCAGCGAGTTCACGTTCAGGTCGATGTGCCAGAGGTACATGAAACACTCGCACGCGAGCTGCGACAGCACGACCGGGATCATCAGCAGCAGCGTGGCGACGAGCGAGCCGTACGTGAAGTAGAGGCACGCCGCCACCGCCAACATCACGAGCCCGAGGGTGAGCCAGTAGGAATCGTCGACCGCCTCGTTCACCGCGGCGAGCACGCCGAAGAGCCCGCCCGCGAACAGGAAATGGACGTTCTCGTCGGTGTTCTTGGCGGCCCACGCCTTGCCGGCATCGATCGCCTTCATGATCGTGTCGTGGGAATAGTCGCGGTAGAGCGTGATGATCGTCCCGTAGCGCGTATCGGGCGAGAGGAAGCGGTCGAGGTCGCCCGCCTGCCCGCTCTGCGTGAACTGATAGAACAGCTCGGCGATGAACTTCTCCTTGTCGGGGACGAACGCCCACTTGGGCTCGCCTTCGTGGAACAGGCGCGAGAGCTGCTTCACGATGTCGATGACCGTGATCGACGCGCCCGCGCCGGGCGTGCTTTCCATGTGGTCGGCGAATTCCTCCATCGCCGTCAGCGGCACGACGTTCTTCATGCCGTCGGGTTTGCCGGTGTCGGCGATCACGACGAGCTGGCTCGCGCCGAGGAACTTCTCGTTCAGCTTCGCGTACGCGACGTTGTACTCGTGCTGGGGGAAGAGCAGCGCCGCTCCGGGCGTCATGTCGCCCACCTTGAGGCGCCAGCCCCAGTACGGACAGAGCAGGTAGAGCGCGATGGTGAGCCCGACCCCGGCGTAGCGGCGCCAGCCGTTGCTCGCCGCGATCGTCGCGTTGGTGATCACTTTGTATATCCGCTCGTGGTACAGGAAGAGCGCCACGCCGACGGCGAGCATCGCGCCGAGCCGCAGCGGGCCCATCAGGTCGTACGCGAGCTTGAGCGCATAACCGCCGAACGCGACCGCGGCGATCCCGAGTGCCATGCGGCCGAGGAAGCGCTGCCACTCGGGGGCCGTGCTGCGCACGCCAGGCGGCGTCGTGGCGGCGAGGATGATCGGGTGCAGCGTGACCACGCTCACGAAGATCGAGATGATCCAGAAGCTCGAGAAGATGGCGCACTTCTGGATGAGGGGAATCGGCGCGACCGCCACGACCAAGAGGGCGAAGCCGTCGGCCAGGACCGAGGCGATGGCCGGCGGAAAGAGGTGCGAGTAGGACTCGACGATCGCCTTCGTCTTGTCGCCGGTGCGGTGGTACTCCTCGTGATAGCGGTCCATCGACTGGACCGAGTGCGACAGCGCGCGCGCCGACAAAAAGATCGGGATCACGAGGACGAGCGGGTCGAGGTTCAGGCCGAGCATCGGCACCATGCCGAGCGCCCAGACGCTCGAGAGCACGCCCGAGAACACCGGCACCCATACGCCAGGCCACGACCGGAAGTAGTTCCACAGTAGGAAGGTGAGTGCCGCCAGCGTGATGACGAACACCTGCCCGACCTGCGGCACGTAGCGCAGCACGCAGGTGTAGAGCCACGGGAAGCCGGTGACGTAGATCCGGTGGTTCTCGTCCTCGACGTCGCGCTTGAGCTCCATCATCCGGTCGTGGAGGTAGTTGAAGTCGAGGTCCTCCTCCCAGAAGCCGGCGTTCACGAGGGCCGCGGTGTCGTCCTCGGAGACGTAGAGGCCGCGGATGCCTTTCGTCGCGTAGACCGAGAACTTGACGCGGTCGGCGTCCTCCTGCGACTTCGGGACGCCCGGGTAGAACACCTCGCGAATCTGGATCGCGCCGTCCACGGTCGTGATGCTCTTCATCTTGGCGTGCGCGATCGAGAGAATCTGGTAGGGCACGACGCCCTTGGTCTCCACGATCCGCTTCGTGATCGTGTCGAGCTTCTGCAGCGTGGTGGGGTTGTAGATGTCCCCCTTCTTCACCTCGAGGATGACCGTGAGGACGTTCGCGCTGCCGAACATCCGCCGGAAGTCGTTGTAGATCTGGATGTAGGGATGGCCCTTGCGCCACTGGTACTCGTGGCCGAAGACCTTGATCGAGCTCGGGCCCGGGTAGAAGTCGAGGAACTGTGGCGCGATCTTCACGTGCGTCGTCTGCACCGCGAAGAAGAGCGTCATGATCGCGATGACGACGGACACGGCCAGCCGGTTGCGGAGCAGGAAGTAGAGGTAGGCTTCGACCCAGCGCTTCGGGATCATAGAGGACCTCCGGTCCCGCCCAGCCGCTCGAGCCTCGAGCCGTCGATGCGGAACATCAGGCCCTCGGCACCCACCGCCATCCCGGTTCCGCCGTGCTCGATCCAGACGGAGCGGATCCACCGCGCGGCGAGCTGGATCGGCAGCGGCTCCTGCATCCAGGTGCGGCCGCCGTCGGTGCTCCCGAGCACGGTCCCCGCGTCGCCGACGATCCAGCCGCGGTCGCCGAGCACCTGGACGTCGTAGAGGGAGCGCAGCGCGACGGGTGCCTTCTGGGGCGTCCAGGTCTTGCCGCCGTCCTGCGTGGCGAGGATCACGGCGTCGATGCCGACCGCCCAGCCGCGGCGCGCGTCGAGGAAGCGGACGCCGAAGAGCGTGCTCTCGACCGGGCTCTCCTGCTGCTGCCACGTGCGGCCGCCGTCGTCGCTCGCCATGATCGTGCCGAATTCGCCGACGACCCAGAGGTGGTCGGCGTCCCCGTACGCGATCCCGTACAGGTTCACGTCGCCGGGATCGACGCCGGTGTCGAGCGCGCTGTCGGGAAGCCGGATGCTCTCGGGGACGTGCTGCACGGTCCAGGTGGTGCCACCGTCTTCGGTGTGGACCATCGTCCCGAAGTCGCCGACGCCGTGACCGCGCCGTCCGTTGGCGAACGCGAGGCCGAAGAGGTGGCGCGTGGAGCCGGTCTTCTGCAAGGTCCAGGTGGCGCCGCCGTCGTGCGTCCCGTAGACGATGCCCTCCTTGCCGGCGATCCACGCGGTCTGCGCGTCGACGCAGCTGATCGCGAGCAGGGCGCGCTTCGTTCCGGCGTCCTGCCGGCGCCACGACTTGCCGCCGTCGCTCGTGGAGAAGATGCGGCCGAGCTCGCCGACCATCCACCCGGTCTGCGCGTCCGCGAAACAGGTGCCGAAAAGGCTCTGTTTGACGTCGGCGGCGGTGAGGCCCTCGCCGTGGGACTCGCCCGGCGCGCCGGCGAGCGTCAGGCCGAGCAGCGCGGCGGTCAGGACTCTCATGGGGTGGCCTCGGGTGCGCACCGGGCGCGCGGACTCCGGAGCCGCGTTAGCAGAATCCGCGGGACGAGCATCCCGGCGCGTTTAGCCGTCCGCGGTTTGTCGTGTCAACGGTCGTGGGCTGCTCGGACGCCGGAGGCGGCGTCTAGAACACGTACTCGAGCTGCATGCGCACGTTGTCGCGGTCCCGGACCGCGCCGAGCTGACCGCTCGGTGCCCCTTCGACTCGCGTGTAGTCGACGATGAATCGGAAGGGGTCGCGGACGAGCTGCACCCCCGGCTGGAGCACCACGACACCCTGCCAGTCGTAGAACATCGCCAGCCCGGGCAGCACGCGGCCGCCGAGATAGGAGGTGGTGACGAGCAGCGTCTGCAGGAACTGGTCGTCGTTGAGCTTGTAGTACCGCGGGAGCAGCTTGCAGGGCCGCCCCTTGTTGTAGCTCGTCGGGCGGCTGCCACCGTCGGCCTGGTTGGCTATCCAGTTCAGGGCGTCGCCGACGTCCTGCGTGCCGTTGCCGCAGTTGGCACCGACCAGTGCCACGCTGCGGTCGACGGGGAGGTACCGGGCAGGCACCGGGAGCACGAGGTCGCCGGGCGAGTCGACCACGTGTTTGTAGAAGAACTGGGTCGAGATGAAGAAGGTCTGGTTCGGGTTGAGCCAGCGGATCCAGTGGTTCTTGTCGAGGCCGATCGACCAGTTCACCGAGTCGCGGCGGAGGAGCCGGCCCTGGATCGTGCCCGTCCGGCAGGCGTAGCCACCGGCGCCGCAGTCGGGGTTGACGAGATCCCCCTCGGAGAAGGCGAAGAACCCGGGCAGTGTGAACGGGTTGAGCGCCCCTTCGAGGTTGTTCGCCCGCTGCAGCCGGCGGTAGCCGGGGCTGCCGATCCCGTCGTCGGAATCGGCACTGTTGCCGCGACCCTGCCGATTGAGGGGCTCGCCGTGGAAGTACGCGAACTCGCTGCGGACGACGGCGTTCCACGAGGGCAGCGCCGTGTTCACGGACGCGCCCGTGATCGGCACGCGCGGGAACATCTGCTCGGCGAGGATCGGGTTGTCGAACGCGGGCAGCCCCTTCGGGACGTGGACGCGGATGCCCGGCGTGTCGAGGTACGTGTAGTAGTGGGCGATCGTGAAGTCGAAGTCCTTCACGATGAACCGCAGGCGCGCGCCGCCGCGCCAGTCCTCGCGGGCCGGCAGATCCACGAAGGTCGCCTGGAGTTGGTTCGGGGCGTTGAGTCCGCCCGGGTTCCACGGCGAGCCCGACGGGATGCCCGGGAACGTCGCGACGGTGTTGCCGAAGGCGCCGAAGGCCTCGACGAACGAATCCACGAAGGGCCCCACGTTCCCGAACAGGTACTGCCCCTTCACCATGTCGAGCGGGACGCGGCGTTCGTCGAGCGGGATGAAGACCCCGCCGAAGCTCAGGTCGAGAGGGTTGATGTTGTCGAGGAGGCGGAACTGATCGGTTTCCCCCCAGGCGAGGACCTGCCGGCCGATCCGGAACGAGACCGGCCCCTTCGTCACGTCGAGGTAGCCCATGAAGAAGCGGTTACGGGCGCGGGCGTTGCGCCGGATCTTGGCGACCCGCTCGTAGATGTACTGCGGGTCCAGCCGATCGGTGGTCTTGACGGGCTTTGGAACCAACGGTGGCACGGCGGGGATGTCGATGAGCGGGGTCTCGGTCCGGACCTTCCGCATGGTGGCGGCTGGATCCGAGAATTCATCCGGCCCGTAGTCGTACAGACCCTCCCACTCGCCGCGGTACTGCAGGTCGTACTTGAACTCGTCGAGGTTGAGCCAGCCGAGCACGCGCGCGAGCCCCCACCCCTCTTCGGAGAGGCGCTTGAGGTCGTGCTGGAACTCCATCTGCAGGAAGTACCGATGCTGCCGCAGCGACCCAGCCCCGGAGGCGGGATACGACAGGGGGTCGGTCGATCCCCCCATCTTCTCGGTGCCGATGCGGGCGTCGGTGTAGGCCCGAAGGTTCACCGTCATCTCGCCGCGGTCGTCGACGTCGATGGGGTGCGCGGCTCGCGGTGCGAGGAGGGCGAGCAGCCCAGCGGCGGCCAGGGTCACGCGAGCACGTGCGGCGCTGCGACGGGTCCGGTTCTTCATTAGTCCCCCCCTGCGGCAAGGCCCACAGCCGACGCCATGTGGCGGGCGCGTTATAGGAAGGCGCCGTGAAAGCTGTCAAGGCAAATGCGCTGTCAGCGAGGCTGAGACCCCCTGTGCGGGACCCGGGTTGTCAGCCCCGTTCTCCTGGGCTATTGAAGCGACCTCCCGACTCCCGATCCCGGAGGTGCAGAGAGTGCCAGGGGTACTCCGAGGCCGGAGGGGGCGGTGGGGTGGTGGAGCCGTCGCAGGAAGACGGCTCGTTCGGTCCCTGGTTGGGGCCGGAGTTCTCGCGATGGTGCTGGCTACGGCCGCCAGCGTCCACGCGAACGACGAGTTTCCGGTGCCGCCAGGGCTCGCTCCGGCGGTTCGGTTCTGGGTCGATGTCTTCACGCGTTACTCCCGCGACGACGTGATCGTGCACGATCGTCTGGATCCGGCGCGAATCTACGGCGTCATCCATGCCTCCGAGGCGCAGGACGAGGACCGCATCCAGGGGCTCCTGGACCGCATCGCCCTGGGGCAGCTCCACGAACCCGACCCCGTCGACCGCCTGCTCGTCCCCGACCAACTCCCGCGACCGGACGGTCCGATCGGACCGGAGCGGATACACCTTCAGCGCGGCATGCGGGAGGTCTTTCACCAGGGCCTCGTGGCGGGACGGCGGTATCGGGCAATCGTCGAGGCGGTGCTGGCGCGCGAGGGGCTGCCCCTCGACCTGGCGGCTCTTCCGCTGGTCGAGTCTTCCTACAACCCGCATGCCACCTCGAGCGCCGGGGCGGCCGGTATCTGGCAGTTCACGCAGGCGACGGCCCAACAGTACCTGCGGCCGGGTCGCCGACCCCGGGGTGACGCACGCCGTGATCCCGTGCAGGCCACCGAGGCCGCGGCACGCCTCCTGCGCGACCTGCGCGAGATGTTTCCGAGTTGGCCGCTCGCCCTGACGGCATACAATCACGGCCCCACGGGCGTGGAACGGGCGCGCCGCGCGCTCGGCACCGACGATCTTGGCACCGTGGTCAGCCGCTACCAGGGCCCGCGCTTCGGCTTCGCCAGCCGAAACTACTACGCCGAGTTCGTCGCCGCCCGGCACGTGCAGCAGCACGTGGCGCGATACTTCCCCGACATCGCCCCCAATCGCCTCATCGAGTACCAGGTGAAGCGTGGCGACACGCTCGCCGAGGTCGCCCAGCGCCACGGCGTGCCGCTCACCAAGCTGATCTCGTCGAACGGACTGGACAGCCGGCGTGCCAAGCGCCTCCAGCCCGGCGACGTGCTCATGATCCGGCTGTAGCGCCCGCTCGGCGGCGGAGCTCGGCCAGCGCGGCGAGGCCGTCGGGGCAGAAGGCGTCGCCGCGCGCGCGGGCGAGGACGGCGTCCACCGCGAGAAACTCGCCGCGGACGATCTCCTCGGGCTGGAGGCGGAAGGGTCCGTCGTGCACGGCGCGAAACACCATGCCGTGGACGATCGTGTGGGCATCTTCCCACCGCAGCGGGAAGAGCGGCTCCAGGGTTGCCGCGACGCCGAGCTCCTCCGCGAGCTCCCGTGCGGCGGCCTCGGCAAAGCCTTCGCCGGCTGCCAGCACACCGCCGACCGCGACGTCCCAGTGTCCGGGGTAGACGTCTTTGGTCGGCGTGCGCAGGTGGATGAACAGGTCGCCGCGCCGGTTGAAGACGAGGATGTAACAGCTCCGGTGCGGGAGGCGTCGGGTCCGCATCTCGCGCCGGGTCACCCGCGCGGTGACCTGGCCGGCGTCGTCGACGACGTCGACCAGCTCGGCCCCGGGGTCGTGGGTCAGGGGTCGCGCTCCTCGACGAAGTGACCGCCGACCGCCGCGAGATCCTCGGGGGTGTTCACGTTCGTGAAGCTGCGGTCCGTGCCACGTACGGCGCGCAGCTCGGGCTCGGTCACCCAGTCGACGCGCAATAGCGGCAGTACCTCGCGGATGGCGTGGCGGCCGGCGCGCAGCGCGGTGTCGAGCACGGGGAGGCAGCGCACGGCATAGACCGCGTGCAGCGGTTCGACGTCGCCGTCCCAGCAGGGCACGATCGCGTCGGCGGTCCCGATCCGCCCGAGCAGGAAGCGGATCACGCCGGCGTCGAGGCTCGGCATGTCGCATGCCGCAACGAACACGTGCGAATGCCGGCTCACGTACATGGCCGCGTGGATGCCGGCGAGCGGGCCGCCCCCGGGTACGCGGTCCGGTACGGCCTCGATGCCGAGTGCCTTGAATCGCTCGGGCCGGTTGGCCGACACGACGACCTGGTCGAACAGCTCGCGGAACAATCGCACCGTGCGGACAGCGATCGGTTCGCCGCCGACGGCGGCGAAGGCCTTGTCGCGCCCGCCCATACGCGCGGCGCGCCCTCCGGCGAGCATGACTCCGGTGACGGGCGCCTTCGGGCCGGCCATGCGGGCGAGAAATACCGGCCGGATCAGGCGTGTCAACCATTGACAGCCGGGGCCGGTGGCGCGACAGTCGAGAGGTGGGGGCGGATGAGGATCTCCACGCCGCGCTGGTGGCGGCAGCCGACTGCGTTCGGCGTGCCCGCTACGTGATCGCCCTGACCGGGGCCGGGATGTCGGTCGAGAGCGGCATTCCGCCGTTTCGTGGTCCGGGAGGGCTCTGGACCCGATACGGCGAGCCGCCGATGGACGGGTTCCAGCGCTTCCTCGCCGACCCGCGCCGCGCGTGGGAGGAGCGGCTCGACCCGAGCGGGCCAATGCGGGAGCTCTGGGTGACGCTCGCCCGCGCGCGCCCGAACGCGGGCCATACCGCGCTCGCCGAGCTCGAGCGTCTCGGCGTCGTGCAGGCGGTGATCACGCAGAACGTGGACAACCTCCATCGCCTGGCAGGGAGCTGCCGCCTGCTCGAGATTCACGGCAACGCGACGCTGATCCGCTGCCTCGAGTGCGTGACGCGCTTCGAGCGCAGCGCGATCGACATCGGTGAGTTGCCGCCGCGCTGCCCGAGCTGCGGTGGGCTGCTGAAGAGCGACACCGTCTCCTTCGGCGAGCCGATCCCGCCCGACGTGCTCGCGCGCTGTCACGAAGAGAGCGGGCGAGCCGACTGCGCGCTCGTCTGCGGGACGTCCGCGACCGTGTACCCCGCGGCGCAGTTCCCGGCGTCGATCTTCGAGCGCGGCGGCGACCTGATCGAGGTGAATCCGCACGAGTCCGACCTCACGCCGATGGCGCGGCACGTGCTCCGTGGCCCCACCGGCGAGGTGCTTCCCCGGCTCGCCGAGATCCTGTCACGCGGCTGACCCGGGCGTCGGTGGGTTGACCCACGGCGACGCGTGCGCCGTGTCCGTATCACCACGACCGCGGCATGTTTCCTGCTCCCCACCGGTCGTGGTGCGCTCCGTCCGGCAGATGGTTCTCGGCATGGGGCTCGTGCTCGCGGTCACCGGTGCCGACATCGATCTCGACGGCGTGATCGACGCGATCGACAACTGCCCGCGGATCGCGAACCCGAACCAGTACGACACCGACGGCGACGGGGTTGGCAACAGCTGCGACAACTGCCTCTCGGTTGCGAACGCCGACCAGGAGGACACCGACGACGACGGCGTCGGCGACGCGTGCGACCAGTGCGCCGACAGCGAGGCCGACGTGCCGCAGCAACGAGACGACGACAGCCTCCGCATGGCCACGGATCGCACGGGGTGCGGCATCACGCAGCTCTGCCCGTGCGACGCGCCGTTCGGTCGCTCCGTGCCCTGGCGGAGCCATGGCGCGTACGTGCGCTGCGTGCGGCGTCGCGTCCGCCGGCTCGCGCGGGACACCTTCCTTCTGGGACGCGAGCGGACGGCGATCGTGAACGAGGCCGCTCGTTCCGATTGCGGCAAGCCGACGGCGGAGGATCCGGACGGGGACGGCGTTCCGAACGACGGCGACGAGAGCCTCGTCGAGGGCGATTCGCCGTGCACGGGCGGGCAGACCACCGCCTGCGACGACAACTGCCCGCGCCGCTGGAATCCCCACCAGAAGGACCAGGACGGCGACGGGATCGGCGACGCGTGCGACGACGACGTCGACGGGGATCACGTCCCGAACGGCTCCGACAACTGCCCGAACGATCGCAATGGCAGCCAGGCCGACGCCGATCAGGACGGGGTCGGTGACGCCTGCGACGCCTGCGCCGATACGGCGGCGGACGCGGACGTCGACGCGCGCGGCTGTGCCGAGGGGCAGGACGCCGGCGGCTCCGGCACCTCGGACTCCGGGACCGGAACCACGCCGTAGCGCGCGCCGCCCGTCTCGCTCACGGCGCCGGGAAGCCGACCATCGACTGGGCGCGCCCGCGCGCGTCGAAGCTGATGCTGCGCCCGAAGCCGTAAGACCACGTGACCCAGCCCCCGGCGCCGTACTGGATCGATTCCGGCTGCCCGATGAGCCGCTCGACGTCGGCCGGGCTCATGCCTCGCTTGACCGTTCGCAGCGCCTCGTAGGCCGGGCGCGGCTGGGGCTCGCCCCAGGCGGGGGGCGCCGGCGGTGCGGGCTGCGCGGAGGCGAGCAGGCTCTGGCGCTGCTCCATCTGCGCGAGGACCATCTCCATGCGCTCCTGCGTCGCCGCCATGCGCTCGGTGAGGGTGACGAGCTGCTCCAGCACGCCGGTCATGCGGTCGAACAGCTCCGCCTGCTGGCGCGTTGCCGCCTCCTCCTGCTCCTGGCGCCGCTCGGCGAGCGTGACCTTCAGGTCGTTCACCCCCGCGACGAGGATCTCGGGCTTCTTCTCCTTCTCGACGATGGTGCCGTGCACCTGCACGCGCTTGCCGCTGAAGAGGTCGTCGAGCCGGTCTGGCGGGAAGACGTCGAAGTGCTCGGCCTGGATCACCGCCGTGAACCGGTTGAAGCCGGGCTCGAACGCGAGCAGGCAGGCCGTCGGCGAACAGTGCACCCCCAACACCCGGCCCTTCACGACGACCTCGCTGCCGACGTGGCTCTCGGCCTCGTCCCAGTTGATGGTGGTCGGCTCGCTGCCGGCCCCGACGTCGAAGGCGGCGAGGAGGATGATCGCGAGGAGAGCCGCTTTCGGAGGTCGCATGCCCGCTTGACCCAGCTCGGACGGTGCCTCTAAGTTTCCCCGGTTACACCTGGCCGACCACGAAGTCCAACCCGAGGATCATCGTCACGATGGCGCAATACACCGGGGCGATCCCCGTGCCGACGCCCGAGAGCCGTCCGTTCTGGGACGCGGCCCAGCGACACGCGCTCGAGCTCCCGTTCTGTCGCGGCTGTGGCAAGGCGCACTACTATCCGCGCGCGCTCTGCCCGCACTGCCTCTCGCCAGATCTCGAATGGCGCCAGACATCGGGGCGCGGCACGCTGCACACCTTCACCGTCGTTCATCGCGGCGCGAAGGACTTCCCGCTCGGCACGCCGTACGTCATGGCGATCGTGGAGCTCGAGGAGGGGCCGCGCCTGATGACGAACCTCGTCGGCGTCACCCCAGACCCGGCGGCGCTGCGGATCGGGATGCCGGTGCAGGTCGAGTTCCGGGACGTCACCGACCAGGTCACGCTGCCGCTCTTTCGGCCGGCGGAGAGGACTCGATGAGCGCGGACTTCCGCCGGCTGCGAGGCCGGGTGGCGATCGTCGGCGCAGCCGAGTCGGACGAGCTCGGCAAGCTCCCCGGCAAGTCCGCGCTCGCTCTCCACGCCGAGGCCGCGCGCAACGCGCTCGCCGACGCGGGCCTCACCAAGCACGACGTCGACGGCGTGTTCAGCGCCGGGCGCTGGATGTCCGCCGAGACCGCGGAGTACATGGGGATCACGCCGCGCTACGTCGACGGCACGTTGATCGGTGGCTGCTCCTTCCTGGCCCACGTCCAGCACGCGATGGGCGCGCTCGACGCCGGGCTCTGCGACGTGGCGCTGGTCACCCACGGCGAGAGCGGCGCGTCGCGCGTCGGCATGCCGGGGACGCGCTTTGCCGCCGACTCCGAGCGCATGCAGTACGAGCAGCCGTTCGGGCTGGCGGGCCCGCCGACCGGGTACGCGCTCGC
>JAXLXP010000010.1:0-233115 GCA_046327955.1 Binatia bacterium | reverse complement strand
ACCCCGTCTCGCACCGAGAAAGCCCTTCCGCAGCGCACCATCGGCGAGCCGTTCAAGCGCATGGCTCGCCGGCGTGTTCCCTTGAAGCGCGGCGTCGGCATCCGGTCCAACGGTGGCCAACCTGCGCTCGAGATCTTGCGCACCCTCGGTGACAAAGACGAGGCCAATGAAAGCGTTGGCAATGCGCTCGGACGTTGTCACCTTTGCCCGAGCGAAGGCGTCGAGGCCGGCCATCGCCTCCACGTCGCGAATGTCGCGGATGGGCATCTCGCGAAGCTGGAGACGTATCGCCAACGCTTCTTCGACAGACTGCCGGATTTTCTTGCCGAAGAGCCGTCCCTGGGCGTGTTCCTTGGGGGTCATCGACAGCTCCGTGAGCTGCTCGAGGCGGCTGATGCCGAGCAGGCTGTCGCCGCGACGGAGGTTGTGGTCGAGGAAGCCGAAGGGACGGCCCTTCGAGAGCGTGACCAGCCACAGCGAGAGCTTCGCCAGCTCGACGGCCAGCGGGTTCAGATCGACACCGTAGAGGCAGCGCTCGGCCACGATGCGCCGCGCGTTCTCGGCTCGCGTCTCCACCCCCGGCGGCATGCTATCGACGCTGGTGCGCGGCTCGTGGACCTGGCCAGTAAGATCGATGACGCGGCCCGCTTGCTCTTCGATGGCCCACGCCTCGACGAGGCGCGCGCTCAGGAAGCGGCAGGCCTGGACGAGGAACGCGCCAGAGCCCATCGCGGGATCGCAGACCTTCAGGTCGAGGAGCTGTTCGGGCGTCTTCAGCTTCCACGCGGCTCGCGGCTCGCCCTTCGCGGGGCCGTCGTAGACAAGCGGTGTCAGCGTCTCCTCGACGATGCGCTCGGTGAGGCTCTTGGGCGTGTAGTGCGTGCCGGTTTCGCGGCGGTCGGCGCCGAGCACGACGACGAACGCGCCCTTCGGGTGGACCAGCGGGTAGCCCCACGGATCGGTGCGCAGCAGCCGCACGTAGGGCTCGATCCGGTCGCGCAGCTTCACGTCGCCGCGACACGCCGAGAGCAGCCGCGCGCTCTGCTGGGGCTCGACGTCGGCGGCCAGCTCCTTCTCGATGGCCGACTGCGAGCGCTTTGAGCGCTCGACGACAAGCTTCGCTACGGCCGCCTTGCCGTCGAGGCGCGCCGACTCCAGCTCGCCGAGCGTGACGCGCGCGTCCTTCGCCGAGGCGCCCGCTTCGAGCTCCAATGTCACGTCCTCGACACGCGAGACGGTGCGCTCGAGGAGGCCTTCGTAGACGTGTCCGATCTGCTCGACGTCGAGCGCGCGGTACGAGAGCGTGCGCCCCTCGAAGGTCTGGATGGCTTCGAGCAGCAGGAGCACCGTGCGGTCATCGATGGGCAGCGGCTCGGCGCGGTGTTGACGCCACGACGTGCCCTTGAGACGACCTTCGAGGAACGGAAAGCGGTCGGGATCGAAGAGCGAGCCGCCCATCGCAGGCATGCGCAGGGTCGGGTGGTCGATGCCACCGAAGACGGCGCGGAACACCGCGAGCAGCCGCGACCACGCCGCGCGCCGACGTTCGAGGATCTCGTCGCTCTCGGCGCGGAGCTGCATGCGCAGCGTCGAGACCGCGTAGAACGAGTCGTAGCGAGGCTCGCCCAAGAGCAAGAGCCCGCGCTCCTCGGCGGCGAGCAGGAACACGAGCCGCATCATCACGGTGAGCCCGGCCTCGTAGAGTTCCTGGGGCTTCACGTCGCGGAGCAGTTCGCGGTTGCGGTCTTGGTCGGCGCGGTCGAGCGCCTGCAACAGCACCTCGATGGCGCGCCGAACCTGGTCGCCGAGGGCGTCGGTGACCTCGTCTTGATGCTTCAGCGAGCGCTCGAAGAGCGCGGGGAGCCGGTCCTGCGCGGGCGCGAAGAAGCGGCGCACACCAATCAGCGACACGAACGCGCGCAGCGTGGCGGGCTCCTGGCCCCAGATACGCGCGTACCAGCTCGCGAAGGTCGCCACCTGGCCCGATGGCGCGTGGACCAGCATCCAGCGCTCGCCGTTCGTGACGAGCCCGAACGACACGTTCAGCGCGCGCAGATGCATCGCCATGCGGTCGCCGGGCGAGCACGAAAGCCCGCCGAACTTCATCGACGCCGAGAGGTCGGTGTCGGGCGGGAAGACGTGGACGGGCGCGAGCACCGCCCCAGCGTGCGTCGGGTCGATGAAGACCAGATCGGGCGTGATGGTGGTGTCGTGTTCCGGGAGCGCGACGACTGAGGCCGGGACGTCCTTGCCGTGCTTCAGCAGCGAGTCGTCTGCCTCGATCGCGGTACGCAGCACCTCGTCGATCCACGCGGTGTGGAGCTTGTCGCGGTCGGCGTCGTCTCCATCGACCGCGTCGCGCCACTCCTCGTAGGCGCTGCGCAGCCGCTTGGCGTGCGAGGCGTCCAGCTCTTCGAGCCCCTGCGGGAACACCTCGCGGAGCACGGGCACCGCGAGGAACGGGCCCGAGACATCAAGCAGGTTCAGCCACTCGTGCTTGGCGCTCACGCCCGCCTCCGATCAGCAGGGCTCCGCGTCGCCAGGGACTCGGGGACCAGGAGGATCACCGAGACGGGGAACGTGTGGTCGACGAGCCCTGTGTGGCGCTCCTCAATGGCGAGGCGCTCGCGTTCGCGCTCCTCGGGGATGCGGCGTAGGCGTGCTTCGAGGGCGAGCTTGTCGCGCCGGACCTGCGTGCGCTCGTCCTCGGAGAAGAGCGAGAGCTGCTTCGGCTCCTCCTTGTGCAGTTCGGCCTCGAGGTTCTTGGCGAGGTCGTCGAGCAGCTGGGTCATCTCCTCGATTTCCTTGCGCTTGCGGGCTTCGAGAGTGCCGCCGAGGCCCTTCAGGCGATCCTTCGAGCGCGTGCCCACGGCGCTCACGATGGCCTCAGTGTGCTTTTGGAAGCGCGTGCGCAGGGCGTCGAATAGAGAGTCGTCGATGGTCCCCGGCGTCGAGGCGTCGAGCCAGGCGCGCAACTCGCCAATACGCTCCTCGCGCTTGAAGGCCGCGTCGCGCAGGTAGCCGCCCGCCTCGGTCAACTCCTCATGGAGCCGATGGTGGTTGCCACCCGTGATGACGAGGCGCGAGACCACGAGTGCAGCGGGCGCGTCGAGCTTCGCGTCGGGCAGCATGCGCACCGTGACGCGATTGAGCTTCTTCACGTCGTCGCGCGCCCAGACCTCGGCGCGCAGGAGGCGCAGGCTCATCTGCACGAGCGGGTGATTCAGGTGGACGAGCACTACGTCGTCGCGCCCCTTGGCGACGTCGTGGTCGAAGGTGATGGGGCGGATGCGCTTGGTGTACGGGTGCTCGAGCCCGTCGAGGCACCGCGACCACGAGCCCGCGAGCGCGGGCATCTGGAACACGCGGGCCTCGGGCAGGTCAGCGAGCTTCGCGGGCGTGAGATCGGGCTTGTTGGTGAGCGCCAGCGCGACGCGCACCACGCGCTCGATGCGGTCGGGCGTGAGGTGCTGCTCGCTGCGCGTCGTCGTCAGCCGCTCGTGCAGCTTGGCGATGCGCTCGCGCAGCTCACGCTCGGCCTTCACATAGCGGCGGGCACGCTCGATGCGTTTCTCGGCGAGGCCCATGTCGAGCTCGCGGCGGCGGCCTTCGAGCAGCGCCGGCAACTGCGGGGCGATGACCGGGTTCACGCTGCCCATGTCGGCGCGCATCGAGTCGAGCTTCTTGAGCGCGCGGATGATGTCGTCGCCGTGGCCGCCGCTCGCGTCGACGGGGTGCCAGATGACCACTTCGCTCTGCTTCTGCCCGTGACGGTCGACGCGGCCGTTCCGCTGCTCCATCACGTTCGGGTTGTAGGGGATCTCGACGTGGACCAGCAGGTTGCAGTGGTTCTGAAGGTCGATGCCTTCCGAGGCCGCGTCGGTCGCGAGCAGGATGCGCACTGGCGACTCACGCGGATCGGCCTGGAACGCGGCCTTGATGGTCTCGCGCTCCTTCGGGTCCATGCCGCCGAAGAGCAGCGCGAGACGCTCGCCGCCCAGGTCGTGGCTGGCGAGGATCTCGTGCAGCCACTTCTGCGTCGCGCGGTACTCGGTGAAGAGGATGACGCGCGCGTTCGACCATTGGCCCTTGGGCCGCAGGTTCTCTTCGAGCCAGCGCAGGAGTTCTGCGGCCTTGGAGTCGGGCTTGTGGCTCGCCTGCTCGGCCCACGAGCGCAGGCGGCCGAGGAGCTTCTTCTCCTCGGCCGACAGCGGTCGCAGCCGACGGCTCGCCTCTTCGATGGCCTCGGACTCGGCGGCTTCGCGCGAGTCGTCGTCGGCGTAGTCCTCTTCCGTCTTGGCGATCGCGCGCCGGAGGATGCGTTCGTCGAGCCCCGAGGTGCGGCGTGCCTCGCCCTTGCCTTCGATGGTCGCGGTATGCCGTGCGAGCGTCGACATGAACGCGGCGGGTGACGACGCGAGGCGCTTGCGGAGAAGCTGGTGGACGAAGTGCGAGGCGGCGCCTTCGCGCTCGTCCTGCTTCTCGCGGCTCGCGATGTACTGTTCGAGAAGTTGTCGGGCTTCGCGCTCCTCGGCAGTGTACTCGACGTTCAGCGCTTCGAGGCGCCGCACCGGGTAGAGCTTCTTGCCCTTGGCGTCGACGAGGTCGCTCTTGAGACGGCGTACCATCACCCGCGCAAGCTGGTCCTCGGACGGGAGCACGTTGCGCGAGAAGCGCTGGTCATCGAGCAGCTCGAGGAGCGCTGTGAACGACTCGGTGTAGCCGTCGTGCGGCGTCGCCGTGAGGAAGAGCTTGTGCTGGAAGTGTGGCGCGAGCAGGCGTACGAGGCGCGTGCGCAGGCTCTCGACGGCGTACTTGCCGACGGTGGGCGCGACGTTGTGGGCCTCGTCGACGACGAGCATGTCGAAGCGGCGCGGGAACGTCGGCTGCGGCGGGAGCACGTCACGCAGGAGGCGTATGCCTTCGCCCTGCTTCGCCCAGTCGATGGATGCGATGAGCCGAGGGAACGAGGTCCACGGGTTGGCGTGCAGGCCGCGCTCACGGCGCGAGCGCTTCACCGAGTCGGTGTCGACGATGCGGAACTCGAGGCCGAACTTCTCGGCCATCTCGGAGCGCCACTTCTCCTGCAAAGACGACGGGCAGAGCACGAGGATGGTCCGCGCGCGGTGGCGCAGGAGCATCTCCTGGATGACGAGCCCGGCCTCGATGGTCTTGCCGAGACCGACGTCGTCGGCAATCAGGAGGTTGGTACGCGCCATGTCGATCGCGCGCACGAGCGGGTCGAGCTGGTAGTCCTCGATGCTCGCGCCGCTGCGGAAGGGCGCTTGGAGGTAGCCGCGATCGGCGTTGGTCGCCGCGCCCCACCGGACTGCATCGAGGAAGGCTTCGAGCTTCGACGGGTCGTCGAGCGCCGAGAGCGTCGGCAGTCCTGCGCGCTCGATGACGTGGGCGCCGGGCTCGAGCTCCCACAGCACCTCGATTTCTTCTCCGAGCGCGTCCTCGTCGATAGAGGCGAGTTTCACCAGGTTGCGCTTGGGCAGTTCGGGCGAGACCGCCGAGGCATCGACGTCGGAGACGATCCACTGGCGGCGGCGTACCTCCACGAGCTGCCCAGGCTCGGGCGCCGTCGAAGAGAGCACGGATGTGTGGGTGGCGACGGTGTCGGTCATGCGCGGCGCATCCTCTCGCGGCGGCGTTCGAGGATGTGCGCGATGCGCACCGCAGCGATCTTGGGCTCCTCGTGTGCCCAGACGCGGATGACCTTCCAGCCCTCGGCGCGCAGACGCTCGTCGGTGTCGTTGTCGCGCGCCATGTTGGCCTCGATCTTCGCGCGCCAGAACTCGGCGTTCTGCTTGGGCCACGTCGCGTGTGCCGGGCAGCCGTGCCAGAAGCAGCCGTCGACGAAGACCGCGACGCGGAGCCCGCTGAACGCGACGTCGGCGACCCTGCGGGGCTTGGTCAGGACGGGAACATGGATGCGGTAGCGAATGCCGCGCGCATGCAGCTCGCGGCGCAGCGCCGACTCGGCAGAGGTGTTCTTCTGCCGAACGCGCTGCATGCGGCGGCGCGCTTCAGGCGTGGACGCTTCGACCCGTGCGCTCGCGGCCATTCCGCCCCCTGCGGTGGTTCGTCGACGGGGGCTGGCCGACGTGGTGCGGTCTTGCACACCCGCGGAAGCTGTCACCGTACTCCTGCACGTGGCTGATGATACTCTGCCCGATCACGCGCCCCAGGTCGACCGGGACCGCGTTGCCGATCATGCGGCCGAGCGCCCTGAACTGAATCGACTTTTCGTCGGGGATGAACGAGTAATCCTTCGGGAACCCCTGGAGCAGGGCGCCCTCGCGCAGCGAGAGCCCTCGCGCCTGCGTAGGGTGTCCGAAGCGACCGCTGCCGAAGCTGTAGAACTGCGTGGTCAAAGTCGGCGCCGGCTCGTCGAACGTCATGCGGCCGTAGACCGCGGGGTACTTCCTTCCTGTGCTCTTCGTATGACATTTGGCGACGAGGTGCTTTGGCCAATCGCGCCAAGTCCCGCCCGGCTTCGAGTGCAGGATACGCTCGTAGTTGAGATCCGAGAGCCGGGACGCGGTGTGAAGGCGATCGTCCTTGTCCCTGCCACCATGCCTCAGGGCCGGCAACGCCTTGATGACGTCTCCGACCGTTCGCGTCTCCGACGCGACCGGCTCACGTAACTTGATGTCGCCATGGAGCGACGCGAGCAGCACGGCACGATTGCGGCGCTGCGGAAGGCCGTATTGGGCGCAGTCAACGACGTCGACCCAGACCTTGTAGCCGAGGCTTTCCAGCGTGCTCTTGAAGTTCGTGAAAACCGAGTGCTTCGTCACGGTGGGGACGTTCTCCATCGTAACGATGTCTGGGAGCAGCCCGCTGACCAAACGCCCGAAGTGGTTGAGGAGGCTCCACCGCTGATCGTCCTCGACCTGTTCCTCCTTCTGGTAGCGGAGGGCGTACGTGGAGAAGGGCTGGCACGGCGCGCAACCCGCGAGAACCCGCACGCTGGATTCGCCGAACCACCCGGCCACCGTCGTTGCCCCGAGCTCGGCGATGTCGCACTCATAGAAGGCTACACCCTCATGGTTCGCCGTGTACGGGTACTCACAAGTCTCGTCGGAGTCGACGCCTGCTACGACGCGCACGCCGGCCTCGATGAGGCCGTGGGTCAACCCGCCGGCACCGCAGAACAAGTCGACGCACTTGACCGTGCGTGCGGGTTGATCAGATCTCATCGCCTACTCCGGGGTCCTTTGGATACTGCTCGCCAGCCGAGCGATTCGGCGGTTCAGCGGGAGGGCGCAACGTTGTCTGCGGCAACGGCTTGTTGGACGGCCAATCATCTCCACGCCACGGTGCAGGCAAGGGACTCTCCCAAGACCATTCGAACAGGATCTCCGTCGCCGATGACTGAGTACCGGTACCGGCATTGTTGAACCTCGACCCACTCGCCAGCGGAGTAGGCGAAGCGCCCAACGCCAACTGCGCGGAGAAGTGTACGGCTACCGATCTCCGGCCAGCAACCACGGTCACCCCCTGCCTCGAACAGTTGCCTGCCTTCAGATGTCATAGCGGCAAGGGGAACGAACGACAATATTCCTGGATCCTCATGATCGACATCGTGCCGCCGAAAGGATGGAACTCACGGTACGGAACCGCCCCGGGTTCTCCGGAGGCCAAGTTACATGAGTCCCGCCCCCATGGCCGGACTCTCCTGACGCCGATACTAGGCTGCCTCGTACTCGATCGGCGGTATGTTGCCCAGTGCCGCCATGGCCCGCGCCGACGGATCAGCCCGGTCTTGTACAAGCCGATCACCGTCTCGGCGAGAGCGTCGACGCCCCAATGTCGCAAGAGTGCCGTCGCGGGCCGTCAGGCGGCCTCGGCGACAGCCGCACGTGCCCGGTGATCGCCGATCAGGTCGAGGGCGTCGGGCACGCCGCGAACGTGGCGGGTACGGTCCTCCACGCCGACGAGCAGCGTGCCGCCCGCCGTATTGGCGAAGGCGACGATGGTCTTGAGCGCCCCGTCCGGGGATGACAGGTCACGCTTGAACTCCAGCGTCTTTCCCTCGTGGCGCTTGAGGAGCTCGACCAGGTCCACGGTGCTCGGCAACATACTC
Organism: Binatia bacterium; assembly: GCA_046327955.1. GTDB lineage: Bacteria > Desulfobacterota > Binatia > DP-6 > DP-6 > JAXLXP01. The sequence goes on along the minus strand of JAXLXP010000010.1, from coordinate 225,020 downwards.
GGAAGCCGCTAGTCGGATCACCCTTCCGAGTCCCTGGCCGGCGGTGCGGGTTCTGTAGGTGCGCCTAACGCTCCGGCTCAGCGGCGCCCGCCTCCGGGCGTCCGCTGGAGCCCGTCGTTAGACGGCTTCAACGAGGCACCGCCTTCACGGTCTTGGCAACATGAGTTAACCGATTCAGCGACCGTGCCGCATGCTTCATCAGGCGGTTGGCTGTGGGACCGATGATGGAACCCACGAACCACGAGGCTATTCTCGTATTCGGGTGAGCGTCGAACTTCAGTTGGCCAGGGGGTTGCGGGACGGCGACGTAGAGCAGGTACCCGCCGACTGCCGGATGGCACACGTCGCACAGGAGAGCGTACACGGCACGAATGGCACCCGACGGTGGTTCCTCGGCCGCGACGGCGTCGTCAAGGGCCTTGACGAAATCGAGCACGTTCCTTACCTGAACTGGTGAGGTTGGCCTTGTGTTTTCGTCGGCGTACTCGGCGACGAGCGCCTGCACATCAGCACCCCCGAGCAACCATCGAACCCAGTCGAATCGTCCGCCTCGCGTGGCCTTCTTCACGATCTCGTTGAGTTGGTCCATCTGTTCTTGCTTCGAAATTCCGGCGGTAAGGAGGGAGGTGATCCTGCTTTCGTAGAAGACCAGTGCGCCTGCCAGTTCGAGGCAGGCACGTGTGCTTAGCGCGGCATCAAGGAGCCGGCTACGGTTGATGTGATCTATCAGACTGACCAACAAACCCGCGAGCCGTCGCGCCAGCGACACCTGAATGTAGCCAATCCGAAGCTGGATAGCTTCCTCGGGCGTTCCGCCCATGGCGGCAACGGTTTCATCGTCCGCGATCGTGAGGCCGACCGAGTAGGTGGTCCAGAACTTGCGCACCCCTTCTTCAAGCTCACGCAACGAAGGAACTGCCTGGGGGTGTTCCCGGCCGATAACTTCAAACAGCGCGGCGTGGAGCCCTGGCGGGTCCGTTTTGCTCACGGGCCACCTGCTTGGTGATGATCCTCGGGTATGCGGCGCATGCTCCGCCCGTCTAACAATAATTGGACGGTTCCGCGTAACTCCGTACTCCCGCAGCGTAGCGCGAAACCCGGCGCCGCTCGGCGTGGGGAAACCCCCGCCGAATCCGTCGCGTAGCAGTGATCATCGATCCGACCTCCGCGGCGCTATGCTGCAGCTCCGGTCTGCGTAGCCGAGCTGCATAGCCGTGCCCGGGCGCACCACCGCCCCCTCGACCGCCGGCATCCGATCCGCGGTACGTGCGAGTGTCCGGAAAGACCCACTGGCGGCCGATCTCCCGGCCTGCGTGCGGGTACTTGCGCTCGCGGGCCAGGCGCGCGCGGACGATCGCCGGCAGCACGGTCACGCGGTCACGATCGTTCTTGCCGGCGCGCACGACGAGCTGCTGCGCCCCGAAGCCGACGTTCTTCATCCGGAGCCGTGCGCACGTGAGGAACTGGCCGATCTCCGCCGGCCCCAGCTCCTGCGGGGGCCGCTTGCCGTGCGACATCGCGTACCGTCGGACCCAGGCGACGTATGCGTTCTCCGCGCGGCGGCTCAGATGGCGGGTGCGCGCGGCGTCAGGCACGCGGTCGAGGAGGCGTGGCCTGCACGGCGTCGCGGGCCGGCGTTCCTGGACGACTGGCGCCCAACGTGCGGCGAGACCGCATTCGCCATCGGCCAAAATAGAGTGTGGCCTCACGATCGAACTGTCGACTACTCCCATTCATGCGAGTCGCGCAAGCTTCGTGCCGCCCGCGCGGCAGCCGGCGGCGGTAGAGTCCGCCGCGCCCCTCGGCTGTGGAGACGGCGTGCCCGTGAGACCCGGCGGGTTCCACGCTGCAATGCCCAACCCTGCCCGCCGGTGGCGAGTAGTCTTGTCCGCGGCCGCGGCCCTCAGCAGACGCACCCCTCGTCGACCACCCACGGCACGAACGGCAGCCCCGAGAGCAGCTCGTTGCCCGTCGCCGTGATGAGCAGCGGCCGCTCGAGGCGGAAGCCCGCCACGCCGGGGCGGTTGCACACGATCGCGATCTCCTGGACGTAGTTCGGCACGAGCTCGACGTCGGCGTCGGTCGTGCCGGGGTCGTCGCTCGCGACCACGCACGGGAACCACTCGTGGCCGAAGTGGCCGATGCCGTGGCCGTAGCCCGGCAGCACGACGTCGCTCCAGCCCTTGCGCGCGACGAACTCGGCCATCTGCGCCGCGACCTCGCCCAAGCGCTTGCCCGGCTGCATCAGCGCGACGAGCTGCTGGCACGACTCGACGTAGGCGCCCATGAGGTCGCGCTGTGCCGGCGTCGGTTTGCCCATGATCGCGTTGTGCGAGACGTCGCCGAGCATGAGGCCGTACATCGCGTGCACGTCGAGGAGCACGGCGTCGTGGCACTGTACGAGCTTGTCGGTGGCGGGCGTGCAGCCGCCCATCGCGTACGCGGTCCGGTAGCCCGACGCGATCTCCATTCCGCCGGTGAACGTCCACGCGAACTCGCTGCCGGCCTCGCGCGCGGCGCGCTCGGCGATGCCGGCGATCGCCTTCTCCGAGATGCCGACGTGCAGCTCGTGGCGGATCGCCTCGATTGCGCAGTCGCAGATCGCGTTGGCCTGCCGCAAGAGCTTCACCTCGGCGGGCTGCTTGACCAGCGTCACGCGGTCGATCACGTCGGCGGCGTTCACGAGCGTCGCGTGCGGCAGCGCGCGTTGGAGCTGCTCGTACTCCGCGTGCGTGACGTAGCCGTCGGGCAGGTAGCTCGACGTCCCGCTCTCGATGCCGATCCGCCCGCGCGCGAGGCCGAGCGCATCCAGGTGGCCGGCGGCGACGTCGACCAGCCCCTGGCCGGGAAAAGGCCCGTAGGCTACGACGCGCTCGCCGAGCCACGAGTCGTCCGCGACGCGGGTCGCGTCCATCATGAGCGTCACCACCATGGGCTCGCCCCGCGCGGGGACCACGGTGGCGCTCCGCCACGGGCAGAAGGCTCCGGCAACGTGCGTCACGGTCTTGAGCCGCGTGCCGACGAGGGCGTCGAGCCCGCGCGCGGCGAGGGCGGCCTGGATCGCTTCGATGCGCTTGCGGTAGTCGATGATGGCCTGCACGGGCTGGGTCTAGTCGTCCGCCCGGCGGCGCCGGTATGATCGCCGTCACTCTCGGGAGGGAGCGCGCATGGACCTCGTCTACGAGTTCACCTACCACGCCACACTGAAGGAGCCGTTGGTCGTCGGCCCGGGCCCGTTCGGGACGCGCATGGTCTTCGAGGTCACGGGCGGGGCGTTCGAGGGCGAGCGGCTGCGGGGCACGGTGCTGACGGGCGGCGCCGACTGGCTGCTCGTCGGCGCCGACGGCTGGGGCCGGCTCGACGTGCGGGCGCAGTTCGCCACCGACGACGGCGCGGCGATCTTCGTCGCCTACCACGGCGTGCTCGAGATGAGCGACCGGGTGCAGGCGGCGGTCGCGGGCGGTACGGGCACCGAGTACGCCGACCAGTATTTCCGCACCTGCCCGCGCCTCGAGACCGGAGATCCGCGCTACGCGTGGGTGAACCAGACGGTGTTCGTCGCCGAAGGGCGCGTGCGGCCGGGGGGCGGGGTCGAGTATCGCGTCTACCGGGTCGTCTGAAGAGGAGGGACGCAACGTGACGAAGCGATTCTGGGGCGTGCTCCCGGTCATGCCCGCGGCGATGCTCGCCGCGGTGGCACAGCAGCAGGAGGCGATGGGCCTCGAGGGTCTCTGGGCCCCGCAGCTCTGGGGGCCCGGGTTCATTCCCCTCGCCACGGCCGCGGCGGTCACGACGCGCGTCAAGCTCGGCACCGGGGTCGTGCACGCCTTCTCGCGCAGCCCGCTCGAGACCGCGTGCTCGGCGCTCGACCTCGACCTCATCAGCGGCGGCCGCTGCGTGCTCGGCATCGGGCCGACCGTGCGCTGGTGGAACGAGGCCTGGCACGGCGTCACGTACGGGAAGCCGATCGCGCATCTCCGCGAAGCGGTGGCGGTGATCCGGATGATCATCCGCCGCGGCCACACCGGCACGCTCGGCAAGTGGGAGGGCGAGTACTACCGGCTCGACCTCGACCGCTTCCAGCCGCTCACGCCGCCGGTGCGCGACGACATCCCGGTCTACATTCCGGCCGTGTACGAGGCCGCCTGCCGGCTCGCGGGCGAGGTTGCCGACGGACTGCCCGGGCACCCGATCTGGTGCGAGCGCTGGATCCTCGACCGGGTGGCGCCCGCGGTGGCCCAGGGCCTCGCGAAGGCCGGCCGGGAGCGCGGCGCGTTCGACCTGAACGTCTGGCTGTTCGTCGCACCGGGGGCGGATCGGCGCGAGTGCATCGACGACATGCGGCCGAGCGTCGCGTTCTATGCGTCGTTCGTGCAGTACGAGCGCTACTTCGCGGCGTGCGGGTTCGGCGCCGAGGCGCGCGCGATCGCGGCCGCGGCCGAGGCGAAGGACCAGGCGGGGATGCTGCGCGCGTGCCCGGACCACATGGTGGAGCACTTCGCGCTCGTGGGCGCGGTCGACGAGGTGCGCGCGCGCGTCGAGCGGATCGGCGCGGTGGCCGACTCCTTCACGCTCTGCGCGCCCTTCTATGGCATCGCACCGGAGCGAACCTTCGAGTACGCGCAGCGCATCGCGGCGGCCTTCTACGGGTGAGGGCGGGGCGCCATCTCCACCGTCTGATCGAGTCCCGATCGCCGCCGCGATCTCCCAGGCGAGCCGGTCCTTCACTGCCGTGTCGCGCTCGGCGTCGCTGTAGCGCCGGGACTCGACGATGGGGCCAGCGGCCCGGTCGACTTCGTGCCGCGCGCGTACTTTGACAGATGCGGATCGCCCGTGAAATACGGCGGCGCATGGGCAACGGCCTCTTCCGGTGGGTACTGATCGTCGGGATGATGCTGCGTGCGGTGGTGGTGCGCGCCGAGAGTACCGTCGACGGTCACCCGTGGCCTCCCGACGAGAAGCTCTACGCCCCTGCGGGGACGGAGATCGCGCCGGGGCTGAAGGTCGGCGACACGCTCGACGAGAAGAACGCGGACCTCGCGCGCGATCTGCTCCCGCCGGAGATCGTCGAGCACTACCGGAAGGGCGAATACCGCAACCCGATCGACTCGTGGCCCGAGGGCATCATCCACCGCGACAGGTCCTTCGAGGAGGCGAGCGAGGGCAACGCCGGGAAGTACGACATCGATCCCGAGACGGGCACCATCGTCGAGAAGGCCTCGGGCCGGATGAATCTCACGGACATCTACGGCATGCCGTTCCCGAAGATCGACCCGGGAGACCCGCAGGGCGGGTTGAAGGCCCTGTGGAACTCCTACGTCAACTGGTGGACCCAGGGCAGCTACCACATGTTGGCCGGGATCGTGTGGGTCATGCCCAAGGGCCTCGACCGGCAGTCCATCCAGGAGGTCTGGTTCCAGTACTATCTGAACCAGAACCCGCGCTACCGCCGGCCGAACCCACAGGGGTTCGCGTGGCAGAGCCTCAGCAACGCGACCACGCCGGCCGACCTCCAGGGGACCGCGTCGCTCACCTGGCGCTACGTCGACCCGAAGAAGCGTGACGCCGTGTGGGCGTACGTGCCGGCCCTCCGGCGCGTGCGTGCCACGAGCCCCAACAACCGTTCCGACGGGCTGCTCGGGTCGGATCTGAGCCAGGACGACGGCAACTTCGTCGACGTGAAGGTGGAGGACTTCACCTGGAAGACGATCGGCATCCGCGACGGGCTGCGCATCGCCGAACCGCTCTCGGTCCACGGCCACCACAACGGGCTCTTGCGCGCGGACGGCGCCATTCGCGACACCGGGCGCGGCGCCACACCGACGGCCGGCTACATGGTGCCGGGTTGGACCGGCCTCGGCTGGGCTCCGGCGAGCGACGCGCTCTTCAAGCGGAAGTTCTGGGTGATCGAGGGCCGGCCGCGCGATCGGTACTACCTCTATGGTCGGATGGAGCTGTGGATCGACACCGAGTCCGCGACGGGGGCTTGGAGCCGCAAGTTCGGCTGGAAGGACGAGCTGCTCAGCGTCTACCAGGTATCGGCCTACCTCCATTACCCGCTCAAGCGCGACGACAGCGACGAGGTCGAGTGGTCGTGGAGCAACCGCCATCCGTGGCAGGCTGCCGAGGCCGTGAAGCTGAACCGGGCGACGCTCGCGGGCACGAGGCCCGATCCGGATGGCCCCTTCGACCGGCGTGTGACGTTCAACGTCGACCAGCTCTTCAGCGTCGCGACGCTCAGTCGCTTCGGCAAGTAACGCGGTCGATCTCCCCGCCGCTCACACTGCGCGGTCGCCTGGTCATGCCGTAGGAGCGGAGAGCTGTCGCCGGTAACCGGGGATGCGCGCTCGTGCCCCGGCGGTGTAAGGCGGGCTCGCCGGTGCCACGGAGGCAGCGGGGCTCCTGTCGGGGGAGGCGATGGAACGGATCGACTACGACAATGCGGTGGCGATCACGCGCGACATCCACTGGATCGGGTTCTACGACGCGAAGGCGAAGCTGCATTGCAATCCGTATCTGTTGGTCGACGACGGGGACGTCGTCGTCATCGATCCGGGGTCGATCCCGGACTTCCCGGTCGTCATGCGCAAGATCCTCGACCTCGTGGCACCCGAGGCGATCACGCACGTGATCGCGCAGCACCAAGACCCGGACGTGTGCGGGAACCTCGCCGTGATCGAGGATGTCATCGGTCGCTCCGATCTGCGGATCGTCGCGCACACGAACACGATCCGCCTGATCCGTCATTACGGCGTGAGCGCGGAGTTCTATGCCGTGGACGAGCACGACTACCGCCTGACGCTTCGCAGCGGCCGCGTGCTGGACTTCCTGTTCACCCCGTACCTCCACTCCCCGGGCGCGATCGTGACGTTCGACCGCAAGACCCGCTCGATCTTCACCAGCGACATCTTCGGCGCGCTCTCCTCCCCGACGTGGAGCTTGTTCGGGAGCGGCGACTTCCGCGCGGAGATGGGCATGTGGCATCAGACGTACATGTCGAGCGGGCGCGCGCTGCGCGAGTGCGTGGAACGGATCGAGGGGCTCGGCGTCGAGCGCATCCTGCCGCAGCACGGGTCGGTGCTCGAAGGCGAGGCGATGCACGCGGCGATCGCGTTCCTCAAGACCCTGCCCTGTGGCGCCGACCTGCCCATCGGAGGTTGATCGATGGCCGAGGAGCAGATCGCCGCGGCGGGCCGGCGACACGTGTCCGAGGTGCAGGCGAGCAACCGCCGGCTGATCGAGAAGGCGCTCTACATGCGCGGCGTGAGCTATTACGCGCAGGTGAAGGCGCGCTTGTTGACGCAGACGATCATCGAGGTCGACCGTGGACGGAAGTCGCTGCAGAGTCGGAACGCCGAGCTGACGAGAAGGCAGGAGACGATCGCGGAGCAGCGCCAGGCCCTGGCGGCCTGGGCCGCGGAGCTGGAGCGGCGCGTGGCCGAGCGCACGGTCGCGCTCGAGCGGGCCGTGGAGGCCAGCCGCGAGGCGAGCCGGCTGAAGAGCATCTTCGTCGCCACCATGAGCCACGAGTTCCGCACGCCGCTGAGCGGCATCATCGGGTTCGCGGAGCTGATCGCGCAGCAGACGACGGACGAGCGGCTGCGCGACTACGCGCGGCGCATCCAGCGTGCGGGCAACCGCCTCAATGCGACGCTCGGCGACGTCCTCGACCTCTCGGTTCTCGAGTCCGAGGCCTACCGGATGCGCCTGGAGCCGGTGGACATCGCGGAGCAGTGCGCGGCCGTCGTCGACGCGCTGCAGACCGCGGCCCGGGCGAAAGGCATCGTGCTCGGGTTCGCCAGGTCGTCCGCCGCCCCGGCGGTCGTCAGGGCCGACCCGGAGGTGTTCGGGAAGGTCGTGGCGAAGCTCGTGGGCAACGCCATCAAGTTCACGGAGACGGGCGAGGTGCGTGTGGAGGTCTCCGGCGCCCCGCCCGAGGACGCCTATGTGGTGAGCGTCACCGATACGGGCGTCGGGATCGCGCTCGACTACCTGCCGCACGTGTTCGACGAGTTCCGCCAGGAGAGTGGCGGCGAGTCCCGGGCGTTCGAGGGGGCGGGGCTCGGCCTGGCCCTCGCCAAGCGGTTCGCGAGCCTGCTCGGCGCCGTGCTGTCGGTCGAGAGCGACAAGGGGGTCGGGACCACCGTGCGGCTGCGGCTCGCGGCGGACGGGAAGGAGCCGTCGGAGGCCGGTTCGTAGCTCCTTGCCGCCGGCGCCAGCCGCGACTTGACCGGATGCCGACCTGCGGGATAGCTCGCGCCTCCATGAACGTGCGCCTCACCGCGGCGATCACCGGCGCGATCATCCTCGCCCTTGGCCTGCTCGGGCTGTTCAAGCCCGAAGCGGTGCCCGGCATGGTCGGCTTCGGGATGATCGACCCGAGCAACAGGGCGCTCGCACTCGGCGAGGTGCGCGCCATGTACGGCGGGCTCTTCGTCGCGATGGGCGTGTGCACGCTGTGGGTCGCGGTCGATCCCGCGGCGTATCGGGACCGGCTCCTGGTGGTCGGGCTCCTCTGGCTCGGGCTCGGTCTCGGCCGGCTGTTCAGCGTCTCGTTCACGGGCAACCCCGGCGTGTTCGGCTGGCTGTTCTGCGTGTTCGAGGTTGGCCTGGGCAGCGTGCTCACGGTCGGGTGGTGGGTGGCGACGACGCAGTCAGAATCCTGACGGGTCGACCGCTTCCCGCTCCCGGTGCGACCCGCTACAACGGTAGCACCTTGTCCACGCTCGACTTCGTCAGCCGCGCCAATCAGGACTACGTCGAAGAGCAGTACCGCCGCTACCTCGCCGACCCGCGGTCGGTGGACGAGCGATGGGCGGCGTTCTTCGCGGGGTTCGAGCTCGCGTCGAGCGGTGCGGGCTTCGCGCGGGCGGCGGCCGTGGGGCCGGCGGCGGAGCCGTCGGTCTCGGCCGCGGACCTGGTGCACTCGTACCGCGAGCTCGGCCATCTCGCCGCCCACCTGAACCCGCTCGCGCCGCCGCCCGACGGGCATCCGCTGCTCCATCCGCGCGAGCTCGGCTTCGGGGACACGGACCTCGACCGCGTCGTCGACGGCGGCGGCTTCCGCGGCCTCACCGGCGCCGTCACGCTGCGCGATCTGGTCGCACGCCTGCGGGCGACGTACTGCGGCACGCTCGGGGTCGAGTACCTCCACATCCACGACCAGCGCCACCGGCAGTGGCTGCAGGAGCGGATGGAGCCGGTGCTCAACCGCCCCGCGCTCGGGCGCGAGGACCGCGTCCGCATCTGCGACGAGCTCATGATCGCGGAGAGCTTCGAGCAGTTTCTCGGCCTGCGCTACCCGACCGCCAAGCGCTTCTCGCTCGAGGGCGGCGAGTCGCTCGTCCCGATGCTGCTCACCCTCGTCGAGGAGGGCGGTGACCTCGGCGTCGAGGAGATGGTCCTCGGCATGCCGCACCGCGGCCGGCTCACCGTACTGGCGAGCGTGCTGCGCAAGCCCTACGAGATGGTCCTCTCGGAGTTCGAGGGCAGCCTGCTGGCGCGGGACGCCACCGGCGACGGCGACGTCAAGTACCACCTCGGCTACTCGCGCGATCATCGCACGCGGAGCGGGCGCACCGTCCACCTCTCGCTCAGCGCCAACCCGAGCCACCTCGAGGCGGTCAACCCGGTCATCGAGGGCATCGTGCGCGCCAAGCAGAACCACCTCGGCGACACGGAGCGCGGCCGCGTCGTGCCGATCCTCATGCACGGGGACGCGGCGTTCACGGGACAAGGGGTCGTCTACGAGACGCTCTGGCTCTCGGAGCTCGACGGCTACCAGGCCGGCGGCACGATCCACATCGTGGTCGACAACCAGATCGGCTTCACGACCACGCCGGAGGCGTACCGCTTCACGCCGTACCCGAGCGACGTCGGCAAGATCATCCAGGCCCCGATCTTCCACGTGAACGGCGACGACCCGGAAGCCGCGGTGCAGGCCGCGCGCTTGGCGATCGGGTTCCGGCAGACGTTCAAGGAAGACGCGGTCATCCATCTCGTCTGCTACCGCAAGCACGGCCACAACGAGCTCGACGACCCCACCTTCACGCAGCCGGTGATGTACAAGACGATTGCCCAGCACCGCTCGCCGCTCACGCAGTATCGCGAGCGCCTCGTCCAGTCGGGCGACCTCACGCCCGAAGCCGCCGCGGCGCGCGCGGCCGACTTCCGCGAGCTCCTCGACGCCGCGCACACGTACGCGCGCGACTTCATGCCGCGCCAGCAGGTCTTCGCCTTTGGCGGGCTCTGGAAAGGGTTCGGCTGGGCGGGCGACGACTGGAGCGCCCGTACGGCCGTCGGAGAGGACGTGCTCGGCGAGGTCGCCGCCGCCTTCACGCGCTGGCCGTCCGGCTTCACGCCGCACCCGAAGGTGGCCAAGCTGATGGAGCAGCGCCAGCGCATGGTCACGGTCGACCGGGTCGTCGACTGGGCGACCGGCGAGGCGCTCGCGCTCGGCTCGCTGGCGGTCGAGGGGACGCCCATCCGCATGAGCGGCCAGGACTCCGGGCGCGGCACGTTCAGCCACCGGCACGCGGTGCTGCACGACTACGAGACCGGCGCCACCTTCACGCCGCTCAACCACGTGCGCGCCGACCAGGGCCACGTCTTGATCCTCGACAGCATGCTCTCCGAGAACGCGGTGCTCGGGTTCGAGTTCGGGTTCAGCCTCGCCGACCCGCGCAAGCTCGTCGTCTGGGAGGCGCAGTTCGGCGACTTCGCCAACGGCGCGCAGGTCGTCATCGACCAGTTCATCGCCAGCTCGGAGTCGAAGTGGCAGCGGATGAGCGGTATCGTGCTCTTCCTCCCGCACGGCTACGAGGGGCAGGGCCCGGAGCACTCGAGCGCGCGCCTCGAGCGCTTTCTGCAGCTCTGCGCCGAGAACAACCTGCAGGTGGTGAACCTCACCACGCCGGCGCAGCTCTTCCACGCGCTCCGCCGCCAGATCCACCGGACGTTCCGCAAGCCGCTCGTCGTGATGACGCCGAAGAGCCTGCTGCGGCACAAGCTCGCGGTCTCGCCGCTGCGCGACTTCACCGAGGGGACCTTCCAGACGGTGATCGACGACCCCGCGCGCGCCGCGGCGCCGGAGGCCGAGGTGCGGATCGACCCGGCGCGCGTGCGCCGGCTGCTCCTCTGCAGTGGGAAGCTCTACTTCGCGTTGCTCGCGGGTCGCGCCGAGCGCGCGGTCGATTGGGCGGCGATCGTGCGGGTCGAGCAGCTCTATCCGTTCCCGTACGAGGAGATCGCCGCGATCGTCGCCGCGTACCCGGAAGCGAAGCAGGTCTACTGGGTGCAGGAGGAGCCCCGCAACATGGGCGCCTGGGAGTTCGTCTGTGAGCACCTGCGGCCGGCGCTGTCCGCGGGCCGCACGCTCACCTACGTCGGCCGGCGTGCCGCGGCGAGCCCGGCCTCCGGGGTCTACAAGCTGCACCAGGCCGAGGAGGCCGAGTTGGTGAACCGTGCCCTGGCGCGATAGGGACGGCGGCGGGGAGGGGTGATGGCGTTCGAGGTACGCATTCCGAGCCTCGGCGAGTCGGTGACCGAGGGGACCATCGTGCGCTGGAGCCGGGCGGACGGCGAGGCCGTCGCGCGCGACGAGGTGCTGCTCGAGCTCGAGACCGACAAGGCCGGGATGGAGATCACGGCGGGTGAGGCCGGCGTGCTGCGCATCCTCAAACCCGCGGGCCAGACGGTGGTCGTGGGCGAGCTCGTCGGCCAGATCGAGGAGGGGCTGGTGCTGCGGCGCCGTCGCGGCCCGTCGGCCCGCTCTCGCCGGCCGTGCGGCATCTCCTCGACCAGCACGGGCTCGACGCGGGGACGATCCGCGCGTCGGGCAAGGGCGATCAGCTCCTGAAGAGGATGTACTCGCGCACCTCGAGCAGGCGGGTCGGCCGGCGGCCGCGCCGGTTCCGCTCGCGGCTCCGCCGCCGCCTGCTCGCCGCCGCCCGCCGCGGTCGTCGCCGCCGTGCGCCCGGCCGGTGAGGGCGAAGAGCTCGTGCCGATGAGCCGGCTGCGCAAGCGGATCGCCGAGCGGCTGGTCGAGGCCCAGCACGCCACCGCCAGCCTCACCACCTTCAACGAGATCGACATGGGCGCCGTGATGGCGCTGCGCGCGCAGTACAAGGAGCGCTTCCAGAAGACGCACGGGGTGGCGCTCGGCTTCATGTCGTTCTTCGCCCGTGCGTGCATCGAGGCGCTGCAGGAGATCCCGGCCGTCAACGCCGAGATCCGCGGCGACGCGATCGCGTACCGGAAGTTCGTCCACCTCGGCATCGCCGTCGGCACGGAGCGGGGATTGGTCGTGCCGGTCGTCCGCAACGCCGACCGCCTGTCGTTCGCCGAGATCGAGCGCGAGATCGGCCGCCTGGCGGGCCTCGCGCGCGACAACAAGCTCGTGCCCGACGACCTCTCCGGCGGCACGTTCACGATCTCGAACGGCGGCATCTACGGCTCGCTGCTGTCGACCCCCATCTTGAACCCGCCGCAGACGGGCATCCTCGGCATGCACAAGATCGAGAAGCGCGCGGTGGTGGTCGACGACCAGATCGTCGTGCGTCCCATGATGTACGTGGCGCTCACCTACGACCACCGCGTCATCGACGGCGAGCAGGCCGTCACGTTCCTCGTGCGCGTGAAGGAGCGCCTGGAGGACCCGACGCGGCTCCTCCTGCACGTGTAGCCATGGCGGACGCGTACGATCTCGTCGTCATCGGCTCCGGCCCGGGCGGCTACCAGGCCGCGATCCGCGCCGCGCAGCTCGGCTTCCGGGTGGCGTGCGTGGAGAAGTCTCCGACGCTCGGCGGCACCTGCCTCAACGTGGGCTGCATCCCCAGCAAGGCGTTGCTCGATTCGAGCGAGCTCTTCCACCAGGCGCGGGGCGGCGGGCTGCGGGCCCACGGCGTCGGCGTCGGCGAGGTCGCGCTCGACCTGCCCGCGATGATGGCGCGCAAGGACAAGATCGTGCGCACCCTCACGCAGGGGATCGCGGGGCTGTTCAAGAAGAACACGATCACGTCGGTGCGCGGCACGGCGCGGATCGAGGGACCGGGCCGCGTCGCGGTGACCGACGGCGCGACGACGCAGGTGCTCGAGGCGTCGCGTCTCCTCGTCGCCACCGGTAGCGAGCCGATGCCGCTGCCCGCGCTGCCTTTCGACGGCGAGCGGATCGTCAGCTCGACCGAGGCGCTCGCGCTCCCGCGCGTGCCACCGCGCCTGTTGGTGGTGGGCGGCGGGGCGATCGGGCTCGAGATGGGGTCGGTGTGGAGCCGCCTCGGGTCCGAGGTGACGGTGGTCGAGTTCCTCGATCGCATCGTCCCGCTCATGGACCGCGGCATGGGACGACTCCTCCAACGCTCGCTGGAGCGACAGGGCCTGCGCTTCCGGCTCGAGACCGGCGCGACCGCGGCCGAGCGCACGGCCGACGGGGTGCGCGTGACGCTGGCGTCGAAGGGCGAGACGGCGGTGCTCGATGCCGACGTCGTGCTGGTCGCAATCGGCCGGCGGCCGTACACCGAGGGCCTCGGCGCGCGCGAGGCCGGCGTGCGCTTCGACGAGCGCGGCCGCATCGTCGTCGACGAGCGCTTCGAGACCAGCGTCCCCGGCATCTTCGCGATCGGCGACGTCATCCCCGGCCCGATGCTGGCGCACAAGGCGGAGGACGACGGTGTCGTCTGTGTCGAAGGCATGGCGGGCCAGCCCGTGCACGTGAGCTACGACCGCGTGCCGAACGTGGTCTACACGTGGCCGGAGCTGGCGAGCGTGGGGCTCACCGAGGAAGAGGCGCAGGCGCGCGGGCTCTCGCTGGCCATCGGGCAGTTCCCGTTCGCGGCGAGCGGGCGCGCCAAGTGCATGAACGAGAACGAGGGAGCGGTGAAGGTCCTCGCCGACGCGAAGACGGATCGGATCCTGGGGGTCCACATCCTCGGGCCGCGTGCGTCGGACCTGATCGCGGAAGCGGTGGTGGCGATGGAGTTCGACGCGAGCGCCGAGGACCTCGCCCGCACGGTGCACGCCCACCCGACCCTGCCCGAGGCGCTCCGCGAGGCAGCGCTCGCGGTCGCCAAGCGGGCCATCAACGTGTGACGGGTCGGGGAGACGGGAGCGCGCGCTCCCGTCTCCCTATTGGTCGAAGCGGAAGAGGACGGCCTCGGTTCGCACGTCGTGGCCGGCGATCGAGACGAGCGGCGGCTCGGGGTTCGCGAGCCATGCGAACTCCAGGCGATTGCGCCACGCGGGCGGCACGGGGCCGGCAGCGACGCGGGTGATGCCGTCGCGCGAGTGCGGCGAGCCGGCATGCGGCGCGGTCGTCGCTCTCGGCGGGGACCCAGCGCACGCGGCGGTCGAGGTGCGGGCCGTGAAGCGGGTAGGTCTGCGGGCAGAGGACGTGGCCGAGCGTCGCCGTCGCGGGCACGTGCGCCGCGAGGGCCGCGGGAACCCGCCGTATGCGGCATCCCATGCCGCGGTACGCGGTGCGCCGCAGCGCGGAACGCCCGTGGCGACGACGACCAGCAGCTGGCGTCGCGGCGGCGAGCCGGCGGCGGCCCGGTGTGGTGCCGTGGCGCGCGAGCGCGGCGAGCCCCACGAGAAGCGCGGCGACCGCGAGCGCCCAGCTCGCGACGTCGGCGAGCGCGGCCACCACCGGCCGCGGCGGCGACGGCGCCGTCGGGCAGCCGCAGGCGCGTGGTGCCGAGCGCCGCCGCCACACCGAGGAGACCCAGGAGCGGGAATCCGTAGCGCAGCGACTGCCGGATCCACGGCGTGAGGTGCCAGCCGTGCTCGCCGCTGTCGCCGCCGAACGGGGTCGTCCACAGCAGGGCGGCGCCGACCGCGACCGCCACGGCCACGGCGCCGCGCAGGCTCGGCGACGGCCAGCGGTCGCGTGCCGGCAGCGCCAGAAACGCGACTGCCGCGGCGACGAGTGCGACGCATCGGAGGCCCAGCTCCTCCCACACGGCCCAGCCGAGCATGCGCCAGTGCGCCGTCGTGCGCGGATCGAAGAGGTGGAGCAGCGTCGAGCGCCGCAGGCGGGTCGGGTCGATCGAGCCGGGGAACAGCACACGCCCGCCGACCGCGACCTGGAGCGGCGTGATGGGATTCCCGGCCTCGAGCGCGTTGCGCAGGTACCAGTATCCGCCGGCCACCAGGACAATCGCCGCCGCGAGCAGGAGCGCGCCCGGGCGTTCCGGCGCCGCGTGGGCCCGCCGCCGCGCGAGGAGGAACGTCGCGACCAGCAGCACGGCGTAAGGGACGCCCGAGGTCTTGACGCCGAGGACGCCGGCGAGCGCGACCGCGAAGAGCGCCATGCGGCGCTCGAGCGCGAAGTGGAGCGCGGCGAGCACGAACGCGGCGAGCGGGAGGTCCACGTGTAGCGTGCCGACGTGGCCGCGCACGGCGGGTGTCGTCACCACGAGCAGGGCGGCTGCCGCCGCGGCGGTGGGGCGTGCACCGAGCGAGACCGCGATCGCGTGCACGGCGACCCCGAGCATCGCCCACGCGGCGACGTTGGCGAGGCAGACGAACGTGTCGTCGCCGATGGGCAGCACGAACAGGCCGGCGAGCGCCTCCCAACCGAACGGAAAGTGCGTGACGATCGCGTACTGCGTCGTCTGCGCGAGCGCCCGGTTCTGCAGGAACTGCACCATCGCGGGCAGGTGGTAGGCGAGCGAGTCGTGGTCGCGGAACGGACGGAGCCCGACGCGGATGGCGAGTGCGATCCCGATCGTGACGCCGAGCGCGGTGAGGACGAGGACCGGTCGCGGCGGTGTCGCGCCGGCGGCGCGCGGCCGACCGGCCGCCAGCGCCACGCCACCGGTGAGCGCGAGAGCCGCCGTCGCGGCGAATGCGCCGGGGAGGTGCAGCGCGCCGAGCGCGCCGAGGCCGACCGCGCTCGCCATCGCGAGCGCGGTCCACGCGGTGAGCAGGGCGAGCGCGCGTGACGCGCCGGCGTCGGCAGACGCCGCGAGCCACATCGCCCAGGGCAGCGGGCCGCCCGCGATCGCGGCCAGCGCCAGCGTTGCTCAGGCCCCCGGCTCGCCGGTGGCCCCGGCGCTCGCGTCGGCCGGCGGCGGGAGGCTGCGCAGCTCGCGCAGCACCGACGTGGCCTTGGTGTGGAGGTCACTGCCCGCCTCGTAGCGGACGATCGCCCGCATCAGCTCGTCGGCGTGGTCGCCGCCGAGGTTGCGGATGCCCCGCGCGAGGACGGGATCGTCGAAGCTGTTCATGACCGAGACGAAGGCCTTGCGACTGTCGGGGGTCGCGCGCAGGTGATTCCAGCTCACCCGCGTTGCCTGCGCGCGGACGCGTGGGTCGTCCTGCCGGAGCCCGGTCCCGATGATCTGCTTGAACGAGGCGCGCCGCGTGCCGAGTGCCTGGGCCAAGCGGCCGGAGACCGGCATCGGATCGTCGCTGTTGATGTAGCGCATGAGGGCCTCGGCCTGCTGCTTCACCTCGTCGGTGGGGGGCCACGGGTGGGGATCGACGGGAGCGCTCGCCTCGGCGGCCACCGAAGGCCCGGTGGGTGCGGGCGGCGCGAGGGGGCCGCCCAGGAGATCGATCGCCCGCAGCCGACCGGCCTCCGTGTAGGTGAGCGCGAAGTTGTGCGCGCCGAGCAGGCGGTCGAGGCCGTCGCGCAGCGGGAGCTTCTCGAAGCGGAGGTGGAGGGGCGCGTCGTTCACCTGGCCGCGGATCTCGGCACCGGTGGCGCGGGCGACGGCATCGAGGACGGTGCGGAACGGCGCCCCATCGGCGCTCACGGTGAGCCGGCCGTCGGTGAACTCCACGACCGGTGTCGGCGGCTGCTCGGCGCGGACGGCGGTGGTGGTGACGAGGAGCGCGCACGCGAACGCGACCAGCAGCCGGCGCGGAAGACGCGACATGGGCGTGTGTCTTACACTGCGCCGCGCGCCCGTGACCAGCCCGTCGCGCGGCCGCCACGGCGTCAGACGTGCGCCCCGTGGATCGTCAGCCGGCCAGCGGGTCGAGGCCGGGGACCCCGGTCTGTTGGATGCGGCGTGCGTTGTCGCCCTCCTCGTAGCGCGGCAGCCGGCCCTCGCGGCGCCAGAGGCGATAGGCGAGGGCGGCGGAGAGCACGCGGATCGGGTAGTCGCGCGGCAGGTTCTGGAGGTAGGGCTGGACGGTCACGAAGTCGCGCGCGCCGTATTGGTCCATGGCGGTGCGCAGGCCCCCGTTGCGCGGACCGATGTTGTACGCGAGCAGCGCGAGGAATACGTCTCCGTGCATCTCGTCGAGGTACCGGCGCAGCGTCGCGGCGGCGAGGAGCGCGTTGTGGCGCTGGTTGAGCGGGTCGAGGTCGCGCACGCCGAGGCGGTCGCGTACGGCCGTGACCGCGCCGGCAGGCGGGGCGGTGATCTGGAACAGCCCGCGGCCACCGTCGGCGCTGTCGCGGGGATAGAAGGCCGATTCGGTCGCGCCGATGCCGATCATGATTTCCGCGTCCACGCCGAAGGCCGCCGCGGCCTCGAGCACCGTGGCCTCGAACACCTGCGCGCGCTCGAGCATGCGCAGGAGGGCGGCATGGTCGGCTCGCCGGTAGGCGGCGAACACCTGGTGCGCGATCGACGCGCGTTCGGCTTCCTTCGTGCCGCCGACGACGCGCCGCAGGTCCGCGACGCGGGCCTGAAACGCGGGCTGCGTCGTGGCGGCGAGTGCCGCTGCGGCGCCGAGCGCCGCCACCACGGCGGCCGCGCCCGGGCTGCGCCCGGCGAGCCATCGTCGTGCCGCGAGCCAGCCGCGCAGTGCGAGCGCCGCGGCGAGTCCGAGCGCGAGCACCGCACCCGCGAAGGGCAGCAGGTTGCCCCACAGGCCGGGTCCGGCCACGCGCCCCGCGACCGCTCCGAGGGCGCCCAGTACGGCCACGAGCGCGATCACGAGCAGCGCACCGAGCTCGAATCCCGCTCGCGCCCACGTGCTCCACGCCGCGTGGGCACCGCGGCGGCGGCTGCGAACGCGCGGTCGCGGCGCGCGCCGCGACGCGGGTCGCGCGGATGCAGTTCGCGTTGCCACGGCGGCGCGCATGGTAGCCTTCCGTGGCCGCAAGGCAACTCGCCCTCGTTGACGCTGCGGGCGGGCCGACGATACAACCGACCCCGATGCCGCAGGACGAGGATTTCGCCGCGCTGCTCGCCGAGAGCGAGGCGCCCACCCGCGCCGCGCGCATCCGTCAGGGCGACGTCGTGCGCGGTCGCGTGGTCGGGATCGGGAGCACGACCGCGTTCCTCGCGGTCGGCGGCAAGGCGGAGGCGGTCATCGACCTGGCCGAGTTCCGGGCGGAGGACGGCACGATCGGGCTCGCGGTCGGCGACGAGATCGAGGCCACCGTCACCGACGACGGCAGTCGCTCGGGGACGCTCCAGGTGAAGCGCACGCTCGGCCGCGGCGGGCACGTGCCGGGCGAGCTGGAACAAGCCCTGGAGCACGGTCTCCCCGTCGAGGGCGTCGTCACCGGGCAGAACAAGGGCGGCTTCGACGTACAGGTGGCGGGGGTGCGGGCGTTCTGCCCGGCCTCGCAGATCGACCTGCGCCGCGGCGACCCCGCGTCCTACGTCGGGCAGCGGCTGCGTTTCCGGGTGACGAAGATCGAGGCCGGCGGTCGCAACGTGGTGGTCGCGCGCCGGCCGTTGCTCGCGGAGGAGTCGGCCGCGCGCGCGGCGGAGGCCTGGCAGCGGCTGCAGGTCGGGGAAGTCGTGCGCGGGCGAGTCACGTCGCTGCGCGATTTCGGCGCGTTCGTCGACATCGGCGGCGTCGAGGGCATGATCCACGTGAGCGAGCTCGGCCGCAGCCGGCACGCGCATCCGTCCGAGGTGCTCGCGGTCGGGCAGGAGGTGGAGGCGCAGGTCGTGAAGCTCGAGCCCGATCCGGCCGGCGGGCGCGGGCGCATCGGCCTCTCGCTGCGCGCGCTCGCGCCCGACCCATGGGACTCCGTCGTGGCGCAGTTCCCGGTCGGTGCGACGGTGCACGGGACGGTGCGACGGGTCGAGCCGTTCGGCGCCTTCGTCGAGCTTGCGCCCGGGCTCGAGGGGCTCGTGCACGTCTCGCGGATGGCCCTCGATCGCCGCGTGGCGCACGCGCGACAGGTGGTGTCGGTGGGGGAGA
Source organism: Binatia bacterium (assembly GCA_046327955.1). Lineage (GTDB taxonomy): Bacteria > Desulfobacterota > Binatia > DP-6 > DP-6 > JAXLXP01. The sequence goes on along the minus strand of JAXLXP010000010.1, from coordinate 205,907 downwards.
CGGTCGCGGTGACGGTCACGGCGGTCGACCCGGAGAAGCGCCGCATCGGACTGTCGATGGTCGAGGGCGCCCGCCAGGAGCGGGAGGCGGCCGACGAGCGCGAGCGGCGCGAGACGCAGGCGACGATCGCCTCGCTCGAGACCGCGGCCCGCGGCTTTGGCACGTTCGGCGATCTCCTGTCCGGCAAGCCGAAGCCGCTGCGGCGGTGATCCCGCTCGGCGATTGACCGCGACGGGCGCGCGATTTAGGAAAGCGGCCCCATGCCGACGGCAGTCACGGACGGCGTTCGCGTCACGGTCGAGTCCCGCTTCCTTCCCGATCGTTCCTCGCCCGAGGACGACACGTACGCCTTCGCCTACACGGTGGCGATCGCGAACGAGGGCCGCCAGCCGGTCCAGCTGAGGCGGCGTCACTGGGTCATCACGGATGGCAACGGGAAGGTGGACGAGGTCGAGGGTCCGGGCGTCGTGGGCGAGCAGCCGCTCCTCCAGCCCGGCGGCGTCCACCGCTACACGAGCGGCGCGGTGCTCTCGACACCGGTCGGGACGATGGAGGGCACCTACGAGATGCACGAGGCCGATGGGCGCGTCTTCCGGGCCCAGATTCCGCGGTTCCCGCTCCAGGTGCCCGGGGTCGTGCAGTAGATCCGAGGGGCGAGGAGCTCACCGGGCGCCGTGCGCCGCGCGGCCGTGCTCGTTTCGCGTGGCGGCGCGAACCTTGCTATAGGTGAGCAACTTCCTCGAGACAGGAGCCCCGTCGATGCCCACCGCCACGAAGAATTCCCGCGGGTCACGCGCTGCGTCGAAGCCGCATCCGCTCGCCGGCACCACCATGAGCAACGCCGACGCGATCGTGCAGGTGCTGGCCGACGAGGGTGTGGACACCGTCTTCGGGTACAGCGGCGGGGCGATCCTCCCGACGTACGACGCGATCTTCCGTTACAACACGCAACACCCCGAGCGCGAGGTGCGGCTGGTCGTGCCGGCCACGGAGCAGGGCGCGGGATTCATGGCGGCGGGCTACGCGCGCTCGAGCGGGACGGTGGGCGTGTTCATCGTCACCTCGGGCCCGGGCGCCACCAATGCCGTCACGCCCATCCGCGACTCCCAGGCCGACTCGATCCCGGTCGTGCTCGTCACGGGCCAGGTGCCGCGCGCGGCGATGGGCACCGACGCCTTCCAGGAGGCGCCGGTCTTCAACATCATGGCGTCGTGCGCCAAGCACGTCTTCCTGCTCACCGACGAGACCAAGGTCGAGACCACCATGCGCACCGCGTTCGACATCGCGCGCAGCGGCCGGCCGGGCCCCGTGGTGGTGGACATCCCGCGCGACGTCCAGCTCGCGCAGACCGCGTACGAAGGCGGCGGGCTGCTGCCGCTGCACGGCTACCGCGAGCGCGTCGAGGGACTCGCCCACTCGAAGCTCTCGAGCGCAGACGCCGAGGCGTTCTACCGCCTGCTCGGCAAGAGCGAGCGCCCGCTGCTCTACGTCGGCGGCGGGATCGTCAACGGCGACGCGGCCGGCGCGCTGCGGGCGTTCGCGGAGCGGTTCGGCATTCCGGTCGTCACCACGCTCATGGGGATCGGAGCCTTCGACACGACGCACGGCCTGTCGTTGCGCATGCTCGGCATGCACGGGATGGCGTATGCGAACTACGCCGTCGAGGACTGCGACCTGCTCATCGCCGTCGGGGCACGCTTCGACGACCGCGTCGCCGGCAAGGTGAAGGAGTTCGCGCCGCACGCGCGCATCGCGCACCTCGACGTCGACACCTCCGAGATCGGGAAGGTGAAGCACGTCGACTGGGCGCACGTCGCCGATTCCAAGGTCGGGCTCGGGCAGCTCACCACGGCCGGCGAGGGCTTCAAGAAGGACTTCTCGCGCTGGGTGGCGCACGTCAACGGGCTGCGCGAGCGGCACGCGCTCAACTACAACCGCGAGGCGTCCGTGATCCAGTCCGAGTACGTGCTCGAGGAGCTCAACAAGATCACGCGTGGCGAGGCGATCGTCGCCACGGGCGTCGGCCAGCACCAGATGTGGGCGGCGCAGTACCTCGACTTCAAGCGCCCCCGCACGTGGCTCACCTCGGGCAGCATGGGGACGATGGGCTTCGGGCTCCCGGCCGCGATCGGCGCGCAGCTCGCCAACCCCGGTGCGCTCGTGATCGACGTCGACGGCGACGGCAGCATCCGCATGAACCTGGGCGAGCTCGAGACCCTCACCACGTACGACATCCCCGTCAAGGTGCTCCTGCTGAACAACCAGGGCGACGGCATGGTCCGCCAGTGGCAGGACCTGTTCTACGCCAACCGCTACTCGGGCACCGACAAGACGCTCCACAAGAAGGACTTCGTCCGCGCCGCGGAGGCCGACGGGTTCAAGTTCGCCAAGCGCGTGACGGACCCGAAGCAGGTCCGGGCAGCGCTCGAGGAGTTCGTGCGCTTCCAGGGCCCGGCCTTCCTCGAGGTCACGACCGACCAGAATGCCCACGTCTATCCGATGGTGGGCCCGGGGATGGGCTACAAGGACATGATCACCGGCAAGTGGATCCCGGCGCGCGAGAAGCCGCGCGGCGGTTCGGGGTCGGGCGAGCCGGGCGCAATGTTCTGAGCGGGCGGCCCCACCGGATATTACCGCCCGGCCGCCCCACCATGACCTGCTACCGTGGTGTCACGGAGCGAGCAGTTGGCTCCTCCCGGTGAGGCGCCAGCCCGAGCCGATCCGCTCCCAGATGCCGCGCACGACGAACTCGCGAGCACCCACGTAGACGTGGGTGGTCATATCCGCCGCGGCCTCGCCGAGGGGACCGTACGCGATCAGCGAGACCTTGTAGTTGCCGGGTTTGTGGAGCGACTTGAGCTTCGCGATTCCGCTCGACGCCTTGGCCGTCTTGTCGACGTACTTCGCGACCGAGGTGGTTCCGGTGATCGATCCGCTCACCAGTGAGGCGCGGAAGACGACTGCTCCTCCGCGCGTGAGCTGGATGACGAAGTTCTCGGAGGACAGGTCGATCGACTCCCCGTCGGCGACGATGAGCCGGCCGTGGAACTTGAGCTCGTTCGGCGACCGGGTGAGCTTGATCTTGGCGGGGTCGTCGCAGATCAACGACTGACAGCTGTTGAGGCAGTTGTCCAGCTCTTTCTGTGGGTGCACCGGATCGCAGCCACTGACGGTGTTCCCGTCGTCACAGCTCTCTCCGCCGTTCTTCTTGCCGTCGCCGCAGAACGTGCAGTCGAGACGGCAGAACGGTTGCCCGCTGACCGGGTTGATCGCGAGGTTCGGCGGATCGCACGTCTCGCCGTCCGCGGTGTCGATCAGCGCGTTGCCGCAGTTCGGTCCGATGCAGATCCCGTTCAGCGGATGGAGACAGAGGAATGCCGGGGCGGACGAATCACAGAGGTCGTCCGTGCAGGGGTTGTTGTCATCGCAGTCGACGAACGCGCCCTGACAGCTCCCGGCGGCGCAGGTATCGCCGGTCGTGCAGCTGTTCCCGTCGTCACAGGAGGCCGTGTTGGGCGTATGGCTGCACTGGCTGCTCTGCTGGTCGCACGCGTCATCCGTGCACGGATCGTTGTCGTTGCAGTCGGCAGGGATGCAACCGGCCTGGCACTCGTCCGGGATGCCGTTGCCGTTCCCGTCCTGGCTGGTCCCGCAGGGCGGGTTCACAAACACCCCGCAGGGTGAATCGCCGAACGCCGCACAGCTCACGTCGCAGGAGTCCGCGACGCCGTTCTGGTTGCAGTCGTCGTCCCAGAACTTCAACACTGTGTCGCACTGTGTCTGTTGTTGGGCATCCACGAAGCAGCCCTGGATCACGTCCGCGCCAGACCCGGAGGTGTCTGGGTAGGTGAAGAGCGCTTCGCCGTTGCTGTCGGTCGGCTGGGAGCCAGTAGCACCGGCGTTCGGTCCGGATAGCACGAGAAAGCTCACGGTGGTCCCGGAGACCGGCTGGCCCCCGCCGTCGATCACCTTCGCTTTGACGGTGTGGCTCGTGGAGACCGGATTCAGGCCGATCTTCGGCGTGAGGTTGATTGCCTGCGAGATGACGACCTGGCCGCCACCAAGCACGACCGCCTGGGCTCCGGCCGAGCACGGACCCGTCACGAGAACGTCGAGCCCCCCGAAGTTGCCGCTGAACCAGGAATGCCAGGGTGTGGCGCTGCTCGCGATCGGGTCGGTGAGGCCGGGAAGCGCCGCGACGCCGTCGAGCGTGACCGCGAGGCTGACGTCGTTGCAGCTTTGTTCAGATGGATCGTGACGAATGATCCCGGGCAGAAGCGTCGTTAGCCACCCGAAGCCGCCCGTGATGTACGTCTCGTCGTGCGTGAACAGTCCGCCGCCATTCTGGACGAACGTGTTCAGCAGGCTCGCGTTGGCGTCCACGATCGCGATCTGCGCCGCCGAGATGCCGCCGCTGACGTTGTTCTCGTCCGTGGGCAAATAGATGATCCCGGTGTTGTTGACGTTGACCACCCCCGCCCCGCTGAAGAAGTCGGTGATGTCGCTGGCGGTGGTCAGGGTCACCCGTGTCCAGCCGAGGCCCGGCAGCGTCGATCCGTCGAACCCGTACTGAAAGCCGCCGGGTGCGGAGCTTCCGGTATAGGCGGGTCCGTTGCACCCGAGGCACACCGCCTTGGTGTTCCCGTTCCCGACGTTGGTTCCGATGAGATCGAAACCCCTCTGAATGTAGAACCACCCGCTGTAGTTCGTGCCGGCGCTCGTGGACCCGTGGTCGTCGGCGTCATCGCCGCCGATGAGCACGGGCCCACCGAGCGGCAGCGTGGCCGATGCCGCGGACGGCCCGATCAACACGCCAATCGCCAGCGCTATCCGCAGCGCGCGGCGCCAGGAGCCCTTGTGACGTCCCATTGTTTGCATCCTCCGAGCATCGTCGGGCCGCGCCACCATGGCCGTGCCCGTGTCCGGTTCGCCCCGGGGCCCCGCCCCGGGCCACGCTGCCAACCAAGCCATTACGGAGGGCCTCTTACGCAGGCGTCTACCACGGCAGTATGACGTCCTATGAGGATAAGGAGGACACTGTCAAGAAAAAAATAGCCGGATGGCTAGGCGTCTAGCCGACGGGGGTCCGCCGCGGGCCGCGGCGGTCGGGCGCAGTGACGCCCCGCGTCGTGGCGGGGCTTGATGAGGCGGCGGTGCCGCCCTGGCCCGGGCGGTTACTCCCCGCGGAACTTGGGCGGCCGCTTCTCGAGGAAAGCCGCCATGGCCTCGCCGAGGTCGTTCGACTGCAGGAAGGCGCTGTTCCACAGCGCCACATAGTCGAGCCCGTCGGCGATCTCGCGCTCGCGGCGCTTGCGGAGCACGGCCTTCGTGCCCTGCACGGCCAGCGGCGAGTTGGCGGCGATCTCGGCGGCGAGCGCGCGGGCCGACGCCCACAGCGCCTCGGTGTCGGGGTGGACGTCGTTGACCAGCCCGATCTCCTTCGCCCGCGCCGCCGGGATGTCCTTGCCCGTGAAGCAGAGCTCGGCCACGTGCCCGTCGCCGACGATGCCGGGCAGGCGCTGGAGCGTGCCGACGTCGGCCACGATCGCGATCTTGGTCTCGCGCACGGAGAAGCGGGCGTCGGCGGCCGCCAGGCGGATGTCGCAGGCCGTGATCAGGTCGATCCCGCCGCCGATGCAGTAGCCGTGGACCGCGGCGATCACCGGCTTGGGGCAGTCGGCGACGGCGTTGATGGCGCCCTGCATGCGCTTGACCATTCGGCGCAATCGCGTGCGCCGCGCCGCCTCCGAGTCGCTGCCCGTGTCCCCGCCGGCGACGAAGGTGCTGCCGAACGCCTTGAGATCGAGGCCGACCGTGAAGTGCGGCCCTTGGGCGGCGATGAGCACGACGCGCACCGCGGGATCGTCGCTCAGCTCGGCGAAGAGGCGGGGAAGGGCCTCCCAGAAGGCCGGTCCCATCGCGTTGCGGCGCGCCGGATCGTCGAGCCAGAGCGTGGCGACGTGGCCGTCCCGCTCGACGCGAAGCACCTCCGAGGCGGCGTCCATCAGTGCGCCTGCATGCTGGCCGCGACGTCGGGGTCGATGCCGGTGCCGAAGCGATCGCCGAACATGATGCCGACGTCGCGGTAGCGCTGCTCGGTGCGCTCGGTGATGAGCCCGAGGCGCGCCAGGTTGGGGACGACGGTGTGCATGAAGAGCTCGCTGTTGAACTGCTTCCACTCGGGCGAGCCGACGAGGATCGCGACCACGTTCTCGGGGTCGAGGCCGTACTTGGGCGCGAGGTCGCGGAGCATGTCGAGCTGCTGGTTGGCGTTGAGCGCCTCGAGGATGCCGAAGGAGAAGTCCTCCATCTGCGCCAGCTCCTCGGGCGTGCACTCCTTCACGATGCGGCGCATGCAGAGGATGCCGAACGCCGCGTGGCGCGCTTCGTCCTGCTTGACCTTGCGGAGCAGCTCCGTGAGCAGCGGGTTGGTCGACGCCTTCTGCGTGAGGTCGAAGATCCCGACCGCGACGCCCTCGAACAGGCACTGCATGCCGAGCGTCTTCATCTTCCACGTCGGCGCTTCGAGCAGGCGGTCGAGCAGCGCCTTCAGCGTGCCGCCGATCGGGTGAATGGTCCCGACCTTCTCCTGGAGGAACCGCGCCAGCACCTCGACGTGGCGCGCCTCGTCCGCCACCTGCGACGAGGCGTAGAATTTCTGATCGATCGACGGACAGGTGTTCGTGAGCTGCCCGCAGAGCTGGAGCGCCGCCTGCTCGCCGTGGAGGAGCTGCGAGAAGGTCCATGCGAACTCGTCCCACGCCGCCTCGCGGCAGGTGGCGTCGTCGGCGCCCATGATCTGGAGGACCGACGGCAAGAGCTGCACGCCCTGCTTGGCGAGGAACCACTCGTGGCGCGGGAAGGGCAGGCTCCAGTCGAGGTCGGTCTGCGCGTTCCACTGGCCCTTCTTGCCGCGCTCGTAGAGCGCGCGCAGCTCCTCGACCTCGCGCGCGTAGCTCCACGTCCAATGGAGGTCGATCGGGCAGTCGACGTCGATCGCCGCGCGCAGCTGCCGCACGCGATCCTCGTCGATCTCGACGACCTCGAAGTCGCCAATCCGTCTGCGATACTCGGCCAGGAGCTTGTCCATTGGTAGTGTCCTCGATCAGCGCTCGGCCCGCACGACGAGCCCGGAGCGCAGGAGCTCGCGGAGCTCCTTCTTGCGACGCCGCACCTCGGCGGCGTCGAACAGGTTTTCCCCGACCACCTCCGCGCCGAACTCGCCCGACGCGAAGGGGAAGACGGTGATGCCCATCAGGGTGAGCAGCAGGTGCGGCACGTTGGTGGCGCGGAACAGCCCGGCGCTCATGCCCTCGCGGAGCAGCGCTGCGGCGCCGTTCATCATGCGGGTGATGGCCTGATGAGCCGCGGCCTCCTCCGGCGTGTCGCCGGCGAGGTCGTCGTCCTCGAAGAGGGAACGCAGCAGGAGTCGGGCCCAGGTGGGGTTCTCGGCCATCAGGTCGAGCAGCTCGTCGAGCCAGCGTTCGAGGCGGACGACCGGGTCGCCGCCCGCGGCCAGTGCACGCACGAGTCGCTCCTCGAGGCGTCCGAGGATGCGCGCGACCACGGCCGCGTACAGCTCGGGCTTGCTCTTGAAGTGATGAAAGAGCGACGACTTGCCGAGGCCGACGACCTCGGCGACTTCGCGCAGCCCGATTCCCGAGTACCCGCGCTTGGCGAAGAGAGTCTCCGCCGCGTCGAGGATCTTGTCGCGGGAGCTCTGCTCGACCGAGGCGTGCATGACGGCTGGCATGGCTCGACAAACCGACCGATCGGTCGAGTCCAGTATCCCGGGCGGTCGGCGAGAGTCAAGGCGATTCGATGGTTTCGACGCGGCCGCGATGATCAGCCGGTCGACGTCCTGACGTGCCTGGCTGCCGGAGTCGACGGCGAGCCGGCGGCGGCTTGCCCGCTCCTCAGCTGCGCGGCGGAGCAGCCGGACGGTACCTGGACCGTCGAGCGGGTCACGCCGCGCCCAGAGCGTCTCGGCAAGGGGCGGGTGCGGGCGTTGCCCCCGGGCCGTCGTCGACGAGGAGCGTGCCCCGGAGCTCGAGGCGACGTTCGACTCGCCGGGCGTAGAAGAGTCCCTTCAGGCGGTTGCGTCAGCCCAGGTGCTCGTGATTCTCGCCGAAGACGCACAAGTGCCCGCGCCGCGCGTAGGGCCCACCTCTCCGAACACCTGTCAGGGAACGCCGTATCTGGTGGCTCAGTACGGGGCCCCGCTCGGATGCCTCGCTGGGCAGATCGTCTGGGACATCGTCGCTCCCGTCGTCCCGCCGGACGCCAGGGAGGCAGTGAAGGCATGTTCCTCATGGGCACGCACGTGGTCGTGTGGCTCGCTGTCGGCTGTCCGGGGGCGCCGTTCCGACGGAACTGGAATTCACACTGCGGTGAACTCCGGTTCAGAGCGCTGCGCCGTTGCGCCACGGCGCGCGCCCGAGAACTCTGGGCGCACGCAGGCGACCGCGCTTCGACAGCTCTGGCACTCCACGTGCTTACAGCGACGCGTCCCGGCGTGCAGGCCGGCGGCTGCATGGCGACAACCAAGGAGGGGACAATGGGGATCGCGCGACGTTCCACGCCGCAACAGGCGGCGATGCCGGTGGGCGCCGGCGGGCGAGGCCTGGCTGGGCGCACTCTTCGGGCCGCCGCAATCCCGCTGGTCCTTCTCTTCGCCAGCGTCGCCGACGCGACGCCGCCCGTGCTGCGGTTCGTCGAGGCGCAGCAGAACGGGGTGGGGGGCGTCGCGAACATGCTGGTCCCCAACACCCCGGCGGTGAGCCCGGACGGCAAGAACGTCTACGTCACAGCCGACGGCTCGTACGCGGTCGTGGTGTTCACGCGCAGCCTCACGACTGGCGCGCTCACGTTCATGGAAAGCCACGTCCAGGGGGTGGGGGGCGTGGACGGGATCGCCGGCGCCAACGGCGTCGTGGTGAGCCCGGACGGGGGCTACGTCTACGTGACGGGCGGCACGTCGAAGGCGGTAGCGATCTTCGGCCGAAACGCCGCTTCGGGGGCGCTCACATACCTCGGCAAGCAGACGTCGGGCTTCGGAGCCGGCAGGCCCTGGTACATCGCGCTCAGCCCTGACGGAGCGAGCGCGTACGTGTCGAGCAGCTCCCCCTATTCGGTCGTCGTCTATGCGCGGGATTCCCTGACCGGCGCTCTCACCCTGGTCGAGACGCAGGAGGAGGGCGTGGGAGGCGTGCCGCCGCTGGCCTATCCGGTTCAACTGGTGGTGAGCCCGGATGGCGCGCATCTCTACCTGGCCTCGTTCGGGAACTTCTCGGACACCGGGCGGATCGCGAGCTTCGCGCGCAATTCCGCGACGGGGGCGCTCACGTTCCTCGCATCCTACTCGAGCCCCACGGTGCCCGGCATCGGCCAGCCGAACGGCATCACGATCGACCCGACGGGCAGCCACGTCTACGTCGCGAGCTGGGCCGACGGCGTTCTCACCGGGCTCGCACGCGATGCGACCACCGGTGCGCTCACGTTCCAACAGAGCGCCGGCGGGGGCGGTGGGCATAGGCTCGCGATGGGCCCGGACGGCGGGCGGGTCTACATGGCTTCGTGGGTAGACGCGCTGCGTGTGTTCACGCGCGATCCGGCCACGGGGAGCGTGGCGTTGGCCCAGACGCTGACGGACGGCATCGACGGAGTCGATGGGCTCTGGGGCTCGATCGCCGTGGCCGCGAGCCCGGACGGCCGCTCGGTATACGGCCAGGGGATCGACGACAACGCCGTCTCGGTCTTCCGGGTGGCGTGTGACGACGGCGTCGTCGAGACCGGGGAAGCGTGCGACGACGGCAACGTCGCGTCGGGCGACGGCTGCGACGGGACCTGCCAGGTCGAGGCGGGCTGGGAGTGTCTCGGCGAGCCGTCATGGTGCACGCCCGTGGGCGCCAAAATTCCCGTCGTGGGCCTCAAGCTGATCGTGACGGCGAAGTCCACCGGTGCACGGGCGGTGTTCACGACGAAGGACCCGGCGGTCACCAAGGGACCGGGGATCAACCCCGCTGACATCCACGCGTCGCTGCACGTCGCGTACGACGGCACGAAGGGCGCGTTCCAGATGCCGGCCGGCGCGAGCTGGCTCGTCAACAAGGACACGGTCGCCAAGTACGTAAACAAGGCGGCGCCGGTCGGCGGATCGGTGCGGACGAGCGTGATCAAGCCGGGGGTGCAGGTCAACGTGGCGGCGCGGAGCCTCGGCGACACGCCGCTCGATGTGACGTCGCCGCCGAGCGGCGCCGTCTACGTGGCGCACGGCGTGGTGAACGGCGGCGAGGAGCACTGGCACTGCACGCAGTTCACGGGCTGCGTGCACAAGCTGATCGCCGGCGGGACGGGGCACAAGCTCACGTGCAAGGGGAGCAGCGCGGGCGATGCGGGGTGCGCGGCGAGGGTGCGATGAAGCAGAATCAAGCACTACGACGAGCACGACCACTCCGCGGACCACGACCGCGACGAGCATGCCATGACGGTGGCTCCGGCACTCGCCCCGCCCCAGCTTCCGCCCGCGCCGATCGGTACGAACATCGGGGGTCGCCACCGGAGTCCGTTATCAAGGTACGGGAGATCCTATGGCACCAACAGATATTCCACCAAGCTACTCACCGCCGGGTGCTGTCATGCGGTTCGATCCACGCGCTCCGCGTCGTGTCCGCGGCGCCTTGTGGGTTGGCTCAACGTCCATGTGGTGTTGGCAAATAGCATCACCACGGGTTTACACTACCTATCGGCTTCCTTGAAAGGAGAAACGCGATGCTATCATGTCGTGCTGGATGCCGGCCGCTGCTGGCCGTCGCCGTCTTGTTCTGGCTCGGCCCCGTGGGCTGCAGCCTAGTAAAGCCTGCGTTTCAAGTCGACCCCTGCCTGGTCGACTACCGTGATAATGAATGCACACGGCTTCGAAAGCTCAACGGCACGAGGTGCGTTGAACCGCTCAACACCAATGACCTCTATAAGCGCTACCTTGACCTGGCGTCGGACCTCGCGGATCGGAGGGTCGCGCGGAACGAGGTGATGGACCAAGCGATGCTTCACTGCGACCAAGTGTGCCCCATTCATCAGGCTGGGTTCGTCTCGCAGAGTGCCTTGACCTCGACCATCCTTGGCGTCGCCAGTGTCGCCCTGAGCGCAGCGGGCGCCGTCAGCACCGGAGGTGCGACTCAAGTGTTATCAGCAGCGTCGGCGGCGACCCAGGGAACCGACAGGACCCTCACGGACAAGGTGTACCACAGTAAGGTTGACACCGCGGTGGGTGCAGCGATTGATGCAGCCCAATCAGCAAAGCGTGCGCAGATTATCGCGAGCCAGCGACTTCCGGTCGAGACGTATGGCATTTACGCAGGAATGCGGGATGTTGTTGAGTACCACGAACTTTGTTCCTTCGCGAAGGGTCTTCAGTTTCTGCAGGACAACGCCTCGGGTGCGAAGGACGAGGCGGACAAGACCGAAGCCGAAGCGCGCAAGCCATAAGTGCCGCCGATGCAACTAGTTGGCGGCGAGTAAAGAACAGAAACTGGCCGGTGCGCGTCGGCCCGAGGGTTGATGGCGGGAGTTGCACATAGCTGCCCAAACGCCGCCGCGTGCGGTAAGCCTCCGCGCGCGCAGGCAAGTGTGGCGGGGGGCGGGGAGCAGGCGGGCGACGACGGCGACCGTCTGCTTCGTGTCAGCACCGTGGGGCGCGGGTGCCACGGCAGGGTTGGCGTGTAGCGGCGGCGGGTGCGATCGTGTGCTTGACCCGCGAGTTGGTCGCGTCCCGCATCCGCGAGTTCGGGGAGGGAAGGAGCGCGGGTCCTTCGGTGCGGAGGTGTGAGGGCGGGCGCCGAATCCGGGGGGCGTAACGCGGCCAGCGATGAGGTTACCGGTGCGCGCTTCGAGCCGGCCAGCGGCGAGGAGATGACGAGGTTATGGGGCTCGCTCGCCCATGACCCTGCGTTGGGGGACGGGATCAGGCCGGATCAAGAACGCAGAGGGTGAGTGTATACTGCAGGCAAGGATGTGGGACTCGACCATGATGGGGCGCGCGGTGGCCGTGCCTGTGGCTTTTCGCCCACGTTCCGGCGACAGGCTGCCGTCGGAAATGGGGCTGACGAGGACTGCGTAGGTCCAGGCGCGCGTGAGGAGCGCAGGGCAGTACCGCACCTCCGGTTGACGTCCACCGCCGTGCCGCAGTACGCCAGCCGGGCCCATGCAGACCCGACTGGCGCTGGCACTCCTTCTCCTCGCTCTTCTCGTCCCCACCTCGGCCCACCCGGAACCGCTGCGCTGTCGCCGCGCGATCGTCGGCGCCGAGCAGACGTTCTCCCGCCGGGCGCTGGCCGCCCTCGCGAACTGCGAGGCGCGACGGGTTGCCGGGCGGCTCGCGGCCGGGACGAGCTGCATCGTGGAGCGGCGCACGGTGGCGAAGATGGCCGGCGCCCGTCGTGCCCTCGAGGCCGCGGTTGCCAAGGGCTGCGGCGGGCGCGACCACCGCTGCGGCACCGCCGACGACGAGGCGCTCGCGGCCATCGGCTGGGATGCCGCCACCTGCCCCGGCGTGGCGCGCAGTGACGCCTGCCGCGGCACGATCGCCCACTGCGGTGACGTCGCCGCGTGTGTGGCGTGCGTCGGCACGGCCGCGCTCGGGACGGTGAGCGACTACCTCGCCGGCGCGCCGCGGCCGACGACCGCCGGTGCCCGCCGGTGCGCTGGCGCGATCGGCCGCGAGGCGTCGCGATTCCTTGGCAAGGAGGCCAAGCTGCTCGCGCGTTGCTGGGACCTCCGGCTGCGCGGCCGCTACGCAGGGAGTTGCCCGGGCGACGGGGTGACGGCCGCCGCGATCGCCGCCGCCGAGACGCGCCGGCGCACGGCGATCTGCCGTGCCTGCGGCGGGCACGATGGGCGATGCGACGGCGCCGGCGACATCGCCGCATCCGACGTTGCCCCGCAGCGCTGCCCCGACGGCGGCCCGCGCGCGTGCGGCGGCGTCGTCACGGACGTGGCCGGGGTCGGCGAGTGCATCAACTGCCTTGCCACTCCTGGCCTCGAGTGCACCGCGCTGCTCTCGGCCTCGGGCGATGCGGCCTACGGCGCCGAGTGCGGAGCACCGCGGCCCAGCACCACGACCACCACGCTCCCGCCGCCCGCGTGCTGCGGGCCGTTTCGCATGGTGCTCGAGACGCCGGCCGACGACGGCAGCTTCACCTACGGACCGTTTCGGGCCTCGGCGCTCCCGGCGGGTCTGCGTCTCACCGTGGACGTCGGTCCGCCGGATGCGGGATGCCGCCACGACGCCGTGATCCCACCGGGCGGGTTCGAGCAGCCGGCGTTCTGCGTCGTACCGCCGCTCGGCTTGACCGGAAGGCTCTACGCGCGGGGCTGCGCCGCCGGTGCCGCGGCAGGGCGGGGAACCGTGTGGGACGGTGCCGCGCCGAACGCGGACGCCGACCTCACCCTCACCGGCGACACGAGCGACGGCGTCTGCAATCCGCTTGGCCAGACCTGCGGCCCGATCGAGGGGGGCGCGGGCGACAACGTGCGCGGCGCCGAGCGGATCGCGCGCGGCGACGGGATCGCCGACGGGGCCGGCCTGCACATGACGCTCGAGGTCCCGGTGCAGGAGGTCTCGTGGAGCGACCACGAGAGCGGGTGCCCGGACGCCGACGGCGTACCCGACGACGTGACCGACGGCGACGGCGACATCGCGCGACTGAACGCGATCATGCGGATGACCACGGGCCACGCCACCGCGCGCTTCGCCGACGTCGCCGACGTGACGGTGGACGGCTGCAGCGCGGTCGGTGTGCCTGCGGTCGCGACGGCCGTCGACGGGGGTCCCGCTGCGGGGCCCTGCTGTGTCGTCGGCCAGACGCTCACGCTGGCCGGTGCGGCGCCGCTCTTCGGCGGAATGATCGGCGACACGGTCTCGACGATGCGCCTCCCGTTGCGGGTTGCGGCTTGCGAGCCGTGGCCGGGCCCCACCGAGGCGACCTGCGACGCGCTCGCGGGCGGCGGGCGGGTGGTCACGGCGTTCGAGCGTCGTGGCGATCATCCGCGGGCGCTCGGGCTCGATCCCGCCGGTCGCATCACGGCCGCTGGCAGGGTGCGGCATGTCGGCGGCCAGAAGGAGGTCGATGGCGTCGGGCTCGCGCGCTACCTCCCCGACGGCCGGCTCGACCTCGCCTTCGGCGCCGAGCACTCCGGGCGCGCATGGGTGCAGATGGACGGCGTCGATCCGTCCATGGGCATGACGCGGCAGGCGGACGAAAAGCTCGTGCTGGCCGGCACCGTCGTCGGGAACGGCTCGGCGGACGCGGCGTTCCTCGTGCGCCTCGACGGCACGGGTCTCCTCGACGGCGACTTCGGTGTGGGCGGAGTGGTCGTGACCCGCTTCGGTGCGGTCGGGGCCGGGCTGCACGGCGTCGTCGCTGCTGGCGGTCGCATCGTCGCTGCGGGCCAGCGCTGCGATGGCTCCCGGTGCTCGCCGATGCTTGCGGGTTTCGACGCCGGTGGCGGACTCGATCCGACGTTCGGTAGCCAGGGCCTCGTCGTCTTTGGCGACTTCTCCGGACGGTTCGACCGCGTGGCGCGCGACTCGACTGGTGCGCTGGTGGCGGCCGGCATCGTCGAGGCCGACCCGGGCTCGGCGACGTTCGTCGTGCGCACCGACGAGGACGGCACGGTGGACATGCATTTCGGCGACGGGGCCTCGGGTGCGGTACTGGCGCCCGGTGGCCCGCACGGCGTCGCCGGCCTCGGGATTCTCGGCAACCACGGCATCGTGGTGGCCGTGACCTTCGGGGTGACCTGGTCCACGGGGTCGGACGGCTACCGCGCCGGCCTCCTGCGCTTCACGAGCGCGGGCACGCTCGACACGGGTTTCGCCTCCGACGGCATCGCGGTACCGGCGCTCGCCGGCACGGGCTGGAGCATGGCGGAAGCGCTCGATGTCGATTCCGAGGAGCGCTTCGTCATCGCCGGAGGCGCGGGACGATCCGACGCCGCCGACTCGGACTTCCTGCTCCTGCGGCTCACGGGAGACGGCACCCTCGATCCGAGCTTCGGCAACGGCGGGATCGTGCTCACGGACTTCCACGGCCGTCAGGAAGGGGCCTTCGCGCTTGCGCGCCAGCCCGACGGGAAGCTCGTGGCGGCCGGCGACTACCGCGAGATGCCGTGGAGCGGCGACGTGGACTTCGCGCTGGCCCGCTACGCGCCCGACGGCGCGCTCGATCCGGCCTTCTCCGGCGACGAGTGTGCCTGGCCGGTCGGCACGCTCAAGGCCGAGGCGCCGTAGCCGCCTGATCCATCCGCACGGCAAAGCACGCCTCGCCGACGCTGATCGTGAGCCGACCGCGCGTGACGAGCCGGCTCTCGGTCTGGCCGAGCCAGCCACGCGCGCGCACGACGACGCGCCAGCGCTGCGCGGCCGCGCGACCGAGGCGCGTGAGCCGGATCTCGCGGAGCCCGCGGCCGTGGCCGCGCGCCGCCCAGTGCCGGCCGGAGTGGTCTTCCTGCCGCAGCCGGGCAACGCCGCCGCTGGCGAGCGGGACGCCCCCCGCATCGTCGAGCCGCACCGCGACCGGCTCGCCGCGGTAGGCGGTGAGCGGCACGACCAGGCGCGCCGTGAGCCGGCTCCGCCGCGGCCGCCCGAAGACGACGCGCGCACTCGCCGCCCGCAGCTCGTTCGTGCAGCGGCACGCGCAGTCGGCCTGGCACTGGCCCGCACACAGGTCGTCGGCCGCGCCGTCGCACGCCTCGCCTGCCTGCCGCACGCCGTCGCCGCACGTGCGCGCGTCGCAGGCGTCGCCGGTGCCGTCGCCGTCGGTGTCGGCCTGGTCGGCGTTCGCGACGGCGGGGCAGTTGTCGAACGCGTCGGGCACCTCGTCCCGGTCGCGGTCGGCGAGCGCGGCGGTGACGACGTCCGCGCGGCATGCAGCGCCGCCGGGGCAGTCAGCGTCGCCGCGGCACGTTCCCCCTTCACGCCCGGTCGGTTCGACGCAGCGGCCCGCGCCCGGCAGGAGTCCAGCGCTCCCGCCGGTCGTTGCGAGCGGCGCCACGAGCCGCTGGATCGTCTGGCCCACGCCCGTGCAGCGTGCGCCCGCGGCGCAGTCCGCGTCGGTCGCGCACTCGCCCGTGTCGGCGAGGCAGGTCGTCGTGCCCGCCTCGCCCGTTCCGCAGAATGCGCCAGCCGGGCAGTCGGTGGGACGGAACACGGCTGCGTCGCCGGCCGGCATCGCCGGCGTGCAGGCGGTGCCGGTGTCGGCGAAACACCGGCCGGGCGGCACGATGCAGCGCCCGCGCGCGCAGCTCGCGTCGCTCGCGCACGCGGCGCCGGAGTCCGTGCAGACGCCCGCGCTCACGGCCGCGAGCGTCGTGAGCACCCCGGGCGTGACGCCGCGCGCGTGCGCGCGGGTGCGCGAGGCGGCCGGGACACCGGCGGCGAGCGCGCGCGGGTTGAACGCCTGGAGCACGAGATCGTTCGTGTCGCCGTCGCCGGTGAGATCGGCGCCCTGGTCGGCCTCGAAGGTGAGAAAGCGCACCGAGTCGTGCAGCACGCGATACGGGAAGCGCGGGTCGCACGCCTCGAGCGCGCACGGCGTGACGGCCTGGCCGGTGCTCACGACCCGATCGGTGGCGAGATCGACGACGTGCAGCACGGCGTCGTTCGCATCGCCGTCGCCGTCGAGATCGCGGCCACCCTGCGCGGCCTCGCGCGTGCGGAATGCGACCAGCGCGTCGCCGGCGACGAATTCCTCCGCCGCGAAGCCGGTGCTCACGGGCGCGCCGTTGCCCGGGTGCCAGACGAAAAGCACGCGATCGTCGAGATCGCCGTCGGCGTTCAAGTCCGTGCCCTGCGTGCGCTCGGGCGCGAGGAAGACGACGGTGTCACCCCCGAACGCGAGGCTGTCGGCGGCAACGCCGGCGTCCACCCACGCGTCGTCCGCGTCGCCGATCCGATGCGCGGCGACGCTGGTGCCGCCCTCGGGCCTCGGCACGAGGGCGGCTACGTACGTCGGCGAGAGCGCGACCGCCGTGGCGGTCCGGCCGAGGTCGCGCACGCCGCCCGCCTCCGTCCAGAGGTGTACGACGTACTCCGGTGTGCCGGCGCCGCCGGGACCCTCGGGCCGCAGGAAGGCGGCCGCGCGCCCGGCGACCGCGACCGCGCCCGCCGGGCCGAGCGTGCGCAGCCGCTGCGCGGGATCGGACGCCGTGGGGTCGAAGACGCGGAGCACCGTGTCCCCGAGCGCACCGCCGGTGGGGAGGTCGGGCTGGCGCACGAACACGCGACGGAAGCCGAAGCGGTCGAGGCCCGGTGTCACGTCGAAGCTGTTGCTGAGAAAGACGGTCGCGGTGCCGTCGACAGTGAGGGTGGGCGTTACCGCGCCCGGGTGTGGAACGTCCGAACCCCGGAGCTCGCGACCATCCGCCGCGAGGCTCACGCGCGCCGTCGTGCCGGTGAGGCGGTCGTAAACGAACACGTCGTCGATCCCGTTTGTGTCGCCCGGCACGAGCACCGTCGCGCCGCTCGTGAACGCGACGAAGCGGCCGTCGGCCGACAGGCTCGGGTCGGCGCTGTGGCCGTTCGCCTCGGTGCCGTCGGATGCCACGCTCACGCGCGTCGTGATCCCGCGAGCGAGGTCGCGAACGAAGATGTCGGCGGTCCCGTTGGTGTCGCCGGGGACGAGGTTGGTGGCGATGCTGGCAAACGCCACGCTGCGGCCGTCGGCGGCGAGCACGGGCCCGTAGGACGCGGCGTTGCCTTCCTCGTCGCGGACCCCGACGCTTGCGCGGACGGTGCGGCCGGTCGCCCGGTCCCGCACGAACACGTCGCGCTCGCCGTTCTGATCGCCGGGCACGAGGTTGGTCGCGGTGCTGTCGAACGCGACGAAGCGGCCGTCGGCCGAGATGGAGACGGCCGACAGCGTGGTGAAGGACTCGCCGTCGGCCTCGGTCCCGTCGCCTGCCACGCTCACGCGTTCGGTGCGGCCCGCGGCACGGTCGCGGACGAACACGTCGACGGCGCCGTTGCCGTCGCCCGGCACGAGCGTGGTCGACGCGCTCGCGAACACGACCTGCGTGCCGTCGGCCGAGAGCGCGAGCGACCGGGCGCGGACCTCGACCCCGTGGTTCGCGCCGCCGCCGTCGCTCGCCACGCTCGCGCGCTCGACGGCACCGGTCGAGCGGTCGCGGACGTAGACGTCCGGCAGGCCGTTCGTGTCGGTGGGATCGAGCTGTGCCGACCAGCTCGTGAAGGCCACGACGCGGCCGTCGGCCGAGACCGCGGCGACGGTGTCCGGCCAGCCGACTTCGCCCGCTCCGGGACGGGCCACGGCGACGGCCCCCGGCTCGTCCAGAACCCCATCGCCATCCGCGTCGCGATCGACGACCACGGCATCCTCGCAGCGCGAGGACTCGGTGACACAGCGGACGTCGTCCGGGACGAGGTTCCACGCGCGGCTCACGAAGGCGACGACCCGCCCGTCGGCCGAGGCCGCCTGCGGTGTCGTGAGCCAGCTCGCGTCGTTGGCGGGGTCACCGGCGGCGCTCGTGCTGACCAGCACGGTCGTCTGCCGTGCGGCATCGGCCTCGCGCGAACGGAAGAACACGAGCCCCCCGTCCACCGCGAGGCTCTGCCCGCCCACGAGCGGCGCCGCGTCCGCGGTGAGGGTGAGCCCTGCCGACGCGGGGATTGCCAGCGAACCGTCCAGGCGAAAGACGCGCAGGATCAGGTCGGTCGCGTCGCCGTCGCCGTTGGCGTCGCGGTTGCCCTCGAGCGCCTCGGGTTCGAGGAAGGCGACGATGTCGCCAGCGGCGGCGAGCGCCGGGCGGCTGAACGGCGGCTCGCTGACGCGCACGGCGGCTCGCCCGGGTGCGATGTCGCCGATCGGCGCGATCGTGCCCGTCGCGCGGTCGACCAGCTCCACGACGTCGTCGCGGAGGTCGCCGTCGCCGTTCAGGTCTGCGCCCGCGAGTGCCTCGGCCACGACGAAGGCGAACGTCTGGTCGGTTTCCGTGATGCCGTCGAGCGGTACGGGGTCGTGCGCGGCGGCGGCAAAGCTGCCGCACTGGCCGCCCGGGCAGTCGGTGTCGCCCCCGCAGGCGGCGGCGGCGCGCGAGCCGCCGACGCAGGCGCCGCGGCGGAGCACGATCGGGCCCACGCCGGCCGCGAAGCGGCTGCTGAAGTCGAAGAGCCCGCCGCCGCAGCGCGCGCCCGCGCAGGCGGTGTCATCGCGGCAGGCCGTCCCCGCATTCGCGCCGCCCGTGCATGTGGTCGCGCGCGCGATCCGGAGCACGGTGGCGGGCGCGTCGGCGCTGCCGAACAGTACGAGCGCGCCGGGGTCGGACGGATCGAGCTGCGGCTCGAAGATCGGCGGCAGCACGCGGCCGTCGAGCGAGAACGAGCCCAGGAAGCGCGTCGCGGGAAGGCGGATCGGCGTCCCCGAGCCCTCGAACGCTTCGAGCGGTGTGCTGCCGCGGAGCAGCCGGGCGACTGGCACGTCGCTGCGGCGGACCAGCACACGCCGCCAGTCGATCGGGACGAGCAGATTGCCGAGCGCGTCGGTGGTGAAGCGGATCGCGCGCGCCTCGCCCGTACACGGGGGCGCGGGCTCGGTGCAGATCGCGCCGTAGTCGTTGGCAGGAGGCAGCGCGGTGAAGTGCGCGAACGGATCGCCGGGGATGGTGCCGCACGCGCCGTCCTCGAGATAGAGCGCGTCCACGCACGCCGTGAGCCCGAGCTGCTCGGCGCACGGCTGCGCCGCGAGGGCGCACGGCAGGGGATCGTCGACGCGGGTCACGGCGATCGCCACCGGCCCGGTGAGCGTGCGGTCGGGATCCCCGCCGCCGACCAGGGCCGCCGTGTCCGGGAAGCGGATGCGAAGCCGACGCGCACCGTCGCGGTCGACGATCGCGAGCGCGTCGGGGCCGGCGGCCAGGCAGGTGGCGGTTCCGCCGGCGAGCGCGGCCTCGCAGCGTCGTACCGCCGCCGCGAACCCCGTGCAGTCCGCGCGTACCACGACGGCGTGGCGGGCGCCGTTCGGCGGGGTGAACACGAACGTCACCGCGTGGCGGCTGGCCGTCGGCGAGAAGCCGGCCGAGGCGCGGTGGCATGCCGGGTCGAGGCGAAGCTCGATCGGGTCCCCCGGCCGTGCGAAGGGGCGATCGACGAGCCCGAGCGCGCCGCGGAACGCTCCGACCGGCCCGGGGATTGCGTCGCACGATGCGCGCGCGCGCGCGGCTCCCACCACCATCAGCAGCAGGGCGACGAGCCCTGCTCGGCTCATCCGCTGCGCTGCGTGGGCGTGCGCTGCTGGCGCGTGTGCGGCCCCGGGGCGCTCGATTCCGCGGCTCGATGTTCCCATGGCAACGTGGGGGCGGACGGTAGTCCGCTCGGGAATCCACCGTCAACCGGGCTTGCGAAACGCCAGGAGCCCTGCGCCCGCGCCTGAAGGTAGCGCCCGAAGTGACGCCAGACCGCACGCCCGAGGCGCGTGCGGGCTCGCGGGACCGGCACTGATGGTGTGTCAGTCATCGCGGCTCGTCTCCGGCGGGAGGGCCGCCGCGCAGACCGCGGTGGTCAGGCGCATGATTTCGGCGTCGCGCGCGGCGAATCGCGCCGCGATGCGTGCGACGAGGTCGTCGCACGCGAGATCCACGCTTTCCCAGGGCGCCGCCAGCCAGCCCTCGACCACGATGCGCGCGTCGGCGCGCGCACGCTCGTCCGTGGTCTCGACATGCGGGGAGCGTCCCGGACCGGTGCGGATGAGTCGCAAGGCAGTCATGGAAACGGGAAGTTGCAAGTGTTGGACCAGTCGGTGACTGCGGCATTCGCGGCTGCGTCCACGGGCGCTGTGAACTCGGGTTCACGGCGCCGTGAAATGCAGTTCATGGCGATTGGGAGCCGGTGCTGGGCCCGTGCGGCGGCCCCCCCTCTATCCACGGGCCTGCGACTTGCTGTACGTCGAGGCCGAGGAAGGATGGCCGTCGAAGAGTCCTCGGGAGGTGCGGCACGTCCCCGCGGCTGCGAGCCGGCCCCCGGCGCGGCCACCGCAGCCGTGCGGCGCGTGCGCTGGATCGGCGCTCGCTGGGCGCCGCTGCTCGCCGCTGCGATCGCGCTGCCGCTCACGGTCGTCACGACCGTCGGCACGCTGCGCTGGCCGGGGCGTCCGTTTCCCGGGTTCTTCGTCATGGAGAACGCGGTGGTGCCGACGATCGGCCTCCCCGGGTGGACGGGTCTCGTCGCCGACGTCCCCTTCCACGCCCGGGTCCTGGCGGTCGACGGCGCGCCCGTCCACAGCAGCGGGGAGGTCTACGCCCACGTCGAGGCGCTGCCCATCGGCACGCGCGTCCACTACACGCTGATCAAGGGCGCGACGGTCGTCGAGCGGACGGTGCCGACAATGCGGTTCGGTGCCGAGGACTACTGGCTCACGGTCGGGCTGTTCGTGATCAACGGAGTGCTCATGCTGATCGCGGGCGTGCTCGTCGCCTCCCTCCAGCCGCGGCATCCGGAGGCGCAGGCGTTCCTCGTCCTGTGCGTGGCGACCGGCCTGTTCGGTTTGACCGGGACGTCGCTCTATCTTCCCGACTGCCCCTGGCTCACGCGGCTGCACTACCTCACGCAGGCGACTTTCCCGGCGACGTTCATCCACTTCGGGCTGGTGTTCCCGATCGTGCGGCCACGCGTGGTCCGCCGCCCGCGCTGGCTGCTGCTCCCATACCTGGTCGCTGCCGGGATCACGGCGGGAATTTGGCAGGACCTCGCCGCGCCGCGGCCGACGCTCGTGCCGCTCTACGCCGCGTATCTCTTCAGCGCGCTGTCGATCGTCCTGCTGATCGGGCTCCCGGCGCTGGCATACTGGGAGAATCGCACGCCCATGGTACGCCCGCGCGTGTACGCGGTCGTGCCGGGCATCGTGCTCGCCACCGGGATCGCGCTCTACAACTTCCTCGACACCGCCCGCTCGGGCGGGCACTTTCCTACCAACTACGTCGCCCTCACGCCGTTCTTGTTCTTCTTGGCGGTGGCGTACGCGATCGCGAAGCACGACCTGTTCGACATCGATGCGCTGCTCAAACGCACCCTCGTCTACGTCACCCTGACGCTCGGCATCTCGCTGGCGTACGCCGGCGCCCTGGTGGTGGTCGGTATCTTCGTCCCCCAGCGCGTGGCGCAGACCTCGCCGCTGTTCACCATCGCGTTCTTCGCGACCGTCGCCTTTCTGTTCGACCCCCTCCGCGGCGGCGTGCAGCACGTGCTCGATCGGACCTTCTTTCGCACGCGCCTCGACTACCGCCGTACCGTCGGCGAGCTGAGCGCGGCGCTCACCTCCCTGCTCGACCTCGACGACGTCCTCCTCCGTCTCGGTCGCACGGTCAGCGAGGGCTTCGCGCTGGAGGGCTTCGGGATCGTGGTCTGGGCGGCGGGCGAGACGCGCGTGTGGATCTACGGCGAAGGCAGCCGGAGCATGGAGGAGCGCGCGGACCTCGGAGGTCCGGCGCTGCGGGCCGTGCTCGCGCGCGTGCCGCAGCGGCCGCTGACAGCGGCGGACTTCGGCGCGTTCGACGGCGCGGACGGCGCCGCGGTGCGCCGGATGCTCGCGGAGAACGGGGTCACGCTCGTCGTGCCGCTGGCCGTGGGCGCGACCGTCACCGGGGCCTTCGTCCTCGGCGCCAAGCGTTCGGGGCTGGCCTTCAGCGGCGAGGATCTCGACCTCCTGCGCACGCTCGCGGCGCAGAGCGCCATCGCGGTTCAGAACGCGCTCTCGTACCAGGAGCTGGCGGCGCTCAACCAGGAGCTGGAGGTGAAAGTGCGGGCGCGCACGGCCGAGCTCGAGGCGTCGAATACGGACCTGGCGCACGCCTACGACGAGCTGAAGGCCGCGCAGGCGCAGCTCCTGCAGACCGAGAAGCTCGCCTCGCTCGGCCAGCTCGTCGCCGGCGTGGCGCACGAGATCAACAACCCCGTGAGCTTTATCGTCGGCAACACCGAGGCTCTGCGCGCCGGGCTCGCGAAGGTACGGGCGATCGCCGCCCAGCACGACGACGTCGAGCTCGCGCGCGTCGCCGAACGCGTGAGCCGCATCTTCGACATCATGGCGCGCGGCGCCGAGCGGACGGCGGGCATCGTCAACGACCTGCGGACCTTCTCGCGGGTGGGCGAGGGGGCCCCGCGGCAGGTCGACGTGCACGAGGCGATCGAGGTCACGCTCCGCCTGCTCAAGCCGCGCTGGGCGGACGGCATCGATATCCACCGCGACTATGGCCGTCTGCCCGCGATCGAGGTGGTGCCCGGCCAGCTCAACCAGGTCCTCATGAACGTGCTCGCCAACGCCTGCGACGCGGTCGGCGCGCGGGGCAACGTCTGGATCACGACGGCGCCGGACGAGCGCGGCGTGCGGATCGCGATTCGCGACGACGGCGCCGGCATCCTTCCCGAGCACCTCGGGCGGATCTTCGATCCGTTCTTCACCACCAAGCCGCAGGGAAAGGGAACCGGCCTCGGGCTCGCGCTGAGCCAGGGCATCGTCCTCCAGCACGGAGGCGCGATCACGGTCGAGAGTACGCCGGGACACGGAACGACGGTCACGGTCGTTCTGCCGTGCCAGCTCCCGGCGGCTGCCATGGCGGGCGCGGGGACGCGCCGCTCGGCTTGACAGGAGCGGCGGGCGGGGAGGTAGAGTCCGTGCACCGACGGCGGGAACCGTGCACGTCTCCTTCGATCCCAAGGCCTACCCGATCCTCTTCGTCGACGACGAGCCGGATCTCCTCGACACCTTCGAGCTCAACTACGCCGGAGAGTTCACGATCCTCACCGCGTCGAGCGGGCGCGAGGCGCTGGCCGTGGTCGAGCGCGTCGCCGTCGCCGTGCTGGTTGCCGACCAGCGCATGCCGGAGCTCTGCGGGCTGGACGTGATCCGTGGCGCCCTCGAGCGCCGGCCGGACGTCGTGCCGATCATCCTCACCGGTTACACCGACCTCGAGGTGCTGGTCGAGGCGCTCAACCTCGGCCGCATCCACCGCTACATCACCAAGCCCTGGGACAGCCGCGAGCTGCGGCTGGCGCTCACCAACGCCGTGGAGGCGTACCATCTCGGGCAGGAGAACACGCGGCTCGGCGCCGAGAACGCGCGCCTGGTCGAGGAGCTGCGGCGGGCGAACGAGCGGCTCGCCGAGGAGAACCGGTTCCTCAAGGACCGCGAAGCGGCCGAGAGCGGCTTCGGCGCGATCGTGGCCGAGAGCGAGGTCATGCGCCAGGTGCTGGCGCGCGCCCGCCGGGTGCTCGACTCGGATGCCACCGTGCTCCTCGAGGGAGCGTCGGGGACGGGCAAGGAGCTGGTGGCGCGGGCGCTTCACTATGAGGGGCCGCGGCGCGACCGGCTCTTCGTTCCGGTCAACTGCGGCGCGCTGACCGAGACGCTGCTCGAGGCCGAGCTGTTCGGGCACCGGCGCGGGGCGTTCACCGGCGCGGCCCACGACCGCAAGGGGCTCTTCGAGGTCGCGCACGGCGGCACGATCTTCCTCGACGAGGTGGGGGATGCGAGCCCGGCCTGCCAGGTGCAGCTCTTGCGCGTGCTGCAGGAGGGCGAGATCCGGCCTGTCGGCGCCACGCGGCCGGTGCGGGTCGACGTGCGCGTGATCGCCGCGACCAATCGCGATCTGCGCGCGGACGTGACCGCGGGCTGGTTTCGCGAGGACCTCTACTTCCGCCTGCGGGTGTTTCCGCTTCGGCTCCCGCCGCTGCGCGAGCGGACCGGCGACGTGGCGGTGCTCGTGCGCCACTTCCTGGCCGCGCACGCGCTGCAGATGAAGCGCCCGATCCCGTCGATCACGCCGGGCGCGGTGGCGATGCTCGCGGCGCACGACTTCCCGGGCAATGTGCGCGAGCTGGAGAACGTCGTGCAGCGGGCGCTGTTGCTCGCCGAGCCGGGCGAGCCGATCGGCGAGGCGCACCTCCTCGACGCCGGCATCGAGGAGGCGCCGGCGGCGCGCGGCGGCTCGCTGCAGGACGAGATCGTACGCCTCGAGCGCGAGCTGGTGCAGCGGGCGCTGGCGCTGGCCGGTGGCAACAAGACGCGCGCCGCCGAGCACCTCGGGCTCACGTACCGCGGGCTGCTCAAGAAGATGCAGCGGCTCGGGATGGGGACGGGCGGCGCGCGCGAGGCGTCGTGAGGCTGCGGGTCACCATGCGGCCGGCGTTGCCAGGGCGCGGTCGAGGCGGACGAGGTACTCGTCGCGCGGGATCGTGATCACGCCCAGCGAGGCGAGGTGCGGCGTGGGGAGCTGCACGTCGAGCAGGGTGAAGCCGCGGGCGCGCAGGTGCTCGACGAGCACCGCGAGCGCCACCTTCGAGGCGTCACGCTCGCGGTGGAACATCGATTCGGCCGCGAAGAACCCACCGATCGCGACGCCGTAGAGCCCCCCCGCGAGCTGCTCGCCCCGCCACACCTCGATGCTGTGCACCCAGCCGAGCGCGTGCAGCTCGAGGTAGCCGGCGCGGACCGCAGGCGTGATCCAGGTACCGTCGTCGCGGCCACCGGCACAGCCGTCGATCACCGCGTCGCACGCCTGATCGCGCGTCGTCCGAAAACGCCCCTGGCGTCGGATGCGGCGCAGGCTGCGCGACGCGTGGAAGCCGTCGAGCGGCAGGACGGCGCGCGGGTCTGGGGACCACCAGAACAGCCGTCCCGTGGGGTCGGGCCAGGGGAACACGCCGGCACGGTACGCGGCCAGGAGCGTGCCGGGCGCGAGGTCGCCGCCCGCCGCGAGGAGCCCGTGCGGTGGCGTGCCGCGCGGGTCGGGCATTCGGTAGGCGCTGGGCGGCGGTTCGATGGGCGGCGCGGCTCACCTCGCGAGCAGCGTGCGGGCGATCTGGGAGACCTGGATCTCGTCGGTGCCGCCGTAGATCTGCAGCACCTTGGCGTCGCGGCAGAGCTGCTCGACCTGGAACTCGGCCATGTAGCCGTTGCCGCCGAAGAGCTGCACGGCTTCCAGTGTCACGTCCATCGCCGCCTGCGCCGCGTAGAGCTTGCAGGCCGACGCCTCCGCGAAGCTCATGCCCTTGCCGTCAGCCGCCAGCTCGATCTGTCGGAAGACCATGTTCTCCAGGTTCATCCGGGCGACCTCCATCTTCGCCAGTTTGAGCTGGATCAGCTGGAACTCGCCGATCGGCTTGCCGAACTGCACGCGCGTGCGGGCGTAGTCGATCGAGACCTCGAGGCACTGCTGGACGATGCCGAGCGCCATCGCGGCGACGCCCGAGCGCTCCATCCCGAACGTGGCCTTGGCGCCCGAGCGCGCGGGGACGTCCTCGGTCTCGCCGATGAGCCGGTCCTTCCCGACGCGCACGTCTTCGAGGAAGAGCTCGCCGGTGGGCGAGGAGTGGAGGCCCATCTTGCGCAGCGGCTTCGACTGCGTGAGGCCGGGCGTTCCCTTGTCGAGGATGAAGCTCAGGACTTTGCGGTCCTTCGGGTCGTTGCCCTCGTCGAGCTTGCAGATGAAGACGATCGTGTCGGCGTAGGGGCCGTTGGTGATGAACGTCTTGTTGCCGTTGAGCACGTAGCCGCCGTTGCCGTCGCGCCGGGCGCTCGACTTCATCGAGCCGAACGCGTCCGAGCCCGAGCCGGGTTCGGTGATGGCCCACGCGCCGATCGTCTCGACCGTCAGCAGCGGAAGTGCCCAGCGCTCGCGCTGCGCGATCGTGCCGCGCGAGTTGATCGCGGCCGCGGTGAGGCCGACGCTCACGCCCATGGCGGTCACCATGCCCGGACACCAGCGACAGAGCTCGATGATCGGGATGAGCTGCATCGCGACGGCGTCGGGGTCGCGCGGCGCCTTGCCGGCTTTCGGCGGTGCCTCGCCCTGTGCGGCCGCCTTGTCGCGGGCGATCTCCTTCTGGAACCGCTGGCGAGCGACCTCGTCCATGCCGAACGTCTGCACCAGCTTGCGCAGGATGCCATACGGCGCCAGGTCGCCGTGCTCGAGCGCTTCGACGTTCGGCTTGATCTCGGCGTCGATGAAACGCCGGAAGGCGTCGCGGATCATGAGGTGCTGCTCGCTCCACTCGATCATCGGGTCGTGTCTCCTTGGCCGGCGGGTCGAGGCCCGGGCCGGGGGATTCTGGCGTGTGCGAGGAGTCGTTGCCAGGGGGGTGAGCTTGCGGGAGCGCGGTCGCCGTCCCGTTCAGGGTCCTCGCCCCATGGGCGAGCCGGAGATCGGCGGTCCCCCGCCACCCCCGGCGCGCGTGGTCCAGTGCCCTCGCGCCGCTAGGGCTGGACGGCGGGGAGCAGATCCTTGGTGCGCGAGAACTGCGCGGCCGCCTCATGGCGCCGCCCCGCCTGGAGCGCGCGGAGGCCAGCCTGGTACGCCGCGACCGCCGGCCGGACGTCGTGCCGGCGCAGGAGCGCGTGCGCCAGGCGCCGCTTTGCCTCGGCCCGCAGCGCCGGCAGCTCCGTGGTGCTCACCAGCATTGTCGCAACGCACGACGTCACCCAGAGCGCCACCGATCGCGTCAGCTGCATGGTCCCTCTCTAGCGCCGTGCGGCGCACAAGGCAAGATAGTACTAGCCAGTGCACATGCAGGTATGCTAGTATAGCAACCTGTATGCGATGGTGGGGCCGTTCGGCAGGACGGAGCGGGCGGCGGTGTTGCTGGGGGGCGAGCCTCCTCGGGCTCCTCGTGGCCGCGGCCCGGAGCGCGCACGGCGCCTACGTTCCCATTCGGACCTTCGCCAATCCCAATCCCAGCGCCGACTACTTCGGGACCGCGCTCGCCACCTTCGGCAACGACCTGCTCATCGGGGCCCCTCTCACGGCCGGGAGCAGCGGGATCGTCTTCCGCTTCAACCTGGCCACGGGGAGCCTCATCCAGGCGTATCCGACGCCGCACCCCGGCACGCTCGACCTCTTCGGCTCCTCCGTGAGCGTCGTGCCGGCGGGGATCGCGGTCGGCGCCCCGCTCGACGACCTTGGCGCGCCGGGCATCGGCATGGTCTACGTGCTCGATCCCGCCACGGGGGCCGTTCTGCGGGCCCTCAACCGGTCGGCGTACGTGAGTGGGCTCTTCGGGTGGGCGACGGCACCGGTGGGCAGCGACGTGGTGGTCGGGCAGGCAGGCGCCGTGGAGGCGGCCATCCGGTTCGATCCGACGACGGGCGCCCCCGTGCGCGCCTTTCTCGACCCGAGCGAGGAAAGCTTTGCGCTGAGCGTGACGAGCCGCAGCGGGGACGTCCTCACGCGGAGCTTGAACGGCGTGCTCCACTTCGACGGTGACACCGGCGCGCTGCTGCGAGTGGACGCCGGGGGCGGGACCGCGCTCGCCACGCTGGGCACGGACGTCCTGGTCGGGGACGGCAGCCCGGTGGCCCGGCTCTCGGGCGGCACCGGCGACCCCGTCCAAACGTACGTCGATCCCAATCCGGCGATGCCGTGGTTCGGTGTCGCCGTGGCCGGGGGCGGGGGCAAGGTGCTCGTCGGGGCGCCGGGCATGGGCGGGAGCGGCGCGGCCGGGGCGGCGTACCTGTTCGACGGCGACAGCGGCCTCGTAGAGGAGACGTTCGCGAACCCCGACCCAGGCCGGTTCGCTTTCGGACGCACGGTGCTCCTCGTGGGGCGCAGCGTCGTCGTCGCAGCGCCCGGGGACGCCGCCGGGCCGGGGGCCGTCTACCTCTTCACCCCGTGCGGCGATGGCGCGCTCGATCCGGGCGAGCAATGCGACGACGGCAACACCGCGAGCGGCGATGGGTGCTCCCCGACCTGCGTGCCGGAGGCGGGCAGCACCACGACCACCACGACCACCACGACCATCACGACCTCTACGACGACGACCTCACTCCCCCCGCCTCTCGCGATCCCACAGCCACCCACGCAGATGGTACTCGTCGGCGACGAGGTGGTGTTGGATGCGCATGCTTCAGTCGACCGACTCGCGCAGACCCCGACGTATCAGTGGAGCCTGGTAAGCCAGCCGCCCGCCAGCACGGCGCAGCTCGCAGGCGCAGCGACGGGCGTAGCGTCCTTCACTGCGGATCAGCCGGGGGAGTACGCCATCGCGCTGACGGTCTCGGCGGGAGGTCGAACCAGCAGCCCTGCCGTGGCCACGGTGCTCGCCGTTGCCACGAGCAGCCTCGGCATCGCCATCGCGGCGCCGTCGTCGGGGGCCACTGTCCCCGAAAATCGCGTGCAGGTGCGGGGAACCGTCACCGGTCCTCCCGATGTCGGGGTGAGCGTCAACGGCATCGCGGCCTCCGTGCGGGATGGTATCTTCGTAGCCGATGCGATTCCGCTCGTGCCGGGCGACAACGCCCTCGTGGCCAGCGCGACGACGGCTGGCGGGACGACCCGGAGCGCCGGGGTGCGCGTGACGAGCGGCGGCCTGGCGCCGGTCCTGAGCCTCCGCGCGCTGCAGCGCAGCATCGTGGTGCCCCTGCGCACCGCCTTCGAGTACGAGCTCGGGACGTCCGCCCCGATCGAGCAGCTCGAGATGGATTTCGACGGCGATGGCATCGTCGACTTCGTCACGACCGATCCGGCGGAGACCCTCGAGCACGTCTACGACATGCCCGGCCTATTCGCAGCGCGACTGGTCGTCACCGCCGGGGGGCAACCCTACGCGGGCGAGGCCATCGTCGAAGCCCATGACTTCGCCACGATGGATGCCCGCTTCCACGCCATCTGGACGGGGGTCCACGGCGCGCTCCTCGGCGGGAATGTCGCGGGGGCGCTGCCGTTGGTGAATGTGGACGCCCGGGAGCGGTTCCGAGCCGTGTGGACCGCGCTTCTCCCCCAGATGCCGACGATGTTCGCGTCCTATTCGCCGCTCCAGCCCTACCGCATCGGCCAGCACAGCGCGGACTACTTCGTCACGCGCACGCTGAACGGCGAGACGCGGATATTCTTCGTAGCGTTCGACCGCGGCGACGACGGCGTCTGGCGCCTGGACGGGATGTGAGCGGGATGTGGATGTGCGTCGTGCCGAACTGGCTCCTCGCCGGGGCGGGCGTGGCCGTCGTCTCGGACCGCACGGGATTCGAGAGTGACGATGGCCGAACGCCAAGGACCATCCTCGGCTCCGGCACCCGGGGGGACGGCGGCGGGTGGCGTTGCGGGGCGGCGTGAGCATGCGGCGAATCCCGTACGCGCGGCGATGGGCGCTCTTCGGGGCGGGCATGGCGCTGTTCCTCCTGCTGCTCTTCAATCCATTTCTGCTCGTCTACGGCGTTCATGGCCTGACGTACCCGCCCTTCTATCGCGCCGCGGCGATCGACGGGCGGGTCGTCGACGACCGCACGGGTGACGGGCTCGGCGGCGCCATCGTGGTGGGGGGATGGAAGATCGACCGGCCCTACGCGGGCCCGGTGTGGTTTCACCTGAGCGAAACGGTCACGGACGCGACGGGCCGCTACCACCTGCCGGCGTGGGGCCCGAAGCTGCGGTGGCGGGTCTGGCTGCTCATGCCCGGCAGTGCGCCGGAGCTAATCGCGTACAAGCGAGGCTACGCGCCCACGACGGTCTTCAATCGCACCTCGTCCTACACGCGGTCGCCGTACCGGACGTCGGATTGGAACGGGAAGGCGATTCGGGTGCAGCCGCTCGGGCAAGCACTGGCTGACGCTGACGTGGAGAAGATCGCGAGTTTCGCGGAATGGTTGACCTTGGACTTCTTCGAACATTCTTGTGACTGGCGACACGTGCGACATCTCATCGCCGCGGTGCATGCCGACCTCACCGCCCTCCACAGCGAGGGGCTGTGGGTCCAGACGAAAGGGCCTTGGCGCACCGACCCCCGCTCTCTTTGGGAGCAATACGCACGACAGCGACGATGCGGCTCGCTCGACACGGTGCTACGGGACATCGAACCATGACGATTGCTGTTGTCTTGATCGCTTTGGTTGGGTTCGTGGCGACTGACGCGATCGCGTACGGCCCGAGGGCGCACACTCAGCTCACATCTGCCGCGTATGATCGATGGGCCGTCACCTTCGCGCAACAGGTGCTCAGGCTCCAGATTCCGCCCGACGGGCGGCTTGTAGGGACCGATGGCAATGAATACCCAATCGACGAACTGCTCAATCGGGGAGCCAGAAACGAAGACAACTTCGATTCGCTGGAGCTGTCCTCGCCCTTCAAGGTGATCCAGCACTTCTTCGACCCGCAGCGCGGTGCGGGCCTGACCACGTGTCCTCTTCCCCCTTGCCATCCGTCGCCCGACTGGGCGCTGGAGGACCGGGGGATGGTGCGGCTGGAGGACGACCGGCTCTGCCTGGGGCCGGCAGAGAGCCCTGACTGCCGGCAGACGTTCTCCTACGGGGATGCGCGCCGGGCCATGCTCGCGGGGTTGCAGGGCGAGACCGAGCAGGACCGGAAGGTGCAGTTCGGCCGGATGTTCGAAGCCCTCGGGCACGTCGTCCATCATCTGCAGGACATGGCGCAGCCCCAGCACGCGCGCGATGACGTCCACCTCGCTGAGAGGAGATATGAGGACAATGCGGAGGAAACCTACGGGGCGGGGGCAGAGCTCTACAGCGCCGCGGGCGCGCCTGGGGCCGGGTTGCCCCGCGAGCTCTGGGCGACGCCGAGCCACGGCGGCATCGCTTACTACTCGAACGAGAACTTCGTCACCACCGACACCGACTTCCGTGCTCCCTACACGCTGTACGACGGCCCGCTCGGGCTGCAGATGGACGCCACCGCCGACCCGGCCTACCCGCTCCCGAGTCCCATCGGCGCCACGGTGACTGCCGCGACGTACCAGGAGATTCTCAATCAAGAGCCCCCCGTCCCCGAGATTCCGCTCGCCGAGCCGCCGCTCGATGGGCGGATCTATTTCATCGGGACCGCCGTGCACGATCCGGAGCTGGGCGACGAGTTCAACGCCGCGGCCACGACTCTGTCCATCTATGACCACGACCTGCGGTTCGCGGGCATCGATCCGTGCCCGTTCGTCGACAACTTCGAGGCGTGTCGCGAAGCGCACTTCACCCAGAATTGGCTGAACTTCTACGCGGCACGCCGCCTGCTCCTGCCGAAGGCGATCGCCTATTCGGCGAGCCTGCTCGACTACTTCTTCCGCGGCGAGATGGGAGTCTGCTGGGGCGGGGAGACGGTCCCGTCGGTGCTCAAGAACCTGGGGGCGGAGACCATGCGCGGCACGATCGGCGTCTTCGCCACGAATCCGAACGGGACGCGCTTCCGCATCGGCGAGTGGACGACCGACGAGCGGCTCCCCCCGGACGTCTTCGGCAACTGGTATCCCAATACCCTGCTGACGCTGCCGCCGTTTCCGCAGCCCCAGGGGCCGGGGGGCGAGCCGCTTCCCGTGCTGGTGGTGTTCCACGGCGCCATGGGGGGCGAGGGACCGAGCTCGACGTTCTCCGAGGCGATCGTGTCCCAGCCGCTCGACACTTCGCATCTCTGCACGCGACGCCTCTGGCAGGTGGACGCGGCGTCCTCCGGGCTCCGCGCCTATGCGCTGGGGCCTGACGGGCTCCCGGCCGGCTCCGCGGCCGTGGTGATCCCGGACAACCCCGCCCTCGCCGTCGGGAGCGGCGTCGCCTACGACCCCACCGACACCAATCTCTGGGTCACGAGCGCCGCCCAGGACGGCTCGCTGTGGAAGCTGACCCAGACCGGGCAGGTCGTGAAAGCCCTGTTCGTCACCGGCACGCTGGTGCACCAGGACGGCCCGCTGCAGGGCCAGGCGCAGATCGACTTCTCGGCCCTCGCCATGGATCCCGACGACCCGCACTTCCTCTGGGTGTCGGGCGCATCGGCGTACCGCCTCGACCAGGTCCCGGTCTACAAGGTCCGCCTGGATGCCGCCGCGGCGCCCGTCGTCCAGACCTGCATCGTGCGGCGAAGCGACGCCCCGGTTGCGAGCAGCGGTGGCAACTCCCTGCTGGCGGCCGGCCCTGCCCAGATCTACCGCGCGCTCTTCCTCACTGCCCCCAATCAGGCCTGGCAGGGCAATCGGCTCTTCGGGACTACCACGAGCTGCGCACCCGTGGGGCACTGGGACATCTTTCCGCCGCCGCCGGGGGTGCTGTTCACCTATCCGACCGGCATCGAGCTGAATGGGCGCGGCGAGCTGCTGGCCGCCGTCGTCGAGCCGAGCGCGGCGCGCACGTTCTACAACCTCGGCCGACTGCCTGCGGCCCCCCTGCCGCTCGACGCGCCCGTGGCGAGCGCCCCCGCCGAGGGGGACGGCGACATCGCGATCGGCAGCGACTTCTGAGGTCGCCGCTCAGTCCTTCGTCTTGAGCTCGCTCGCGTGGTCGCGGAGGAAGGCGCGACGGAGCCGCTCGAGCTCCTCTCCCCGCATCGCCGCCGCCTCCTCGGAGGCCCTACAGATCCTCGCGCGCGCGAAGTCGAGCGGTTTTCGGCAACCTGCTAGCTAGTCCTGCTGCGGCCGCGCGACGGTGAGCGCGACCTCCTGGCCGTGCGCGATCTCCAGCGAGTGGCCGTCTGGATCGGCGAGCAGTGCCCAGTAGCCGACGGGGTACCCCGAGTCGGTCGGCCCGAGGCGCAGGCAGCCGTCCTCGCGCGCCAGCGCGCAGAGGCGGTCGACCTCGGCGCGCGTGGCGCAACCGACGCCCAGATGTGCGATCGGAAGGAGCGGCGTGTCGACGGTGGGCCGCGTGATGAGGACGATCACGAACGGTCGCGTCCGATCGCTCACCCAGGCGACCGTGGCGCCGGTCTCCGCGTCGGTTCGGCGGTGGACGACGCTCATGCGCGCGTAGCGCGCGTAGAACCCGATGCTGGCTTCGAGGTCGGTGACCGGGAGTGCGATGTGCGTGAGCCCGATGTCGGACATGGCGGGCATTGTGGACCGGACGCGGGCGGCTTGCTAGATGCTGGCCATGGCGGACGACGTGCAGACGGAGCTCGAGCGGCTTCGGGCAGAGAACGAGCGGCTCAAGCGCGGGCAGAGCCGTGGCGTGTCGCTCAAGGTGAGCGAGAAGGGCGGCGTGTCGGTGTATGGCCTCGGCCGCTTCCCGGTGACGCTGTACAAGGAGCAGTGGACGAAGCTGCTCGACATGGCCGACGACATCCGCGCGTTCCTCCGCGACCACGCGGGCGAGCTCAAGACGAAGGACTGATCGGTCGCGCAGGAGCGGCCGGAATCCGGCCTGCTCGAAGTCGTGACGAGGTGCCCGAGGTCCTGGCGCGAGGTCTCGAGGGCCCGTGCATGCCACGCGCCAGAACGATCGTGGTCGAACCGCGGGCCGCTGCGGTTGAGCCCGGCGGAACTCCTGGCGCGCGCTGGACGGACGTGAAGGGGTCCCCTGACGCCTACAGCGAGAACCGCAGGTCCTCGCGCTCCGACACGATCCGCACCGTGATGTCCCGTTCGGCGTCGGGCTCGACCGTGCCCCAGCGGATCGCGAACGACTCCGCCTGGACCTCGGGGGCGACGCTGGCGGAGCGGCCGAGGACGACCTCGCGCGCGCCCAGCTCCTGTGCGGTGCGCGCGAGGGCGAAGAAGGGGTCGTTCGAGGTCAGGACCAGCGGGACGACCGTCTTGCCGTGCTTCTCGGCGAGGTCCACCACCGCGGTGAAGATCGCCTGCTCGTCGGGGGTGAAGTTCGGGTTGTGCCCGGTCGCGACGAGGTCGCGCTCGACCTTCACCGTCGGCACCACCACGTCGACGTCGTGGCGCTCGGCTTCGTCAAGCGCCCGATCCAGGTGGGAGAGGTTGTGCGGGTCGCGCACCGGGACGATCGTGCAGCCCCGTCGCACGCCGATCGCGCCGGGCTCCAGCTCCGGCGTGTAGCGGACGTTGAATTTCTCGAGATGATGGACGGCGGCCCCGTGCCGGCGGCGAATCCGCTCCGACAGCCAGAAGAGCGCGAAGAACACCATCGTGAACGCGACCCCCCACTGCGTGGCGCCGCGTTTGGTCGCGAGGTTCACGAACGCCGTCACCAGGAGCACGAGGAAGATCAGGATGAGACCCACGGGGAGCTCCACGCTCCCGACCCGGACGTTCAGCGGCACCCGCCACTCGCGCGGCCGCCGGTCCTTGAAGCGGAGGATCACCATCGACAGGGCCTTGAACACGAAGCTCCACACCACGCCGAACGCGTAGGCCTCGCCGAGCGTGTACACGTTGCCGCGGCTGGCGATGATGGTGAAGATCTGCAGCCCGACCACCATGTTGATGATCCGGTGGGTGGTGCCGTACCGGCGGTGCGGCAGCCGGAACCAGTCGGCCAGCACGCCGTCCTCCGCGACGCGGTTGAGCACGCCGTTGGAGCCGACGATCGCGGTGTTCACGGCGCCGGCGAGGATGAGGAAGCCGACCACGACCACGAACGCGCGCAACGCGAGGCGGACCGACAGCGGGCCCGCCATGTACATGGCGAGGCCGCCGACCAGGTTGTCGCTGTACGTGCTCATGCGGACGTCGTCGGGGATGAGCAGGACCGCGAAGAACGAGAACAGCCCGGTCGTCAGAATCGTGAACAGGAAGACGACGAACCCCGCACGGATGAGGTTCGGGACCTTCGGATGGGCGATCTCGCGGTTCACCTGCGCGAGCGACTCTTCGCCGCTCATGGCGAGGATCGAGTGTCCGAACGCGATGACGATGCCGAGCGCGCCGATGCGTGTCTCCCATCCGGTGCCCGCGAGCCAGCCGAGCGCGTCGTCGCTGAACTGCAGCTCGAACGGGGGCAGGGGGGCGCCGCCCCGCATCCACAGGGTCACGCCGCACCAGGCGACCATCACCACGACCATCACCGTGGTGACGCCCATGATCTTCATCGCCTTGTCGCTCGACTCCTCGATGCCGAGGATGTTCTGGTGCCAGAAGTAGAGCGTGACGGCGATGGCGATGACGGCCGACCCGGCCGCGGTCGGAATCGCCGCCGGCAGGTGCAGCAGATGGAGCAGCTCGTTTGCGAGCCCGACGATGTACTGCCCGGCCGACACGCCGCTGATCGGGCCGGTGAGCACGTAGTCGAACATCAGCGCGGAGACCGAGAGCTTGGCCAGGGTGCCGCCCATCGCCTCCTTGACGACGCGGTAGACGCCGCCGCGGACGAACATGGCGCACGACTCGATGTAGACGCCGCGCACGACGTAGGCGAACAGCATCACGACCCCGATGTACCAGGGCGCCGCCTTGCCGATCGCCTGCTCGACGATGCCGCCGATGTAGTACACCGTCGACGCCATGTCGCAGAGGACGATCGCGGCGGCCCGCCAGAAGGAGATGAAGACGAGCATCGCCGTCGTGACGACGATGACCTGCGGCCGCGGCGTGGCGGCCGGCGGGAGTGACGGCTCGGGAGACGGCACCGGAATCAGGCGGCGTGCGCGCCGCGCTGGGCGCGCCGCTCTTCTTCGCGCAGCACGGCGAGGATCTCGTCCGCCGACGGCACGGCGAGCAGGCGCGACCGGCAGCGCGCGTCGCCGAGCAGGCGCGCGGCGGTCGCCAGCAGCCGCAGGTGGCTGCCCGGCTGCTCGGCCGCGACCACCAGGAGGAGGAAGAGCTGCGTCGCCCGCCCATCGGCTGCGTCGCAGGGGACGCCCGCCGTGCTCCGGGCGAGCGCGGCCAGCGGCGCCGGCAGCCCGGCGAGCCGGACGTGCGGAATGGCGATTCCGTTCTCGAGCGCGGTCGTCGACTGCCGCTCGCGCTCGTGGAGCGCGTCCGCCAGCCGGCGTGCGTCGACGTGCGGGTACGCCAGGCCGACGTGGGCCGCCATGGTGTCGAGCACCTCTGCCTTGGTCCGGGCGATGAGCGCCGGAAGGACGAGTTGCGGGGTCAGGAGGTTCGAGACGGACGTCGGGTTGTCCTTGAGATGCTGCGGTTGGGTCATGCATGGCTCTGCAGTCCGCATGCCGTTGCCGGGAGACGGTCATACCGAGCGATTCTGACGGTCCATCAGCTCGAGACGTGCAAAGTGCACGCCGGTTCGTGCACTTCGCATCGCTGACGTGCGCGGCAGCGTGCTCCGGGTCGACCGCATGCTGGACGCCCTGGGGGTGCGGTGACAGACTTGGGTTGCTCATCGTGAGGTTCCCCCTGCAACCCGATGCGCGACGGTCACCCGAGGCGCAGCCCGAGTCGGGGGTGGAGCAGCGCGCCTGTCGCAACGGCTTCGTCGGCGTGGTGGCCGAGGTGCGCCCGCTCGTCTACGGGATCGCGCTCGGGCTGGTGGCGGGCGCCGGACTTGCCGCGAAGGCGCTTCAGCACTTGCTGGACCTGCCGGACCCGGCGCTCATCTTCCTTACGGCGGTGCTCTTCACCGCGGTGCTGGGCGGGCTCGGCGCGTCGATCCTGGCGGCCGTCGCCAGCCTGCTGGTGTACGACTTCTTCTTCGTCCAGCCGCTCTACACCTTCTCCGTCACCAGGCCGCAGGACATGCTGTCGCTGGGCGTGTTCCTGATCGTGGCGGCGCTCACCAGCAACCTGATGTCGCGCATCCGAGACCAGGCGGAGGCCGCCCGGCGCCGCGAAGCGCGCACGGCCGCACTGTACGCGTTCAGCCGCCAGCTCGCGGCCGCCGCCGGTCTCGACGACCTGCTCCCGGTCGTCGTGCGGCACGTGGCGGATCAGTTCCAGGCGCAGGCACTCGTGCTCATGCCCGCCGGCGAGCGTCTCGTCGTCCAGTCGGCGTATCCGAACGGTGCGGACATGGGCGAGGGGGACCGCGCCGCGGCGACGTGGGTGTGGGAGCACGACCAGGCGGCCGGCCGCGGCACCGACACGCTGCCGGGAGGGGAGTGGCTCCACGTGCCGCTCCACACGGCCCGCGGCGCGGTGGGGGTGCTGGCACTCCGGCCGTCGAGCCCCGGCCGCGTGATGCCGCTCGACCAGCGCCAGCTCCTCGAGACGCTCGCGGGGCAGGCCGCGATCGCCATCGAGCGGACGCGCGTCGACGTCGTGCTGGCGGAAAAGGCCAAGACGGAAGCCGTGATGGAGGCGATCGAGGACGGGCTCATCGTGCTCGACCCCAGCGGCGCCGTCGGGCACGTGAACGACGTGGCCTGTGCCATCCTGGGTCTCGATCGCGTCGAGGTCCTCGGGCGACGGTTCGAGGACCTCGGCTCGCAGCAGCCCCATTACCTCCGGCTGCGCGCCGCCGTGCGCGAGTTCCTGGCGCATCCCGAGCGCGAGGGGGAGCGGATCGAGCTGGCGCTCTTCCTCCGGGGTCGCGACCACTACTACGTGCTCCGTCCCACCCCCTTTCGCGCCCCCGACGGCACCCGCGCCGGCGTGATCCTGGCGCTCCAGGACGTCACCTACCTGCGTGACCAGGAGGCGCGCCGCGAGCACCTGGTGGCGACGCTGTCGCACGAGCTCGGTACGCCACTCACCTCGCTGCGGATGGCGCACGAGCTGCTCGCGCGCGATGGCACGCTCACCGCCGAGCAACGCAGCCTTCTCGACACTGCCCACGAGGACCTCGTGCGGCTGCAGGACGTGGGCCAGCGCCTCGTCGACCTGTCGCGCTCGCGCGCCATGACCATCGCCATCGAGCGCGGCAACGTCGACCTGC
Source organism: Binatia bacterium (assembly GCA_046327955.1). Classification (GTDB taxonomy): domain Bacteria; phylum Desulfobacterota; class Binatia; order DP-6; family DP-6; genus JAXLXP01. The sequence goes on along the minus strand of JAXLXP010000010.1, from coordinate 167,406 downwards.
GCGACGTGATCCCCCGCGTGCTGAAGCCCTTCCAGCTCCAGGCGCGCGAGAAGGGGGTGACCCTCGACGCCCGCGTTCCCGAGACCGGCGTGACGATCGCCGGGGACCCGACCAAGCTGAGCTGGGCGGTCTCGAACCTGGTCGCGAACGCGCTGCGCTACACGCCCACCGGCGGGCGGGTGCAGATCACCGTCACGCCGGAGGACGGGGCGGTGCTCCTCTCGGTCGCCGACACCGGTCCGGGCATCCCGGTGAGCCAGCGCGACCGGATCTTCGAGCGCTTCGCCCAGGGGGCCGACGGCGGCGAGCTCGGCTCCGCGGGCCTGGGTCTGGCGATCGTCCGCGACATCGTGCAGGCTCACGGTGGCCGCGTTCATCTCGACAGCGAGGTGGGGCAGGGCAGCCGTTTCACGCTCGAGCTGCCGCGCGGATGACGGAACGCATGGCGAACGTCCTCATCGTCGATGACGAGAAGAACATCCGCAACCACCTGGCGCGCTACGTGCGCGGGCTCGGGCACCAGGTCGAGACCGCGGAGAGCGCGGCGGTGGCGCTCGAGACGATCGAACGCCGCGACGTCGACGTGGTCTTCTCCGACGTGCGCATGGCGGGGATGGACGGCCTGGCGCTGCTGCGGGAGATCCGCCGGCGTCGTCCAGACGCCGTCGTCGTGTTGATGACCGCCTATGCCACGGTCGCCGGCGCGGTCGAGGCGATGCGCGGCGGTGCGTACGACTACCTGGTGAAGCCGTTCGCGCTCGACGAGGTCGAGCTGCTGCTGGCGCGCGTGCTGGAGGTGCAGGGGCTTCGGCGCGAGAACCGCCAGCTCCGCCGGGCCGTCGACGAGCCCGCGCTGCTCGACTCGGCGAGCCCGGCGATGCAGCGCGTGCTGGCGACCGCCCGTCAGGCGGCGGCGGCCGACGTGACGGTTCTGCTCACCGGCGAGAGCGGCACCGGGAAGAACGTGCTCGCGGCCGCCATCCACGCGTGGAGCCCGCGCAGCTCCGGCCCCTTCGTCACCATCGCCTGCACGACGCTCTCCGATCACCTGCTCGAGAGCGAGCTGTTCGGTCACGTGAAGGGGGCCTTCACCGGGGCCTGGAAGGACAAGCCCGGACGCCTCGCCGCCGCCGCCGGTGGCACGGTGTTCCTCGACGAGGTCGGCGACCTGCCGCTCGAGCTGCAGGCGAAGCTGCTGCGGTTCCTGGAGGAGCACCGCTTCGAGCGCGTTGGCGATGACGCGACCGTCGATCTCGACACCCGCATCCTGGCGGCCACCAACCGCGATCTGGAGGTCGAGGTGCGTTCCGGCCGCTTCCGGGGAGATCTCTTCTTCCGGTTGAATGTGGTTGCGCTGCGATTGCTGCCGCTCCGGGAGCGGCGGGCCGATCTCCCCGCGCTCACCGCGCACCTCCTGGCAGTGCTCGGCGCGCGCTACCGGCGTGGCGCCATCGGGCTCGCCCCGGACGCGCAGGCCGCGCTCGCGAGGTACACCTGGCCGGGTAACATCCGCGAACTCGTCCACGCGCTGGAGCGCGCCGTCGTGCTGTCGCGCGGCGACACGATCCATCTCGAGGACCTTCCCGATCGCTTGCTCGCGCCTTCCTCTGCCGAGCCCCTGGGTCCAGCCGCGACGGCGCCCCCTGGGGCATCGCTCTCGCTCGACGACATCGAACGCCGCCACATCCAGCAGGTGCTCGCGGAGTCTGCGACGCTGGAGGAGGCCGCGACGCGGCTCGGGATCAACCCGACGACGCTCTGGCGCAAGCGCAAGCGCTGGGGCATCGACTGAACGCGGGGGCGGCCGCGTCTCGTTCGCCCGCCGCCCTACAGCCGCTCGATGATCGTCCCCGTCCCGAGCCCGCCGCCGCAGCACATCGCGATCAGCGCGTAGCGCTGCTGCGTGCGCTCGAGCTCGTGGAGCGCGCTCGTGACGAGGCGCGCGCCCGTGGCGCCCGTCGGATGGCCGATCGCGATCGCGCCGCCGTTCGGGTTGGTGCGCGCCGGGTCGGCGCCGGTCTCCTTCAAGAAATAGAGGACGACCGACGCGAACGCCTCGTTCACCTCGAACACCGCGATGTCGTCGACGGTGAGCCCGGTCTGCTTGAGGAGCTTGCGCGTGGCGGGCACCGGGCCCTTCAGCATCGTCACCGGATCGACGCCGACAAGCGTGGTGGCGACGATGCGCGCCCGTGGCTGGAGGCCGAGGCGCTTGACCGCCTCCGGCGAGGCGAGCAGCACGGCCGCCGCACCGTCCGAGATCTGGGACGAGGTGCCGGCCGTGTGGATGCCGCCCTCCTCGACCGCCTTGAGCGCGGCCAGCTTCTCGAGCGAGGTGTCGCGCAGGCCCTCGTCGCGCGCGACCACGCGCGTCTGCGCGGTGGGTTTGCCCTCGGCGTCGAGCACGGGCGCCTCGATCGGTACGACCTCGCGCTGGTAGTGGCCCGCGGCCCAGGCCGCCTGCGCGCGCGTCATGCTGTCGAGGCCGAAGCGGTCGGTGTCGTCGCGCCCGATGCCGGCCTCGCGGGCGATCATCTCGGCGCCCTGGAACTGCGACTTGAAGGCATAGTGCTTCTGGTAGCTCTTCGGCAGCGGCCGGCCCTGGACCTTGAAGTTCGACCCGAGCGGGACGCGGGTCATCATCTCGACGCCGCAGGCGAGCGCCACGTCCTCGATCCCGGCGCCGATGAGCCCGGCGGCGAGCGTCATGGCCTGCTGGCTCGAACCGCACTGGCTGTCCACGGTCGTGGCGGCGACCTCGAGCGGCAGGCCCTGTGCGAGCCATGCCGTGCGCGCGACGTCGTACGACTGCTCGCCTACCTGCGAGACGCAGCCGCCCACGACCTGGCCGACGTCGTGCGGATCGAGGTGCGCGCGGCGCACGGTGTCCTGCTGCACCAGCCCGAGCAGTTCCGCGGGGTGCAGGCCGGCGAGCCCGCCGTTGCGCTTCCCGAGCGGGCTGCGGGCGGTGGCGATGATGAACACGTCGCGCATGGGGCAGGAATTCCTTTCAGCAGGCGGTCGAGAACCCGGCGTTCGGGATGTCGATGGCGCTGCGGTCGCCGGAGACGATCGCTCCGACCTTGGCGTGCACGGCGGGCAGGAGGCAGTTCACGAAGTGCTTGGCGGCCATCACCTTGCCAGCGTAGAAGTTGAGCTCCTCCTGGCTCTCGTGCTCGTCGGCGGCGCTGCGCCGGTCGTCGGCGATGATGGCGGCCTCGAGCAGCAGGTGGGCGATGGCCACGTCGGCCATGACCTCGAGGAAGGCGTTCGCGACCAGGCTCACCTGGTCGATCTTGCTGCCCATGAAGAACTCGACCAGCGCGGTCGCCGCGCGCTGGAGCGCGGCCACGCCGGCGCCGAGCGCTTTCACCTCGGTGCCCAGACCCGGCCGGTTCGCGTGGGCGGACACGAAGCTCTGCAGCTCCTTCAGGAACGCGTTGAACGGCTCGCCACCGCGCGCCTGGAGCTTGCGCGCGATCAGGTCCATCGCCTGGATGTGGTTCGTGCCCTCGTAGATCGAGAAGATCTTCGCGTCGCGACAGTACTGCTCGACCGGGTGATCCTCGACGAAGCCGGCGCCGCCGTAGGTCTGGATGGCGAGCTCGGCGATGCGGAAGGACTGGTCGGCACAGTAGGCCTTGACGATCGGGGTGAGCAGATCGACCTGGCCCTCGTGGTACATCGCCTTGGCCTGGTCCTTCTCCCGGAGCGCCTCGGCCAGGTCGTTGTGGAGCGCGAGCTTGATCGCGAGCGTCCGCATACCTTCGACCTTGGCCTTCATCTCGAGCAGCATCCGACGCACGTCGGAGTGCTCGATGATCGGCACCCGCGGCGCGTTCGGATCCTTGAAGTGCCGCACCGACGAGCCCTGGAGCCGCTCGCGGGCGTAGGCGAGGGCGTTCAGGTACGCGGTCGACGCGACGGAGTAGCCCTGCACGCCGACGGCGATGCGTGCGCCGTTCATCATCCGGAACATCTGCTTGATGCCCATGTGCTCCTGGCCGCCCACCAGGAGACCGCGGCAGCGGCCGTTGTCGCCGAAGCTCAATACGGCGGTGGCCGACGCGCGGATGCCGAGCTTGTGTTCGATCGAGGGCGTCTGGACGTCGTTGTCGTCGCCGAGGCTGCCGTCCTCGTTCACCCAGACCTTGGGGACGATGAACAGCGAGAGACCCTTCGTGCCCGCGGGCGCCCCGTCGATGCGCGCGAGCACGAGGTGGACGATGTTCTCGGCGAGGTCGTGGTCGCCGGCCGAGATCCAGCACTTGGTGCCGGTGATCGCGTAGAGGTTGCCGTCGAGCTTCTTCGCTTTGGTGGCGACGGCGCCGACGTCGGAGCCGGCCTGTGGCTCGGACAGGCACATCGTGCCGGCGAAGCGGCCAGACAGCATGTGCGGCAGGAAGCGCTGCTTCTCTTCCGCGGTGCCCCACACTTGCAGGAGGTCGGCCGCGCCGTGCGTCAGGGCCGGATACATGTTGAGGGCGGTGTTGGCACCGCTCTGCAGCTCCTGGAGGACGACGTCGACCGCGTGCGGGCCGCCATAGCCCCCGGCGTCCTGCGGCAGCGAGAAGGTCATGAAGCCCAAGTCGTAGAGCTTCTTCCAGGCCTCCTTGAAGCCGGGCGGCGTGCTGACTTTTCCCTGCTGGAGGGTGCACCCCGTCTTGTCGCCCAGGCGGTTGAGCGGGCCGGTCACCTCGGTGACGAAGCGGATGCACTGGGCGACGACCTCGTCACACTCGGCGCGCGACAGGTGCGAGAAGTGCCCGTGTTCGAAAACCTGCTGGACCTTGAGGTGCTCGTACAGCGTGAACTGGATCGCGCGGAGATCGACCCGGTAGTGATTCGTGCCGCCTGCGGCCATGCCGTGCCCCCTTCGAGCGGGGGCTTGTGCCCCCGATCTCGAACCCTTGTCAACTACCCGACTCGCTGCGTCAACGACAGGGGGCGGGACGCATTCGCCCCTTGACAGCCGGAGCCGAGGCGGCCGAATCTCCCGTTCGCGATGGCGGCTGGCGAGGGAGCGAAGCGCTCGCAGGGCATTCTCGTGTTGCGGGAGCTGATCGACGCCGCGGTGGGCTTGGCGGCCGATCTCGCCGCCGATCCGCTCCTCGATCGGCTGATCTGCGTTTTCGGCCGGATGCCCGCCGAGGACCGCGAGACCCTTCTCGGGGTGCTCGAGCGGGAGGTCGAGCTGCGCGTGCTCGAGCGCACGATGTCGCAGGAAGCGCTCTCGGGGCTGGTCCCGTCGCGACCGAACCCCAACGCCCGGCTCTACACCCGGGTGGTTCGCGGGCAGGAGGCCGTACCCTACCTGAGCCGTGACGAGATGATGCTCGCGATCATCCGCGCCGGCCGCGCCATGCACCAGACCCTCGCCACGACGACCGACGACGTCGGCTGGCGTGCCGTGGTCGCCGAGGCGCTGGAGCACCTCGGGCCCGAGGCCCGCGCCGCGGTTCGCTGGACGAACGCGACGATGCTCGCGCTCCTCGACGAGATCGAGCGGCCCCGCTCGCCGGCGGAGCCCACGCCATGACCCGTCGCGCCCGATCCGCGGACGTTCCGGCTACGCTCGGGCGGTCACGATCCACGCCGCGGCGGGCATGCGGATACCGTCGGCCGTGAGCCATGGCCGCAGCGCGGCTCGGACGGCCGTCGCGACTGCGGGCCGCGCGCCCGGGTCCGCCTCGCGCAGGGCCTGACCCACCGGGCCGACCTCGAGGATGAATCGCGCCGCCTCGTCGGCGTCGACCGTGCCGCCGATCACGACGGGGTCTTCCATCGGCTCGATCGCCACGCTCGTGAAGCCCGCGGTCCCGAGCAGGCGGCGGACGCGGTCCCCGTCGCCGAACGCGAACGGCCCCGGGGCGTCTGGAGCCGGCGGTGGCGGGAGCGCGATGTGCTCGGCCGCCGCCATGAGCGGGACGAGCATCCAGGGGTTGCGCTGCAGTGGCTGCCAGCAGACGAAGGCGATCCGGCCGTCGGGCCGCAGCGCCGTGCGGAGGTTCGCGAATGCCGCCGCTGGGTCGGCGAAGAACATGACGCCGAAGCGAGAGAAGAGCGCGTCGAATGGTGGCGGTGCGAAGGGGTGCGTCTGCGCGTCGGCGCGCACGAACGTCACGTCCGCGGCGCCAGCCGCGGCGGCTCGCTCGCGGGCACGGGCGAGCATCGGTCGCGATACGTCGATCCCCATGACCGCACCGCCCGGCGCGACGCGCTCGGCGAGCGCGAGTGTCGTCGCGCCGCAGCCACACCCGACGTCGAGCACCCGCTCGCCCGCGTGCAGCGCGAGGCGCTCCATCGTCCGCTCGCCGTAGGCTGCGAGCTGTGCGTCCAGTGGGTCGGAGAGTGCGACCCACTTGGGGCCCGACAGCCCGTCCCAGTAGCGAATCTGGTCGGCGTTCGGCCCGGTCGGCTCCGTCGCGGCCCAGCTCATCGCGGCCACGTCCGCCGCGTGCTTGACCCAGGTGATCGCATCGGCACCATGCTCTCGGATGAGCCGTTCGCCGCGTATCGTCAAGTCCCCCCGGCGCGTGACGTTCCACGTCGGCGAGCGGCTCGCCCTGGTCGGTGACGTGTACGGCGACGCGGCCGCGCCGCCCGTGTTGCTGCTGCACGGCGGCGGCCAGACCCGGCACGCGTGGGGCGAGACGGCGGCCCACCTCGGCGCATGCGGGTTTCGCGCGTATGCGCTCGACCAGCGTGGCCACGGCGACAGTGACTTCGCACCCGACGCCGACTATCGTCTCGAGGCGTTCGCCGCCGACCTGCGCGGCGTCGTGGTGCAGCTCGGCGCCCGGCCGGCGATCGTGGGCGCGTCGCTCGGCGGCCTCGCCGCGCTGCTCGCGGAGGGCGAGAGCGCGGGCACCGCCGGCATCGCCAGCGCAATCGTGTTGGTGGACATCGTTCCGCGTATGGAGCTGGCCGGGGTCGCGCGCATCGTCGAGTTCATGCGAGCACGCCCGGAGGGGTTCGCCTCGCTCGAGGAAGCGGCGGAGGCGGTGGCGAGCTTCCTCCCGCACCGCCCGCGTCCGACGGGTCTGGCGGGGCTCCGCAAGAACCTCCGGCTCGGCGCCGACGGGCGCTACCGCTGGCACTGGGACCGCCAGATGATGTTCGGCCCGCAGCGCCTCGGTGCGAGCGGCCACGCCGACCACCTCGAACGCTGCGCGCGCACGTTGCGCGTGCCGACGCTGCTGGTGCGCGGCCGCATGAGCGACGTCGTCAGTGAGGAGGGTGCGCGGCGCTTTCTCGATCTCGTCCCCCACGCACGCTACGCAGACGTTTCCGGGGCGGGCCACATGGTGGTCGGCGACCGCAACGACGCGTTCACGCAGGCGGTCGTGACGTTCCTCTCCGAGGTCGTCGCGCGGTGACCCCCCGCGCCGGAGGACGCCGTGCGATCCGCGTCTTGTCGTCGGGGTGGGCGATCGAGTAGGAAGGCGAGGATGCCGCATCCACTCGGCACGTACGAGATGTTCCCGCGCTCTGCGGTGGGGCTCCTGGCCGAGCTCACCGCGCGCGGCTTCGAGGTGCGCCTGCAGCACGACCAGGTGATCGTGTGCCCCGGGTCCGAGCCGCTGGACGACGCATTGCGGGCTCGCATTCGCGAGCAGAAGGCGGGTCTGCAGCAGATACTGCGCCGCTTCCAGGCCGACCAGCCCGAGCGCGACCTCACGCCGCACTGAGCATCGCACCGATGTCGCGGCTCGACCAGCAGGAGTATCAGGGTCTCGCCGAGGCGTGTCTTGCCCGTGTGGCCCGGTGGCTCGAGGGCTTCGATCCCGACGAGGTCGACTATTCGAGTGGCGACGGCAAGCTGCAGCTCGAGTTCCCCGATGGCGCCCGCTTCGTGCTGAACCGCCAGAGCGCGGCCGCCCAGATGTGGTTCGCCGCCGCGGCGCGCGGGTGGCACTACGACTGGGATCCGACGCGGCAGACCTGGATCGACGACCGCGACGGGCACGACTTCTATCAGAACCTCGCCGCGGTCGTGTCGCAGAAGCTCGGTCACCCGGTCGCCGCGCCGTAGCGTGGAGCGATTCGGCCTCGACTTCGGCACCACGAACATCGCGCTCGCGTGGGCCCGCAGCGGGACCACGACCGAGCTCGTACCGCTCGACTCGCGCGCGGCGTTCTGACGACGACGGGGGGCCGCCCGGGTTGGGCGGCCCGCCCGCGCTCGCTACTTGGCGGCGAGCTCGTCGTCGATGACGGCCTTGAAGTTCTCGAACGGCTGCGCGCCGACCAGCTGACGGCCATTGATGAAGAACGAGGGCGTACCGGTGACGCCGAGGCCGGAGCCCTCCTGCATCTGGGCCTTCACGAGGTCGGTGGTCTTCTTGCCGTCGACGCACTCGCCCCACTTCGCCATGTCGATGCCCGAGTCCTTCAGGTACTCGGTGGCCTTGTCCTTCACGTTCTGCTGGTTGATGTCCTTCTGATTCGCGAAGAACCCGTGGTAGACCTTCCAGAACGCGTCGGGGCTCTGCTGCTTCGCGCACTCGGCGGCGACGGCGGCCGGTTCGGCCCAGGGGTGGAAGGGCAGGGGATAGTGCTTGAAGTAGAACTTCACCTTGTCCCCGTATTCCTTCAGCACCTGCTGCTCGAGGGTGTTGTAGCCGCGCGAGCAGAACGGGCACTGGAAATCGGACCACTCGACGATCGTCACTTTGGCGGCCGCGGGGCCACGCGCGGGCTCGCCCTGGAGCTTGATCTTCGCCATCAGCGCCTTGGCGGGATCCTGCGTGACGTCCTCGGCGGCCGCGAAGGCGACGAAGTGGCCGTCGCCGGAGAGCAGCACGGGAGTGTTCTTGGCGCTCGGGCCCTCGCCGACCTGCAGCGTCGCTTCCTTGGCGCCTCCGATACCGGTCGCGTCCTTGACGTTGGCGATCGCGATCTTCACGTTCGGCGGGACGTTGTTCTTCTTGCGGTAGTACCGGACGATCTGTTCCTCGTTCGGTGCGCCGCCGCCCGCGGCCGTCCCACCACTGGGCGTCTGGGGGCCACCGCCGCAGCCCGCGAGTAGCCCGCCGACCAGGGCGCAGCCCGCGAGCATCCGGATGACACGATCTCCGATCATGGTCCCTCCTGTGGGCGAAATGACTCCCCACCCTGCACCGCTTTCCCGCCACGGGCAAGCGTCCGACACGATCGGTTGTGGTTGATCCACTACCGGGCGAAATCGCGCAGGTACGGCAGGCGCGCGACGGTTCGCGCGATCTCGTCCTTCGCCGCCAACAGCTCCGAGGTCGAGTCCCACAGCCCCTCGACCAGCTGCCGCCGCGGTCCGTCGGGCATCGCGACCGCGAAGCGACGGTCGCCCGCGGTCACGCACGATTCCGGCAGGTCCAGGCGGAGGTCGAGGTCCGGCCGTCGCTCGGCGAGGTCCATGAGCGCGGCGATCGTCGCGGCGTCGGCGGTGACGCACGGGACGCCGATCGCCTGGCAGTTGCCCGCGAAGATCTCCGCGAACGATTCGCCGACGATCGCCTGGATGCCCCGGCCCCAGCGCATGATGGCCTGTGGCGCGTGCTCGCGCGACGATCCGCAGCCGAAGTTGCGGCCGACGATCAGAAGGCGGGCCCCGGCGTGCCGGGGGTCGTCGAACGGGTGCGTCTGCCCCTGGCGACGGAGCTGCGCGCGGTCGTCCTCGAAGGCGTGCTCGCCCAAGCCCTCGAACACCACGCACTTCAAGAACCGCGCCGGGATGATCCGGTCGGTGTCGATGTCGTTGCCCCGCACGACGACGGCGGGACCGGTGATCAACGTGCGCGTGGCGTCGTGCATGGTCAGGCTCCTCCTTCGGGTACGATGTGGAACAGCGCACGGGCGTCGGTCACCTCGCCCGCGATGGCGGCCGCGGCGACCATCACCGGCGACATGAGCAGCGTGCGCCCCGTCGGTGAGCCCTGGCGGCCCTTGAAGTTGCGGTTGGACGAGGAGGCGCAGAGCTGCGCACCCTCGAGCTTGTCGGGGTTCATGGCGAGACACATCGAACAGCCCGCCTCGCGGAATTCGAAGCCGGCATCGCGGAAGACGCGGTCCCAGCCGCGGCGGACGAGCTCCTCGCGCAGTTGCTGGGAGCCCGGGACGACGAGCGCTTTCACGTGCGGTGCCACCCGAAGACCCCGGCCTTCGATGTGGCGGATGACCTCGGCGAAGTCGGAGAGCCGGCCGTTGGTGCACGAGCCGATGAACGCGACGTCGATGCGCGTGCCGCGGAGGGGTTTCCCCGGCGCGAGCCGCATGTACTGGTAGGCTTCGTCGACGAGCGGCCGCTCCGATTCGGGGAACTGACCGCGGTCGGGCAGCGGGGCGCCGATCGGCGTGGATTGCGCGGGCGTGATCCCCCACGTGACGATCGGTTCGATGTCCTCGCCGCGCACGTGGACGACGTCGTCGTAGCGGGCGTCGGGATCGGAGCGGATCGAATCCCAGTATGCGAGGGCCCGGTCCCACGCCGCGCCGGTGGGCGCGAAATCGCGTCCCTGCAGGTACGCGTAGGTGGTGGCATCGGGGTTCACGTATCCGCAGCGCGCGCCGCCCTCGATCGCCATGTTGCAGACCGTCATCCGCTCCTCCATCGAGAAGCGGTCGAAGACTTCGCCCGCGTACTCGTAGGCGTAGCCCACGCCGCCGTGCACGCCGAGCTTGTTGATGAGGTAGAGCGCGACGTCCTTGGCGTACACGCCCGGACGCAGGTGGCCCCCGACCTCGATGCGGCGGACCTTGAGCCGGTCCAGCGCCAGGCACTGCGTCGCGAGCACGTCGCGCACCTGCGAGGTCCCGATGCCGAACGCGATCGCGCCGAACGCGCCGTGCGTGGAGGTGTGGGAGTCGCCGCAACAGATCGTCATCCCGGGCAGCGTCAGCCCGCGCTCGGGCCCGATCACGTGCACGATGCCCTGCTCGCCCGCCGTGGGACGGAAGAAGCGGATGCCGAAGTCGGCGACGTTGCGCTCGAGGTGCTGCAGCATCTCCTCGGCGAGCGGGTCGGCGAGGGGGCGCGCCTGGTCGTGCGTGGGGATGATGTGGTCGACCGTCGCGAACGTCCGTTCGGGGTGGAGGACCGGGAGTCCCCGCTCGCGCAGCATGGCGAACGCCTGCGGCGACGTGACCTCGTGGACGAGGTGCAGCCCCATGAACAGCTGGTACTGTCCGGACGGGAGCCGGCGAACCGTGTGCTGCGCGAAGACCTTCTCGTAGAGCGTCGTGCCCATGGTGTCTCCTACGACGTCTGCCGCGCGGCGTAGGCCTCGATCCGGCCGGCGATCTCGCGCGAGACGTGGGTGAACGTGCGCAGCGCCGCGGGGTCGAGCGCCATCCAGATGGCCTCGATGGCCTCGCGCCGGCGTTCGCGGAGCCGTTCCATCGTGCGCGCGCCGCGCGGCGTGAGCACGTAGCGACGGTGGCGGCCGTCGTCGGGCGAGACCGAGACGGCGACGAGGCCCTTGTCGAGGAGCTGACGGAGCGTGCGTGACACCGCCGCCGCCGAGCTGTCGCGGGCTCGGGCGAACATCGACGGCATGAAGTGCTCGGTGGCGATCTCTTCGAGCACCTGCCACTGCTGCTCGGTGAGCCCGACCGAACGGGCGAGCTGCGCCCGGCGTTCGCGGAACAAATCCGTGAGCCGTTGCAACTCGCCGATGGCCGCGTGGACCTGCGGTCCGTGGTCCTTCATGCTGGCTGATAGTTAACACGAGTTAACTACAAGATGCAACGCGGGAGCTCACGCCCCGAGTCCGGCCGCCCGCAGCAGGTCGACGAGGGGATCGAGCAGGCGGGGGCTGGCGACGACGATCAGGGGCCCCGCGGCCCCGGGCACGGGCACCGCGACCGCGCGCGCGCCGGCGGCCTCCGCGATCACGAGCCCCGCGGCCACGTCCCATTCGCCGAGGCCGTACTCGTAGTAGCCGTCGAGGCGGCCCGCGGCGACCGCGCACAGGTCGAGCGCGGCCGAACCGGCGCGTCGGATGTCCCGCACGCGGGGCAGGACGTGGCGGAGGACGTCGGCCTGCCGGGCCCGATCGTCGGGGTAGGGCAGGAAGCCGGTCGCGAGCAGCGCGGTGGCGAGCTCGCCGTGGTCGCGCACGTGGAGTGGGCTGCCGTCGCAGGTCGCGCGGCCACCCGCGACGCCGACGTAGACGCGGCCGGTGGCGGAATCGTGCACGACGCCGACCGCCCGGCGCCCGTCGACCTCGACGCCGATCGACACCGCGAACGCGGGAAAGCGGTAGAGGTAGTTGGTCGTCCCGTCGAGGGGATCGATGATCCAGCGGACGCCCGTCGTGCCGTCGCGGCGGACCTCTTCCTCGCAGAGCATCGCGTCGTCGGGCCGCTCCGCGGCGATGGTCGCGACGATGACGCGCTCGGCTTCGCCGTCGACCTCGGTCACCATGTCGGTCGGCGACGACTTCGTGCCCACCTGCTGGACCCGGCCGAGCCCGGCGCGGTGGATGGCGGCCCCGGCGGCCGCGGCGCGCACGGCGAGCGCGGTGAGCGGGTCGAGCGCAGGGTGGGTCGTCGTGCCGGCTCCGGCCATGAGGTCACTCCGGGTCGTGCGCCGCGCTCGCCGCGCCGCCATGCTCGGGGGCGTCGAAGCTCGCGCGCATGCGGGCCATGTAGGTGGCGACGAGCGGGCGGTGCGGCAGGCCGAGACTGCGCAGCTCGTCGCCGATGGGATGGGCGCCGAGCTCGAGGCGGGCGCCGCCGAACACGTGGACGCCGACGCCCTCGCCGCTCATGACCGACGGCGTGCGCCAGAGGACGCCGTCGCGCGCGGCCCAGGAGTCCTGCGGCGTCGCGGCCATGCGCCGCCGGCCGCCGCGGCGGACGGAGAGTGACAGCGCGTGCGTGCGACCGACCACGAGGCGGGCGGTCCGCCAGCCGTCGGCTTCGGTGAAGGTGATGTCGTCCACCGTCTTGGGGAATCCCCACACGTCGCGACCGACGTCGCGCGAGAAGGTCGTCGTCACCGGCAGGCGGTGGATGTAGGCGCCGATCGTATGGCGGCGAAGCCCGCGCAGCAGGCCGACGAGCGGGAACGAAGGCTGCTTGCCCGATTCGACGAGGAAGCTCACCGCCACCTCGTTGTACTGGCCCAGGTCGTTGTCGCGGTACTCGACCGCGGCGAGGACGCACAGCGCGCGGCCCGGCATGATTTCCGGGATACGCAGCGCGCCGTGCGGGACGAGCCGGCGGACGGCCACCGTCGGCACCGTGAACGTCGCGGTGATCGAGACCGCGTCGCGCACCTGGACCGGAAGTGCGATCGGTCGTCCCTGGACGACGAAGGCGGTGGGCTCGGCCATGCGGCCCGTTACGCCGTCGCGCCGGCGACTGTCAACGCGGGCGACGGTGGGTCAGCCGCGGCGCGGCGGGTCGGCGCGTGCCGGGGCCGGGTAGGGCACCGGCACGTACTCGACGCTCGGCCGGCGTACGCCGGGTTGCGGGAAGAGGCGCATGAACTCGAAGACCTCTCCTGGGATGGCCGTGCTCACCGGCAGCCCCAGCGCTCGCGCCTCGTCGACGGTGATCGGATAGTCATGTGTCCACTGGCCACTGGTGAGCGCCTCGGCGACGTGGTGGGCGCGGTCCGGTGGCCAGTCGTTACCGGCGAGGACGCGCTCGACGCAGTGGGTGACCTGTCGCAGCGCCTTCTCGGCGACGTCGGCCAGGATGAGCGTCTCATCCTCGACGTCCTTGCCGCGTGCCACCTGCCGCTCGACTGCCCGCACGATCGACACCGCCGGGAACTGGCCGAGTTGGGGGTCGAGCGGGCCGAGCACCGCGTGCGGCGCCATCACGAGCTCGTCGGCGGCGAGCGCCAGCAGCGTACCGCCCGACATCGCGTAGTGTGGGACGAAGACCGTCACCTTCGCCCGGTGGGCGACGAGCGCGGAGGCGATCTGCTCCGAGGCCAGCACGAGCCCGCCGGGCGTGTGGAGGATGAGGTCGATCGGCAGCGTCGGGTCCGTGAGCTGGATCGCGCGCAGGACCTCCTCGGAGTCCTCGATCGTGATGAAGCGGGCGAGCGGGAAGCCGAGGAGGCTCATGGTCTCCTGGCGATGGATGAGCGCGATCACGCGGCTGCGGCGCCGGCGCTCGAGCTGCGCGATCAGCCGCCGCCGGCTCGCGTCGAGGAGCCGCTGGCGCAGCATCGGCTGGAGGGCGGAGATGGCGAGGAGCGCCCACACCAGGTCGAATGCGCCCATGGCGCCTTCTCCCCGGGCCCCCGGACGCTGTCAACCCGTGGCTCAGCGCCGGGCGGGGACCGGCGCCTCGTTGCCGCGGAAGAGTGCGGCGATGAGCCGGTCCTGCGGCACCGCGTGCTCGCTCCCGACCCGCTCGGCGAGCGCCGACGCGAACCCCGCCGCCGCGTCGTCCCCACGCTCGATCATGACGATCACCGGCGCAGGATCGAGGCCGGCGAGCTGGGCGACGTAGGCATAGCCGTCGCGCGGCGGGAGGCCGAGATCGACGATCACGACCTCGGGCCGCACCATGCCGAGCAGGTCGGCTGCCTGCTTCGCGTCCCACGCGATCGACACCGACATGCCGTCGCGCGTGAGTGCCTGGCGGAGGCTGATGAACACGTTCGAGTCGCCGCCGGCGGCGAGCACGCGCAGGCCGCGCCCGCCGTACGTGCGCACGATCGCGAGCACGGTCTCGGCGTCGACCGGGCGCTGTGCGACCTCGATCATGCCGAGGCGGAGCGTCCGGCGGGCACCGGGGGCGGCCAGACAACCCCAGAAGCGCCCGCCGAAGCCTCCCGCGCGCAGGCTGATCATGGTCGGGAAGGCGTCCGGGTGCACCAGGTTCACGAGCACGCGCGACGGATCGATCGCGGCGAGCTGGGTGCCGGCCTCCGCGTCCGGCGGGACGATCGTGATCTGCGTCGCGTTCAGGGTGACGTCGCGCCAGGTCTCCTCGGCGTCGAGGACGGCGACCACGCGACGCTGCGGATCGCCGCTCGGCGTCCATGCCGGCGGCTCGGCGGCCGGCGACTCGCCCGCCACCCCCGGGGGGGGGCCGCCGGCTTTCGACGCTGGGGCGGCGGCCGACGCCACGCGCTGGCGTGCGGTGGCCAGGTCGCGCTCGAGCTCGGCCTGGCGAGCCGAGAGCTGCGCCTCGTGGATGCGGCTCTCCGCGAGGGCGTGATGCACCTGCTCCGCGTCCGCGCGCGCCGCCTGCACGGCGGCCTCCAGGCGTTCGACGTCGCTCCGGGCGCGGCGCGCCTCGTCCTCGGCGGAGAGGATGAGGTTCTGGGAATTCGCCAACGAAGCGCGAACGGCCTCGCACTCGGCCGCCGCGGCGGCGCGGGCGCTCTCGGCCGACTCGGTGAGCTCGAGGGCACGGCGCAGGGTCTCCTCGCGATCGGCGAGCGTGCGGGCCTGCAGCGTCTCGAGCTCTTGGCGGATGGCGAGGTCGTGCTTGCGAAGATCGTCCAACTCCGCCTGAAGCCGATCCTGCATGCGCTCGAGCTCACGGGCGTGCAGCCGTTCGTGGGCCCACGCGGTCTCCGCGCTGACCAGCTTGTTGTGCCACCCCGTCTGCAGCGCGCGCTCGCGCTCCTCCGCGCTCGCCTGGAGCGTGTCGGTGTGTGTGCGCAGCTTGTCGAACTCGCGCTCGAGGCTCGCCGCGCGTGCGCTGGCGGCTGCGGCGGTGGCGCGTGCCTCGTCGAGCGCCTCTGTGAGTCGCTGCGCCTCGGGCTCGGCGTGCGAGAGGGTCGCCTCCAGACGCGCGATCTCGCTGTGTGACCGGCGCACCTCGTCTTCGAGCGAGAGCCGCGCCGCGCGCGCCTCCGCGAGGTTGCTGCGCACCGTCTCGAGCTCGGCGACGGTCGCGACCCGGAGCTCCTCGGTGAGGCGCGCGGTCTCGAGGGCCGTGCGCAGGCTCTCCTCGCGGTCGGCCACGCCCTGCTCGGTTGCGACCTGGGCCGCCTCGAAGTTGAGGATGAGCGCTTGCGACGCGGCGAGGGCCTCGCGTACCGCTTCGACCTCGGCGACGGCTGCGACGCGCTCGGCCTCGGCCGCCTCGACCATCTCGCGCGCGTGCCGGAGGGTCGCCTCGCGGTCGGCCTCGGTGCGCTCGATCACGCCGGTGATCTCGGCGCGCGCGCGCTTCACCTGCTCGCGGGTTTCGGTGAGACTGCTCGTGAGGTGCTCGCGCTCGCTCGCGAGTGCCGCGACCTCCTCCCGGCCGTGCGCGACGCTGACCTCGGCCTCGTGCAGGCGGGCGGTCCACTGCGCGATCAGCTCGGCCTCGCGCGTGCGCGAGGTGGCGACGACGCGCTGGTTCTCTTGGCCGATCGACTCGATCTGCGCCTCGAGGTGGGCGAGGCGTTCGGCCGCGGCTTCGCCCTGGCGGCGGGCTTCTTCGAGGGCCCGCTCGAGCGTGCTCACCGTCGCCTTCGCTGCGGCGGCGGTGGTCTCGAGCCGGTCGGCTTCGGCCCAGGCGCGGCGGACCTCGTCGCGCAGACCGAGGACGGTGGACTGCGCGTTCGCGAGCGAACCGCGCGCCCCTTCGGCCTCGGCCACGGCCGCCGCCCGTGCGGCCTCGGCGGCTTCCACGATCTCCCGGGCGCGACGGAGCGTCTCCTCACGGTCGGCGGTGGCGCGCTCGGTCAGGGCGGCCGCCTCGTCGCGCAGGCGCTGCTCGCGCTCGAGGAGAGCCCGGTGCTCCTCCCCGGCGCGCTCGATGGCCCGCTCGAGATCGCGGCCGCGCAGGCGTTCGGTGGCCCACGCGGTCTCGGCGGCCTCCAGCCGCGCGCGGGCGTCGGCGCGCTCGGCGACGAGCGCCTCCTCGAGCGTGCGGCGCGCCGCGCTCTCGCGCGCGAGCGCGCGCTCGGGGTCGGTCAGTGCGGCCTCGTCCCGTCGCGCGCCGGGAAGGGCTTCGAGGAGCCGCAGCACCTCGCGCATGGCCGGTTCGATCCGGCGCAGCGCCGCTTCGGCGAGCTGCTCGAAGAGGCCGCGGGGGCCGCTGGCCTCCGCGATCTGGCTGGGGATGGCCCGCGTGTGCGTGGCCGCGATGATCTCCCCGAGCCGGTGGATCGCTGGCGCGATGCGGCCGAGGGCGTCCGCAGCGAGCGCGTCCGCGTCGGTGAGGACGAGGATCAGACTGCCGAGGGGAGACTCGCCGCGGATGATCGGGAGGCACGCGACCGCGGCCACGGGGACGTCGCTGCCGACGAGCGCCGGAATCTGGCGGTCGGTCTCGCCGACGGTGAGCACGTGGACGCGCTCGTCGAGGACGCTGTCGAGGGGGGTTTCCCAGGCGCCGGGGCCGAACCGCCGCACCGTTCGGAGCAGGCGGCAGCCGTCGTCGGAGAGGCCGACCTCGGCCGCCAGCCGCAGCATGACCTCGTTGCCGTCGAACAGGCAGATGGCGCCGGCGAGGGCGCCGGTCTCGTCGACCAGCACCCGGAGCGCCGGCTCGAGCGCATCCTCGGGGGCGGTCGGGCTGGTGACCAGCGCCGACAGGCGATCTTCGGCCGAGGCTGCTGCGGTAGGCGCAGAGGTCATCACGGAGTATCGGCACGAGACGGACGGAACTTGTGTGCAGCGGAGCCCTTCATCCGCCGAGGAGGGCTCGGGTGCGCAGGGCCATGCGCAGCATTCCGTCGTCGGCTCCGGCGCTGGCGAGGTCGGTGACGTCGAACCACCGGATGGCACGGGACTCGGCGCTGAGCCGCGGGACCTCGTCCGGAGCGGCCACGAAGAGGTAGCGGACGTCGTGATGGAGGTGGGCAGGCTCGCCGGCGCGGGCAGGGATCACGTGGACGTCGACGTCGAGCGGCCAGGTGGGGGATCGGCCCGCGAGCGGGCCGAGACGCTCGAGGCCGGATTCCTCCCGGGCCTCGCGGAGTGCCACGCCGAGGGGGTCGGGGTCGCCGTCGGCGTGACCTCCGGGCTGCAGCCAGCGGTCGAGCTTGCGATGGTGGACCAGCAGGACGCGGCGGTGGTCTGGCGAGAGGATCCAGGCCGACGCGGTGACGTGCCCCTCGACGCAGGTGCGCGCGAAGCAGTCGGCGTGAACGCGGACGAATTGCCGGACGTGGTCGACGCGGATCTGGTCCTCCGGGTGCCGGACGAGGTGGGCCTCGAGGAGGGCCAGGAGCGGGCGGCGGTGCATCGCGGGCGAAAGCCTGACACATCGCCGCCGGGCCGACCAGCCGCTGTCCTCGGCACCCGTGCTCGGGTAGGCTCCGCGCCCCATGGACTTCCGGGCCGTCCTCTTCGATCTCGGGGGTGTCGTCGTCGGTTCCCCGCTGCACGCGATCGCCTCCTACGAGCGGGAGCTCGGGCTGCCGACGGGGGTGGTCAACCGCGTCGTCGTCGGCGCGGGGCCGACCGGGGCGTGGTCGCGGCTCGAGCGCGGCGAGCTCACGCTCGAGCCGTTCTTCGCGGCCTTCGAGCGGGACTGCGCGGCGGCGGGCGTCGTGCTCTCGGCCCGTACGCTCATGGCGCGCGTCGCAGCAGCGATCGTGCCTCGGCCGGCCATGCTCGAGGCGATCCGGCGCATCCGTGCGTCCGGTCTCGCGGCGGCGGCGGTCACCAACAACTGGATCACCGAGGAGGAGAGCACGCGTGCCGTCCATCCCCACTTCGATCTGGTCGTCGAGTCGGCGGTGGAGGGAGTGCGCAAGCCCGACCCGCGCATCTTCCACCTGGCGTGCGAGCGACTCGGTATCGGCCCCGCTCAGGCGGTGTTCCTCGACGACATCGGGGCCAACGTGAAGGCGGCGCGGGCGCTCGGGATGGCGACGATCAAGGTCGACGATCCGGACGTGGCCCTGGCGGAGCTCGAACGGCTCCTGGCGCTCGCGCTGCGCTGACGGCGCGTCGCCGCCCGGATATCGGCTTTTCCCTCACGGCTCCAGCTGGTACGGGAGAGACATGCGGTTCCGGCTCCTCGTGGCGGCTCTCCTGGTGTTCGCCTGCCTGGGCGTGGCCGAGCCCGGCCGTGCGCAGCTCCTGAAGGTCGGACCGCCCCCGGCGGGGAGGCTCTATCACGCGGTGTATCCCGGGGGCGTGACGGGCGAGGAGGACGACCTCACGCCGGCCGACGTGGACGCGTACGAGGCCGCCGTCGGGCAGCCGGTCGCGTGGGTGTATTTCTCGAACAACTGGTACCGCGACCGCACCTTCCCGCTCGCGACCGCGACGTGGATCCGCGCCCGCGGCGCGGCCCCGTACATCCGGCTCATGCTGCGCTCGTCTCCCGACCAGCGGCGTGCCCGACGCGAGCGGACGTTCAAGCTCGAGAACGTCGTGGCCGGACTGTTCGACGGCGACCTGCAGGCGTGGGCGCGTGGGGCGCGGGACTTCGGGACGCCGCTGATCGTCGAGTTCGGGACCGAGTGCAACGGCGACTGGTTCCCGTGGAACGCGCGCTGGAACGGGAGGAAGCAGACGCGGCGCTTCGGTGACCCGGAGCGCTTCGATGGGACCGAGCGGTTCGTCGCCGCGTTCCGGCACGTCGTGATGCTGATGCGCGCGGAAGGCGCGACGAACATCACCTGGGTGTTCCACGCCAACTGGGACGACGGCCCCGCCAAGCCGTGGAACCGGCTGGAGGACTACTACCCGGGCGACGACGTCGTCGACTGGGTGGCGTTGAGCGCGTACGGCCCGCAGACCCCGCTCGACGACTACCTCGACCGCTTCCGCGACGCGGTCGATGCGGCCTATCCGCGGCTGCAGGCGGTGGCGCCGTCGAAGCCGGTGGTCGTCGCGGAGTTCGGGGTGACGGCCGGGAACCCGCTCGTGACGCCGGCGGCGTGGGCGGGCCCTGCGCTCGACGACATCCTCGCCTTTCGCTGGCCGGCCGTGATCGGCTTCTCGTGGTGGAACGAGCGCTGGCAGAACGACGACGACCCGGCCCACGACACGACGATGCGTGTGCAGGACGTGCCCGCGTTGGCCGCGACCTTCCATGCCGACCTCGCCGCCGCCGCGGGCGTGCTCCAGCTCACACCGATCGCGGCGCCGTAGCGGATCAGCGGTCGAGCAGGTCGAGCTTCTCGGCCGCCGCGAATTCCTTGCGCAGCGCTTCGTACGCGGCCGCGGTGAGCGGACGATAGGTGGAGTCGCCCCGGGTGCGGAAGAAGATCGGCGCGTCGGGCAGGCGCCGGCGGTCGAAGTGCACCTGCTTCAGGTTGCGGACGAGGATCTTCTCCGTCTGCGTGTACTCGAACTCGTCGACCAGCCGCACGAAGTCGGGGAGCCACTTGCGGTCCATGCCGCCGTGCGTGACCTGGTGGTCGCACCACTGGAAGAAGCGTTGGGGATCGAACGTGGCGCCGGAGCGGAGCTTGAGGGCCACCATGACCAGCTCGTCCGAGATCGCGCACGGGGCGCCGTAGGCCGCGGCCAGGACCACGTCGGGGTGCTCTTGGACGAGGCGCGCCACCTGCAGCGCGGAGAAGTTCTCGCCGTCCTTGCGGATCCAGTCGTCCGTGCGGCCGTCGAAGTAGAGGTAGCGCGTGCCGCCCACGACGAGCACGTGGCCCAGGTCGCCGGAGTGGTAGATGCCGTCGCGGAATTTCGACCGGTTCGCGTCGGCGTTGTCGAAATAGCCCTGGAAGAGCCCGGCGTCGTCGGCGACGCGGCAGATCTCGCCCACCGCTTCGGCGTAGTTCGTGATCTTGCCGTCCGGGTCGAGCCGGGCCGGTGGGCACTCTCGCCCGCGCTCGTCGAGGATCTGGATGGCGGGATCCTGGATCTCGCCCACCGATCCGCGCGGGTCGCCCTTCTTCCGGAACGTGCTGATGGCGGCTTCGGTCGAGCCGTAGAGCTCGAACATGTCCTCGAGCCGCATCCACTTCATGAAGCGCTCGATGTCGGGTGCGGCGGCCCCGTTGCCGACCGCCCAGCGCAGCCTGTTGCGCGGGTCGTTCGCGACCTCGCGCAGGATGCGCGCCTCGTCGCCGCCGTATTCCTTCTCGATCGCGCCGAGCACGTAGTGCACGGGCTCGCCGACGTAGTTCCAGTACGTGACACCGTGGCGCAGCACGTCGGGCACGAAGCTGCTGGCGCTGAAGCGCTCGCGCAGCGCGATGCTCCCGCCGACGTGGAAGGCCGGATGGAGCCCCAGGTACATCGCGTTCGAGTGGAACAGCGGCATACAGGCGTAGCCGCGGTCGTCGGGGCCGAGGCCGAGGTTGGTCGCTACGCCCATGCCGATGGCGAGCATCTTCATGTGGTTGTTCTGGATGCCCTTGGGGAGCCCGGTCGTTCCCGACGTATAGATGACCATGAGCGGGTCGGTCGGGCTGACGTCGACGCCGGGCGCATCGAGGCTCGTCCCGGCCGGCGCCACCTCGCTCGCGAGCGCGGCTGCGAAGTCGCGGCCCGCCAGGGGTTGCCCGGGATCGGTGCGCAGCGTGAGGACGTTCTCGGGGGCGAGGTGCACGAGGCGCGACTGCACGCGCGCGACCTCCGCCTCGAGGCGCTGGTCGACGACGAGGACGCGGGCCCGCGACTGGTTGAGCACGCCGACGAGCGTGTCGCCGCGCAGCCCCGTGTTCACGCCGAAGAGGAGGTAGCCGTCGTAGCCGCAGGCGCCGTAGAGCGCGACCAGCTCGAGGTGGTTCTCGAGCAGCATTGCCACGTGCCCGGGGCGCCCCTCGGCGACGGGTCCGAGGCGACGGCGCAGGAAGTGCGCCATGCGGACGGCCTCGTCGCGGAAGCGGCGGTAGGTCCAGCTCCGGTCGTGCTGGACGAGGAACGGGCGATCGGCCACGTCCGGGTGCTGGGCGCGGGCCTCGATCTGGGCACCGAGAACGAACGGGGCGCTGAAGCTCGGGCGATCTGCGGACACGACGGCTCCTTCTCGCGAACGATGGGGTCCCCATAGCAGGGACCGCGGGGGGCGTCAGCTCTTGTCCGCCAGCCGCGCTCGCTGTGCCGCCCGGGCGGCACGGCTCTCCGCCGTCGTCCAGATGCTCGCCGTGCGGGCGGCTTCGTCGTCGGTTTCGGCCCGCACGCGGGCGACGACGTCTTCGAGCAGCGCGGCTTTGGTGTGTGCGTAGGCCTCGCGCGGGAACGCACCCAGCCGCGCCGCCCGGCGCAGGACGGTTGCCGCGAAGCGGTCGGCCGGCAGAAGCTCCTCGACGACGCCGAGGCGGCGCGCCTGCGCCGCGGGATGGAGCCCGGCCCCGAGCATGAGCTCGGCGGCGCGGGAATGCGGCAGGCGCAGGCGGACGACCTCGAGCGCGATCCTGGGAAACGCCGCGCCGATCGCGACCTCGTTGAGGCCGAGCTTCCAGTCGCTCTCGACGCCGAGCCGGTAGTCGCACGCGAGCGCGAGGATCAGCCCGCCGGCGATCGCATGCCCGTTCACCATGGCGACGGTCGGCTTGGGCAGCGCCAACAGCCGGAGGTGGCTGTCGCGGTAGAGCGTCCCGAGGATGCGTGTCGCGGTCGCGTCGCGCCGCGGGGCGCGCAGGTCGAACCCGCCCGAGAAGAACGTGCCCGTGGCGGTGAGGACGACGGCGCGCACCGCGGCGTCGCGCTCGGCGCCGACGAGCGCGGCGTCGAGATCGGCGAGGACGGTCTCGTCGAGCGCGTGTGCCGGTGGGCGATCGAGCGTCAGCAGGCGTACGCCGCCCTCGCGATCCTCCGCCCGTACGGTGTGCATCGGCCCGCGGTCTTACCCGCCGGCTCGGTCCCGCGCAACGGATCAGGACTCGGGACAGAGGACTTGCGAGACCCGCGTCGGCCGCACGGCCTCTGTGCCGACGAGGCGGCCGGCCGTCAGCTGATAGGCCCGCGTCGCGCGCTGGCTCGGGCACGCGTGCGGGTCGTTCGGGCCACGCGTCGTGAGGTCGACGTACACGGTGCCGCGCGCGATCGAGACGTAGTGCAGGCCGATGCCGGCGCCGAGGCTCTCCGCGGCTCGGCAGGCGAGTGTGGCGCCGGTCGTACTCACGACCACCAGGACGTCGTAGACCCTGCGGCCGCCTGGCCAGCAGCTCACGACGAGCGCCGCGTCCGTCGCCGGGTCTCCGTCGAGGTCGCCGATGCTGACGCGTTCCTCCAGCAGCGAGACCAGCGTTCCATCGTCGGTCGTGCCGACGCCGTCGCGGAGGGTCACGCGGCCGAAGCAGCCGCGGATCGCCGTGCGCGGGCAGTCGAGGCGTGCATTGCGCAGCGTCTCCAGGGTGAGCGGCGCGCCGGCGCGTGCGGGCGTGGTCGCGTCGGCGTTCGCGCGCGTCGGGCGTCCGGCGGCGGTGGTCGTGCCGGCGTGGACCGTGAGCGCGATGGCGAGGGCGTACGAGAGGACGAGGCGGGTCCGGTCCATGGCGAGCGCCGTGTTGCAGGCGCCATGCCATGCACGCCGAGCGTCCGCCGTGCGCTCCGGCACGGTGGACCGTCACGCGCACGCCACAGCGTTGCGAAAGTGCCGCCCGTCGTCGGGCGGCATGGGCTCAGGCCAGATCGGGTGGGGTCATCCGCGTCAGCCACTCGCGGAAGGTGGTGTAGCCGACGGTGTGCTGGCGCTCGCGGACGCGCCGGCGGATCTCCTCGTCCTGCGCCGGGGTGAGCGCGGGTCGGCCCGCGACGACCGACAGGACGTGGCGCGCGGTCTCCTCGCTGCGCCCGAGGCCCAGCACGTGCTCCGCGACATAGTTCGCGACCTGGACGCTGTGTCGGCGCGAGGCGAGGATGTTGCCCTTGCCCGTGACCACGTTCCCCGCACCGAAGACGGTCTCGAAGCCTTTGACGCGCCCGTGCTCGCGGTCCGTGTACTGATAGAGCATGTCGCGCTCCTCGACGCCGGGCATCGGCTCGGGGACGCTGCCGATGGAGCAGATCACGAGCGGTGCGCGTACCTCGACGATCTCGCCCGTGATCGGAACGGCAATCTCGTTCTCCACGCGCGTGCGCTGGAAGCGCAGGCCGACGAGCCGATCACCCTCGACGAGAAGCCCGACCGGGAGGTGCAGCGGGCGCACCTGGAAGCAGTACTTCTGCACCGCCTTCTCGAGGATCTTGCGGCGCGTCGCTTCCGCTTTCTCGCGCCGCGCGGGATCGCCGGTGTCGGGCACCTCCGCGAGCGGCATGTCCTCGATGCGGCGCCGGTAGTAGAGCGTCGCGCCGGTGAGGCCGAGGTCGTCCCACTCGAGGCCGTGTCGGGCGAGCGCCGAGGGGATGCCGTCGTGCTCGAGGTCGAGGACGTCCTCCATGATGTCGCGCTGCTCGAGGGCCTGCCGCACGGTCTCGAGCTGCAGCACCTTGATGACGTCGATCGAGGCGAGCCCGCCGCCGACGACGATCGCGCCGTCCTCGACGCGGTACTGCGGTCCCCGATAGCCCTTCTCGGTGTAGTGGTTGAACCAGTAGATGAAGGCATTCTGGTAGACGAGCCCCTTGCCGACGTAGTGCTCCGCGCCCTCGACCGGAAGGGGACGGTCGCGCCAGGCGCCGTGCGCGAGAATGACGGCGCTGAATCCCCAGCTCGTCAGGTCCCGGAGGTCGATGTCGCGTCCCACCTTCGTGCACGGGACGAATTCGACCTCGGGCCGGGCGAGCCGTTCGGTGATGGTGTCGTACTCCTTGCGACGGAGCTTCGCGTGCCAGCGCGGCAAGCCGTCCTCGATCTTCCCGTACGGGCGGGCATTCTGCTCGAAGACGACGGCTCGGACACCGCGCTCGGCCAGGAGCGCGGCGGTCTCGGCGCCAGCGGTGGCGCCGCCGACGATCGCGACGATGGGGCTCGATCCGGGGCGCATGGTCTCGGGACGATAGCGAAAAACCCCCCTCGTGGGTACCCGCAGGCCGCAGGGCACCCGCCGACCGGTAGGCTGAGGCGAATCCAATATCCATCAATTACCTACTCAATGGCTTGACAATAGCTGGTCGCGATAGCATCGTTCCCGCCGCGAGGAGGATGCGATGCTGAACGAAGGACGCGCGGATTGCGGTAGCGACGGGTGGGCTCCCCCGCAGGATCGCGGAATGCCGTTGGGGCAGACGCCCGATATCATGCTGCCCGAGCAGTTCTTCGCGGTTCCCGGCGATCTCGATGCATTGCTTCCGGAGCAGCGGTTGATGATGGCCGTCATGGAGGACGCCGTCTTCGGCTTCCAGAAGCACGTGCATGCGACGCGGGGCGAGGGGTATCGGCTGTTCCAGGAGGCCGAGGCCTGGATCTTCTCCGAAGACGTCACTTGGCCATTCGCGTTCTTGAACCTGTGTGACGCCTTGGGCGTGAACCCGGTGCCCCTACGCGAGGGGCTCATCCGCTGGCGCGACCAGCAGCGAGCGTCGGTGTACGCTGGGGCCGAACCGGCGCGAGTTCGACTGCGGCGCTTCTCCGGTGGTCGCCCGCGGGTCGTCGGTGGCCGGTCTCTCCTCCGCGAGCTGCACTGGACGTGACACGGGGCGCCGACGATCGCCGTTGTACGGGGATGTTGTCCATTGGGGCGCTGTCGCGCACCACGGGCATCCCGGTGGAGACGCTCCGAACCTGGGAGGCTCGGTATGGCTATCCGGTGCCGGACCGCAAGCCGTCGGGGCACCGCCTCTACCCGGTGTCGACCGTTTCGCGGCTGGAGCGCATCGCGCTGGCCCTGGCGCATGGACATCGCGCGGGGGAGGTGGTCGGGGCGACCGACGACGCGCTCGCGGCGCTGCTCGACGCGGTTCCTACCGCCCCGCCGGCCGCGCGGCGGCGGCCTGCCGCGGATGTCGCGCGCGCGGACGACCTTCTCGAAGCGGTCGCGGCGTTCGATGCCGAGGGCATTACCGAGCGGCTCGCGGCCGCCTGGAGCCGCCGCGGCCCGCTCGACTTCCTGATGGATTACCTCGGGCCCGCCATCCGCGCGGCGGGCGATGCCTGGGAGGCCGGGCGGCTCGGCATCCGCCACGAGCACTTCTTCGCCGAGCGGGTGAGCGACGTTCTGCGGGCCTTTCGCCTGCCGTTCGAGGAGCGGGCGCGGGGCCCGTTGGTCGTGTGTGCGACGCTCGCGGGGGAAGCGCACGGGCTGGGGCTGCAGATGGCGGCGCTCGTCGTCACGATGGCCGGCGCGCGGGTCTGTTTCGTCGGCACGGACGTCCCCGTGCCCGAGGTGGCGGCGCTCGTGGAGGACCTGGGCGCGCGCGTGGTCGCGCTGAGCGCGTCCGTGGCGCACCGGACCGCCGCCATGGCCGCGCAGATCGTGGACCTCCGCGCGCGGGTTCCCCGACGGGTCCTGACGGTGGTCGGTGGCGAGGGTGCGCCCGCACCGGCGCCGGGCGTGGAGGTCATCCGCGACCTCGGGGTGTTCTATGGACGGGTCCGGCGGCTCGTGACGGTGCGCTGATCGGCGGCGCTCAGCCGCGGTCCCGCTTCGGCATCAGCTCCCAGTGGTCCATGTCGAGCAGCACGCGCGAATTGTAACGCGTGCCGCCCTTCCCGTCGGGGATGCGGACTTGGAAGTCGGGCTCGTCTGCCGGATCGGCGTCCTTGACGCCGACGAGCCGCAGGCGCAGCGCGCCGTACGGCGAGGCGTCGCCGAGGGAGTGGGTCTCGAGGACCTCGGTGAACGCGTAGATCGTGGTGCCGGCGTAGCACGGGTTGGCGTGGGCACCGCTGTTCATCGCCACGACGCCCGACCGGTTCTCGATCCCGTTGAACGCTTCGGCATACGCGACCGCGAGGGGAAAGCCGCCGTAGACGAGCGGTCGGCCGTCGGTCAGCACGGCGTCGAAGTGGACTTTTGCCGAATTCTGCCACACGCGCGTGTATGACGCGTGGTCGCTGTGATTCACGGTCATGCCGTCGCGGTGGAAGATGCGCTCGCCCGGTGCGTAGTCCTCGAAGAACCACGGGCCGCCGGTCTGCTGCGTCGTGGTGAGGGGACCCGACCACGCCGGCAGCTGATCCACCGTGACTTGCGGCGGGAGCTTCGGGACCACCGGGCTCTCGAGGTAGGGAGTGGCCTTCGACTCGTCACGCTTGGGCACCATCACCCAGCGCGTGTACTCGAGCACGGTCTCGCCGCGTTGGTTTCGTCCGGTGGTCCGGACGTACACGACGCCCCGCTCGCGGTTCGAGTTCTCCTTGAGGCCGACGATCTCGATCGAGGTGGTGATCTCGTCTCCGTGGAACACGGGCGTGCGCCAGACCATGCCGGCGTAACCGAGGTTCGCGTTCGCGTTGAGCGAGATGTCGCGCACGGTCTGGCCGATGACGACGTGATAGACGATGATCGGGTTGACGCGTCCTTCGGCGCCGCAGAAGCGCGGCGTCCGGTCGTTGGTGGTCGCGATGTGCCAGGTCGTCTCCGGCGCGCCGATCACGCGCGGCGTCGCACACACCTTCTCGCGTCCGAGGACGAAGTCCTCGAAGAAATTGCCCTGATTGCTCTTGCCCTTGCTCATCGTCGCTTCGCGCTCCTCACCGACATCGCACGGCGTTCCCGTTCCCGGCCATGACACATGCCGGCTGCCCCGGCGGGGCGGCGAAAGCCGCCTCCGCGCAGAGGCCCGTCTGGGCCGTGGGCGGGTCGAGCACGAGCGTGGCCCGGAGCGGTAGCTGGCTGGCGATCACCGGGTAGCTCCCGTTCTTGCCCCGGACGACGAGTCGCAGCAAGCCTGGTGCGCCACCGTGGCCGCGGAGCCAGAGCTTCGTGATCCCCTGGATCTCCCCGAGGTGGCGGAAGAGGAACCCATTCGAGACCGTACGCCATCCGATCCGTGTGGCTGCGTCGTAGGGGCCGGCGGGGAGGGTGACGTCCAGGACCGGGTGGCCCGCGGCATCCTCGACGAGGAGCCGTGCGCCGTGGCCGATCGGATCGATGGGACCGATCGCGGTGACGTCCTCGCTCCAGCGGAGCTTCTGGCTGCCCGCCGGGTCGAGGAGCCGGCTGAGGGTGAGCTTCGGCTCGCGCGCGGGCGGCCCGCCCGTGCACGGGTCGACGGCGTTGCAGCGGCCGTCGTGGTCGTCGTCGGGCGCGCCGGTGTCGGCGGGGCAGGCGTCGTGCACGCCGTCGCACGTCTCCGCGAGGTCGCAGGCGGTGCTGGCGGGTCGACAGACGGCCGTGCTCTGGCGTCGGCGGGGCAGTCGTCGTGGGTGCCGTCGCAGGACTCGGGGAGGTCGCAGGCACCGGCGGCGGGCGGCAGACGCCGGAGCGCTTGGTGTCGGCGGGGCAGGCGGCGGACGAGCCGGTGCAGGTCTCGCCCGCATCGCAGGGGCCGGCGGCGGGGCGGCAGACGGTGTCGGCGGGCACGAGCCCGTCGGCGGGGCAGTCGTCGTGGGTGCCGTCGCAGGACTCGGGGAGGTCGCAGGCACCGGCGGCGGGGCGGCAGACGTCGGAGCGCTTGGTGTCGGTGGGGCAGGCGGCGGACGAGCCGGTGCAGGTCTCGCCCGCATCGCAGGGGCCGGCGGCGGGGCGGCAGACGGTGTCGGCGGGCACGAGCCCGTCGGCGGGGCAGTCGTCGTGGGTACCGTCGCAGGACTCGGGGACGTCGCAGGCACCGGCGGCGGGGCGGCAGACGTCGGAGCGCTTCGCGTCCGTCGGGCAGGTGCCGCTCGTCCCGGAACAGGTCTCGGCGAGGTCGCAGGCCCCCGCCGCAGCCCGGCACACGGTGCCGGCGGTCTCGAACTGACAGGCAGGCGAGCAGCAGTCGCCGGCGGTCGAGTTGCCGTCGTCGCACTGCTCGCCCGGATCGACGGTGCCATTGCCGCACGAGGGCGCGGTCACGAACGTGGCGGTGAAGGTCGCGGGTGCGGCGGGCGCGATGACCTCGTGCGTCTGCGTGCCGCCGTCGGACCAACTCCCGAAGACCACGACCTGCGTACCGTCGCTCTGGGGGGACGGAGCGGTCACGGTGTTACCCGACCCGACGATCACGGTGCGCACGAACGGTGTCGCGGCGGTCACCGGGCCGACGACGACGACGAGCCCCGCTGGCACGCTCGCGAACGTGAGATCGACGGTCTCGGGGAGGATCTGCACCGACGCCGAGTCGGTGAGCCCGCCCGAGTCCGTGACCGTGACCTCGAGTGTGAGTGCCGAGGGGTAATCGTGGTCGGGCGCGATGAACGTGCCGGCGTCGATGCCCGGGAAGTCCTCGATGATGTGCTGGTGGCAGTTGGACGGGCAGTGGTCGACGATGAGGCGCCACGTGAACGCGGACGCCGGCAGCGTGCCATCCTGCCCGTCGGTCGCCGTTGCGGAGAAGGCGATCGTCTCCCCGACGTGCCAGGTGAGCGTGGACGCCGGGGCCGTGATCGTCACCGCGGGAGCCGTGTTCCCGGCCGTGATCACGATGCTCGCCGTCCCGAATTTCCCGTGGTTGTCCGTCACGCGGAGTCCGACCGTGTAGGTGCCCGGCGTCGAGTAGTCCGCCGTTGGGCTGACCGCGGTCGAGTCGTTGTACTGGCCGTCACCGTCGAGGTCCCACGCGAAGGTGATGGTGTCGCCGGCATCGGGATCGCTCGAGGCGGAGCCGTCGAACTGCACGTGGAGCGGGGCCACGCCCGAGGTGGGCGAGGCCTGGACGACGGCCGTCGGCGCGTGGTTCGTGTCGACGTAGCGGATGCGCTCGATGCGCCCGAGGTCGAAGTTGACCCAGAACAGGTCGCCGTTCGGGCCCGCTTCGAGCTGGACCGCGCCGCCGCTGAGGCCGTCCGCGAAGACGACGCGGTTGTTGGCGTCGGGCTCGCCGCCGGCGCCTGGCAGCATCGCCCAGATGCAGCGACGGTTGTAGTCGGTGAAGAAGAGCGCGCCCTGGTACGGGGCTGGATATTCGGCGCCGCTGTAGAAGGCGAGGCCCGCGATTGCCGAGCTGCCGGTGGTGCACGACACCTCGCCGGCGGCGATGCGCTGATCGTGGCGGTAGGCGTAGACCGGCGCGGTCGTCGCGCTCGGATTGGCCCAGAGGTTGGCGCAGATGGGAACCGCCGGGAAGCCGCCGTTCTGGGCGGCGCCCTCGTAGCAGGGCCAGCCGAAGTTGAGCACGCCGGCGGTCGGGCTGGTGATGCGGTCGATCTCCTCCCAGGTGCCCCAGCCGACGTCGCCAATCCAGACCTCGTTCGTCCCCGGCCGAAGCGTCATCCGGAAGGGGTTACGGAGCCCGTAGGCGATGATGCGATCCGCCCCCGGCGTCGAGCTACCCGCGAGCGGATTTCCCGGTGCCGCGGCACCGGTGATCGGATCGACGCGCAGCACGGAGCCGTTGTAGCCGACCGGATCGGTCGCGGGCGTGCCGAGCGTCTGCAGGTCCTGCGCGCGCAGGGAGCCGCCCTCCGCGTCGGCGGTGGTGGGGACGATCGGCGGGCTCGCGCCCGGCGTCGACGGCGGGTCGTTGCAGACGTTGACTGGCGTGCAGTTCGGACCCGAGCACGCCGGCGGGGAGCCGAGCTGGCCGTAATCGACCTGGGTGAAGCTCGCGCCGTCGCCGGCACTCACGTACAGCATGCCGTCGGGGCCGAAGGTCACCGTGGCGACCGAGTGGCTCGGGAACTGCTGGCACCAGTCGGTGAGCAGCGGCGTCTCGACGCCGGTCCACGTGTTGCCGCCGCCGGCGGCCTCGAGCCGCGACAGGCGTCCGGTGACCGGACAGCCGCCGGTCGTGGGGCCGGGCGGGCTCGGGCAGCCGTCGCTCGATGCCCCGGCCGTGCCCCAGCGCGGCGCGCTCCCCCCAGGGACTGCGTCGTACGTGTAGAGGACGTAGACGTACGGTGTCGCGGGGAAGTCGGGGTGCAGCGCGAGCCCGAGCAGCCCGCGGTCCCAGAAGTTGTGCACGTTGGTCCGGAGGTCCGCGAAGACCTCCGGGGTGGTGTCCGTGAGGCTGTCGAACACCTTGATGAGCCCGCTCTTCTCGGCGACGAAGACGCGGCCGTCGGTGGCGAACGCCACCGCCGTCGGCAGCGAGAGCCCGGAGAGCGCGGTCGTGCTCTGGAAGTTCGCCGGGAGTGTGAGAGCGGCCAACGGGCGAGGCGCGAAGAACGCCACTGCCGCGGCCAGCCAGATCCAACGCGACATCGAACCCTTCCTTTGCTGCTGCGTGGGCGCCGAGCTGGCGCCGGGAGCCCCAGAACGGGGGGAGTGTGCAGGACGGTGGCGCCCCGTGTCAAAGGCCGATCCGTGAGGGCACCGCATGTCACGCGTCGCCTTGACACCGCTATCGGGTGGGCGCCATGTCCTCCGCCATGAGTCTCGCGGGACGACACGCAGTGGTCACGGGCGGTGCTTCGGGGATCGGCCGGTGCACGGCCCTGGCGCTTGCCGCAGCGGGTGCCGACGTCGCGGTGCTCGACCTGAATGCCGAGGGCGCCGCCGGCGTCGCCGGGGAGGTGCGGGGCCGCGGGCGCCGGGCCGCGGCCTGCGCGGTGGACGTCGCGTCGTGGGCGAGCGTCGAGGCGGCGGTGGAGCGGGTGCGGGCCGACCTCGGGCCGGCGCACGTACTGGTCAACTGTGCCGGGATCGCCGGGTTCCTCCCGCTCATGCAGATGGGCGAGGCGGAGTGGGACCGCATGATCGCCGTTCACCTCAAGGGGACGTTCAACTGCACCCGTCTCTTCGTGCCCGACATGATCGCGGCCGGGTGGGGACGGGTCGTGAGCGTGACGTCGGTCGCCGGGCTCAACGGCGGTGGCCCGGGGCTCGCCCACTACGCGGCGGCCAAGGGCGGGATCGTGGGCTTCACGAAAGCGCTCGCGCAGGAGCTCGGCCCGATGGGGGTCACCGTGAACGCGGTCGCGCCGGGGCTCATCGACACGCCGCTCATCCGCACCGCGGGGGCGCCCGCCGACCTCTACGACTCGATTGCCCGTCGCACGCCGGTGCGCCGGCTCGGCCTGCCCGAGGACGTCGCCGCGGCGATCGCGTTTCTCGCCTCGCCCGAAGCGTCCTTCACGACCGGGCAGATCCTGTCGCCGAACGGCGGGGTGTACACCTGAGTCACGGGGTGCGGATCACGAGCAGCCGCAGCTCGGTCATCTCGTCCATCGCCCAGCGCACGCCCTCGCGTCCGAAGCCGCTGTCCTTCACGCCGCCGTACGGCATCGCGTCGGCGCGCCACGACGGCACGTCGCCCACGATCACGGCGCCGACCTCGAGCGTGTCCCAGGCCTGCTGCGCGCGATAGAGGTCGCGCGTGAAGACGCCGGCCTGCAGGCCATACGCGCTGTCGTTCGCCATCCGCAGCGCGTCGCCGAAGTCGCGGAACGGCGCGAG
Organism: Binatia bacterium; assembly: GCA_046327955.1. GTDB lineage: Bacteria > Desulfobacterota > Binatia > DP-6 > DP-6 > JAXLXP01. The sequence continues at coordinate 135,230 of JAXLXP010000010.1, read as the reverse complement.
CACGGCGACCGGACCGAAGGCCTCGCGGCACACGACGTCCGCATCGGGTGGAACCGCCTCGAGCAGCGTCGGCGCGAGCACGGCGCCGGCGCGGTCGCCGCCGCAGAGAAGGCGCGCCCCACGGGCCACGGCGGCGTGGATCCACTCCTCGAGCCGCCGCGCCTCGGCCTCGGCGATCAGTGGCCCGACGAACGTCGCCTCCTCCTGCGGATTGCCGCTCGGCAGCGCGCGGGTCGCGACGACGAGGCGGTCGCGAAGCTCGTCGTAGATCGCCTCGTGGACGAGGATGCGCTGCACGCTGATGCAGCTCTGGCCCGACTGGTAGAACGCCCCGACGACGAGCCGGGCGACGGCGTCGCCGACGTCGGCCGTCTCGTCGACGATGCACGCCGCGTTGCCGCCCAGCTCGAGGCACACGCGCTTCTTTCCTGCGCGGCGCTTGAGCTCCCACCCGACGCGCGCCGAGCCGGTGAACGACAGGAGCCGCAGCCGCTCGTCCTCGACGAATCGGCTCGCGCGGTCTCCGTGGCACGGCAGAATGGAGAACGCGCCGGGCGGCAGCGCGGTCTCGGCCAGCACCTCGCCGATCAGCAGCGCACCGACCGGCGTCCAACTCGCGGGCTTGAGCACGAACGGGCAGCCGACCGCGAGCGCCGGGGCGATCTTGTGCGCGGCCAGGTTGAGCGGGAAGTTGAATGGCGTGATGAACGAGCACGGCCCGACCGGCACGCGCTGCCACATGCCGCGGTAGCCCTTCGCGCGCGGCGTGCGGTCGAGCGCGAGTACCTCACCGTGGAGGCGCACGCTCTCCTCGGCGGCGATCCGGAACGTGTCGACGAGCCGCCCGACCTCGCCGCGCGCGTCCCGGATCGTCTTGCCGGCTTCGATGCAGAGCACCCGCGCCAGCTCTTCCGCACGCTCGTCGAAGCGCCGCGCGCAGTGGAGGAGGACGGCCTGCCGCTCGTAGGCCGCCAGCCGCCGCATCGGCTCGGCCGCCGCCGTCGCGGCGGCGATCGCCCGGTCGACGAGCGGCGCGTCGGCGAGCGGAACGCGCGTGACGAGCTCGCCCGTGTACTTGTCGTGCACCGCGAGGTCGGCGTTCGGCTCCTCCGGGCGATTGGCGAGCCAGCAGGGATACGTGCGCGCGAGCATGCAGCGTTGCCTCCTCCGTGCCTGAACATGCCCATCCTGGCACCCGGGGCCACGGGCCGTAAAGCCGCAGCGGGAGCGTCTCGCCCCGGGCGTGTGAGCTAGCTCGCTTGCTGGCACTCCACGATCGCGCCACGGCGCGCGGACGCCACATCGGCACCTTGCACGGCTGCCGAACGTGCGTTCGTGCCAGCGCAGCCGCCATGGCCGCCACTGTGTGCTGCCCCGTGCCTCGCGCCACGGCACGTGCCGAGCCATCGTCCCACGAGGCCCGGAAGTCTCGGGGGTTGCAGGGCCCGCGCGTGTACGGGAGGACCGAGCGGTCGTTCGCCGGCACGCATCTTGGACTATGCGCGGCGCGTGAGTGCAGACTGGGGCCATGCCGTCGTGGTCGACCCGCGCGACCTCCGCTCGCTCAGGACGGCGAACCACCGCCTCGCGGCGGTCGGGCGGCGCTGGGCCGCGGTGGCGGCGCTCGCGGCCCTCGGCTGCCTGGCCTTGGGCGGACGCGCGTGGTGGCAGGCGGCGCAGGCGGCGGCGCTGCGGCGAGAGCTCGGCGCCACGCGGGCCGACGTCGCGCGGGCCGAGGCGGAGGCCGAGCGGGCACAGGCCGAAGCGACGCGCTCGTCGAGCGCCCTCACGGCGCTCACCCGCACGCACGAGAACATCCTGCTGGCCACCGAGCAGGCGCCCTCCGTCGGGACGCGCTCGTGGGGCCGGCGGTTCACCGTGACGAAGTACCTCCCGCGCGATCCCAGCTACGGGCGGTTCAACGACGGGATCACGTCGACGGGGAAGCGGGCCGCCCCGGAGTCGCGGATCGTCGCCGTCGATCCTGCCCTCATCCCCTACGGCTCGTGGGTCTGGATCGAGAACCTCGGCTGGTACCGCGCCGAGGACTGCGGCGCCGCGATCAAGGGGTTCCGCCTCGACGTGCTCACGCAGACCGCGCGGGACGCGAGCGAGTTCGGGCGCCAGGATCGCTTCGTGATCGTCGTGCCGCCGACGGTCTGAACCGGCGATCAGCTCTCGAGCGTCTCGAGGTACAAGCGCTCGACGGCCGCCACGCGCGCGGCGAGGTCCACGGGCGTCCAGGTGTCGGTCGCGATCGGCGGGTGCACCACGACGTCGACCCGCGCGGGCCGGAGGACGAGGGCCTGCTTGGGGAGCGCATCGTGGGCGTTGCGGATGACGATCGGGACGATCGGGACGCCCGCGGCCATCGCCATGCGGAAGGCGCCCTTCTTGAAGCGGCCGAGCCGTGGCGTGGGGCTGCGCGTGCCTTCGGGGGCGATCGCGATCGAGCGGCCGCCGCGCAGCGTCTCGATGGCGGGCTCGAGGGCTTCGACCGCGCGGCGATGGTCGAAGCGGTCGATGAAGACGGTGCCGGCGAGCGCGAACGCCGGCCCGAAGATCGGGTTGCGCCGGACCTCCTCCTTGCTCACGCCGACGAAGTCCCGGTGCAGGAGCTTGCAAAGCAGCAGCATGTCGACCGCGCTCTGGTGGTTGAAGATGAAGACCGCGGGCCGGTGCGACCAGAGGTGCTCGGTGCCGTGCACGCGGACGTCGAGGCCCGCCAGCGCCGTACCGAGCTCGCCCCAGGTCGTCGCGGCGAGGTTGATTGCCGGGAGCCAGCTCCCCTGCAGCGCGGCGACGGGGAGGCCGAGCAACAGCGCCGGCACGAGGCTGCCGACGGCGAGCGACGTGCGGAGCACGTCGACGGCGCCCGGGAACCCGCGCGTGGTGAAGTGGCGGGCAGGCCAATCGCGACGGCCGGCGATCTCGGCGAGCCGGCGGTTCGGGTTGGTCGGCCGCGGACTACCGACCGCTTCGAGCAGCGGCAGATCCTCGTCGCTGTCGGTGTAGAACCAGCTCCGGCCGAGATCGAGGCCCCGCTCGACCGCGAGCGTTCGCGCCGCGGCGACCTTGCCGGCGCCGTGGCAGGGCGTGCCGAGGACACGGCCGGTGAACGCGCCACCACGGACCTCGAGCCGCGTGCAGAGCACGTGGGGGATGCCGAGGTCGCGGGCGATCGGCTCGACCTGGTAGCGCGTCGCCGAGGAGACCACCGCGAGCGTGTGGCCCTTGCGGAGATGCGCGCGCACGAGCGCACGCGCCTCGGGGAAGACGTCGCCCGCGAGCGTGTCGCGAAACAGGCGCTCGCCCACCGCCTCGAGCTCGCGCTCGGGCACGCCACGCAGCAGCCCGGCGAGGTCGTCGAGGAAGCCGGTGGACGTGCTGTCCGCGAGTTGGAAGCGCAGCCCCGCCAGGAGCGCCGTCGCGAGCGCCCCGGTACCGATCAACCCGCGGCGGATGCCCTCGCGGACGAAGGTCACGACGGAGAAGCCTGCCAGCAGCGTGCGATCGAGGTCGAAGAGCGCGCCGATCTCCGGCCCGACGGGTCCGGTGTCGACCTCGTGCGTGATGTGACTCCAGGGCGACAGGGGGCGCGAGGATACCGCCCTCACGAACGCGACGTCCAGCCACCTCCCGACCTGGGGCTACACGCCAGCGCGGGATGCGGCTAGTATCCGCGCTCGTGGCGGAGATCCGCGAGCACGAGTCGTCGGCGGGCCGGCGCGTCGTCTACCTCATGGACGCGGCGAGCCCCCTCGAGCGCCGTCTGCTCGAACGCTGGATCGACGACCATCCGCTGCCCGGGGGGGGCAACGGGAACCAGGCGGTCTCGATCCCGCCGTCGCGCCGGGCGCGCCGCCGCCGGCTCGACGGCCGCCTCGAGGCGTGTCTGGCCGTCGACGACGACCCATTGCTCGCGCCCCTTCGCGTGGCATGGATGCCCGGGGGGGAGCAGGGTGGGCCCGGACGCCGCCTGTCGAAGCTCCTGCTGCTCGGCGATCCGCGTGACCCTGGCCTCCTGCGCCAGGCGTGGATGCGCTGGCGGCGCCCGGAGCGCTCGCAGATCGTCTTCGGCGAGGCCGCACCGGTCTCCGAGCTGCGCGAGCGCTGGCGTCGCGCGGGCGGCTCGGGAGCGGGCGAGACCACCGGTCTGGCGGAATTCGTCGCGCGCCAGGCCGCGCTCACGCTCGAGCGCGCGGAGCGGCGCCTGCGTGGCATGCGCTACAAGGTGCCGCGCTTCGTGCACGAGGACATCCTCGCGCGCCCGGCCTTCCGCGGGGGGCTTGCGCGCCTTGCACGCGAGATCGGACGCACCGAGGCCGACGTGCGGCGCGAGGCCGAGCGGGACCTGCGCGAGGTCGCTGCCACGCACAGCCCGTACGTGATCGACGTCGCGGCGCAGCTCATCCGGCTGCTCTACTCCCAGGGCTACGGCGGCGTGCACTACGACCGCGTGCAGCTCGAGCGCATTTACGCGCTCGCGCAGCGCCACCCGGTCGTGTTCCTGCCCTCGCACAAGTCGAACCTCGACCACCTCGTGCTCCAGTACGCGCTGCACGAGAACGGGCACCCGCCGAATCACACCGCCGGCGGCATCAACATGAACTTCTTCCCAGTGGGTCCGCTCGTGCGGCGCAGCGGCGTCTTCTTCATCCGCCGCACCTTCAAGGACGACGCGATCTACAAGTTCGTGCTGCGCCACTACATCGATTACCTGATCGAGAAGCGCTTCTCGCTCGAGTGGTACCTGGAGGGGGGCCGCTCGCGGTCGGGGAAGTTGCTGCCGCCGCGGTTCGGGATGCTCGCGTACGTCGTCGACGCGTATCGGGGCGGTCGCAGCGACGACGTCGTCCTCATTCCCGTCGCGATCGCGTACGACCAGATTCAGGACGTCGGCGACTATACCGCCGAGGCCCGCGGGGCCAGGAAGCCGCGCGAGAGCTTCGGATGGTTCGTGTCCGTGGTGCGCGGGCTGCGGCGGCGCTACGGCGACATCCACCTGCGCTTCGGCGAGCCGCTCTCGCTGGCGGCGGCGCTCGGGCCGCCGGTCCCGGGCGCCGAGCCCGATGCCGACGAGCAGAACCTCGCGGTCCAGAAGCTCGCCTTCCAGGTCTCGGACCGTATCAACCGCGTGACGCCGATCACGCCGACGTCGCTCGTGACCCTGGCGATGCTCGGCCGCGGGGACCGCGCCATGAGCGTGGCCGAGATCGTGCAAGCGCTCGGGAATCTGCTCTGGTACGTGCGCCAGCGGGGGCTGCCCACCACCGTCCCGCTCGATCTCGACAATCCGGATGGCGTGCGGGCGGTGCTCGACACGCTCGTCGACAGCGGAGTCGTCACCTGCTACGCGGCCGGCGCGGATCCGGTCTACGCGATCGGCCCGGAGAAGCACCTCACGGCGGCGTACTACCGCAACACGATCATCCATTTCTTCGTGAACGGGGCGATCGCGGAGGTGGCGCTGCTCGGCGCGGCGGAAGCGCCGGGCCCGGACCTGCGCGCGGCCTTCTGGGAGGAGGCGATGCGCCTCCGCGACCTCCTCAAGTTCGAGTTCTTCTTCGCGGAGCGCGACCGGTTCCGGGCCGACGTCCGGGACGAGGTCGCGCTGCACGAGCCGGCGTGGGAGGAGCAGCTTCGTCTGGGGGCGACTGCCGCACAGGCGGTGCTGCGCCGCTTCCGCCCCTTCAACGCGCACCGCGTCCTGCGACCGTTCCTCGAGGCCTACCAGGTCGTCGGCGACGCGCTCGCGCGCGATGCCGGTGCGGCGCCGCTCGCGGAGCCGGCGTTCGTCAGCGATTGCCTCGCGCTCGGCACCCAGTACCGCTTGCAGCGCCGCATCCAGAGCGAGGAGTCGGTGTCGCGGGTGCTGTTCGAGACGGCGCTGCGTCTGGCGCGCAACCGGCGCCTACTCGACGTGGGGACGCCCGAGCTGGACGTGCGCCGGCTGGTCTTCGCGACCGAGATTCGGGACGTCCTGCGGCGCGTCGACGCCATCGACGTGCTGGCCGCCAGCCGCCGCGCCGGCCTGATCGAGTGAGCGGCGCTCGGGGGAGCGGTGTGGCTGTCATGCCCGCCGATCCCGCGTGTCGGGGACTCTGACACCTCCGGCCCGCCCGCGCGCCGGATGCGGGCCCATTGCCAGACCGAGCGGCCGCGGCACCCGGATTGCTTCTTCGAGCGGGTGGGGAGGGGTCGCGATGGAGGCAGTCCGGATTCGGGTCCTCTGTGCCCTTGGCGGAATGGTGCTCGCGCTCTCGGCGGGCGTGGCGCGCGCCGACGGACCGCTCGGCCCGTTGCCTGCGGCGGTGACGAGCCCTGGAACCGCCCGCCCCTGGGTGGCGCTGGCGGGTGTGCTCGACGGCATCGTCACGTTCCGGGTGACGCCGTGGCTCCTGCTCACCCCCGACGTCCGCCTCGTGGACACCCCGGGGCCCGGCGTGGTGCCCGGCGGAGTCCTCGCCATCGGCGGCCGGCTCGCGCTGATGTTCTAGCGGACCGGCGTCACTCGAGCGCGCTCGCGGTGCCGATGATCGCGATCGTGCCGTCGGCCTTCGTGCACCACACGTCGAGCACGACGCGGCGGCGCGAGCCCTCGGCGACGACCTCGCGCACGGCGCCGCGTGCGGTGATCTCGTCGTTCGCCCACACGACATTCACCAGCCGGACGTCGAGCGCTCCCCCGTGCCACCAGCCCCGACCGAAGCGTGCGCCCATGCCGTCGGCGACGAAGCAGACGGACATCATCCCCTGCACGACGATGTCCGGGAACCCGAACGCCTGCGCGGCTTCGCGGTCGGTGTGGTAGTTGAGCGACGGACCCGAGAAGGCCATGCACATCGCCGGCGTGATGCGGCGCGGGTGCCGCGGGAGATCCGCCCCGTCTCCCTCCGGCACGACGAAGCGGCGGTCGGTGCGGTGTTCGCGGGCCTTGTCGACGACGATCGCGGCAACCGGGTCGTCGGCGAGGAAGCTCTGGTGCGTGCGGCTGCGCTGCAGCCAGCGTCCGTCGCCGTCGGTCCAGAGTACCTCGTTCACGACGTAGAGCCGGTCGCGCTTGCGGTAGCGCTCGACGACCGTGGCGCGCGAGCGCACGACGTCGCCGACCCGCATCGGGTGGAAGACCTGCCACTCCTGGCGCGCGTGCAGGTTCCCGATGAGGTTCGGCAGGTACCAGGACAGGTCGCGGTAGACCTCGGAGTGGAACAGGAGAGCGGGGGCGGGGTCGTCGGCGAGCTCGGGTGCTCCGGTTCCGGCACGATAGCGCGCGATCTCGTCCGCATTCACCGTGACGGTGCGGCCGCCCAGGTCCTGTCCGACGTGCACCTCGCCCGCGGGGAAGAAGTTGGTCAGTGGCATCCGCGGCTCATACCATCACGTCAGGCGCTCGGCACCGTCGCCGCCAGTGCCGTGACCGGATAGGCGCACCAGATCCGCTCGCCGCGCCGGTGCACGCCCATTCCGAGCGCGTCGTCGGCGAGTGCCGCCGTGAACAGTGCCCGGACCGCGTCGGCGCCGCCTGGGTCGGGAAACGAAGTGGCGAGCAGCGCCTCGAGCTCGACCTCGAGGCGGTAGGAGATGGTCCGCGGCGCGGACAGGCCCGCGGCGCGAAAGAGGGCCGCGAGCTCGGCGGCGGGCAGCGCGCGCACGTGCGACGGGTCGCGCAGCCGTTCCATGTGGTCGAATGCCGCTGCCGCTTCCGGTGGCGGCGTGGCGTCGGCCACCAGCACGGTGCCGCCGGGCGCGCAGGCCCGCGCCATCTCGGCGAGCACCGTGGCTGGGTCGAGGAAATGGTGGAAGGCGAAGCGCGACGTGACGATCGAGAACGCCCCGTCGCGCACCGGGAGCCGGGCCACGTGCCCGCGCACCCAGCAGACCCGCGCCGTCGCGAGCTCGCGCGCGCGGGCGAGCATCGCGGGCGTGAGGTCGACGCCGACCGCGAGGCCGGCGACGCGCGCGAAGGCACGCACCAGGAGCCCGGGCCCGCAGGCGACGTCGAGCACGCGGTCCGCGCTCCCGGCACCGGCGAGGTGGACGAGGAGCTGGAGCGCGGCCTCGTCGCGGATCGGCCCCGCGTCGGAGAAGGGAAGGGCCTGGCGACCGAACTGATCGACGACGGTCGCATCGTGCGCCGCCGATGCCGGCCGCAGCCACACGAGTGTCGCGCCGTGCCCGCCGCGTTCGGGTGGTGCGTCGGCGTAGCGCTCGACCACGGGATGCTCGGCGAGGACTGCCCGCACCCGCCGTCGCTGCGTGCCCGTGCCGCGGCCGTGGACGACGCGGACCTCCCGGAACCCCGCTTCGACCGCCGCGGCGAGGTACGTCGTGACGACGTCGGCCACGGCGCGCGGGGCGAACGCGTGCAGGTCGATGGCGTCCTCGATCGGGATGCCGACCGGCTCCGGGAACGGGGTGTCGCCGGTCGTCGCCACGACGCTCAGCGCCGGCCCGGTCGCCCGGCGCGGCGCTGCGGGGTCCGGCGCCCCGGAACGAGATCGCTGGCCGGGGTGCCCGACCAGTCGAGCCAGCGCTGCACGCCGGCCGCGGTCTGTCCGAAGGCGATCTCGAGGATGAGCGCGTCGTCGCCCGTGCCGACGTGCGGGAGGAAATCGGGGATCACGTCGATCGGATCGAGGTAGTAGAAGAGCGCGGCTGCGAGCGTCGCCACCGTGGCATACGGGATCTGCGGCGCGGCGCCCTTGGCGTGGTCCTGCAGCAGCGCGAGTGCGACCTCGACGCGGCGAGCGAACATCGGCCGCGCCGCCCGATCTCGCGCCGCGCGGGCGCGCAGCGTGCGGGCCTGGGCGACGAGCCCACTGACGTCGGTCGGGGCGATCTCGGCCGCCTTGGCGAGGAGATAGGCGCGAAAGTCGGCAGGCCGCAGGACCGACGGAGCCCGCCGGCGCGCGCGGGCGCGGGACGCGGAAGAGGCTGCCATGTGCGAGAGAAGACTACGACGTGCGGGACGGAGTCAACCGGCGACGACACAGATGCCGGCGGCGCCGAGGCGGGTGATCTCCGCCGCGGGGAGACCGAGAACGTGCTCGAGCACCGCGGCGGTGTGCGCACCGAGGCGTGGCGCCGGGCCGGTGGCGACGAGGGGGGTGCGCCCGAGGCGGACCGGGTTTCCGACGTGGCGGACGGGGCCGATCTCCGGATCGTCGACCGTGACGAGCGCGCCGCGCATCGCGAGGTGCGGGTCGGTTCGGTGGTCGAGCGGGCCCTGCACCGGCATGGCCGACACGCCGGCGGCTTGCAGCAGGGCCGCGACCTCGTCCGGTGCGCGCGCGCGCGTCCAGGCCGTCAGGCGCGCGTCGATCTCGGCCCGCGCGGCGACGCGACCCGCGAGCGTCGCGAACCGCTCCTCGGCGTCCCACTCGAGCGCGGTGCGGAGGCCATCCCACGCCGCGTCGCCGACCACGGCGATCGCCACCCACGCGTCGTCGCCGGCCGTTTGGTAGACGCCGTGCGGACACGCGTAGGGCGCCGAGTTGCCCTGGGGTGCGGCCGCGCGTCCGGTGCACGCCCCTTCGAGATAGAACTCGCCGAGCTGGAACGCCACGGCCTCGGTTTGCGCGAGCTCGATCCGCTGTCCGACGCCGGTGCGGCGGCGGTGCTCGAGCGCCGCCACCACGATGGCGGCTCCGAGCTTGCCCGCGAAGTGGTCCGGGTGCTCGAGCGAGGTCCCACCGGGGAAGGGGGCATCCGGGAAGTTCCAGAGGTGGGTCGCGCCGGCAAAGGCCGCGGCCAGCTGGCCGAACCCGGGGGCGGTGTCGAGCGGCCCGCCGCGCCCGAAGCCCTGCGAGCTGACGTAGATCACGTCGGGCCGCAGCGCACGCACGGGCTCGTAGTCGAGCCCCCAGCGGGTGACGACGCCGCCCTGGCGGTTTTCCGTGACGACGTCCGCGGCGGCGCAGAGCCGCAGCGCGAGCGCGCGCCCCTCGGCCGTCGCGAGGTCGAGGCAGACGCTCTGCGCCCCGCGGTTCTCGTCGTTGAACATCCACGACCGGTTCGGCGCGTCGATCTCGGGCGTGAGGCGGCGCAGGAAGTCGGGACTGTGCGGCGACTCGATCTTGATCACCTCGGCGCCCAGGTCGGCCAGATGGCGGCAGAGCTCGGGCACGACGGCGCCCACGCCAAGGCTCACGACGCGGACGCCCGCGAGCGCGGGTCGAGGTGGCGCGGCGGGGTCGGTCGAGGCGGGCCGGCGCGGATCGAACTCGCCGTCGTCGCCGAGCGTGGGGGCCGCGCGGCGGACACCCACCGGCGTTGCGCCGAGACGGCAGGGCAGCGGAGCGAACGGGGCGTCCCCGAGGTTCGGGAACCCGGTGTGCAGGAAGTATCCGCGGGCGCGGGTCTGCTCCGCGGTGACGAACTCGTCGGGCGTGTGGACCGGGACCATCGGAATGCCCAGGCGTTGCGCCTGGGCGAGCACCTCGTCACGCCGTCGCGTCCGCAGTGCCTCGCCGGCGACCGTGCGCACCAGCTCGAGGCCGGCGTGCAGGGCATCGATGGCGCTCCCGTGCAGCGGCAGGTGCACCGCCGCGCGCAGCGCCGTGCTCGCCAGGCGGCGGCCCTCCTCGGCGACGCGCGCGAGTGCGCGGCTCATGAGGCCCCAGGTGCCGCGGCCGGGGAGATGCGTCGGTGGCTCGCCGGCGACCTCCGGCGCCGCGCGCCCGAGCACGAGTCGGGCGAGCCCTTCGAGCTGTCGCGGCGTGATCGCGAGTACGCGGACGAATCCGTCGGCGGTGGGCAGCACGAGCGCGGGGCCGTCCGCGTCGCGGCGCAGATGGTCGGGCAGCACCGGGTAGACGCGGGCGTAGTCCGCGAGCGGGATCGCCCAGGGGTCGAGCGCCGAGAGCGCCGCCTCCTGCACCGAGACCTCGACGGTCTGTCCGAGGCCATGGCGGGCGCGATCGAGGACCGCGGCGAGCGCGCCGAGCACCGCGACCGCCGCCGCACAGTCGTGGGCGAGGTAGCCGGGCAGCCAGCACGGGGGCCGGTCGGCAAAGCCCGATGCGTCGAGGGCCCCCGAGGCGGCGAACGCTGGCAGCGGCTCGAGCCGCCAGCTGGCGCGCGGCCCGGAGCGGCCCAGGTCCGCGATCGCGACGTGGATCAGGTGCGGATGCCGGGCGCGCACCTCGACGGGGGCGAGATGCGTGCGCCGCTCGTCGTCCGCGCCCAGGTTCTCGACCAGGATGTCGGCCGCGTCGCAGAGCGCCTCGAGCCGGCGGCGGCCGGCGGCGCTGCCGAGGTCGATCATCGCACCGCGCTTGTTCGCGTGCCGGAAGAGGAAGGGCAGCGACCGATCCGGGGCGGCGATGTTGCCCGCGAAGGGCGGCCGCAGGCGGTCGGCATCGCCGCCGGGCGGCTCCACCTTGACGACGTCGGCACCGAGGTCGGCGAGGATGCGGCCCGTGAGCGCGCCACGCAGGTCGGTCAGGTCGACGACGCGGAGGTGCGCGAGCGGGCCGGTCGCCACGACGTTCAGGCCGACAGCTGGCGCGCGTCGGCCAGCTCGGGCTCGAGCCGGTCGATGGGCGGGCCGGCCGCGAGCCACTCCTCGGCGGCGCGCTGGCCGTTGGCGTAGAGCTGCGCGAGCACGCCGCGGTCGAAGTAGAGGTAGGACCCCGCGCTGAAGGTCGCGTCGCGCGCCGGGCGCACGGCCTCGTACAGCGTGACGGCGCGGTAGATGCCTTCCTCGAGCTCGGCCAGGCGGTTGCGGACCAGGAGCAGCCGGCGATCGAGGTTGTACGCGTTCTCGAGGAAGCTGTCGGCGGTACGCTCGACGGCGCGGCCGAAGTGGCGGAAGGGCTCGGCGGTCGGGTGCGGGGGCTCGGTCACGAGCACGGTGATGATCTCGTCGGCCCCGAGGGCGACCACCGGCGCGAGCGGCGTGTTCACGAGCAGCCCGCCGTCCCAGAGCTGGTGCGGCCCGACCGCGACCGTCGGGAAGAGGAGCGGGATGCTGGCGCTGGCGAGGACCATGTCGACGGTGATGTGGTCGACGACGACGTAGTCCGGCGCGCGCGTGAGTGGCGTGTCGGCGGTGACGAAGCGCACGACGCGTCCGGTGTGGGCGTCGACGGTGTTGACGGCGAGGCGCGGGCCCTCGTTCGACACCCGCTCGCCTCCGATCGCGTCGATCAGCATGCTGCGGAGGGGGGCCGTGTCGGCCACGAACGGCTCGCGGATCCCCTCGAGGAGGCGGCTCACGAGGTCGAAGCGCGCGGTGAGCACGTATTCCGCGCACGCCGCGAGCAGGCTGCCGCGCTGCGGGGGGAGGTGCCGCCGAGCGCGCTGCCAGAAGACCCGCATCGGCTCCCGCCGCGCGATCCAGTGCAGCGCCTCCTCCGCGACCAGCCGCAGCAACGTGCTCATGGCGTCGCGGAAGAAGGCTGCGCTCGCCCGCACCGGCGGGTCGTCGGCGATCGCGTTCCAGAACTCCATCATCTCGACCGGTGACCGGCCGGCGGCGATCAGCGCCGCGTTGATCGCGCCCGCCGACGTGCCGGAGAGCACCGCGGCGCCCGACGCGAAACGCGGGTCGCGCAGGAGGCGCTCGTACACGCCGACCTGGAAGGCGCCCCGCGCGCCGCCACCGGAGAGCACGAGCCCGAGCGTCGCCTGACTTCGACCGTTGCCGTGCATGCGCGTCACGGCCGACTCCTATACCACCGACCCGGGACGATCCGAATCCGCCCCGCCGACGCCGAGCACCTCCGCATAGGCCTCGCCGAGCGCGTCGAGGAAGTGCGGGAGGTCGGGCATGGCGAGCGGGTCGACGTCGAGCCCGACGTGGAGCGTGTCGCGGTAGCTGTAGAGCGCGATCGCCACCGGGTGATCGCCGACCAGGGGAGCGAACGGGTAGATCGCCGTGATCGGCTCGCCCGCGAGGTGACAGAGATGGCGCGGGCCGGGAACGTTCGTGCAGACGAAGTTGGTGCGCACGGTCTGCTGGCGGCCGACCTGCAGGGTGAGCGCCATCGGCAGCCGCACCAGGACGCGCGCCACCAGCGGGTAGAGCGTGGCGCGCCGGTCGCGTTTCACCGCGCCCATGCGCCGCTGGATCAGCCGCAGCCGCGCGACCGGGTTGGGCTCGCCGATCGGCAGGTCCATGGCGAGCAGCGCGAGGTGATTCCCCTGCATGGTTTGGCCTGGTGCGCGCAGGTTCACGGGCACGAGCGCGCGCAGGTCCTTCACGTCGGCGCCGCGCGAGGTGTGCCAGCGGTGGAGCGCCCCGCTCACGATCGTGAGGACGACGTCGTTGTTGGTGGCGTCGAGTGTACGGCGGACGGCGTCGATCGCGGGGAGCGAGAGATCGAACGTGGCGAGCTGGCGCGAGAGGCTGCGGCGAGCGTGCAGCGGGCTGTCGGCGCGCGGTGTGGTGAGCTCGGTGACGAGGCCGCGCACGCGCTGCGCCAGGTCTCCCGCGCTCCGCAGCGCGCCGAGCGGGTCGCGGGCCGAATCGCACGCAGCCCGGACGATTGCCCGTCGGGTCGCGGCGCCGTCCTCCAGCGCGCAGCGGGCGCCGCGCCACAGGCGCGCGAGGGGCGCGGCAGAGCGGGCCGGCTGCCGGCGTGGCGCGGGTGCCGTCCGACTGCCACGCTGGTCGCCGAGCAGGCGGACCAGGAGGTGCGAACCGCCCACGCCGTCGACGAGACAGTGGTGCAGCTTGAGGAAGACCGCGGCCCGCCCGCCCTCGAGGCCTTCCGCGACGTACGCCTCCCAGAGCGGGCGGTTGCGGTCGAGCGGTGTGGCGTAGAGCGGCCCGACCGCGGCGAGGAGCTCGGCCATGCTGCCCGGGGCGGGCACGGCGATCGTGCGGACGTGGTAATCGAGGTCGAATTGGCCGTCGTCGAGCCACTCCGGCGGGGCGAGCCCGAGCGGCGTCTCGGCGACCACCTGGTGCATCCGCGGCAGGGCCTGCGCCATGCGCCCGATCTCGGCCCGCAGGCGGTCCGCATCGGGAGCGCGCTCGAGCCGCACCAGTGCTCCGATCGTCGAGCGCAGCTCGGGTATCGTATCGAGGTACCAGAAGAGCGCGTCGGTCGGGTTCATGCGCTCGGGCCATTGCACTAGAGCCTCGGACATCGCGCGTCCTGACGATCCGTGGTCGAAGCAGCAGGGGCCGTGCCAGGCGCGGTCGATCCCGGGTACGGCGTCGGGCGCCGGCGCGGTTCCGAGCGACGGGAGTGTGCGCCGGTCGGATTCGCACGGCCGCGAGGGAGGATGCTGCGGCGTGCGGTGTCCCCATGGCGTGGAACTTGCGTCGGGCGTAGGGTCACGAGCATGCCCGTGTCCGTCATCGCCATGATCCTCGCCGGCGGCGAGGGAAAACGGCTCATGCCGCTCACGCGCGACCGTGCCAAGCCGGCGGTCCCGTTCGGCGGGCGCTACCGCATCATCGACTTCGTCCTCTCGAATTTCGTCAACTCGGGCGTCTTCAAGCTCCACGTCCTGACGCAGTACAAGGCCGGCTCCCTCATGCAGCACCTGGCGCGCGGCTGGTGGCTCGCGCCGCAGATGGGGCACTACGTGGCGCCGGTGCCGGCGAGCATGAAGACGGGCCGACGGTGGTTCAGCGGCAGCGCGGACGCGATCTTCCAGAACCTCGACCTGCTCGCCGCCGACTCGCCCCGCTACGTCTGCGTCTTCGGCGCCGACCACATCTACAAGATGGACGTCGGGCAGATGCTCGACTTCCACCGCGACCGCGGCGCCGATGTCACCGTGGCGGTGATTCCCGTTCCGGTAGCGGAAGCGGGCCAGTTCGGCATCGTCGACAGCGACGCCGAGGGGCGCGTCACCGGGTTCCGTGAGAAGCCCCCGCTCGAGCCGGGTGCCACCGGGACGCGCACCGCGTCGATGGGCCTCTACGTCTTCAACACGGACATCCTGGTCGACGCGGTCACTGCGGACGCCGAGCACAAGGGCTCCACGCACGACTTCGGGCGAGACATCCTGCCGCGTATGGTGGAGACGCGCCGCCTGTTCGCCTACGACTTCTCGACCAATACCGTGCCCGGCATGACCGAGGGCGAGCGTGGCTACTGGCGCGACATCGGCTCCCTCGACGCCTACTGGCGCGCGTCGGTCGACCTGGTGTCGGTCTCGCCGTCGTTCAGCCTCTACAACCCCGACTGGCCGATCTATTCGGCCTACTACCCGAGCCCGCCCGCGAAGTTCGTCTTCGCCGACCAGGCGCACAACCGCGTCGGGGTCGCCACCGACTCGATGGTCTCCGAGGGCTGCATCATCAGCGGTGGCCACGTCGACCGCTCGGTGCTCGGCCCGCGCGTGCGCGTCAACAGCTTCGCGGAGGTGAGCGAATCGGTGCTGTTCGACGGCGTCGACGTCGGGCGCCACGCGCGCATCCGCCGCGCGATCGTCGACAAGGGCGTGGTCGTGCCCCCGGGGATGAGCATCGGCTACGACCTGGACGACGACCGGAGGCGCTTCACCGTGAGCGAGAGTGGCATCGTGGTCGTGCCCAAGGGGGCCAACCTGGCCGCGCTCATGGCGTGACCTGGGCCGGCCATGGCGGCCGCACCTTGGGGCAGGCCTCGCCGATTGCCTCCAGCATGCGCCAGAGGAAGTAGAGCTCCGGGTACAGCGTCGGCTTGCCGGTCGTGAGGAGCGCGGCGGCCACCTCGCGCTCCGGGTCGGCCCACGCGACCACGTTCGAGAGACCGACGTGTCCGAAGGCATGCCGGGTGTTCGGCCCGTACGGGCTGAACCAGTCGGCGCCGAGCATGAAGCCCATGCTGTAGCGGAACGGCAGAACGAGCGTGAAGTCCATCTCGAGGTAGGACTGCTCCACGGTGGCGCGGCGGATCGTGCGCGGTTCGAAGATGCGGACGCCGTCGAGCGTGCCGCCGTCGAGCAGGAGCTGGTAGAAGCGCGACGTCTCGTCGGCGGTCGCGACGATGTTGCCGGACGGGACGATCGCGGTGAGGAACCGGGGATCGTTCGACATCGCGACCACGGTGTCGAGGTCGATCCCGAGGGCGTGGTCGATGAGCCAGCCGAACGGCGGCAGCGGCGGCGGTCCGGTCATCGCGTTGACCGCGACGTGGCCCACGTCCTCGGGGGCGACGCCGTAGTTGAGCCAGCGCAAGCCGAGCGGCCGGCGGATCTCGTCGGTGAGAAAGGTGCGGACGTCGTGCCCGGTGACGCGCCGGACGATCTCTGCGAGCAGGAACCCGCCCGTGATCGCGTGGTAAGCGAGCTGCCGCCCCGGGCGCCAGGCTTGCGGCAGGTCGCAGAGCACATCGATGATGCGGTCGGGGTCCTCCAGCGTGTCGAGGCGCATCATCTCGTGGGGCGGGTTCGGGATTCCGGCGCGATGGATCAGCACGTGCCGGATCGTGATCCACTGCTTGGCGCCGCGCGCGAACTCGGGGATGTACTCGCACACCGGGTCGTCGAGGCGGAGGAGGTCCCGCTGGTCGAGCAGGTGGATGAGCATCGCCGTCATCGCCTTCGATGCCGAGAAAATGCAGATGGGCGTCGCGGGCGTGACCGGCGTGCGGGGGCCGGCGGGGGAGTCGTCGGGTCCGCTGCCGGCCGCAAAGCCGATCGCGCGGTCGATCAGCACGCGGCCGCGGTGCCGCACGCAGAGCTGGAGGGCCGGGTGCATCCCGCTCGCGTAGAGGCGCTCGGCCGCGTTCCACACGCGCGCGACGGCCAGCGGATCGATGCCGACGGCTCGCGGATCGATCTCGGCGTCGGTGTTGATCCGAGTGATCGATCGGAGATCGTCCGGGACCGGGCAGCGACGGATCGTGGGACACGGAGGCAGCAGGGAACAGCGCACGGCGGAACCAAATCCACGATACGTGCGGCGCGGCGGAGCCTCAAGCGCGCGACCCCGCAGAACGCATGGCGTGTGCCTAGTCGGGCACGAGAACGAGTGCGCCAAGTGGTGGCAGGCGCAGGCGCATCGACTGCGGGAAGTCGTGGAATGCCACCGGTTCGGTCGCCACGCGCGGGTGTGTGCCGAACGCGCTGCCGCCGTAGTGGGGATCGTCGCTGGAGATCCGCTCGCGCCAATGACCCGCCCGCGGCGCGCCGATGCGGTAGTCGTCGCGCGGAACCGGCGTCAGGTTGAGCACGATGACGACCTGGCCGGCGTCGTCCGACCGCACGTACGACACGATCGACGCATCCCGATCCGTGCAGTCGATCCAGCGGAAGCTGCTCGCATCGGGATCCCCGCGCCAAAGTGCTGGCGTGTCGCGATAGAGACGGCCGAGGTCCTCGACGTAGCGCAGGAACGCCGCGTGCCGCGGGTCGTTGGCGAGATGCCAGTCGAGGCTCTGGTCGTGGTTCCACTCGTTCCACGGCGCGATTTCGGTGCCCATGAAGAGCAGCACCTTGCCGGGCCGGGTGTATTGGTAGGCGAGCAGCAGGCGGAGGTTCGCGAACTTCTGCCAGACGTCACCCGGCATCTTGTCGAGCAGCGATCGTTTCCCGTGCACGACCTCGTCGTGCGAGAGCGGGTTGATGAACGCCTCGCTCGATTCGTAGAGCATCGCGAACGTGATCTCGTCGTGGTGGAAGCGCCGGTGGACCGCCTCGCGCGCGAAGTAGCGCAGCGTGTCGTTCATCCACCCCATGTTCCACTTGAAGGCGAAGCCGAGCCCGCCGTACGCGGTCGGGCAGGTGACGCCGGGCCACGCCGTCGACTCCTCGGCGATCATGAGCGCGCCGGGGCACTCGGCCGCGACGACGTCGTTCAGCGTGCGCAGGAAGTCGATCGCCTCGAGGTTCTCGCGGCCGCCGTACCGGTTGGGGATCCACTCGCCATCCCGCCGGCTGTAGTCGAGGTAGAGCATCGACGCGACCGCGTCGACGCGCAGGCCGTCGGCGTGGAACTCGTCGAGCCAGTAGAGCGCGTTGGCGACGAGGAAGTTTCGCACCTCGTGTCGGCCGTAGTTGAAGACGAGGGTGCCCCAGTCGGGATGCTCGCCGAGACGCGGGTCGTCGTGCTCGTAGAGCGCCGTGCCGTCGAAACGTCGCAGCGCGAAGTCGTCCTTCGGGAAGTGGCCGGGCACCCAGTCGAGGAGCACGCCGATGCCGGCCTGGTGACAGGCGTCGATCAGGACGCGCAGGTCGTCGGGCGTGCCGAAGCGCGCGGTGGGCGCGAAGTAGCCGCTCGCCTGATAGCCCCAGGAGCCGGCGAACGGGTGTTCCATGACCGGCAGCAGCTCGACGTGGGTGCACCCGAGCCGGCGCACGTGCCCGATCAGCAGCGGGGCGAGCTCGCGGTAGGTGAGCGGGCGGTTGCCCTCCTCGGGCACGCGCCGCCAGGAGCCCAGGTGGACTTCGTAGACGAGCATCGGCTCGCGGCGCGCGTCGCGCCGCCGCCGCGCCGTCATCCACGCTGCGTCATCCCAGGCGTGACGGCTCGCGCCGACGACGCGCGAGGCGGTCCCCGGCGGCAGCTCCATCGCGGCGGCGAAGGGGTCGGTCTTTACGCGCGGCACGCCCTCGCGGGTCAGGATCTCGTACTTGTAGAGGGCGCCCTCGGGCACGTCCGGCACGAACAGCTCGAACACGCCCGAGGTCCCGACCTGCCGCATCGGCAGGAGCCGGCCGTCCCAGCCGCAGAAATCGCCGACGAGGCTCACGCGTCGCGCGTTGGGCGCCCACACCGCGAACGCGACGCCGCGCTCACCGTCGATCTCGCGCACGTGTGCACCGAAGCAGTCCCACAGGCGGCGGTGCGTGCCCTCGTTGAACAGGTGCAGGTCGACGTCGCCGAGCGTCGGCAGGAAGCGGTAGGGATCGCCGCGCTCCCACGTGCCGCCGTCGGCGAAATGGAAGCGCAGGCGGTAGCGCAGCGGCAGCGTGCTGCCGGGCAGGAAGCGCGCGAAGAGCCCCGGCGCCTCCGCCGCGAGATCGAGGGTCGGCGTGCCGTCGCGCACGAGCTCGACGCGGACCGCGTCGGGGTGGAACGCGCGCACGACCACGCCCGCCGCGCCGCTGGCGACCAGCGGGTGGGCGCCGAGCAGGCGGTGTGGCTCGCGGTGCTCTCCGGCGAGCAGGGCGGTCAGCTCGGCGGAATCGATGGGTGGGACCGGCATGCGGGTGTCGTGCGCGGCGAGCCTCCCCGGGGTGGGGTGCCGGCCTGCCCAGCTACCGCGGCCACAACGCGGGTTCAAGGTGGGAGGGGAAGGGATGTGGGCGCACGCGAGCCCTGCTCGGCGAGGAAGCCAAGCAGGTTGCGGGCGTCGTCCCGCGAAAGGTTGCCCGTCCACTTGACCTCGATCGGCGTCGGGCGGGTGCCATCCTGCACGACGAAGTCGACTTCCACGCCGGCCGTGGTCCGGAAATGGGCAAGGCTGCCCCTGCCGCGACAGGCAAGACGCTTGGACAGCTCGACGCCGACCCACTGCTCGAGTAGTGGGCCGGAGTTGGCGAGCACGGTCGGCGGTCCGCCGGGGCCCACTGGCGGACGAGCCGCCCGCCGTCGTAAGAGCACCGGCCATGCGTATCGGCCGTGGCGGTCGCGTCGTGGAGGGGGAATCGGCATGAAGATCGACGGGGGGCTCACGACGTTTCGGCTGGCCGACGTCCCTGCGTACGCGCGCGAGATCGAGGCGCTCGGCTACGATGGGACGTTCACGTTCGAGGGCAAGAGCGATCCCTTCCTGCCGCTGGTGCTGGCTGCCGAGCACACGCGCCGCCTCGAGCTGGCGACGGCCGTGGCGCTCGCGTTTCCGCGCAGCCCGATGAACCTCGCGTACTTGGGCCACGATCTCCAGATCCAGTCGCAAGGGCGCTTCATCCTGGGGCTCGGTTCGCAGATCCGGACGCACGTCGAGAAACGCTACGGCGCTGCGTGGTCCCACCCGGTCGCTCGCATGCGCGAGCTGGTGCTCGCCGTGCGCGCGATCTGGCGCTGCTGGAACGAGGGCGAACGGCTCGACTTCCGCGGCCGCTTCTACACCCACACGCTCATGACGCCGATCTTCGACCCGGGGCCGAGCCCGTGGGGCCCGCCGCGCATCTTCCTCGCCGGCGTGCAGCCGCGCATGACCGAGGCGGCGGGCGAGGTGGCCGACGGGCTGCTCGTCCACCCGTTCCACTCGCGCCGGTTCCTCGACGAAGGGCTCCTGCCGCTCGTGGAGCGCGGGCTGGCGACGGCCGGGCGCGGCCGCGACCGCTTCGAGGTCGCCTGTCAGGTGATGCTCGCCACCGGCACGACGCCCGAGGAGGTCGCGGAGAACGCGACCGCGGTGCGCGGCCAGCTCGCGTTCTACGGTTCGACGCCGGCCTACCGCCCGGTGCTCGAGGCGCACGGCTGGGGGCCGCTGCAGGAGGAGCTGCACGCGCTCTCCAAGCAGGGGCGGTGGGTGGAGATGGGCGAGTGCATCACCGACGAGATGCTCGACACGTTCGCCGTGCGTGGCACGCTCGAGGAGCTGCCGGCGCGGCTGCGCGCGCGCTACGAGGGCCGCGTCGACCGGCTGGCGCTGGTCAGCTACGCAGGGCTCGAGCGCACCGCGCGCGAGCCCTGGATGGCGATGCTCGCCGCGCTCAGGGAGTGATCGGATGACCCAGGAGCACGTCCGCTTCGAAGTGCGTGACGGCGTCGCGCTGATCACGCTCGATCGCCCCGCCGAGCGCAACGCGTTCTCGGGCACGATGGGGCGCGAGCTGGGTGAGGCCTACGCCGCCTGCGACCGCGACGACGCCGTGCGCGCGGTCATCCTCACCGGCGGCGGCGGCATCTTCTGCGCGGGGGCAGACCTCGCCGCCGGCGCCGACACCTTCGAGAAGCGGGACGAGCCCGAGTTCAGCGCGTCGCCGGTGACGCCGCCGGCGTGGGAGGTGCGCAAGCCGGTGATCGCGGCCCTCAACGGCCACGCGGTCGGCATCGGGCTCACGCTCGCCATGCAGTGCGACATCCGCTTGGTCGCGCGCGAAGCGAAGCTCGGCTTCGTGCACGTCCGCCGCGGCGTGTTGCCCGACGCCTACTCGCATTGGACCGTACCGCGTGCGATCGGCTTCGCGCGCACCGCGGACCTGTTCCTCACCGGGCGCGTGTTCACCGGCGACGAGGCACTCGGGCTCGGGATCGCGAGCCGCGTGCTGCCCGCCGCCGAGGTGCTGCCGGCGGCGCTCGAGATCGCCCGCGACATCGCCGTGAACACGGCGCCGCTGTCGGTCGCGTTGTCGAAGCGACTCCTGTGGGAGGGGCGCGCGCTCACGCGCGACGAGGTCGGACGGAAGGAGACCGCGCTGCACCACGTCGTCATGGGGCGGGCCGACGCGCTGGAGGGGGTGATGGCGTTCCTCGAGCGGCGGGCGCCTGCGTGGCAGCTCCGGGTGTCGCGCGACTGGGAGTGGCCCGAGGAGTGACCGAGGCGCGCCCGCGTCAGCGCCACCTCGATGCGCATGCGTCAATTCTTCGGTCGATACACGCACGCAGCGTCGGGGCGACCGGGGCAGTCGAGACTATAGGTCGCAGCCGCCACGGGCGCGCCGTCCTCCGTTCGCTCGATGACGCTGCCCAGTGGGTCCTTGGGGTCCTCTGACACGCACCAATGCCAGACCACGAGGTACAGCTCTTCGACACGCTCGTCGTCAGGTACGGGCACTGATGCGAAAACTGCCTGGACCCTCGTCCCGAGCGGGTGCGGAGGTTCGGCCTGTGGCGCCCATGACGGCTCTCCGGTTGCCAAGGGCTTGGTGTCCCAACTCGGCTCGCCGTTCAACTTGCCGACGTCGTACGTTCGCAGCACGACCCCATGATCTTTCAAGAGTCCCTTGACCTTGCCGCAGTAGTTAGGGGCCGCATACGATGCCGTGATCGCGACCGATGCGCCCCGTCGAAAAGCGGGTGGATCCACTCGAATCGTTGGTTGCACGATGGTTCGCGGGTCGACCGGTGCCGGGGGTGGCAGTATGGTCCGCGGGTCGACCGCATGGCTGGGTCCGGTCCAAGCGAGGCTGGTCAATAGCAGAATCAGAATCGTGGTCTTCATGGGTCCCCCGGTCAGCTTGAGGGAGTGCAGGGAGTCAGTCCGATCTACCGGCCCGCGACCGACGCGCTCAGGGCACGGGACCGGCCGTCGGCGCGCCCGCGTCAGCGGGGCTACCGCTTCATCCCCCAACGCAGGCGCTTGTCGGCGCAGTCGAGCATTTCCCGGGACTCCCCGCGACGTGCCACGACCAGGCCAGGGCGGTTCTGCTTGAAGCGTCGCTTCGGGTAGATCGCGCACACCCGACGGGTTCCGAACTGCACCCGCACCGCGACCGCCTCCTGGGGCGCGGCCAGGGCGAGCCCGACGGCGTTGCCGCTGATCCGCAGGAATCCGCCCGGGCCACCGAACACCGCCTTGCGAATGGAGGAGGACACGCGGCGGTTCGTGAACCGGAAGACCGTCCCCCCGGGATCGGCACGCCAGCCTGTCGCCGGCATCTCGAAACGGACCGGTCCGCCTTCGGTTCGCGAGAAGAGATCGATCGACGCTCCCACCTGGCGTGGGTCCTCGCCTGTGCCGAGGGCGGGATAGGTGCCTCGGTGTCCGAGGCGGCTCGACGCGAACTGCAGCACCTCGCGCCCGCCGGCCCGACGACGCAGGAGCAGCCCCCGGCCGACCTCCGTGAGATCCGGGGGTCCCGCCGGCAACCGGTCTCGCGGGGGATACGCCACGGTCAACTGCGACAGGGACGTCGTCTCGGCGCACACGACCTTGCGGTCGGTATCGATCCGCAGCGTCCGGTCGACGAACTCGCCGCTCTCGGCGTGCAGCACGGCGAGCTCGTCCTCGTCCAACGGGGGCGACGTCCAGTCGACGATTCCGTCCCCATCGTCGTCCCGATACGGAAAGCAGGCGGTGATCCTGCCGGCGATCGTCGCCGACGTGTGGACGTCGTAGTACAGCGCGGTCGTGCCGCTGCTGAGCACCTGGAACCGCGCGGGAACATCCGCATCCGGCTGGGTCAGTGGCATGACGCTGAGAACGCCCGGTTGCGTGACGGTCTCGAACGTCACCGTCGTGTTGGCCCGTGGAGATACGGTCACCTGCGATCCCACCGGGACGTCGTTGCGACGGAGATCGAAGTCGCAGTCGGGCGCATTGGACATCTCGAAGCACGTCCCCGCCCCGTCACTCAGTCGCACGGCCCCGAGGTCGAACACGCCGCGAATCGCGGAGGCACGACCGCTCTCGTCCTGTTCCACCGTACCCCGAAGGCCCTGCTGCCATTCGATTCGCGTCGCCGCCGCGCACGAGATCACGGCGAGCGGCGCGAACGTCATGTCGGAGCTCCAGCGTGCACCGGCCGCGGGTAGCGCGAAGTCCGCACCCGTAATCGTCCCCTCGAAGGGCGTGGCCGTACACGACGTCGCGCGCCGGATCGCTCCCGGAACCTCGAACGTACCGCAGTCGGTGACCGCTCCCGACACGGTGCCCGTCTCCGGGTCGCCATCCAACGCGAGAAGCTGGGTCGCCGTCGACTGGAAGCCGCAGCCGAGGTTCATCTGCCAGCTGCCGCGGACATCCGATGCGAACGCGGCGGTAGCACTGGCACCGAGAACGGCGGCGAGCCCCAACGCGACTGACGACACCACCAGCTTGTCGGATAGCATGCGCCAGTAGTAGGCCCGCCGTGCATCTGCTGTCAATGAGGGACTCGCCCGCCGGACGGAGAACGGCGCCGTGGTCCAGGGCACCTGCTGAATCCCGATCGGCGCGCCATCCGAGGCGGCAGTGCGCCGAGTCAGCGACACCTCCTCATCGACGGACGTGACGTCCGCAACCACGTGAGTGTGCCGTCGTGGGCCTCGATCCGCAGGGGGATGGGGTAGGTGCTCGGCTTGCGCGAGCGGGCGACGGAGAATGCGACCGGCGTCGCCGCCGCGCGGTGGATGCCCCGAGCGAGGAGGCATGCGAGGGGCACGGCGAGGGCGGGGATCGCGCCCGGGTGCGTCCGCGCAGGTGGCCGGCCCAGAGCACCGGGGCGCCCGTGTGATGGAGGCACGAGAACAGCCAGGTAAGGCGGATAGATGCGCAGGGCGCGGTTCACGAGGAATCGAGGCGTGCCGCCGGCTCTGGAGCGCCAGTAGCGCTCCCTCGGTACGGTTGTCGTCAGAGACCCGCTCAGCGTGTCGAACCTGGACATGGCGTACATTCCCCTCCCGCGAGGGCGCGCGGCATCTCTGGAGCGTCGCCCCGAGCCTCCGGACACGCGAGGTGTCCTGGCTCGTGGGCGGGGGACAGGCGCGTCATCGAATACCGGGTCGTGGTATCCGCCATGGCGCCTGCCCATGCCCTCCTGCAAAGGTTGCTGCCGGCTGCGCCCCGGTGTTAGAGACCGGGCCGCCTCGGCACCCGATGTCCGACGTGGATATCAGCGTTCTCGTCCCTTGCTTCAATGAGGAGGGGAATCTCCCGGAGCTCGTGGCGCGTACCCAGCGGGCGTTCTTGCGCAAGGGGATCGCGGGCGAGATCGTCCTCGTCAACGACGGCAGCCTCGACGGTACCGGGGCGCAGATCGACTTGCTCGCCCGCGAGCACCCGAACGTGATCGGCGTGCACCATCCCACGAATCGGGGGATGGCCGCGGCCTGGCAGACCGCGCTCGCGGCGTCGCACGGCCGGTACGTGTGCACGATCGATGCCGACTTGCAGTACCAACCCGAGGCGATCGCGCACCTCTGGCGCGAGATGCAGTTCAGCAACGTCGACCTGGTGCAGGGCTGGCGCAGCCCGCTCGAGCGGCACCAGTACGACATCCGCTACTACATGAGCCGGGGCCTCGATCACCTGCTCCGCATCCTGTTCGGGATGGAACAGCACGACGTGAAGTCCGGCTTCATCCTCTACAAGCGCGAGGTCTTCGAGGAGCTCCTGCCGCACGCGCCACGCTACTTCTACTTTCAGACGTTCGTCACGATCGCGGCGCGTGCCAAAGGCGTGTCGATCCGGCAGATCGAGACGCTCTTCCTCGAGCGGCGTGCGGGACGGTCGTTCATTAGCCGGTTGCCTCTGGCGGTGCTGATCAAGACGCTGGTCGACATCGGGCGCGCCTTCGTGGAGTTCCGGCTCCGCGCGACGAAGGACCACAGCCTCGCGTTGGTGCTCGCCGGCCGGGTGCCACGGCCGACGGTGCCGGAGGAGGCATGGCGGCGGCGCTACGTGCGTCTCTACAACTGCCTGATGCCGGTTCACCACTGGAACATCACGCGGAACGCTCCAGTGTACCTCGAAGAGCTCCGCCAGACGCAGTGGCTCCCTCGCGCCGAGCTCGAACAGCTCCAACTGCGCCGGCTCCGCCGGCTGCTGCACCACGCGTACGACCACGTTGCGTACTACCGCGAGCGCTTCGACGCCGCCGGGCTCCGACCCGACGACGTTCGCACGCTCGACGACCTCCGCCGGCTTCCCGTGCTGCGCAAGCAGGATCTGCGCGAGAACCTCTACTTCGACCTCCTCTCGGACAACCACGACAAGCGCTGGATCGCCAAAGTCGCCACCAGTGGTTCGACCGGCGAGCCGCTGGTGCTCTTCGTCGACCGTTTCCAGCTCGACATGCGGTGGGCAAACACCAGCCGCAACGTCGAGTGGACCGGCTACCGGTTCCCGGATCGCCAGGTGCGGCTCTGGCACTCGACGATTGGCCTCAAGTCGGTGGAGGCCTTCAAGGAACGCCTCGACGCGCTCCTCTCGCGCCGGCGCTTCTTCTCGGTGTTCGCGCTCGACGAGGAAGCGCTGCGGGATTACGTCGAGTACGTGCGCCGCCATCGGCCGACGCTCCTCGATGGCTACGCCGAGGCCTTCAACGTCGTTGCGCATCTGCTCGCCTCGCAGCCGACCGACGGCTTGCGCGCTGGGGCGATCATCTCGTCTGCGCAGACGCTCTCCCCCGAGACGCGGGCGCTCATCGAGCGGCAGTTCGGTTGCCGGGTCTACGACAAGTACGGTGCCCGAGAGTTCAGCGGCATCGCGCATCAGTGCGAGCAGTCACACGGGTACCACGTGAACGCCGAGAGCTACATTGTGGAGGTCGTCCGTGACGGCCGTCCGGCGGCGGACGGCGAGGTCGGTGAGGTCTACGTCACGGACCTCAACAACCGCTGCGTGCCGCTCATTCGCTACGCGCTCGGCGACCTTGCCGTGGCGACACGGCGGGAATGTCCCTGCGGGCGCGGCCTACCTATGATCGAGCGGATCGTCGGACGCCTCCAGGCCGTCGTGCTCGGCACGAACGGCCGGTACCTGCCGGCCACCTATTTCGCGCATTTCTTCAAGGAGTATGAGTACGCGGTGCTCCGCTACCAGGTCGTGCAGGAGGCCAGGGACCGGCTCACCGTGCGCATCGTCGGTAAGTCGCGCTTCACGCGGGAGACGGAGGAAGACCTCCGTCGCGAGCTCGGGCGGGTCCTCGGCGAGGACATGACCATCGGCTTCGAGTTCGTCGACGCGATTCCGCTCGGCCGGACGGGGAAGGCCCAGACGTGCATCTGTCGGATCCCCCTCCCGCTCTTCTCCGTCGACTCGGCCGAGGCCTGGGAGCAGGCGGAGGGGAAGGCGGGAGTCGCCCCGTGAGCGTGGGATTCGCTGGGGCGTTCGGCGGCGGGTGAGCGGACGGTGGAGGCGAGTCTCTATCCGACGTTCTTCGCGATCGAGGAGCACTACTGGTGGTCCGTCGGCACCCGAGCGATCTTCCGCGAGTGGCTGTCCCGGGCGACCGGCGGGCGAGCCGGGCGCGTCCTCGACATTGGCTGTGGCACGGGCATGCTCGCTCGCGAGCTCGCCACGCTCGGCATCGTGCACGGGGTCGACATCGCGCCCGAGGCGATCCGGTTCGGCCGCGCGCGAGGCCTCGACAACCTCTGCGTGGGGAGCGCCGAGGCGCTACCCTACCGCCGGGGAACATTCGACGCCGTGGCGGCCGTCGACGTCGTCGAGCATGCCGACGACGTCGCGACCCTCGCCGAGCTCGCTCGCGTGCTGCGGCCTGGTGGGGTCGCCCTGATCCACGTTCCCGCCTTCCCATTCCTCTGGAGCCAGCACGACGAGGCGGCGCACCACCGCCGGCGCTACCGCCGCGCACAGCTCCGCGCGCTGGTCGAGGCGCAAGGACTGCACGTGGAGCGGCTCTCGTTTCTGAACGCGCTGCTCTTTCCGCCCGTGGCGGTCGTCCGGATCGTGCGCCAGCTCCGGAGCCGGCTTCGCCCGATGAGCCTGCCGCCGCGCGCCGACATCTACCTGTTGCCGACGCTGGTCAATCGGCTGCTGATCGGCATCCTCGCGCTCGAACGGCGATGGCTCCGCACCGCCGACCTCCCGCTTGGCGTGTCGCTGCTCTGCCTGGCGCGGAAGACTTCCGGCGTGTAGGGACACTCGAGGATGGCGGGGCGCACGGGGGTGAGGGGCGGTGCCGTTCTCGTGACGGGGGGAGCCGGCTTCATCGGGTCGCATCTCGTGCGCGAGCTCGTCGCACGCGGAGCGGCGCGGGTCGTCGTCCTCGACAGCCTTCGCTACGGCGATCCGCAGCGGCTCGCGGGCCTCGGCGGCGTCGAGGTCGTGCGTCACACGCTCGGGGAGGATCCCCCGTCGGCACTGGCGCGGTCGTTGGCCGGGATCGACTTCCTCTTCCACCTCGCGGCGGAGAAGCACAATCAAGCCGTCGACGACCCGCATCGCGTACTGCGGGCGAACGTCGAGGGCACGTACGATGTCCTCGCCGCGGCGGTCGCGGCCGGAGTCCGGAAGGTCGTGTTCTCCTCGTCGCTCTACGCATACGGCCGGATGACGGGTGCCCCCTTCATCGAGACCGAGGTGCCACGACCGACGACGGTGTACGGGATATCGAAGCTGTGCGGTGAGCACCTGCTGGCCCACTTCGCGCGCACGGCCGGGCTGCGTTGGGTCGCTCTGCGCTACCTCTTCGTGTATGGGCCGCGACAGTTCGCGGGCCAGGGATACAAGTCCGTGATCGTCCGCAACGCGGAACGGATATTGGCCGGCGAGGCTCCGGTCGTTCGCGGCGACGGGGCGCAGACGCTCGACTACGTGTTCGTGGACGACGTGGTCGATGCCACCATCCGGGCACTCGAGGCCGACGTGACCGGTGAGGTCGTCAATGTCGGCTCGGGGCAGGGGACGTCGATCGCGCAGCTGATCGACACGCTGCTTGCCGTCTCCGGGCGCACGCTCACGAAGACGTACGACCCGCCGGACTGGACGGCGGGAAGCCATCGGGTCGGTGACGTGCACCGGGCGCGCGCCATGCTCGGGTGGAACGCTCGGACGTCGCTCGCCGAGGGCCTCCGGCGCACGTTCGAGTGGCTCGAGACGCAGGGACGCTAGGTAGGGTGGTCGCGCGGGATGCAGCGGACGGAACACGGCCGAGATCGATCCGCCGCTCGTGATGCGCAACCTCGGCTTTCCCCGTACGAGTTCGTCGACCGGCGCTTCGTCTTGGGCGGGGGCCCGACCAGCGGCGCCGAGGCGGCCGACAGCCCACTGCCCCGGGTCTTCGGCGTGACGAACGCGATCCAGCGCGAGGGGGCGCGCGACATCCCGGTGCGGCTGATCGACCTCGGGCGTCCGATCACGCTGCGGTGCCCGAGAACCCCGTGCACCGGGCTCTCTCCCGACCACCACCCGAACGCCCTGGAACATCGGCTCGCCTCGCAGATCGTCGCGGACGAGCGGCGGACTGTGCGGCCCTGACTCCGATGTGGCGGCGCTGCGGCTTGGCTCCGGCCCCCGCCCGTGCCCGGGCGATCTGGGGCCCGCTCGCGGTGGCAGTCGTCGCGGCCGGGGTGCTCGCTGCCCGGCCGCTCGTGCTCGGCGACGCCGACGAGAGTTTCGTGCTCTACGGCGCGCGGCGCGTGTACGAGGGGCAGGCGCTCTACCACGACTTCTTCGAGTTGCTCGCCCCCGGTGCATTCTACCTCTTCGCTCTCGTATTTGCCGTCGGCGGGCAGTCGCTCGCGGCAGTCCGTGTCGCCACGGGCGTGGTGGACGTGACCAGCACCGTTCTCGTGTTCGTGGTCGCCCGTCGGCTCGCGGCGCCGCTCGAGGCCGCTGTGGTGGCGCTGGTCTTCATCGCGGTCGGGGTGCCCGTGTGGCCGTATGCGAGTGCACACTGGCCCGTGACGGCCGCGGGCCTCGGCGTGGCGGCGCTCCTCGTATCGGAGCGCGCGGCGGCACTCGTTCCGCGACGCGCGCTCGCGGCGGGCGTGCTGGCTGGTGCTGCGTGCATGATGCATCAGCAACGCGGCGCGGTGCTCGCCGTTGGAACGGTTGCGGCGTTGACCGTGTGGGCGTTGTTCGCCGAGCCGCGCGACTGGCGACGGTGGTGGCGCGCCGTGGCGGCCGCAATCGTGGGGATCGTGGCAGTCGCCGGCGTCGTGATCGGTCACGCGTTGACGCGCGCGTCCGTGCGGGAGTTCTGGGACGCCACGGTGTCACAAGGGCTCGGGGGTTATCGGGCCTGGCACGGCCGGCAAGCAGTGGCCTGGGGCGGGTGGGGAATTCTCAGCAGCGGATTCCTCGCGTACACCTGGCCGTGGTTGCTGCGGGCGCTCCCATGGGCGCTCGCGGCCGAGGCCCTGTGTCTGGCGTGGGGGAGAAGGGCGCGCCACGCCGTGATGTGGCGAATGCGGCTGGTGACGCTCGTGCTCGCCATCACCGCGGCCGCGGGCATCGTCTACTGCCCCGACTACATCCACGTGACCATCGTCATGCCGTTCCTCCTCCTCGTCGCGGCGCGTCTCCTGCATGGCGTTCGTTCGCGGGCGTGGTGGAATCGTTCGTCCTTCCTGCGTCCGGTCCCGGCGGTCGTGCTCGTGGCGGTGCTGTTGGCTGCGGCCGTCAAGACGGTGACGAACGTGCAGCTGGCGTGGAAGAACGCGCCGCTGGCGTTCGAAACACGCATGGGGACGCTGCGGGGCTCGCGGGCGAGACTCGACATGTTCGCGCAGATCCGCGCGGTCGTGAACCCGGATGGCCGGGACGGCGTGAAGCTCTTCGCGTACCCGGCCGATGCGTGGCTCTACCTCGCGCTCCCGGCGGAGGCGGCGACTCGCTTCTCGCTGCTCCTCGTGGGGTACAACGCCCCGGGCGCGGTCGCCGAGGTGGTGTCCGACCTCGAGCGCGGAACGCCGGAGTTCGTCTTCGTCTTGACCACACTGGTCACGCCGGACGATCCGATCGTGCGGCTGATCCAGACGCGATACGAGCCCGTCGGCCCCATCGCGCCTGGCGGATTCCTCTACCGCCGCAGGAGCTGACCCGCCCGACGCACCGGGGTGGCGGCGGAGCACGGCGCACGCGAGGCACGGCCGCACGAGCGGATCGGATCGCGCCTCGTCCTCGTTGGCCGCCATGGCATCCGGAGCGAACCGGGCCGTGAACCCGTGCGACTTCTTGGGCGCCCGTGTCGATTCCCAGCTCGCCTGCGGATGCGCCGTCGGCTATCGTTCAGCGCCCACCGGAGGAGGAGACGATGACTCACGACGATGCGATCCGGCTGTTCGCCAAGACCCTGCACAACCTCGAGCACTGGATGGACAAGGCCGCCGCGCACGCGAAGGCCAAGTCCTTCGACGTCGACGTGCTCGCCCAGGCGCGGCTCGCGCCGGATCAGTACGCGCTCGTCCAACAGGTGCAGGCCGCCTGCGACCAGGCCAAGTACGCCGCCGCGTACCTCGGCGGAACGCCCGCGCCATCGCACCCGGACACGGAGCGGACGTTCGCGGAGCTCCGCGAGCGGATCCAGAAGTGCCTCGGGTTCCTCGAGACCGTCCGACCGACCGACTTCGCTGGCGCCGAGGAGCGGAAAGTGGCGCCGCCGTGGCTCGGCGGGAAGTGGCTCCGCGGCGATGACTACCTCGTGCACGTCGCGCTGCCGAATTTCTTCTTCCATGCGACGATGGCCTACGCGATCCTCCGCCACAACGGCGTCGACCTCGGCAAGATGGACTTCGTCGGCTCCGTTCCGACGAAGGAAGGGTGAGACGCCGCGTCAACCGCCGGCCATGGCGCCGACGACGAGGAAGGGCTCTGCCCCGGTCGAGACCGCATCCGGGAGCGGGGCGTCCGGCGATTCGTGGGACAGGTCCTCCTCGCAGGCGAAGAAGCGCACCATCGGCCGGCGCTGCTGCGTGGTCTGGTCGCGGATCGTTCCGCGCAGCATCGGATAGCGGGCCTCGAGGGCCTCGAGGACCGAGCGCTGAGTGGCCGGTCCCGCGACGTCGAGCGTCACCTCGCCGTCGACGCGCGCCAGCGTCCGCAGGTGCGCCGGGAGCACGACGCGGATCATGGCAGCGTCTGCACCTCGACCGACAGCACGGCCGGAAGATCCCGGACGATGGGCGCCCAGTGGTCGCCGGCGTCGGCCGACGCGTACACCTGCCCACCGGTGGTGCCGAAGTACACGCCGCATGGATCGAGCGCGTCGACGGCCATCGCGTTGCGCAACACGTTCACGTAGCAGTCGCGCTGCGGCAGCCCGTTGGTGAGCGCCTCCCACTCGTGTCCGCCCGTGCGGCTGCGGTACACGCGCAGCTTGCCGTCGGGTGGAAAGTGCTCCGAGTCGCTCTTGATCGGCACGACGTAGATGGTGTCGGGCTCGTGCGCGTGGACGTCGATCGGGAACCCGAAGTCGGTCGGCAGGTTCCCGCTGATCTCGTGCCACGACTCGCCGGCGTCGTCGCTGCGCATCACGTCCCAGTGCTTCTGCATGAACAGCACGCTCGGCCGCGACCGGTGCATGGCGAGGCGGTGCACGCAGTGGCCGACCTCCGCCGTCGGGTTGGGGATGTTGTCGGACCGGAGGCCGCGGTTGATCGGTCGCCAGGTCTGGCCGGCGTCGTCGCTCCGGAAGGCGCCCGCCGCCGAGATCGCACCGAACATCCGCTCCGGATTGCCCGGATCCAGCACGATCGTGTGCAGGCACAGGCCTCCGGCCCCCGGCTGCCAGCTCGAGGCCGACGGGTGGGTGCGCAGGCCGGGAAGCTCGTGCCACGTCCGGCCACCATCGGTCGAGCGGAACAGTGCCGCGTCCTCGACGCCGGCGTAGACGGTGTCGGGATCGGTCGGCGAGGGCTCGAGGTGCCAGACCCGCGCGAATTCCCACGGGTGCGGCGTCCCATCGTACCAGAGGTGCGTGCCGGGGACGCCGTCGTACCCGAAGCGATTCCCGACCGGCTCCCAGGTTCTGCCGCCGTCGTCGGAGCGCTGGATCAGCTGCCCGAACCATTGCGTGCTCTGCGAAGCGAAGAGGCGATTCGGGGCGGCAGGTGACCCTTTCAGGTGAAAGATCTCCCAACCCGCGAAGTGCGGACCACTGACGTCCCACCGGTCGCGCCGTCCGTCCGACTGGAGCACGAACGCGCCCTTGCGTGTGCCGACGAGTACCCGGACCCCGCTCATCCCGCCCTCCGTTCCGGGCTGCGTCCCGACGTCTGCTGGCGCCGCTCGTGCTCGAGCAGCCAGCGCTTGCGCGTGATGCCGCCGCCGTATCCGGTGAGCGTACCGTTCGCGCCGATCACGCGATGGCAGGGCACGACGATCCCGACCGGGTTGGCGCCGTTGGCGAGTCCGACCGCGCGCACGGCCGTCGGACGGCCGATCTGCCGCGCGAGCTCGCCGTACGAGCGCGTCTCACCGCACGGGATCTCGCGCAGGGCCTTCCATACGGCACGCTGAAACTCGGTGCCGCCGGTGGTGACCGGCAGCCCGTCGATCGCGGTCGGATCGCCGGCGAAGTACGCGCGGAGCGCGTTCGTGAATCCACCGGGGTCGGCCGCCGCGGTGAGCGACACGTCGCCCGTCCGCGCGCGCAGCCAGTACTCCATGCGCGCGTGTCCGTCGGTGAATCCGACTGCGCGCAAGCAGTCGTTCTCGTCGGCGACGAGGACGAGCCGGCCGATCGGTGTCTCGAGATGATCGAACCGCAGACGAAGGGTCTCAGCCATCGGTTGACTCCTCGGGTGTGGGCGGCCGGGTGGTGGCGCCGGCCGTCCAGAGGTGTTGCGCGGCATACGCTCGCCACGGCCGCCACCGCTCGGCACGCGCCGCCAGCTCCGCGGGATTGGGCCGCGCGCCGTTGCCGCGTCCGGCGGCGCGCAGGAGGCCCACGTCGCTCGCGGGGAACGCGTCCGGCTCGCGCGCCGCGCGCAGCGCGATGTAGTGCGCCGTCCAGTCGCCGATGCCGTGGATGGTGCGGAGCTTCGCGACCGTCTGCTCGATCGTGGCGAGCGGCTGGAAGAGCAGTGGGTCGGCGACGGCCGCCCGGGCGAGGCTCCGGAGCGTATCGCGGCGGGCTTTCGGCGTGCCGAGCGTCGAGAGATCCGCGGCGGCCAATCGCGCCGCGTCCGGGAAGGCGGTGGTGAGGGTCGCGTCGCCGGTCACGGCGACGCCGTGGAGATGCACCAGACGTGCGGCGAGCCGGCGGCCGGACTCGACCGACACCTGTTGGCCGAGAATGGCGCGCACCGCGAGCTCGAACCCGTCCCAGCCACCGGGGACGCGCAGGCCGGGCCGCGCGGCGATCAGGGGCGCGAGCAACGGGTCGCGCGCGAGGTGCGCGCCGATTGCAGCCACGTCGGCGCCGAGGTCGAACACCCGGCGGATGCGGGTGACCACGCTCGGGAGCACGCGCACGCTCGGCACGCGGATCGTCGCCGCCAGGCTGCGCGCGTCGGGCAGGTGCGTGACCTCGACCGTCCCCGTGTACCCGTCCTGGCGTACGGTGCGGCGATACGTCGCGCCGGTCACCTCCTCGACACGGTCGATGGCGCGGGCCCGCAGGTGCGACAGAATCGCCGGCCAGTCGAACGGCGGCCGGTAGCGCAGGCGCACGGTGACCCCCGTCGCGGTGATCGTGCCGGTGGGCCATGTCGCCGCGATCTTGCGGCGGAGCGCGCTCGGCGACCGGTCGAAGAGTCGCTGGAAGATCTCGTTGAAGCGCCGCACGCTGCCGAATCCGGCCGCGAGCGCGACCTCGGTCATCGGCAGGCGCGTGTCGTGGATGAGCTGCTTCGCGAACAGCACGCGGCGTGTCTGCGCCACGGCGATCGGCGAGGCGCCGAGGTGTCGTTGGAACAGCCGCCGCAACTGACGACCGCCGACGCCGAGCCGTTCCGCGAGCAGGTCGACGCTGGCGTCGTCACCGTCGAGCCCGCCCTCGGCGATGAGCGCCAAGCCACGCGATACCGTGTTGGACGTCCCGTGCCACGTGCCCGCTTCGGGCGCGGTCTCGGGCCGGCACCGCAGGCACGGCCGGAAGCCCGCTTCCTGGGCAGCCGCGGCCGAGGGGTAGAAGCGGCAGTGCTCGAACTTCGCGGGCCTGGCGGGACAGACGGGCCGACAATAGATGCCCGTCGAGGTGACGCCCACGAAGAGGCGCCCGTCGAAGCGCTCGTCGCGCGCCCTGAGGGCGTCGTAGCAGGCGACGGGGTCAAGCACCGGCGGCATCCGCGGGGTGTTCCTCGCGAGCGAAGTCGAGCAGAACGCGGGCAGTCGCTTCGGGGCACTCGACCAGTGGCGTGTGGCCGATGCCGGGAAGGATCGCGATGCGTGCGGCGGACGCGCGTGCCCAATGTGCCGCTGCACGCGGGTCGACCCACTGATCACGATCGCCGAAGACGATCAGCAGAGGAACGCCGGTGTCGGCCACGCGCATCGTGAGATCGCGCTCCCGGCGGAACCTTTCCACGGCCGCGCGCGCGCGGACGTAGGACCGATGCGTCATACGGCGGAGATCCCGCACGAAGGGCGCGTAGACCGCGGGGCTCGTCGCGAACCCCGGTGCGAACGTCTTGGCGAGGCCGTCGCGGATCATGTCGTCGGTGACGAAGCGCCACACTATGCTCCCGAGCAGTGGCACGGAAAAGAGCCGCGCGGTGAGCGGAAGGTGCACGTAGGTCAGGTTCGGGGGCGTGCCGAGGAGCGCCGCACCAGCGATCCGCTCCCGGAAGTGCTCGACGAGCGCGACCACGACGTCTCCACCGCCCGAGTGTCCGACCGCGATGACGCGCGCGATCCCGAGCCGGTCGAGCGTCGCGACGACGGCGCGTGCCTGCTCGGCCATCGCGTAGCCGTCGGCGGGCTTGTCCGAGTGTCCGTGACCGAGCATATCCATGCGGATCACCCGGTGCGCGCACGCGAGGTGCTCGACGACCGGATCCCACGCGTGGAGGGACCCCGCGAAGGCGTGGATCGGGAGGAGCGGAGGACCGGTGCCGTGTCCGTCTTCGCGGACGTGCAGACGACCCATCGGGAGGTCGAGGAGCGTGGGATCCTGCATGGCGTTCTCGGGAGGCGCGCGAACGGCCAGCGACGCCGCACGCCGTTCGTGACCGCGACCATAGCGTCGATCGAATGCCGTGGCTCGCGGTTTTCGGACGTCATCGCCCGGCGGGGATCCGCGCGACGAGCGGCTGACGTCGCTACTCCCGCGGCGAGCTATTTCTTGCCCGCGGCGTTGGGATGCGGGGCGTGGCTCTGACCGTCTTGCTTGGATTTCGCCTCGGCCGCGCCGTGTGCCTTGGCGGCGTCTTTCTGCTTCTGGCCGCGCTGTCTCGACTTGGGTGACTTGTCGCCCATTGGTGCCTCCGTATCGTCGACGAGTCCCGACGTCTCGCGCCGGCTCGCTGTGTCGCATGGACTGGCTGCCCGTCGCGCAGAAGGCGCGAAGGGTCTGGTTCCTCTCAATGACCCTGAGGGTTCCCCTCTCCGCGCACCAGGCGCAGCGTGCCCGAGACGACGGGGTCCGACCTGTCTGGATCGACCAGGCGCCGATCGCGAGCGACCCAACGCCGGATGCGCAGTGTGCCGCGATCACCGGCGCACAAGAACTTGCCGCTGACGTGTCTGCGCGGAAGCCAGACCTGCCGGTCGCCGATGCCGCAGAGCAGGGACTGGGGCATCGACCTGATGATCCTGACATCCGGGAACGCCACGAGAGCATCGGCGTCATCCACGGTCATGGTGCGGTCCTCCTTCGGAGTCCGCGCCGGACACACGTGGGTGGGGGCGGGGCCCCCCGCACAGGTCGCGCTACGGCGCTGTGCACTCGTCCTGCAAAGCCTTGCAGGGCAGGTGCAACCGGATGCAGCGCGCCGATCGCGGCCGTGTGCCGGAAGTGCGACCACCGTGCGGGCTCGATGGCGCGGCTACCGGCGGCACCGACCTTGCACCCTTTCGGGGGCATGGTCGAGACGCGTTCGAGGGTGGCGACGGCGGGGTTCCGGGTTCCGGCGATGCTCCGGCTCGTCGGGGTCGCTGCCATCGCCGGTGCGGCGGCGACGGCGCGCGCCGACATGACGGGTTCCTACACGGGCCAGCTTCGCATGGCGCGCGCGGCGCGGACGGCCGCCGTCGACGGCGCGCTCTCGCAAGCGGGCCACGTGCTCACCGGGACGCTCGCGTTGCGCGTCGGAGACGCCAGCATCGATGGCGCCTACCAGGTGCGCGGCACGGCCGTCGGCAAGCGGTTCCAGGTCAAGGGCTTCGGCCCTGGCGGCGCCAAGCTCTGGTGGCACGGCACGGTCGCGGCGGACGTCGCCGCCGGCCGCGCCCGCGTGCAGGGCGGATCGATGCGTCTTGGCGGCAGGCTCACGTTCACGCGCCAGACGGCCCGGGGCGACGGCTCGAGCTGCGACGTGGTGTTCAACCAGAACCAGACGTTCTTCACGACCCAGGTGATGGACCACGTGCTCGGCGCCGGCTGCGCGGGCTGCCACGTTGCCGGCGGGCAGGCGGAGGTGACGCGGCTGCGGGTGGTGCGTGGCGACCCGCTCGCCACCGCGCGCAGCGTTGCGCTGCTGATCGACGCGGCGAATCCCTCGACGTCGCTGATTCTCCGCAAGCCGCTTGCCGCGGTGCCGCACGGCGGCGGCCAGCAACTCACCGCCGGGAGCGCGCAGGTGCAGATCCTGCAGCAGTGGGTCGACCTGGTCGCCGCGGCGAAGTGTACGCCGGCGGGTGGTGGGGGTGGCGGCGGCACGCCGGCCGACGTCTTCGCCGCCACATGCGGCGGCTGTCACGGTGCCGACGGCGCCGGCCTCACGGGCACGCCTGACATTCGCTGCACCGTGCGGGACCGGCTGGTCGACGCCGTCCGCGGCGGGCGTGGCACGGGGATGCCGGCCATGGGGTCGAGCGTGCTGCCGGATGCCCAGCTCCGCACGATCATCACGTACCTCGACGGCCAGTGCAGCGGTCGGCCGCGCGACGTTTACGCGGGCAACTGCGCGGCCTGTCATGGGGCCACCGGCGAAGGCGGCCGCGGCGGGCCGAACATCCGCTGCGGCGAGGAGTTCGCGCCGGCCGTCCGCTACGGCACCGAGGGAATGCCGGCGTTCCCCACGCTGACGGCGGCGCAGATCTCCGGGATCGCCGGCTTCCTGCGCGGCTTCGGTTGCGGCGGGGGTGGCGGCGACTGATCTCGTCCGTCAGCGGTGCGTGACGAGGAACGTGGCGAACGCGAGCGCGAACAGGAGATCGCCGAAGCCGATCGCCGCCGCGCCGAGCGGCAGCACGCCACGCAGCCAGGCGTGCCCGAACAGCACCACGACGCCGAGCTTGCCGACGATCCCGAGCCACACCAGCTCCCGGCGCGCCAGGTCGCGGCTGACGAGCCAGTAGCCGAGCCCGAACGTCAGCACGAGGGCGCTCGTGGTGCGCACGAACAGGTGCTCCGGTAGCGGCGCCATGCCGAAGGCCTGCAGTGCCTGCGCCGGCGCCAGCAGCGGCGGCAGGCCGGCCACCAGGTTGAACACCGCCGCGATCGCGAACAGGCGTCGCCAGAATCCGTCGTTGCTCACGTCACGCTCCGGCTCGGGGCAGCTGGAACCTCGCAGCGTCGGACCTAGCATCGGCTGTGCGTGCGGGGAAGCGCCCGGGATTGGTTGCGACCTCCCACGACGGTGGGCTACGTTGCTGCGCTTTTTGGGAGAGCAGGAGTGAGGTCGTGCCGGAGCGAGTAGGTCGGGCCGTCGGACGCGCCGTCGCATCGTTGGTCGTCTGCGGGTTTGCCATCGCAATTCTCGTGGGACGCGCGGCAGCGTCTCCGCTGCCCGTGCTGCCGACGTGCCCCCTTCCTCCCGGCACCACGGACAACAGTATCGTGACGGAGCCTGGGTACGCCTTGAACGCCGTCGCCGCCGGCAACTGCGTGCCACACTGGACGGTCGACCTCTTCCCGCCGCCGCCCTACGACCCGAACGCCCCGATTCTCCTCACCGAGGCCCCGTACGTCGATGGCGCCGCCGTGACGATGACGCCGCTGACGATCGCCTACGGCGACGGCCAGGACCGCACCGTCACGTTCGGGTTCGAGTCCCTGCACGTGTTCCGCCAATTCGCGGATCCCCGGTACAACACGATTCTCGAGGTGGACTACGAGCCGAGCGTATACTGGAGGCCGGGGTACACCCACACGATCCCCGAGCGGTTCTCCGAGTGGACTCGGCGCACGCGCGACGCGTCGGGAACGTTCACCCCGTGGCGACGCAGCGACGTCGCCCCCACGGCGTCACCGATCACGCTCACGCCGGCCGCGGAGTGCGGCGGCAGCGTTGCGACGGGGGGGATCGTCTTCGACCTGCCCCCCGTGGCGTGCCCGTGGACGGTGCACTGGAACTTCCGTCCCACCCAGGACTGGCAGATCGTTTTTCCCGTGCCGTACTGGGCGATCGATCTTCCGCAGCGCAAGTTCATTGGGACCTCCGGGTTTGCCTTCGTCCAGGTCAACATCGCCGGATCCCCGCCCCTCGCGGTGTCGATGCAGCCGGGCGTCACGAACGGCAAGGTGTTCTCGATCGACGTCACGGTGACGAACGGCACCGACGCGGCCGTGACCGACCTC
This sequence comes from Binatia bacterium, assembly GCA_046327955.1. Classification (GTDB taxonomy): domain Bacteria; phylum Desulfobacterota; class Binatia; order DP-6; family DP-6; genus JAXLXP01. The sequence continues at coordinate 96,374 of JAXLXP010000010.1, read as the reverse complement.
GCGTTCACGCACCCCGAAGGCATCGTCGTCACTCCGGCGACGGGGACGATCTCGCAGCTGACTGGCCTCTCGCCGCCGCTCCCGACGTCGCTCGCCGCCGGTGCATCGGCGAAATCGACCGCGACCTTCTCGGTGACGGCCGAGGGGCAGGTCGATCTGTTCGCGCAGGCGGCGGCCACCGACGGTGGCGGTGCCGCGCAGACGGGATCGGTCCATGCGACGGTGCAGATCGGACAGCGACGGCTGACCACGGCGGAGCTGCAGCGCGTGTACAGCGACGCGCTCATCGACACCTCGCAGGCCAATGGGGCCCTGCTGAACGCCTACCAGCAACGCCTGGGGCTCATCACGTCCTGGGCGACCGGCCCGCAGGGCGCCGACACGATCCCGCCGTGGCTCAACGTCTCGGTTCTCGAGCAGCCGGTTGTCCCTGCGGGGACGACGTTCGCCGAACCCGTCGGCTGGAAGGTGAGCGCGGCGCGGGCGCTCGGTATGGACGACCGGGCCTTCGCGTGGCTGCCGGACGACCCGTTGATCGGGTACCACATGTACGAGACGTTTCGACAGCACGTCGCGTCGTCCAGCGCCAAGGTGATCGTCGACAGCGGGATCGCCCTCCATTCGGGTCTCGCCTACGTGGGGGAATTCTACGGCCAGCTCTCGTCGGGCAACGAAGCCTTCAAGGCAGAGGCGTCCCGGGAGTTCAGCGGCATGGTGAGCGACCTCGGCGACGCCGCGACCAAGACCATCACCGTGCTCGGCGCGATCGCGGCGATCTCGCACGACGACGACCCGTTGTCCATGAACCTGCACATGTACGAGACGTCGCCCGTGCTCCGGGACTTCCAGAAGCAGTCGACCCAGGCGATCGACGCCGTGCTCACGGCGACCGGCGACAAGACGGCGCAGCTCGCGCGCAAGGCGCAGGTGGATCCGGTCGGGGCCTCTGCCGACTTGGGCGATCTGGTCGGAGCCACGGGCACGAAGCTCGCGCGCGACATCGCCCTCATGGAGGTGGGCGCTGCGGGCGTGGCGCGGCTCGGGACGGCCATCGAGGCGACGTTGCCGTTCGGCCGCGTCGGCGCCAGCATCGACGGCGGCCTCGCGGCAGCGGAGCCGTCGACGGCCGCGCTCACCGCGTCGGTGGACGGAACCGGGGAGGTGGTGGTTCGCCAGTCGCTCGAGTCGCTCGGCGAGGGGACCGCCCTCACGCCCGCGCAGATGGAGGCGCTCGGCGGCTTCTACGCGGAGGACGCCGCGGGCGTTCAGAAGATCATCAACGAGATCAACGCCAAGTACGGCGTCAACATCGAGATCCAGGTACGCCCCGGCAACCCCGCCTCGCTGCCGTACTATCGCAACGGGACGGGCGTGCCGAAGCCGGAGTGGGTGAAGCCGAAGAACACGGAGTGGATGGACCTTCCACTCGGTGCACCGCAGGACTCGCTCGGTAAGGCGACGGTCTTCAAGCCGAAGCTTCCGACCCCGGAAGCATTGACCGAGGCCGGGTATTCGCCGTCGCAGCAGGCGACGATCTTCAGTCGGTACAAGACCCAGCTCGAGCTGTACGAGGATGCGACGACGCCCGGCGGGAAGTTCGCCAAGCTGATCGCGGATTCGAAGAATGCGGAGGGGGCGAGCGTGTCCGTCGGATTCGGGACCGGGACCCGGGAGATCAAGGGACTCCGGTACAGCCTGCAGCCGGTCGGCGAAGGGGGCGATGCCTTCGTCGTCATCGACGACGCGGCGGGGGGCAAGTTCGTGCTCTCCGACGCGGACTACCAGGCCGTCGTCGACGCCAACACCGGCAGGCACCTCCCGGCGGGCAAGCGCGGGCAGATCGAGCTCGAGGTGATGAACCGGTTCAAGAACGAGACCGTCAGCTTCGGCGGCCACGGCTGGTCGCACTCCGGGTTCGACCTGCCGTCGAAGTACTCGAAGCCGTTCGTGCAATTCGTGACCGAGTCCTCCAGTCCGGCCGCGGCCCGGCGCACGCTCGACTGGTTCGTCGGCAAGGGTCCGCTGCCGGAATGGCTCCAGAAGATATCCGACGGCCTTGCCGCGAAGCTGGGGCGCGTTCCCACGAACGCCGAGCTCGTCGACGGCCTGCTCGAGGTGTTCCGGCCCGGTAGCTTCGTCGTCAAGTTCAACGGGATCGACGTGCGCGTCGGCTATGGAGCGGGGATCCGATGACGGCGTTGCGCATGCGGGTGTCGATCCTGGTCGCCCCCCTGGGCCTGGCGGCGGTGCTGCTGTCCCGCGGTGCCGCCGTCAGCGACGCTCCCCCGGCGGTGTCGTTCGTCGTCGACGCGGCTGACGATGTCTCGGACGCGGCGCCGGGAGACGGTGCGTGTGCGACGGCGGCAGCCACGTGCACGCTGCGCGCCGCGATCGAGGAGGCGGTCGCGGGAGGCGGGGCCAGCACGATCGAGCTACCGGCGGGCCAGTACGTGCTCGGCACCGCGCTCGATGTCGCGGGCGGCACCGTCACCGTACGCGGCGCCGGTCGGGCCACGACCATCGTCGACGGTGCGAGTGGCACCCGGGTCCTCGAGGTGCGCGGTGGCGCGGGTCTCGTGCTGCAGGGCCTGACCATCACCAACGGTGCCGCCGCGCAGGAAGGGGGCGCCATCGGCGCATATGACGCGACCCTCGATCTCGACGCGGTGACGGTGTCGACCTCGGCGGCCGACGGGTACGGTGGCGGGCTCTTTGCCGCGGGCTCCATCGTGACCATCACCGCGTCGACGTTCGACCACGACACCGGCCTCGAGGGGGGCGCGGTGGCCGTGATGGGTGGGGACCTCACCATCACGGGCTCGGCGTTCACGGGGTGTCTGGCCCCCGATGCCGGCGGTGCGATCGCCGCGTTTGCGCCGCGCTCGCTCTCCATCACCGACAGTACGTTCACGGGCAACACCGCCGAACACTCGGGGGGAGCCATCTGGGTTGCTGGGGCCGCGGGCACCGGCCGCTACGGCATCACGGGCTCGACGTTCGCCGGGAACACGTCCTTCGGCGGTTTCGGTGGCGCGCTGGCGACCGATGGCCTGGTGGCGCCCGGGACCAATGGCGACCTGACGATCACCAACAGCACCTTCGACGACAACCAGGCCGATCGAGCAGGGGGGGCGATCGCGACGGTGGCGCCGCTCACGTCGACCGGCAACACGTTCAGGAGCAACCACGCACCCGAGAGCCCCGACGTCTCTACGCCAGTCCCGTTCGATCTGTGTGCGGTCCCGAACGGCTGCGACGACCAGGACGCGTGCACGGTCGACAGCTGCGTGGCCATCGCGTGCCGCCACGCACCGAAGGCCGGCTTCGACGCCATGGGCTGCCGCCTCGACGGAGTCGACGCGGCCCTCGCGGGTGCCGCCCCGATCGACCTGAAGGCGCGCTGGAAGACCAAGCTGCAGAAGCTCGCGCACGGCGTGCGTGCCAAGCTGCAGCTCGCGGTCGGTGCCGATCGGGCCGGCAACGCGAAGAAACGCCGCAAGGCGCTCAAACGGACGATCGCCGCCGCCAAGACGATGCAGAAGGCGATCACCAAGGGCGTCCAGAACCATAAGATGGCGGGCCCGCTCGGCGAGGTGCTCGGGGCCCTTCTCGGCGGCGGGATCGATGCGTTGAGCGGTCTGCTTTCTCCGACCTGAGCCGCGCCGGCGAGCCGCGCGCATGCCTGCCCGGTCCCGAGGTCTCCTTCCCCGGGGCAGTCTCGACGTGCTACCCGTGCCGCATGCATTCGCGGTTGCGCGGGCAGGCGACGGTCGCCATCCTCGTGCTGGTCGTCGTCGGCGTCCTCGGCAGCGCGCTCGCGTTGCACGTGACGCAGCGCTGGCACGACGTGCTCCCGGCGGACGCGCTGGCGCTCTACCCGCCGGACCGCGAGGCCGCGCCGGGCGAGGTGTTGGCCGGCACCGTGATCGCGATCATGGAGCACGAGCTCGACGGCGGCACCGGCTGGCGGCCGAACGACTTCCTGCTCTGGGGGCCGCGGCTGTGGGCGGACGACAACGCCAACCGCCAGCTCGGCATCATCCTCGCCGTGCGCGAGAGCGTGCGCGTCTTCAAGGACCACCTGACCAAAGTCTCGTCGACCGAGTACGACAAGAACCTCGTCGTCGCCGAGACCGCGTTCCGCAACGACGCCGAACGCCTGTGGCTTCCGTCGGCGGAGAGCCGCTTCCGCGAGGGCGTCGCGGCGTTGCGGCGATACATCGAGGGCCTGCACGCGACGCCGCCGACGTCGAAGGCGCTCACGCGGCGCAACGTCGAGCTCATCCGCCTGCTGCAGAGCTGGGGCGACCTGCTCGGCGACGCGCACGCCAACCTCTTCAAGGAGCAGGAAGCCGACGGCCGCCGCGTGCCGCTGTGGCACGCGGACGACTACTTCTACCATGCCCAGGGCGTTGCCCACGTCGTCCACCACCTGCTGCGCGCGGTCCAGCGCGAGTATCAGGAGGACCTCGCCGGCCGGGAGACGCTGCGCGATCTGGTCGTGCAGGCCGGGGAGAGCCTGGGGCGTGCTGCCACGCTCGAGCCGATCGTCGTGCTCGATGGCGGGCCGGAGAGCCTCATTGCGAACCATCGCCACAACCTCGACGTCTACGTCGTCGACGCGCGCCAGAAGCTGTACTCGATCCGCGAAGAGTTGGAGAAGTAGGGCCCTTGTCGGGAGCCGGCGGCTCGGGTAAGCCTCCCGCGATGCAGAACCTCCGCCTGTCGATCGTCCCGTTCGCGCTGCTGATCGCCAGCGCAGCGCTCGCCGCCGACGCGGGGAGCCCGAGCCCCTCGGCGCCGGGGAGCGCCGCTCCCGTGGCCGCCGATGCGACGCCGGCCGCCCAGCCGAGCGCGGCGACGTGCGGCTGCGGCAGCCAGGGAGGATGCTGCGGTGCTGCCGCGGCCGCGCCGGGCGAGCACGTGTCCGCGCAGGCTCCCGCGGCCAAGCACGGCTGCAGCTGCGGCGGCGGGGCGTCGGCGCCGCGCAAGCCGTAGCGACGGCGGCTCTCACATGCACAGCACGGCGTCGCCCGCCCTGCCGGCGGCGACCGTGCGGTACTTCTCCCAGAACATCTCGTCGATCGCGCGCAGCTTGCGCGGTACGCGCGCCTGGCGGTAGCGCCGAAAGGCACTCGGTCCGCCGTTGTACGCGCAGTAGGTCGCACGGGCGGCGTTCTCGATCTGTTCCTGGGCCTCGCGCGCGCCGACGCGCACCAAGAGCTGCGCCAGGATCTCGGCACCCGCGCCGGCGTTGTAGACGATGTCCCACTTGAGCTTGTCGACGTCGAAGAACCCGCGCCACACTCGACGGTTCACCTGCATGATCCCGATGTCGCCGGAGGCCGAGTAGAGGAACGTGATCTGACCGTCGCTCTCGACGTATTGCCGCCAGCAGCTCTCCTGCCACGCGGTCGTGCGCACGAGGTGGCGATACATCGCGCCGAAGCGCGTGCCGACGTCGCCCCCCTCGCGGTCGGCCACCAGGCCGAACAGCCGGTCGACCAGGTCGCGGTAGTCGGCGAGCTGGTCCGCGGCCGGAACCCAGCGGTGCAGGCGGCGGCCGAGCGCGGCGAGGTCGTCCTGGGCCATGGCGGCGTGGGCTGCGCGCGGTGCGAACGGGGCGAGCCACCACCGGGTCGCGGGCGCTGGCAGGGTGGTGCTCGTCGTCGGCGGTGCCGGCTCCTCCGGCGGCGTGTCCGCGGGATCGTGGAACCCGAACAGCGTGCGCAGCGCGGGATCGGGGGCGTCGGTGTAGGCGAGCGGGTCGGCCGCCAGGTCGGGAGCGAGGAGACGGGCCAGGCGGCGGAGCCCGTCCGCCGAGATCTCGAGGCCGAGCCCGGGGCCGGCGGCGTCGAGTGCGGCGAGCGCGTCGCCCGCGGCCAGGAACGTGGCGTAGCGGAGCGCGTGGTCCTGCAGCCCGCCGTTCTTCGCGACGCGGCGGACGATTGCGCGTAGCTGCGCCCACGCGTCGAGGAAGAGCTTGCGCACCGGGTCGGTGCCGTGTTGCGGTTGCGTGGCGAGCGCGTCGAGCAACGCGTGCCGGCTCTCGAGCAGCAGCGCGAGGAGGTCGTCGCGTACGTCGCGGTCGGTGTCGAGCGGCGCCAGATCCTTCACCACGAAGAGCAAGAAGGCATCCCAGCGCTCGAGCCCCTCCTGCCAGGCGATCAGCTCGTCGCCGTGGAGCGGCGGCTCGGCGGCCGATGGGCCGGGCGGCGCCTCGGGCACGTCGATCGTCACGGCGACTTGGACTCCATCGTCATCGACGATCGTGCCGGTGGCGCGCAGCGAGTCGAGCGCCGCGACGATGGGCGTGGCCCGCGCCGGCGGCGCCGAGGCCCGCACGAGTGCGCGCGCCTCGGCGACCGGCGGCGCGAGGTCGAAGCGGAACGCGCCGAGGCGCGTCTCGATCTCCCCGCGCACCAGGTCCCAGACGCGGCTCGCGATCGCCGTGCGCTGGCGATCGGGCCCGACGGCGGCCGACTCGAGGTCCTCCAGGCGAAGCTGCCAGTCGCGGCCGACCTCGGGCCGCCCGGTCGTCTCGAGCCACCCGCTCCAGCGCGCGGGGGCGAAGCAGAAGCCGAAGATCCCGAAGCCGAGCTCGGCGCGCCCGCGCACGGCGATGCGGATCGTCCGCTCGTCGACGGGCTCGATCCGGACGTCGTCGGCGACCAGCGCGCGGCACTCCTGCGGATCGCCCCACAGCACGGCCTCTCCGCCCTCGGTGAGGCCCAGCTCCGTGCGGAGCGCGCTCGCCAGCACGGCATGATCGACGGTGAGCCGAAACTCGGCGGTGTGCTCGGCCCGGACGAGCGGCGGCAGCGCGGCGGCGAGCGCGAGGAGGAGCGGGACGAGCCGGCGCACCGCGTCGCCTTCAGCGGGTCCCGACGTCGGGCCCGGTCTCGACCGGCAGGCCGCTGTCGGCCCAGCCGGCGGCGAGCACACGTCCCGCCGGGTCGCGGGCGCCGCCGAAGCCGCCCTGGACGTTCACGACCGCGGTCCAGCCCGCCTGGAGCAGCAGCTCGCAGGCGCGCAGCGAGCGCATGCCCGACTGGCACCCGACCAGCACCGTGGCGTCCCGCGCCAGGTGGCGCTCGACGGTGGCGAGAAATTCCGGGTTGGGCTGCGGCGGGCGGCCCGGCGCCACGAGCAGTACCGGGACGTTGCGGGCACCGGCGGGATGGCCGGCGGCGAACTCGGCCTCGCTGCGGACGTCCAGGTAGACCGCCGTTGGGTCGCGCGCCAGCGTCGCGGCTGCTTCCTCGGCAGTGGTCTGGTGAATCTCCATGCTTGAGGGGCTACCAGAAGGCGCGCTGCACGGCGAGTCCTTGACCTCGGCCCGTCCTTCACGACAGTAAGCCGAATGCGTGCCGTGTTGCTCGCCGTCCTGCTGGTGGTGCTCCCGCGATCCGGATGGGGGCAGGGTCTCGAGGGTGCGACCGGGCGGATCGAGAAGCTGCTCGCCGAGTCGTTCGGGCGCTCGTTTCCGCTCGTCGCGGCCTCGGCCGGCGTCACGTACCGCTTCGACCCCGTGACCGCCTCGTTCGAGCGCGAGCCGGCGCTGATGGGCCAGCTCTTCCTCGAACGCGCCGACCCCCTCGGCAAGGGCCGCTGGAACATGGGCGTGAGCTACCAGTACGTCGCGCTCGACACGATCGAGGGCCAGGACGCCGCCGACCTGCGCGATCCGCTCCCGCTCGCGCTCGCCGGCGCGGGCGGCGTGGTGATCGGTGCCGCGACGATCGACCGCCTGTCGATCCGCGCGGCCTCGCACCAGTTCACGGTGAGCGTCACCTACGGGGTGACGGACGACCTCGACGTCAACGCGACCGTGCCGGTTCTGTACAGCGATCTGCACGCGACGGCGGACATCACGCGCCTCCTGCTGGTCCCGACTCCGTCGCTCGAGCACATCACGGCCGACAGCCCCGACACGGCGACCGGCGTGGGCGACGCCATCCTGCGCGCCAAGTACCGCCTCGTCGCGCGCGATCCCGTGCACGTGGCGACGGGGCTGATCGTGCGGTTCCCGACCGGCGATCCGAGCACGCTCCAGGGCACCGGCGAGTACGAGCTGGCCCCGATGCTCTACGTGTCGACGCGCGCGTTCGAGCCCGCGACGTGGGCGCGGCTCTCGGCGCACGCCAATGCCGGAGCGGACCTGATCGCCGGCGACGTCGGCTCGAGCGAGCTGCGCTGGGCGGTGGGTCTCGATTGGGCGGTCAGCGAGGGCGCCACGGCTGCCGTAGCCGTGCTCGGCCGCCATCCGCTGCGCCGCCTGGCGAAGCCCGGCTTCTTCGAGTTCGTCCGTGTGCTGCCCAACGGCCAGCTCGGCGTGGCGCCGCTCTTCGGCCTCGACGGGCAGCGGCCGGACTACTACGACCTGTCGCTCGGCGGCCGCGTGAACGTCTGGCGCGACACCGTGATCGCGTTCGCCAACGCCATCGTCCCGCTGAACGCCGCCGGGATCCGCACGGAGATCATCCCGCTGGTCGGCACCGAGGTGGCGTGGTGATGCCGGTCACGATTTCTTGATGCCGCGCATCTTCCAGTTTCCGGCCTGCCGGGCGAGCTCGGCGGAGAGCCGCACCTCGAGTTGCATCTCGCGCCCGCTGCGCTTGTCGAGGAACGCGTCCTTGCGCGTGAACGTGACCAGCGCCTCGTCGCCGGCGACGAGCACGTCGAGGTCGCCGACCGAGACCTGGAGCCGATCGGCGTTCTCGAAGTAGCGCGCGAGCGCGGCCCGCTGAGTGTCGTCCATGGCGACCGAGACCGCCGCGACCCCGTCGAGGTTCTTGGATTGCAGCGCGGCGGCCCACTGCGAGAGCACGGTGCGGATGGCGGCCTCGTCCGGGCCATCGGCCTCGGCCCACGCGACCGCGGGCCAGGTCGGCCACGACGAGCCCGACTGCCGGGGTGTGGTGGGCGGCGGAGACGGGGCGCCGCTCGGCGGGGCGCCGCCGAAGGTGTCGGCGAGCATCCGGTAGCCGTCGAGCGTGTCGTTGGTGCGCTTGGCGAAGATGACGTCGCGCTCCTCGGCCGAGAGGGCGACGTTCATCGCGCCGAGCATGTTGAGCGCGAGGCGATTCTGGAGCTCGATCAGCTCGGCCGCGCTGCCGATCACGCGCTCGGAGGTGTCGAGCAGGCCGCTGGCGATGTCGACGACCTGCAGCTCGAGTGCCACCTGACCCTTGTCCATCGTGAGGGCGCCGGAGATCATCTTGCCGATCCCGAGCTTCTCGGCCGCTTCGAGCTCGGAGAGCCCCTGCTTGTCGCGCAGGAAGTCGATCTTCTGGCGCGAGTAGACCCGCACGCCCGTCACCTTGCTGAGGATGGTGTTGAGCCCGTCGCGCGTGACGTCGCGCATCCAGTCGGGGACCTCGCCGCGGGCCGCGATGTTCATGACGCCGACGACGACCGGCTGCTCCGCGGTAGGGTGCGGCTTCGGCGCCGCGATCGGGGTGACCCCAGCCGGGGCGGCGGCGGGAGCGGAGACGGGCGGGGCGCCCGCGGGTGCGGCGGCCGGTGCCACGGTGCCGAGGCGACGCGAGGCGAGCTCGAAGCCGGCAAGGCCGAGCAGGGCGATCGCCGCCACCCCGGTCGCGGCGAGCAGCACCGGTCGCAGCGGTCCGGCCGCCGCTTCGTGGCTGGGCGTGGCGAGGCGGCCGCCGCCGCCGACGTCGGGGACGATCTCGAAGACGCGGATCTTGTCGCGGATGTTCTTGAGCGTCTTGGGGCCCATGTCGCGAAACGGCGCGTCGACGCGGCTGCGCACGGCGCGGTAGACGTCCTCGGAGAGCGCGATGCCGCCCGGCCGGGCGATGGTCTGCAGGCGCGAGGCGATGTTGATGCTGTCGCCGAACACCTCGGCGCCGTCGCGGACGACCTCGCCCAGGTGGATGCCGATCCGGATGCGCACCGGGTCGCCCGCGGGGCCCGAGGCGAGCGCGGTCTGGATCGCGATCGCCGATTCGACGGCGTCGACGGCGCTGTCGAACAGGGCGACGAAGCAGTCGCCCACCTGCACGTCGAGCGTGCCGCCGCGGCGGGGGACGACCGTGAGGAAGACCTCGCGGATGCGGGTGAGGGCCGCCATGGCGCGCGTCTCGTCCTCGCCCATCAGCCGGCTGAAACCGGAGATGTCGGCGAGGAGAACGCCGCAGAGGCGGCGTGTCTGGCGGGGTCCCTCGTCCTGGGAGTCGGTCATGCGTTCGTCAGCTCACACGCAGGAAGTCGCGGATGCGCGGCAGGAGGCGCTTCTGCTCCTCCTCCGTGCGGCGAACACGCGCGGCGACGCTGAGACCTTCGCGGCTGGCCTCGAGCGCCACGCGGCGCGCCGCGAGCCGCTCGGCGAGGGGCTCGGCGATGCCGGGCTTGGCGGCGATCACACGCTGGAACACGTCGCGGTCGATCACATAGCAGGTCACGTCGCCGTGGGCGACGCAGCTCGCGGTGCGGGGCTCGCCGGTCAGCAGCGACATCTCGCCGAACACGTCGCCCGCCCGCAAGGTCGCCAGCTCGCGAATGGCGCTGCCGACCGTGAGGTAGACGCCTACCTGCCCGCGCTCGACGAGGTAGAGGGAGTCGCCGTCGTCGCCCTGCGTGACGATCGGCTCCCCGGTCGCGAACTGGAGGCGCCGCATGGCCGTGGCGACGACGCGGCGTTCCCCGTCGTCGAGCGGCGCGAAGAGGTCCACGCGTCTCAGCAGCGCGAGACGGGCGGGGTCGTCCGGCACCGCGCCGATCGGTGGGGTTTCGATCGCCGCCGGCGTCCCGACGAGCGTGCGGATGGGGAAGGGGATCTCCAGGCCGGCGCGGCGGGCCGCGTACCAGATGCGCGTTCGCACCTCGCCATCGATGGGGAGCGCCCGCTCGAGGTCGGCGGTCCAGTAGCGCACGGCATAGACGACGGCGCTGTCGGCGAAGTCGACCGGCACGCAGTCCGGGGCCGGATGCGGCAAGACGCCCGGGACGTCGCGGATGGCCCGCAGCATCGCCTCGCGGACGTCGTTCGGCGGGTGGCGGTAGTGGAATCCGACCTGCACTGCGCGCCGCGCCGCGCCGGTCGGCCGCAGGAAGTTGATCAGCTCTGCCGAGACGAGCTGGCCGTTGGGAACCACGATCGTGTTCCCGTCGGGGGTGACGAGGCGGGTGGCCCGCCACCCGATGTCGAGCACCCGTCCCGTGTTGCCGGTCACCTGGATCCAGTCGCCCTGCACGACGGTGCGGTCGAGCTGGAGCGCGAGCCCGCCGAACACGTTGGAGAGCGTCGTCTGCAGGGCCAGACCGATGACCGCGGTGAGGACGGCGGAGGTCGTGACCAGGCCGAGAACGTTGAATCCCCACGCCCGCAACAGGGCGAGCGTGACGACCACCGACGCGGCCACTTCGATCAGGTCGCGGAGGATCGGCGACAGCTCGACGCCGGCGCGGGCGAGGATCAGGTCGAAGACGACGAACCCGAGCGTCCCGACCAGCCCGGTCACGAGCGCGACCGTCGCTGCCAGCTCGATCGCATGGAAGGCATCTTCGATCCCGAGGGCGGCCGCGACGAGCCCGAGCCCGGCGAGCCCGACCGCGAGCCCCAGGAACAGGCGCGCCGCGTTCCCCCGCTGCCGCCGCCCGGGCACGAGCGACCGCAGCGGCACCACGACGGCCAGCGCCACCAGGGCCACCAAGAGGATGGCCCACAGGGACTCTGTACCCGGCAGGACGGCCCGACCCAGCATCGCCGCGCGATCGTAGCAGCGACGATGCGCGGAAAACAGCGCCGGCTCAGAGCAGCGTGCGCGGCAGGTCGACGAGCCGTGCCCGGAGGTACTCGCCGAGGCTCTTGGCCTGCGGGTCGCTCCGGGCCGATGCGGCCACGCCGTCGCCGAGCAGGCCGTGCACGATGAAGTTGAGGCTCAGAAGGTTCGGCAGGACGTGGCGCTCGACGCGCAGCGGCCTGGCCTCCGGGATCAGCTCCTGGAAGCGCGTCTCGGTGAGGTACGTGGCGAGCCACGCGTACGCCTCGGGCGTGCGCACCCAGACGCCGACGTTGGCGTTGCCGCCCTTGTCGCCCGAGCGAGCGCCGCAGATCGTCCCGAGCGGACGCCGCTCGGTCGGGCCGGTGGGCGCAGGCGGCACCACCGTGGGCGGTACCGCGACGGCCGGGGGAGCGGCGGGCAGCGGCACGGGCGGGATCACGACCGTCTCGCCGCCGATCACGACCCGGTGCTCGACCAGCTCCGAGGGCACGAGCGCGGGCCAGTAGACGCCGTAGGGCACGGCGTCGCCGGGCGGCGTGGTCACGAAGAAGCCGGGGTAGCTCGCGAGCGCCATCTCGACCGGCTTGTTGCTGAAGGCCCGCCCGGTCTTGGTGGCGTCGGGGTCCTTCACCGTCACGTGCAGGAAGGCGAACGCCTCCTCGTTCGACCCGGGGTCCGGGCGGTCGGTGCGCACCAGGCGCACGTGCGTCTCGGCAAAACGCTCGCGGCCGCCGAGCAACGCCCAGAGCGTCTCCTCGGCGAGGCGCGCCTTGGCGTCGATGTCGAGGCCGGTGAGCACGAACGTCATCGTGTTGCGGTACCCGCCGAGGTAGTTGATGCAGACCTTGGTCGTCGTCGGCGGCGGCTCGCCCTTCACGCCCGAGACGCGGACGCGGTCCGGGCCCTCCTGCGCCAGGCGGATCGAGTCGAAGCGCGCGGTGGCGTCGGGATTGAAGTACTGCGGGCCCTGGATCTCGTAGAGGAGCTGCGCGGTGATGGTCCCGACCGACACCAGCCCCCCCGTGCCCGCGTGCTTGGTGATCACGAACGAGCCGTCGGCGTGCATTTCCGCGATCGGGAACCCGATCCGGCCGATACCGGGCACCTCCTGGAAGAACGCGTAGTTCCCGCCCGTGCACTGCGCGCCGCACTCGATGATGTGCCCGGCGACGATCGCGCCGGCGAGCCGGTCCCAGTCGTCGCGCCGCCAGCCGAACTTCCACGCCGCCGGCCCGACCACGAGCGCCGCGTCGGTGACGCGGGGGCAGACGACGATGTCGGCGCCGCGCCCGAGCGCCTCGACGATGCCCCATGCGCCGAGGTACGCGTTGGCCGTCACGACCTGCGCCGACAGCTCGGCGAGCGGCGTGCCCTTGTCGAGGTGGTGGAGCGCGCAGCCCTGCGCCTGCAGGGCGGGGAGGCGGGGAAGGAGGTCGTCGCCCTCGACGTGCGCGACCCGCGCGCGTACGCCGAGCTTGGTCGCGAGCTGGTCCACTTCGGCGGCGAGCCCCGCCGGGTTGAGGCCGCCAGCGTTGACCACGATCTTGATGCCGCGCGCGATGCACGTCCCGAGCACCTCTTCGAGCTGGCGCAGGAACGTGCGCGCGTAGCCCGCGGTCGGGTTTCGCATGCGGTCCTTGAAGAGGATCATCAGCGTGAGCTCGGCGAGATAGTCGCCGGTCAGGACGTCGATCGGTCCGCCCTCGACCATCTCGCGCGCCGCCGACAGCCGGTCGCCGTAGAACCCGCTGCAGTTCGCGATGCGCAGCACGTCGTTGCTCACGAGCCCTCCGCCCAGCGCGGCTTGCGCTTCTCGAGGAACGCGGTCATGCCCTCGGCCGCCTCCGCCGACGCGAACAGCTCGCCGATCATGCCGGCCGTCCAGCGGAAGGCCTCGTCCACGGGCATCCCCGGGATGCGGTGGACGAGCGCCTTCGCCTTGCCGAGCGCGACGGGACCGCCGAGCCGAAGCAGGTCGAGCAGGTCGTCGAGCGCGGTGTCGAGCTCGGTTGCCGGCACCGCACGGTGCACGAGACCGAGCTCCACCGCCCGGTCGGCGGAGAACCGCTCGCCGGTGAGGAACAGCCACATCGCCTGGTGCGCGCCGAGCTTCGGCACGCAGAGCACCGAGATCATCGCCGGTACGACGCCGATGCGGACCTCGCTGAAGGCGAACGTGGCGGCGTCGGACGCGAGCACGAGGTCGGCCGCCGCGACGAGCCCGATCCCGCCGCCGAACGCGTGCCCATTGACGCGTGCGATGACCGGCTTCGGCGTGTCGCGGATCGCATGCAGCACCTGTACGAAGGGGTTGTCCTCCGCGGAGACGGCGGTGCCGCCGCCGCTGCGCAGGTCGGCGCCGGCGCAGAACGCCGAGCCGGCTCCGGTGAGGACGATCGCATGCACGGCGTCGTCCGCGGTGGCCGTGCGCAGGTGGGCGAGCAGCTCCGTGACGAGCGCATCGGAAAGCGCGTTGCGCCGCTCGGGCTGGTTGAGCGTGATGCGCGCGACGCCGGCGCGCAGGTCGTACAGTGTGGATGCGCTCATGTCAGGCGGCCTCCTCCTCGAGGATCACGAGCACGGTGCCCGCGTCGACTTGCTGGCCCGGCTCGACCGGTACGGCCTGCACGACGCCCGCGTGCGGCGCCACGACCTCGTGCTCCATCTTCATCGCCTCGAGCACGGCGAGCACGGCGCCCTTCTCCACCTGCTCGCCCGGCAGGACGCGGATCTGGAGGACCTTGCCCGGCATCGGAGCGAGACAGCCCCCGCGCACTTCCTCGCGCGCGGGGGGCGGGAAGCGCGGGATCTCGTTCAGCTCCGACGTCCCGAGCGGGCTCGCCACGCCGACCACGTCGCCGTGCGTCGCGATCCGATAGGTGCGGCGGACGTCGTCGAGCACGAGGTCGAGATGCGCGTCGCTCCAGTCGACGATCCGGGCCTCGCGCGCGATCCCGTCGACCGTCACCTCCGCGGCCCCGCCGGGCCGCATGCGGTAGCCGACGGCGATCGACGTCTCGTCGCTCGTGAACCGCACCGCCTCGAGCTGGCTCGGGTTGTTGCGCCAGCCCGACGGCAGCGCGCGCTGCACCGGCGCCTCGGCGCGGCGGCGCGCCTGCTGCCAGAGCGCGGCGGCGACGGCGTGGACGCGATCGGTCTCCGCTTCGGCGGGCGTGCGCGCGCGGCCGAGCTGGAGGTGGGTGGCGAGGAAGTGCGTGTCGAGGTGCCCCGCGAGGAAGGCTGGATGGCGCAAAACCTCGGTGAGGAGCGGTACGTTGGTGCGCACGCCGAGCACGCGGGTGCGGTCGAGCGCGCGTGCGAGCCGGCGCGCCGCCTCCGTGCGGGTCGGCGCGTGCGCGATCACCTTGGCGAGCATCGGGTCGTAGTGGATCGAGACCTCCGAGCCCGTGCGGACGCCGCTGTCCCAGCGGATGCCGGGGCCGTGCGCCTCTTCCCAGCACGCGAGCGTGCCGGTCGACGGCAGGAAGTCGTTGCGCGGATCCTCGGCGTAGACGCGGCACTCGATCGCGTGGCCCTGGAGCTGGAGCTCTTCCTGGCGGACGGGCAGCGGCTCGCCCTGCGCGACGAGGATCTGCAGGCGCACGAGATCGAGGCCGGTCACCATCTCGGTCACCGGGTGCTCGACCTGGAGCCGGGTGTTGACCTCGAGAAAGAAGAAGGCGCCGTCGGCACCGAGCACGAACTCGACCGTGCCCGCATTCTGATAGCCGAGCGCGCGACCGGCCGTGACGGCCGCGGCGCAGAGCCGCGTGCGCTGCTCGGCGGTCAGCGCCGGGGAGGGGGCCTCTTCGATGATCTTCTGGTAGCGGCGCTGGATCGAGCACTCGCGCTCGAAGCAGTGCAGGAGCGTGCCGTGGGTGTCGCCCAGAATCTGCACTTCGACGTGGCGTGGCTGGGTGACGTACCTCTCGAGCAGCAGCGTGTCGTCGCCGAAGGCGTTGCGCGCCTCGCGCCGAGCGGACTCGAGTGCCGCCCCCAGGCGGTCGGGCTCGTGCACGATGCGCATCCCCTTGCCGCCGCCGCCCGCCGAGGCCTTGACGAGGAGCGGATATCCGACGTCCCGGGCCCGCTCCGCGATCTCGGGGTCGTGGAGGCCGGCGGCGCTGAAGCCCGGCACGACCGGCACGCCCGCCGCGCGCATCAGCTCCTTCGCGGCGATCTTGCTGCCCATCGCCCGGATCGCGTCCGGCTGCGGGCCGATGAACGCGATGCCGGCGTCGGCGCACGCCTGCGCGAAGTCGGCGTTCTCGGAGAGGAACCCATAGCCCGGGTGGACGGCGTCGGCGCCGGTGCGGCGCGCGACGTCGACCAGCTTCTCGATCGCGAGGAAGGACGCGCTCGAGAGCGGCGGTCCGATGTAGAGGGCTTCGTCCGCGGCGCGCACGAACGGGGCATCGCGGTCGGGGTCGGCGTAGATCGCGACGGTCGCGATCCCCATCGCGTGGCAGGTGCGAATGACGCGGAGGGCGATCTCGCCACGGTTCGCGATCAGGATCTTCGAGAAGGTGCGCACGGGTCGTCGTCCGGTGCCGGCCGCGAGCGGGAGGCAGGCCGGCGCCAGCGGGAGCTATTACCTGCCCGTGACGCGCGTCGTCAACGCGAAGGCCCGAACGGCCCCCTGGCCGCCCGGGGCGTTCTCAGCTCCCGCACGACCGCCGGGCGAGGTACACGTCACGATCGCCGTTGCGATCGTCCTCCCACGCGACGTAGCACTGCCGCTTGGCACCGCGCCCGCCGATGGCGAGGCTCGGCCGCGTCTGCGCGCTGGTGCCGGCGCCGGTGTCGTCGACGCGCTCGGACGCGGCGAAGGTGGCGCCGTCGTCGGTGCTGGTGGTGAAGAAGACGTCGTCGTTGCCGAGGCGGTCGTCCTGCCAGGCGACGAAGAGCCGGCCGTGGTCGAGGGCGAGGCCCGGGTGCCACTGGCTGGTCGGCCGCTGCGTGTCCGCGTCGAAGCCGATGCGCGAATCGTCGACTTGATGATTGGCGCCGAAGGTCGTGCCGCGGTCCGTGCTGCGCGCGGTGAAGATGTTGGTGTCGGGCTCGCGCGCGCGCAGGTCGGTCCAGACGACGTGCACGGTGCCGGCGCGGTCGGTCGCGATCGCCGGGCGCTCGTGGATGCGCTCGTAGGCGGGGAAGTCATCGACGCGGACGTTCGTACCCCAGCTCCGTCCGCCGTCGTCGCTGCGCGCCGTGAACACGTCCCAGTTGTAGTTCCGGAAGTCGCTCCACGCGACGTGCACGCGCTTGCCCGCCGCGGCGATCGTGGGGGCCCATTTGTTGTCGTTGTGGAGTGCGTAGGGGGTGGGCGTGCCGGCGTCGACGCGGACCGCCGGGTCGAAGCGCCGCCCGCCGGCGTGACCGCGCGCGGCGTACACGTGCTCGAGCGGCTCGCCCTCGGGCCCGGCGTCGCGCTCGTCGATCCAGACGACGACCGGGCTCGAGCCGACCGCGGCGACCGCCGGGAGCCAGGTGCCGGCACCGGCGGCGTCGTCGACGCGCACATCGCCCCCCCGCTTGCGGCCGGTCGCGTCGAAGCGGGCGAGCATGATGCGGCCATCGTCGTCGTTGCGGCCGTTGGCGAACTCCTGCCACACGACCCACACCGTGCCGCCGCGGACGGCGATCGCGGGGTGCAGCTCGGCGACCGTGCCGGGAGGATTGTCGCTCACGCGGATCGGCGTCCCGAACGTCTGACCACCGTCGCGGCTGACGGCGAGGCGGACCGCGTCCAGGCCGGTCGCGGCCTCGTGCCAGACGACGTACACACGCCGACCGCTCGCGGCGACCCGCGGGGCGTGCTGCGCGATCGGGGTCGACTCGGCACCGCTCACGCGCACGGCGGCCGTGAAGCGTGGCGGCAGCGCGCGCACCGGGTCGACCGCCGCCGTCACCGCGCCGGCGGGTACGTCGACGTCCGCCCAGACGACGGCCTCCCGGTACCCGTTCTCGCACGCGCCCACGACGAGCGCACCGCCGCACGGCACGCCCGATCCAGGCAGCAGCGGTGCGCCCTGCGCGGCGAGCTGCGCGCGCCGCTGTGCGAGCGTGAGCGCCGGGTTCGCGATCCCCGGATCGTCGGTGGTCCACGGGGCGAGCGCCCGGAACGCGGTCTCGGCGTTCTGCCCGATCCAGGCGTTGGTGGCGGTGAGCGGACCGGGGCTCGCCTTCTGCCGCCGGCCGATGATCGCGCTCTGGCCGTCGAACGTGATGTCGAAGAGGTTGCCGGTCATGCTGGCGTCGACGTTGGCGGCCCAGTCGGGGTTCTTCTGCAGGTTGGCGAAGCCGCCCTCCATGAAGACGTCGGGCTGCCACTCGGCGGTGTCGTAGGCCCAGGCGCTGAAGGCTTCGGGCTGCACGATGACGTTGGCGCCCTTGGCGAGGAAGCGGTCGTTCACGTCGATCATCCACGCGTCCTTGGAGATGACGATCGCGAGCCGCCCGACCGGGGTGTCGAGGACCTCGAGGTTGCGCACGGGGCCGTTGGCGAGCGCGAGGCCGGTGGCTTCGGCCGGCGGCGGCTGCTCGATCTGGACGAGGTACGCCTTGTCGGTCGAGCCCGAGAGGACGCCGCCGGTCTCGGCCGGGGCACGCCGCGTGCCGCCGTCGCCGTCGGGGATCAGCACGGTGCCGTCGGGCGCGAAGACGAAGGTCGTGTTGTGCGGCTGCGACGACACGGCCTCGTAGGCGTACGTCCGCCCGGGCTCGTCGGGGTCACGGAGCTGCGCGACCAGCGCGGGCTCGCTCGCCTCCTCGACGCGGCGGGCGGGGGCGAGGTTGGCGGCGGCCGCGAGGTACACGCCGTGCTGCACCGCGAGGTCGCGGAACGTCTCGTAGAAGCTCCGGTAGAGCGTGTCGGTGAGCGCCAGCGTCAGGTTCCGGATGCCGGGCTGTCCGGGGTACTTGGCGTTGTAGTAGGCGAACGGGCCGGCGTAGGTGCCGAGCACGGAGACGATCGCGCCGACGCTCGACGTCTGCGTGCGGGCGGTCGCACCGCGCGTGCCGATGAACGCGGCGAGCAGGCCCACGTCCTCCGGGAAGACGACCAGCGCCTGCGGCGGTGCGAGCGGGTCGGCCGGCGCGAGGTGGCTGGCGACGTCGTCGACGCCCGCCTGCACGAGGCTCGCACGTCCGGGAAGGCTCGCGTCCATGAGCGCGGCCATCTTGTCGTGGTACGCCTGGTAGGTGACCGTGTCGGCGAGACGCACCTCGTTGCCGACGGCGAACATGCGCACGGGGGTGGCAGCGGCGGGGGCGGTGAGCGTGCAGGCGAGCGTGGCGGCGACGAGGCGGCGCGTGCGCATGGGGCCGACCGTACCGCGGCCCGGGACCGCAAGACAACCGCCGTCCGGCCGCTACATGCGGAACACGCCGAACGCCTCGGCGCCGCGTACCAGGTTCGAGAACGCCGCGCTGAGTGCGATGCCGAGCACCGTGCGGGTGTCGCGCGGGTCGATCACGCCGTCGTCCCACACGCGGCCGGTGGCGAACCAGGCGTTCGACTCCTGCTCGATCTGGCCGATCACCATCTGGCGGATCGCCTGGTCCTGGGCCTCGTCGTAGGGCTCACCGGCGCGCTCGGCGGCCTGGCGGCGAACGATCGACATCACGCCGGCGAGCTGTTCGGGCCCCATCACCGCGATGCGGTGGTTCGGCCAGGTGAAGAGGAACCGCGGATCATACGCCTTGCCCGCCATGCCGTAGTTGCCGGCGCCGTACGAGCTGCCGATCATGATGGTGAAGATCGGGACCTTGGAGTTCGAGACCGCGTTGATGAGCTTGGCGCCATCCTTGATGATCCCGCCCTGCTCGTACTGGGTGCCGACCATGAAGCCGGTGATGTTCTGCAGGAAGACGAGCGGGACGTCGATGCGGTTGCAGAGCTGGATGAACTGCGCGCCCTTCTCCGAGGAGTCGGAGAAGAGGATGCCGTTGTTGGCGAGAATGCCGACCGGAACGCCGTGCAGATGGGCCCAGCCGCAGACGAGCGTCGTACCGTAGTTCTGCTTGAACTCCTCGAATCGCGACCCGTCGACGAGCCGCGCGATCACCTCGCGGACCTCGAACGGCTTGCGCACGTCCATCGACGCGACGCCGAGCAGCTCGTCGGGGTCGTAGCGCGGCTCCTCGGGCGTCTGCGTGCGTGCCGTGCCGAGCTTGCGCCAGTTCCAGTGGGCGACGATCTCGCGGCCGATGCGGATGGCGTCGATCTCGTCCTCGGCCAGGTAGTCCGACACGCCCGAGACGCGGCTGTGCATCTCGGCGCCGCCGAGCTGCTCCTCGTCGGCGTCCTCGTTGATCGCCATCTTCACGAGCGGCGGGCCGGCCAGGAACACCTTCGCGCGGCCCTTCACGAACACGGCATAGTCCGACATCCCCGGCACGTAGGCGCCGCCGGCGGTCGAGCTGCCGAAGACCAGGCAGAGCGTCGGAACGCGCTCGGCCGAGCGGCGTGTGAGGTCGCGGAACGTGCGGCCACCGGGGACGAAGATCTTGGCCTGCTGGGGAAGGTCGGCGCCCGCGGACTCGGTGAGGTTGATGATCGGGAGCCGGTTCGCCGCGGCGATGTCCATCCCGCGGAAGCTCTTCTCGAGCCCGATCGGGTTGAGCGCGCCGCCCTTGACCGTCGGGTCGTTCGCGTTGATCAGGCACTCCACCCCCGCGATCACGCCGACGCCCGTGACCACGCTGCCGCCGAGCGGGTACTCGGTGCCCCAGCCGGCGAGCGGCGAGAGCTCGAGGAACGGACTGTCCCGGTCGACGAGCAGCTCGATGCGCTCGCGCGGCAGGAGCTTGCCGCGCTCGCGGTGGCGGCGGATGTACTTCTCGCCGCCGGCCGTGCGGGCGAGCGCGAGCTGCTCCTGCAGGTAGCGGATCTGCTCGAGCATGCCGGCGTAGTTGGTGCGGTACGCCTCGGATCGGGTGTCGATGCGCGTGGGCAGTACGGCCATGGCGCCCTGCTCTTGGCACGCCGCCATGCCCCACGCAACGCGGGTGCCCGCGGTGCTACGCTCGCGCCTCGGCGGGCGCGGGGGAGGCCGAACGCGGCGAGACGGCGGGGTGGAGCGGGAGGCGGAACCGGAAGCACGAGCCGCGGCCGAGCTCGCTCTCGACCGTGATCGCGCCGCCGAGGAGGGTGACGAGTCGGTCGACGATGTAGAGCCCGAGGCCGACGCCGTCGTGCCGCCGCCGGTCGCTGCCGTCGACCTGGCGGAACATCTCGAAGATGATCGCCTGGTCTTCGGGGCTGATTCCAACCCCGGTGTCCGACACGGTGATCTCGAGGCCGTCGCCGTCGGCGGCGGCGGTCGCCCGAACCGTGACGGTGCCGCGCTCGGTGAACTTGAGTGCGTTGTGGACGAGGTTGCGGATGACCATCTTGAGCTTCGGCTGGTCGGTCTCGATCATGGGCAAGCGGCGTGCGGCATCGAGGCGGAGCTCGACGTCGCGCTTCACCCAGGACGCGGGGACCTGGGCCACGATCTCGGCGAGCAGCCCGTTCACGTTCGTGGTGGTGAGCGTGACGGGCAGGGCGCCGGCCTCGATCCGACTCACGTCGAGCGTGGCCTGGATGAGCTCGAGGAGTTGCCGGGACGCGCCGAGCACCTTCTCGCAGGCTTCGTGCTGGGCCGGGCTCACCGGACCGAACTCCCCTTCGGCCAGGAGCTCGTTGTAGCCGATGATCGCGTTGAGCGGCGTGCGCAGCTCGTGGGACATGGTGCCGATGAACTCCGACTTGAGGCTGTTCGCGGCGCGGAGGTTCTCCACCAGGCGGCTGTTCTCGAGCGAGATCGCCGTCTGTTGCGCGATGCCGTTCAGCAGGCGGCGCGTCCTGGCGGCGACCGGACCCGGCGCGTGGTGCGACCCCGCGACGATCGCGCCGATCACCCCGCCACGCAGGCGAAGGGGGAGGATCACGAGGGACCGTAGCGCCCAGCGTCGCATCCACGACGCGTTCATGGGGGCGAGCGGCATCCATGCGTCGACCTCCGCCCAGCCGTCACGGCAGGCGGCGCGGAAGATCGGGAAGTCGTCGACGGTGCACTCGAGCTCCCGCGCCTCCTCCAGCAGGTCCGGGTGGCAGGGATGAGCGCCGGCGACGATGCGGAAGACCCGCTGCTCCGGGTCGCAGAGCAAGAGGTTCAGGAAGTCGACGTGGACGAGGTCCGCGGCGAGAGCCGTCAGCCGATCGAGGCGGTCCTCGGCGTCGAGGTTGGCGTTCAGGAACTCGGAGACCTGCAGCAACGCCGCAGAGACGTCGGACTCCTCGCGCTGCTGTGCGTGCAGTGTCGCGTTCTCGATCGCCATGGCCGCCTGCGTCGCGATGCCGGTGGCGAGCTCGCGCTGGAGCGGCGTGAAGGCTCCCGTACGCGCGCGGTAGCCGGTTGCGAACAGGCCGAGCGTCTGGTTGCGACACCGCATGGCGGTGAACAGGCCGGATGCGACGCCCCAGCGCTCGAGTGCCGCTTGGGTGCCGGCTCCGTTGGTGTCCGGGACCTCGAGCATCGCGCCGGCGGCGGCGCGGGCCGCGAACGCCGCGAACGCGGGTCCCACGAGGGCCCCGTCGGCCGTGCCGAGCCCGTGGCTCGCGACCACGCGGTACCCCGACGGGCTCGCCGGATCGACCAGCAGCGTGACGCACCAGTCGGTCCGCAGGCGCTCGACGACGACGGCGTGCAGGCGGTCGATGAGGACACCGAGGTCGAGCGACGTGCCGAGCGCGCGGCCCACCTCGAGGAGCCCGAGCGCCGTCTCCGCCGTCACGGCCAACGCGGCGTTGGCTTCGGACAGCCGATCGCTGGAGGCCGCGAGGTCCTGGTTCTTGTCGCGCAGGTAGCGCTTGTAGAAGAAGCACTGGTGGGCGACGAGGGCGAAGATCGTGACCAGGACGGCGAGGAGGACCGGGGGCCCGCTCGCCCGCACGGCGTCCAGCGGCGTCGCCAGGAGCAGCTCCCCGACGCACAGGCTGCTCAGCACGCCGATCGTCGCGCCGCAGGTCCCCGAGACCATCGTCGCGGGAACGATCACCACCAGGTAGACGTAGCTGAACAGCAGCCCTGCGGGGCCCATCGACCGCAGGCCCATCGTGATCGCGAACGTGCTCACGCCGAGCTCGGCGTAGATGAGGCGGCGGGTGTCCACTCCGCGCCGCTGCAGGTGCGCGTAGACCGGGTTCAGCGCGACGGTCGCGGCGGCGATCAGGGCGACGCCGATCCAGGGCACGTCGATGCCGCCTACGAGGTCCAGGAGGGGAAGCGCGATGGCGGCCATGGCCGCCGTGCGCAGGCGGCTCGCCGCCAGCGAGCCATGGATGGCCCCGAGGTCCGATTCTTCGAGCGTGGCGATGCTCGCGCGCGAATCGACAGGGCGGGTCGAGTTGCCCTGCGGGGAACCTGTGGGACGCCGGAGCACCGCAGGCTCGCAGCAACGCGCATGCCACTCGGGCCGGCGACCGCCCGGTCGGCGTCTCCCGCGCGCGACCGGGCTCACGTCGATTCGGGAGGCGTCCGCGCCGCGGCACCGGGCGTCAAAAGGATGACGCCGGCGGCACGGGTGCAGATTTCAGAGGCGCAGGATCTTCGCGACGTAGTGCTTCATCACCTCGTCCGCGCCGCCGCCGATGGAGATGAGCCGCGCGTCGACGAACATGCGTGCCGCCGGGTTCTCCCAGCAGTAGCCGGCGCCGCCGAAGAGCTGCACGCAGGTGGTGGCCACGAGCTGCTGCATGTTGGTGACGAAGATCTTCGCCATCGAGATGTCGACCGTGGCGTCCTCGCCGGCGACGACCTTGCGGATGCAGCGATGCGCGAGCTCCTGCGCCGCGGTGATCTGGATCAGCATGTCGACGAACTTGAACTGGGTCACCTGCATCTTCGAGAGCGGCTTCCCGAACACGACGCGCTCCTGGCAGTGCTTGAGCGTGACCTCCCAGAGCTCGCGCGCGGCCACCGGGCCGGTGACGATCGGGACCATGCGCTCGTCCTGGAACTGCATCATCTGCTGCTGGAAGCCGCGTCCGACGTCGCCGATCGTGTTCGAGACCGGCACCCGTACGTCGTCGAAGAAGAGGAGCCCGGTGTCGGAGCCCTTGTTGCCGATCTTCTCGAGGAGGCGGTAGCTGAAGCCCTTCGCGTCGGTCGGGACGATGATCTGGCTGAAGCCGCCATAGCCCGCATCGGGGTCGGTGACCGCGAGCAGGCAGATCCAATCGGCGGTGGCGGCGTTCGTGATGTAGATCTTCGAGCCGTTGATCACCCACTCGTCGCCGTCGCGCACGGCGCGGGTCTTGATGCCGGCGACGTCCGAGCCGGCTCCGGGCTCGGTGACGCCGATCGCGCTCACGAGGTCGCCGCGGATCGCGGGCACCAGGTACTTGCGCTTGAGCTCCTCGCTGCCGAAGCGGGCCAGCGCCGGCGTTGCCATGTCGGTGTGGACGGAGATGCCCATCGACACGCCCGCGTTGTCGCAGCGTCCGAGCTCCTCGAGGAAGATCGCGTGGTAGGAGTAATCGAGGCCGAGGCCGCCGTACCGCTGGTCGTAGCGGATGCCGAGCAGGCCGAGTGCGCCCATCTTGGGGTAGAGTGTCTTGTCGAGCTTCCCCAGGTGGTCGAACTCGCGCGCGCGCGGCGCGAGCTCGGTTTGCACGAACCGTCGCACCGTGTCGCGGAACGCCTTGTGCTCGGCGCTCCCGTAGATGTCCTCGCCCGCTTCGCTCATCGATCTGCCTCCGCGGCGCCCGCGGCGCCGGCCCCGGGGATTAGACCGCGGCGTGCGCTGGGTCAATGCGACCGGGCGTACCCCGGACGCTCGACGCTCGCGTCCTAGGGTTGCTCCTCGTCGCCGACGAGGCTGCGCAGCTCGCCTTCGACGGCACGCATGCGGTCCTTCCACTTGGCGGCACGCTGGAGCTGCTCGGGCGTGAGGATCGCCCGGACCTCGAGCGCCGCGCGTGTCATCTCCTCGGCGAGGTCGCGGCGGAGCTTGGCGACCCGGTCGAGCTGGGGGCCGAGGTCCCCGATCTTGATGTCCCCGGGGGCGGTCATCCGGTCGGCGAGTCCATCCTGCGCCGCGCGGAGCTGGCGCCGGAGGCTCTGCAGCGGTCCGCGGTGCTGCGCGAAGATCCGCTTCACCCGCTCGCTCTGTTCGGCCGACAGGCCCGCCCCGCGCAGCAGGAGCGACATCATGATCCCCGGGCTCTCGTCGGTCGGCGGTGAGGACGGAATCGGGGCCGAGCCGATCGGTGGTGGAGTCACGAGCGGCGGAATCTGGGCCACGACGCCGCGCGCCGCGAGGAGCAGGATGGCGAGAGCCGGCAGGATGACGAGGTGCGAACGCATGGCGCTCCCTTGAGCACAAGTGGATGAGTGATGCCACTCGCGCCCCCGCGACCGCTGAGCCCGAGTGGCGTGGTGGCCGGGGCTGCGCTATGGCACCGGCGGCATGGGCGTACGGCTGGTGAATCTGCACGGACGCGCTGCGGTCGCGCTCGAGGGCACTGTCGTCGACGTCGAGCGATCGTCGAACGGCCGATTCCTTGCCGACCCGATGGCGGTGCTGCGGCGCTGGGACGATTTCGCGAGCTGGGCCGCGGGTCTGCGCCCCGGGGATGCCACCGGCGCGCTCGATCCGGCGCACCTCGGGCCGCCGGTCCCCCGGCCGGCCAAGTGCTTCGCCATCGGCGTCAACTATCGGGGGCACGTCGCGGAAGCGAAGATGGAGCTGCCGAAGACGCCGATGGTGTTCACGAAGTTCCCGAGCTGTCTGGTCGGCCCGTGCGCCGACGTCGAGCTCTCCTCGAGCACGGTCGACTGGGAGGTCGAGCTGGTGGTCGCGATCGGACGCGGCGGGCGACGTATCCCTGCCGCGCGCGCGCTCGAGCACGTCGCGGGTTACACCGTCGGCCAGGACATCTCGGACCGGCGGGTCCAGTTCAGCGACAAGCCGGCGCAGTTCTGCCTCGGCAAGTCGATCGACACCTTCGGGCCGACCGGCCCGGCGTTGGTCTCGCTCGACGCGTTCGCGGACCCGAACGACCTGCCGCTCACCTGCGACGTCGGCGCGGAGCGCATGCAGGACGGGCGCACGAGCGACATGATCTTCCCGGTGCCGGAGCTGGTCGCATACCTCTCGAGCTTCCTCACGCTCGAGGCGGGCGACGTCGTTTTCACCGGGACGCCGGCGGGCGTGGGGTCGACGCGCGACCCGCGGCGGTACCTCGAGGCCGGCGAGGTCGTCACGAGCACGATCGAGGGTATCGGGACGATGGTCAACCGCTGCGTCGCGCGCCCCGCCTAGCGTGCGCGCGCCGGCACGTCATCCGCCGGCCATGGCCCGGCGCGGCCGCTGGGTGCTGCTCGCCCTCGGCGTGGTCGCGGCGGTGGCGCTGGTCGCCGGCCATCCAGCCGCCGCGCCCTCCGGCCTGCCCGCGGCGATCCACCTCGTGCCGCTCGGTGTGGGCTCGGCCGCGGCAGTGGCCACGGGCGCGCCGGCGGCGCGCCCCGATCCGGTCGTGGCGCTCGCCGGCGCGCGCCTGCGCGAGCGTGTCGCGGCCCTTCGCGCGGCGGCCCGCCTCACGCCCGCGCAGCACGCCGGGCTCGCGACCCTGTCGTCGCGCACGGGTGCGCGACCGACGCTGCGCGTGCGTCCCGGCGCCGGCACGCCGCGGTGGCTCGCGGGGGCGGTGCTCGAGCCGGCGAGCCGCGGGTGGCCGGCCTGGGGAGACGGCGCGCAGCGCACCGCGCGCGCGTTCCTGCGTCGCAATCGCGCGCTGCTCCGCCTCGACGATCCCGACGGCGAGCTCGCGCTCGTCGGCCGCACGGACGACGCCCTCGGCCGGACGCACCTCCGCTTCGTCCAGCGCCATCGCGGGCTCGCGGTCTGGCCCGCCGAGGTCGTCGTCCATCTCGACCCGGACGGCAACGTCGACGGCCTGCACGGCGCGTTCGTCCCGACGCCGGATATCGACCCGACGCCCGCCGTCACCGCCGCCGCGGCGGGCGCGGTGGCACGCGACGCAGTGCCCGCGGGCGCGGCGGTCGCGGCCGTGGAGCTCGTCGTGCACGCGCCCGGCGACCGGCCGCCGCGCCTCGCCTGGCGCATCGCGCTGGTACGCGGCCTCGAGGGTCGCTGGCTCGTGTTCGTCGACACCCGCGACGGCGCCGTGCTCACCACGATCGACCTGGTGATGCGCGAGGGTGCGCTCGGCAGCGGTGTCGACCTCGGCGGGACGGAGCGCGGGCTCGGCGTGTGGGAAGAGGGCGGGACGTATTTTCTCGTCGACACGAGCAAGCCGATGTTCGATGCGGCCTCCGACCCGCCCGACCCGGGGACGACCCGCGGCGGGATCGTCGTGCTGGACGCGCGCGACCAGAATCCGGACGCCGACGGCCACATCGCGCTCGAGCACGTCACGTCGGCGACGCCGTGGTTCCCGGGGCCCGCCGACGCGGTGAGCGCGGCCTTCGGGCTGTCGCGCACCTACGACTACTTTCGTGCCCGGCACGGGCGCGAATCGCTCGACGGGCAGGGGAGCACCATGATCGGCATCGTCCGCTTCGGGCGCGACCTCGCGAACGCGTTCTGGAACGGGACGGTGATGGTGTTCGGCGACGCGCTGCCCTATGCCGGTGCGCTCGACGTCGTCGCGCACGAGCTCACGCACGGCGTGACGCAGCACACCGCGAACCTCGTCTACCAGAACGAGCCCGGTGCGCTGAACGAGGCGATGTCGGACATCTTCGGTGAGGCCGTCGAGGCGGACGTGCTGGGAGCGCCGGACTGGGTGGTGGGCGCGGCACTCGGGCAGCCGCTGCGCGACCTCGCGCACCCCGGCGCCCGCACGATCGGCGACACGGGGCGTCCGTTCCCCGCGCGCTACTCGGAGTTGATCGACCCCGCCGACCCCTTCCTCGATCGCTTCACGGGTCGCGACAACGGCGGGGTGCACTTGAACAGCGGCATCATCAACCGCGCCTTCTACCTGCTCGCGGAGCCCACCGAGGGGGGCATCGGGATCGTCGATGCCGCGCGCATCTTCTACCGCGCGCTCGCGGTCTACCTGGTGGCGAACGCGCAGTTCGTCGATGCCCGCCTGGCGGCGGTGCGCGCCGCCGAGGATCTCTTCGGCCCCGGCTCGGCCGCGGCGGTGCGGGTCGCCGCCGCGTTCGACGCGGTGGAGGTCGTGGACGGCAGCTCCACACCGCCACCGGACCCCTTCCCTGGCACGGCCGGCGCGGACGCCCTCGTGTTCGTGGACGGCAGCGCCGGGGGCGGCTTCGTGCTCGCGCGGCGTGAGGAGGCCCTCGGTGATCCCGCCGCCGGCGTGCGGCTCGGTCGCGCGGCGGCGGCCTGGCGGCGGCCCGCGGTCAGCGGCGACGGGGCGTTGGTCGCCTTCGTGAGCGCCGACCGGGACGTGTGCCTCGCGCGTACCGACGGCGGGGGCGAGGCATGCCTCGGGCTGCCGGGGCGGATCAGCTCGGTGGCGATGTCGCCAGACGGTGCGCGGGTCGCGCTCGTGCTGCTCGACGACGCCGGCAACCCGACCGACCGCATCGAGATCGTCGACGTCGATTCCGGCGCCACGCAGACGTTTCCGCTGCGCGCCCCTGCGCTCGACGGCGGCGGGCTCGACACCGTGCTGTTCGCGGCGTCGATGGACTTCACCGCGGATGGCCGCCTGCTCCTCTACGATGCCTTCAACGCGATCACGCTGACGGACGGTACGGGGACCGGCGTCTGGAGCATCTACGCGCTGGACCTGGTCGGGGACACCACGCTGGTCGTTCTGCCACCGACCCCGGGGTTCGACGTGGCGTATCCCTCGCTCAGCCAGACGAGCGACAACTTCCTGGTGTTCGACCTCTTCTCGCAGGAGACGCAGACGTCGACGATCGTCACGGGTAACCTCACCACCGGCGAGCTCCGGGCGGTCGGCACGTCGGTGATCGGTGCGCCGGGCTACACCGGGGACGATCGCGCGGTGGTCTTCAACCCGGCCGGAGCCTCGGCCGGTGGCGCGCTGGTGCGCCAGGCGCTGGCCTCGGATCGTATGACGCCGGTCGGCCAACCGACCGTGCTGCTCGCGCACGGCGCCCTTGCCGCGGTGTACCGTCGCGGGACGTTCACGGGGCCCGTGCCGTCGACGACGACCACGACCACGCTCGCGCCGACGACGAGCACGACGACCACGACGCGCCCGCCGGCCAGCCTGTGTGCCGGGGACGCCGCGTGCGCGGACGGTGACCCGTGCACGGCGGACGCGTGCGACCCGCAGGTGGGCTGCGTGTACGTGCCCCTCGCGGGCGTCGCCCGGGACACGTGTGCCCTCGGTGATCCCGCGCTCGCGGCGGCGTGCCGCGGCGACCGCGGGTTTGCGCGCGTCGCCGCGCGACTCGCCCGGGTGCGCACGGCCATCGAGCAGGCCGACCGGGCGACGCGGCCCGTTGCAGCACGCCGGTTCTTGCGGCGGGCTCGGGCCGGGCTTGCGAGCGCGGTCCATCGGGCGCGTCGCCTCGCGGGGCACGGCGATCTCTCGGGAACCTGCACGGAGCTGGTCGTACGCGTGGTCAGGCAGACGCGGACCCGCGTCGACGCGCGCCTGCTGCGGGGCCGGTAGGCGCTTAGCAGCTCGAGCGCGCGCGTCAACGGCGACGTTGCACGGCGCCGAGCCGGCGCCCGCGGAGCGCGGAACGGCCGCGCCCGCCGCCGTGGCACCGAAGTTGCGCATCGGACGCCAGGGAGGGAGCGACGATGGCGCGGCGGGTCACGATGCTGGAGCTGGTGCAGGCAATCGCGGCCCATGCGCGGACCGACGCCGAGGTGGTCGCCACCGTGGTGTACCTCGTCAACTCGGGGAAGGTCCGGCTGTGCGGAGCGTTCGCGGGTGCGCGCTTCGACCTCGGCGTGGGTCTCAGGCCAGCTCGACCGTGTCCCCCTCGGTCACCGCGCCGGGCTCCGTGACGGTCAGGTAGAGGCCGACGTTCTGTCCAGCGTCACGGACGATCGTGCGCAGGATCGTCGGATCGTGGGAGAGGCCGGGCTGGGGCTGCGTCGGCATGCCGCAGCGTACGGTGGGCGCGGTGGCGCGGAGCGCGGCGCGGCCCACGCGCAGCGTTCGGCCGCTCCAGTCGGCCTCGACGAGGCCGGTGAGCGCGTCCGTCGTCTCGACGAGGAAGTTCGGTCGGAAGCGGCGGCGATCGAAGCGCTCGGCCGGACCGTTACCGGCGAGCGCGCGCAGGGACGCGGTGGTCACGAGGTGGATCGGGAACGCGTCGAAGTAGGTCCCGAGCGGCGAGGTGAACTCGTAGAGCTCGGGCGGAAAGACCGAGAAGTCGGGCAGGGGTTCGTCCGGCTCGCGGCCCATGAGGTGACGCAGCTCCTCGATCATATCCGGGTGGTCGGGAATGCCGCGCCGGTAGTGGGCTCGGTTCTCTGGCGGTTGCAGCGGCCAGAGCGTGACCGGGCGGCCGAGCAGGACAGAGAGCCGTTCGGAAGCCGCGGCGTCGTCGGTCGGGAAGGTGGTACCGTCCGGGAGCGTCACCTCGGCCGGCGGTGGGGGTCCCGCCGTCGGCTCGGTGCGGTAGCGCGCGCCACAGAGTAGGAGCGCGGGCAACTTCTTCGCCCCGCGGATCTCGTTCGCCTGTTCGTCGCGGAGCGCCCAGCCGCGGTCGCCGGGGATGCCGAGCGGGCCGAGCGTGCAGCGCGCGACGCGCTCGCCGCCCATGGACTTGACCGGGTAACGCCAGATCTCCCGGACGACGCCGACGGTGCTCATGGCCGCGACCCTAGCCGGCGCACCTCGCGCGGAGCAAGCGTGCGCCCGAGCGGCAGCGAAATGCCACTGGCGGGCGTCTCGCGTCGACGGCACGCCGCACGGCGCCCACCCGGCTCCGCGCTCCGCACCGCAGGCCGCATGCGGCTTGCGGTACGGGAGCGCATGGCCATCCCGTTTGGGCTGCGTCCCGCGGGGCGTGGGGCGGTAGCTTCGTCTCGGGTGCCGACGTGGCATCCGCGTTGCACATCGCCTCTATCGCGGAGGTGTCGGTGGCGTCGACCGGGTGCGTCCGGCCGCGTTCGCCGCCCCCCGCGCGATCCCGCATGTCGACGACTCCCACAGCCGCCGAAGGCAACGGGCCGCGCCCGCGGCGCGCGCGCCGCTGCGCGGCGGCGACGGGTCGCACCATCCTCGTGGTCGACGATCAGGCCGAGACGCTGGAGTCGGTGCGGATGCTGCTGGAGCGCGAGGGGCACCGCGTTCTGACCGCGGACTGCGGCTCGCGGGCGCTGGCGCTCCTCGACGCCGAGCCCGTGCACGTCCTGCTGGTCGACTACTTCATGCCGGTCATGAGCGGCGAGCTGTTGGTTCGTGCCGTGCGCGAAAAGGACACGCTCGTGCAGATCGTGCTGCAGACCGGGTACGCGGGCGAGAAGCCGCCTCGCGAGATGCTGCAGCGCCTCGCGATCCAGGGCTACCACGACAAGGCCGATGGTCCCGATCGGCTGCTGCTCTGGGTCGACGTGGCGCTCAAGTCCTGGGAGCAACTGGCGCAGTTGCACGCCGCGGACCAGATGAAGACCGAGCTGCTGGCCAGCGTCTCCCACGAGTTCCGCACGCCGCTCAACATCATCATCGGCTACACCGATCTCCTGCAGGATGGCACGTTCGGGCCGAGCACGCCGGAGGCGAGCGCCGTCTGCCAGAAGGTGCTCGCCAACGCCACGTACCTGAGCGAGCTGGTGGCGCACTTCCTCGACCTGTCGCGCATCGAGGCGGGCGTGATGCCGTTGGCGACGGAGCCGGTCGACCTCGAGCGGTTCCTCGGCGACATCGCGGACGCGTTCGGCATGCTGACCGCGGCGGGCCCGGTGCGCTTCGTCACCGAGATTCCCGCGGACCTGCCCGCGGTCCTGGCCGAGCCCGCGAAGCTGCGCGTGGTCCTGCAGAACCTCCTCTCGAACGCGCTCAAGTTCACGCGCGAGGGCGAGATCCGCCTCGTCGCCGAAGCTCTGGGTGAGGACCGGGTCGCGATCCGTGTGCACGACACCGGTCCGGGAATCTCCCCAGAGCACCGCGAGGCGATCTTCGACGTCTTCCACCAGCTCCAGCCCCACGACGGCGAGCGCAAGGGCGTCGGGCTTGGGTTGGCGCTGGCGCGCCGGTTCGCACGCCTGATGAACGGCGACGTCACGGTGGAGAGTCGCGAGGCCCCTGGCTCGACATTCAGCGTGGTGCTGCCGGCAATGGCCACCAGGGCGGCGACGCGCGGGGCGGCCTGATGGGATCGCCGCGACGTGCCAGACGCGCGGCCACGGTCACGGCCATCGGTTCGCTCGGTCTGCTCGTCGCCCTCGCGTTCGCGACGGCGCAAACCGGGCTCGCGTGGATTTCCCGGCCGTTCCCGGGCTTTTTCCTGCTCCGCAACCGGGTCGTCGCGTCGGTCAGCCTGCCCGGGTGGTCGGTGGTACCCTTCTCGGAGGCGTACCAGACCGCGGTCGTCGCCGTGGACGGCAGGGCCGTTGCCAGCTCCGCCGACGTCTACGGCTACGTGGTGTCCCAGCCGGTGGGCACGCCGATCGAGTACACGTTCGAGCGCCCCGATGGGGTCCGCACCGTGCTCCGGCTGCCCACCCAGCGCTTCACCGCACGTGACGGCATCCTGCTCTTCGGGGTCTACCTCCTGAACGGCCTCGTCTTCGGCGCCATCGGCATCGGCGTCTGGGTGGTCTCGCCACAGCGTGCTGCCCCCTGGGCGGTGCTCGCGCTCGGCGCGACCTGCGGCCTCTACGCGCTCACGGCCATCGACCTCTACGGACCGCACACGTTCTTCCGCCTCCATGCGATGGCCGAGTGCGCGCTCCCGGCGGCGTTCCTCTACCTCGGACTGTTGTTCCCGGTGCGACGGATGCGCGTCTGGCCCGCGATCGCGTTGAGCTTCGGACCCTTCGTGCCGCTGGCGATCGTCTACCAGCTGCGGCTCGACACCGCGGCTGCCTACCCGGGTGTACACGAGCTCACCACGATCTGCACCGTGGGCGCGATGATCTTCCTCCTCGGGAGCGGCTTGTGGGCGTACCTGTATGCGCCGTCCGACCTGGTGCGGCACCGGGTGCGTGTCGTGGCGCTCGGGCTCGGGGCCGGGTTCGGGCTGCCGTCGGCGATTCTCGCCTCGTCGGCCCTCACGAACGGCCAGGTGCCGGTCAACGTCATCGGGCTCACGGGCTTCTTCTTCCCGCTCTCGGTTGCCTACGCCGTGCACAAGCGCGACCTGTTCGCGATCGATGCCCTCGTGCAGCGGGGCATCTACTACGGCGTGCTGTCGGGAATCGTCACGGTCTCCTACCTGGCGTTCGCCGCGCTCGGCACGGGCGTGTTCCACTCGTCGGCGGTCGGGCAGTCGCCGGCCTTCTCGCTCGCGTTCACGCTGGTCGCGATCTTCGTCCTCCCGCCCACGCGCGAGCGTATCCAGCGCACGGTCGACCGCCTGTGCGGCCGCCAGCCGTACGATGCGCAGGCGGTGCTCGCCAGTGCCAGCACCGCCCTCGGCTCCACCCTGGAGCTGGACGCGATCCTCGCCATGACCGTCGGCGTCCCGATGCGCGTGCTGCAGGTCGAGCACGCCGCGGTGTACCTGCGCGAGGAAGGTGGGGAGCGCTTTGCGCGTGCGGTGAGCCACCCCGCGGACGCGGGGCCTGCCAGCGTTCCCGCTGCGGCACCGCTCGTCGCCGCGCTCGCGACCGCCCCGCAGCTCCTCGTGCGCGCGGTGCTCCCGGAGCAGGCGGAGGCCGAGCGTGCCGAGACGGTGGCGTTGTTCGAGGCGCTGGGTGCCGAGCTGCTGGTCCCGCTCGCGTGCCAGGGCGCGCTCGTCGGCTTCGTCGTGTGCGGGAGGAAGCAGGCGGGGACGTCGTTCGCGGCGATGGATGCGGCCTTCCTGCGCACGTTCGCGAACCAGGCGGCGCTGTCCTTGCAGAACGCGCGCACGTTCCAGGATCTCTGCAAGCTCAACCAGGAGCTCGAGGCGCGCGTCGAGGAGCGCACTCACGAGCTCGCTGCGTCCAAGGACCGGCTCTCGCTCTCGCTCGGCCAGCTCGAGTCCGCGTATGCCGACCTCCAGGCGAGCCAGGAGCGGCTCGTGCTGGCGGAGAAGATGGCGGCCTTCGGGCGCCTCGCGGCCGGGATCGCGCACGAGGTGAACACGCCGCTCGGGGCGGCGCTGAACGGCCTGAAGGTCGCCCGCGATCTCATTGCCGAGGCCGAGGAGGTTGCCGCGGACGACGCGGCCACGGAGGAGGATCTGCGTGCGGTGGCTGCCGACCTGCGCGGGCTCGTGATCAACGTCGAGGACTGGACGCGCAAGGCGGTGGCATACATCCGCAGCGTCAAGGGGCAGGCGCGCCAGGGCGGGCCGTCGGAGCCGTTCGATCTCCGCCAGCTCCTCGAACGTGGTCTCCAACCCCTGCTCATGCACCGCGTGCGCCTCGCCGGCGGTGAGCTCGAGTTCGACGTCGCGCCCGACCTGCCGGAGCTCCACGGCGACAGCGGGCGGCTCGGCCAGGTGCTGGCGAACCTCCTCACCAACGCGATCGACGCGAGCGAAGGACTGTCCCCGGAGCGCCACGGGATACTGGTCACGGCGGCGCGCGAGGGCAGCGAGATCGTCGTCGCGGTGCGCGACCGCGGCACCGGCATCCCGGACGACGTGCTCCAGCACGTCTTCGAGGAGTTCTATACGACCAAGCCGCTCGGGAAGGGGACGGGCCTCGGGCTCGCGCTCGCGCGCGACATCGTGACCGGCGAGTTCGGCGGGACGCTCGCGTGTACGGCGACGGGCCCAGAGGGCACGACGTTCACGATCCACCTGCCGATCGGGACGCGCCGCGAGTCGGACTCCGACGTCGCGGCGTGATGCTCAGTCGCGGTAGACCGGCTTGCGTTTCTCGCGAAACGCCGTCTTGGCCTCGTCGAGGTTGCCGGTGTAGCCGGCGAGGAGCTGGTTGCGGTTCTCGAGGTCCAGCGCGGCCGTGAGGCTCGATGCCTCGAGGTTGGACCACAGCACGGCCTTGGTCATCTGGATGCCGAAAGGCGAGAGCTCGCACATCTGGTCCGCCATCTGCAGCGCGGAGTCCAGCACTTCGCCGTCGGGCACGACGCGCGAGACGAGCCCGATGCGCAGCGCCTCCTCGGCCCCGACCTTGCGGCCAGTGAGGAGGATCTCGGCGGCGTTCGACGTGCCGACGGCGCGCGGCAGAAGGTAGGTGGCGCCAAGCTCGCTGCCGGTGAGGCCGTTGGTGATCGCGGCGGCCGAGAAGACCGCGGAGTCAGCCGCGATGCGCACGTCGGCACCGAGCGTGAGGCACATGCCGCCCCCGTACGCGGGGCCGTTGACGGCGGCGATGATCGGCTGCGGGATGCCGCGCATGGCGGGGACCACTCCGGCCATGAACGTCATGGCGCGCATGGCGAGGCGGGGGAGGCCCATGCCCTCGCTGCCGGGCGGCGGCGCGTTGTCCTCCAGGTCGAGCCCGGAGCAGAAGCCGCGCCCGGTGCCGGTGAGGACGGCCACCCAGGCGTCGTTGTCGGCTGCGACCTGCGCGAGCGCCGCGTAGAGCGCCTCGACCAGCGCGAACGACATCGCGTTCAGCCGCTTCGGGTTGTTGAGGGTGAGCACGCGGACGTGCGGGCGAGGGGCCTCGACGCGGACGAGCGACATGGGCGCTGCTCTACCAGCGCGGGGCGCAGCCGTCCACGTCGTGCGTGGTGGCCTGGCCGTGGGGTGCGTGCTAGGGAATCCCCCCGCGCATGCGTGCAAGGCGTTGCCTCGAGCTTGGCGGGTGGCTCGTCGCTGCCGGACTGATCGCGGTCGTGTCGGCCTGGGCGGGGCCCGCCGGCGCCACGGAGACGGGCCGCGCCGCGGCGGCGCTCGATCTGTGCAGCGCGGCGAGTGCGTCATCGGGGGCGCGTCGTGCCGCGCTGGTGGATCAGGGTCTCGCGCTCGCCGAGGAGGCGGTGCGTGCCGACGCGTACAGCGCGCGCGCCCACCTGGCGGTGTTCTGCAACCTCGGCCGGCAGATGGAGCTGTCGCGCAACCCGTTCACGAGTCTCCTGCGTCTGGCACGGCTGCGGCGCGAAGTGGACACCGCGCTCGACCTCGACCCGACGTCGGCGGGCGCGCTCGCGGGCAAGGGTGCGCTGCTGCGCGCGCTGCCGCGCCTGCTCGGGGGCGACCGGGACGAGGCCGAGCGGCTGCTGCGTCGCGCGCTCGCGGAGGATCCCGATCAGCTCGACGCGCGCCTGAATCTCGCTCTCGCGCTCCGCGACCGCGCCGCGCTCGACGAGGCCCGCGCCGAGGCCGGGCGCGTCGTCGCCCTGGCCGAGGCGCGTGGTGACCGCGCCGCAGCCGGCGAGGCGGAGGACCTGCTCCGGAGCCTGGGAAGGTAGCGCGCCGGTCCGCATGCAGCCCACGGTCCTGCTGTTCGACGTCGACGGCACGCTGGTCACCACGCCGGGTGCGGGCCGCCGTGCACTCGAACGGGCGTTCGGTCGTCGCTTCGGCAGCGCCACGGCGCTTCGCGGCATCCACTTCGGCGGCATGACGGACCCTGCGATCGTGCGCGCCGGGCTCGCCGCCGCGGGCCGCGTGGTCGAGGGCGCGGAGGGCGAGGCCACGATCCGCGATCTGCTGGAGCGCGACTACCTGCCCCTGCTGGCAGAGGAGGTCGCGCGCGCGGATCTTCGGCTGCACCGCGGGATCCGCGAGGCACTCGATGCCGTGGCGGGCGAGCCCGGCGTGGCGGTCGGCCTCGGCACCGGCAACGTGCGCGCGGGTGCCGAGATCAAGCTCACGCGCGTCGGCGTGTACGAGCGCTTCGCCTTCGGCGGCTTCGGCTGCGATCACGAGGACCGTGCCGAGCTGCTCCGTATCGGCGCCGCACGCGGTGCGGCGCTGCTCGGCGTGCCGTTCGGTGCCGCGCGGGTCGTGGTCATCGGCGACACGCCGCGCGACATGGCTGCGGCGCGTGCGATCGGTGCAACGGCGGTCGGTGTCGGGACGTGCGGCTGGACGCCGGCTCGACTGCGCGAGCACGGCGCCACGTGGGCCTTCGACGACCTCGCGGAGCCGGGCGCGCTCGCCGCGCTGCTCGGGAGCCCCGGCGGGGTGCGCCAATGAGCGGCCTCGAGGTCTTCGACCCGACCGCCGCGTTCGACCCGTCTTGGACGGGCGCGCAAGGCGCCGAGCGGCTGCTGGCGGCGGCGCAGCATTTTCCCGGCGGGCCGGTGATGCTGGTGTTCGTCCTCTTCTGGGCGCCGGTGGGCCCCGGTATTCCCGCCGGCGTTCTTCTGGCGCGCCACGTGCCGCTGCCGCCGGCGGTCACCTTCGGGCTCTACGCGCTCTCGGACGTGATGGGCGCCTGTCTCTGCCATCCGATCTTCATGCTGCTGCGGCGCCACGGCCGGCGTGTCCCGGCGCTGCGCGCGCTCGGCCGTCGCTTCCTGGCGCTGGCGACCTGGGGAGTGCCGGTGTCCTCGCCGGCGGCGGCCGACGAGCCCGCCGGACACGCGCCGGCGCTGTTCCGTATCGCGACGGTGGGGTTCGGCGTCGACGTCTATACGGCGGGGCTGCTCGCCACCGGGCTTCCCGTGCCCCGCATCCCGGCGTGGGCCGCGGCGGTGGCCGGCGACCTCGTCTGGTTCGCGCTCCTGCTCGCGAGCAGCATCGCCGCCGCGGGCGTGCTCGACGACGACCGATTCGTCGGGTTGGTCGTGATCGTCGCGATGATCGCGATCCCACGCATCGCACGGCGGCTCTTCCCCGTCCTGCGGGGGTGAGGGCCGCCCTACCGCGGCGGACAGAGGTCGAGCGCGAGCAGGAAGAGATTCGGCGTGCCGGGCCGGTGTTCCGCGAGGATCGTCACCGTCTGGTCGGGCCGGGCGGCAGCGAAGCGCGCGAGGAGGTCGCGGGGGCCCTGGAGCGCGTAGCGGTCGGCCGGCTTCGCGGCGTCGCCCTCCGCCAGGCTGAAGGCCTGCCGATCGGTCGCGGTGAACGGGTGCTCGGCGCCGAGCGCGACGAGCGTCATCTCCCCGGCGGCGGCCGTGCCGGCGGCGCGGCGATGCCCCTGGAGGCGCACGATCTCCCGGTTCGGCGTGCGCGGCGGAGGGTGAGCGAGGCCGGCGACCGGGGCGAGGAGGAGTGCGGCGACGGCGAGGGCTGCGAGTCGGGGGAGGGTCATTCGTGATGTTCCGTGCCGAGGTCGAACCCATGGTCGATGATGTCGCGCAGGGTCGGGTCCGGGTGAGAGGTGCGGATGTGGTCGACGAGCGGGTCTGCCTTCGTGCGTCCGAGCGACAGGAGGAGGGCCAGCGCCCACTTCTGCGCCTCGGGCGGCGCCTCGAAGGTGAGCCGGGCGAGCGTCGCGGCGGCGTCGTCGTCACCCCATCCGACGATCGCGTTGCCGGCGGCCCGCCGCACGTCCCAGGGCGAGGCTTTGTAGACGTGCGCGAGTGCCGGCAGCGCGGCGGGTAGCCGGGACGTGCCGAGCGCCTGCGTCGCGGCCGTCCGGACCGCCACGTCTGGGTCCTCGAGGGCGAGCCGCTCGACCTGAGGGATCGCGTCGGCGCCCGCGGTCGCGAGCAGCGCGGCAACCGCTACGGCCCGCACGCCGGCGTCCCGGCTGGCGACGAAGGGCGCCAGATCCACCGCCGCGGGGGCGTGGCCCAGCGCACGCAAGGCATCCCAGCTCGCCGCGAGGACCTCCGGCGCGGGCGCCTCGAGTTTGCCGAGCGCTGGTGCCAGGACGGTGAGATGCCGAGCGCCCACCAGGCGGACGACGGCGACGCGGACGCGCACGGGGAGGTCGCGCCGCCGCAGCGCAGCCTCGATCCGGCGCCGCTCGGCGTCGGTGAGCGAGGCCGCGAGATCCGCGATGGCGCCCACAGCCGCGGCGCCGTCCTCGACGACCACGGGATGCCGAGCCACCAGCTCGTCGAACGCGAGCGACCGCGCTCGAGCCGAGCGCGTGTCCGTGTCGCTGGTCGTGTCGGTGGTGGCCTCGACCATCCGTGCGACGAGCGCCGCGGCCTCGCGGATCGCCTCGGCGGAAGGGCTCGAGAGCACGCCCGCCCGCCCGCCAACGGGTGCCTGGTACGTCGGGCCGGCCGGGGAGGCCGCGTCAGCGACGACGTGTGGGCCGCGCGAACGAGGAAGACGAGCACGTGCTGGCCCGTGACCAGCAGCTGCGGGCTCGAGGGCGGATCGTGCTCCTCGACGACCGGGACGTCGCCGGCCGCAGGCTCCCCCTTGAGGATGCGCTCGGGGCGGACGTCGGCGACGACGAGCCGGCCATCGTCGAGCGTCGCGGTGCGCGTGACCGTGCCGGCCACCACGAGGCGCGCCTGGCGCAGCAGGTCGGGCAGGCGCGCCCCGCGCTGGTCGGCCCCGTGGGTCACCGCCACGGGGCCGACCAGCGCGGTCGCGAGCAGCGCCGCCAGGATCGGAGCCGTCTTGCGCGTCAGGGGCAGGGGATCGTTTGTACGCCGGGTGCCACCCATCCGTCGGCGTTGACGTCGACATAGATGGGGTTGGTGAACGCCAGCGCCGTCATGCCGTCCTCGCCGAGGTTGCCGTCGGCGAGATTGGCGACCGTCAGGTTGGTGGACTGCTTCAAGCTGTTCGGGATCACCGGGAAGAGCGGCTTCGAGAGGCCGTCCGTGCCCTTCACCATGACCACGATCCAGACGTCCTGGGTGAGGCCGGAGAGCGTGAGCGACGTGCTGGCTTCGAGGCGAGTGTGGCCGGGGACCACCTCGTCGGTCGACACGGTGAAGTCCGTGGGCGCGGTCTGCACGTAGTCCGGCGCGATCGCGTAGCGCTTGACGCTCACCATGCCGGCGCCCGACTGCTTGCTCGTCGCCGAGCAGGTCGTCGTGCTGTTGACGTAGTACTCGACCTTGTCGAACTCGGCCCAGTCCGGGCTCTGGATATCGACCTGGACGTCGACCTCGCCGTCGGTGGTGGCGATCTGGGTGGGCCAGCCGAGCTCGAGGCGGCCCTCCTGGCCCGTCGAGCCGGCGGTGACCCGTACGCGCACGATCGGCCCGTTGGTCCCGAAGGCGCGGCCGTCGTTCACGTTCGCCGACAGCGTGTCGCCGATCGCCGCGAGCGCGGCAGGGATGTCGGTCGGCGAGGCCACGAAGGTGCGCGGGATGCCCGCCTGTCCGACGATGCGCTGGTGCGTGTCGGAGTCGGCGACGCCCGTGCGCCGGTAGCCCTGGTTCAGCAGGTTGAACCAGTCGCCGGCGTTCTGGCCGAGGAAGTTGGTGTAGACCTGGGGCCGGTCGTCGCCGATCCAGACTTCGAGAGCGTCGAACGTCGGGGTGAAGTAGTTCGTGACCGCCGGGTCGAGACGGCGCGCAGCACCAGGAACCGCCGACTGCGGCGGCGTCGCGCCGGTGTCGATCGCGAGGCCGGAGCCGCCGTCGAGGCCGAAGTGGCTGTGGATGTGGTTGATCTGCACCGTGTTGCTCGCGCCCGGATCGGCGTGCCCGGCGGCGACGATCTGCGCCGGGGTGAGGCTGTAGTTCCCGAAGCTGGGGAAGTCCTGGCCGTTGGGCGCCGCGCCGCCGAAGTCGACGCTGCCGCCGTTCACCTTGGTGGTGTCGATCGTCATCGGCCAGGCGTTGAAGTGCCCGTAGTCGAAGGTGGTGATCTCGCCGCTCGGGACCGTGCCGACGAGGCTCGAAGCGCCCGGGATGGCCGCGATGTCCGGGGTGTAGTTGGTCCGGATGTCGTGGTCCGACGGCGTGAAGAAATCGACGCCCTCGGCGAGCATGGTGACGACGCGATCGTGCCGCGAGATCTGGCTGTCGGGGCTCTCGATCGAGTGGACGTGGAAGTCGCTGCCGACGAACCCGGTGGAATCGATGATCCGGGCGACCTCGGCGGTGACGGTGGTGGTGCTGCCCGCCGTCACGACGACGGTCTGCTTGTCGACCGAGTACTCCGGCCCGCGCGAGACGACGACCTGGTAGGTGCCGGGCTCGAGTGCGACCGTGCCCGAGTCGCCGCTCGGATCGATGAACAGCGTCTTCGCGAGGCCGAAGGGCAAGCCGTCGGCGCCGAGGTTGCTGAAGACGTTCGTCGTGCTGCTGATGATGAGCACCGTCTGGGTGTTCTTCGGGTCCGGGCTCGGATCGAAGCCGACGATCGACGCCTTGGCCGGGATCGGCAGGCTCGCCTCGTCGGTCGCCAGCACGCGGATCGCGCCCGTGGCCGGGAGGGCCAGGTTCTGCGTCACCGTCCCGTAGGCGGCCACCGTGACCGCGTGGCCGAGCGGCGTCGAGCCCCCGCCCTCGTACGGAGCACCGTCCATGGCGGCTTCGACCGTGTACGTACCGGGCGCGAGCGTCAGGGTGTAGGCCCCGGTGCCGTCGGTGAGCGCCTGCGTGACGACGTTCTTGCCCGTGCTCCCCGGGGCGTCCGCGAGGCTGCCGAGCACGGTCACCTGCGCACCCGCGACGGGGCTGCCGCCGAGCGTCACGGTGCCCGACACCGTCCCCGTGCCGAGGTACTGGAAGTGGTTGCGGGCGTCGGTGATCGACGACACCGAGCCGTCGCCGACGACGAACCAGCGGTCGAAGGTGAGCGAGTCGCCCGGGTTACCGGATGCCGCGAGCGGGAAGTTGGCTGGCGCGCCGATGAGCGCGTTCACGACCGACATGCCGAGGATCGGCACCGTGACGCCGGAGGTCGTGAACGTGGACGACCCGCTCTTC
Organism: Binatia bacterium; assembly: GCA_046327955.1. Lineage (GTDB taxonomy): Bacteria > Desulfobacterota > Binatia > DP-6 > DP-6 > JAXLXP01. The sequence continues at coordinate 54,842 of JAXLXP010000010.1, read as the reverse complement.
GGTGGGCTCACCGAGCCGATCTCCTCGTGCACGTAGCCGTACGAGACGCCGGTCGCGTCCTTGTAGCCGCTGTAGGCGACGAAGTTGCACGGGTTGGCCGCCGTCGAAGGGCACACCCCGGTTACCGTCGGCGAGCCGAAGCCGTTTGCCGGCTGGAACAGGTGCACCTGCCCGGAGCCGTTCAGGAACTCGCCCACGAAGATGCTCTCCGGCGTGGGGCCGACGTTCACGATCGTGGTCTGGACCCGGACCCAGTTGGTGCCCGGCTCGAGGATGTAGTCGGTCTGAATCTCGACCGCGAGATCGCGGTCGTCCTGGCTCGCGCCGAGGAGGAGGCCGAAGCTGGTGACGACGCTCGAGGGGTTGAGGAAATCGAGCAGGTCGTCGACGCCGGTCACGCGGATCACGGCGGCCTGGCCGTCGCTGCCGTCGTTGACGATCGTGACGTTCGTGTAATGCGCCGTGTTCTCGATGTTGAGCGCGACGGCCCATTCCTCGAAGTTGTCCCGCTCGAGCGCCGGGTTGCCGCGGTTCAGGTCGGCGTCGATGATCTGGCCGCCGAACTGGCCGATGCCGAAGAGGTTGCGCTGGATGTCCTGGACGACGACGCGGATCTTGTCGTTCTGGAGGAGGTAGTCGCCCGTGCGGCACCGGCTGAGCGGGCCGCGCACGCAGTCCGCCGTCGGGTTGGTGATCTGCCGGGCGAGCGCCGTCCCGCCGGTGGCGCCTTGGCCGTACTCGACGACCACGAGCGCGTCGGCACCGTCGCGGTGCGTGCCGACCGCACAGGCCGAGAGGCGCGCGCCCGTCGCCGCACCCGTACACGGCTTGCCGAGGGCGAGCGCGACCACGCTCGTGTCGGGGCACTTGGCGCCGATCGTGGCGATGGCCTTCGACTCTGCTGCCGTGATCTTCGCCGCCGTGGTCACGTCGGCGGCGCAGTCGGTGCCAGCCAGCAGCGTGCCCTTCGAAACCTGGTCCTTGCACTTCTGGAGCGCCGTGAGCCGGCTCGCTGCGTACTTGATGCTCGCCCCGGCCGCGGCCTTCTGGCACTTCACCTGCGGCGAACCCACCGCGCCGCCCGCGCCGTAGAGCGTGGCCATGAGCGCGAGCGCCCGGTCCTCGTGCGTGTCGGCGAGACAGGTGGCGAGCGACGCCGCCGTGTCGACGCCGAAGCAGTCGCCGCCGAACACGAGCTGGACCACCTTCGCATCAGGGCAGGCCGGCGCGATCTTGGCGGAGAGCTTGGTGCGCGCCGCCGAGATCTTGGCGGCGGTCGTCGCTTCGAGGCTGCAGTCGGTCGTGGGTGGGAGGGAACCGGCGCTCACTTTGTCGTGGCACTTCTCGAGCGCCTTCGCGACCCCCTTGAAGAAGGCGCGCGACTGCGCGGCGGCCTTCTTCTGGCAGCCCTGCTCTCCCAGAGACAGCACGGCCCACGCCGGCGATGCGGCGAGCACGACGACGACGGCGCACAGCAGGTGCTTGGACATATTTCCTCTCCCCCCGTGAATGGACGGTCCGGCAGCGGAAGCTCGCAGAAGCGCCGCGATCGTGTCAAGGAAAATTTGCACCAAGCGTGCCGCTCTCACGCGTGCACGACCGGGCGGCGGCCCGCCCATGGTGCGGCGGTCTCGAGCTGCGCGGCGAGGCGGAGGAGCAGGTCTTCGCGGCCGTACGCGGCAACGAGCTGGACGCCGATCGGGAGGCCGTCCGCCGTCCAGTGTAGTGGCAGCGAGATCGCCGGCTGCCCCGACAGGTTGAATGGCATCGTGAACAGGCCGTAGGGCGCCGAGCGCAGCACGGCGCGCAGCGGTTCGTCGGGGGTCGAGGTGAGGTAGCCGAGCTCCGGCGGTGGCGCTCCGACGGTGGGCGTGGCGAGGACGTCGAAGCCGCCGTCCCACCAGGCGGCGAGGCGCCGGCCAAAGCCGTGGATGAACTCGAGCGCGGCCAGCAGCTGCGCGGCGGACGTGTGGCGGCCGCGGTCGGCGAGCGCCCAGGTGGGAATCTCGACGTCGGCGGCGGTGACGCCGCGGCCCACGTCGGTGCCGCGTGCGTCCAACGCGCGCGCGGTGTTGCTCGCGACCACGTCGACGAACGCGTGGACGCAGCCGGCATCGTCGAGCGCGTCCGGATGGCGCTCTTCGACGTGGTGCCCGAGGTCTGCGAGCAGGCGGCCGGCGTTCTCGATTGCGGTGCGGCACTCGGGGTGGATGTCGAACCCACGCAGCCCTCGGGCGAGGAGGCCCACGCGGAGCTGGCCGGGCGCAATGGCGATCTCCCTCGCGTACGGACGCGGCGGCGGCGCCGCGAAATAGGGATCGCCGGAGCCGGGCCCGGCGGTGACGTCGAGCAGCGCCGCCGCGTCGCGAACCGAGCGGGCGAGCACGAACTCGGCCGAAAACCCGTTCCACCGCTCGCCGAGGTGGGGGCCGAAGGAGCTCCGCCCGCGCGTCGGTTTGAGCCCGACGAGGCCGCAGTGGCTGGCGGGGATGCGGATCGAGCCCCCGCCGTCGCTGGCGTGCGCGGCCGGCACGATCCCGGCCGCGACCGCGGCCGCGGCGCCGCCGCTCGAGCCACCGGTGCTGCGACCGGTGCTCCACGGATTCCGCGTCGGGCCGAACGCCTCGGGCTCGGTCGTCGCCAGCAGGGCGAGCTCGGGCGTGTTCGTCCGTCCGAGCGAGACGAGCCCGGCCGCATGAAACCGCTGCGTGAGAAAGGCGTCCTCGGCCGCCCGCCAGCCGGCGTCCCTGAGCAGGCGCATGCCGGCGCAGTACGGTGCCCCGGCCTCGCTCCCGCCGATGTCCTTCATGAGGAAGGGCACGCCGCGGAACGGACCGGCGGGCAGTCCGTCGGCGGCGCGCGCGCGTGCACGCTCGAGTGCCGGATGGATGACGGCGTTGAGCGTCGGGTTCAGACGCTCGAGGCGGCCGATCGCGGCGTCGACGAGCTCGAGCGCGGAGAGTGCACCGCGGCGGACGAGCTCGGCCTGGGCGGTGGCGTCGAGGGTCGCAAGATCGTCCATCCATCTTTCCTAGCACATGACTTGACGGGATTCAGGCGCACTGGAGCTCGAGGTACGTGATCTCACGCGGGGTGAACAGGCGGATGCGTTGTCCCGTGAATCCGAGCCCGCGGTTCACGTACAGCGTGGCCGTGCCGAGCGTGAACCGCCCGCGGTCGTAGCGCGTGATGAACTCTGCCAGGTTGCGCACGCGACCGCCCGGCCAGGTGGGAAGACCGAGCTGCCCGCCGTGCGTGTGGCCCGAGAGCACGAGTGTCGCGCCGCACCGCGCCGCGTGCGGGAAGCAGTCGGGCCGGTGCGAGAGGACGACGAGCGCGTCGCCGAGCGGGTGCGCGGCGACGAGCCCGGGCAGGGCGGGGTGCTCGGGGGCGCCACGCGCCCAGTCGAGGCCGAGGTCGTCGAGGCCGACGACGGTGAGGCGCGCGTCGCCGACCGCGAGGTCGATGCGGGCGTCGCGCAGCACGGTGAACGACGTCAGCCGGCGCAGCGCCGAGGTGACGGCGTCGGCTCCCGCCCCGACGTCGTGGTTTCCGAGTGTCGCCAGCACGCCGTGGCGCGCGCGAAGCCCAGCGAGGACGGGGAACGCGAGCGCGCAGGTGTCGGCGCGATCGACGAGGTCGCCCGTGATGCACACGAGATCGGGCGTGAGCGCGTTGACGCGCGCGACGTGCGCGGCGAGCTCGACGCGGTCGAGGTACTGTCCGATGTGCAGGTCCGAGATCTGGACGATGCGGAACCCGTCGAGCGCCGGCGGCAGTCCGGCCACGGGCACCGTGAGCCGGGTCGTGACGAGCCGCCGCTGCCCGGCGGTGTAGCCGACGAGGAAGAGGCCAGCGATCGAGCCGAGGCCGAGATTCACGGCGGTGACGAACGCGCGGGTCGCGACGGGGGCCAATCCGTGCGGCAGGACGCTTCCGAGCACGACGCCGACGGGCGTGGCGGCGGCGTGCGCCATCGCCCAGGCGAGGCTCGCGAGCCCGAGGAAGAGCCCGCAGAAGATCGTCGTGAAGGCCACCCCGGCATAGAAACGCAGGGCGCGGGCGGCCATTCGCCCGAGGGGCCTCCGGCGCGCGAGCACCGTCCGGTTCAGCAGAAAGACGGCCACTGGCGCCGCCAAGTGAACGCCGATCGGGAGCCCGAAACCGGCCTGGCCGAGCACCCAGGCCAGCGTGGCCCACTCGGCGACGGCGATGAAGCCCAGGAGCAGCGTGAAGAACGCGCGAAAGAAGGCGAGCTGCGCGCGTTCGAGCCAGGTCCCGCCAGGCATCGTGGGGAGGAGGGACCCCGCCACCCCGGTGCTCGTCCTCAACGCCGACATCGAGCCGGAAAGCATACCGGGCCGGACGCGTTGCGGCTACCACGCACGGACAACCGTCCTGTGGCTCGGGCGCGGTGGCCGGTGCGCCGAATGCGCGGCTCTGGTATGCGAGAAGGGCGCATGTACCTGGTTCGGGTTCCGCTGGCCGTGGCGTGCTTCCTGGTCGCGTTCGTCCTGACCTTCATCCCGGGGCCGGCGTTCGTCTTCTGGATCGTGGGATTGATGCTGCTCGGCTTCGGGGTCGGTCAGATCCTCATGTCGATCCACCGCGTCCAGGACGTCATCCGCCGCTACGTGCCGGGATCCACGTGGCTCCCGCGTTTCCGCACGGCGCACATGAAGGCGATTCTCCGGCACCGATGGGTTCGCCGCCTCGACGGGATGTCGTCGCATCGCGAGCACCGGCGGCGCGCTCGCGAGCGGCGCCGCGCCGCTCGTACCGGCGCTCCACGCGATCGCCGCAGTGATCACCCGGCGGACGGCGCGCGCCACGCGTAGCGAGATGCGGACGCCCGCTCGCCGCCACCGAGTGAGCGCACCACGCTCCAGGCGCGCCGGTTCCCCGCGGATCGGCCGGTGGGCGATCCTGCTGGCGGTCGCGCCGTACGCGTTCCACGGTACCGCGATCGGCGCGGGTGACGGCGGAGTGCCCGCGGCGATCGGCGCGATCATGGCGCGCGAGGGAGCGCTGGTGGTCGCGGATGCGCCACTCGAAGGTCCCTTGCTGCGGCCGTTGTACGACACCCGTGCCGGAGAGCCGCTGTGGGTCGGAATGCCCGGTGCCCGCGAGCGGGTGGCTGCGGTGCTCGACGTCTTCCGCCGCGCCGCCGAGCACGGCCTGTCGCCGGCCGAGTACCACGTCGAGGCGATCGCCACTCGGCTCGGTGCCCAATCGACGGGCGCGCAGGCGGAGCTGGACCTGCTGGTGACGGACGCGGTCGCCCGGTACGCCGTCCACCTGCACGCCGGCCGGCTGGCACCGGCGATGCGCGGACCGGAGGTCAGCCTCGCGGCGAAGCCGGTGAGCCCGCTGGACGCGGTGCTCGGCGCAGCCGGCGCCAAGGACGTGCAGGCGTATCTCGAGGCCTTCGCACCGCAGATGCCCGCGTACGGCCGGCTGCGCGGGGCGCTGGCGCGCTACCGTCAGCTCGCGGCCGAGGGCGGCTGGCCGAGGCTTCCGGACGGACCGAAGCTCAGGCCCGGCATGGTCGATCCGACCGTGCCGGCCTTGCGCCGCCGTCTCGTCGCGAGCGGTGACCTCGCCGGGGCGCCGGGCCGCTCCGCGGCGTACGATCAGGCGCTCGTGGTCGCCGTGCGCCGCTTCCAGGCGCGGCACGGGCTTGCCGCCGACGGCGTGATCGGCGCCGGGACGCGCGCGGCGCTCGAGACGGACGTGGCCCGTCGCGTCGAACAGCTGGCCGTCAATCTCGAGCGGCTGCGCTGGCTGCCCGAGGACCTCGGCGGTCGCCGCGTGGTCGTGAACGTGCCCGGGTTCTCGCTCGAGGCCTGGGAGAACGGTGCGCGCGTCCTCACGGCGCCGGTCGTCGTGGGGAGCGACGAGCAGCGCACGCCGACTCTCGCCAGCCAGATCACGCGCGTGATCTTCAATCCGAGCTGGACGGTCCCGGACGCGATCGCGCGCAACGAGCTGCTGCCGAAGGCGGAGGCGGACCCGGGGTACCTCGCGCGCCAGGGGTTTCGGGTCTACGAGGGCGCGCATCTCCGGCTCCGCCAGGCACCGGGTCCGCTGAACCCCCTCGGGCGGGTCAAGTTCTTCCTCCCCAACCCTTTCGGGGTCTACCTTCACGACACCAACTCCCGCGCCCTGTTCGGCCGCTCGGTGCGCACGTTCAGCCACGGCTGCGTGCGGGTGGGCGATGCGCTCGCGGTCGCGACCTGGCTCCTGCGCGACACCCCCACCTGGAGCGCGGAACGCCAGGAGGCGGCGCTCGCCTCCTGGGAGACTCGGACGGTCACCCTGACCGAACCCGTACCCGTCTACCTGCTCTACGCAACGGCCTGGGTCGATGATGCGGGAACTACGCAGTTTCGCGAGGATACCTACGGGCGAGACGACGAAGTCGCGATCGCGCTGGCGCACCCGTCTGCAGCCGCAGACTCCCGTCTTCGGGTGATGTCGCTCCCTGGGTTGCCCGGTACCCCGACGTCTGCTGTACTTCATCCGGCGAGGCCGGAAGGGGGTGGGATGTGAACGTCGGCCCTAGTGTGCGGCGCAGCCGCCGTGAGGTTCTTCGCATGGGGAGCCGTGCGGCCGTCGGCCTGCTCATGGCGCCGCGGCTCGCGTCGGCGGCCCGGCAGAGCCGGTCGGTTGCGTTCTACAACCTCCACACGAGCGAACGCCTGACGGTGGACTATCTCGTCAACGGTCGCTACCAGTCCGATGCCCTGCGCGCCGTGAATCGGATCCTGCGCGATCACTACTCGGGCGACGTCCATCCGATCGACCCCGGCCTGCTCGACGTGATTTGGGAGCTGCGCCTGCGGATGGAGAGCCGCGCGCCCTACCACGTGCTCTCCGGCTACCGCTCCCCGCAGACCAACGCCATGAAGGCGCGCGAGGGCCGTGGGGTCGCGCCGCACAGCTTCCACATGCAGGGGCGGGCGGTCGACCTCTTTCTCCCGGATCGCGACCTGCGTCTCCTGCGACGGGCAGCGCTCTCGCTGCGGGCAGGTGGCGTGGGGTACTATCCGCGTCCCGGCTTCGTCCACGTCGACACCGGGCCCGTCCGCACCTGGTAGGTGGCGGTTGCCGTGCGCGTGGCGGGGCTCGCGCTGGTCGCGGTCTTCGCGCTGGCTGCGTGTGGAAGCCGGGGAGGGACGACCATGGTGGAGGGATCGGCACCGGCCTGGGTGACTCGGACCGTCGAGCCGCGCCGGCGAGCGGTGGGGCCGCCGCCTCTGCTCGTCCTCCTGCACGGGATCGGAGCCGACGAGAACGACCTGCTCCCGCTCGCGGCGCGGCTCGACCCGCGTTTCCGGGTGGTCAGCGTGCGCGCCCCGCGCCCCTGGCTCCCGGGGCACGCCTGGTTCCACATCGACTTCCGCTCCGACGGCACGATCGTCCCCGACGTGGCCGGTGCGCGCGGGGCCCTCGCCGATCTCGTCGGCTGGGTGCGGGCCGCGCCGGCGCGGTATGAGACCGATCCCGAGCGGACGTACCTCCTCGGCTTCAGCCAGGGGGCGATGATGAGCCTCGGTGTGCTGCGGACGGCGCCGGAAGGGCTCGCGGGGGTCGTGGCGCTCTCGGGGCGCTGTCCCGACGGCCTCTTCGAGGCGCGTGCGGCGGTCGCGGCGATCGCGCGGGTTCCGCTCCTGGTCGCGCACGGGACGCTGGACGCGGTCCTCGCCGTCGACAACGGCCGGCGCACGCGCGACGCGTTCGCGGGCGTGTCGGCGGACTTCACCTACCGAGAATATCCGATCGGACACGGGATCAGTGACGCGGAGGTTGTCTTCGTCGCCGAGTGGCTGGCGGCGCGTCTCGATCGGTCGCGCCCGTGACCTCGTCAGTTGAGCAGCGGCGCGCCGATGCGGAAGTAGACCGCCCGGCGCATCGCGCAGGACGTGCAGATCACGCGCGCGACCCGCAGGCGCACGCCCGCCACGGTCTCGGCGGTGTGCTCCTCGAGGCGCATGTTCCCGTCGCAGAGCGGGCACGGCTGTCGCGCGGCGGCGGCCTCGACCTGCGCGGGTGAGGCCACCGGTAGCGGTCGCTCCGGGGCGCCCCCGGGGGCGAGGCGGGCCAGCCGCTCCAGGTCCTGCACGATCTCGGCCTGCGCGCGGTCGCGGTCGTGCCGCACGCTGCGGCCCGTGGGCTTGCGTCGAGCCATGGCCGCTCCCTAGCACGCGTCGCGACGGGTGTGACACCCCCTGGTCGGGCAGGGCGCCGTCAGTCGTCGGGCTCGGTCAGGCGCCGCTGGATCGCCTGCCGGCGCTCGTTGACCTCCCGCTGGGTGAGCGACGTCACGTCGCCCTCGAGCCGCATCGCGCGTCGGACGCCCTCGAGGTCGACCGGCATGAGCCGTGGGTCGATGCCGACGTCCCGGTGGATCTGGTCGCCGTGCCGCTCGGCGAAATAGCCGTAGACGCGCACGAGCTGCTCGAAGAGGTTCACCTCCGGCGCCATGTGGGTCATCGCGCTGTCGAAAAACAGCATCCCCTTGACGTAGAGCATGAGCGGCTTCGGCAGCCGTGCCCCCTGCGCCAGCAGGCCTTTCGTGACGTCGCGGATCTCGCGCATCAGGTCCTGACCGGACATCGTGGTCGGGTCGCGGATCGGCTCGTCGAGGCGCAGTGCGCGCAGGATCGCGTCGAAGTCGGCGTCGGGGCCGAGCGCACCGAGGTCGCGGAAGGCGACGAGCTGGCCACGCACGTCGTTCACCGCGCCGCACATCATGAGACGCAGGAAGGCCAAGCGCTCCTGCTCGTCCATGCGGGCGGTGATGCCGTAGTCGAACAGCGCGACCCGGCCGTCGGACGTGATGAACAGGTTGCCTCCGTGCAGGTCGCCGTGGAAGACGCCGAAGATCATCGCGCCCTCGAGGAAGGCGATGAGGAGCGCCCGCACGACCGCGGCGGGGTCGACGCCCGCGGCGCGCATGCCATCGACGTCCTCGTAGCGGAAGCCGCCGAGCCGCTCCATCACGAGGACGCGGCGCGTGACCAGCACCGGGTGCGGCCGCGGCACGACGATGATCGTCTGCCCGGCGCGCGCGAGCACGTCGGCGACGTCGAGCATGTTCTGGGCCTCGAGCCGGAAGTCGAGCTCCTCGAGGATGGTTTCGGCGAACAACTCGACCAGCGCGGGCGGGTTGGCGAGCGCGGCGACGGGGATGCGGCCGACGAGGAACGGGGCGATCCACGCCATCGCTGCGATGTCGCGGCGGACGAGCCGCGCCACCGCCGGCCGCTGTACCTTGACCACGACCTCCTCGCCGGTCGCCAGCCGGGCGGCGTGGACCTGGGCGATCGACGCGGCGGCGAGGCACTCGCGGTCGAAGCGGGCGAAGACCTGATCGAGCGGGGCACCCAGGTCCTCCTCGACGACCCGGCGCACGACGTCGAACGGCTCGGGTGGCACCTGGTCGCGACAGCGGCGGAACTCGGCGACCAGTTCCTCGGGGAAGAGTCCCTGGCCCGAGGACACGATCTGCCCGAGCTTGATGTACGAGGGGCCGAGGCGTTCGAAGGCGATGCGCAGGCGCCGCGAGAGGCCGGCGCGGGAACCGGCGCCGCCGCGCCGGCGCTCGCGCAGCGCCCAGCCGGCGAGCGCCGTACCGAGCAGCGCCACGGCCTCCGTGAACCGCCCCACGGGGGGCAGCCGCCGGCGGGCCACCAGCGTGGGAACCTCGGCGCGCGATTGCGCGCGGAGCGCGTCGACGGGACCGCGCCAGGGCATCCGCTCGGGGTCGACTGGCCAGGGGCCGTCGTCGGTGAATGCGGTGGCGGCGCGACTCACGCCGCCGACGGTACCTGCGGGCCGGGTGTGTCGCAAAGGCGCCCTTTCAGCGGGGGCGGACGGCGGCGTGGCGGAGAGCGTGGTCGGCGAGCACGAGCGCGGCCATGGCCTCCACCGCCGGCACCGCGCGCGGCAGGACGCAGGGGTCGTGGCGGCCGCGGCCCTGGATCGTCGTGTCCTCGCCGCGCACGCTGACGGTGTGCTGCGGCCGCATCACCGTGGCGGTCGGCTTGAACGCGACGCGGAAGTAGACGGTCTCGCCGTTCGTGATCCCGCCCTGCACGCCGCCGCTGCGGTTCGTGCGCGTCCGGACGCGGTCGCCGTCCATGTAGAACTCGTCGTTGTGCTCGAGGCCGGTGAGCGCGGTGCCGGCGAAGCCCGAGCCGATCTCGAAGCCCTTGCTGGCCGGCAGGCTGAGCATCGCGCGCGCGAGGTCGGCCTCGATGCGGTCGAACACGGGCTCGCCCCAGCCGGCGGGACAGCCGCGCACCACGCAGGTGACGACTCCGCCGAGCGAGTTGCCGTCCTTCCGCACCGCCTCGACGGCCGCGATCATCTCGGTCGCTCGCGCGGGGTCGGGGCAGCGGATGGGGGTGGCGTCGACCAGGGGGCGCGTCACGCGCTCGACGTCGCAGTCGGCGGCGATGCGGCCCACCTGGGACACCCAGGCGACGATCTCGACGCCCCAGCGCACGGCGAGCACCTTCTGCGCCACCGCCCCCGCGGCGACGCGCGCCGCGGTCTCGCGCGCGCTCGTGCGCCCGCCGCCGCGCCAGTCGCGGATGCCGTACTTGGCCTCGTAGGTGAAGTCGGCGTGGCTCGGGCGGTATTTCTCCCGGACCTCCTGGTAGTCGTCCGAGCGCTGGTCCTCGTTCGCGATGGAGAGACTGATCGGCGTGCCGAGGGTGCGCCCCTCGAACACGCCGCTCAGGATGCGCACGGTGTCGGATTCCTTGCGCTGCGTGACGAGTGCGCTCCGCCCCGGCGCGCGGCGGTCGAGCTCGCCCTGGATGTCGGCTTCGGCGAGGGGCACGAGCGAGGGACAGCCGTCGATCACGGCGCCGATCGCCGCGCCGTGCGATTCGCCCCAGGTCGTCACGCGAAAGAGTCGTCCGAACGTGTTGCCCACCGCGGCTCATCCTACTCGGGCGTTCCCGGAGGGTCCACCCACGACACCGGCGCGTCGTGGGAGAAATCCTGGTTGCCCGGCGGCCGGCCGGCGGAGTACACGACACCCGGCGCGTGCGCCGTGGGGGGACGACGATGAGAGACCGGCTTCTGGCGTGGCTCGGGGGAATCGTGGTGTTGAGCGCGGCGCGGCTGGTCGGCGCGCAGGCGTGCATGCCGGCGTGCACGACCGATGCGCAGACCTGCGTGGTCGCCGCGATCGCCGAGCGGGCCGGGTGTCTCGGTGCCTGCGCCAACGCGCCGGCATCCGATGCCCTGATCTGCCGCCACACCTGTCGCGACGGGGCGCGGGCGGCCCGGCGGTCCTGTCGCGCGCAGCTCGCCGGCTGTGCGCAGGCGTGCCCGTTCTCGGGTTGCGTCGGCTGCGGCGCGACGTTTGCCGCTTGTGTCGACGGGACCCTCTCGACCGCACGCGCGTGCGTGACCGGCTGCGGTGCCGAACGCGCCTGCCTGGGGACCTGCGCGGACGCCGCGTTCGACGGCCGCGGGCAGTGTCGCGACGATCTGGCGAGGTGCCGCGCCGCCTGTGACGCCGCCCGTGCGGCGTCGGGGACCCTGATCGGGACGGACCCGAGCGCGTCGGTCGAGATCGCCGCGCCCGCCGAGGCGGTCGCCGGCGGCCGAGGTCAGACCGTCTACCTGGACTTCGTCATCCGCAACCACGGCGACGCCGTGACACTGGTCTACACGCCCACCTTCGAAGTGCTCGGCAGCGGCGCGACGCTGCGCTCGGTCTCGGGGGCACCGTCGTCCAGCGGCCAGACGCTGTCGCACAATGCGAAGAAGGTGCTCCGGGTGAGCGTCAAGGTGGACAGCGATGCGCCCGGCGGGCGTATCGTGGTGCGAGGCTCCTTCGCGTTCCGTGCCCCCGAGGCGGTGACCGTCGCCGCCACCGGCGAGATCGTCATCCCCGGCGCACCGACGATTGCGGCGCGCTGTCGCACGCAGCTCCTCGACGATCACCGCGTGCGGGTCGTGGTCGACGTGCAGAATCTCTCGCCCGAGCTGGTGAAGGCGATCCGCATCACGCGGCTCGAGACCGAGAAGTCGGATGGGGGCAGGTTCCAGATCACCAGCGGGCGGTCTCCGTCGGTGGTGTACCGCTTGGAGCCGCGGGAGACGGCGCAGTTCTCGTTCGCGGGGTCGTGGAACATGCGCGGTGTGGTGCGTCTGTTCGAGGGTGCCACGGCGGCGACGCGACTCAACCAGAAGATCGTGAGCGACCTGACCGAGTGCACGCCGGCGCTGGTGGAGGCGGAGTAGCTGGTGAGGCCCGACTGCCGCGTGGTACACGCCCGCCATCGCGCCCGCCGCCGACAGACCGTCGGGCCATCCGCTCGACAACCTGGCCTTTCCGCTGCCGAGCCTGCTCGGGGCGTTGATCGTCTATTCCTACTTCAGCTGGGTCGACCCGACCGGGCCGGGGCTCACCCCTTCGGGCGCGGATGTCGGCATGTTCGTTGCGGTGACGACGGTGCTCATCCTCGTGTCGTCGTTCTTCGCGTCGTTCCACTTCCGCGCCGTGCTGGCGTGGATTTCGCGGCTGCGCGCCGGTGCCGACCCGCGCCAGGTGCCGCTCGCCACCCGCCACCGGCTGCTCAACGCCCCGCTCACGACCGCCCTCCTCACCGCGACCTCATGGGGGCTCGCAGGCGTCTTCTACTTCGCGCAGCAGCGCTGGGTCGCCGGCGCGAGCGCGCTCGAGGCCGGGCGCGTGTTCGTCGTCGTCGCCCTCCTCGGGGGGCCGATCGCCGCCGCGCTGTCGTTCCTGGTCGCCGAGTACTACTGGCGCCGCCGCATCCCGCTCTTCTACCCGGAGGGACACATCGACCGCGTGGGGGTGATCCGCGTGCCCATCCTGGCGCGGCTCGGCATCACCTTCCTCGTCATCGCCGCCCTCCCGCCCGTGCTCATGCTCCTGGTGACGCTCGACCTCGTGGAGCGCCTCGGCTCGCACCTCCCACCGGCGCTCGAGAGTCTGGCTGGTATCCTCACCTACATTGCCGGCGCTACCGGCGCCGTCTCGATCGCGATGGCGCTGCTCGTCGCGCGCTTCATCAACCGCCCGGTCCAGGCGTTGCGGCTCGCGATGGCCCGCGTCTCGGCCGGCGATCTCGGCGTACGGGTCCCCGTGCGCAGCACGGACGAGCTCGGCGAGCTGACCGACGGCTTCAATGCGATGGTCGCCGGGCTCCGGGAGGCCGAGCGCGCGCGCGAGCTGTTCGGGCGCTACGTCAGCCCCGCGGTCGCGCGTCAGGCGCTCGAGCGTGGCATCGGCCTCGGCGGCGAGCTCACGCAGGCGACGGCCATGTTCGTCGACCTGCGCGGCTTCACGGCGCTCAGCCAGCGCCTGACGGCCGATCGCATCGTGGACCTGCTGAACGAGTACTACGCGCTGGTCGAGGACGCCTGCGAGCCGGAAGGCGGCATCATCACGCAGTTTCTCGGCGACGGCATCGTCATCGTGTTCGGTGCGCCCCTCCAGCCGCTGCCCGGGCATGCCGGCCACGCCATTCGCGCCGCGCTCGCCGTGCAGCGGGCGCTGGCGGCGCGCAACCGCGCCGGTCGCGAGCCGCTGCGGGCGGGCATCGGGATCTGCACCGGCGAGATGGTCGCGGGCAACGTGGGTGCCACGGGCCGGGTGACCTACACCATCGTGGGGGACGCCGTGAACCAGGCCGCGCGCCTCCAGGTCAAGACGCGCGATCTCGACACCCCGATTCTGGTCACCGCCAGCACGCGGGCAGCGCTCGACACCGAGGACGGCTTCGTGCTGCGCTCGTGCGGGAGCGTGCCGCTCAAGGGGTTCACGGCGCCGATCGAGGTGTTCGCGGTCGGACCGTGATCGGCAGCCGGTGCGCGCTACTCCGCCGCGTCGTCGAGCAGGACGAAGCCGGGGAAGTTTGCGGCGCGGAAGAACGGTCGTACCACCCCAGGCAGATGTGGCTCGGCAGCGTCGAGCCCGACGATACGCGGGTTCCGCAAGCGGACGCGCCGGCCGAGCTGCTCCAGCTCGCACCCGTCCGCGCGGATCATGTTCTGCGCCCAGTCGACGTCTCGGCCGTACGTCATCGGGATCACGAAGCCGGCGCGGTCGCGGATGGCGACGACCGGCGTGCGATAGCGCCGCCCCGTTCTCCGGCCCACGTGGTGCACGATCGCCAGCGGCGGGACGAGCCACGCGATCGTCCCGAGCAGCGGGTTCGTGAACACGCGGTTGACGCGGCGAATGACGCGGGGGATGTGCATGCCGGCGACCGCCGCCGATTGTGGCACCGTGACGATCCAAGTGCCAGAGCGCGGAGCCGCCCGGAGCATCGACTGACCGGCGCTCGGGGTTGGCCCGAGCGGACGGGATGCACCACTCGAAGGCCGGCCATCGACGGTCCAGTCGTCCCGGTCCGCGAGCAGCGCGGTGCCCGCGAGCGCGAGCTACCGTGGCACTCCGTCGATGCTCACGCGGGCTCGGGGCACCGGTTGGTCACCTTGTGCGCGATTATCGAGGGGGTGTTGGGAAAGGTCACGCTCGCCTCGATGGCGAGCGTGAGGTTCTGGCCGGCCTTCATGCAGCCGAACGGTCCGATCGTGATGGACCATTGCGCGGTCGCCGGCTGCCCTGCGGTGCGCCGGCAGCACGAGCCGCCGCTGCCGCAGGCGATCTTGGCCCAGGCGCCGCAGGCGTAGCTCTGGACCAGAGAGCCGCCGGGGAGCAGGAGCCGGGCGCCCACCGCCCCGCTCACCGTGCCGGTCGCGGTCACGACGTCGAGGACGCACAGCTCGTTCGGATTCCCGTCGCACACGGCGGAATCGATCGTGAGCGCCAGCATCGGGTCGATGGTCGTGCTCGTCGTCGACGTGCTGACCGTGCTGGTCGTGGTCATCGTCGTGCTCGAGGTGGTCGTGGTGGGATCGGGCAGGGTCGTGGTCGGGCAGTTCGGATCGGCGACGCAGGTGTTGTCCGGCCCGCAGAACTGACACAGATCGACGAGGCAGTTCTGGAGCGTGAGGCAGCCGGCGACCTCGTCGCAGAACCCGCAGTTCGGGCAAACGACGGGGTGGCACTGCTTGTCCGCGCCACAGGTCTCGCATCCGGTGCAGAGCCCGTGGGGAACGCAGCTTCCCGTCTGCAGGCTGCAGAAGCCGCAGTCGGGGCACTGGACGGGGTGACACTGACTGTCTGAACCGCAGGTCTCGCACGCGCCGCACCCTGCGCCGGGGATGCACCCCCCGGACAGCGAATCACAGCGGCCGCAGTCGGGACATTGCACGGGATGGCAATCGTTGTCGGCTCCGCACGTGACGCACGGGTCGTCGCCGCAGCGGGACGTCGCGGTGCAGCCGATCTCTGCGTCGCAGACCCCGCAGTTCGGGCAAGGCGGCGCCGCGACACACTGGTTGCCCTGGCAGCGCTCGCACTTGTTGCAGGGCCGGCAGGTGTTGGTCGCGTTCTCGCAGATCTCACAAGAGCCGCAGCTCGATCGGCAGATGCCGGTCGCCTCGTCGCACTGCTCGCAGGTGGCGCACGGAATGCAGTCCCCCGTCGACGGGTTGCAGATGCCGCAGTGCGGGCACGCGTCGACGCATCCGTGCTGCTCGCGGTCCCACTGCTGGCAGCGCGCCGGACACGGGTCGCGGCAGGTGCCGTCGGGATCGCAGATCTGGCCCGGAGCGCAGGCGTCGCGACAGCGGTCGCTCTTCCGGCCGCGAGGTGGGGGAAGAAGCGCGGACACGCACGCGTGCTCGCAGGCGTGGTACGGGGTGCCGAACCTCGTTCCGACCCTGGCCTCCGCCCGGCACTCGGCCTCGTCGAGCATGCCCGCCGCGGCGACGGCGAGCGTCGTGACGGCGCCGCCGCAGAGGCCGAGGGCCGCGACGGCGCGGTCCGTGCACGCCTGGCGGAGGCGAGATGCGACGAGGGCGCGGGCGGTGACGAGCGAAGGACGGCCTGCGGTACAGTTCGCCGTTGTGTCGGTCGCACGACGGGGATGTCGAATGCACGCCGTCTCGACTTTCGCGACGATGCCGGCGTACTTCGCGGCATCGCGAACGAGCGCCGCGCGGCAGTGGCGGGCGGTGTCGGCCGCCGCCGAGCCCGGCGGTACCAAGACCAACAGGATCGCGATGATGGTTCGCCGGGCGGGTGCCATGTCGACGTTCGTCCTTCCCACTCACGTGCAGGACAGTCAAGACAGCTTGCCGGCGTGTGGCGGTCAGGCGCGGGCGACGTGGATGCGGCCTGCTGTGTCGGCCGTCAGTGTACCGACGACCGCGCGTGCCGGTGCGCCGCAGCGCTCGAGCTCCCGGAGGAGCGTCGCGACGCCGGCCGGTGGCACCGCGATGAGGAGGCCGCCCGAGGTCTGCGCGTCGGCGAGGACGAGGCGATCCGACTCGGAGACGCTGCCGTCCCACGCGCACGCGGGCTCGACGTGCGCGAGGTTGTTGCGCGAGCCGCCGGGCACGTGTCCGGCGGCGATCAGCGCCGGGACGCCGTCGAGCACGGGCACGGCCGCGACGTCGATCCGGGCGGCCACGCCGGATGCGACGAGGAGGTTGTGCAGGTGCCCGAGGAACCCGAAGCCCGTGACGTCGGTCGCCGCGTGCGCGCCGGCAGCCAGCGCCGCGTCCTTGGCGCCCTTGTTGAGCGTCGTCATGACCACCACGGCCGCCGCGAGGTCGGCGGCGGCGATCGCCTCGCGCTTGATCGCCTGCGACACGATCCCCGTGCCGAGCGGCTTGGTGAGCACGAGCACGTCCCCCGGCTGCGCCCCCGTCTGAGTGAGCACGTGGGCGCCGGTCGTGCCGAGCACGCACAGCCCATACTTGAGCTCGGCGTCCTTGATCGTGTGCCCGCCGACGATCGCGCAGCCGGCCTCGGCCGCCTTGTCTCGGCCGCCACGGAAGATGCGCTCGAGGACGTCGAGCGGAAGCGTCTCGCTCGGGAAGCCGCAGATCGCGAGCGCCGCCTGGGGCTCGCCGCCCATGGCGTAGACGTCGGAGAGCGCGTTGGCGGCGGCGATCGCGCCGAACGCCGCCGGGTCGTCGACGATCGGCGTGACGAAGTCGACCGTGAAGACGAGCGGGGGCCCGGCGGGCGGGCGCAGCAGCGCCGCGTCCTCCATCGCCCCGACCGTGGTGTCGACCCACGGGTGGGGCAGGGGTGCCACGTTTCTCAGGACCTGAACCAGGTCCTCCGCCCCCAGCTTGCGGGCTCAACCGCCGGCGGTCACCAGCGTCGTGAGACGGATCTTCTCCATGCGCTGGCTTTAGCACAGCCCGTGCGACCGTGCGCCGGGAGCCCCGCGCCTACGGCGCGTCGGCGGATTGCACGCTCACGTCGAGGGTGTGCGTACGCGTCGGTGGTTGGCCCTGCTCCCAGGGGCGCACGTACTCGAGCACGAGGCGCGTGCGACCTGGCCCGGTCGCGGCAAAGGTCCACACCTCGTCGCCGCCGCCGCCGGTGAGCCCGGTGCCGGCCGCCTCGTAGTCGGAGCCCATCAGCGCGGCGACGGCGGGGTCGGGCGGTGTCGCAAGTCGCCAGCGGTAACCGGTCGTGGGGTTGGCGTCGAGTCGGACGCTGAACCGCTCGCCCACACGCGCGGCGACCGCGTGCGGAGTCTGTGCCTCCACGATGGCGTCGCTCTCGTGCCGGCATGCGGGCAGCGCGAGGAGCGTGAGGAGCAGGGCTCCCCACGCCCCCGCGCCGGCCGATCGGGTCAATTGATGTCCAGCGTGGTGGCCGAGTAGGTCATGTCCTTGATCCACTGGTACGGAATGTAGATGTAGCCGGCATCCGCCCAGCACGCGCCCCACGAGTTCTTGACGATGAGGTAGCCGCCGCCCGCGCCCGCGGGCGCGCCGGCCGGGAGCTGCGTATTGTCGATGAACCCGGTGACGAGCACGGCGTGGCCGCCGCGGTCGCACTCGCAGCCCGAGGCCGCCTGGCAGACCCAGTCGTTGCCCACCTTCACCACCGGGCAGTGCGGCCCGATGTAGTGGAGGTAGCCGTTGGCGTCGTTGGCGTCGAAGGACGGCGTCACCGGGATGCCGAGCATGACCGGCTTCTGGAAGATCGCCACCGCGAGGATGATCTTCGCGAAGGAGAGCGGGACGTTGCTCGAGTCCCACAGCTCCGACTCGAAGGTCGGGTGGAACGACTGCGCCGAGACCACCGGCGGCGGGAAGGCGAAGCACTGGTGCAGGAACAGGATGTCGATGCAGAAGAGATGACCTTGGTGGTTGGTGTCCGAGCAGTAGGAGCTCTCGTCACCGCCGTAGCCCGTGCACGAATGGGTGTAGGTCTTGGTGGTGTTGTTCGCCGTGCGCGAGTTCGACGGGTTGTAGTCCCAGTCGAGCTCGAGCGGCGTGGTGAAGCCGGTCGTGATCTGGCGCTGCCAGACGTCGTGCGTGCCGAGGCCGTCCCCGTAGGACGACGGCCACCAGACCGCCTTCGCCATGTAGTAGAGGTACTGTTCGGAGAGGTTGACCCAATGGCCGTACTTCTTGGCGGCCATGAGCTCGACGGCGCCGTTCATCGCGAACGACACGCAGGTGCCGCGGCTGGCCTGGTTCTTCACGCACGTGGCGAAGAACTTGAGCGGCCACTTCTTGTTGGCGTACACGCCGCCCGCCTTGTGGCTGCAGACCGCGCCCGTGCGATCGGTGCCGTCGCCGGCGCCCTCCTCGGCGGCACAGCTCGACGGGTAGCCGACCGGCGGCGTGCCGCCGGCGGGCTCGATGTAGATGCTTGGATCGAAGTTGCCGAACAAGTCGCTGATGAGGCTGTTGTTGGCGGCGATCGCCCGGCTGGCACCGAGCGCGCGGATCGCATCGGGCGTCTCGATCTGATTGCCGACGACGTTCGCGGAATACCAGTCGTAGATGTCGCCGTAGAGGTCCATCTGGTTGTCGAGCGTCGGGTAGTTCGTCAGCGCGCCGGCGAT
This sequence comes from Binatia bacterium, assembly GCA_046327955.1. Lineage (GTDB taxonomy): Bacteria > Desulfobacterota > Binatia > DP-6 > DP-6 > JAXLXP01. Next base: position 35,895 of record JAXLXP010000010.1, on the reverse strand, counting down.
GAGCGCCTTCTGCGCGTGGCGCCCGAGCGTCGTCACCTGGCTCTGCGTCCCCTCGCTGTCGGTGATCGAGTGGAGGTAGTTGTCGTCGTCGCTGGTCGCGAGCGAGGTGTCCGACGGGTCGGTGCCCGGCGTGTAGTGGTCGGCCTCGCTCGGGGCGCCCGCGAGGAAGTCGTCGATCGCGGTGTCGTCCTCGGTCGCGAGCGTCGCCGCCGTCGCCGCGTCGAGCGCGGCCTGCTCCGGGCTCTCGTCGTGGAAGCCCACGCGCTCGGCCTTCAGCGCGTCCAGCTCGGCCTGCGTGATGCGCGAGGCGGCGAGCCGTCCGGTGAGCTGCTGCTTCGCGGACTTCTTCTTCTTGAAGACGCCGGTCAGCGCCTGGCAGGTCGCGTTGTCGAGCTTGACGGTCAGTGCGACGCCCTTGTCGGTGCCGCAGGTCTTCCAATGGGCTTGCAGGACCGTGAACTTGCCCGTGACCTTGCGCTTCGCCTTCGTCGCCTCGCAGCCGCTGCCGATCGTCAGCTGCTTGCCGTCGACGCCGATCGTGTCGGAGCCCGAGCCGCCACCGATCAAAACGCCGTCGACTTCCCAGCTCCCGCCGGGACACGGCGTCGGCTTCTTCGCGTTCGCGGGCGTACCGCCGAGCACCAGCGCGAATGCCAGCGCGCCCGTCCAGAATATCCGTCCACCCATCACGGCCCCACCTCCTCGGGGTGGGTCATCCAACGCAGCATTTACGCCGCGTTGTCAACCGTGTTTCGCAGGTCGGCGAGGACCTCCCGGACGGCCGCCTCGTCGCGGGCGCTCGCGCCCGGCGGTGGCAGCATGAGCCGCGTGACGCCCCGGAAACGCTCGCGGATGCGCGGCACGATCTCGTCCCAGCGTCCGACCGCGGCGATCGCGTGCACGACGTCGTCGGGGACGGCCTGCACCATCTCGCCCCAGCGCCCCTCGCGCGAGAGGCGGTTCAGCTTCTCGCCGAGGTCCTGCCAGCCGTGCAGCGCGAAGACCCCCTGGTACGCCGGCGTCGAGCCGTAGAACGACACCTGCATGCGGACGATCTCGAACTGCTCGCGCACGGCCGCGTCGTCGGTGCCCGTGGCGAGGAAGCCACCGCCCGACAGCTCGACGTCGTCGAGCGTGCGGCCGGCCTTCTGCGCCCCGGCCGCGATGTTCGGCAGGATCACCTCGTCGAGGTAGCGCCGCGTGCAGAATCCGTGCAGGCGCGCGCCATCGCAGAGCTCGCCGACCAGGCGGCACATGGCCGGGTTCACCGCCGAGACGTGGACGGGAATGCGGGGGTGCTCGATCGGGCCCGGGTTGAAGAACGGCGTCATGTACGTGTAGCGGTAGTGCTTCCCGACGAACGTCGCCCTGGTCCCGTGCTGCCACGAGTCCCAGATCGCCCGCAGCGTCTGGACGTACTCGCGCATGCGGGGAATCGGCGCCGACCAGGGCACCGAGAAGCGCTCTTCGTTGTGCTTGCGGACCTGGCTGCCGAGGCCGAGCACGAAGCGGCCGCGCGAGAAGCGCTGCAGGTCCCAGGCGATCTGCGCGGTCACCATCGGTGCCCGCGGGAACGCGATCGCGACCGCGGTGCCGAGCTGGAGCCGCGTCGTGTGCTGGGCGGCGACGAGCAGGGGAAAGAACGGGTCGCGATTGATCTCGGGCGCCGCGATCGCGTCGAAGCCGAGCGCCTCCAGGTGCCGGACGGCCTCCGGGATGCGGGCGAGATCGTCGAACGGGAAGCCGGTCTCGATGACGAGCGGGCGCGCCATCGGGCCTACCTACTCGAGGGGCGCACGCCCCGGCAAGCGCGCGCCCGCCCGTGCCGGTCACCGCCAGCAGGGAGAGGGCAGGCAGCTCCCCGATCCGAGGTCGACGGCTCCCGTCGCCGCGGCACGTGCCGCACAGGCGGTGGTGCGCAGGACGCGGCACGTGCCGCGCGTGTCCCAATCGCCCGCATACAGGCAGCAGCGGGTCGACGCGGCCCGGCCACACGACGACTGTCGCGCGTGGCGCACGGCGCTGCGCCCGTCGGCGGGCGCGAGGGCGGCGCGCGCGACGCGGCGCTTGGCCTCGCCGCGCACGCAGCGCACGAAGGCCGAGCGTGACCGCCAGCTCCCGCCCTCGAGCGGGCCCGCACAGGGGCAGACGCTGCAGCCGGTCTCGCCGACCAGGTCCCCAGCCGGCGTGCCCGAGCACGCGTCGACGTCGTTCGGAATCCCGTCGCCGTCGGCGTCGTTGGTCGGTAGGGTCGTGGTCGTCGTCGCGCCGCCGCTGCCCGTCGCGAGGCAGGTGGCCGCTGCGACGCTCTCTCCGATGCGCGCGCTCACCGTGCTGCCGAAGACCAGATCGATGTTGGCGACGCCCCCGAGCAGGTGGCAGTAGCTCATCAGCGTGCCGCGCGACGCGACCACCGAGCCGCTGTAGCAGCCGGGCTCCTGGTTGTAGCACTCGTCGAGCGGCGGACTGTAGCAATGACTATGGGGCGAGCCGAAGTTGTGCCCGAGCTCGTGCGTGAACACGATGACGTCCCAGACCTGGTTCGGGTCGGCGAGGTCGAAGCTGCCGAAGACCTGCGAGACGCCGTAGCCGTAGGAGGTGTTGCAGAGCACGTCGAGGTAGGCGACGCCGCCCTGGACGCTCTTGCCCGAGATGAAGTGGACGAGGTCGTGGTCGCCGGCGACGGCATTCATGTCGTTGCCGGGCGTGTTCCAGTAGGTCAGGACCTCGTTCAGCGCCGCGCTCGTCGAGGTCGCGGTCCACGGATCCGGCGTGCCGGCCTCCCACAGCCGAATGTACGAGAACTGCAGGCGCACGGCGACGTCACGCTCGTAGATGGCGGTGGCGGCCGCGAGGAGATTGCTCAGATAGGCGACCGCGGCCTCGGTGCTCGGGAACTTGGCACGCAGCTCGTTGTCGGTCTCGATCGCGACGTCGGCGATCCTGACCGTGGTATCGCCGGCGAGCGGCGGCGGGAGCGCGGCGCGTGCGGCCGCGCGCGCCGCGGCCGGGACCTCCACCGCCTCCGGGTGCAGGTCGTTGCCGCAGAACTCGTGCGGCGGCGGGTAGACCGTGGGGTCGGCCTGACGGAGCGCGTAGACGCGGTGACGGCCGGCGGTGTCGGGCCCGAACGGGTAGACCTCGCCGCCGGTGCCGACGAAGCCACTCACCCGATCGCGCTCCGCCGCCAGCAGGACCAGCGATCCCGGCGTGCCCACCACGGTTCCGCGGAAGTACGCGGTGTCGGGAAGCACGACGGCGTGCGCCCCGCTCGGGCCCATCGCTTCGATGCGCGCGCCGGGCGCGAACGGCGAAAAGCGCACCAGCTCGAGGTCCGCCGTTCGCCCGCCGCCGAGGGGAAATGCGGCGAGCGTGGCACGCTCGCGGCCGCGCAGATCGGCGAGCGCGCTGCGGTCGAGCTGGAGCTGCTGCACCCCGGAGACGCCGGCCATCGCGCTCCGCGCGCGGGAAGCGGTCGGAGTCAGGAGCGGGGCGGCGCCGGCACGTGCGGCGATGGGGAGCAGCACGGCGAGCGCCATGGCGGACAACAAGGTGCGGGAACGGGGCGACATGGTGGCGGGCAGGCGGAGCAACCCGCGTGCCCCGCCCCGTCCACGCGGTGTGCAGGACCTTCAGGCGCGGGGACCGTCACGCCGATGCCGGCGCGGCATGTCGCTGGCGGCGTCGAGTCAGTCGCGTTCCTGGCGTGCGAACAGCGCGACGAAGTCGCTCTCGGTGAGGATGCCGAGCAGCCGCTCTCCGTCCACGACCGGCAGCGCGCCGATCTTGTGGTGGAGCATCGCGCGGGCCGCGGCACCGAGCGTCGCATCGGGGCCGATGGTCACGACCTCGGTGGTCATGACCTCCTTCACGACCAGCGTGCCGAGCAGCTTCTTCTGCGCGGACTCGCCGTAGCCGAGGGCGCGCGCGAGCGCGCCGCGAAAGAGGTCCCGTTGGCTGACGATGCCGCACAGGACGCCCTCCTCGTCGAGCACGGGGAGGTGCCGGATGCGCGCGGCCTGCATGACGTCGTCGGCGAGCGTGAGTTGGTCGTTGCGCCCGAGGGTGCGGACCACCGAGGTCATGACGTCGCGGACGGGCGTATGGGAGAGATCGTGCGTCATGCCCCGCGAGATGCCACGAATGGCCGGATCGTGCGAGGGGGGGGCGCCCGCCCCCCCCCCGGGGCGGTGGTGACTCGTGGAACGCGGCGGAGGCCGAGCTGCCGACGGCCGGGACGCACGTGAGCACCTTGCCGCTGCTCGCGAGCGTGCAGTCGAGCACCGTCGTGGCGCACTCGTTGCCCACGTGGATCGACTGGCGCATGCGGATCGGTGGCGTGAGGCTCGCGGGCAGCGTGGCGTTGAGCCCGTCGAGCGTGAACTTCACCTTGTTGAACTTGCGCGCGAGCTGCGCCTTGCGCCAACCGAGGGCGAGCGGCACGTCGGCCTCGCGATCCATGAACTTCCACTTCGGGCTGGAGGCGTTGCCCGACTGCGTGAACTTTCCGGGCGGGGCCAGCGCGGCCTGGTAGAACGGGGTGGAGCCCTGGTTGAAGACGATCGTGACCAGCTCGGTGTCCGGGTCGATGAAGGCGCCGCTGGTCAGGTTGAAGTCCCCGCCGGACTTCCAGCGGTCGAAGCCCGCGGCGCCGTCGGCGTCCTTGAAGGTGACCTTCTTGGCGAAGCCGGGGACGACGTGCGGTCCCTGGGAGTTCTGGCAGCCGACGATCGGGATGCCCGCCGGATTGTTCTGGCAGTGCGCCGAGCACAAGTCGTCCGAGAACGTGTTGCCATCGTCGCACTGCTCGGGGCCGTCGACGTGGCCGTCGCCGCAGCATCCCTCGCCGGACGGGCAGTCCGCCGCGCTCGCGCACGTCGCCCCGCTGGTCGTGCAGTGGCCGGACAGGCGGCAGTCGCTCGTGCAGCCGGAGCCGTTGACGCCGTTCAGATTGCCGACGTCGCACTTCTCGAACGGCGGGTTGACCACGGCGTCGCCGCAGACGCCCGACGCTACGGCCACCGCCTTGACGGTCTCGCTGCCGAGCCCCGCCGTGCTGCCGTCGAACCAGAATTCGGTCGTGCCGACAGGAGTCGTACCGAACGTGCCGACGTAGCGCAGGAGGTCGCGCTGCGCTTCGTGGGCAGGGAGACCGGACGAGCCCGGGCCGCGGAAGATCAGCGTGTCGGAGGCGGTGACGTCGAATCCGAAGAGGTTTCCGGTGAAGCTCCCGGCGCCGCCGCCGTTGATCGCGCTCGAGTCGAGGAACAGGGTGTAGTCGCACGCCGTGATCGCGCCGCCGAGGCTCCAGGCCGTCGGGTGGCAGCGGATGATGTCCTCGTCGCCGAACGCCACGCCACCGAGCGAGCTGCCGCTCGGCAGCGAGAGCAGGACGTCGCAGGTCGGCGGGACGGCGTTCTCGCAGGTCCCGTCGGTCAGCACCGCCATCGCGTCCCAGACGCGGTTGTCGCTGGAGCCCTTCACGGCGTCGCCGTCGAGGTAGAGTCGCCACTCGCCCTGGGCGTACGGCAACACGAACGGGTCGCGCGGAATGAAGAGCGCGAGATCCTTGCGCTTGATGGCGGACAGGTCGGGGATCGAGCCATCGGCGGCGGCGCGGATCACGAGACTGCCGTTGGGCAGCAGCTCGACGGCGTCGATGCTCGAGTTGAGGCCGGCGGCACTGCCGTCGAAGAAGAGGCTCCAGTTGCAGGTCGTGTTGTTCTCACCGAGCGTCACCGCGTCGCACACGAGAAGGTCCTCGTTCGCCGCGGTCACGCTGCCGATCGTCGCGTTCGCCCCGAGAGACACGAGCACCTGCGGGTTGGCCGCCGCCGCGGGGTCGGCGGCGAGCAGCGGCCCCGCCAGGACGGCGAGCAGAAGCCAGCGGGGGGCGGGTGGGCGCGGGAATGCGGCAGCCATCGGCAGTCCTCCTCGGAGATCGCTTACCTGGGGGGAATGCGGGCTACCTTACTGCGGCGTCATCGGCGCCGGCAAGGAGAAAGTGCGCCAGGCGTCCCAGTGCCTACTCGGGAACCGGGACGGCGAGGAGCGGACAGGGCACCTCGGCCAGGAGTCGCTCGGTGGTGCTGCCGCGGAGCGCGTCGAGGATGCCGGCGCGGCCCGCGGTGGACAGGACGACCAGATCGGCCCCAGTGGACCACGTCGCGCGGAGGATCTCCTCGACGACGTTGCCCTCGCGGCTCACCTGCTCCCACGTCCAATCGGCGTTCGCGGGCGGGTGGACGGCGGGCGCCTCGCTGGCGGAGCCGACGTGCAGCAGCGTGAACAGGGCCCGTCGAACGCCGAGGGTGCGGGCGAGGGCCGCGGCGGCCTCGATCGCGGGCTGAGGCCGCGGGGTCCGGTCGACGGGAACGAGGATCCGCCGCAGGCCGATCCATCCCTCGTCGTGCGACACGAAGCCGCGCACGCCGTGCGGGAGAAAGAGCGTCATGGCGCGCGTGCGCTGCGCGACCGGGGTCGCCAGCGAACGGTGCAGCAAGCGCTCGAGGCCTTCGTGGCGGTGGGTGGCGAGCACGACGAGGTCGGCGGCCGTGCGCTCGAGGTGCCCCAGAACGGCCTCCAGCGGATGGCCACGGACGTTGATCTTCTCGACGTGCAGTGGCAGGCCTTCCGCGTCCGCTGCGGCGGCGTCGGTCGCCGCGAACGCTACTTGCCAGCGCGCGAGCGTCTCGCGGACGTGGGGGAAGTCCTCCGGCGCCGTGTGCGCCGGCCCGTCGTCGACGTGGAGCACCGTCAGCCGCGCACCGGTGGCGACGGCGATGCGGAGCGCGTGGTCGAACGCGATCTCGCTCGCGCGCGTGAGGTCGGTGGGGTGCAGGATGCTGGCGATCGCCACGTCGGTGATCAGTCTAGCGCGTCGTGCGGCGGTTCGCGATCCACCACCGGGCAGGCGTGGGGGCGCCGTTGCCGGATCGCCGCAGCATGCTACGAGTGCGGGCGGTATGGATTCCGCCCCGACGCTCCGGCGTAACCACGTGGGCTCGGTCTCGCTCGCGGTCGCCATGGTCGGCACCGCGGCGTGCGCGGTCGCGGTGCGGGCGGGCGGCGTCGCGACGTCGCCCGGCCTGCGGCTGCTCGCCGCGGGGTTCGAGGCGGCGCTGGTGGGCGGGCTCGCCGACTGGTTCGCGGTGACGGCACTCTTCCGGCATCCCCTCGGGCTGCCGATCCCCCACACCGCGATCATTCCCGCCCGACGGCTGAAGATCATCGACGGGATCGTGGGGATGGTCGAGCGAGACTGGCTCTCGCCGGAGGTGATCGGGACGCGGCTCGCGCGGCTCGCGCCGAGCGCGCTCGTGGCCGACTGGCTGCGCGACCCGGCACACGTGGCGCGCCTCGGCGCGCCCGTGCGCGACCTCTTGCGCGCCCTCGTGCGGATGCTCGGCGAGGACGAGGTCGCGGGCTTCGTCGACCGCGCGCTCCGGCGCCAGCTGCGCGAGCTGCCGGTCGATGCGGCGGCGGGTCGCTGGCTCGTGCGGGCGGTGCGCGGCGACGCCGCCGGGCAGGCCTTCGTGACGCTCGCCACGTCGGTGGCCAAGCTGGCCGAGCGCCCGCGCACCGCGGCCGAGCTGCACTGGTGGCTCGATCGCTCCGCCCGCACGCTGCGCGCCGGTGGCAAGCGGATCGTCCCGTTCGTGCTCCGCCGCAAGGTCGTGCAGCGGCTGATCGTCGAAGCGGCGTGTGAGTACGCCGCGGCGGAGCTGCGCACGGCGGCCGCCGAGCCCGCCCACCCGCTGCGCCGCCTCGTGCTCGGAGGCGTCGAGCGCTTCGCCGAGCGATTGGCCGCGGGCGACGCGGACGCGCTCGCGCAGGCCGAGCGGCTGCGCGCGACGCTGCTCGAGAGCCTCGAGGCCGGTCCGCTCGTGCGCGATGCGCTGGCGCGCGTGCGCGGCCAGCTCGAGGACGAGCTCGCCGACCCCGACGGTGCGCTGGCGGCGCTCATCGACCGCACGCTGCACGACGGCGTGCTCAATCTGCTCGACGACGCCGAGCGCCGCGCCGCGTTCGACCGCTGGGTGCGCGCGACGGCCGACGAGCTGCTGCGCCGGAATCATCACCAGATCGGGCTCACCGTGCGCGAGAACCTGGAGGGGCTCGAAGCGGCGCAGCTCGTGGCCCAGATCGAGGCGCGGGTCGGCGACGACCTGCAGTTCATCCGCCTGAACGGCGCGGTGGTGGGCGGGCTGGTCGGGATCGGGCTGGCGGCGGTGCGGTGGCTCGCGGGCTGAGGGCGGCGCTCGCGGCCGTGGTGGTGGCGGTCGCGGTCGTACCGGCCATGGCCTTCGGCCAGCTGCTGCGCGAGACGCCCGTCGCGATCCTGGTGTGCGCCGCGCTGCCGGCGGCGGGGTGGACGGTCGTCGTGCTCGCGTGCGCCGGCCGTGGCCCGTGGGGCGCGCGGGCGGCGGTGTTCCTCTGGGGCGCGGTGGTCGCGACGCGGATGGCGACAGGGGCCAATGACGCGCTCGGGGCCTGGGTCGGGGGCGGGTGGGCTCGGACGGTCGTGCCCGTGGTCGTGGGTCCGGTCGTGGAGGAGATCGCGAAAGGCGCGGCCCTGGTCGTCGTCTTCGCGCTCTGGCCTGGAATGCTCGGTGTACGCGAGGGGATCGCGTGCGGGGCGCTCGTTGGCGTCGGCTTCGCGATGACGGAGAACCTGGGCTACCTCATGCTTGCCGCGGTGCAGGGCGGGGCCGAGGGCCTCCAGCGCGGCGTGTGGGTCCGCGCCGTGCTGGGCGGCTTCCAGCACGCGGCGTTCAGCGCGCTGACCGGCGCCGCCATCGGCTGGGCATGGATGGTGCGCCGCCCGGGCGCCGCGGCGCTCGGGCTCGGCGGTGCGGTCGCGCTGCACATGGGATGGAACGGCGTGGGGGCACGCGCGATCACCGACGTGCTGTGCAACGCGGAGCGTGCCGGGGGCGCCTGCCGGGCGGTGCCGGACGCGGTGGGCCTCTATCTGACGATCCCGCTGCTGACGCTGGCCGGCGTGGCGCCGGCGGTCGTCGTGCTCGCCGTCGTCGTGCGCCGAGCGATGGGCAGCGGCTCACCGCCCCGCCGAATCTGATCGCCCACTCGGTTGGTCGTCGCGCGGTGCCCCGACGAGCAGCGTCGCGCACGCCGGCCCGAGCAGCACCGCACCGAGCAGCCGCGTCACGCCGAAGGGCAGCGCAACGGCCGCCAGCCCCGTGGCCCCGAGCGCGAGCGCCAGCCGCGCGACCGCGCCGCCGGCGGCCGACGTCGTGAAACCCGCGAGCGCCGCGCCTGCGGCCGCCGCGGCGACGGCACATGGCAGCGACACGAGGTCGGCCGCGCCGCCGAGCCAGCCGAGGAGGCCGGCCGCGACCAGCCCTGCTGCCGGCCCCGCCGCCAGCACGCGGCCGAGCGCGCACCCCGCCGCGCGACCAGGCGCCGAGCGTGGCGATGGCGACCAGCAGGGCGCCCGCACGAATGAACCGTTCGGCGAGCGCGGCCATGACCACCACGACCGCGCCGTCGCCGCCCGCGACGTCGACCTCCGCGTCGGGTACGGGAGCCGTCGCCCGCTGCGCCTCGAGCCGCGCGAGCACGCGGCGGAGGGCGGCGGGGTCGGCGGTGCCGAGCTGGACCCAAATGGCGCTCCGACCGAGCGCGCGGTCGACGAAGCGCCGAAACCCGGGCGAGTACGCGAGGGTCAGGTAGCGCCCCGCGAGCCCGGGCTCGTCGGGGATGACGGCGAACGCGTCGTGGTTGTCGTTGAAGGTGCGGTGCACCAACTTGACGATGTCGGCGAGCGACATCGCGTTCGTGACCGCGGCGTCGGCGCGGGCCGCCTGCGCGAGCCCGTCGAACGCGTGCAGGACCGGCGGCCGGGTGACGAAGCCCGGCTGGCCGCGCACGCGGACCGCGAGGGCGGTCGGCGGGGGGAAGCGCTGCGCGAAAGCGCGCAGGTCGTCGCCCGCAGTGCCGGGCAGGTAGCGCATGCCGTAGCCCGGCAGCGCGAAGCCGGGCGGGAGGCGCGGGAGCCCGATCAGGGCGGCACCGAGAAGCGCTGCCGCCCCCGCGCGCATCCAGGGGCGTCCAGTCGAGGCGCGCGGGGCCGGCGGCCGGAGCACCCAGGACGTGCCGCGGCCCGCGACGACCGCCGCCAGCGTGCCGAGCCCGCCGATCACCCCGAAGGCGCTCGCCGGATGCCCCGCGACGCTCGCGAGGATGAAGAACCCGACCGCCAGCCCGCTCGCCAGCGGTGCCAGAGCCCAACCGCCGTCCGTGACCGCGGCCACCGCCGCCAGCAACGCGACCGGGAGCAGTGCCCAGAGCGCCCACGGCAGCGCGAGGGCTTCCGCGGCCCACGCGGCCGCCACCGACCACGCGCAGGCGAGAAGGGCGGCGACCAGCGCCGCGGCGGCGCCGCGGGCGCCGAACGCGAGCGTGAGCGTGAGCAGTCCGACGAGCGCGAGCGCCGCGCCGGCGGGGGCCGAGCGCGGCGCCGGCGCCGCGGGCGAGGAGACGCAGCACGGGACCGCCGGTGGTCCAGACGCGCGTCTGATCGTCGCGGAAGCGGTCGCGCAGTGCGAGGGCGGCACGGCCCACCGCCTCGGCGTCCGCGTCGGGCGCGAAGTTCCCGACCACCATCGCCGCGCGTCCGTCGAGGCTGGTGAGATTGCCGCGGAAGTTCGGGTCGGTCTCGACGCGGCGCCGGAGCGCCGCGACCGCGTCGGGCGTCTGCGGGACCTCGCCCATGAGGTAGGTGGGCTCGAAGCCGCCGTCGGTGATGCGCAGGTCGCGGAGGTTGGGCGACGCGAGGCTCACGACGTCGGTCGCGATCACGCCCGGGATCGTGAAGACCTCGCGGGTGAGCGCGCGCACGCGCGCCAGCATGGCTGGCGTCCAGATCGTGCCCTCGCGGGCCTCGAGCACCCAGACCACCGGGTTCTGCAGGCCGAACTCCGCGGTGATCTCGCGGTCGAGCCGGACGGTGGGATCGTCCGTCGCGACGAGCGCGACCTCGGGCGGGGCGGCCGCGAGCCGCGGTCCGATCGCCACGATGGCGCCCGCCGTGCCCGCGAGCGCCGCCAGTGCCACGAGCACGCGGTACGGCCGCCGCGGCCCGGCCGGCGTCACCTCAGCGGCCGAAGCGGACGAGCGCATCGGGGTTGAAGACGTCGGGCGGGTTGGTGACGCGCCAGTCGGCCGGGTTCCCGGGATTGCGTGGTGGGAACAGGACGACGGTGGCGCGCTTGACGACGAAGCTTTCCGCGGTCTGCACCGCCACGCCGCCGCTCGTGATCCACGCCGTGCCGTTCGGGTTGAAGTACGTCCCCAAGGACGCCTGGTAGGAGAGGAGAAGCGTACCGGCGCGATCGTACTTGCTCGCCCAGGTGCCGCGGTAGGTCTCGGCGTCGAAGCGCAGCAGGATGCGGCCGTAGAGGTAGTTCGGGTCGCGCGGCGTGGCCTCGACGATCCAGACCGGCCGGCGCACGAGGGTCTGGCTCACGGGGGCCCACGGCAGGCCCTTCCAGGCGGGGTCGTCGGCGCCGATGCGCGGCACGTCCTTCCAGACGGTGCGCCAGCCGCCGTCGGGCTGGTGCACGAGCTCGGCTTCACCCCGCACGGCCCACGGGTCGACGATGACGAGCTGGTCCTGGCGTCCGACGAGCGTGAACGTGAAGTCCTCCGGCTTGCCGTCGAAGAACGGACCGTCGTCGAGGCTGATGTCGGAGCCGAGGAAGCCGTCGGAGCGGTTGAGCGGGCTCAGCTGCCGCGCCTTGCGCAACCCCGGGACGTAGGTCCAGAGCGCGTCGTGGCGGTCGGCGTCGCGGAAGCGCCAGGTGAGCGAGATCGTCCCCGCCATATCCGCCGGCTCGACGACCTTGGCGACGGTCTGCGAGAGGAGGTTGTTCGGGTTCGGGCGTCCCTTCGCGTCGGGTGAGCCGTCGTACATCTGCGTGCGCACGTCGGTGACCAGCCGCCGTTCGACGCCGCCGCGACCGAGCATGACCAGCTCGGTGAGGAAGTGGAAGTCGCCGCGGTACCAGAGCTGGTAGAAGTAGTTCCACACCACCTTCGCGCCGGCCTGCGGATCCTGGGCGTCGACCTCGGGGAAGGGCAGCCCGGTCACGTAGGCCGGCTGCTTGCCGCTCTGGACCTCCACGACCGATCCGCGCGCGTCGAGCGCGTAGCGCCCGCGGTTGGCCCGTGACGCCTCCTGGAAGTCGGGTGGGTTCTGGATGCTCCGCTGGCCCGGGCGCCCGATCTCGAGGATCGTGTTGACGAACTCGCCGCGCTTGTAGTGCTCGAGGATCTCGTCGGGCAAAAGCCCGCGCGCGGCCTCCCAGTTGTCGGGTCCGAGGACTTCCCCGTCCTTCAGCCCGGGGGCGGCAAGGGTGGGGGTCGCGGCACCGAGCGCCAGCAGGAGGGCGACGAGGGTCCGCATGCGGGAGCGAGTTGCACGAGCCGTGCCGGGACGCGGGTGGTTCGGCGTCGGCCTCCGCTTCCCGCATCCGGGAAGGAGGCAGCTTGCGATTTCTCGATGCAGTTCAGTTGAGCAGCAGGGTAGCCCGCGCCGAGACCTGGTCGCGGTCGCGGAAGAACCCCGTTCCGAAGAAGCCGCCGGCGATCGGCACGTAGCGCAGCTCGAACAGCAGGGTGTCGCTCCAGCGGTAGACGAGGCTCACCGGGAAGGCGTAGGTGCCGCGCCCGTTGACGATGGCCGTGACGCGCGGCGTGACGCGGCCGTGCAGGTAGTCGGTCTGCAGCGTGGTCTGCGAGAACCACTCGAGCGGGTGGAGGTCGACGAAGTCGGTGTCGACCGTGCGCAGCTTGGCGACGTCGGCGAGGCCGCCGAGCTCGGTGGTGTTGACCCCGACCCGCAGGCCCGCGTCCGTCGCCTTGCGCTGCCCGTAGTAGCGGTAGTCGGTGCCGGTGAAGGTCTCGCTCAGGTTCCACGACCCGACGACTGCGGTCACCAGCGTGAAGGCGTTGGTCGGGTTGAGCGGGCGCAGGAAGAAGAACCGGTCGTAGCCGACCTCGAAGCGGAGCATGTCGGCGCGCGGCACGCGGCCCTGGTCGGGGCCGGCCGGCACCTGGACGCCGAGGCCGGCGAGGAGCCTGCGCAGCTGGGGCCCGCGCAGGAGCGCCTGGAAGGGGATGTTCTCCGACGGCACGAATGCCGGCTCGTCGAGGAAGTACTCGACCTCGCCGCGGATCACGCCGTTCAGTGGCTCGCTGAAGAACGAGCAGGCGGTGCCGAAGACCGTGGTGAGCCCGTGCACCGTCTCCGTGACGAGCTGCGACGGCCCGGCGCCGCGGCCGCCCGTGAACAGGGGCGCGCGCGTGACGTCGAGCGGCAGGAAGCGCGGCACGGGGGTCTGCGCGAGCGTGCGGTAGAACCAGACGCTGGTCGTGTAGGTGCGGCCGATCAGGCCCTCGATGCGCGCGCCGTAGCGGCTGTTGCCCATCGTGCGCGGCGGGAGGTGGTCGTACTCGACGAACTGGAGGCCGCCGAGCTGCTGGGTCAGCAGCGGCTGGAGCGACGCCGGGAGGAACGCGGTGAACGCGGTCACGAACTGCTGCGGGTCGCTCTCGGCGGGCGCGTAGGGGCTGGCCGTCGGGATCGGCGTCGGGCTCACCGTCGTATCGATGCTCCCCGGCACGAGGTAGGCGTCGAGGAACGCGCCCGAGACCGGCCCCCAGACGTCGAAGAGGCGGTACGTGCCGCGCAGCATCCAGAGCGGGATGCGCGCCTCGTCGATGTCCTGAAAGATGCCGGGCAGCGCGCGCGAGAGGCTGAACGGGTTCGACTGGTCGAGCAGCGCGATCGTGTCGGATTCGCCCCAGGAGATCGTCTGGCGACCGGCGCGCACGAAGAGCGGGCCTTTGGTGAAGTTCAGGTAGGCCTCGTTCAGCCGGAAGGGGAGGTCGGCGACGTGGCCCGCGCCGTTGTCGCGGCCGAGCACGGGGTCGGGCTGATAGGTGTAGAGCTTGCGCGTGTCGACGAGCTGGTCGGTGCGCGTGACCGGGGCGGAGTCGGTGCGGCCGTCGGTGAAGCGGGCCTGGATCGCCTGGCGCGCGCGGTCGTACTGGCCGGGGCCGTAGTCGTAGATGCCGTCGTAGAAGCCCCACAGCGCGACCCGGAACGACACGTCGTCGAGGCCGAGCGAGAGCCAGGGTGGCAGGTCGCCCTCGACCTCGGGGTTGAAGAAGGTCCGGTGCGAGACGAGCTGGAAGGCCGAGCGCGCCGGCGTCGTCTGTGGCTCGGAGTGCTCGGTGGCGAGCGCGGCCTCCGTGTACAGACGCGCGCGCAGACTCAGGTGATGCCCCGCGTCGAGGTACACCGCGCCGCTCGGCCGGGGCAGGAGGACCGTCCCGAGAACGGCGATCAGGAGCGGCGCGGCGCGGAGCATCCGCGAAGGCGAGCAAGCGCCTTGCCAGGGGCGGTGTGGGCGAGATTGCGGGCCGACGTTCCCACCGGTGGGAGCGCGGTGCAGCGCCGTTCCGCGGGATGCGGACGACCGGAGCGGGCGGGGCTACTTCACGAGCAGGACCGGACAGGGGGAGAGCAGCGCGACGCGGTAGCTCGTCATGCCCAGCCGGTACGCCGGCGTGCGCCGGTGGACGCGATAGGAGCCGATGACGATGAGGTCGGCCTTCTTCGACGTCGCGTGCGCGAGGATCTCCTTCGGTGGCTCACCGATGAGCACGACGCCATCGACCTTCAGCCCGGCACGGGCGAGCTTGCGGCACGCACGGCCGACCTTGTCCTGCGCGCGCTTCTCGAGCTGGCGGTAGAAGCGCGCGAGCTCCTTCGGTGCGATGCCCTCGATGCGCTGGATCGCGTGCAGGATCGTTACGCGGGCGCGCGCGGGCTCGGCGAGCGCACGTGCGACGGCGAGCAGGCAGTCGGCCCGCGCGCTCAGGTCGATCGGGACGAGGATGTGCCGGAACATGCGAGCTTCATAGGGCAAGCGGCGCTCGAGTTCCACCGCGGCGCCCGGCGCGGTCGTTGACGGGCCCACCGTCTCGTAGCAGGGTGCGCGCCGTGGCCTGGTTCGACAGCTTTCGCGGGCGAGTCGTGGTCGTCACTGGAGCGTCGAGCGGGATCGGGCGCGCGACCGCGGTGGCCTTCGGCGCGGCGGGCGCCCGGGTCGCGCTGGTGGCCCGCCGCCGGGTGCTGCTCGAGGCGGTCGCGGTCGAAGCCCGCGCGGCGGGTGCGGCGGCGGCGATGCCCGTGGCCACGGACGTCACCGACCGGGCGGCGGTGGCGGCCTGCTTCGAGGCGATCGAGCGCGAGCTCGGCTGCCCCGACGTCGTCGTCAACAACGCCGGCATCCTGATCCCGTCACCGGTGGCCGAGCTGGCCGCGGCGGACCTCGAGGCGATGCTGCGCGTGAATCTCTTCGGCGCGCTGTTCGTGATGCAGGAGGCCCTGCGCCGCATGCGTGCGCGGGGCGACGGCTGCATCGTCAACGTTGCCTCGCTCGGCGGGCGCCGTGGCATCTCGCCGATCGGGGGCTACTGCGCGACCAAGTTCGCGCTGGTCGGGCTCACCGAGGCGCTGCGCACCGAGCTGGTCGACGAGCCCGTGCACGTGGCGCTCGTGGAGCCCGGCGTCGTCGACACCCCGATGGTGGAGGGCGTCTCCCACGACGACGAGTTTCTCGCGATCTGGCCGACGATGCTCAACATGCCACCCTCGTGGGTGGTGTGGGCGGTGTTCGCGGCGGCGCGCTTTCGCCTGCGCGAGATCTCGGTTCCGCCGGGTGCGGCGACGCTCGAGAAGCTCGCCGCGCTCGCCCCCGGCGTCGGCGACGCGATCGTGCAATGGGCCCAACGCGCGTCGCATTGGCTGGCCGCGCGACGACCGCGATGAGCGAGCGCGCGCGGCGCGCGCGGCAGGCCGCATGTCGGGTTGAACGTGGGGCGAGCGGTTCTACCCTGGAGCGCGAGGGAGGACCCCGCCGATGAAGGAACGGACGCTCCTGTTTGCCGTGGTCGCGCTGCTCGCGACCGGTCCCGTGGCGCTTGCCGGACTCTGTGAGTCGACCTGCGGCGGTGCCAAACGTACCTGCCAGTCCGCCGCCGTCACGGCGTACCGGACGTGCCGCGAGTCTGCGCAGGGCACGACGGGCCGGGATCGCCGCGACGCGGTCAAGACCTGCCGCGACGCCTTCCGCAACGCGCAGCAGACGTGCGTGACCGACCTGCAGACGTGCCTCGGCGCGTGTCACGATCCGGCGGCGCCGGGGTCGTGTCAGGCGGGGTGCGCGAGCGATGCCGGCGCGTGCGTGCGCAACGCGGTCACGAGCGGCAAGGCGTGCGTGCGGGACTGCCCGCGCGGCCGGAGTGGGCGCTCGTGTGTCGGGACCTGCGTGCAGGCGGCGATGACGGCGATCGGCGGTTGCCGCACGACGCTCGAGTCGTGTGTGACGGGCTGCGGGTCCGCGAGCGGCGCCTTCGTCGACTGACGCCGCGGCGGCCCACCCCCTCGTCGGAAGCGCCGGACCCGTTCTTGCTTCCGGTGATGGCATGTTCGACGAGGATGGAGTACCTCGGGATCCGCGTGTGTCTACGGACTCGAACCGGGAGGAGGCTTTGTCGATGAGGACACGTCGAATCGGGAGGCTCGCGACCGTCGCGGCGGCGGTGGCGATCTTGTCGCTGCCGCAGGTCCGGGCAGCCGCTGCCGAAGAGAGCAGCATCGAGAAGCGGATCGAGACCGCAAGGACGGCGGCCGATCACGAGGCGATCGCCGGCTACTACGAGCGCGAGGCCAAGGAGGCCCACGCCAAGGCGGCCGAGCATCGCAAGATGGGGGTCGAGTACAAGAAGGCTGGCGGGGCCTTTGCCGCGAAGACCCACTTCCACGAGCACTGCGAGGCGCTCGTCCGCAGCTACGAGAGCCTGGCCAAGGAGAACGAGGCCCTGGCGGCGGCGCACCACGAGATGGCGAAGTCGGTGAAGTGACGCGCGCCGACCATCCACCGCAACGGCGCGGCTGACTCGCCGCGCGTCCACGCTCGCGTCCGCTCCCGACCCGAGGCTCGTCTCGGGTCGGCGCTTACAATTCGAAGC
This sequence comes from Binatia bacterium, assembly GCA_046327955.1. Lineage (GTDB taxonomy): Bacteria > Desulfobacterota > Binatia > DP-6 > DP-6 > JAXLXP01. The sequence goes on along the minus strand of JAXLXP010000010.1, from coordinate 18,828 downwards.
GCGCGCGGTAGGTCTGGTACCGCGCGCGCTCCTCGTCGGGGTCGAGGCCGAACTGCGCCATCGAGTATTGGTGGCGGCCGTGGCGGTCCTTTGGGTGCGTGGCGAGGAATTGCCGCATGCGCCGCTGCGCTGCCTCGCCGTAGGGCAGGTCGAAGTGCGCGTAGATGCGTCGCACCGTGCCGATCGGGTCGCGGACGAGGTCGGTGTAGCGGACGTCGAGGTACTGCTCGGGCCGGCCGCAGCCCGCGTCGCGATCGTGCAGCGCGCGGGTGATGCCCTTGGCCCAGCGGCGCGTGGCGTCGGCGGCGGTGGCGATCGGGTCGACCTCGTCGCGGAACGTCCGCCGCAGCGTCGTGTGCAAGCTGGCGAGCGACGGGACCACCTCGAGCGGGTCGCGGTGCGTGAGGATCACCCGGGCGTCGGGGTAGACGTCGAACAGGGCCTTCAGGCCGAAGAGGTGCGCAGGGGCCTTCAGCACCCAGCGCTCGCCGCGGCAGTGCCACTGGAGGTGCTGGAGGAAGCGGCGGTGCTGCGCGTAGCTCGGCCGCAGGTCCTGTTCCTCGAGCCACGCCTGGTACGACGGCACGTCGTACATCGTCTGGAACTGGAAGCTGAGGAACGCGTGGCTCGTGATGATGAGGCACTCCTCGGGCAGGCGCGCCTCGACCGGATGGATCTTGCGGAACTCCGGGTTGAGGCGCTGGAACCAGCGGAGCTGCCGCTCCGCCCACGCGATGCGCTGGTCGTGGTGGAACTTCGCCCGCTCGGGTGGTGGCGACGGGAAGAGCATCTCCCAGTTGAGCGGGGCGCGGTTGGCCGGGTCCTGCGCGAACAGGCCGTGGAGCAGCGTCGTGCCCGTGCGCGGCAGGCCGGTGACGAAGATCGGCTGGCGGACGTCGCCGGCGCCGATCTCGGGATGGCGCCGGCGGTCGGCCTCCATGCGCAGGCGGTTCTCGAGCAGCCGGATCGAGCCCTGGCGCGCGGCGATGCGGCCGATGAGGTTGAGGCTCGCCTCTCGCTCGTAGGACGCGAGCAGGCGGCGGAACGGCTCGCGGAAGCCGGAGTCCCCGAAGTCGTCGAGCCCCGTGCGCCGCCGCGCATCCTCGAGCAGCAGGTCCTCGTCCAGCCGGACGAGCGGGATGCCCGTCCGCGTGATGACGCGCCCGCCGCTGTTGAGCGCCCGTGCCAGGCCCGAGAGGTTCATGCCTCGACGGCCCCGTCGAGCTGCCAGGCCAGCAGGCCGGGGAGTCCCATCAGCAGCTCGCGCACGCGCTTGGCGAGCGCCAGCGCGAACGCGGTCTCGGGGTCGACGCCGATCGCGCGGCCGAGCATCAGGTAGCCGCTCTCCTGGACGCCGAGCGCGCCGGGCACGACGAAGGCGGACGCACGGACCGCCTGGCCGAGGCTCTCGACCAGCACGGCGGTGCGGAGGTCGACCGGATGGCCGAGAAACGCCAGCGCCAGCCACACCTCGCCGGCGCCGACGATCCAGCTCGCGAGGTGCCAGAGCACCGCCGCCGCGATCGCGCGGCCATCCTCGTAGAGCGCGGTCACCTCGGCGTCGAGCGCGGCCGCGCCGGAGGTGAGGGCAGCGAGGTCGGAGCCGCGCGCGACGCGCGCGAGCGCGCGGGAGAGAACCCCGAACAGCCCGTGGCGCTGGATTGCGAAGAACGCGGCCAGCAGCGTGCCCATGACCGCCGTGCCGGCCGCGACCGGGAGTGCCAGCCGCCCGCCGCGCCACTGCAGCACGAGCAGCGCGAAGCCGATTCCCGTGAAGAGCATCTGCGAGAGCACGACCAGCGTCACGTCGACGACCGCGCTCGCGCCCGCCGTCGGGCCCGGCACGCCGCGCCGCGTGAGCAGCCGGGCCTTGGCGATGTTCCCGCCGAGCTGCATGACCGGAAGGAGGCCGTTGACGGACTCGCCGACCCAGCGCGCGAGCAGGATCGTTCGGCCGTCGGGGCAGTGGCGACCGCGCAGCAGTCGGCGCCAGCCGAGCGCGTCGATCGTCATCGGCACGACGTGAAAGAGCGTGACGACGATCAGACCCGAGCCGGCGGTCGCGAGCGCCGCGCCCACCTCGCGCAGCCCGTGGTAGGCGAGAAGGCCGGTGAACAGCGCGACGCCCGCGGCAAGGCCCGGATATGCGAGTGACCTGACCGGGTTCCCATTCGGTGCGCGCACGAAAGTCTGGCCAGCTTCCGCGCGAACCGGTCGGACGATCCGCCCGGCCCGCGTGCTCTTGCCGGCGACGAGGGTCCCCCGAGCCCCGGCTGGATCGCTCTCCTGAAACGAAGTGCCCGCCGTCTATTCCGTGGCCCCGGGCCTGTCAAGGTTGGTTGCGGCGCGCGGATGCTGTTCGGCGCCGCCGCGATACTCCCGAGCCACCCACAGGGCGAAGGTCGGCGCGCCGACGCCGGCGGCGACGCAGAAGGGCGCGAGCAGCCCGAGCCACGTCACCGGCAGGGCGACGTAGAGGACGTCCTCGATCTCGAAGCCGCCGGCGCTCGGCTGCGCGAGCGCGTCCCAGCCGCGGCGGCGCGCGATCGCGTTGCGCATGAGGAAGATCGCGACGAAGGCGACGCCGGCGGCGATCCCGCTCGCGGGTCCGAGCAGGCCGAGACCGCCGTGGCGGAGCCCGATGCCCATGCCGGCGAACACCAGCACCTTGATCGAGAGGTCGGAGAACCGGTCGTACGCGCGCCCGAAGGCGGACGTCCTGCCCGTCGCGCGCGCGAGCTCGCCGTCGGCGTGGTCGAGGATCGCCGACAGTCCGTAGAGGGCGGCGCCCCAGCTCGCGTGCGTGCCGGTCGCGTACGCCGCCGCGGCGACGCACCCGGTGAGCAGGCCGGCCGTGGTCACGTGGTTCGGGTGGACCCATGTGTCGCGCAGCGGCAGGACGAGGCGTCGCGCGAGTCGGCTGTCCCAGCTCCGGCGGTCCATCGCTGGCCGTCAGAACGGGTAGCTGACGCCGGTGTAGGTGGACATGCCCTCGTAGCCGTAGCCGAGGTCGACGAACGCCACCACCTGCGGCCGTACGCGCAGCCGGAAGCCCATGCCGTAGGCGACGTGCAGGTCGTTCACCGGCGAGGCGCCGACACCGTGGAACACCTGGCCAGTCTCGAAGTACGGCGCGACCTCGAGCTCGGCGTTCACGCCGAGGACCTTGCGCCCGTAGACCGGCGTGCGCAGCTCGCCGCCGGCGAGCGCGCGGTTGAAGTCGATGAAGCGGTCGCCGCCGAAGCCGCGCAGCGCGCGCCGGCCGCCGAGCGAGCTCATCTCCCAGAACGGGGTGTCGCGGCTGCCGCTCACGTAGTCGATCAGCGCGCGCAGTGCGAGGACCGCCCGCAGCTTGCGGATCCGTACCGGAACGAAGTCGCGCCACTCCGCGCCGAACTTGACGAACGACGTCGCGCTGCCGAGCGCGTGATCGGCCGCCTCGCCGTAGGCGGCGGCGAGCATGCCCTGGGTGGGCATGTCGGTGTCGTCGCGCGTGTCGTAGGCGGCGGTGAGCTGGTGTGCCCAATATACGCCGGTCTCGAGGCCGCGCGCGGCCGTCTCCGGATGGGCGGCGCCGACGAAGGGGAATGCGCGCACCTGGCCCCGCTCGACCTCGAAGCGACGGACCCGCATCCGATAGGCGAGGCTCACGTGCGGCAGCACCCAGACGCCGGGGTCGACTATCGCGAGCGTGTTGTTGCTGGTGTAGTTGGACTCGCCCGACTCGTACGAGCCGTTGCCGAAGCCGTAGAAGCGCTCGGTCGAGTCGAGCTCGTGGCTCAGCTCGGCGAAGACGAATGCGCGGCCGTCCCAGAGCGAGCGGTCGGAGTACTCGCCATCGTAGATCTGGTCCTTGGTCGTGGACTTGCCGACGACGAGCTTGTAGCGGCGCTCGTTCGTCGGGTACCCGAAGAAGCGGAAGCGGGGGTAGAAGCCCTTGGTGTCGTTGTAGGTGAAGTCGGGCGCGAGCATGTACGCGATCCGGTCGGTGTCGTCCGTGAACAGGACGACCGGCAGGATGCCGTACGTGTTGCCCTCGTTCGGGTCGGTGATGATCTCGGGGATCGGGACGACGGTCCACGCCCGTGCGGCCGCCGGGACGAGGAGCAGGGCGACGATCCAGAGCCACGGGTGGGGGCGGCGCGTCCGCATCGGGGCCGCGCACCATACCGAGCGCCGCGCCGGACTGCCAGGGCCGGGCACGCGAGAGCCGGCGGATGCGCTCCCCGTCTGGCGACGGCCTGGCGCCGGTGCTACGACGCCGCCGCGGAGGACGAGCGATGGAATTCTCGGTACCCGAGGAGATCGAGCGGCTGTGCGCCGGCGTGCGGCGCTTCATGGACGAGGAGATCTACCCGCGCGAGGGGAAGATCCACTGGAAGGCCGAGGTCGGCGGCCCCGCGTACCCGCCGGAGGTGCGCGCCGTGCAGCAGAAGGCCAAGGCGCTCGGCTACTGGGCGTTCCACCTCCCGAAGGAGGCCGGCGGCGCGGGCATCCCGTTCATGCACTACGTGCTGGTGAACGAGATCCTCGGTCGCAGCCCGCTCGCGCCCGTGTGCGTTGGCTCGCAGGCGCCCGACTCCGGCAACGCCGAGCTGCTCTGGCGCTTCGGCACCGACGAGCACAAGCGGCGCTGGCTCGGGCCGCTGGTCGCGGGCGACATCCGGAGCTGCTTCTCGATGACCGAGCCCGAGGTCGCGGGTTCCGACCCCAAGCTGCTGCGCACCACGGCCGTGCGCGACGGCGACCACTACGTCATCAACGGCCACAAGTGGTTCTCGAGCGGCGCGCACGGCGCCAGCTTCGCCATCGTGATGGCGATGACGAACCCCGAGAACCCGAGCCCGTACCTCCGCTTCAGCCAGATCGTCGTCCCCACCGACACGCCCGGGTTCCACATCGTGCGCGGCATCCCGATCATGGGCGAGGACGACAACCACCACGCGGAGATCCGCTACGAGGACTGCCGCGTGCCGGTGTCCAACCGGCTCGGGGAGGAGGGTATGGGGTTCGTGCTCGCGCAGGAGCGCCTCGGACCCGGGCGGATCCACCACTGCATGCGCTGGCTCGGCGTCGCGCAGCGCGCCTTCGAGCTCATGTGCCGCTACGCCAACCAGCGCGAGGCGTTCGGCTCGACGCTCGCCCGCAAGGCGAACATCCAGGACTGGATCGCCGAGTCGCGCGCCGACATCCAGGCCGCGCGGCTCATGACCCTGCACGCGGCGTGGAAGATCGACACCGCCGGCGCGAGCGCGGCCCGCGAGGAGATCGCACTGATCAAGTTCTTCGGCGCGCGCGTCCTGCACGAGGTGGTCGACCGCGCGATCCAGGTCTACGGTGCCGCCGGCGTGACCGAGGACCATCCGCTGTCGATGTTCTATCGCCAGGCGCGGCTCGCGCGCATCTACGACGGCCCCGACGAAGTCCACAAGATGACGGTGGCGCGGCGGATCCTGGCGCAGTACGACACGAGGCGGTAGCTGGAACGATCGCGACGACCTCGGAGGCCCTCGGGCGCCGTCGGCCTCCTCCTGCGGCCGCTGCTGGACGCGCTCGACGCGAGCATCCGCGCCGAGACCCGCGTCGATCCGTTCCAGCGCGATCCGGCGTTCGTGGCGCGGGTGCTGCCGGTGCTCGAGGCGGTGAACCTGTACTTCGGGACCGAGTTCCGCGGCTGGGAGCGTCTCCCGGCAGCGGGGCCGTTCCTGGTCGTTGCCAACCACTCGGGTGGTGCGGAGACGAACGACCTCTGGTTCTTCCTGACCAAGTGGGTGCGGGAGCGTGGGCCAGAGGCACCGCTCTACTCGCTCGCCTACGACCTGCTGTTCGCCTACCCGGCGCTCGGACCGGCGCTGCGGTGGCTGGGCGTCGTCCCCGCGACGCACGAGAACGGGCGGCGGGCGCTCGCGCTCGGTGCGGCGGTGCTCGTGTGCCCGGGCGGCGACTACGAGGTGTTTCGGCCGTGGTCCGCGCGCAACCGCGTCGACTTCGGCGGTCATAGCGGCTTCATCGAGCTCGCGATCTCCGCCGGCGTGCCGGTGGTTCCGATGACCATCCACGGTGCACACCAGTCGACGTTCGTGTTCACGCGCGGCGAGTGGCTCGCCCACGCGATGGGGCTGGAGCGCCTGCACGTGAACGTGTTCCCGTTCGTATGGAACCTGCCGTTCGGCCTCATGCCGGCGTTCGTGCCGTCGGTCCAGCTGCCGGCCAAGGTCACGATTCAGGTCGGGAGCCCGCTCGACTGGTCGCGCCTCGGCGCCGATCGGGCCCGTGATCCGGACGTCGTCCGCCGCTGCTACGAGGAGTTGACCGACGTCATGCAGCGAACGCTCGACGCGCTGGCGCGGGAGCATCCGTACCCGGTGCTCGCGCGGCTGGCCGACCTCCGGCCCGACCGGTTACTGCGGCGACTCGCCGGCGGCTGAGAAGTTCCGGGGAAGATCCGCACGCGCTGTTCCGAATCTCGGGAACGGCCGACTGGAAACCCTGCGACGACGCAGCGCGGGGTCCAGGCACGCGCGTTGCTCTGTCGGCCGGAGGATGCGCGGGCGCGTCGGCGGGGGGCCGGCACGTGGCCGGGCACCGCGGCGGATCGAAAGGAGGCGGCGGCGAAGCCATGTCCGATGCGAGGGTGCAGCTCCGCGTCGACGTGCCGGGCGAGGGGTATCACCGCAACCTGATCGCGTGCCAGGTGGCGTGCCCCGTCCACACCGACGCGCGCGGCTACGTTCGTGCGATCGCAGCAGGGCGCTTCGAGGAGGCGTATCTGATCGCGCGGGGACCCAATCCGTTCGCGTCGATCTGTGGTCGCATCTGCGGTGCGCCGTGCGAAGCCGCCTGTCGCCGGGGGCGCGTGCCGCGCGTCGATGCGGACGGTTGCTTCATCGACTCCGACCGCCCCATCGCCATTCGCGCGCTCAAGCGGTTCGCGTGCGAGCAGGCTGGCGTCGAGGCGCGGCCACCCGAGGCGGTGCTGGCCGCGGCCCGGGCCTACGTGCCCCGGGTCGCCGCGGACGCCGAGGAGATGGCGGTCCTGCTGCGTGCCTTCATGGGCGGGGGATTCGCGCCCGCGCGCGGTGAGAAGGTCGCGATCGTCGGCGCCGGACCGGCGGGCCTCTCGGCGGCCCACGACTTGGCGCTCATGGGGTTCAGGCCGACGGTGTTCGAGATCGAGCCGGTGGCGGCAGGGATGCTCGCGGTCGGCGTCCCGGCGTATCGTCTGCCGCGCGACCTGATCGAGCGCGAGGTGGCGGTGATCCGGGCGCTCGGTGCGGAGATCCGCACCGGCGTGGAGGTCGGCAAGGATGTGACCTTCGCCGATCTCCGCCGTGATCACGCGGCGGTGATCGTCGCCGTCGGCGCGAAGCGACCGCGCGCTCTCGGGCTGCCGGGCGAGCGCGGCCCGCGGGTCTACGGCGGTGTCGACCTGCTGCGCGCGGTGTCGCTCGGCGAGCCGTTCGACCTCGGGCACGAGGTCGTCGTCATCGGCGGCGGCAACGTCGCGTACGACGTCGCGCGCACCGTCGTGCGCCAGGCCGCATTCGACGCAGCCCGCACTGCCGCGCGGCTGCCCGGTACGCGCCGCGTGCGGCTCGTCTCGCTCGAGACCCTCGAGGAGATGCCGGCCGACACGACCGAGATCCTCGAGGGCGACGAGGAGGGCATCGAGCGGCTGAACGGGTGGGGGCCGGTGGAGATCCTCCGTGACGCCGCCGGGGCGGTCACCGGCGCCGTCTTCCGGCGCTGCACGCGCGTCTACGACGCGCACCGGCGCTTCAGCCCGGTGTTCGACGACGGCGACCGCCAGACCGTCGCGTGCGACACCGTGCTCGTCGCCGCGGGCCAAGCACCGGACCTGGCGTTCCTCCAGGACGGCGGCACCGACGTCGCGGAGATGCGGCCGGGCTGGCCGAAGGTCGATCCCGAGACGCTTGCGACCAGCGCGCCGGGCGTCTTCGTGGCCGGCGACCTCGCGCACGGCACGCGGCTGCTGATCGACGCAGTCGCCTCCGGCAAGCGCGCGGCGCGCAGCGTCTACCGACACGTGACGGGGCGGTCCGTCCGTCCCGAGTCGCTGGAGGCGCACGTCCCGCTCGACCGGTATCGGCGGGAGTTCCGCTACGAGGCCATCCCGCGGGTCGAGGTGCCGGCGCGCGAGGCCGCCGCGCGCCTCCACGACGCGACGAGCCAGGTCGAGCTCGGCTACGACGAGTCCGCGGCGCGTCGCGAGGCCCAGCGCTGCCTCGACTGTGGGGTCGCGCCGGTGTTCGACGGGACGCGCTGCGTGCTGTGCGGCGGCTGCGTCGACGTGTGTCCAACGAGCTGTCTCAAGCTGGTGCCGCTGTCCGATCTCTTCCCCGCGCCCGCGCTCGAGAGGGTCTGCGAGGCGACGTTCGGGGCGGGCGCGGACCTCTCCGGGCACACGGCGATCCTCAAGGACGAAGACCGGTGCATCCGCTGCGCCCTCTGCGCGATGCGGTGTCCGGCCGATGCCATCACCATGGAGCGGGTGCAGTTCACGACCCAGTGGAGCCATCCATGACGACGACCCCCGTGTCCGGCGCTCCGGCGCGCTCGCGCCTGGAGCCGCCGCCGGTCGCCCGACGCGACTTCCTCGGGCTGGCGGCGATGTGGTCCGCGCTGGTGACCCTCGCCTTCGCGGCGCTCGGGATGACCCGCCTGCCACGCGCGGCAGTAGTACCGGTGCCGTCACGCAAGTTCCGCGTGACGCTGCCGGAGACGCTCGCGGCCGGGGACGCGTTCGTGCCGCCGGGCCGGTCGGTCGCGTTGTTCCGCGACGCGAGCGGCGTCTACGCGGTCTCGACCATCTGCACCCACCTGGGCTGCGTCGTGAAGCGCGAGGGCGGCGGCTTTTCCTGTCCCTGCCACGGCTCGCGCTTTTCGAGCGATGGCGCGGTCGTGAAAGGGCCGGCGCCGAAAGCGCTGCCCTGGCTCGCGGTGACGCGGGTCGCGTCGGGCAGTTACGTCGTCGACCAGTCGAAGGTGGTGCCGGCGGGAACGAAGGTGGTCGTATGACCGCCGGCGGCATGCAGCGCTTTCTCGGGAACCTGCGGGCCGTTCCGCGCACGCTGCGCGAGAGCGTGGTGCGGACCGGCGCGCCGACGACCGACCGCAGCCGCTCGTCGTTCGTGTTCGGCAACGTCTTCCTCCACCTGCACGCGGTGCGCGTGCACCTGTGGTCGCTGCGATGGACGACGACGCTCGGGCTCGGGATCATGGCCCTGTCCGCGTTCCTCGTGACGCTCGGAACCGGGATACTGCTGATGTTCTATTACAAGCCGTATCCCGAGGTCGCGTACTGGTCGATCAAGGACATCCACTTCGTCGTCCCGACCGGCCTGTTCATCCGCAACATCCACCGCTGGGCCGCGCAGCTCATGGTGCTGGTGGTCTTGCTGCACATGGCGCGCGTCTTCTACACGGCGGCCTACCGGGCTCCGCGCGAGTTCAATTGGGTGATGGGGATGGGCCTCCTCGTCGTCACGCTCGGGCTCTCGTTCACCGGCTACCTGCTGCCGTGGGATCAGCTCGCGTACTGGGCGATCACGATCGGCAGCAACATCGCGCAGTCGCCGCGCGAGGTCACCGACGCGCTCGGGATCACGTCGTGGTTCGATCCGGGCGGGCTGCAGCGGTTCATCCTGCTCGGCTCGGAGGAGATCGGCGAGGAGGCGCTGATCCGCTTCTACCTCCTCCACGTGATGATCCTCCCGCTCGCCCTCGCCGTGCTCCTCGCCGTGCACTTCTGGCGCATCCGCAAGGATGGGGGCCTGGCGCGGCCCGCGGACGCGAACGCGCGCCTGCCGCACGATGCGATGCTGCCGTACCCCGTGTTCACCGATGCGCCGCAGAAGACCTACCAACTCGCGGCGGTGGTGCGCGGGACGAGCCCGGCAGTCGATCGTGCGCCGGAGCGGACGCTGCCGTCGCTGCCACACCTGTTCTACGCCGAAGCGGGCGTGTTCATGCTCACGATCCTCATCTGCCTCGCGCTCTCGCTGGTCTCGGATGCGCCGCTCAAGGAGGCGGCCAATCCGGCGGTGCCGGAGAACCCGGCGAAGGCGCCCTGGTACTTCCTCGGCCTGCAGGAGCTGGTGTCGTACTCGGCCTTCATGGGCGGGATCGGCATCCCGACGATCGTGATCCTCGGGCTCACGTTGATCCCGTTCCTCGACCGCGAGACGGAAGGGACCGGCGAATGGTTCGGTGGCCCCGGGGGGCGCGCCCTCGTGCTGCGCTCGGTGGTGGTGGGTCTGATCGCGGTGCTCGGTGTCGAGGTCTTCTCGATCCGCTTCGGCTGGATCCGCGAATGGTGGACCGCGGCCCCGCAGCTCCTGATCACGCTCGTGAACCCGGGGACGGTGCTCACGTTCATCTACGGCGCGTACTCCGTGTGGCTCGTCCGCCGCCACGACTCGACGCGCGCCGGCGCGCTCGGCTTGTTCACCTGCTTCCTCTGCGGCTTCGTCGTCCTGACGATCGTCGGAGTGCACTTCCGCGGACCGAACTGGGTCTTCTACTGGTCGCCGGCCGACTGGCCCAAGCACTGAGGCGCTCATGAACGCGCGCGCGAACAAGCTCCTGCTCCTCGGCGCCAGCCTCGCCACGCTCGCCCTGCTGCTGCTCGCGGCCTACCGCGAGACGGTGGCGCGGGACTGGCGGCGGCTGCAACACGACTACCGCGCGCGGCTGGCGCCGGCGCAGGCGGACGAGTTCGAGATCCACCTGCGGCAGGTCTATGCGCCGGCGCTCCGCGCCACCGACCGCTGCATCACCTGTCACGTCGGGATGGCACCCGGCGAGACCGGGCTCGCCGGCTCGCCGGTGTTCTCGAGTCACCCGAACGTGGCGCACGACCCGGCCGACTACGGCTGCGTCATCTGCCACGACGGCCAGGGGCGCGCGACCGAGACCCGGGATGCCCACGGCGCCGTCGACTTCTGGCCGCACCCGATGCTGCCGCAGCGCTTCGCGTACGCGGGCTGCGGGAGCTGTCACACGCATCTCGCCGTGCCGAGCGTGGCGCAGCTCGAGCGGGGCCGTGCGCTCGTCGGGCGCCACGACTGCCTCGCCTGCCATCAGCTCGACGGGAAGGGCGGGACGCTGCGGCCCGGGGTGCAGCCGGTGGTCGCGCCCGACCTCTCGCGAGTCGGTGCCGCGGGCTTCGATCGCGGCTGGTACGCCAAGCACCCGCGGAGCACGAGGCCGCGCGCGACGGCGCATGGACGACCTCGTTCGGGCCGATTCCCGACGCCGACCGCGCGGCGATCGACGTGCTGCTGTCCTCGCGCGTCGGTGCCCCCGGGCTGGTCGAGGCCAAGGCCGTCTTCCACAGCCTTGGCTGCCGCGGCTGCCACAAGGTGGCGGGCGTCGGCGGAGACGACGGCCCGGACCTGACCCTCGAGGGTGAGCGGGACCCGGGGCAGATGGACTTCACGCACGTACGCGGCGAGCACACCGTGGCGGGCTGGATCGCCGAGCACTTCCGCGCGCCCGCGACGATCGTCCCGGGCTCGAACATGCCCCAGCTCGGCCTCGCCGAGCCGCAGATCGAGCAGCTCACGTTCTACATGCTGTCGCTGCGGCGCAGCGACCAGCCCGAATCGTTCTGGCCGAAGGATCGCGTGCGGGCGACGCGGTTCGGGGAGCGCGAGTTCGCCACCGACGGGGCGACGCTCTACGGGACGTTCTGTGCCGCCTGCCACGGTCCGGCGGGCGAGGGCATGCGCTATCCCGGCATGCCGGCGTTTCCGGCGATCGGCAGCCCGGACTTCCTCGCCGTCGCGTCGGACCGCTTCATCACCGAGACGGTGACGCACGGGCGCCCGGGCCGACGCATGCCGGCGTGGGGCGAAGCCGACGGCGGGCTGCGGCCGGTGGAGATCGCGGCAGTCGTGGCCCACGTGCGCTCGCTCGCGGGCGGCGCGGCGGCCCCGGTCGACGAGGGGCCACGGCGCTGGGTGAAGGCCGATGCGGCCGCGGGTGCGGCACTCTTCGCGGAGACCTGCGCCTCGTGCCACGGCGCCCAGGGCGAGGGGAAGGAAGGGCCCGCGCTCGACAACCGCCGCCTGCTCGCGAGCGCGACCGACACGTATCTGATGGAGACCGTTCGCCGCGGGCGTCGCGGCACGTCGATGCCCGCCTTCGGCGCGGCCTCGCCGACCCACCGGGTGCTCTCCGACGGGGAGATCGCATCCATCGTGGCGCACCTGCGCTCCTGGGAGGAAAAGTGATGGCACGCAACGGCTTGAGCCGACGGCAGTTCCTCGAGACGGCGAGCGCCATGGGCTTCGGCGCGTTCGTCGCGTCGGCGACGCGCGCCTGGGCGCTCGATGCGCTCGACAACCCGCTCGCGCACTATCCCGCCCGCGACTGGGAGAAGGTGTACCGGGACCTGTGGCACTACGATTCGACGTTCACCTTTCTCTGTGCGCCGAACGATACGCACAACTGCATCCTGAACGCCTACGTGCGCTCCGGCGTCATCACGCGCATCGGGCCGACGATGAAGTACGGCGAGGCGACCGACCTCGAGGGCAATGCGGCGTCGCACCGGTGGGACCCGCGCGTGTGCCAGAAGGGCCTGGCGCTCACCCGACGCTTCTACGGCGACCGGCGCGTGCGCCACTGCATGGTGCGCGCGGGCTACAAGAAATGGGTCGAGGCCGGTTTCCCTCGCGGCGAGGACGGGCGTCCGCCGGTCGAGTACTTCAACCGCGGGCGCGACGAGTGGGTGCGCATGACCCACGAGGAGGCGGCGGCGATGGTCGCCACGGCGCTCCAGAACATCGCCGGCACGTACAGCGGCGAGGCGGGCGAGCAGCGGCTGAAGGCCCAGGGCTACGACGAGGACGTGATCCACGCCACGAAGGGCGCCGGCACGCAGACGCTCAAGTTCCGTGGCGGCATGCCGCTCCTCGGCCTGACGCGCATCTACGGCCTCTACCGCATGGCCAACTCGATGGCGCTGCTCGACGCGAAGATCCGCGGCGTCAAGCCCGACGACGCGCTCGGTGGCCGCTGCTGGGACAACTACTCCTGGCACACCGACCTCCCGCCCGGCCATCCGATGGTGACCGGCCAGCAGACGGTCGACTTCGATCTCTCGTCGGTCGAGCACGCGCGCACGGTGGTCGTCTGGGGCATGAACTGGATCACGACCAAGATGCCCGACGCGCACTGGCTGTCGGAGGCGCGGCTCAAGGGGACGCGGGTGGTCGTGATCGCGTGCGAGTACTCGGCCACGTCGTCGAAGGCCGACGAGGCGATCGTCGTGCGCCCCGGGACGACCCCGGCACTGGCGCTCGGTCTCGCCAACGTCGTCATGCGGGAGAAGCTCTACGACGCCGACTTCGTCCGCCAGTTCACGGACCTTCCCATTCTCGTGCGCATGGACAGCCTCAAGTACCTGCGCGCGACCGACGTGTTCGGAGGTGAGCCCGCGGCGCTCGCCAATCAGACCAAGCTGCTCGCCGAGGGCGAGAAGCCGCCGCCGCCCGGACGCCAGACCGACCAGCTCATCCCGGTCGCGTTGCGCGCCGAGTGGGGCGACTACGTCTGGTGGGACGCGAGCGCCCAGGCGCCGCAACGGATCACGCGCGACCAGGTGGGGGGCAAGTCGATCGTCGGCAAGACGGCGCTGCTCGAGGGCACCGTCGCGGTGACGCTGCACGACGGGGCGACGGTGCGATGCCGCCCGGTGTTCGACCTGGTGCGGGAGTACGCGGGGCACTTCGATCCCAAGACGGTCGAGGAGATGACGTTCGCGCCGGCGGCGGCGGTCGAGAAGCTGGCGCGCGACATCGCGGCCCACCCGGGCACGACGCTGTTCACGGTCGGCATGGGGCCGAATCAATTCTTCAACAACGACAACAAGGACCGCGACATCTTCCTGCTCGCCTCGCTGACGGGGAACGTCGGGAAGGTCGCCGGCAACGTGGGGTCGTACGCCGGCAACTACCGCATCGCGCTGTTCAACGGGCTGCCACAGTACCTCTACGAGAACCCGTTCGACATCGAGCTCAATCCCGACGCGCCTGCCCGCCCCAAGCCCTACTGGAAGGGCGAGTCGGCGCACTATTTCAACCACGAGCACAAGCCCCTGCGGATGGGGAAGCAGCTGGTGACGGGCAAGACGCACCTGCCGACACCCACCAAGTCGCTCTGGTTCGCGAACTCGAACTCGATCCTCGGCAACGCGAAGTGGCACTACAACCTGGTGGTGAACGTGCTGCCCGGCATCGAGATGATCGCCGTCAACGAGTGGTGGTGGTCCACCTCCTGCGAATGGGCCGACATCGTCTTCGCCGCCGACTCGTGGGCGGAGCTCAAGTACCCCGACGTCTGTTGCTCGGTGACGAACCCGTTCCTCACGGTGTTTCCGCGCACGCCGCTCGACCGCATCTTCGAGACGCGCGGTGACATCGAGATCCTGGCGCTCGTCGGCCGCAAGCTGGCCGAGCAGACCGGCGAGCCGCGCTTCCGCGACTACTGGAAGTTCGTCGAGGACGGCAAGGTCGACGTTTACCTGCAGCGCATCCTCGATCTGTCGTCGTGCGCGGCCGGCTACCGCTTCCTCGAGCTCGAGGAGAAGGCCAAGCAGGGCATCCCGGCGCTCATGATGAGCCGCACGTACCCGCGCGCGGTCGGCTACGAGCAGACGCAGGAATCGCGGCCCTGGTACACGAAGAGCGGGCGCCTCGAGTTCTACCGCGAGGAGGACGAGTTCATCGCCGCGGGCGAGAACCTGCCGGTCCACCGCGAGCCCGTCGACTCGACGTTCTACGAGCCGAACGTGATCGTCGCGCCGAAGCACGAGGCGCTGCGTCCGAAGGGACCGGCGGACTACGGCGTGGCGGTCACCGACCTCTCCGGCGAGACGCGACAGGGGCGCAACGTCGTCAAGACGTGGGCGGAGACGAAGCAGACGCGGCACCCGTTGGCGGCGGACGGCTACCGCTACGTCTTCCACACGCCGAAGTACCGCCATGGCGCGCACACGACGCCGGTCGACACCGACGTGAACGCCGTGCTGTTCGGCCCGTTCGGCGACATCTACCGCCGCGACAAGCGGATGCCGTTCGTCACCGAGGGCTACGTCGACATCAACCCCGAGGACGCGCGCGGCCTCGGCGTCGAGGACGGCGACTACGTCTGGATCGACTCCGACCCGGAGGACCGGCCGTTTCGCGGCTGGCAGAAGAACGAGAAGGACTACAAGGTCGCGCGGCTGCTCTGCCGGGCGCGCTACTACCCCGGCACCCCGCGCGGCGTGACGCGCATGTGGTTCAACATGTATGCGGCGACGCCGGGATCGGTCGAGGGCCAGGAGAAGCGGCCCGACGGCCTCGCCAAGAACCCGCGCACGAACTACCAGGCGATGTTCCGCTCGGGCTCGCACCAGTCGGCGACGCGGGCGTGGATCAAGCCCACGTGGATGACCGACTCGCTGGTGCGCAAGGAGACGCTCGGGCAGCAGATCGGCAAGGGCTTCCTGCTCGATGTCCACTGCACGACGGGGGCGCCGCGCGAGTCGATCGTGAAGATCACGAAGGCCGAGCCGGGCGGCCTCGACGGGCAGGGGCTCTGGCGGCCGGCCAAGCTCGGCCTGCGCCCGCGGTACGAGAGCGACAGCATGAAGAAGTACCTCGCCGGTGGTCACGTCCAGGCGGGTGACGGCAAGAAGGGGGGGAACGCGTAATGGCGCGCGTTCGCAACTGGCAGATCAACCGGGAGATGTCGTACTGGTACCCGGAGTCGCGGCCGAAGAGGCAGTTCGCCGCCGTCTTCGACACCAACAAGTGCATCTCGTGCCAGACCTGCACGCTGGCCTGCAAGACGACGTGGACGTCGGGCAAGGGCCAGGAGTACATGCTCTGGAACAACGTCGAGACCAAGCCGTACGGCTTCTATCCGCTCGCGTGGGACGTGAAGCTGCTCGACAAGCTCGGCGGACAGTCGTGGAGCGGCGCCACGTACGAAGGGCGCACGCTCTTCGAGGCGGCGGAGGCCGGCGAGCGGGTGCTCGGCTGGCGGCCCGAGGACGTCGACTACGCGCACCCGAACGTCGGCGAGGACGACTGCACGGGCACGATCGACACCGGCGCCGCGCTCGAGCTGCCGCACGCGAACTGGTTCTTCTACCTCGCCCGCATCTGCAACCACTGCACGTACCCCGGCTGTCTGGCGTCGTGTCCGCGCGCGTCGATCTACAAGCGTGCCGAAGACGGCATCGTCCTCGTCGACCAGGGGCGTTGCCGCGGCTACCAGGAGTGCGTCAAGGCGTGCCCGTACAAGAAGATCTTCTACAATCCGCTGACCGGCACGTCGGAGAAGTGCATCGCCTGCTTCCCGAAGTTCGAGCAGGGGCTGCAGCCGCAGTGCTTCGTCAACTGCATCGGGAAGATCCGTTTCGCGGGCTGGGTGTCGACGCCCGAGGCGGCGCGCGAGGACAACCCGATCGACTACCTCGTGCACGTGAGGAAGGTGGCCCTGCCACTCTTCCCGCAGTGGGGGCTCGAGCCGAACGTCTACTACGTCCCGCCCGTGCACGTGCCGCGCCCGTTCCTGCGGCAGATGTTCGGGCCGAGCGTCGACCAGGCGATCGAGACGTACCGCGCGTCGGCCGACGACCCGGATCTCTCCGGGCTGCTCAGCCTGTTCGGGGCGACGGAGCGGGTCGTGCCGCGCTGGAAGCGGTCGGGCGACGCGGTGATCGGCCTCGAGGACGACGGCGCCGAGATCGTGCGCGTGCCGCTCAAGGAGCCGGTGTTCGTCCGCCAGGCCTTCGATGCCGCGCGCAAAGTCGTGCGCACCACCATCCCGTGACGGAGGCACAGATGGACACTCGCATGCGCTGGCTTCTGGGTCTGGTCGTCCTCGCCGCCGCCTGCGCGGAGAAGCCGGCCGCGCACGGGCCGGCCACGGAGGTCGTGGCGGCGCACCGCGGTACGGTCCCGAAGGACCCGGCCGCCGCCGAATGGAAGGACGCCCCGGAGTTCGTCGCGGCGCTGCAGCTCCAGGACATGGTCGAGCCGCGACTGCTCGTGCCGTCGACGAAGGAGGTGCGCGTCCGCGCGCTCAGCGACGGCGTGGTGATCGCGTTCCGGCTCGAGTGGGCCGACGGGACGCAGAACGACGTGCCCGGCGTGTCGAAGTTCTCCGACGCGTGCGCGGTCCAGGTCCCGGCGGCGATCCAGCCCGACGTCCCCGCGCCGCAGATGGGCGAGGGCGGGCGTGCGGTCGAGATCAGCTATTGGCGTGCCTTTTGGCAGTCGACGGTCGATGGTCGGCCCGACACGATCAACGCGCTCTACCCGCGCGCGGCGATCGATCACTACCCCTTCGAGGCCGCGCCGCTGAAGCCCGGCTCGCCCGAGCAGCAGGCGGCGGCCAAGCGTTATGCGCCGGCGCGCGCGCTCGACAACGCGATGGCGGGTCCGCGCGAACGTCCGGTGGAGGATCTGATCGCCGAGGGCCCGGGCACGATCCATCCCGGAAAGCCCGTGAGCGACGGCCGCGGCCGCCGGAGCGAGGGCGGATGGGCCATCGTGCTGGCCCGGCCGCTGCCGGACGGCTTGAAGCCCGATGCGCGCACGCAGGTGGCATTTGCGGTGTGGGACGGCGCGCACGAGGAGGGCGGGGCGCGCAAGATGCGCTCGGCGTGGGTGCCGCTCCTGCTCGAGGGGGCAAAATGAGCACCGTGCGGGAGTCTTCGGAGTCGATCGTCGAGGCTGCGCGCTGGCGCATCCTCGGGCTGCTCCTCGAGCGGCCGCGACCCGGGCGGCACGAGGAGATCACGGCGCTCGCGTGCGAGATCGGCGATCGCGAGCTGGGCGAGGTGGTCGAGGCGGTCGGGGCGCTGGGTGAGGGCGAGTATCTCGCGCTGCTCGGTCCCGGGGGAATGGTCTCGCCCCGTGAGGTCAGCTACCGCGGTCTCGAAGACCCGGGCTGGGTGCTCTCCGACGTGTCCCGCTGTTACGCCGCGTTCGCCTACCGTCCGCGCGCGGAGGATCCGCCCGACCACGTCGCGGTCGAGGCGGGCTTCGTCGGGTATCTCCACCTCAAGGAGGGCCTGGCGCGGGCGGAGGGCGATGCGGAGGCGGCCGAGACGACGGCGCGAGCCCGCGAGACGTTCCTCGCCGCGCACCTGGGCGCGATCGCGGGAGGACTGGCCCGCAAGCTCGCCGAACTCGGCGCCTCGCCGCTCGCGGCGGCCGCCGTGCTGCTCGCCGCGCGCGTGCCGGCGACGGCCGCGACGTCGGTGCCCGGCACCGACCCGCTCGCCGGCGGCTGCGGAGCCCATCGGGGGGCTTGCGCAAACCCGGTGATGGAATAGGGTCGCGCCATGGCGTTGAGCAAGGACGATCTCAACAAGCTCCTCGACGATCTCAAACAGCAGCGCGATGAGCTGCGGGTGAAGCTCAAGCTGGCCCGCGCCGATGCGCGTGACGAGTTCGAGGAGCTCGAGAAGAAGTGGGAACACGTGCGCGGCAAGATGGAGGTCGTGGGTCGCGAGGCGGGCAAGGCCGCCGAGGACGTGGCCTCCGCGCTCGGGCTCGTCGCGACCGAGATCAAGAAGGGCTACGAGCGTATTCGCAAGCTGCTCTGACCCGGGCGCCAGGTGGCGCGTGCCCGCGCCGTTGCGGTACACCGGTCGCCGACGGAGGGCGCGATGCAGCTTGCGGGCAAGGTGGCGCTGGTGACCGGCGGCGCGCGCGGGATCGGGCGCGGGATCGCACTGGCGCTCGCGCGCGCGGGTGCCGACGTGGCGCTCGGCGAGGTCGATCGTGTCGCCAGCGCCGC
>JAXLXP010000001.1:0-1809 GCA_046327955.1 Binatia bacterium | reverse complement strand
TAGACGCGGGCCTCGCGGACCCGCCGCGCGATCAACTGGCTGTACTGGGAGCCAAAGTCGAGGATCGCGACGGCGTCGCGGGCCGTGTTCTGCTCCGGCTGGGCGATCTCTGACGCGTGCGCACCGTCCGGCCCCATCGCCTCGACTTCGGCGATCTCCAGGTAGGTGCTGACCTCGACGTCGCCCGAGACGGAGACGCGCGGTGATCCCTCCTCGCTCACGTCGCCTCCGGTCACTTCGCCCCCGCGAGCTGCCACAGCTTGCCCTCGGTCTTGATCGACGGCGCGATCACCATCTCGACCTCGTGCATCTCGGAGATGGTGCCGGCGCCGCAGACGCCCATGCAGGTGCGCAGTGCGCCGACGAGGTTCTGGGTGCCGTCCGTGCGGGAGGTCGGGCCGAACAGGATCTGATCCAGTGTGCCGTTAACGCCGACCTTGATCCGAGTGCCGCGCGGCAGCGCGCCGTGCGGCGTCGCCATGCCCCAGTGGTTGCCCAGGCCCGGCGCCTCGGCCGTCTGCGCGAACGGCGAGCCGAGCATGACCGCGTCCGCGCCGCTTGCGATCGCCTTGCAGACGTCGCCGCCGGTCCGCATGCCGCCGTCCGTGACGATCGCGACGTAGCGGCCGGTCTCGCGGTAGTACAGGTCGCGCGCCTCGCTGCAGTCGATGGTCGCCGTCACCTGCGGCACGCCGACCCCGAGAACCTCGCGGCTGGTGCAGGCCGAGCCCGGCCCGACGCCGATCAACAGGCCGGCCACGCCGGTCTGCATCAGCTCGAGCGCCGCCGAGAACGACACGCAGTTCCCGGCCACCACCGGGATCGGCAGCTCCTTGCACAGCCGAGCCAGATCCAGGCTCTCGCCCCGCGTCCGGTACCGGACCGTGCTGACCGTGGACTGCACGACGAAGATGTCCGCGCCGGCCTCGGCCGCCACTCGCCCAAAGCGAGCCGCGTTCGCCGGCGTGGACGAGACGGCCGCCAGCACGCCGCCGGCCTTGATCTCGCGGACGCGCGCCGCGACGAGGTCGTCGTGCATCGGCGCGCGGTACAGCTCCTGGATCAGTCGTGTGGATTCGACCGCCGACGCCGAGGCGATCTGCGCGAGCTTCTCGGCCGGCTTCTCGTACCGCGTCTGGAGCCCTTCGAGGTTCAGCACGGCGAGGCCGCCCACCTTCCCGAGCGCGATGGCGAAGCCGGGATCGACGACGCCGTCCATCGCCGAGGCCAGGATCGGTAATGCGAGGCGGTGCGGGCCGAGCTGCCAGGACAGGTCGGTAAGCTCAGGATCGACCGTGAGCGAGCCTGGCACCAGCGCCACGTCGTCGAAGCCGTAGGCGTGACGGAGGCGACGGCCGGCTCCGCGTGGGAGGTCGAATGTAGCGGCGACGTTGGCGGAAAGGTCCGCGGGCAGGCTGCCGGTCAGCTGAGTTGCCATCTGCTCCTCCGAGGCGAACGCGAAGAACGGACGACCGACTGCGCAGCGATGCGCAACGGCCGCCCCTGCACAGGGACGGCCGTGAAGATCGACGCGGCGGGAGACAGAATCCCCGCACCTAAACAGAAGCCCCGGGGGCCGGAGCCCACGGGGCGGCAGTCAGGGCGCAACACAACCGTGGTCCGGTTGCGCTGCCTCCTCGGGTGGGGAATCTGGCTCGGCACAGTCCTCCCTGCACGACCGCCGCGTTGATCCGTCTCGCTGGATGTTGCTATGTACTGTACGGATGGTCAGTGTGCGAGTCAAGCGGCCGGCGGGCGATTGTGACGTCACAATCTTCATGCAGGCGGGAAGTCCACGGCGAGCGGTCA